>NZ_CM176707.1:0-1474775 GCF_058130005.1 Lactobacillus sp. M44
TTGTTGAAGCCGATGTACTTGCACTAGTTGATGCTGAAGTACTTGCGCTTGTTGAAGCCGATGTACTTGCACTAGTTGATGCTGAAGTACTTGCGCTTGTTGAAGCCGATGTACTTGCACTAGTTGATGCTGAAGTACTTGCGCTTGTTGAAGCCGATGTACTTGCACTAGTTGATGCTGAAGTACTTGCGCTTGTTGAAGCCGATGTACTTGCACTAGTTGATGCTGAAGTACTTGCGCTTGTTGAAGCCGATGTACTTGCACTAGTTGATGCTGAAGTACTTGCGCTTGTTGAAGCCGATGTACTTGCACTAGTTGATGCTGAAGTACTTGCGCTTGTTGAAGCCGATGTACTTGCACTAGTTGATGCTGAAGTACTTGCGCTTGTTGAAGCCGATGTACTTGCACTAGTTGATGCTGAAGTACTTGCGCTTGTTGAAGCCGATGTACTTGCACTAGTTGATGCTGAAGTACTTGCGCTTGTTGAAGCCGATGTACTTGCACTAGTTGATGCTGAAGTACTTGCGCTTGTTGAAGCCGATGTACTTGCACTAGTTGATGCTGAAGTACTTGCGCTTGTTGAAGCCGATGTACTTGCACTAGTTGATGCTGAAGTACTTGCGCTTGTTGAAGCCGATGTACTTGCACTAGTTGATGCTGAAGTACTTGCGCTTGTTGAAGCCGATGTACTTGCACTAGTTGATGCTGAAGTACTTGCGCTTGTTGAAGCCGATGTACTTGCACTAGTTGATGCTGAAGTACTTGCGCTTGTTGAAGCCGATGTACTTGCACTAGTTGATGCTGAAGTACTTGCGCTTGTTGAAGCCGATGTACTTGCACTAGTTGATGCTGAAGTACTTGCGCTTGTTGAAGCCGATGTACTTGCACTAGTTGATGCTGAAGTACTTGCGCTTGTTGAAGCCGATGTACTTGCACTAGTTGATGCTGAAGTACTTGCGCTTGTTGAAGCCGATGTACTTGCACTAGTTGATGCTGAAGTACTTGCGCTTGTTGAAGCCGATGTACTTGCACTAGTTGATGCTGAAGTACTTGCGCTTGTTGAAGCCGATGTACTTGCACTAGTTGATGCTGAAGTACTTGCGCTTGTTGAAGCCGATGTACTTGCACTAGTTGATGCTGAAGTACTTGCGCTTGTTGAAGCCGATGTACTTGCACTAGTTGATGCTGAAGTACTTGCGCTTGTTGAAGCCGATGTACTTGCACTAGTTGATGCTGAAGTACTTGCGCTTGTTGAAGCCGATGTACTTGCACTAGTTGATGCTGAAGTACTTGCGCTTGTTGAAGCCGATGTACTTGCACTAGTTGATGCTGAAGTACTTGCGCTTGTTGAAGCCGATGTACTTGCACTAGTTGATGCTGAAGTACTTGCGCTTGTTGAAGCCGATGTACTTGCACTAGTTGATGCTGAAGTACTTGCGCTTGTTGAAGCCGATGTACTTGCACTAGTTGATGCTGAAGTACTTGCGCTTGTTGAAGCCGATGTACTTGCACTAGTTGATGCTGAAGTACTTGCGCTTGTTGAAGCCGATGTACTTGCACTAGTTGATGCTGAAGTACTTGCGCTTGTTGAAGCCGATGTACTTGCACTAGTTGATGCTGAAGTACTTGCGCTTGTTGAAGCCGATGTACTTGCACTAGTTGATGCTGAAGTACTTGCGCTTGTTGAAGCCGATGTACTTGCACTAGTTGATGCTGAAGTACTTGCGCTTGTTGAAGCCGATGTACTTGCACTAGTTGATGCTGAAGTACTTGCGCTTGTTGAAGCCGATGTACTTGCACTAGTTGATGCTGAAGTACTTGCGCTTGTTGAAGCCGATGTACTTGCACTAGTTGATGCTGAAGTACTTGCGCTTGTTGAAGCCGATGTACTTGCACTAGTTGATGCTGAAGTACTTGCGCTTGTTGAAGCCGATGTACTTGCACTAGTTGATGCTGAAGTACTTGCGCTTGTTGAAGCCGATGTACTTGCACTAGTTGATGCTGAAGTACTTGCGCTTGTTGAAGCCGATGTACTTGCACTAGTTGATGCTGAAGTACTTGCGCTTGTTGAAGCCGATGTACTTGCACTAGTTGATGCTGAAGTACTTGCGCTTGTTGAAGCCGATGTACTTGCACTAGTTGATGCTGAAGTACTTGCGCTTGTTGAAGCCGATGTACTTGCACTAGTTGATGCTGAAGTACTTGCGCTTGTTGAAGCCGATGTACTTGCACTAGTTGATGCTGAAGTACTTGCGCTTGTTGAAGCCGATGTACTTGCACTAGTTGATGCTGAAGTACTTGCGCTTGTTGAAGCCGATGTACTTGCACTAGTTGATGCTGAAGTACTTGCGCTTGTTGAAGCCGATGTACTTGCACTAGTTGATGCTGAAGTACTTGCGCTTGTTGAAGCCGATGTACTTGCACTAGTTGATGCTGAAGTACTTGCGCTTGTTGAAGCCGATGTACTTGCACTAGTTGATGCTGAAGTACTTGCGCTTGTTGAAGCCGATGTACTTGCACTAGTTGATGCTGAAGTACTTGCGCTTGTTGAAGCCGATGTACTTGCACTAGTTGATGCTGAAGTACTTGCGCTTGTTGAAGCCGATGTACTTGCACTAGTTGATGCTGAAGTACTTGCGCTTGTTGAAGCCGATGTACTTGCACTAGTTGATGCTGAAGTACTTGCGCTTGTTGAAGCCGATGTACTTGCACTAGTTGATGCTGAAGTACTTGCGCTTGTTGAAGCCGATGTACTTGCACTAGTTGATGCTGAAGTACTTGCGCTTGTTGAAGCCGATGTACTTGCACTAGTTGATGCTGAAGTACTTGCGCTTGTTGAAGCCGATGTACTTGCACTAGTTGATGCTGAAGTACTTGCGCTTGTTGAAGCCGATGTACTTGCACTAGTTGATGCTGAAGTACTTGCGCTTGTTGAAGCCGATGTACTTGCACTAGTTGATGCTGAAGTACTTGCGCTTGTTGAAGCCGATGTACTTGCACTAGTTGATGCTGAAGTACTTGCGCTTGTTGAAGCCGATGTACTTGCACTAGTTGATGCTGAAGTACTTGCGCTTGTTGAAGCCGATGTACTTGCACTAGTTGATGCTGAAGTACTTGCGCTTGTTGAAGCCGATGTACTTGCACTAGTTGATGCTGAAGTACTTGCGCTTGTTGAAGCCGATGTACTTGCACTAGTTGATGCTGAAGTACTTGCGCTTGTTGAAGCCGATGTACTTGCACTAGTTGATGCTGAAGTACTTGCGCTTGTTGAAGCCGATGTACTTGCACTAGTTGATGCTGAAGTACTTGCGCTTGTTGAAGCCGATGTACTTGCACTAGTTGATGCTGAAGTACTTGCGCTTGTTGAAGCCGATGTACTTGCACTAGTTGATGCTGAAGTACTTGCGCTTGTTGAAGCCGATGTACTTGCACTAGTTGATGCTGAAGTACTTGCGCTTGTTGAAGCCGATGTACTTGCACTAGTTGATGCTGAAGTACTTGCGCTTGTTGAAGCCGATGTACTTGCACTAGTTGATGCTGAAGTACTTGCGCTTGTTGAAGCCGATGTACTTGCACTAGTTGATGCTGAAGTACTTGCGCTTGTTGAAGCCGATGTACTTGCACTAGTTGATGCTGAAGTACTTGCGCTTGTTGAAGCCGATGTACTTGCACTAGTTGATGCTGAAGTACTTGCGCTTGTTGAAGCCGATGTACTTGCACTAGTTGATGCTGAAGTACTTGCGCTTGTTGAAGCCGATGTACTTGCACTAGTTGATGCTGAAGTACTTGCGCTTGTTGAAGCCGATGTACTTGCACTAGTTGATGCTGAAGTACTTGCGCTTGTTGAAGCCGATGTACTTGCACTAGTTGATGCTGAAGTACTTGCGCTTGTTGAAGCCGATGTACTTGCACTAGTTGATGCTGAAGTACTTGCGCTTGTTGAAGCCGATGTACTTGCACTAGTTGATGCTGAAGTACTTGCGCTTGTTGAAGCCGATGTACTTGCACTAGTTGATGCTGAAGTACTTGCGCTTGTTGAAGCCGATGTACTTGCACTAGTTGATGCTGAAGTACTTGCGCTTGTTGAAGCCGATGTACTTGCACTAGTTGATGCTGAAGTACTTGCGCTTGTTGAAGCCGATGTACTTGCACTAGTTGATGCTGAAGTACTTGCGCTTGTTGAAGCCGATGTACTTGCACTAGTTGATGCTGAAGTACTTGCGCTTGTTGAAGCCGATGTACTTGCACTAGTTGATGCTGAAGTACTTGCGCTTGTTGAAGCCGATGTACTTGCACTAGTTGATGCTGAAGTACTTGCGCTTGTTGAAGCCGATGTACTTGCACTAGTTGATGCTGAAGTACTTGCGCTTGTTGAAGCCGATGTACTTGCACTAGTTGATGCTGAAGTACTTGCGCTTGTTGAAGCCGATGTACTTGCACTAGTTGATGCTGAAGTACTTGCGCTTGTTGAAGCCGATGTACTTGCACTAGTTGATGCTGAAGTACTTGCGCTTGTTGAAGCCGATGTACTTGCACTAGTTGATGCTGAAGTACTTGCGCTTGTTGAAGCCGATGTACTTGCACTAGTTGATGCTGAAGTACTTGCGCTTGTTGAAGCCGATGTACTTGCACTAGTTGATGCTGAAGTACTTGCGCTTGTTGAAGCCGATGTACTTGCACTAGTTGATGCTGAAGTACTTGCGCTTGTTGAAGCCGATGTACTTGCACTAGTTGATGCTGAAGTACTTGCGCTTGTTGAAGCCGATGTACTTGCACTAGTTGATGCTGAAGTACTTGCGCTTGTTGAAGCCGATGTACTTGCACTAGTTGATGCTGAAGTACTTGCGCTTGTTGAAGCCGATGTACTTGCACTAGTTGATGCTGAAGTACTTGCGCTTGTTGAAGCCGATGTACTTGCACTAGTTGATGCTGAAGTACTTGCGCTTGTTGAAGCCGATGTACTTGCACTAGTTGATGCTGAAGTACTTGCACTTATTGAATTATTGTATTGACTATCAGCAGTACCGGTGCCTAATTTAACAGAATTTTTTACCGTCCAAGAATTTCTAAAAGATGTTCCTCTGCTGCTTAATGCAAAACTTGTTCCGCTATCAAAATCTTGAAGCTGTAAAGGAGAGGAAGATCTTGTATTAAATTTACCTTGTTCTACGACAATAAACCTAGTAGTAAACGGGTAACTGTTATATAAACTCTTTATGTTAATAAGATAGGTATTTGGACCATTAGTACCATATGCTGGAGTAGATGCCAAATTAGTTACATCAGTACCAAATTTACTCCAATCTGTTGTCCAGTCTAAGTTAGAAGGTAAAGTATATTTAGGATCTACAGCAATTATTTTAAATGATGTACTGTTTTGATTAATGATAGCACTTGAAGCTATCCCATAAGGCACTCCACCTTGAATAGAACTTATTTGAACTGATTGAGCGGAAGGATTTAGATACATCACTTCTGTGTACGTACCATTAGGAATATTTACTTGATTGATACTAGTATATATTGCACCACCATAATTATTTAGACCTGTAAGTTGAGAAGGATCAGGATACTGTACGCTAACTTGTTTACTATAAGTCTGACCGCCTATAATAACTCCTATAGTTTGTTCAGAACTTGTCGGGACTTCAGAACCGTTTATGAAAACAGGCATACTAAATTTAGCTTGAACAGGTGAAGCGATATTTTGGGTTAAAGTAAATACATATTGATTATTTGCTGCATCATAAATACCCGTTGCAACAATTTGATTATTGCGGTTAACAAGATTAATTCGATGCGATGGCATATTTGTCGTAGTATCAGTACTTGAGCCATTTTTATTAATGTTCTGTGATAACTGTACTGTAATTTGTTGTCCTGCCCGAGCCCCAGCATTTATTGTAAATGAGCCATTAATAGTTATATTAGTGACAGGTCCTAATGTCCATCCATTATCTGGCTGTTTGCCATAAGGATAGATAACACCGTTTGTAGAAGCTCCTGTCTTCGAATCTGTTGTTGTGATATTAATGCTTACATTACTTAAAGCAGCCTGCTGATTTTCAAGTGCGGCTAATACTTTAGGCTGCATTGCAAAAAGAGCAATTCTATCTTCGATCCATTGTTGAAGCTTTTGATTCTGCTCTGCAGTCAAAACCACATTTCCATTTTCAATATCTGCAAATGTCGCATTTGGATCAATGCCTAGGTTAGTTAATTCTTGTTTTAATTGATCTTCTAGTTGTTGTTCAGCAGCACTATCTGATACTGAATTTGAAGTAGAAGTTTTTGCAGAAGATAATGAATTTTTATTTGCATCAGAGGCAGTGGATGCTTTTGTAGTAGAAATAGAACTATTAGTAGAAGCTTTAGAATCTTTTTTAGCTACAGATTCGCTAGTTTTTGCACTAGTTGATGCGCTGGTGCTTGCACTTGTACTTGCACTAGTTGATGCTGAAGTACTTGCGCTAGTTGATGCACTGGTACTAGTAGAAGCTTTTTGAGAGTTAATACTTGCAGAATTATCTGATTTTGAATTTTGATTTGCAGAAGTTAAGTTAACACTGTTTTTGCCAGCAAGAACATCATTATTTGAGCCTGCATTTGAAGTTTGTACGGGATTTGTAGTATCCGCAAAAGCAGTGTTTGCTGTAAGCATAGTTCCGCCAGCTAAGGCACCTAAGGCAACAGCACCTTTAATTAAGTTCTTGGTGGTATCGCTGATATCATCATCAGACTCATCGATATCTTCTTTAGCTTGGACTTTTCTTTCCGCTTTATTTTTATTAAGTAGTTGTCTAGCTCCGCCTAAGAAAAAGCCATTTTTAATAGCACAGGAAATAGCACCAATACTGATTTTACGAATTGAATACTTCGTAAATTTAGTACCTAGCTTTTTCTCACGCATTAATTTGTTTTTTCTACTTACCATAATTCTGCCTCTCTAATTCAATTTGGTTTGAGCCTCAAATTATTTCACTCTGTTATTTTTTGGGGATACCTGTAATATTATTTTGATTTTTAATTTAAATAATATACACATCCATATACTTTGTATGTTATTTTTAACCATTAGAAAATACTGATACATAAGCAATTTGAAGTTACTTAAGTATGTTATACCAATGGGTAAAATTAGTCAATGTAAACAGCAGCATTCCTGCAAAAAGAAACAGATTTCATTTTTCACTAAGTTATTTTTGTGTTTTTTTGATCAATATTTCAATTTAAAATCGTAATTAATATATAAAGGGGGCAAAAGGAGAAGGTTCTAGTTCATTGCAGGACTTTATGAACTTAGAAATGAAACTACAAGACGTACGAGATGAAGCTGCTGAAAAAGCTGAACGTCTTGGCCGAATTGAAGGTATCAAGCAAGAGCAGCTTAATGGGCTGAAGATCTGGAATAAAACTCTAAAAGAAATGGGCGTTGATGACGAAAAATTATTTGCCAAGCTAAAGCAAAATTACGATAAATATTTCTCAGACACACAGATTCGTAAATATATGAAGTAACTAAAAAGCAGGTATCCTTGTAAACCCAAGGTTATCTGCTTTTATTGCAGGATTATTTAATTGTTAAACACTTGATAATGCTGATTTGCCAACAATAAGGGCTGAAAATACGTCAGAATTGACATTAAGAATTGTTCTTAACATACCTAAACCATTCAACTCCTGCAAAAATAGCTATACTATCTATCGGCAGTCCCATTTGAGGAACTATTATTGCTAGTGACACTAATCCAGCTCATGGAACAACTGCATTTGCTAACGATACAAATGTCGACCTTATTATAAGGTAAAATATCTTTTCTACAAAAAATCTATACTATACAATTGGGCAATCGTAATTACAGTTATTGCCATATACATTGCTGACCCATTTGAATTCAACGACATACCTAAAGGCAATACCAAATTGGTAATTCAATTATTTAAGCCTAATTTATTTTTTGCTTCTTCCATTTCGATTGGCAAAGTTATTGCTGATGATGTAGTTGTCAGCGTCATTATAGACATTTCGGACATATTACTAATTAACTTAAAAGGATTTACCTTTAAATATATGCTTATCACTATTATCCATAACACAAGAAATGCAAAGGTAGCAAAGCCATACGAAAGTAAATACTTAATTAATGGAATAATTATATTTATTCCTAAATCACTAATTATTGAGGCAATTAGAGCAAATATTCCAAGAGGTGCAATTAGCATAATACATAAAGTCATTTGAATAATTACATCATTAAAATTTATTATTGTAGTAAGCAAGCTTGATTTAGTATGTATGATCATAAATCTACCTAATCCAATACCAATATAATTGCAAAAATAATTGTACCATTTGATAATGATTCAAAAATATTATTACTAAAAAAATTTAAAATAGTATCATCTAATGATATTGATTTTGCTTTAATAGCTTTTCCCGTCATTTTAGCTACATGAATCCCGATACCAGGCTTAAACAATATGCCAATTAATGTTCCAAATGCAGCAACAAAAATTGATGAAATAGCGAATGTAATAATCTTTTTTACTCCTAATTTACTAAGCTCCTCTGCTTTGATACTACCTACAGCTTGAATAATCTGTCCTAAAACCAAGATCGGAATAGCCATCTGTATTAATCTTAAGAAAATATCACCAAATATTTTTAAATGTATTGAAAACTGTGGCAATAATAATCCAACTACTATACCTAAGATAACAGCTATAAGAATCTGATTGACCATAGAAATCTTTTTTAATGATACTTTTTCCTGAAACCGATTTGCTTTAACTTCTGTATCAGTTTCAGGACGATATACCTTTTCTTTTAAAACAAAAAAGTATAATCAGCTAAATAATTTAGCTGATGCAATTTTGCAACCAACACTTTTAAATCCAAATAAACTTAGTATTTTGTTAAGTAGTGCAAATTTTGATCACTTTGATTTTTATCAAGGTGTAGCCTTTTATACTTCTGAAATTAATAATATTGATAAAAATAATTTCTAATTTCAGAGAATATAGCATTTTTTCTAAACATAAAAATTATATTATTATTTTATTTAATATCAAAGATATTAACGATCATATAAATATTGTCAGTTTAAAACAAGTATTATCTGCCTACTTCTATCAATATAAAAACTTGTTTTTGACACTAAGTACAATCAAAACTAAAGAAAATATACAAACTATTTTAGATGAATGTTGAGAAGCTTTGATTTTTAATCCCAAAATATTTATTGATAATATTTTGGATATACAAAAATTGGGTATTTTAAGATACTTTTTATCCATAAATGATTCAATAATATTATAAAAATATATAACAAAAGTTTTACAAAAATTACAACAGAAACATAATGAGCTATTTAAAACTTTAAAAATGTTTTTTGAAAAGAATCAAAATTATAATGAGACAGCGAAAGAACTATTTGTTCATAAAAAAACTGTCAGGTATAAAATCAAAAAGATTCAGAAAGTATTGAGTTTAAATATTAATGATCCAATATCGTTAATTAATTATCAAATTTCAACTTATTTACTTGGAATGAAAGAGTAAAAAATATGATATCATCTACTAAAGAATTATCTAATTCAATGAAATATACCCTATGGGGTCTGAACAATGGCACAAAAATGGCAGTAATTTATTTTCATGGTGGTGGGTTTATCTATGGAACACGTAAAAATATCCCATCATCACTGATTAACATCTTTTTAGAAAATAAAATAGAGATTATATCAGTAAATTATCCACTTGCACCAAACTCATCTAGGGATGATATATTGATGACTACAATGAGTTCTTTTGCTGAAATATATAATCTTACAATCAAGACCAATAATTTAAAATATAGTTTATGCGGTCATTCAGCAGGTGGATATTTAATGTTTTATCTAGTAAATCAAATATTAAATTCAAACAAGTTCCAAAATCCTAAAAATAATTGACTTTTATGGATACTATGACCTGGACAGTATTGATAAACAAAATCCCTTTGAGAAAACAATTTCTAATAATGTCATTAAAGAAATTAATACCACTATAGAAATTCATGATGATCCAACTTTTTCAAGATATCTATATTATGTGTATCTAGTTTCTCATAATAAACTATTATCAATAAACAATAAATTTTATCCTATTTATCACTTAAATCATGACTTTCTTAAAAATATTGATAATATACAAGTTAAGCAGATGTTAAGTAATTTATCTGCGTGGCTTTAGGATTTTACCACTAATATCAAAAAAACGAGCTACTCGCAAATTGCGAATAACTCGTTTTAATATTTAGTTGATTGTAGTATTACCTGCTCTAAAGCTAACTGGAAGATTAATTCTTACAGGATCAAGTTGACCATCGAATTGTATTTCTTTATCTAATTGTTTTACAGCATGTCTGGCTATATCTGATACAGGTTGACGAATTGATGACATCCCTAAAGAATCTTCTTGTGTTAATCGCCAACCATCAAATCCAATAATTTGTACATCATCGGGGATATTTATCATTTTGCGATGTAAACTACTTATTAAAAGTAATGCCAATTCATCTGTATGTGCAAAGATGCCAATATACCCTAATTTGCTATTATTTAATATTCGATCAATTATAACTGAGATTTCATTATTTAAATCTCTCTTATTTCTAATTGATGACGTGGAAAATGTATGAACATTTAATCTATATTCATTACAATAATCAATAAAACCTGACTTTCTAGCAACCATTGATACCGATTCCAAATTATTGGATCCTATAAAATAAAAGTCATTAATATGTCTTTTTTTAAAATTTTCGGCAGCCATTCTGCCACCAGCATAGTTATTCGATGATATTAATGAAAACATACCAGTAGATTCCTTTTCAATAGAAACTAATGGAATATTAGAATGTATATGACTAGTCAGATTAGAATATGAAACTGAAATAATTCCTGCAACTCTTTGTTCTTCAGCCATTTGAACATAAGCTTTTTCCTTTTGATAATTATTTTCTGAAATGCAAAGAATCATCTTGTATCCCAATTCATCTAATTGCTTTTGAATCCAAAAAGTTAATTCTGAAAAATAAGGTGACCATACAGTTGGAATAACAAGAATTATAAAAGCAGATCTATTAGTTTTTAAAAACCTTGCAGCATTATTTCTCACATAATCCAATTTCTGAATTGCGGCTTCAATTTTTACTGCAATATCTGACCGTACTTTTTTTCCGTTAATGTAATTTGATACTGTGCCAACAGAAACCCTAGCTTCTCGCGCAACATCCTTCATATTAGTCAAGTTGTAATACAATCCCTTCATATGGTTTTAGGTAAATTGTACTTTGATTTAATTTATTAGTATAAGTATCTAATAATACATCTTTTATTTTACCTAGATCTTTTGGTAATTCATATTTAACTTTATATGGTACAAATGAAGTTAATACTAATACACTTTTATTATCCAATTTTCTAATGAATGCATAAATTGCAGAATCATCTACAGAAATCGGCTTGAAATTGCCATCAATTAATATATCATTATCATTTCTAAGTTTTAATACTTTTTGATAGAATTTATAAATTGAATCCTTAGAATTAACATCTTTATCAACATTAATATTAAGATAGTTTTTATTGACTTCAATCCATGGTTTACTTTTAGAAAATCCCGCATTAATATCGTCCGACCATTGCATAGGCGTTCTAGCATTGTCTCGAGTTTTGTGATTAACCATTTCAAGTGCCTTTTGTGCGTTCATACCTTTATCAACAAAAAATTTATAGATATTGTGTGCTTCTAAGTCCTTTAACTGGGATATATCATTAACAGACAGATTAGTCATTCCAATCTCTTCACCTTGATAAATAAACGGTGTACCTTCGGCTAAAATAGTTACCATCGAAAGCATCTTAGCCGATTCTATTCTATATTTAGTATCATTACCAAATCTTGAAACAATTCGTGGCTGATCATGATTGCCAAGATAATTTGAGTTCCATGATAAATCCTTTTGCCAAGTATTAAGAGAACTACGTAAGTCACTTAATTTGAAAGTAACATCTGAATATCTACCATATTCACCATAATCTACATGCATATGATCAAATTGAAATACCATATCGAGTTCATGACGATAAGGTGCAACATATAATTCAGCTTGCTCAGGTGAAGTATGTGGAGTTTCACCAATAGTTAACAAATCATATTTGCTTAATACTTCTTCATTCATTTCTTTTAAATACTCATGAAGATGTGGTCCATTAGAAGAACCATAGTAATATGATCCATATTGTTTATGATCTTCCAGTGGTGCATCTATGAATTTATTTGGTTTTGATATAAAACTAATAGAATCCATTCGATATCCATCAACACCTTTATCAAGCCAAAATTTCATCATTTGATATATTTTTTGTCTAACTATAGGGTTATCCCAATTAAGATCTGGTTGATGTTCAGAAAATAGATGCAAATAATATTGATTTCGTTCTGGAACATAAGTCCAGGCCGATCCACCAAATGCAGATCCTAAGTTAGTTGGAGCAGATCCATCAGACTTAGGATCACGCCAAATATAATAATCACTATAAAAATTATCTGCACTCTTTTTTGATTCTTTAAACCACTTATGTTCATCAGAAGTATGGTTAACTACTAAATCAAGGATAATCTTCAATCCTTTTTGATGAGCATTTTTTAATAATGCATTAAAATCATTCATTGAACCATAAATTGGATTAATGGCTTCATAATCTGCAATATCATAGCCATTATCTACCAAAGGAGATTTAAAAATAGGAGTTATCCAGATGACATTAGCACCTAGATTTTTTATATAATCTAATTTATTATTTAAGCCTTCTAAATCGCCAATGCCGTCATTATTAGAATCATTGAAGCTTTGAATGTAAGCTTCATAGACTACAGCTTTTTTCTTCCAATTACTCATCTTCGTCATCTCCATCAGAGGATGTAGCTATATCATTTACATATTGAATTTGATTACGTGCGTCAGAAACTATTTCACGCAATTTATCTGGATTGATATAACCTTTTACAGGCTCCATTGTAATAGCCATCGCTAATGATACGTTCATACCTGCAATTAAATGTGTGTTAGGTCGTGTAATATAAGGGAAGAACTTTTGGTTAACTGATCCTCCTAATAAGTCAGTTAAGACTATTACTTCATCTTTATCAGAAATTTGTTCAAAAATATTTTTAATTTGATTATCCACAGGCTTATTATCAATGTATGCTGATAACACGGTAACTTTTAGGCTATCTCCTTCAAAAAATTTTAATGCTTCATACATTCCTTGAGCTAAAGTTGAATGGGATGCAATTATAATACGACGTGTAATATTTGCCATTTTAATACCTAATTTCTAAATAACTATTTTGCCACCCCAAGAACACCTGTAGCAGCACCTAATAAACAAAGCACAATGATTAACCAAATAATTCTAGTTGGTGTCACGCCTTTTTTACCTAATAACCAATAAACTAATGCGGTTGCAGCAACTGGAAGCAATGCAGGCATAATCTTATCTAAGATTCCTACTTGCAAAGAAAGCATTACTTTACCAGTCTTGAATTTCAATGGTGTAACTAATTTAACAGCGGTAGGAATCAGGCAACCTATAACCATTAATCCCATTACTGAAATTGCATCTGTAAAGATAGATATCTTAGCCCCAAGTGATGTAACTAATTTAGTTCCCGAATTGTAACCTGTCTTGAAAAACCACATCTTCAACCAGAAAAATGATAGTTGTAATAGCATCCAAATAATGGCACCAGTAGCATTGCCTTGTAGTGCCATATAACCAGCAATTGATCCTATAATAGTAGGAATTAAAATCCAAAATACTGAGTCACCAACTCCAGAAAATGGTCCCATTAAAGAGGTCTTCAATGATTGAACAGCATCTTTTGCCTTGATACCATCTTTATCTTCCATTGCTAATGTAGCACCTAAAATAATATTAGCCATCAACGGATTGGCATTAAAATACTTATAATGGTTATCCATTGCTTCAATATATTCATCATCATTTGGATATATTTTTCTCAAAGCTTTTCTCATAGAAAAGGCAACAGCTGGTGCTTGTTGAGTTTCAAAGTTATATCCCAAACCTGCTGCAAATATCCAGCGATGAAACATATTATGACGTTCTTTTTTATTTAAATGACTTGCTATTTCTTTATTTTCATTATTCATCAAAATCGTCTCCCCCATCATCTTCAACACTTGCAACAGCTGCGCCTTCATTTAATTTCTTTGAATTTATACGATAAATCTCATAACTTGCAGCTAATCCAAGTAATGCAACACCTAAAATAGGTAGTTTCAAATAACCTGCTAAAACAAATCCAGCAATTAAGTAAGCAAGGTATTTATTAACTGGCATATATCTTAACAACATTCCAATACCTACAACTGGTAAAACTCCCCCAGCAATTGTTAATCCATTAGTAAACCACACTGGAACTACTTTTAAGATTAATTTAACAACAGGAGTCCCGAACATTACAACTAAGCCAATAGGTATTACATATTTGAGCATCCAAACAAAAATAGTTAGATAAAATACAGGATCCATCTTGTCAAATTTCTTTTCATGCAATAATTTTTGTGACCAATGTGCAAAAAAGTTATTAATGATCTTTACAAGCACATCTAATTGCAATGTAAGCATTCCAACTGGTAATCCTACAGCAATTGCTGTACCTGTAGATGCACCTGTTCTAATTGCAATGAACACACCAACTATAGTAGCGACTCCATATTCGGGAATTGAAGATCCACCAATTGCAGCTACACCTAATGACATTAATTGAAGAGTACCACCAATTATCAAGCCAATGCTCATGTTGCCCATGATTAAACCAACAATCATACCGATAATTACTGGCCAGTTACCAGTAATTTGATTACCAGTACCATTATCCCAAGCCATGTACGCAGCTAATAGAATTACTAAAATATTTTGTAATATTATAGGCATTTTTATTCTCCTTTACTATTTAAGACATCATCTAATGGAACTTTATTTTCATCATCTGGTGTATATTCAAAAAATACAGTTGATCCTTTATCTTGAATTGCATTTAAGTCGTTAACTTCTTTATCATCCATTGCAACTCGTTTGGTATAAGGCTTGCGGTCGCCTTCTTCAAATAATGCTCCAACATTAACTGTAGGAATATCCACACCTGCATTAATTAAATCAAGTATAATGCTAGGTTCTTTTACAATTAAAAAGACAGAATGAGTATCATATTTACCATTTTTAAAATTATCAATGGCTTTTTTACGACTAATGATAGACATTCCAGTGCCAGTTGGCTTACTCATTCTCATACTAGCTTTCACCATCTCATTAGTACTAATTGCATCATCTACAACCATAAATCTCTTGGGATGTAATACTTTGTTCCATTGATTAACAGTAATTCCATGAATTAAACGCTGATCTACTCTTGCTAATACTACAGGCATTTTTATTCTCCTAACTTATTTAAAACGTTTTAAATAAACTACATTTCGCAGTTTCTTCATTTATAACATCATGGTTTCAATTAACTTAAAACGTTTCACTTACAATTAAAATTATAAACCGTTTGCATATTTTTGCAAGCGGTTTCCAAAAATAATCTTATACCAAAAGACTTAAGATTATTTATAGTATGTAATTTATTTTTCTTTAGCTTTATCTAAGGAATTTTTTACAGCTTCTTTTATTGCTTTGCTAGTCTGTGAAGCACCCGCTATTGCATCTACTTCATACGTATTATTTTTAACCATTCTTTTGGTAAAACTTCAAGTGCCTTTCGACCATAATCATCACTTTTGTTTTGCTTTAGCACCTTTATATTTTCTAATTTATTATTAGTACCTACTGTAGTGCGTACTACTATTCCATCACCCATTCCTTTATGCGACATGCCTATATATTGATTTGGTTCAACTTTATATTCTGTAGTTGCTTCATCACTACTATTATCAAATTTAGAATTTATATCCATACTGTAATCAATAGAGCCACTTGGCAACTCATGTTTGCCAATTGCATCGTTTTCTCCTGCGATTTTTCCAAAAATTAAATAATCCGCAATATTACCACAGTTGTATATTTATTTACAAGTAGTGCACCTAGTTCTCCAGCTTTATATAAATGTGGAATTAGATTAACATATGGATCTACAACTTGAGCATTTTTATCTCTTCTGCCACCGCCCTGAGTATTTAATATATTTTGTCTTAAAGCAATTGCATAGTATGAACCCTCTTCACTAAACTTACGTAAAGTTTTAGGATCACGGTGAAAGGCATAATCTTTGCCTAATTGCGTCATTTTGTTGAACTCATTAATAGTATTTTTTAATATTTCAGGATCTTTTTCTATCTTTTGTGCTAATTCTTTAAGTGTTGTTGCCCTAATCGCATTATCAAGATATACTGGTACCTTTAATCCATTTTCAGGCTCATTTTCAATCTCATCATATATGGATGATTTTGATTCAATGGAACAATCCGATCACCGTGATTATATATGTGACCATGACGATTTAACTCAACATCATTAAAGTACCTGGTTCCATCTTCTCCTACTACAATTGCACTCCCTTCACTTATTTCTTTCCAAAACACCTTAAGTGCATTAACAGAGTGCATTCCTTCAGGTAATCTTGGAGATAAACCATGGATTTAACCAAACTTTCAAATGACCTAATATTCCATAATTGTGCATTGACTTCTTCTAATAGCCTAATTCCATCACCTTTATTATATAAAGTACCTATTGGTGCTAAATAAGGTGATTGTAAGAAAGTTTGAATCATTTCTTTATTATTTTCAAAACCACCAATTGCAAGGACAACACCATTTTTTGCTTTGATGTTTCTAATTACATCATTTCTCTTAATTTGTGCACCCAATACGATTTTATTTATATCTTGAATTAAGTGCTCAGCTGGTGAATCATACCAAATTGTAATATGTTTAGATCTATCTAGTACTTGTTGTTTTAACAACTTACACAAAGCTGCATCACTAGTGCCTTTATGTACTAAATAAGCATCATATGAATCAGCATCAGGTAATTCTGGATATTCTGTTACATACTTAGTTGCTGATGTATTAGCTACTAGCTGTTTCATACTGATAGTTCAATCCCAAAGTATTTTTCAAAATATTCTTTCATATTTGCCATTCCATGCATCAAATTCTCAAATGGCTCTTTATCTGGAATCAGTGGAGCTGCTAAATGCTCATGATAATTTTTTAAAGCTTCGTAATCTATTCCTGCACCTACCATTTGCCCAGCATAACGTGTATTACCACCTTCATGTCCTTCTGGTGCACTGACAACTAACATCTGCAGCAAATCTAGCAGCCGTAGCTTCAGCACCACCAAAGCCCAAGACTATGACATCATATACTGCATCCCATCTTAATGTTGATTTAGTTAACATAACTTCAACCTCCATATCTTAATTTTCTTTGTTTACGTTTTCATTAAAGCTTATAATATGAATATGTGAAATATTTAGTTTATGATCTTAGTATTACTGATCAGGTATAGGTAATTTATCTTGAAAAATCGACTACTAACTTTTCTAGAAACTATCGAAAATAGCCATTCTATCTCAAACGCATCCGAAAAACTCTATCTAAGGCAGCCTTATAATTAGTAGAGTAATTAAAAAAGCTGAAAAACAATATAATATTACTTTGCTCAACAGAAATAGTCATTCTATTTCTTTAACACCCACTGGTTATTTAATGATCACATATCTACGAAAAAGAGAAAAATTATCACAAGATTTTATCAATAACTTAAAAGCATCCAATTACACAGATCTGACTACCCTTAAATTAGGTAATACTCCCCCATTGGGTGAAAGATTTAATCTATCGGTACTACCTGTATTATTTTCAAAATCTTCTGCATTAAAAACTAAAACACTTGAACTAAGTACTGCAGATGCAGAAAAGCTTTTTAAAGATAATCAACTATATCTATTTGTAGGAAATCAAATTTTTCTACCAAATGTTCATAGCACTGTCTTATATATTGATAAACAAGTACTAGTATTAAACAAGCATTCTAAGCTTTATCAAAATAACAAAGTAAATTTAAACTATAGTAAAAAATATTTTGAGAAAATTAATCATGAAAACTTTATATATGTAAATGATGAACAACGATATCAAAATATTACAAATAACTATTTTAATAATATTGGTATCAACTTTTATCCTTAGATCTATGTAAGAGATTCATCTACTGCTCTAAAATTAGCCTGTCTAGGTTTAGGAAACATGACCACTAGTCATAAAGTAGTAAAGCAATTTAGAAATTATCCTATAAATTTTATAGATCTTCCCATAGATAAAACTGGAATAACTTTTTCAGTATCAACTAGAAACAACTTAGTATTCAAAGATACTCTAGATTTTTTAATAGAATATTTAAAGAAAAACTTTGAAAATACTATTTTAGATTTTGAATAAACAAAATTTAATCATAATAAAAATCGATTTATGATAATTATCATGAATCGACTCTTAAATTTAAGATTTATTATTAAGTACTCAGCACAGTATGAATTTAAATTATCTTTCTTTTCAATTAACGGCTTAATAGATGTTTTTTCATGTTAAGTCACAATTTGCACATAAACATTTATACCATTATCTAAAAGTCTTAAGAAGCGCTTATCTTCTTCTACACTAGTTGAAATATACTGATAAAGTGTCTGTCGTGCTTTTTTAACACCCATTCCACCTAAGTCAGCCTCAGTTATTTAATTCTATGATCAACTAAATACTCAATTGTTTCAGTAACTTTTTCCAAAATTATTGTTGGTGCTTCAAGTGGTTTTGAAAAGAATTTTACACCATCTTCTTTATTAAATACCCCTATGCCTATATCTTCTGAAATAGCAGATTCAAATACATTTATCATAAAATCATCCTGAGTTGTTGCATCATCAATAATTACTACATTTTGTGCACCTGTTGCCTTTAACCATTTGGTCATAACTTGACCATGAATTAATCTATCATCAATCCTTGTTAATACTAAGTTTTGCATGTCGCTTACCTCCCAATTGTGATTCCTCTATTCCCCAATTTATATTATCAGTTGCAATTGATATCAATTTATCAATGGTTGTATCACTTTTTCTAGCTGTTACCACACTCAATAAAATGGGAAGATTAATACCTGTGATCACTTTCAATTATGATTCTTAGATAACATCATTGCTGTATTGTAAGGTGTTCCTCCTTTTATATCTACAATTATAAGTGTTGGATTTATGTCTGTATCTGTTAAATTATTTTCAAAATTTTGCCTATATTCATTAATATCCTGTCTTGGCTTAAAAGATTCAGTTGATAAGTCAGCGATCTTTCCATTTATCATTTCTGCTGTTGGCTTTAATCCTTTGCAAAACTCTCCATGACTTGCTAAAACAATTTGTATCATAATTATTCCTTATTATATATTTGCGAATATTCCTAAATAAGAACAAATAATACCTATTATAAAAATTTCCACAACAATTATACTTGCATTGATTTTCTTCCTTAGCAGCCACCAAACAAGTAAGGTTACTAATAATGGAATCAAAGAAGGGGCTAATGAGTTAAATAGTGATTGTAATTTTATTGTACTTTGTCCTACGTGCCAAACTAGCGGAGTTTTGATAGTGACTCTTGTTGCAACCACCGTACGTACACCATTAAGCCAACAATTGAAAACGCATTTGTAACTTTATCTAGCAGACCACTTTTTAAAATAGAAAGCACTGATTTTTTACCTTGTTTATATCCATATATAAACATCCAATAACCAATTGAATAAATAATAAGCTCAAATACTACTGTAAATAAGACTGATCCAAAATAGTTATGATCTAGCGCCATTGTCGCACCAATACTTGCTAATATTGGGAATAGAATTCCTTGCTTGCACCTATAGACCCCATTAATCTCTTCAGCACTAATATTTGCTCCATTTGCACGAGCTTCCTCCATAGATAACGAAATACCATGAATAACAGATCCTATCATATGTGGCTCAGTGGTAAAAAATACCATATATTTTTTCAATTCATCAGCTTGTCGTTCTTTGGGATATAGCTTCTGTATTGGAAAAATCATCATATCGGTCAATCCAAGTGCTTGCAATCGTTCATAAAGCAATCTGATCAATGAAAAAAGAACTGCAAAAGTCACGGCCAATTTAGGGTTAGCACCTGCCAAAATTGTTAAAGCAGAGCCAAAAATACCGGCTACCATTGTATTACTTAGCATCACGCGACCAGTGTTAATCCAACCTAAATAAACTAATTGAATATTTGCACCTTCAAGCATTCCAAGCATGGGATGTCCCATAAAAATACCTACTATTAATCCTGTGGTTAAAGGATATGTCAGGCATCTTGTAATCGGGCAAAGAACCACCATTGTGAAATAGTAGCTAATAAAGCTGAAAGTAACATTTTATAGTCCTCCAATCTTTATTACAAAATTGAAAATCCTAAAGTTTTAACATCTTTATTAAATCCCTGAACAGTCTGTAGTGATCTTTCCTCAGGTGTTGTTCCAATCAGCTTTAATTTATCAATTATTGGCTGAGTACATGTAATAATATCAACATTACATTTATTTGCTTCAAAGATATTAAATATTTCTCTGCAGCTTGCCCATAATAATAATGCATTACCATTATCATGACATAACTTTGCAGGCGCTGCCCTTGCTACTAATCATTTAATTGATCATAATGCTTATCCGATCATGATTACTACAAAATCTAATCAGTTTTTAGTAATAAAAAAGAATGGAAGGTTTTATAAATGCATCTAAGAATAGAGATATTAATAAGCCTGAGATTATTACTTTAGACACCAGTTCTGATTCTATGAATCAAACAAAACCAAAATTAATTAAAATTTTACTGAATTTATTAACAAATCTTACGAAAATAGGAATATTCGCAGTAAATGATAATGTTGGGGTATATACTTATCAAATAGCCGTAGAAACATAGAAGATCAAATAGCTGTTCCTAATCGACGACTCAGTATCGTGGGATTTGATGGATCCACATTAGCAAAAGAACTACAACTCACTACGATTAAGCAGGATACTGATAAAATTGCAAAAACCTTTTGTGATAATTTGATGAAATTGCTAAAAAACGAAGAAATATTAAATCGTCAAATTATAATTCCTGTAACATTAATTAAAAGGAGAACCACCTAATATAAAACAAACTTTCTTATTTCAATTCAAACAATAAAATACACAAATATTGTGATAATTTTTAGATCCGTTCTTGAAGTGAAACTTGATAAGTGCTATCCTAAAAAGGTGAGAGATAGAAAGCGTTTTCGTTCGTTGCAAGTATATTTCTTAAATTTTTATATTATATGGAGGTCTAATTATGTCTGAATTAGATACAAAGTTAAACAAACTTGGCGTTGATCGTATAGCTATCAGTCCATACAAGAAATGGTCACGTGGTTATATGGAACCAGGTAATATTGGTAATGGTTACGTTACTGGCTTGAAGGTAGATGCCGGTGTACGTGACAAGACTGACGACGACGTTTTAGATGGTATCGTGTCATACGACCGTGCTGAAACTAAGAACGCTTACATTGGTCAAATTAACATGACTACTGCTTCATCATTTACTGGACCACAAGGTCGTGTAATGGGTTATGACATCTTAAAAAACCCTGCTGTTGACTCAGCAAAACCTTTATTTACTGAAAAGCAATGGGACGGTAGTGAACTACCTATTTACGATGCTAAGCCATTACAAGATGCTTTGGTTGAATACTTTGGTACTCGTGATGATCGCCGTCACTACCCAGCACCAGGTTCATTTATCGTTTGTGCTAACAAAGGTGTTACCGCAGAACGTCCTAAGGCTGACGAAGAATTAAAACCAGGTCAAGGTTATGGTGTTTGGTCAGCAATCGCTATTTCATTTGCTAAGGATCCTTCAAAAGACTCAAGCATGTTCATCGAAGATGCTGGTGTTTGGGAAACTCCTAACGAAGATGAATTACTTGAATACTTAGATGGTCGCCGCAAGGCTATTGCTAAGTCAATCGCTGAATGTGGTGAAGACGCAGATACTTCATTCAAGAGTTCATGGATCGGATTTGCACACGCAATGATGAAGCCAGGTCAAATTGGTAACGCAATTACTGTTGGGCCATACTTCTCATTACCTGTAGATTCAATTCCTGGTGGTTCAATCTTAACCCCTGATACTGATATGAACATTATGGAAAATCTTACTATGCCTGAATGGTTAGAAAAGATGGGTTACAAGTCATTATCAGCAAATAACGCACTTAAGTATTAATAGCTATACTTAAAACTCCCCTAAGAAGAGATAATTTTATAGGTTATCTCTTCTTTTTTACTTAATATAGAAAGATGATTACTTAAATGAATAACTTTGACATTAGCCTATCACGAATTGAAAAAGTCATACCTGAAAACTTAATTACTGATTCATTGGAAGATAATATAAAAAAATATGAAGACAAAGTATCTCAGATCTTAGCAAATGATGAAAATGGAACTATTAGTTACTATATATCATCAGTTCATAACCTTGGCTATATTACTAATGATAAACTGCACAAGTTTAATAAAGATGCTGTCAAGTCAGTAAAATTTATTAAAGGTGCACCACATGGTGAAGTTATAATCGAATTAACTGATGGTTCTATCTTAAACCCAAAAAATATTACCTACGGCCGTGCATTTGATTATATTCAGGATATCAAACCTAAAGTGATTAACTTAGCTGGTTATGACAACACTATTCGTGGTGAATTTCCACAATTACTAGATCCAGACCATGCAATTGAAAATGATAGATTGCGTCGATGGATGCAAGATGGACATATTAGCCATTATGAATATGACGATGCTAACCCCTCTTATCCAAAAGCTGGAAAATAATATTTAATATATAATAAAAAGCTAGCAGAACGTTTCTACTAGCTTTTTTGCATCCCTAATGTTCTATTTTCCTTGAGGTAAAACAATATCGCTTGGCTTAATTTCTTTACCAAAGTAAGGCTTCAATTCCTTATTGTAATCTTGAGTAAAGAAACTTTCCTTATTCAACTTAGCAATTTCTTTATTTGTCCAATCAAGCAATGACTTATTCCCCTTCTTCACAGCTGGAGAAATATATTGCTTAGGCCCAACACTCTTGATTCCTACAGTGTAATCTGGATTTTGTTTTACCCAAGCATACAAGTATGAGTTATCATCAGCTAATGCTGCACCACGCTTATTTTTAATTGCATTAAATTGTTGGGTCTTTGAATCAAATTTCAATAAGTTAATACCTTTTTGTTTACTAAAGTAGTTTTCTGCAGTAGTCCCTTTAGTTACAATTAAGTTTTTGCCAACTAATTGGCTGACTTTTGTAATTGGTGCACTCTTTGGTGAAACTACCCCAACTGAAACCTTCATATAAGGCTTAGCAAAATCTACTACTTGCTTGCGTTCTGGAGTCACAGTGAAGTTAGCAAGTACAATATCTGCTTTATCTGCATTCAAAGTATCTACTCGATTATTGGCATTAACTTGAACGAACTTAACTTTAACACCTAAGTCTTTTGCCATGCGGTGTGCTAGATATACATCATAGCCTGTACGATTTCCTTGAGAGTCAACCCAGCCATATGGAGGCAGATCCCCAAAGACAGCAACCTTAATTGTGCCCCGCTTTTTAATTGCTTCTACACTACTTGGATTATTTTGATTGCTTGAGTGATTAAATATCGCAAAACTGCCAATAATAACAACTAATGCGACAATAATTGTAATAATTATATTTTTCTTTTTCATTTTTCTTTCCTCATTAAAAATCCATACTTGTTAAAAATTCTTTTGCTCGATCAGTTTTAGGGTTTTCAAAGAATTGCCTTCCAGGAGTATTTTCTAAAATTTTTCCATCTTCTAAAAAAAGTACCCTATCTGATATTTGCCTTGCAAAATTCATCTCATGAGTCACAATCATCATTGTCATATGTTGCTTGTCTGATAAATTCTTGATTATCTCTAAAATTCCTCGCACCATTTCTGGGTCAAGTGAAGCAGTTACCTCATCAAATAGCATCATTTCAGGATTCATTGCCAATGCTCTGACAATTGCAATTCGCTGTTTTTGTCCACCAGATAATTGTCTAGGATAGCTATCTTGATATTTTTCAAGACCCACTTGTTTTAATAATTTAGTTGCTAGTGTCTTTACTTCATCAAGATTTCTTTTTTGGACTTTAGTTGGTGCCAAGGTGATATTTTCTAAGACTGTTAAGTTAGGAAACAAGTCATAGCTTTGGAAGACCATCCCTATTTGTTGTCTAATTTTTTGCCAATTTTGAGCATTAGGAACTATTTTTTTATCTTCAAAATAAATTACCCCATCTTGATAATCTTCTAATCCATTAATTGTTCTAAGTAATGTACTCTTACCAGAACCAGAAGGTCCAAGCAGAGTTAATACTTCGCCCTTTTTTATATCAAAATTAATATCAAATAATACTTGCTTATCACCATAGAATTTATTCAAATGTTCAACTTTTAAAATTTCTTCTGTCATTTTTTACTCCTTTAGTGCATTTTTGCGTATTATTCGCTTTGCCCAAGCAGACAATGGATAGTCGATAATAAAATACAAGATAAAAATTAAGCCATAAACCCAAAATACCGCTGTTGGATATTTTTGATTATTTGCTTCAATAATTTGTTGACCAACATTGATAATTTCCATGACGCTGATCAACAGCAATAATGAAGTTGTCTTAATCACCCTAGTAGCTAAGTTAATTGTTGCGGGCAATTCTAATTTCATCGCTTGTGGCAATAACACATATCTGAATAATTGAACTTGATTTAATCCTAATGCTAGTCCTGATTCTCTTTGAGCTTTAGGGACAGATTCAATTGCCCCACGCACAATATCACTGAATTCAGCTGATACCCACAATGAAAACGCTAAGACTGCCATCCAGCTAGCTGGCCAATCTATATGAAATTGTCTAGGTAAAATGTAATACACCAGATAAAGCAATACTACTGTAGGCACAATGCGGAAGAACTGTAGATATAATCCTAAAATGACATCTAAGACATCATTTTTGAGAGTTCTTAATATCCCAAATAATGTTCCGATGATTAAGCCAATTATTAAAGAAATGCCAGCTATCCAAACAGCTGTCCATGCACCACCAAGCAAGCGCATCATATTATTTCCTTCAAAAAATACATTAATCCCCGAATGAGCCATATCTTACCTTCCTTTCTAATAAATCAAGCAACCAAATGACAGGTATCATGATAATTGCATAAGCAATAACTAACATGAATAAATATTCATTTGAGCGATAATATAGCCCTATTAAGTCAAGAGCAGTATTAGTCAATTCAGGTATTGCAATTACTGAAAAGATTGAAGTCTCTTTAATCAAAAATATAATATTAGCAGCAAGAGCTGGTATACTTTGAGCAAAACCTTGTGGAAATACAACATATCTTGCCAGTTGCATATTATCCATCCCTAATGCTCTACCCGAATTCAGCTGATTTTCATCAACTCCATTAAAGCCACCCGTAAATCCTTCAGCCATATAAGCTCCACCCATAAAGATCAGACCAATAATACCAGCGGTCTGCGCAGACATTTTCCAACCAATTACTGGAAAGGCATAATATAAAAAGAATAACTGAATCAGCAATGGAGTATTGCGTGCAAGCTCAACATAAGCGGTAAACATTTTTGATAAAACTGGAATTTTAAAATACTGTATTAAACTGGCAATAATGCCAACTATAACTGATCCAATGATGCCAACTAATGACAGCCAGATCGTTAACCAAAATCCCTTGATGAACATCGGCAATGCCTGCTGGATAATTGTCCAATCCATTCATAACCCTCATTTCCATTTTTGTATACAAAAAGACCTACAAATCACCTTCAGATTCGCAGGTCTTAATTATCTGGTATTAATTAACTATGAGATACGGATGCTGAATTATTATATGCAAATAAGCAAGTGCAACATTCGCAGCATGTTTGAATATTTTGATTTACTTGCATAAAGTTCGACATCTTTTTTCTCCTAACTAACTTTTATTTAGTGACAATAATAAAATATTATTTTTGACTTGTCAAGAATTTTTTTCTGATTATTTATCTTGTTTTAATAGCTTAATTGGAATTGATTGACTATTACCAAACCACTTAGTACCTAATTTTTGCAAGCTACCATCTTCTGCCATCTGCATTAGAGCTAAGTTTATTTTTTTGCGCAAAGTTTTATCACCCTTGCGCATCCCTACAGCAAAATCTTCTGAATCAAAGCCAACATTAGTAATTCTATAACTAGATGGATCTGGTTCATGTGCAATATAATAATTTGCATAGACACTATCAATTAACAAACCCTGAATACGTCCTGCATTCAAGTCAAGAAAAGCATTATTAAAAGTATCATATTGCACAGTTTGTGCAATATATTGCTTCAATAACTTAGGTTGTGCTTCATATGATTCATAACCAGATGACCCACTTTGTAAACCAATATTTTTGTCCTTCATTTCTTGAGCTTTATTAATGTGATCTTTTGTTTTAGTAACTAATACTTGCTTGTTAGTCAGATAAGTATTACTAAATGCCACAGTTTTTTCACGCTCTGGATTTACAGTATAACCATTCCAGATCAAGTCAATTGTGCCATTACGCAATTCAGTTTCCTTCATTGACCAATCAATTGTTTGAAAATCAACATTGATATTGTATCTTTTGAAAACTTCTTTAGCTAAGTCAACGTCAAAGCCAACTAATTGACCATTTTTTTCACGAAAGCCCATTGGCACAAAACTATCATCTAATCCAACCACAACTTTATGATGTCTTTGTATTTTATTCCAATTATCTTGTGTATTGGCACGTTTTTGTGGACTTTGGCATCCCGAAACTATTATTAAGCCAATACTAACTAGAAAAAATAGTAAAATTTTTAACTTTTTCACCCAAATCACCCCTAGGCTTGAATAGGCTTAACTTTAAACATATTGTCTGCAACTTCTTTAGCAAAATCCAAATCATGAGTAACAATAATTTGGGTTATACCATCTTTTTTTAGATCTAAGATGATTTCTTTAACTACTTGACGCAAATATGGATCAAGTGCACTAGTTGGCTCATCGTAACATAAGATTTTTGGCTTCATAGCTAGCGCTCTTGCAATTGCGACACGTTGTTTTTGTCCACCAGATAATTGGTAAGGATATAGATCAGCTTTATCTGCTAAAGATAACTTTTGCAAAATATCCATCGCTTCTTTATTTGCAGCAGCTTTATTTTTATGTAGTGCCATAATTGGAGCTAGGGTAATATTTTGCAAAACAGTCAAATTTGGGAACAAATTATAATCTTGAAAAACTACGCCAATAATTGATTTTTTGTCATCATATGGATCAAAAGCTTTGCCATCATACAGCATTTGACCACTATCAATTTTTTCTAGCCCACTGATACATCTTAATAGCGTAGTTTTACCAGCTCCAGAGGGACCTACAATACATAAGATTTCATCATCGTTCACAGTTAAGTTTAGATGATCAAGAATTACACGATTGCCAAAATCTTTAGTAACATTTTTTAACTCTAACATAATTCTTGCTCCTTATTTCCAATAACTGTAGTGTTTTTCTAATTGACGCAATAATACCGTTAAAACGGCTGTCATCAACAAATAAATGACACCTACCATAACTAATGGCATCAATGAAACATCACGTGCTGTCGCCACATTACCTGCTCTAAGCAAGTCGCCAATCCCAATAACATAAACTAATGATGAATCTTTGACTAAATTAATCACTTCATTACCAATTGAAGGCAATACTATCTTAATAACTTGCGGAGTAACAATTTTTCTAATTGTTTGCCAATATGATAAGCCCAAGACCTTAGCACTTTCATATTGTCCTTGGTCAATTGATTGCAACCCACCACGAAATATTTCTGCAAAATATGCTGCATAGTTCAAAATGAAAGCCACTAATGCAGCTTCAAATCTAGGCAAGGTAATCCCAACTAATGGTAAGCCATAAAAAATAAAAATCAGTTGCAATAATAATGGAGTCCCACGCATCAACCAAACATAAAATTTCATGAAAGCCTTAACAATATTTAATTTGGAAATTAATGTTAACCCAACTAATAATCCTAATGGTAGTGACCCTAATAATGTTAAAGCAAAAATTTCTAAGGTAACATTTGCCCCACTCATTAAAGAGGGCAATATTTCAAAAATATAATGCATACGTCATTCACCCAAACTTCTCTAAATAATTTTTATTTTTTCAATTATAAAAGAAAAAAGCTCTGTGTACTAGTAAATTTACTTAAAGTACACAAAACTTTTACAAAACCATCTTAACATTTATACTAAATTTTCAGACAAAGGCCATAATTGTATACAGTACAATGTATGCAATTAAAAATTGGGCGGTTTCTTTAAATAATAAAAAGTAAGTTGTATTTTTTTCAGGCTTCTTGAAAAATTTATACAGCTGGCGCCAAAATAAAATTAATAATAAACTTGTTAACCCAACAACCCACGGAACTAACTTAAAAACTGCTAAAAATGCAGGCATCAAAAAGCCAATTATGACTAAGATTTCAATCAACTTAATAGAGTTTTTTTGCCCAATAAAGCTAGCTAAAGTGTGACGTCCATTGATTAAATCTTCTTTTAAATCACAAGCATTATTTGCAAGTTGAATTGCGTAAAACACTAACATCAATGGCAAGCACAATAAAAATACTCGTCCAACTATTGCCCAGGTTAATGGAATTTTATTGAAAATAGTGACATATACCCCAACGAAGATAATAAAAAAGGCAATGAAAAATGACACAATTGCTTCACATATTGGTGTTGCATTCAATGGATATTTTCCAGCAGTATAAAAAATTCCTATCAAGTATCCTATTGTACCTAATGCAAATACTTGCCAACCAGTTAAATAAACTAAAACTAGTCCTGGAATAGCAGAAATTATGTACATAATAACTACTAGCTTTTTCACTTGATTAAGTGGCAATTGCAAACGTCCAACTGGATTAGTAACTTGCTTGAAGTGTGGATCATTAGCATGAATATAGTCAAAATAATTATCTGCAACATTGACTGCTAAATCAAACAGCATCACATCGATACAACATAATGCTACATTTAATAAATTTGTAATATGGAACAGCCTATAGGCTATGCCAAAACTAAATACAAACCAAATAATATTTAAAGGCACCTGATAAATTTCAGTCAGTGCATAAAATGTTGGCCAATTAAGCCAATGTTTACTTTTGTCCATAAAATTCTCTCCTCTACTATAATTTTATCCTAGCAAAGGTAAAGAATGCTTTCAATGTATTTTTGGATGTAATCAAAAATATGTTGACTAAAGCAATTCAAACTAAGTGTAGTGTTGTATTGTTAATACTGGCAATTTCTAATCTTTAACGACCAATGGATTCAATTGCTTCTCGATATCAGATAGTGATACATCAGCCTGCAATAGTGATGATGCAGTATATGCACCTTCAATAAATGCTGTGTTATATAGATGGATTTTTTTATCAGTCATTTCCATTGCCATTTCTAAATTCATCTTAGCACTACCCAAGTCATAAAATGCTAAAATTTCATCTGCAGGATTATTTTCAAAAGCATCAATAATTTTTTGCATGCTAGTACCTATTCGACCATCATCAGTACCACCTGCTGTAGTAATTGGTACATCTTTTGCGACTTGTTTTAATAATTTATCTAAACCAGTTGCAATCTCTGACACATGAGAAACTAAAGTAATACCTATTCTCATAACAAACCCTCCGTTTCAAGCATTGCCTCAAATAGATATCCACTTGATTCAGATCCTGGGTCGATATGACCCTTAGAGCGTTCACCTAAATATGATGCACGCCCTTTTTTGGCAATCAGTCTTTTGTTGCAAGTACTGCAGCTTTTATTTTATCTTCAGTCAAAGTGCCTGCTTTAACATCTGGTACTAATTTTGACCAAACATCAACCATTGTTTTGTCACCAGGTTTTGCACCACCTCTTTTTTCAAGTCCTAATAACGCCGCTTCTAGCAAGTCACCCATATTAGTTGTTAAGGTGCTCTTTTTAGCCATTTCTAAAAATGCGGTTCCATAAAGCGGCCCTGATGCTCCACCAACAGTTGAAATCAATGTCATAGCGATTGTCTTTAATCCACTAGTAACATCTGCTCGCTTAGTTGCAAGCTTTGCAACAACTGCCTTCATTCCACGATCCATATTGAATCCATGGTCACCATCACCAATAGGCGTATCTAAATCACTTAGGTGTTGTTTATTAGTCTCAATTTTTTCAGCAAATTTATTCATCCAAGTAGTTAATGTGTCAACAGTAAGTGTCATGTCAATTGTTCCTTCCATATAGTTATTAGAAAGCGATTACAGTGATAAGTATATACTTCTGTTGTTAGCAGGACAAGATTATATAAGTTTCAGTATATGCCATATTTTTGCAGTTTAAAAAATCTTAATCAATTAAAAAAACGCATTCTATCTAGAACACGTTTTAAACATTAATTTTCAATTTTTTTCAATCCCTCTAGTTTTCGACCACGATTAAACCATGGTGAAACAGTAAAGGCCAAAATATCATTTACAACATAAATTAACGAATTCACCGCCATCGCAAGTGAAGCATCGCCTTGTGCAAAAGTAATTGCCCACAAGATCAATTGAAAAACTCCAGATGCAAGCCACCAAAAATATTGATTATTGTATCTCATAAAACACATAATTCCAGCAGTTAATGATATTGCAAAACTAATTGCATCAATCCAAGGACGAGGATCATTAGTGAGTTTACCAATGAAGTAACCAGAAATTACATAAACTAGCAAAGTTCCAACAATTGCAATGATCCATTCTTTAACACCAAACTTTCGTAAATGGTTTTTGGTATCATCATTCCACGAACGCACCGCAAAGATAACTGGAATATCTAATGTTGCAATATATGCAATCTGTTCAAAAATTGATAAATAATTTTTGGCCACTAATCCTACATAAATAAAGCACGCAGCTGATATAAGACCGAGCCATCCATTAATAGCCTTAGTTGCATTAATTGCCAAAACGCACAACGTACCTATCATAGTACCTGCAAACGTTATTAAGGCAATTGTTGTTATTTTGCCTTGAATTAATAAGGCTAATTGAAAACCAAATGCGAAAAACCACAGCATGTAATTTTGCATTGGCCATCCTTTCAATTGATTAAATAGCCATACAAAATAGTTTTCTTTTCTAGCAGTTTTTTCAGTTGTCTGCATCAAATTCCTCCAGATATTTTTTGTAAAAGCAATATATATTGTGTATTTGCTTGTTAGCTTTTTAAAAAAGCACAATATCTAGTATACTTTTTTACTAACTGGATAACAAGTCTTTTTATTCTTGATTAGTTTTATCAGTATTTTTTTGATCTTGTTTAAAGTAATTTGAAACCATTGATTGAACAACTTGCAAGGTAAATGTTCCTTCCAAATTTGGATTAAGTCCAGGGAAAACTACCACAACGGCTAATTTTGGCTTATCTGCTGGAGCATATCCTACAAATGTTGCATTAATTAATTCAGGAGCATTAGGATTTCCTGGATGGTCTGGATCATAATAAAATGTTTCAGCAGTACCAGTTTTTCCTGCAATTTCAGGCTTAACATCTTTTAATGGGTGAGCAGTCCCCCAACCATTAGTTCCATGAACTACTGCATACATACCTTGATGAATGACGCTTAATTCATCACTAGTCCATGGAATTCTTAGTTGTGGATTAGGTTCTTTATTATATTTAATTAATACTTTGTTACCTTGTTTGTTAGTTTGACCAATTGATTGCACTAGATAGGGTTGCATTCTATACCCACCATTAGCAATCGTTGAAATATATTGTGCCATTTGGATTGGAGTATATGCATCATAATTTCCATATGACAAGTCAAGTACAGATCCAGATAGAATTTGACCTTTAGAGTTAAATGATCGGCCTTGGATACCACTAACTTCTCCAGGTAAGTCAATACCAGTCTTTTGTCCTAATCCAAACATATTAAAGTTTTTGCGTAGAACTTGGAAAGAATCTTGTGGCATATTGATATATTCATGTGGAATATATTTTGCATGTAACCAGCGTAAAGTCATTTGCATCATATAGATGTTACTTGATACTTCCAGGGCGCTTTGAGCATTTAATGCACCAAAAGTTCCAACTGGATAAACTGATTTTTTGATTGGAGATCCTGGCAAATAAATTGGAGTATCAGGCATCATACTGTTTTGAGGAGTAATAACGTGATTCATTAATCCCCCTGCAACGGTCGCTCCCTTTACTGCAGAGCCCATTACAAATGAACGATTGATAATACCTAGAGCATCATCTTGAGTTTTATTAGTTTTAGGGTCATGGTTAATTCCAGCAATTGCTTTTAGCGCACCAGTATTGGGATCAATTGCAATTGCATATGCTCCATCTGAATATCTTGCGGCACCAGATGCTAAAGCTGATGCGTAGACTTTATTTAAGGTATCTTGGACTTGTTTTTGATATTGAGAATCAAGTGACAAAATTAAACTAGCGCCAGCTTGACCATGATAAACACTTTTGGTTTGTTGAACATTACCATTTGCCTTAGTGGACACTCGACTTGTTGCTTTTGTACCTTTTAATAAAGGCTCATATTCTTGCTCTAAATAACTAGTACCTACACGATCATTTCTTGAATAGCCTTGAGTTAAGTAATACTGCAAGTTATCACTTGGAAGACCAGCTTTTTCACTAGAAACTGCACCAATAATACTTCTAATTGATGAACCATTAGGATAACTTCTTTGCCAATCAGTTCCAATGCCAACTCCTGGTAACTCTGATAAGTGTTCACCTACAGTTGCAACTTCATTATCTGTTAAGCCTTGATTTTTCAAATAAATTGTTGATAATTGAAAGGCTCCAGAAATTTTATTAAAAATTATTGCAGCAGTTTTTTGCCTTTTAGTAAAATGGATGTGTTGTTTAACAACTTGATTAACAAGATTATCATAAACTATAGAGTTATCAAGTTGATCACCATGACTATCAACTCGTTTTGATTTTGGTAATTTTGCTGTTTCTTTTTTCAAAACGGTTGGATCAGCCAAATAATAATCAGCTAATTGATTTTGAGTTGGCTTTTCATTATCAATTGAAATATATGAACTTAATCTATTAGCTACTTGATAAGCTTGCAAAGATGTTGTTGCAGCACCTTTAGTATAAGTAATTGCATTATTTGCTTTATTGCCAACTAAAATTCGACCTTGGTCATCATACATAACACCACGTGGTACACTAGTTGAGACAACAGTTTCATCTGTTTTTTGCACTTCTGCTTTAAATCTGCCACCATATAAAAGTTGCAAATATGCTAATTGTGCAATTAACATCGCAAATAAAACAAAAATAACCCCTAGAATAATTTTCATTCTAAGAGGAGTAGATTGGGATTTTTTCCCCGACTTACGCTGTTGGTTTAAAAATTTCACAAAAATCGACCTCGCTAAACTAGCAATATTTTAGCAGATAGGTATTGATAATACTATGCAAACTAACCTATCTTTGTAATGTTTTAATTCTTTTTATCATGAATAAACTAGACACAATTATATTTTCATCAAAAAAATCAAAATACTGGTATCTAACTAGCTTTTTAATTCCATTTTTTATATTTTTTATTTATTTTTGTATTCGTAAAGGACAAATTCTAACAGTAGATCTTGGCCAACAATATGTTGATTTATTAGCTTTTTACAAAAATAATTTATTAACTAAACCATTAAACCTTATTTACAGCTTTAACAGCAGCTTAGGCAATTCAATGGTTGGAACGGTTGCTTATTATTTAGCAAGTCCGTTGAATTTAATCTTACTTATCTTTCCAAAATCACTTTTACCTATTGCAATTTTAATTTTAATCAGCTTAAAAATTGGATTAATTGGATTAACTAGTTACTTTTATTTTAACAGCTTTACCAAAAATAACCTATTAGCTTTAACAGGTAGTGTCGCTTATGCATTATCTGGATTTGTTATTACGAATAATCTTAATTTAATGTGGCTTGATTCTGTTTATTTATTACCATTATTGATTTGGAGTATAGATAGACAATTTATTAATAAAAAAAGTCACCTAATTATCATAACCTTTGCAATCTGGATAACCAACTTTTATACAGGATATATGGCTCTTTTATTTGGTTTTTTATATTTTATTGGCAAATTAATACTTCAAAATAAAGATAGATTATTAATTTTCAAAAAGTATCTGACTCAAAGTGTTTTGGGTACGCTAATGGCTAGTATCTTATTAGTTCCAACTGTTTATGAATTATTGCAAGGTAAAACTCAAACAAGTATCGATTATAATTTGCATTTTGCCTTTCCACTGCAAAACTTATTAACAAAATTAATCTCTGGATCTTTTAGCTTTAAAGAAATGTCTTGGGGGATGCCCAATATTTTTTGGTCAACTCCCTTAATTTTAATTACAGTAGCACTAGTTTTTAGCAATAAAATTAAATTGAAAACAAAATTGGTTTTTGGCACTTTATTTGCATTTCTAATTATTTCATGCAGCTTTAATCCACTGATCTTGTTGTGGCATATGGGACAATATCCTGTCTGGTATCAAGGTAGATTTAGTTTTTGTATTAGTTTTTTAGGGATTTATTTTTCTTTGTTAATTTTAAAACAACAATATAAATTTACTAAATTACAATTAATTGCTATTACTATATTTAGTATTTTAGAAATTAGCTTTGCTATATGGAAGTTAAATAAGCTAGAATTTTTAACTCAAGATAAAATTACTATCACTAGTTTGATTGCTTTATTAACAATAATTATTTTATTTTATTATCAAAAAAACAGTTTATTTTCACTCAAGTGCTTATTTTTTGCAGTTATATTCAGTAGTAGTTTAAATTTAATCACTAGTTTGCAAAATATTACTTATCAAAATAATCATGATTATACTGATTACAGTCTAGATGTTTCTAATACTGTAGCTGATTTAAAAAATAGAGATAATAGTTTTTATCGACTTGAAAAATCTTTTTCACGCTCTGATGATGATAGCTTTTCAAATAATTATAATGGACTGGCCACTTTTAATTCTATTTCAAATACAAAAATTTCTAATTTTATTGAAAATATTGGTTTTGACAATAATAGCAACTCTTATATCAACAATTTTTCTACTCCAATTACTGATGATTTATTAGGAGTTAAGTATTATCTGATACCAGATTATCAAAATAAAGGCAATATTGATTTTACCAATTTGATTTATCGAAATGATTTAAATACAAAACCAATTCTGTTTTCAGCAAATCATTTGACTGTTTTAAAAAACAATTATGCACTACCTTTGCTATTTATTAGTAAAAAGCATCACATATATTTGCAATCAGATGTACCAATTACTAATCAAAATCAGCTATTTTTTGCAATTACTTCAAATAAAAGTCCAGCTTTTTATAGAACTTTACTTCCTAAAGCCAATATAATTAATACTAAAATGACCACTTCATATGAATTTAAGAAAATTAATAAACTAAAACGCAGCTATGTTATTTATTACTTAAAACCAATATTTACTAGTTCATATTATCTAGAACTTCCTGCAAGTGTAGATGAAAGTCAAACCAATTTGAAAATTAATAATAATTTAACTCCAATTAAGGCTCGAACAAGTCAAAATAAATTAATTAATTTAGGCTATTTACAAAAAAATCAAGTAGTAAAAATAAGTTTTGAATTAATTCATGATTCACTAGATCTTTCAAATATGAAATTATGGGCAATTAATTCAAGCATTAATAAAACGATTAAGGCTTTTAACAAACATCAACCTAGTTTAAGATTTATTAATCCGCTAATTTTAAAAACCTCCAATTTCAAAATTAGCTCTACACAAACGGTTAATACTACTATTCCTTATGATAATAACTGGCTAGTTTTAGACAAAAATAAAATCGTAAAGACTTCAATTTTTGTTAAAACCTTCATGCAAGTTAACTTATCTGCAGGAAAACATCAATTAACATTGATTTATATACCTTGGCCATTGATTTTAGGTAGTTTTATCAGTTTAATCACTGTCATTTTCTGGCGCAAAATAAAAGCTTCAAAATTACTGCTGTAATTTCAAAGCTAATTTTTATTGAAAATTTATTTACCCAGCTTCAACATTATTAATCACAACATCAAAGTTGCCACCTGGCGTAACAATAGTTACTGTTTCGCCTTTTTTCTTACCTAATAATGCTTGTGCAATTGGTGAATCATTAGAAATTTTTCCATTCAATGGATCTGATTCATCTGATCCAACAATGGTATAGGTTTCAGGATCATCTTCACCAACTTCTGTATAAGTAATCTTTTTACCTACAGAAACTTCATTTGGATCAACGCTTTCAGCATCAATAACTTCTGCATATTTTAACATTTGTTCAACTTGAGCAATACGTTGTTCTACTGCGCTTTGTTCATCTTTTGCGGCATCATATTCAGAGTTTTCTGATAAGTCACCAAATGAACGAGCAACTTTAATTCGATCAATAACTTCTGGACGTTTAACTAACTTTAAGTCTTTCAATTCTGCTTCAAGCTTTTGTTTTCCTTCTGCAGTCATTGGATATGTTTTTTGCGCCATAATTATTATTCTCTCCTTTATTATCTTAAATTGCCTATCAAGCATATTGATTTAGTGCTTAAAAGTCAAGGCTTTTATCTAATTTCAGCACCTAATTTTTCTTTCAATGCACTTTGAACTTTATCCATTGCAGCACTTGCCACATCATCAGTCAAAGTATCATTATCATTTCTAAAGATAAGTTTATATGCAATTGACCTCATATTGATTAAAATTTGATTACCTTCATATACATCAATTACATCAAGATTAACTAAATATTTGCCAGCATTTTCTTTAATAACTTTCTCAATTTCATTATTAGTCAATTCTCCGCTTACTAGGACTGATAAGTCACGTTCAATACTTGGATATTTTGGAGCTGGTTTTGACTTAATATCTTTTTCCATCATCGGCAAAATTTGAGTTAGGTCAAGTTCATATACATAGATTTCTCGACCATTTAAGTTTTTATCAAATAAGTTGGCTGGTAACATCACTTGTCCTATAAATCCAATTGTTTGATCATTAGCTAAAATTTTTGCTGTTCTTGTTGGGTGCATCCCAGCAATTTCATCCGCTTCATAAATGACACCTGTTACTCCAATTGCTTTAAACAAATCTTCTAGTTGACCTTTTACATAATAAAAATCAACTTTTTGATCAATATGTTGCCAATTGTTTTGTGCGACTAAACCAGAATATAAGCCAGCCAAATGTTCATATTCAGCATGATCATTAGTCGTTTTATTAAATACACGACCTTGCTCAAAAATTTGAAGCTCACCTTGTTTACGGGCAATATTATATGAAGCTGTATCTAATAATCCACTAATTAAGTTCTTGCGTAATACACTTCTAGATGAGTTCATTGGCCACTTAACTTCAACTAAGTCCTTATTATTTTTAGTAAACAAATTAGCTTTTTCAGGGCTCGTCAATGAATAATTGATAGTTTCAACCAAACCTTGTCCTTCAACTAAATTGCGTAAGTGACGTAATTTTATTTCATCTGAAGAATATCCACCTTGAGTTTCAATTGAATATGGTCTAGTAGCTGCTAAATTATCATACCCATAAATTCTAACTACTTCTTCAATTAAATCTGCTGGAATTTCAATATCCCACCTGCGATTAGGTACAGTTACTGTGATCTTATCACCAGCAAGTAATGTAGTGAACTCTAATCTACCAAAGATTTCCTCTATCTCATCTCCAGTTAACTTAGTTCCTAAAACTTTATTGATATGAGAAATTGTAGTTTCAATTACCACTGGTTTGCGAATTTTATCAGTTGCTTTAATTTCACCAGTGCAAACAACAGCTGAAGCTTCATTTCTTAACAATAATGCTGCCATATCAATTGCTTTTTGAGTATTATCCCAGTTGACACCTTTTTCAAAACGAGATGATGCTTCACTTCTTGCATCATGACGCAATGCAGCTTTTCTAACTAGAGCACTATCAAAAATTGCAGATTCCAAAATTACATCAGTTGTCTTGTCTGTTACTTCAGCAAATTTACTTCCCATAACCCCAGCTAAAGAAACAATATTGTCACCATTAGTAATTACAATATCTTCTGGATCAAGATTAATTTCTTTGTCATTTAACAAAGTCATCTTCTCATCTTTATTTGCTAAACGAACTTCTAATCTTTTAGTATCAAAGACTTGTGCATCATATGCGTGCATTGGTTGACCAGTTAATAGCATTACATAATTGGTTGCATCAACCACATTATTTACCGGTCTGATTCCAGCATTCCATAATCTGATTTGTAACCACAATGGACTTGGTGCAATTTTGACATTAGTTAATTTTCTTAAGAAAAATTTTGGTGCTAATTTTTCATCAGCTACAACTTGTAATTCCTCTGTCCAATCTGGACCATCAGCTTTCAAAAATACTGGTTCAATTTTTGGCTTTTCATCTTCAATTGCACCTACTTCATAAGCTGCACCTTCCATTGATAAAGTATCAGCTCTATTCGGAGTAATATCAAAATCTAAGATATAATCATCCATCCCTAATAAATCATAAACTTCAGCGCCTGGAGTTTCTTTATCTGGGAAAACATAAATTCCATTTACAAATTCTTCAGGAACCACACTATCTGGAAAACCAATTTCTTGCAATCCACAAATCATACCATCTGATTTGACGCCACGGATTTTCCCACGCTTGATTTTTTCATTACCTGCAATTCTTGCTCCATGTAAAGCAACAATCACATATTGACCTGCAGCAACATTTGGCGCACCACAAACAATTTGTAATGGTTCATCTTGTCCAACATCAACTTGAGTAATTGATAAGTGATCAGAATCTGGATGTGGTTCACATTCTAAGATATGTCCTACTACTAATTTCTTTAATCCCTCCATTGGATGACGTACACTAGCAATTTCGATACCTGTTCTAGTAATTTTTTCAGCTAGGTCTTTAGGATCAGTTTTTACTGGCAAAAAGTCCTGTAACCACTTATATGAAACTAACATCTAGTCTTCCTCCTGTCTAAATTGTTGTAAAAATCTAACATCATTTGTATAAAAGTCACGAATATCGTCAATTCCATATTTCAAAATTGCAAAACGATCTAGCCCTAATCCAAAAGCAAAACCGCCATATACATTACTGTCAACTCCTGCATTATCTAAGACATTAGGATGAACCATACCTGCACCTAAAACTTCAATCCAGCCAGTATATTTACATACGCTACAGCCTTTACCATTACAGTTAAAACAAGTAACATCCATTTCAACTGATGGTTCAGTAAATGGAAAGTAACTTGGGCGCAATCTTGTATCACGCTCTCCAAATACATGTTTTGCGACTGCTTGCAAAGTACCTTTTAAATCACTCATAGTGATATTTTTATCGACAACTAACCCTTCCATCTGCATAAATTGATGTGAATGCGTTGCATCATCATCATCTCTACGATATACCTTGCCTGGTGATACCATCTTCAATGGACCTTGATTAAAGTCATGTTTTTCTAAAGTTCTTGCTTGAACTGGAGAAGTTTGTGAACGTAATAAATGACTATCATCTACGAAGAATGTAGCCTGCATATCTCGTGCTGGGTGATCTTTGGGCAAGTTAAGCATTTCAAAATTATAGTGTTCGCTTTCAACTTCAGGACCTTGGACTACTTTATAACCTAATCCAATGAAAAAACGTTCTAAATCATCTTCAATGATTCTAATTACATGTTTAGAACCTAACTTCATTTGACGTCCTGGCAAAGTTACATCAATTTGTTCTTGAATTAAGCGAGCCTTTTGAACTTGCTTTTCAATTTCATTTTTAGTATCAGCAATTGCTTTATTGAACATATCGCGCAATTGGTTAACTTGTTGGCCTATTTCTTTGCGCTGTTCAGGTGAAAATTGTCCCATTGAATGCAAAATTTCAGTTAATGAACCTTTGCGTCCAACTAGATCAACACGTGCATCATTTAAATCTTTTTCACTTTTTGCATTATTAATTTCTTGCAGACCTTGTTTTTTTAATTCCTGCAAATGCTGCTTTAAATCCATTTCTAGATCCTTTCCATAAAAAAAGCCTCATCCCATAAAGGGACGAAGCTTCGCGGTACCACCCTGATTTGAGCTTATAAACTCACACTTTAATTTCAATAACGGTGAAATACCGGAAACATATTATTTCGACTCACAAGATGAAATTCACAACTATTTATAAAATTATCTTTCAGCTATTGATAATATTCTCTTTTTTATATTTTTATTGTTACTAGTCTTGTTCACAGTAGGTAATATTATGTTAAATCTTTTTAGACTTTGTTGCAAATTTTTATGACCATTTATTAGCCCAATTATGCACTTGATCAAATACAGGCTTCAATTCAACACCCTTTTCAGTCAAAGTATAGCTGATAATCCCTGTTTCTTGATCAACATTTCTTGATACAATTTTTTCTTGCTCTAATTCTTTTAAACGTTGAACTAATACACGATCTGAACAGGCATTTACAGTTCTAGCCAAATCCTTAAAACGCATTTGTTTAGTATCACATAAACTACTTATAATTAATCCGTTCCATTTTTTACCAATAATGCCAAATGCATTAATAAAATGGGTGCACAAATTGTAGTTTTCAGGATCGCTACAGTCAACGTCTTTTACTTGCACGTTTTCTAGCATCTCTCATATCTCCTCGTAATATTGTTACAGTTGGTATTATACCTAGTTTTACTTACTAAATACAAGTAAAATGTTCTATGCAAAATGATAAATCATTATTCCAGCAGCAACTGCTGCATTTAGCGATTCTGCTTTACCATAAATTGGAATATAGATTTTTTCATCAGCCATGTTAGATATATCAGAAGACACACCATGTGCTTCATTCCCAATAATTAATGCAAGCTGGGGAATTGATTTAAATTCAGCAATTTTCTTTGCTTGTTTATTTAATACACTTGCATATACAGGTATATCGAATTCTTTAAAACTAGCAATTGTATCTTTCAATGATTTTTCTTGCAAAATTGTAATATGGAACTGACTCCCTTGCATTGCGCGCTGAACTTTTGGATTATACAAATCAACACTTTGCTTTGAAAAAATCACCCCATTAAATCCAGCCGCATCAGCAGTTCTGATAATGGTACCAACATTTCCTGGATCAGATAAATTGTCTAAAATCACCCATTTTCCATATGAAAAAGTAAAATTTTTAGGTTGGTTAATTTTTAATACCATAAAAATGTTTTGAGAATTTTTAGTTTCACTCAAATGTCGTGCAATTGCAGTATTAATTTGAATAATTGTTTTACTAGTCAAATCAAGATTATTTTCACTAGCGAGTTTTTCTAAAGCCTCTTGACTGCCCAAAATATACTGATAATCTTGATTACTATTTAAAGCTTCTTGAATTAAATGATACCCTTCAATTATATAGCTTTGTGTGTTCAAGCGATACTTTTTTTGTTGCAGCTTGACTAAATTTTTGATTGTTTGATTGGTAGTTGAACTTATTTGTAACATGTAATTTTCTCCTCAATAGCTATTTTACTTAATCTACCTATAATTTGTCATGTTAGAATAAAATTAATTACGAAAGGAAGAATTTTTTATGGAAACTAGAGAATTAAATATTACTGGCATTGTCCAAGGTGTTGGCTTTAGATGGACTTCGCAGATGCTTGCCAAAAAAATGAATATCAAAGGCACTGTAAAAAATGAATATGACGGAAGTGTTACGATGGTAATTCAAGGGGATAAACAATTATTGGATCATTTTATTGCATCTCTTCCAACTTCAACATCACCATCTGCCAAAATTGATAATATTTCGCAAAAACTATTATTAAATGTGGATCCTTTACATGGTTTTCATGTATTATATTAATGTTAACCTAAAATCAGAATTACAAGAGATGGTGAAAACACTTAATGAAAAAATTAAAAAAATATTTACCAGCTATTGGTTTTTTGCTGTTGGTAACTTTATTATTAACAGCTTGTACACAATCAACTAGTGTCTTAAAAGCACCAACTAGCGGTCCATATTATTGGGTTTATAAATGGATTGGCCTACCAATTGAACATTTAATGGTGGCAGTTCAACATAAAATTGGTGGATCTAATGGACCTGGTTGGGCAATTGCAATTATTACTTTTATAGTTAGATTAATTTTGATGCCTTTAATGCTTTCAACTCAACGCAAAAGTGTGCGTCAACAAGAAAAAATGTCTAGATTGCAGCCCCAAATAAAGCTCATTCAAACTGCTTTAAAGCGTCCAGGAATCGGCCAAGAACAACAAATGCAAATCAGCCAGTTGCAAATGAAAATTTATAAAGAAAACAATCTTTCTCTAACTGGTGGTATTGGATGTTTGCCACTAATTTTGCAATTTCCTATTATGATAGGTATTTATCAAGCTATTGCATATTCACCAGAACTTGCTAATAGTTCATTCATGGGAATCGCTTTAGGTCATCGATCATTTTTGCTAGCGGTATTAGCTGGGTTATCTTACTTAGTCCAAGGATATATTTCATTAATTGGATTGCCCGATGAACAGAAAAAAACTATGCAAATGACTTTAGTTTTAAGTCCATTGATGACATTCTTCTTCAGTATTACATTCCCTGCAGCCCTAGCATTTTACTACTTAATTGGTGGATTAATTGCTATTTTACAACAACTAATCACAACATTTTTAGTTATGCCAAGAACTAAAAAAGAAGTTGATGAAGAATTAAAAGAGCATCCATTAAAGCAAGTTGTAACACAGCAAGTTATCGACAAGATCTTAACTACTACAACTAGTTCTGTTTCAACTGCTGCACCTACTACATCCGTTAATGAACAAAAACTACATCAAGATTTACGTAAACGAAATTCTGGTAAACAACAACATCATAAATAAAAAAGCATTGTAGAACTTTGATTCCGCAATGCTTTTTGCATATAATCTATTTTACTAATGGGAACTTTAATTCAAAGGTACTACCTACATCAGGTTTTGAAGTAACTGAAATAGTCCCATGATAATTTTCAACTAATTGTTTTGCAATTGATAAACCTAAACCATTACCACCCCTTTCACGAGTACGAGCTTTGTCTACACGATAGAATCGATTAAAGATTTTATTATTTTCATTATCAGATATTCCTTCACCAAAATCTTGAACTTTAATCACTACAAAATTATTATCTATTGCAGCATCAATATTGACTTGTTTTTTATCAGTTGAATATTTAACAGCATTATCAATTAAAATTACTAATAATTGCTCAAAATGATTACGGAACATCTTAATTTCTGCATGTGAAGGTAAGCTGTTATGCAATTGCAGATTAAAATCTGGATGAACTAGATGTAAGTCATTAACTACTCTTTTAATCACTTCATTGACATCAGTTTTTGCATCAGGATATTGAACATCAACTTGTTCAGCGCGAGTTAAATCAAGCATTTCAGAGATTAGATGTTCCATACGATTAGTTTCTTGCAGGGATGCATCAATTGATTCCTTTAAAACTTTAGGATCATCTTTTCCCCAGCGTTTAATTAAATTTAAATGCCCTTGAATCACAGCAACTGGGGTTCTGAGTTCATGTGAAACATCGCTCACGAATTGCTTTTGTTGCTGAATATAGCTTTGAACGCGATCAAGCATCTGATTAAATGAACAAGCTAGTCTGCCTAATTCGTCATCTCGATGTAAATCTGGAATTCTAGCAGTACTATCAGGATCTTTATCTACAGCACTGGCAACTTTTTCCATTTCATTCACGGGAGCGACAATTCTTTTCACAATTAAGTAAGTAATGCTAATTAACATTATAATTGCCAGTAATGAAATAATGATCATTGACCATCGTAATCTGCGCAAGACTTTGTTGTAATTGCTCATTTTATTAGTTACAACAATATATCCTGTAACTTTTTCATTTGCAATCGAACGAATTTGTCCATAAATCATTAGATTTTTTTGACCACCAGCATTAACCACTTTTTCAGTATAATTATTTTTAATCTTGGGCAAAGTATTAGAATCATTTCCATTGGCAAATACTACATTTCCTTGTTTATCATAAACCACCACACTAATGTCTGGATTAGTCAAAGTAGCTAATAAATCATCATTAAAACGATTTTTCTTAGTTTCAGTTCCCGCTTGAATATTTTCAGATGGCACACCTCGTAACACATTTTGCGTGCCAGGAGATAAAGCAGGAACAACATTTGCAATAGTTAATTCATCATAAATGCCACCTAATCGGGTTTCGAAGGTAGTTATAACTCCTCTGGTAATTTGTTTTTGTTGAGTTAAAAATTGCTGACTCACAATTGTATAAATTATTACTGAAAAGACAACAAAAGAGACCGTAATCATCAAAGCCACTAAACTTACCCATTGTCTAACTAATGATGATTTATGAGTCTCTTTTTTATATTTATTCAGAAATTGGCGCATCATTTTCTCTTACCATGTATCCTACACCGCGAATAGTTTTAATGTATGAAGGTTGGCCTGGAGCATCAATTTTATTCCTCAAATAACGAACATATACTTCTACAACGTTAGTTTCAATGTTTGATTCAGAACCCCAGATTTTTTTAAGTAATTCTTCACGGCTAACAACATTATTTTTGTTTTCAATTAAAGTCATTAACAAGTTATATTCACGCTTTGTTAAATCAATGATTTTATTACCACGGTGAACCACACGATTAGCAGTTTCAATAGTTAAATCATTAAACTTGATGACTTTCTTAGCAGTATTAGAAACACCATTGGCACGCTTTTCGATTCGTACACGGCGCAATACAGCACGTAATCTTACAAGTAATTCTTCAATTGCAAAAGGCTTAATAATATAATCATCTGCACCATGATCTAATCCACTAACTCGATCAATTACAGAGTCTCTTGCAGTCATCATGATGATTGGAGTAGTTTTTATTTGACGCAATCTACGAGCAATTTCTAACCCATTTAGATCAGGTAACATTAAGTCAAGTAAAATCGCATCAAAATTTTCATTTAATGCTAACTCTAATCCCTTTCTACCATTGCTTTCTACCACAACTTCATATTTTTCATGTTCTAATTCTAGTTGCACAAATCTTGCTAAATTTTTTTCATCTTCAATAATTAGAATGCGTTTCATTGTCAAAATTTCCACCTTTATAAATACATAAATGCAAGAGTTTAAAAATAAAATATAAAATAATTCTTGTTTTTTAATAAATTAATCATATTATAGAATTGACAAAAAAACAAGCCATAACAGAAAGCCGTATGCCTTGAAAACATATATGGGACTAGTAAAATGGTGCATTCAATATATTTTTAAAATTAAAATTATCTAGACCGAAAAAAATCCGTCTCTGTGCAATCTCAATCACACAAAAACGGATTTTATATATTTATGTTCTAATAATTAAAATTTAGTTTTCTCTAGAGTAACTTTCTACATCTTGAGTAATTTCAGCAATAAATTCTTCTAATGGAGCAGGTACTTGCTCTTGTTCACCATAACGACGAACATTTACTTTACCTGAATTCATTTCATCATCACCTAAAACTAAAGTATATGGAACTTTTTGAGTTTGTGATTCACGGATCTTATAACCCATCTTTTCATTACGCATATCTAAGTTTACTCTGAAACCACGCTTTACTAGTTCATGCTTAATTTTTTTAGCATATTTTGCATGAGCATCTAAGTTAACAGGAATAATATTTACTTGAACTGGAGCAAGCCAGGTTGGAAATGCTCCCTTGTAAATTTCAGTTAAGTAAGCTACAAAACGTTCCATAGTACCAACAACACCACGGTGAATCATAACTGGACGATGTTCTTCACCATCTTTGCCTACATAAGTTAAATTGAACTTTTCTGGCAACATGAAGTCTAATTGAATAGTTGACATAGTTTCATCATTACCTAATGCAGTCTTAGTTTGAATATCAAGCTTTGGACCATAAAATGCAGCTTCACCTTCTGCTTCAACATAATCCAAATGTAAGTCATCCATAGCACCCTTAAGCATCTTTTGTGCTTTTTCCCACATTTCATCATTTGCAAAATACTTATCAGTGTTCTTTGGATCACGATATGATAGACGGAAGTAGTAATCAGTAATATCAAAATCTTTATAAACATCCATGATTAAGCGTAAAATCTTAGCAAATTCATCTTGGATTTGATCAAGTGCAACAAAAGTATGACCGTCATTTAAGGTCATCTCACGAACACGTTGCAAGCCAGATAAAGCGCCTGATTTTTCATAACGGTGCATCATACCTAATTCGGCAATACGAATTGGTAATTCACGATATGAACGAATGTGATGTTTATAAATTTGAATATGTGATGGACAGTTCATTGGACGCAATTCAAGCATTTCACCATCACCCATGTCCATTGGTGGGAACATATCTTCACGATAATGTGCCCAGTGACCAGATGTCTTATACGCATCTAAATTCATTAAAACTGGAGTATATACATGTTCATAATCATCAGCAACTTCTTTATCAACAATGTAGCGTTCAATTACGCGACGAATTGTAGCACCTTTTGGCATCCAGTAAGGAAGACCTGCACCCACTTTAGGGTCAACAAAGAATAAATCTAAATCTCTACCAATTGTTCTATGATCACGTTCTTTAATTTCTTGGCGACGCTTTAAGTCTGCATCTAGATCAGCTTTTTTGAAAAATGCGGTACCAAAGATTCTTTGAAGCATTGGATTAGAACTCTTGCCTTGCCAATATGCACCAGCAACACTTAACAACTTAAAGTTTTTGATCTTACCTGTATTTGGTAATAATGCTTTGAACCCAAAGTCTACAAAATCACCAAGTTTAAATACAGCAACTTCATCATCTTCAGCAGCTAATAATTCAATCTTGTAAGGATCACCTTCGAATACTTTTTCCAAATCGGATTTACTCATCATAGCGTATTCAATTGCTTGACCATTTCTGATTATTTTAGCTAATTCTTTTTCAAGATCTGGCAATTCAGTAACCTTAATTTGATCATCTTTATCAGTATCTACATAAAAACCTTCATCATCTGCTTTATGCTTTCCCAATTTAATTTCTGGGTAGAGCTTTTTAACAACAGCTTCTAATGCAAATGCAGCAGTTTCTCTTAAAACATCTGAACTTTCAGGATCTTTATCTGTAATAATTTGTACAGCATGATCTTTATCTAATAAAAATGATACAGGAACTAACTCACCATCAACTTTTGCAGCAACAGCTGCTTTTCCTAATGAAGTTGAAATGCTCTTAGCAAAATCTTCAACTGTTAATCCTTGTACAAAATCTTTTTGGTTTCCATCAGGCAATGTGATTGCAAAACTCATAATATACCTCCAAAACAAAAAAGTCCCGATGCTAAATAAATGCATCAGGACGTTAATACACGTGGTTCCACCCATATTTCAGACTAAAAATAGTCTCTTTAATAACTTATATAGTAGTTACCCATAATTATAAAATTATTTTTAGAGAAATTGGGGTGTTGTTTTATTGAAAAGCTTCCAGACAAGGCTTTTTCTCTCTGAAACAAACAACATCATGTCTTTCTTATACAGTAGATTATACTCACTCATTTAAAACATGCAAGTTTTTTTACATAGATTCACGCCAATTTTTTCCACCAACAATTACTTCTTGACTCAAAAACTTTACTCGTTGCATCAATCTTCTAGCTTTTACATCTTCAATAGCATTTTTAGTTTGAGCAAAATGTTCAGTCAACTCTTTCATACTCATATTTGAACTGAAAAATGTTGGCAAGTTGTTATCCATTCGATGTTGTAAAATTACTCCTAATACATCATCTCTAGACCAAGGACTTAAAGTTTCAGCACCAATATCATCAAAAATCACCACATCACTTTGTGCAATATGCATAATTTCATCTTGCAAACTATTATCATCAAAATGTTTACTCAACCCAGCAATAAAAGTTGGTACATGTAAAAATACTACATGCTTATGAGCTTTTGTTAAAGCATTGGCAAGGCCAGCTAATAAATAAGTCTTACCTACCCCAAAGTCCCCAGCTAAATATAATCCTTTTGCAGGCTCATTTTTTTCAATTTTTTGCATAAAAACTGCAATTTGAGCTAATGCATTCATTCTGCCCTTATCTTGTTTTGCATCGGCTAATTCAATATTCCTAAAATTAGGTGAAATATCAATTAACTCCAAACGCAATTTGGCTTGTTTTTGTTCTTGATCTGCTACTGTTTTAGCAGTTGGAGCATAACTGACAGTAACTAAATTACCATTTAGTTGTAATTTAGGCTCATAACCTGGAATAGCAGATTTGCCTTTTTCAAAATTAGTTTTTTCGCGAACATATTCATAAATATCGGGTAAACTTTTTTGAATATTTTCTTGATCAACTTTATTTTTTGTCAAAAACAATTGCACATCTGGATCATTTAATGCTTCTTGATAAGCGGAATTAGCATCAATATTAATACCTTTTTTATCGACAATTTTTTGTATTACATCATCAATTGATTTCACAGTAATTACCTACTAGTTTCCAAAATTTTTAAAAATCTTATTAATCTCTTCATTTGACAATTCAGCATTTTCTTCAGGTTTTTTTGAAGTCCAATCCGTTGATTTTTCCTTATGAATATAAGGCTTTTTTGAATAAGAATTTCGATTGCTTTTTTGCCAATTATTAACATAACTAATTGCACTACTTGCATTTGTAATATTATTTTGAAGCCAACCATTAGCAATTTTTTCAGCTGAAAATGGTGTAATCACAGAACTATATTTTAAACTAGTCCACACTAATACATTGATTAATTCTGGAGTTAAACCATATTGATTTTGCAAACTATAAATTACTCTACGTTCATTAGCTGATACAAAGCCACCTTTGCGTTCTTTAAGCTTCATTAAAAAATCTTCAGGAGTTAAATGAGTTGCTTGATATAATAGGCTTTTGTCTTTATTGACTACATTTATTTTTTCAGCTGGAGTCTTTGAAAGCTGCCGTTGAACTGAGCGCTTTGCCTCATTACTACCAATATCTTGATTAACAATTCGCTGAATTGCTTTCATATCAAGGTGTTTTTGACCGGGAGTAAAGCTTTTGATTGATTCATCAACAAATTGCTTTTCAGTTAAATTATAAAAAGTAATAATTTGCGCAATTTCATTTTGATTATTATCAACTTCACTAGTTGAAATATGGTAATAATCTAAATATGACTTCACTAATTCCCAATCGATTGCTTTTACTTGTCCCATTTGTACTTGATAAGCTTCAGTGTGACTTTTAACTGCAGCTTGTTTTACTTCATCAGGTGCTTTAATTGCAACATTATCAGACAAATGAAATACATCAAAAAAGTTAGCAGTAATTTCTGTTGCATCTTCTAACCCATTAAAAATATGAGGCGTAAACTCACTGGTTAATTGTGAAAACACCTTAGTACCAACTTTTTCTAATAATAGACTTGATATTAAATATGTTTTAAAAAAAGTATGAGCACTTGGAATTTCATTTAATTGAAAGATCAATACTTTACCAATAATTGGCACTTCATTTAAAAAACTTCGAATTAATCCACTTGCTTCTAGTTTATGTAAGTCATCAAAAATATCATTCAAATTTTCATCAAGTTCACCTTGTAAATAATTCATTTGATGATATTCACTTCTAATAGGGATTGAATCAAATTCATTTACTAAAGTATTATATAAAGCAACTGCACTCGCACCAATAATTGGCTGATAGAGCTTAGTCAAAACTTTTTGCTGATTAGCACTAACTTTTATAATATTTGCAACATAAAAAGGCTGCTTTGGGTTTGCTGATTTAAACATATTTATTTCGACTTATTATGCTTTTGCATAATATCTTCCATTGTGCGCATAAATCCTGACATATCTTGAAATTGGCGATAGATACTGGCAAATCTAATATATGCGACATCATCTACATCAACTAATTCATTCATCACGAATTCTCCAATTTTTTTAGATGAAATCTCGCTAACACCTTGTTTTCTGACAGCGGCTTCAACATGATCAACTAATTCGACAATTTGATCACTAGTGACAGGTCTTTTTTGCGCAGCAGCTTCAACGCCACGCAATATTTTTTCTCTTTTAAATGGTTCGCGAGTCCCATCATTTTTGATAACTAATAATGGAGTTTGTTCAATTCTTTCAAACGTTGTGAATCGATAACCACAGTTTTCACATTCACGTCTTCTTCTAATAGTTCTGCCTTCATCAGATGGTCTAGAATCGATCACGCGAGAAGCATTTTTATGACAGTTTGGGCATTCCAATTTAGTCACTCCTTTATAGGTAATTTTGTTAGTAACTGATTTATTTTCTGGTTTAGCTGCGTTACATCACCATTATTTTGGATTACATAGTCAGCTAATTTAATTTTTTGTTGTATTGGCATTTGTTTATCAATTCTTGCTAATGCTTGCGCTTTAGTAAGATTATTTCGTAACATTAATCTTTTTAATTGAGTTTCATTTGATGCAGCAATGACTAATGTTTTATCAAATAAATTCTGTAAATTAATTTCAAATAATAATGGAACATCGACTATTACCAGTTTTTGTTTGGCTAAGTGCATCTGTCTAATTATTTCTTTTTTTATTAATGGTAAATTCAATTGATTTAACTTAGTTAACGCATCTGGATCATTAAAAACCAACTGTCCTAGTTTACCACGGTTAACACTTTGATCGACATTTAAAAACTGCTCTCCAAAATATTTTTTAATATTTTGCCAGCCAGGTTGGTTTATTTGCAATTGATTATGTGCAATTTGATCTGCATCTATTATATTATATCCTAAATCTTTAAAATGCTTATCCGCTGTACTTTTTCCAGTTGCTATGCTGCCAGTTAATCCTAAATAAAAAGTCATTTATATAATTTTTGCTCCTTAGGACAAAAAGTAGTCCCTCGTCCATTCACCTTTATTTTTTTTAAAATCGTGTGACATCTAAGGCAAGGATCACCTGCATGACCATATACTTGCAAGTATCTTTGAAAATTTCCCGAATTGCCAGTTGCATCTAAAAAAGTATGAATAGTTGTCCCATGATATTTTATTGCTAATTTAATTTCATTATTAATATCATGGTACAGCTCAACAATTTGCTTTTTAGGAATTTTATTGGCTAAACTCAGGGGATGAATCTTTGCCTGCCACAATACTTCATCAACATAGATATTTCCTAATCCTGCTACAATTGTTTGATCTAAAATTGTAGACTTTATATTCTTTTTCTTTTTTTGCAACGCATGAATAAAATATTCTGGTGTAAATTCTGGTGAATTTGGCTCTAATCCTAAATTTTTAATTCCTGTAACTATTTTTTCCGTTCCAGTTTCAACTAACTGCATTCTTCCAAATTTTCTCACATCGTTATAGCGCAATGCAGTTTCATCATCAAAAACAAATTGTACATGGTCATGTTTTTGCTTTGGTTCATTTGAAGAAGTTAAGCGATACTTTCCTTCCATACGCAAATGCGATACTATTGTTTGATTATCAGTTAATCTAATCAATAGGAACTTGGCATAACGGTCAATTTTTTTTATTTTTTTACCCTTGAGTTTTTGACTGAACTGCTCTGCATCTCCAACTATAATTTTAGGGTACCAAACAGTTACTTTCTTAATTGTTTTACCAACAATTAGAGCTTGCAACGTTTTTTTTACAGTTTCAACTTCTGGCATTTCAGGCATTTGCTTCACCTACTTTGCTTCATACCAATTGTGTCCCCAGTTTGCATCAGCAATTAATGGTACCTTCAATTTAACCGCATTTTGCATTACCTTAGGCACTATCTCTTTAATTGTATCTAATTCATCAGCTGGCACATCAAAAACTAATTCATCATGAATCTGAAGAATCATTTTGGTTTTAAGCTTCATTTCATCAAGTTTTTTCTGCATATTGATCATTGCAATCTTGATAATATCTGCAGCACTACCTTGAATTGGCGAATTAATTGCTGTTCTTTCAGCAAATGATCGCAAATTATAGTTCTTGCTGTTGATATCTGGTAAATATCTTCTGCGATGCATAATAGTTTCAGCATATCCTTTTTCACGAGCTTTTTGTACTGCTTTATGCATATAGTCCTTAATTTGAGGATATTGTTTAAAATAATTATCAATGAATTCTTTAGCTTGTTTGCGACTAATTCCTAAATTCTTTGATAAACCATAATCAGAAATTCCATAAACAATGCCAAAGTTGACAGCTTTAGCGTTACGACGCATTTGAGGGGTTACTTCATCAATTGAATTTAAATGAAAAATTTTCATTGCTGTGTGGGTGTGGATATCATATCCTGTTTTAAATGCTTCTAGCATATTTTTATCACCAGAAACATCTGCTAATACACGTAATTCAACCTGTGAATAATCACATGAAAAAATATAACCATTTTCAAATGTTGAAACAAAGGCTTTTCTGATTTGTTTTCCTTCATCAACTCTAATTGGAATATTCTGTAAATTAGGATCAACTGATGACAAACGCCCTGTTGCGGTCAATGTTTGCAAATATCTGGTATGAACCTTGCTGTCATTACCAATATCAGCTAATAAACCTTTTACATAAGTCGACTGAATTTTAGCAATTTGACGATAATCTAATAATTCATCTACTACTGGACTTTGGGCTTTTAATTGATCTAATACTTCAACTGAAGTTGAGTATCCTGTTTTAGTTTTTTTAATTGGCGGCAAGCCCATTTTTTCAAATAAGATATGTCCAAGTTGTTTTGGAGAGTTTAAGTTGAATTCTTGTCCTACTTGTTCAAAAATATTCTTTTTGATTTTTTCCAATCTAATCGCAAAATCATTTTCAAGTTGGACTAAAGTAGAAGCTTGAACTTTCATTCCTGTTATTTCCATTTTGGCCAAAACTTTAGCAACAGGAATCTCAATTTGTTCAAATAAATGATCTTGTTCATGTTCTTTTAATTTGCCTAATAAAATTTTTTTCAAGTCATCAATTAACTTAACTTTTGCTCCTATATGATTAAATAAAATTTCATCATTTTCTGGAACATGTTCACTCTTGCCTTTACCATAGACTTCCACATCTGGCTTAACTGAATAATTATTATATTGTTGTCCAATTTCACCTAAATCAAAAGAATTATTTTCATTATTAACCAAATATGCAGCTAGCAACATATCATAATCACATGAATTAATAGCTAAATTTAAGCGATTAAGACCATAGATAGTTGCTTTTAAGCCAAATATATTTTTCTTAATCTTATTATCTAAGAGCAAATCACTGATAGTGCTATTTTGTAATAAAGCAATATCTCGACTAACAAAAATTTTATTATCGATTTTGATAGCAAAACCCATTAGCTCTCCTAAATGATAATTTTCGCCTAGAATTGCTAAATAAAAAGTCATTCTATCTTTTGCTTTAAGCAAATTTAAATTATCCTTAGTTAAAACTGTATAATTAATATTTTCTTTTTCAACTTGTATTTCATCTTGTGATAAATTTTGATTTAGATCTGCTAAAAATCTATTCATATTCAAATCTTCATAAAACTTACGCAATTTTTCAACATTAATTTCTCTTCTAGCTAAATCACCAATATTGATCGTTACAGGAGCATCACGGTCAATTGTAGCTAACTTTTTAGCTAAAAAAGCTTTATCTTTATCAGCAATCAAATTTTCTTTTAATTTTGACTTTTTCATTTCATCAACATGGTCATATAAATTTTCAATAGAACCATATTTTTGAATTAATCTTGCTGCAGTCTTAGGTCCAACTTTAGTAACTCCTGGATAATTATCAGAACTATCTCCCATTAAAGCCTTTATATCGATAAATTCGGTTGGTGTAACGCCATATAATTCTTTCATATGCTCTGGAGTATAAGCTTCTAGTTGTGAAACTCCCGACTTAGTAACTAATACTGTTGTATCGTCAGATGCAAGCTGAGTTAAATCACGATCTCCTGTCACAATAGTCACTTTAAAACCAGCGTTTTCACCTTTTGTTGCAAAGGTTCCAATAATATCATCTGCTTCATAATTGGCTAATTCATAACTTTTTATTCCAAGATCTGTTAATAATTCACGAATATAAGGCAATTGTTCAGACAGTTCTACAGGAGTTTTTTGTCTGCCACCTTTATAGTCATGATACATTGCTGTTCTAAAAGTAACTTTCCCTGCATCAAAAGCAACTAAAATATCATCAGGTTGTTCATTTTTTAAAAGTACATCAAGCATATTTTTAAAAGCATATATTGCATTAGTATGTAATCCTTTTGAACTTTTAAAATTATCTAGTTGCCGATATAACGCATAAAAAGCTCTGAATGCCACAGAATTTCCATCAATTAATAATAATTTCTTCTTAGTCATTTTTGCATCCCTTAATTAGTTTTGTCTTACTTAATATTTTACCAGTTTATTTTTGCTTAATAAAAAAACTACCCTTAGGCAGTTTTTAAATCATATTATTTCAATAATTTTTCATAAGCAGTTTCATATTTAGGTATATCTCCTGCGCCCATAAATACTAATACTGCATTATGATTTTTAGTTAAATCAGCAATATTATTTAAGTCAATAACTTCACTTCCAGGAATCTTTGCAGTTAGATCTTCACTTGAAATATCCCCAGCTTTTTCTCTAGCTGAGCCAAAGATTGGAGTAATGTATGCTTTATCAACAGTTTTTAAAATATCGACAAATTCAGATGCAAACTTTTTAGTTCGAGAATAAGTATGCGGCTGGAAAATAGCTACCAGTTTTTTATCTGGGAATTTTTGACGAACTGCTTGAATAGTTGCTTTCATTTCTGTTGGATGATGTGCATAATCATCAATTACAACAATATCACCAAAATCTTTTTCACTAAATCTTCTCTTAGCACCTTTATAAGTCAATAATCCATCTTTAATATCATCCATCGGAACTTTTTCTGTATAAGCAACTCCAATTACAGCTAAAGTGTTCATAATATTATGATCCCCAAATAAATGAGTTTTAAAAGTTCCAATTATTTTACCATCCGCGTTAACTTTAAAAGTAGTTCCTTCCGTATCTTTTGTCACATCATAAGCTTGGAAATTATCACTATCTTTAAAACCATAAGTATATTTAGGAATTGAAACTTTAATTTTTGCAAGTCTTGGATCATCACCCCAGACAAATAAACCTTTTTTAGTTTGATCTGCGGCTGATTGAAAGGCTCTTTGAGTATCTTCAATATCCGTGAAATAGTCAGGATGATCAAAATCAATATTAGTCATAATTTGATAATCTGGATGATATGCCAAAAAATGTCTACGATATTCATCAGCTTCATATACAAAAAATCTTGAGTTGGTTACTCCTTTACCTTCACCATCACCAATTAAATATGAAGTTGGCGCAACTTCACTTAAAACATGAGCTAATAATGCAGTAGTTGAAGTCTTACCATGTGCTCCAGCAATTCCAATGCTGGTATGCATTTCAATAATTTGCTCCACAGTATCTGGATAACTTTGCATAGGTACGTTTAATTTAATTGCTTGTGCAACTTCTGGATTATCTTTTTTAAATGCATTCCCTTTAACAATAATTTGATCTTCATTAATATTATCAGGATTAAACTCAGTAACTTTTATCCCTGCTTCAATTAATGGATCTTGTGTAAAAGTATGCTTTGCAATATCACTTCCAGCTACACTATAGCCTAAATCATGTAATATCAAAGCTAAAGATGCCATTCCAGTACCCTTAATGCCAATAAACCAATATTGTTTGTTTTTGTCTAACATTTTATATACTCCATAGATCATTTGTACTTAATAATTCTTTATTATCATACTATTATCAACTATAAAGAAAAAGCCCTATTGGGCTTTTTCATCATTTTTTTAATTCTGGTGCATCTGTTATAAAATCTGATTGAGTAGTTTTATCACCATTTTGATAATATAAACTTGATTTATCTTTTTTATCTATAGCTTTCAGCATCTTCATTGTTGTCTTATATTGATAATCAAAATTCTTTGCTTTAACTGGGTTAAACCATGCTGGGTGATAAAATCTTAATAAATTACCAGAGATAACGCGATCAGATAATGACAACTGAGTTGTCACACTATTAGATAATGAAGCCAATTTTTCTTTGACTTTTTTGTCTGGATGTTTAACTTTTTTGCCATTTTTAGTATAGTAATAAGCACCATCAACTTTGGTATATTCTGGTGTAATAAAATCACCATTACGCTGTGCAACTAATTGAGGTCGATTTTTAGCTAATAAGTCATTACCAAATTGAATCATATCTTTATTGCTGATTCCAACTAAGTTTAATAAAGTTGGTAAAACATCAATTTCACCACCATAAGTATGATTGATGCCACCCTTTAATCCTGGCATATGTATCATCAATGGAACACGCTGAAATTGAACATTGTCAAAATCATCAAAGGTCTTTTTATCTAACAATTGAGCAGAAGCTTTATGGTGATTACCAGATATTCCATAATGATCACCATATAAGACAATCATAGTGTTTTTAGATAGACCTGTCTTATTCATCCAGTCCATTAATTCACCAATAGCCTGGTCTAAATAATGAGCTGTTTGAACATACCCATCAACAGTATTATCCCCAGTATCAGTTTTTTCAATACTTTGGTTAGCTTTATCAATATCATATGGATAGTGATTTGTAACAGTAATCATCTTCAAATAAAATGGCTGTGGTAGTTGTTCGATGTATTTAATAGACTGATCAAAAAATAGCTTATCTTTAATTCCATATCCTAAATAATAGTTCTTCTTATTTTGATAAAAAGATAGAGGCATAAAGAATTGATAACCAAATTGTTTATAAGCATTGTTTCTGTTCCAAAATGAACCCGCACCACCATGCATTACTGCAGTTGTATAGTCATCTTTTTGATGCAAAATTGCAGGAGCTGATTCAAATGTATTAGTGGTTCCATATGTAGACATTGCAGAGCCTGATTGAAGCCCATACAATGAATTTTCTAGCATCATTTCAGCATCAGAAGTTTTTCCTTGACCAACTTGATTAAAGAAGTTATCAAAACCAATAGTATTTTGATCATGATAAATTTTATTTAAGTTTGGTGTTACTTCCTTACCTTTCCATTTATAATCAATCAAAAATTGCTGGAAACTTTCCAAATGGATTACTAAAATATTTTTGCCTTTAGCAACTCCTGTATACGCAGGATTAGGAGCAACATAATTTTTTTGTAAATATTTTTGAACTGTTCTTAAATCAGACGCTTTAGCTTTAGCCATTTCTGCATTATTTTGAGCAGTTTTATAGCCATCATAGACCGCGTATTCATCTATACCAAGATATTTCACAATATAATTATTGTCAAAAGTTCTTGTTAACAACCCTGAACGATCTTTTTGAGACATCATTAAATTACTGCCCATCAAAGTCAACGCAAGTAACTCAATTAATCCAGCTACTTTCAAACTTAACTTGCGCAAATCATATTTAAAAACCTTAAATGCAAGCAATAAAATGATTACAACAACATCTCCAAATGCCCAAAAGTCACTTGCCAGTGTAATCCCTGCAATACTTTTTCCTAAATTATCAGAAGTTGAACCAGAAGTTTTAATAATTGATACAGATAAAAAGTTTGAGAATTCTCGATAATATAAAATATTGGCAAATAACCAAAATGAAAGCAAAAAATCAATAATAATTATTATCCAGTATGATTTTCGACCATTAAAAAATAAACCTATGCCTAATAACAACATCGCTGCAGGTAATGGATTCATTAACAGCAAGAAGTTTTGCATTGAACCGACTGCTCCAAGGTTAAACTTGGTCAAATATATACAATAAGTTTTTAGCCAAAATAACACTAATACTGAAGTGAAAAATCCCATCTTAGTGTGAAATAGCCAATTTATAAATTCTTTGGCACGAGCCATCCAAAAAACCTCTCAATCATGATATTCTGTCAATTAATGATACTACTTGTATTTCGAATTATATATAAATTAACCGACTTTAACTAAAAATTAATTGCTTTTCATCTTTTTTGGTTTAAATAGCCAACCAAATAATCCAAGGATCATTCCGAAAAAATATGTTGTAAAACGCCATAAAAACATTGCTAATACCAAAAGTATATGACTTGATACAAATGTTTGAAAAAGAGTTTGAAAACTAAATTCGGCTCCACCTGAAGCGCCTGGAAGTGGAACTATTGACATAAACATAATTACCATAATATTCATTTGTGTGACTTGAACCCAAGATGCTTTTAATTGCAGAGCAATTAACACTAAATAAGGGATTGAATAAAATAATAATAACTGCATAATTGTTAAAATAATCGCAATTATTAATCTCTTTTTTTCCCTCTTCAATTTTTGACTCTCAAAATAAAAACTATCAATTTGTTTCATTGCGCCTTTGCGCCATTTTTCAGTTTTTTCTTTTGAAAAAAAGTGTCCCAAAAAATCAATTATTCGATTAGTAATTTTTTTTGTCCAATTATAAACAAACATTATCGAAAATAAAATAATAATCGAAGTAATGTGAATTAAAAAGCCAATAAAAATAAAAATTGCAAGTCCCGCAAATTTAGTTACAACCAAATGAAAGCCAAATAAAATGGTCGAAACATATGCAAAAAATACAACAATTTGAAACAAAATAAATTTCATTAATAAAATCGAAGTCGCACGACCACCATCTATTCCCATTTGTATCATAGCAACTAGCTGCGAAGGTTGGCCTCCAGTTGACATTGGAGTTATCGCATTAAATAGAGCCTGAATAATAGGTATTCTCAAAAACGACCAATTAGAATATTTAGGATCATTTTTACGATATGCCAAGGTCTTAATAATTCCTGCTTCACAAACATATGACAATATCATCACCAAAAATACAACTGTTAACAAATACGGATTGATTTGCTTTATGGCTAGCAATAGACTTTTAATATCCGTTGTTTTTAGATCTTGGTAGAAGACATAGCAGCTAATTAATAAAACTATTAGCATCCCTATTAAATGTTTTTTATTCATTGTTTAATTTGCCCGAGTTCTTTGCCTAATTCATATTGTTCATTATAAAAATCTTTCCAAATTTTTGCTAAATGATCCTCTGAATACTCATCACTTGCTTTAATGGATAGTTGTGCATATTTTTGTAAAATATCAGAATTTTGTTTTATTTGCTTTAAAATGCGATCAAATCCATCTAAATCATGTGCAGATAAATAATAACCATCAATTATTGCTTTGTACAAATCTAAGTCACGCAATAATACTGGTATCCCACATGAAAAAGCTTCAAGCACTGACATTGGAAATAATTCATCATAAGATGGTAAAAAGAATAAATTAGCACAATTCAAATAATCTACTAGCTTCTTGCGATCTACAATACCTGTAAATTTTACATTTCTTGGTGGATTTTCAACAATTTTTTTATATCGTTCATATCCTTCAGTGATTGCCCCAAATGAAAAATCTCCAGCCCAAATAAACTGTATTTCAGGATTTTTTTCTGCTAATGCTACAAAATCATCAATACCTTTTCTAGCTTGAACTTGTCCGTCACCAAACACTACAAACTTATCTAATGGAATATTCATTTGTTTTCTAAAAGCATTTTTTGCAACTTGTGATTTTGGATAAAATTCTTTTTTAGAAACAAAATTAGGAATATATTTGACCCTTTTTCTCTCAATTCCAGCAGATTCTAATTTATCAATAAACATTGGATTAACAACCACTAATTGGTCCATTCTTTTATAAAAATCTATCAAGTATTTATCAAAAACTTTTTTAGAAAACCCAGGTAGTTTTATTGATCCATTCAATGTTTCTGGTAGAAAATGGACATAGCCAATTTTTCGACCACGACTGGGTGAAAAGCTATTAAGATAATAAGTTGGATTGATTGTATGATAATGAGTCAAATCACTACGCCCATATTTATTGATAGTTACATAAAAATCATCAATCAATCTTGTTTTCAATAAATGAATTAATTCATCATAAGCTGATCCCACACCTTGCCCTTTAACTGAATCAGCTTGAGAAAACATATTAATTCTAATCATTTAGCGCCTCACTTGCTTGATATAGTGATATTACATCTTGATAAAACTTTAATACTTCACTACCAAAATGTTTAGCAGAAATATTTTCAAGTTTTAAATTCAACTCTTGCTTGGGAATACTTTTATGAATATGGTCAAGATAATAAAGTACTTCCTGTAACATCTCTGATGAAGTTTTAAAAGTAGCTCCAAATACAGGTTTATCAAAAACTCCCTCAGTATAGTCAGTATCATACACAACACATCTAGTTCCTGATGCAAGTGCCTCAATATAAGTTAACCCTTGTGTTTCAGTATCACTAGCTGATACGAAAAGATCTGCCATTTTATAGTAACTTCCAACTTCTTCATGAGGAATATTTCCAGTAAAAATTATATTGTTTTCTAAAGATAACCTTTCGACTTGATCTTTTAAAACATCTTCATCTGGCCCATCACCCGCAATAACTAATTTGGTTTTAGGATGACGTTCTAAAACTTCAGGCATAATTTTTATTATCTTATCTATCTTTTTTTCTAAAGCTATTCTACTTAATGTTAAGATAACAGGTACATCTTCGTTAATTCCTAACTTTTCTCTTATATTAGTTGTAGTTTTTAAATTAATTGCTTTAACATCTACACCAGTAGGAATGACTCTGATAGGAATTGTAATTCCATATCGCATTAATAATTTTTCTACACGCATGCTAGGTGCAATTACACCATTCATTGATTTTAAATATGCATCAGTAAATTGCTTAACATGCCTAGGCTTTAATAATCTACCATTTAACACATAATGTAAATAATCTTCATACATTGTATGGTATGTATGAATAGCTGGTATATTTAATTGTCTAGCAACATATTTTCCTATCATTCCCATAGAAAATTCAGTTTGTGTGTGTACAATATCTAGATGAACTTCTTTAGCAATTCTTACAGCCTCAAATAATCCACGATATGCAATCCTGCGTTCTGTAAATGATATAAATGGTACACTTGCAAATCGAAACACATTTGGCTCCAGCATATTTTTATTTACATCTGGATCAGTTGTCGTAAAAATAAATACATTATTTCCTTGAGCTTCTAAAGCCTCTTTTAAAGTTTTTATAGATGTGGCAACACCACTAATCTGTGGAAAATAAGTATCGGTATATAAACCAATATTCATAATTTAACCTCCGTATATGAAATATTATAGAGATTCCAAGAGATTCATGCAATGCAAAAAAAGACTCACTTACGTGAGTCTTTCTATACTATAGCGGTGATCGGGGTCGAACCGATACGTCCCAGGGGACACCAGATTTTGAGTCTGACGCGTCTGCCAATTCCGCCACACCGCCAAATTATAATACTTAACTTAAACTTTAGCCAGTATTAAGGCGGGGATCGGATTCGAACCGATGATTAAGGTTTTGCAGACCTCTGCCTTACCACTTGGCTACACCGCCATAAGCTAATAATACTTTTCAGATTAACAAATTGGGATAGCTGGATTCGAACCAACGCATGTTAGAGTCAAAGTCTAATGCCTTACCACTTGGCTATATCCCAATGTTAGGGCGGAATGTGGGAATCGAACCCACGCATGTCGGATCCACAAACCGATGTGTTAACCACTTCACCAATTCCGCCATTATTTTAAACAGGGATAGTAGGAATTGAACCCACACCAACGGTTTTGGAGACCGTTGTTCTACCTTTAAACTATATCCCTATTATGGAGGAGAGTGGATTCGAACCACCGAACTCAGAGAGAGCGGTTTTACAGACCGCCGCGTTTAGCCACTTCGCTACTCCTCCAAAAGTGGCGCGGGACGGAATCGAACCGCCGACACAAGGAGCTTCAATCCTTTGCTCTACCAACTGAGCTACCGAGCCATCTTACGGTCCATGACAGATTTGAACTGACGATCTCCTCCGTGACAGGGAGGCGAGATAAACCACTACTCCAATGGACCATATTGCGGGAGCTGGATTTGAACCAACGACCTTCGGGTTATGAGCCCGACGAGCTACCAGACTGCTCCATCCCGCGATGATAAGGAGGATGTGGGATTCGAACCCACGCGCGGGCAAAACCCGCCTGACGGTTTTCAAGACCGTTCCCTTCAGCCGAACTTGGGTAATCCTCCGACTTACCATCACTGGTAATGACCCGTACGAGATTTGAACTCATGTTACCGCCGTGAAAGGGCGGTGTCTTAACCACTTGACCAACGGGTCATACTAAAAAATAGTACTTAATTATATTATCTAAAATTGTAAGAAAAGTCAATCCTCACAAACGGAGCAGGAGGGATTCGAACTCTCGCGCCAGCATAACCGACCTACACCCTTAGCAGGGGCGCCTCTTCAGCCACTTGAGTACTGCTCCAATGGGCCTAAATGGACTTGAACCATCGACCTCACGCTTATCAGGCGTGCGCTCTAACCAGCTGAGCTATAGGCCCATTATAAAGCGGGTAACGAGAATCGGACTCGCGACTAAAGCTTGGAAGGCTTTCATTTTACCACTAAACTATACCCGCATTAATATAAAAAATAATGGCGCGGGACGGAATCGAACCGCCGACACAAGGAGCTTCAATCCTTTGCTCTACCAACTGAGCTACCGAGCCATCTTACGGTCCATGACAGATTTGAACTGACGATCTCCTCCGTGACAGGGAGGCGAGATAAACCACTACTCCAATGGACCATATTGCGGGAGCTGGATTTGAACCAACGACCTTCGGGTTATGAGCCCGACGAGCTACCAGACTGCTCCATCCCGCGATAACTTATTATTAAAATGGACCTTGTAGGACTCGAACCTACGACCAGACGGTTATGAGCCGTCTGCTCTAACCAACTGAGCTAAAGGTCCAAGCGTACAAATAGCGGCGGGGGGGATCGAACCCTCGACCTCCCGGGTATGAACCGGACGCTCTAGCCAGCTGAGCTACACCGCCAAATATATTGTAACAATCGTTACTATCGGGAAGACAGGATTCGAACCTGCGACCCCCTGGTCCCAAACCAGGTGCTCTACCAAGCTGAGCCACTTCCCGAAAAAGGTGCACCCTGTAGGAGTCGAACCTACAACCTTCTGATTCGTAGTCAGACACTCTATCCAATTGCGCTAAGGGTGCATCATTAATGCCGAGGACCGGAGTCGAACCGGTACGGTTGAAACCAACCGCGGGATTTTAAGTCCCGTGCGTCTGCCAATTCCGCCACCCCGGCATGTAATGAAAGCGGAAGACGGGATTCGAACCCGCGACCCCCACCATGGCAAGGTGGTGTTCTACCACTGAACTACTTCCGCATAATATAAATGCCGATTATACGATTTGAACGTACGACCCCCTGTTTACAAGACAGATGCTCTACCAACTGAGCTAAATCGGCAACTTGTCAAAGAATGTCACAGAATGGACAATACGGGTGGTGGGACTTGAACCCACACGTCCGAAAACACTAGAACCTAAATCTAGCGCGTCTGCCAATTCCGCCACACCCGCAGTATAAATTGGGTCAATGAGTCGTGACAGGTTCGAACTGTCGACCCTCTGATTAAAAGTCAGATGCTCTACCAACTGAGCTAACGACTCAAGGAATGGAGGATACAGGGCTCGAACCTGTGACCTCCTGCTTGTAAGGCAGATGCTCTCCCAGCTGAGCTAATCCTCCAAAGCACGGCAGCTACCTACCCTCGCAGGCAGTTTCCCACCAACTACTCTCGGCGTTAAGAAGCTTTACTTCCGTGTTCGGCATGGTTACGGGTGTTTCCTTCTTGCTAGCGCCACCGCACTTTTCTTCCTCTTTTTGAGCTCTTACACTCAAAACTGAATAACAACTTCCTTACCTTACAATCTCTTTGGTCAAGTTCTCGACTGATTAGTACTGGTCTGCTCCAGATATCACTATCCTTCCACTTCCAGCCTATCTACCTCTTAGTCTTAGAGGTGTCTTATTGCTTTACACAAAGGAAATCTCATCTCGAGGGGGGCTTCGCACTTAGATGCTTTCAGCGCTTATCCCGTCCACACTTAGCTACCCAGCGGTGCCATTGGCATGACAACTGGTACACCAGCGGTGTGTCCATCCCGGTCCTCTCGTACTAAGGACAGCTCCTCTCAAATTTCCTACGCCCACGACGGATAGGGACCGAACTGTCTCACGACGTTCTGAACCCAGCTCGCGTGCCGCTTTAATGGGCGAACAGCCCAACCCTTGGGACCGACTTCAGCCCCAGGATGCGACGAGCCGACATCGAGGTGCCAAACCTCCCCGTCGATGTGAACTCTTGGGGGAGATAAGCCTGTTATCCCCAGGGTAGCTTTTATCCGTTGAGTGATGGCCTTTCCATGCAGTACCACCAGATCACTAAGCCCTAGTTTCCTACCTGCTCGAGTTGTCTCTCTCGCAGTCAAGCTCTCTTGTGCCTTTACACTCTATGAATGATTTCCAACCATTCTGAGAGAACCTTTGGGCGCCTCCGTTACTTTTTAGGAGGCGACCGCCCCAGTCAAACTGCCTGCCTGACACTGTCCCTGATTGCGATTTTCAACCTAGGTTAGGGCAACCGTAAAACAAGGGTAGTATCCCACCAGCGCCTCCAGCAAGACTAGCGTCCTGCTTTCTCTGGCTCCTACCTATCCTGTACATCTTTTACAGTTACCCAATATCAAGCTACAGTAAAGCTCCATGGGGTCTTTCCGTCCTGTCGCGGGTAACCCGCATCTTCACGGGTATTATAATTTCACCGAGTCTCTCGTTGAGACAGTGCCCAAATCATTACACCTTTCGTGCAGGTCGGAACTTACCCGACAAGGAATTTCGCTACCTTAGGACCGTTATAGTTACGGCCGCCGTTTACTGGGGCTTCAATTCGCGCCTTCGCTTGCGCTAAGCGCTCCTCTTAACCTTCCAGCACCGGGCAGGTGTCAGCTCCTATACGTCATCTTACGATTTTGCAGAAACCTGTGTTTTTGATAAACAGTTGCTTGGGCCTCTTCACTGCGGCTGATCTTTCGATCAGCGCCCCTTCTTCCGAAGTTACGGGGCTATTTTGCCGAGTTCCTTAACGAGAGTTCTCTCGCTCACCTGAGGATACTCTCCTCGACTACCTGTGTCGGTTTGCGGTACGGGTAATACCTCTCTTGCTAGAAGCTTTTCTTGGCAGTGTGACTACATAACCTTCGCTACTTTAATTTCGCTCCGCGTCACAGCTCAGACTTCCTAAAAATAAGCATTTTACTCATCTTTATCCTTACTGCTTGCACATGGATTCCAGCTCCATGCGTTACTTGCCTCCTGCGTCCCTCCATCGCTATTAACGATTAGTATTAGTACAGGAATCTCTACCTGTTATCCATCGGCTACGCTTCTCAGCCTTACCTTAGGCCCCGACTTACCCTGGGCGGACGAGCCTGCCCCAGGAAACCTTAGTCTTGCGGTGGACAGGATTCTCACCTGTCTTTCGCTACTCATACCGGCATTCTCACTTCTAATTGCTCCACCAGTCCTCTCGGTCTGACTTCTCCGCTATTAGAACGCTCTCCTACCACATACTTTTTCAAGTACATCCACAGTTTCGGTACTATGCTTAGCCCCGGTAAATTTTCGGCGCGGCGTCACTCGACTAGTGAGCTATTACGCACTCTTTGAATGATTGCTGCTTCTGAGCCAACGTCCTAGTTGTCTGCGCAACTCCACATCCTTTTCCACTTAGCATAGATTTTGGGACCTTAACTGGTGATCTGGGCTGTTTCCCTTTCGACTACGGATCTTATCACTCGCAGTCTGACTCCCGTGTATGGATATCTGGCATTCGTAGTTTATCTGGATTCAGTAACCCCTGACGGGCCCCTAGTCCAAACAGAGCTCTACCTCCATTATCCTTTCTCACGAGGCTAGCCCTAAAGCTATTTCGGAGAGAACCAGCTATCTCCAAGTTCGTTTGGAATTTCACCGCTACCCACACCTCATCCCCGCAATTTTTAACTTACGTGGGTTCGGCCCTCCAGCCAGTTTTACCTGGCCTTCAGCCTGGACATGGGTAGGTCACTTGGTTTCGGGTCTACGTCAACTAACTTATTGCGCCCTTTTCAGACTCGCTTTCGCTACGGCTCCGTCTTTTCTGACTTAACCTTGCTAATTAACGTAACTCGCCGGTTCATTCTACAAAAGGCACGCCATTACACTTTAATGTGCTTTGACTATTTGTAGGCACACGGTTTCAGGTTCTCTTTCACTCCCCTTCCGGGGTTCTTTTCACCTTTCCCTCACGGTACTGGTTCACTATCGGTCACTATCGAGTATTTAGCCTTACGAGATGGTCCTCGTCGCTTCAATCGGGATTCCTCGTGTCCCGACCTACTCAGGAGAATACTCACACTTCGCTTCGATTTCGACTACAGGGTTCTCACCTTCTTTGACTTACCTTCCCAGATAATTCGTCTATCTCTGCTCTTATGCTTTATCGTATTTCCTACAACCCCATAAAATAAATCCTATGGTTTAGGCTCTTTCCTGTTCGCTCGCCGCTACTAAGAAAATCGATCTTTCTTTCTCTTCCTGCAGCTACTTAGATGTTTCAGTTCACTGCGTCTCGCCTTTATCAGCTATGTATTCACTGATAAATAATGCATCTCTGCACTGGGTTCCCCCATTCGGATATCTCCGGGTCTTAGCTTACTTACTGCTCTCCGAAGCCTTTCGTGGTTCGTCACGTCCTTCTTCGCCTTATAGTGCCTAGGCATTCACCGTGCGCCCTTTTCTACTTGACCTAACTTTTTCGTTCGATCGCTCTCTATTTACGCTCTCGGTCTTTTCTCTTTGATTGTCTCGGTTTTTTTCGTTGTTATTCAGTTTTCAATGTACTAACTTGAGAGTTACTACTCTCAAAACTAAACAAAGTTTCTTTAGTGTGCTTCCTGGTCTTTGGATACTTCTCTTAGTATTGCTACTCTCCATATCCTTTGCCTTTTCCTTAGAAAGGAGGTGATCCAGCCGCAGGTTCTCCTACGGCTACCTTGTTACGACTTCACCCCAATCATCTGCCCCACCTTAGGCGGCTGATCCCTTGCGGTTATCTCACCGACTTTGGGTGTTGCAGACTCTCATGGTGTGACGGGCGGTGTGTACAAGGCCCGGGAACGTATTCACCGCGGCATGCTGATCCGCGATTACTAGCGATTCCAGCTTCGTGCAGGCGAGTTGCAGCCTGCAGTCCGAACTGAGAACAGCTTTCAGAGATCCGCTTACCTTCACAGGTTCGCTTCTCGTTGTACTGCCCATTGTAGCACGTGTGTAGCCCAGGTCATAAGGGGCATGATGACTTGACGTCGTCCCCGCCTTCCTCCGGTTTGTCACCGGCAGTCTCATTAGAGTGCCCAACTTAATGCTGGCAACTAATAATAAGGGTTGCGCTCGTTGCGGGACTTAACCCAACATCTCACGACACGAGCTGACGACAGCCATGCACCACCTGTCTTAGTGTCCCCGAAGGGAATGCCCAATCTCTTGGGTTTACACTAGATGTCAAGACCTGGTAAGGTTCTTCGCGTTGCTTCGAATTAAACCACATGCTCCACCGCTTGTGCGGGCCCCCGTCAATTCCTTTGAGTTTCAACCTTGCGGTCGTACTCCCCAGGCGGAGTGCTTAATGCGTTAGCTGCAGCACTGAAAGGTGGAAACCTTCCAACACTTAGCACTCATCGTTTACAGCATGGACTACCAGGGTATCTAATCCTGTTTGCTACCCATGCTTTCGAGCCTCAGCGTCAGTTGCAGACCAGAGAGCCGCCTTCGCCACTGGTGTTCTTCCATATATCTACGCATTCCACCGCTACACATGGAGTTCCACTCTCCTCTTCTGCACTCAAGATTGACAGTTTCCGATGCTATTCTTCGGTTGAGCCGAAGGCTTTCACATTAGACTTATCAATCCGCCTGCGCTCGCTTTACGCCCAATAAATCCGGACAACGCTTGCCACCTACGTATTACCGCGGCTGCTGGCACGTAGTTAGCCGTGACTTTCTGGTTGATTACCGTCAAGTCAAGGGCAGTTACTCCCCTGACCTTTCTTCACCAACAACAGAGCTTTACGATCCGAAAACCTTCTTCACTCACGCGGCGTTGCTCCATCAGACTTGCGTCCATTGTGGAAGATTCCCTACTGCTGCCTCCCGTAGGAGTTTGGGCCGTGTCTCAGTCCCAATGTGGCCGATCAGTCTCTCAACTCGGCTATGCATCATCGCCTTGGTAAGCCGTTACCTTACCAACTAGCTAATGCTCCGCAGGTCCATCCTTTAGCGACAGCTTACGCCGCCTTTTAAGCTTCAATCATGCGATTAAAGCTTTTATCCGGTATTAGCTTCTGTTTCCAAAAGGTATCCCAGACTGAAGGGCAGGTTACCCACGTGTTACTCACCCATCCGCCGCTCGCCTGTATCTATTTCCATTCCGAAGAACTTCTATAGGCAGGCTCGCTCGACTTGCATGTATTAGGCACGCCGCCAGCGTTCGTCCTGAGCCAGGATCAAACTCTCAATTTTAAAAGTTTGAGCTTTTTAGCTCTAGATTTTTTTGATTTGTTTATCTCAAATTTATTGCTTGCGAAATTGACTTCGCTTATTTGTTTTGGGTTCTTACACCCGCACACTATTTAGCGAAACTTTGTTCAGTTTTCAAAGTACTAACTCGCTTTGTAAAAAGCCTTTATTAGTTTATCATAACTCATTCTTTCTTGTCAAGAACTTTTTGATAAATCTTTTGCGCCGCTCAGCCTTTCAACTGACGACATCTAAATATATTACTAGCTTTGTTTCTCTTTGTCAAGAACTTTATTCTTTATTTTTTAACTTCTTGTTCAAGGCTTTTAAGCTTCTTGTTTTATATCTTGGATATCGTTTTTTGCGACTTAAATAATATATCATTTATCCAGATTTTTGACAAGCTTTTTTCGTAATTATTTTACAAAAAAAGCTACAATTTTTTTGTAGCCTAAAAATCTCGCTATAACGGCCATTCTATTGGATCAGTTATCTTTTTTTGTTCTTCGATTAATTTAATATTGAAAAATAAGCTTTGATAAACAGTATGCATTTCTTCTTTGCATTGATGAGCTATCCAATGATATAAAGCAAAATATATTGAATTAGCAGCTCGTGCTAAAGTATTTTTTGCATATGGTCCATTTTTTGAAGCATAGTCTTTAATTGATACATATAATGAATCAACCAAGCGTGTACATATGCATTCACCTCTCATTAAATAAAATATATTTGAATAATAATCGCTATTTTCCTTGATTTCATTCATTAAAACCAATAATCTACTACCAAAATTAGAGTATTTTTGATCAGTTAAAATGCTTTCAAGTCTGTGCTCCATAGTTACTGCATAAACTGCACTCAGGTTTTTAAATTGCCTGTAAAATATCCCACGATCAATATTAGCGCTTTGGCAAAATTGAGTTACCGAATATAAGTTAACCGGGTAGTTCGACAAATCTTGGCGCAGCGCATTTTCCAGTTGCGTCACTTGCACGATAAGCCCTCCTTTAAAATTTATTCGTTAATATTATCAAAATATTATAATTCTAGCAATCTTTTTATTAAATAACTATTGTTATTTTTGTATATAAAAAAGTTAGATCTACATATAAGATCAAACTTTCACAACTTTTATAATGTTATTTTTCCTTCAACGATTAATTGATCACATTTTTCAGCGTCAAATGGATCTCCTACTTCAAATGAATCAGGTAAAACCATAATTCCACGTTTTTGTGGTGCGTGTTTCAGACTTAATTCTCGAGCTGAACAAATCATACCGTCTGATTCAACCCCTCTTAATTCTCCATCCCAAATTTGAACTCCATTTGGCATCAGTGTTCCATTTAAAGCAACAACTACTTTTTGACCTTGTGCTATATTTGGAGCTCCACATACAATTTGTACATTCGAACCTTTGCCTACATCAACAGTAGTTATTTTCAAGTGATCAGAATCTGGATGTGGTTCACAAGTTACTACGTAACCATACACTAAAGTAGGTTTTGGTGTATGCAATTCTTGTTTAAATCCAGCTTTTTTAATTATAGAATTTAAAATTGCAATTTGTTTTGAATCTAGCTTCACTTTACCATTTGGCATATTTTGATAATCTAGATATTTGTCTACATTGAAAAAGTTATAACCAATGACATGTTTTTGATCATTCAAAACTTCAGTCACATCATCTTTTTCAATAAAACCGCTACGTCCGTCATCTTGTCCCAAGATTACAATCATTGTATTTGGATAAGATTTTTTATTTATACTAATAATCATATTTTTCCTTCAATCGTTTAATTTAATGAATGTAAAAAATCTTCAACTTCTTGTTTAGTTTTCCGATCCTTATTAACTAGTCTACCAATTTCTTGACCATCTTGGTAGACAACTAAGCTAGGAATTCCAAAAATTCCAAGTTCTTTTGCAACATCCATCGCACCATCACGATCTATATTATAAAATTTAATATCAGGAAAATCATTTTCAATTTCTGGTAAATGCGGTTCCAAAAAATGACAATCGCCACACCAAGTTGCAGTAAATAACAATACTACTCTACCTTTTGCAATCAAAGACTTTAATTCATCTAATGTTAAAGTTGATTTTTGTTCCATAAATATTCACCTCTTATACTTACTTTTTACAAGTTGATTATATACGCTTATTTATTAATTAAAAATATTAATGCTCAAAATGTGCATATAATGCAAATATTGGATTGCCTTTTTGAGAAAACTTTTGTTCATATTCAGTTTCAACATTATTTTCCATCATATTAGAGTTATGTAAATCTAAGCTTACGAAATCAAAAATCATCCCAAAATTATTCATACTTTGCAAACTATATGCAAATAAGCCACTATTATCTGTTTTAAATTCAATATGACCATTTTGTTTTAAAACAGTTTTGTATTTTTCTAAAAAACTCTTATATGTCAATCTTCTTTTTTCATGACGTGTTTTAGGCCAAGGATCAGAAAAGTTAAGGTATATCACATGAGCACTGTTAGCTTTAAAAAAACTATCTAAATTGGCAGCATCAGCAACCATAATTTGCAAATTATCTAACTTTTCATCTAATTTTTTACGCAAAATCATCCCCGCTGCTGTAGTTTGTAATTCGATTCCCACAAAATTTTGATTAGGGTATTTTTTTGCTAAATCACAAATAAACTTGCCTTTACCAGAACCGATCTCAATTGATAATGGAGCAGATGAATTTTCAAAACGATTACCCCAATCTATATTTTTTTGTGGATCAGGCTCGTTTAACACAGCCTCAGGATGTTCTTGAACTAATTTTTGTGCCCAAGGTTTATTTCTTAATCTCATTTTCTTGTTCCCATCTTTTTAATTTTGTTTGGTAAGTAAATAAACATCAAAATTAACGAAAATCCGATAAAAATAGCTATATTTACTAACACAATTACCTTATTTTGAAAAATTATTAACCAGCTAAATCCTATAATTATAACTTCAATTAAAATGACATATCTAATTACTTTGATCAAAGCCAAATATTTACCAGATACATTGATTGGTTGAACATGATACATAACATTTCTTTTATAAGCATTAACAACAGGCAGCAGTTGATAAATCAGCAAATACATAAGCAAACATGACATAATAGTTGCCCAAGTTTGATTTTGTACAATAATAGCTACTAATATTCCAAATACTGTCATTCTAGCTATCAAATTCATATATTCAGGATTACGTAACAAAGTTCTTCTATATAAAAAGCTATTTGCATTTTCATCATTTAATTTTCTCGGTAATAAGAAGTCTAAATATTTACGTCTTTTAATTACGATGGCTTTTTCAGGTACATCAGTAAATAAACTATAAATACTATAAATCATATTTTTTCTTGCATTTTCATATGAAATAGCGTAATTCCAATCAAATAAATCATTACTAGTAATAGAATTATAGTACCAAATAGGTAATAAAATTAATATCAATAATAAAGTAAAATATCTTGCATTTGAATACAATGTAAATATCACCATTACAAACACTAATAAGTTATAGCCTAATAAATGACGTCGATGATTGAAATACATCCCATTCATTCTAAGCAATAACTGAATATATTTAGCACATATCAATAATATTATCAATGATACATATGTTGACAAAACAACAGAAGTTTTAACCATTACAAAGGGAAATAATATTGCACTAGTCAAAACTAACAATATTATTGGCAAAATCATACTATAGCGCAACAAAGGCATTAGATATTTAATTAATTCCTCGTCTTTAGTAAACAAAAATTGCTTATCCGCGTCTTCAAACAAAGTAGCTAATCTTCCAGATAAAAAAGGAAGAAAAATAATTATCCCAGCAATTAAGCGATAAAACCATATTTTATTGGGAATTTGTTTTAGCATTTTTGCATACCAAAACATTAATGCCCCAAACAAAAATATTATTGCAAGGATAAAAAAGTCATTAAAAACTAAAGTCAAAAAGTGTACTTGTTTTTTTAAATTTTGAGAAAGTCGTTTTTTTACTAGTTCATTCATTTGGTTACTCCTGACTTAAAATTTGATAGAGTTTATCAAAAGGATCTTTCTCACTTAAACCATAGTGTCGCCTGATCTCGCTAAGTGTTCCAATCGTTTCAATTGTGCCTTTATTTAATACTGCAAATTTTTGAACAACTTGCTGAGCATCAGACAAAATGTGTGTAGTCATTAATACCATCTTTTTATCAGCAATTGCTTGTTGCAATAATTTAATTAAATTTGCTACAGATAACGGATCTAATCCAGTAAATGGTTCATCAACAACTAATAAATCACTATCCGCCAAAAACGCGGTAACAATCATAACTTTTTGACGCATCCCTTTAGAAAAATGTATTGGCAGCCAGTCTAATTTATCATCTAACTTAAATTTTCTTAATAATTCATTTGCTCTATTCCATGCCTTATCTGGATTTAAATTATATGCCAGCATTGTTAATTCAATATGTTCTTTTAATGTCAATTCTGGATATAGTACAGGAACTTCAGGAATATATGCTAACTTTGTTTTAAATTTTGTAGGATTTTCAGTTATTTGCATATTATCTAAACTAATACTACCTTTTTGAGGACGTAATAATCCTAATATATGTTTAATGGTCGTTGATTTACCAGCACCATTTAAACCTATTAATCCTATTCCTTGCCCATTTTCAATGGTTAAGTTCACATCTTTAATGACAGGTGTAGCAAAATAGCCTCCTGTCAATTTTTTTATTTTTAATGTCATTGTGTTATTCCTTGCTTTAAAAATTCATATTTATGATAACATGAACTTGAATAAGTCTTAAACAATATTATATGGAGGAATTGATATGAATGATTTAGATCCAAGCTGTTTATTTTGTAAAATTATTGAAAAAAAGGTTCCTAGCTACCCTGTCTTTGAAAACGATGATGTTTATGCTTTCTTAGACTTAAGCCAAGTTACACCAGGTCATACTTTAATGGTACCTAAAAAACATATTGTAAATATTTTTGATTATAGCCAAGAAGATGCTGCAAGATTTTTACAATATTTGCCAATGATTGCTAATGCAATTAAAGCATCTAATCCTAAAATTATTGGAATGAATATTAACACTAATAATGGAAAAATTGCTGGTCAAGTTATCATGCATTCACATATTCATTTCATTCCAAGATATGCCGATGATGGGTTAAAAATAGCAACCAGAAATAACGCTTCCAAATACACAGCAGCAGACTATGAAGCGATTGCTACAAGCATACGAAATAATTTTCAAAACTAATATTTTTAGGTACAATGAATATAGATATTATTAAGAATTATTTTTAACAGAGGTAAATATTATGGATGTTTTTTTAATTGGTGCTGCAATTGGTGTTGTAGGTGGTAGTGTTCTTTCATTTATTAAAAACCCTTATACTGGAAATAAAGTTAAAGGGGATGTTAGAGACGCAATTGATAATTTTGAAGACTCAGTTGGACGTGCAAAAAATATATATCATGAACTTGAAGAAAAAAGAATGTATCCAGATCAACCAAAGCCAGTAAAAACTAAAACTGATGCTGAATCCGGCGCTTCTGAAGAAGAAAAATCAACTGCTGAAAAAGCAACTAAAATGGCTACAACTGACGCTGAAACTCACGCTTCCGAACATGAAGAACATAAAGAATCTAAAACCGATGCTGAGTCTGGTGTTTCTGAAGAAAAACCTGAAGTTAAACAAATGAAACCTACTCCCAAAATTGAGCGTGTTCCACAACATGTAACTTTAGGGGAAAAAGCACACGATTTTGTAGATGCTGTAACACATGCTTCATTTAAAGCAATTGACCATAAAAAGTTATTTGCAATGATTTTGGGCAAAAATAAAAAAGAAGACAAGAAAGATAATAAATAATGAAAAATTTTAGCTTTGGTTTTATAATTGGTGCTGCAATTGGTGTTGGCGTCAGCTTTTTAAAAAATCCAGAAACCAATAAAACCATAAAACATGAATTAAAAGAATACTTTGATGAAACTAATCAAAATGTCCAAAATTTTGCTACAGCCAGTAATCAACTGAAAAACTCAGTTTACAATTTTAAAACTGCTGCCGATGATAGTACAAAAACTACACAGGCTATTCAAAAAAGTCTAGATCATTTTAGCAGATATGCTGATCGCAAACTTAATAAAATGAATAAAAAAGCAGTAATACTTGAAAAAGAACTTGATGGTTTAGAAAACAATATTTCAAAAACTAGCAACTAAAACTTTCCCATCTGTAAAATTCAGGTGGTTTTTTTATAGATTAGTAAAGATTTGGTGATTAATTTGTGAATCCACAAACCAAAATAAGATTTTTATGCTATATTAATAACCAGTAATAAATTAAGAATTTGGAGATTTATTCATATGAAAAAATATTGGAAAAAAGCTGCCGCTGTATTAGCAGTTGCGGGAATCGCAGTATCAGCAACTGCTTGTTCAAGTAGCGCAACTATCGTTACTTATAAGGGTGGTAAGATTACTCAAGATGATTACTACAAGGATATGAAAAATACCCAAGCTGGTAAATCAGAACTTGCAAGTATGATTATCAACCGTGCATTAGAGGAACAATATGGTAAAAAAGTTTCTCAAAAAGATGTTGATAAACAATACAACTCCTATAAAAAGCAATATGGTAGTCAATTCTCTGCTGCATTGCAACAAAATGGAATGACACCATCTACTTTTAAACAAAACATTAAGACTAACTTATTAACTGAAGCTGCTTTAAAGAGCATCAAAAAAATCAGTAAAGCCGATGAAGAAAAAGCTTGGAAGAATTACCAACCTAAAGTTACTGTAGAACATATCTTAGTTTCAAAAGAATCAACTGCACAAGATATTATCAAGCAATTAGATAATGGTGCTAAATTTGGAGAATTAGCTAAGAAATATTCAACTGATACAGCAACTAAAAATAAAGATGGTAAGTTACCTGCATTTGATTCATCAGATCAAACTTTAGACCCTGATTTCAAGACTGCCGCATTTAAGTTAAAGACTGGTGAATATACTAAAACCCCAGTTAAATCTCAAGCTGGTTACCATGTAATTATGATGATCAAACACCCAAGCAAGGGTTCATTTGCCTCACATAAAAAAGAACTTGATAATCAAATTTATCAATCTATGGAAGGTAACCAAGAAATTATGCGCAGCGTAATCCAAACTGTATTGAAGCGCGCTGATGTTTCAATTAAAGATAAGGATATGTCTGACGTATTAACTCAATACTTGAATCCATCACCTGCACAAGGCGGACAACAAATAGCTGGTAACTAATTGCCAAACTAAAAAAGCTTTATCACAATTGTGATAAAGTCTTTTTTTTTACTCTAATTTTTGATATTCATCAAGATACTTGTCATTTAGTGGATGATAAAATCTGCGATTATCTTGTGATTGAATGAACTCTGTAAATTCTCCAGGTTCTGTATGTTGCAATGCATTTGTCACCGCATAAATCATTGCATCCATATCATCAATTCGATGTAATATTTCTGCCTCTAAAATTGCCGGTTTTTTAGGTGACCCATATTCTCCTTTTCCATGATGAGATAAAACCAGATGTCTAAGCAATAATAAATCTTCTTGTTCCAAATCAAAATGCAATGCAGTTGCTGCTAGAACAATTTGCTCATCAATAATTACCAAATGCCCTATTAAATTACCTTCAGTTGTATATTGAGTTGATACAGATCCAGATAATTCTAGAACTTTTCCCATATCATGCAAAATACATCCAGCATACAAAAGACTTGGATTTAACTGTGGATAATTTTGGACAATTGCTTTTGCATCCCTAAGCATTGACACAGTATGATATGCTAAGCCACCTTTTACTGCATGATGATTAGATTTACCAGCAGGATATTCAAAAAAGCGATCATGCCATTTATGCAATAAATACTTTACAATATCTTGCCACGTTTTATTTTCTATTTTTTCAATATATTTACTGATTTCATGCTCCATAGTTATCTCAGTTTCAGGGGCTTGTTTAATAAATTCTTTTAAATCATACCCTTCATTAAAACCAACTGGACGAATATTATATATCTTAATTTGAGTGCGACCTTGATATTCTTCTTTTTTACCATCAATTTCAACTAGTGTTCCAGCTTCAAATTTTAATGCGTCATTTTCAGAAGCATTCCAATAATGCCCTCTAATACTTTGAGTACTATCACTTAATTGTAATGTCAAAAAAAGCTTATCCTTTTTATTGCGTCTTAATTGCGAATTGCTAACTAATAATACAAGATCAAATTCTTCTTCATAATTGTAATCGCATAAATGTTTTAGCATGATTACTCCTCTTTTTTAAAAAATTACGGGATTGGCAGTCAAGCTAGCTGCTAAAGCTTTTTGGGCGGTAAATATTATAATTTGATTTTCCTTTGATATTTTTTCTAATAATTTTTCGATATATCCTATTCGCTGTGCATCAAAATTAACAAAAGAATCATCAATCAAAATTGGCAAATTAATTTCATCTTGGATTTGTTGCGCAAAAGCTAATTTTAATGCAAAGTACAATTGCTCTGACGTACCACGAGATAAATATTTTACTTCCACTTTTTTTCCATCATTTTTAATCGCATATAACTTCTTATCTAATTTTAAGCCATTATATATATTTCCAGTCAATAAACTAAAGAAATCATTTGCAGCACTTAACATTTTAGGGAATCTCTCATTAGATGCTAGATCTAGTGTACGAGAAATAACTTTTGCTGCAAACAAATTACTTAAATATTCAGACACACTATTTACTAGCATTGCTTGCGATTTTGCTAAATCCTGTTGATTATCAAATACAATATCAGAATCTGCTAATTGCTTTAATTCTAACTCATACTCTGCTTCTATTTTAGTTCTTTTTGTAATATCTGTATTTAAACTTTCCAATTTTTTTTGTAGATTTTTTGAATAATCATTAATTTGATTAGGGTTTGTATTATATTCCTGCATTTTTGCAAAGTCAGTTCCAATATTATCTTTTAAAGCTGTTAACTGTGTTTTTTGCTTTACTTGATTTAAATAATCTTGATAGTTTTCCTCATATTCCTTCAGATTTTCAACATTATTTGCAACTAAAATTGTCTTTAATTGCAATTGCACTTGTTTTAATTCCAATGATATTTGCTTCAATTGATCTTGTAAATAATTATATGAATTTCTTTGAGATTTATCTTGATCTAACTCTAAAGTAAATTGGTCAATTATGTTGATCAACAAATTATAGTCTATTGGCTTTTCAATAATATTTTCTACTTCACTAATATAATTTTGTTCATTAGCTTTTAGTTGGCCTACCTGTGCTGATTTATTTTTAACAGCATATAATTTTAAACGATATTGCTGTGCTTGTTGCAAAATTACATTTACATCATCATTAATATTTAAGCGATAGTTTTCTTGATATTCAGCTAATTTTTGTTGATGTTGCTTAATTTGTTTATTATAATTTTGAACTTTTTGTTTGTTTTTATTATTACTAATAAATCCGTATCCTAAACTGACAACACCTGCTATAACTAACAAAATACTCAAAGGAGTTGCTGTCAATAATAAAATTCCAACAATAATTAAAATTGCTCCTAAATATATTCCTATTCGATTGTCTGTTGCAGCAGGTTGTTCAATAGGTAATTTTAAAATTGTATAATCTGATTTCAACTTAGCAATTTGATCATCTGTAAATTGTGCAATTAATGGGATACTACTGTTCAATTTTTTTATTTCTTGTTGCTCTAATTGTAATTGTTTTAATTCTTCAGTTCTTTGCAATAAATCACTGTGATTTTGTAAAATTTGAGCCTTCTGATTAACAATATTTTTCTTTTGTATACTCTGTGAGTCATCTAATTTTATCTTTGATAATTTTTCTTCAACTTCTTTTTTCTGTTTATCCAAATTATTAATTTGTGCATTAATATTTTGAGCTCTTTGATAATCCTTTGCATTAAAGTTGATATTTTTAATAGTTTCTTTTAACTGCAACCACTTTTTATAATTAATTAACTTTGATTGCAATTTTCCATTCTTGGCAAGTTCATTTTGAATTGTATCTCTATTTTTTATTAATTTCGCTAAGGTATTTTGTTCTTGAAGTTTATTTGCTGATATTTGGCGATATTGATCAAATTGTTCTAGATTTTGATTCAAATTATTTTGTTGTTCATAAGCTTTTGCTAATAATTGATTAACTTCAGGTTTTCGCCCAGTTTTTTTAAATAACCCATCTGCTTGTTTATTAAATTGGTCGCGATAATCCAGTAACTTATTACTTTGAGCCATCCCTAAATAATATATTTGTTCTAACAATTCTTGTTGGGATAATTCAGAAATATGTCCCAGCATATCTTGGTTAAAAATAAAACTATCAGCATAAAAACTACCATTAATATCTTTAATCTTATCAAAAAATAAGTTTTCTGGAACTAATTGTCCATTTAATTTTACAGTTAATGTGCCTTTTTTAGATTCATCTCCTTTAGACCATACTCGATGAAGCAAAAACTTATCCCCTGAACTATCCACAAATAATAGTTCTCCACCCATTGGAAATTTTTTTGATAAAGGAACATAATCTTCAAAAAAGGCTGATTTTTTATTTTTCAAGTGAAAACCAAATAATATCTGCTTAATAAAAGCTACAGTAGTACTTTTCCCAGCTTCATTTGCCCCATAAAACACATTGAGTTGCTCACTTGGTAAATCAAAAGTCACATTTGAAAGCTGACCAAAATTGATAATATTAATTTGTTTCAGTTTCATCTTGTAATCCTTTCAATTTTTGACTTAATTTAACTTGTGTATACTGTCTTATTTGCTTTAAAAAAGCTGGATCTTGAAACATTTTTTTTAAATAATCAGACTTTTTAGCTAGATCAATTGTGTTTTTATTAAAACTATTTATCTCAAATACCTCATTAGTAGCTTTAGTTAAAATAGCTTGATCTGTTTTATTTAAAATAATTTGTTTTGAAGCTTGCAATCTTGCATCTACAATAGTTGAATTATATTTTAATTCACTAGATAATACTTGCCAAAAGTCGGTATCTTTTACCAATTCACTTTCTTCAACAGTTAAATTTTGAGCATGATTTATCTTTAAACATACAAATGATTCTTGTGATAAATTTTTATTAATATTTTGAACCAATAATTTTTTCAAATCACTTTTAGAAATTGAATTTAGTATATCAACTTCTACAACACTCCAAATAATAGGACTTGTAGGAATAAATTTTAACTCAACTTTATTTTGGGCATCTATTTGTCCAAAATATGCACCTTTTCGACCTAATTCATTGATATGACGACCTTGTATATTACCACTATAGGCAATCAAAGGTAGTTGATTTAAAATCTGTCTTTTATGGATATGACCTAAAGCAAAATAATCATAATTTAAATGTCGCAATTCATCTATTGTAAAAGGGGCATAATCATTATTTGAAATTGACATCTTTTCCCCAGAATGCATCAATCCAAATGTGAATAATTTAGAATTTTTGGGAATAAATTCTGGAATTTTATCCTCTTTAATATGATTATGTGCATATGAAAAGCCATTAACTAAATATTTAAAACCATTTTTTGTTTCAAATAAACTTTGTTCTACTTTTTCATTATTGCCTAGTAATTTAAAATATGGACTTTTTTCGATCAATAAATCATCTATTTTCATAAAGTCATGATTACCAAAGATCATTACAACTTGAATTTTTTCATCAGTCAAACGTTTTATTTGTTTTGAAAAAAACAGTTGGCTTTTAGGGCTTGGATGATTGCTATCAAAAGTATCACCAGCAATTAAAACTAGATCAACATTATTTTTTATAGCAAAATCAACTAATTTTTTAAATGAGCTATTTGCGGCATTATGGATTTCGTGATAGGTTTTAGATGATAAAAAAGATAGCCCAGCAAATGGACTATCTAGATGTGCATCAGCAATGTGCAGAAATTTCATATTATTTATTGTCTCTTAACTTTTCATACAAATCAGCCATAGGCTTAGTTAGAGTTTTTTGAACTTCATCAAGTTTTGAATAAACTTTTTCTTCCGCTTGAATCAAAGTCTTCATTTTATCATTGTCTTGTAATTTCTTATTTAGATCTTCGTATTTAGTGCGCATATCCGCAGTTAAATCACGACCATGTTGTTGTGCTTCCATGATTTGACCTTGTAAATTATTCATTTCATGATAAAGTGCATTACTAGTAGCATCTTTTTTCACATCTTCAAGAGCAGCTTGTAAGTCTTTAAATTCTTTTGTATCTTTAAAATCTGATGCCAACTTCTTAGCTGTTTCATTAATATTATACATTGGGCTTTAATTCCTCCTTAAATTTAATGTCCAAAAAAGCCTTTGATATCATTATACCATTCATTTACTTTTTGCCCTGCACTTTGGAACCCATTTTGAATATTTTGTTGTGCATTTGAAAGCCAATCATTATTTGAACCATTATTTTGAGAAATGCTTTGAGCTGGTTTCTCTTTAAACTGGGTTCCTTTTGTATATGGTAAAATTCCATTCATTTCAGAGCGATACAACCTAGTAATTCCAGTTTCTGAAATTCCCTGCATAAAATGGCTTTCATCTGTTCTATCAAATCCAACCCATGTTGAAACTACAACATCTGGTGTATATCCAACGATCCATTGATCTTTAGTGCCATAGCCATAACTATTAGGTACTTCAGTTGAACCAGTCTTTCCTGCGACTTGATATCCAGAAGGCTGAGCTGACACAGCAGTACCATTAGTAAAAACTCCTAAAAGCATTGAGGTCATTTCCTTAGCCGTATTAGTCGTAATAATTCGATGTGAGCCTGGATTTTGATTACTTGCAATGACATTGCCACTTGCATCAGTAATTTTAGTAATAAAGTATTCATTATTTGGCAAGTTACCATTATTATCAAAAGCACAATATGCACGTGCCATTTGAAGTGGTGAAACACCTGTGGATAAGCCACCTAGTGCTAAAGCTAAATTTCGATCTTTTTTGTTCACCGTAATGCCAAAGTTTTGAACAGATTGAACACCTTTATTTACACCGATTTTGTCCAATAACCAAACGGCTGGCACATTTTTACTTTGGGCAACTGCAGTATACATTGGAATTTCGTTAGAGTATAAGTTATCCACATTATGCGGTTCATAACCATTTTTTCCAAATTTTTGTAATCGATTTGATAGCATCGAATCATAATGAAATCCATTTTGCAAGGCAGGTGAATAAACAGCAAGTGGCTTCATTGATGATCCTGGTTGTCTTTTCATTTGAGTTGCACGATTATATCCTCTAAACACATGCTTCCCGCACCCTCCAACTACTGCTCTTACAGCTCCAGTTTTAGGATCCATTGCAACGCTAGCACCTTGAACTTCAGTGCCATCAGCAGAAGCTAATGGAAAATTTTGAGTCGTTTCAAAACTAAGCTGCATCTGTCTTTGATAATCAGGATTTAGGGTGGTGTAAATCTTTAAGCCTTTATTCATGACATCTTCTTCACTTAATCCATAACGATTAATTGCTTCATTAACGACTGCATCAAAAAAATATGGATAGCGATAACCATTTTCTTGGGTAAAGTTATCTTTTAAATTTAAACCTACTTTTTTATTAACATCTGCGCTATTTTGTGAAAGTTTACGATTGTCAACCATTAACTGCAAAACTACATTTCTACGCTGCAGAGCATTAGTCATATGATCAATTGGATTATAATAACTTGGACTTTTTAGCATCCCTGCCAGTGTGGCAGCTTGACTTGGAGTTAACTCACTTGCATCTTCGCCAAAATACTTATGTGATGCATCCTGCACTCCCCAGACACCATTGCCAAAGTAAGCATTATTTAAATACATTGTTAAGATATCTCTTTTTGAATACACATGATTTATTTCAATTGCAAAAAACAATTCTTCTAACTTTCTAGAAAAAGTTTGTTTTTGAGTTAATAATGCATTTTTGGCTAACTGCTGAGTTAAAGTAGAACCTCCCCCAGAGATATCTCCATGATGAATGATTAATCCAAGTGCAGCTCGCGCCATCCCTTTAATACTAAAGCCAGGATTTGTATAAAAAGTTCGATCTTCCGTGGAAATTACTGCATTTTGCATATTAGGAGAAATTTGATTCAAATTTACAAAAGTTCCTTTTTGCGAATATAACTCTCCTGCTTTTTGATTTTTATCATCATATATTGTCGTAGTTGTAGATAAAGCAGCTTTTAAATTAGCTATATTTGAAGTCTTAACTTTAATAGTATAATAAGTACAAGTAACTAAAGCTAAGCTAAGAACTAGCAAAATTAACCATCTAATAATTTGAAAACGATGATTAAATTGCTTCATAGCTTCACAGACACGATGATCCCAAGGCTCGGTTCTTAGTGGCATATATTTGCTCCCTTACTAAAATAATATAATGATTTTATCACACAATATCATGTCTATTTTATAAAATGTATCATTTTAAGATTTATTATGAATTCATATCAATTTAAATTAACTTATCCAAATAAACAACCTATTTCAGTCAAACAATTAATTAAAAACTTACTCATCTCTAGAAAGTGGAGACATTATTTGCGAATAGAAAAAAATATTTTAATTAACAATCGCTACCTTAATTTTAATGAATTGGTTAATCCAAATGACCAAATTACTATTAACTTAACTCATGTAGAATCTAATCAACAAAAATATTCACCAAGTAACCATCTGCCAGAGATAGTTTATGAAGATGACAATATCATCATAATTAATAAACCCTCTGGTCAAAAAACGCACCCTAATTTAAACGAAACTAATACTGCATTAAATGATGTAGCCTTATATTTAGGTTATTCACCTTATATTGTCCATAGACTAGATATGTTAACTAGTGGCTTATTACTAATTGCTAAAAATCCCGCAGTAGTACCTATTTTAAATAAAGAATTAACTGATAAAACCTTGCAAAGACACTATTTTGCAAAAGTAAAAACTAAGCTTGATATGCCTATTAAAGGCGTGATTAATCAACCTATTGGACAAGATCCAAACGATCCAAGAAAAAGAATGATTACATCATCTGGAAAACATGCTGTAACACATTATGAATTAATTGAGCGAACTGATTTAGTTACTACATATAAATTAACTCTAGAAACTGGACGTACTCATCAAATCAGAGTCCATTTGGCAGCTATTGACTTACCAATAATTGGTGATCCTTTATATAATCCAAAATTTAATGGGGAAAAGCTGCAGTTAACTGCATACCAACTGTCTTTTATTGAACCATTTTCTTTTGATAGAAAAACTATTTCTTTATCTAAAAATCACAAAACAAAAAGCTGATAATTCATTTTACCAGCATTTATTTTAACTATTTATTATCTTCAGATGGGAAAATCTTATCTGGGTTCAAAATAAAGTTAGGATCAAATACTTTTTTGATTTTTCTTAGCAACTTTGCATAATCTTTCCCATAATATTCTTCAAACCAAGGTTGTCTCACATAGCCTATACCATGTTCTCCTGACATATTTCCATCTAATGATTTAGCAGTCCTATATAATTCAGTGATAACTTGTTCACTTTTTTGTTTGTACTCAACTTCACTCATATCATCCATGCAAAGATAAATATGAATATTACCATCTCCTGCATGACCAAAGCTAGGAATTCTCATACTTACTTGCTCTTCAAGTTCGTTAATACGATGCAACACATCAGGTATATGACTAATTGGTACACAAATATCAACTTCATCTACTTGAGGGGTAGATTTTTGAATTGCAAGAAGTAATTCTTCACGACATTTCCAAATTTTCTTTGCTTCCTCAGAATCGGCATTTAAAACAGTTGCATTCATTGCATTGAATTTTTTTACTGATTTTAGCGTCTGTTTTAATTCTGCATCAAGTTCAGCTTTAGTAAAAGCATCAAAACCTAAAATAATAAAACCATTGCCTGATTCAATAGGGAATTTATCATCAAAGTATTTTTCCCATAAGTTAATAATTTTTCGACCCATAAATTCAACTGTAGTAGGAACTACGCCAGAAGCTAAGATAGCTGGAACTGATTTAATTGCATCATCTAAAGTAGGAAATGGAATAATTGCATTAATTGAATTCTTAAATTTAGGATAAAGTCTAATTGTAACTTCTACTATTGCAGCAAGTGTACCTTCAGAGCCAATAATTAAATCTTTTAGCGAATATCCAGATGACGATTTTACTGCTTTAGCACCAAATTTATATAACTTTCCATCAGTTAAAACTACTTTTAATTCACGAATATGTTCTCTAGTAACACCATATTTAACTGCTTTTAATCCACCTGCATTAGTTGCAACATTACCACCAATTGAAGCCCAATGCATTGCAGGAGCTGGCATATAAGTAAATGGTTTATCAGCTAAATAATCTTCAATATCTTTTAATCTGACTCCTGCTTGAACAGTCATTGTTAAACTATCTGGATCATAGTCTAAAATTTTATTCATTTTAACCATATCAAGTGAAATACCACCATCAATTGTTAGATTATTGCCCATTAAGCCAGTTGAATTTCCTCTTGGTACAATTGGAATATTATAGTCACTAGCATATTTCATAACTTGTTCAACTTCTTTGTTAGTTATTGGTTGGATAACTAAGTCAGGCATTGCTTTAGTAGTTTTAAGTTGATCATGATCCCAATGAGCTGTTGGCTCAGTAATAAACCGCTTTGAATCAGAAATATAATTACTTAAAGTTTTAATATCTTCTTGATTTATCTGGTGATATTTCATTATCTAGTTCCTCGTATTATTTAGATTAAATTGTAATAATTACCATTATTAATTTAAAAGTTTTTTGTAAGCGATGTCAATTAGATAATAAAAAAATACCCTGCATATAGGCAGAGTATCCTAAGCATTTTAAATAATTAGATTATTCTTCGTTTAATGAAGCTTCATCAAATTTAACAGCTGAATCTTTTGAGTCAATAGGAGCAGTTCCCATCCAAGAAATCATTTGTTTCATCTTGTCAGTAATTGCATCTGTACCAGCTCTTAACAACTTACGAGGGTCATAACCCTTGTTAGCTTTATCCAAGTCTTTTTCGTCTAAAATGTATTGACGAGTAGCTTCTTGGAATGCTAATTGGAATTCAGTATTGATGTTAATCTTAGCAACACCTAATTGAATAGCTTTTTCAATTTGGTCTTGAGGAATACCAGAACCACCATGTAATACCAATGGTACGTTAACTGCATCAGCAATTTCTTTCAAACGAGTGAAGTTCAAACCTTGCCAATCAGCTGGGTACACACCATGAATATTACCAATACCAGCAGCTAACTTGTCAACACCAGCAGCAACAAAGGCTTTAGCATCTTCAACAGTTGCTAATTCTCCACCTTCAGCACCTTGGTTTTCACCAATTTTACCAATTTCAGCTTCAACAGAGATTCCTCTTTCGTGAGCTAATTTAACGATTTCCTTAGTCTTAGCTAAGTTTTCGTCAGTTGGCAATTTATGTCCATCAAACATAACTGATGAATAACCTAATGCGATACATTCTTTAGCTGATTCAAAATCACCATGATCTAAGTTCATAATTACAGGAACATCCATGTCCATGTTGTCCATTTCATTAAGAACTAGATCTTTAACAGTCTTGTAGCCACCCATGTATTTAGCAGCACCAGTTGAAACTTGAATCAATAATGGAGTTCTAGTTTCCTTAGCACCCTTAATCAATGCACGAGTCCATTCAAGGTTGTTAGTGTTGTATGCACCAACAGCATAGTGATGTTCACGAGCAGCTTTAAGAATTTCGTTACCATTTACAAAATATGCCATTAAAAAATACCTCCTAGTTTTTTTTAACACATGAGTATTTTACTCTCTAGTATCAAAATTAACAAGTTTTCTACAAAAATTACATTTCTTTTGGAGCTTTTACCCCTAATAAACGCAAACTTTCAGTCAAAACAATTGAAGTTGATTCAACTAATGCTAGTCTTGCAGGTAAGTTTTCATCATCAACCAATATTTTGACATTTGCATAATATTTATTAAACTTCTTAGCTAAATTTAATGCATATTTTGCAATAATTGAAGGTTCAAATTTTGAAGCAGCTCTAGCAACAGTTTCTTTGAAATCAGCAATTTGCTTAGCTACCGCAAATGACCATTCATCATCTAATTGAATATTGCTTACTTCAGGCTTTGTTTTAGCGCGACGCAACACACTTTGAGCACGTGCATTAGTATATTGAACATAAGGGCCAGTATCGCCTTCAAAGCGAACAACTTCTTGTAAATCAAAGTCAAAATTATCAGTACGTTCGTTTTTCAAATCATGGAAAATTACCGCACCAACACCCACTTCATGTGCAACTTGATCTTTATTAGCTAAATTTGGATTCTTAGTTTCAATTTGCTCTTTGGCAAGTGAAACTGCATCAGATAAAACTTGGTCTAGTAAAACTACATTACCTTTTCTAGTAGATAATTTTTTACCATTATGTGTAATTAAGCCAAATGGGATGTGATAAATATCATCTGCCCAGCTGTATCCCATCTTTTTCAAAACGCCCTTTAATTGTTTAAAGTGAATCGCTTGTTCATTACCTACAACATATAAAGACATCACAAAATTATATTTATGTTTGCGATAAATTGCGGCAGCTAAATCACGGGTAATATACAAACTAGTGCCATCAGACTTTTCAATTAAGGCTGGATTATCATCGCCTAAATCAACAACTTGTGCACCACGTGATTCATGTAATAAACCTTTTTGTTTTAACTCATCAATTACAGGCTGCATTTTATCATTAAAGAAACTTTCTCCATCATATGAATCAAACTTAATACCCAGTTCATCATAAATGCGATTAAATTCTTTTAAAGATGCATCCCTAAACCACTTCCATAATTCTTTTGCTTCACTATTACCTTCTTCAAGTTTTTTAAACCAAGCGCGCGCTTCGTCATCTAATTCAGGGTTAGTTTCTGCTTCTTTATGAAATTTAACATATAGTTTCAATAATGTATTAATTGGATCTTTTTTGACTTGATCTTCATCGCCCCATAACTTATAGGCTACGATTAACTTACCAAATTGAGTACCATAGTCTCCTAAATAATTAATTTTAATTGGATGATATCCAACTTTAGTCAAAATCTCTGCAATAGAATTACCTATCACAGTAGATCTCAAATGTCCCATAGACATAGGTTTTGCAATATTAGGACTAGACATATCAATTGGAACATTACCCGAACCCAATTTTTGGTGACCATAGCTTGTTTTTTCATTCATAACTTCTAATAATGTAGAAGCAATTAATTCATTATGATTAATTGAAAAGTTAACATACGGACCTACTGCAGTAATTTTAGAAAAATTCGTATCATGAATTTTTTCTGCAATTTCACTTGCAATTACTACTGGTGATTTACGTTCTTGTTTTGCCAATATAAAAGTTGGAAAAGCATAATCACCTAATTTTTCATTTTTAGGACGTTCAATTAACTTAGCAACCTGATCTTCAGGAAAATCTATTTGCTGAGTAATTGCATCTACTACTTGTTGTTTAAAATCCATTTTTTCACCTCAAAATAAAACGCCTCTTCTTCTATTTTTTCTAGAAAAAGAGGCGAGCATATTACCCGCGGTACCACTCTAATTGATGAGATTCATCCGCTTTGTTATTTACATTTTTTGATGTCAAACACGCCTTCATTTGTTTGCTTTATCTATCTTACACCAACATAGACTCGCTAAAAAAGCAATTCAAATTACTACTTCTGACAATTCTGTATTATAACAGGTATTACTATGCTATGCTAATAAATTTGATTATTTTCAATTATAACCTTAGTCCTTACTGGTAATTGATCGTAAAACCATTTAGCATCAGACACTGTTAATCTAATGCACCCATGAGAAGCAGGTTGTTTACCTAACTTAGCAGCCTCTGTTAAATTATAACGTCCACCTGTTGTAATAACTGTTGAATGGAATAAATATACTCCATGATCTTTCCATGATACATACCAATTACCACCAGCAGCTTCTGAAGCAATATAGAATTGCTTACCACGTTCTGCCTGGACATGATAAGTACCAGTTGGAGTTAGGCTTTTACCATTTACAAACATCCCAGCTGATGAATACATAGTATAAATTACATTATTACCAGACACTACATAAGTTCTATTTCCTAAAATAGATACACGAAGCCATAAGTTATGTCCCAATTTAAATATTTTCGATCAGTTTGTTTGTGCAAATTGTCTATAATTTCTGTAAACATCGAAGTATCAACTTTTGATCGCTCTTTAGTAGATGAATTTTCAAATTTTTTATCATATCTTTGGTTAGTCTGTTATAACCGATTAATAAATCTTTGGTTCTGTTTTTTTACCTAATAGAGCGGCACACATGGAAAGCGATGTGTGCTTCTTTTTTTTGCTTTAAATTATTCTCGTTTAAGTCCTCGTTTTCTCAAAAACGCTTGTTTAGCTAATTCTTTTTGGAAGATGTTTTAGATTTAATCTCTTTGGTTTGTACATTGAATTGCTCTTGGATTACCTAATTTTTAATTTTGTGTGGGGAGGTCGTTTATGTTTCATAATATTTTTAAATTTTGTTAAATTGAGTTATACTTTGTATAATTAAGTTAGAGGTGAGGTATTATGTTAAATTCTAAAACAAGAAAAGTAGGAAACTCTATCATGATCTCCATTCCAGCAGAATTATCACCTGCTGCAAATCAAGAATATGTTATAACTAAAGCTAAAAGTGGAGCGATTATACTAGCCCCTAAAATTTCAAATCCTTTTAAAAGTTCTCACAAATTTGTACCAGCTGATGATAATGAAAGTTTTGAAATAGAATCTGTTAAGGAGTTTGATGATGAAAATTAAACAAGGTGATATTGTATGGATTAATTTTTCACCTTCAATTGCTAATGAAATGCGAGGAGAACACCCCGCAGTAGTGGTGTCATCTAATTTTTATAATCAGAAAACTGCATATATAATTGTTTGCCCAATAACTTCTCATGGTAATGATTTTGAAGGATATGTTCCATTAAATGGATATAAAATCTATGGACGAGTTAATGCAACGCAGATACATAGTTTTTCACTAAAGCGAATTACATCAATGCGAATAGTAGATACATTAAGACCAGAGGATTTATTGTTGGTAAAACAAATACTTGATTATGCATTAGAGATCGATTAGTTCCCTAGCATGTACTGAAAGTGGTATATGCTTCTTTTTTTTGCTTTATATTTATTGTCGTCTTACTGTTTGGTTTAGAGCTATACCTGCCTTTTCGGCTAATTCAACAATTGAACCTTGTTCTGCTTGTTTGATTTGTTTTTTAGTATATAGAAGATTATTTTTCTTATTAAGTGTTTCAGCCATAATTTTTTCCTTTCTATAAATAAAAAGACCCCATTCTTTTTTGTAATTAAGAACGGAGTCTAAAACTCTAATATTTAATTTTTAGAAATTCGTTAAAGTCTTTTTGCTAAAGCGTCATTCAAACTTAAAGCACGCTTTTTAACCTTTTGATTAAGTATTTCAGCAAAGCTTGTATAGTTGTTAATGAGGTTGATTGGGTTTGATTGTCTTTTATAGTCAACTTAACGCTAGAATTGCTTTCTCGTACAATGTTTTGAGTCATTATTTATTACCACTTCCTTACTTTTTAATCTAAAACTCTAATTTTCCGTCCCATAATTCAATTTCAACTTCTAAAGCAGTTCTTCTTGGATCATCATCAGTATTAACAGACCACTCTCCCAAAACATTTAGTTTGCTAGAATAAATTCTGGTTCTTATCAATGACCATTTTCTATTTGATGGGAGATAAGTTACATTGTGGCTTATAGTAATTCCATAACTTTATGCAATGTTACTAATTTTATTTGCAATTGAATTTAGTTTTTCAAAATCATGATAGCTGTGAAATATAGGCTTATCATTAGTAACTAAATAATCCATATTTTTAATATGAACTAGATACTTAACTTCATCTCTAACTTCATCATAGTGCTTAGCAAATTTGCTAAAGTTATTTTTAGATCCACGTAATTTCATTACTGTTCAGCTCCTGCATATTTTGAGATTTTTTCTCTCCATTCTCTTGCTTTACGACCGCGCTTAATACCACTAATAAGCTGATTTACATAAGTTTGTGATAAATTAAATTTAGTTGCAAAGTTTTTTTGCTAATTTGAAAGGAGCAATTATGGGAATTGCCGATATAATTAGAGCAATAGTTAATAGATACAAACGTGAACATCACTTAAAATAATGTTCAAGAGATTATATTAAATGATGAATGAAGCAATAACCTATTTAGCAATAATCACGGTGCAGGTATTGAATTTAAGCAACTTGATCCTAACTTACCTTCATTAACAACTTTCTTAGTTGTTGCTATCAATTTATCTTTATATTTCACTACATCTTTAATTGCCACTTTTTGCATTGCTTTAATGTATTTTTCCATATAAGCAAAATCAATTTGCCCCTTTTCGGTTACTGGTAGTTTATTCCTTGTTTTGGATTTAAATTTAATAAAAAAATGGAGCCTTGTTTTACCATTTTTCGTTTTCTATTCTGTCTGGAATAACAATTTGGGTATCAAATTCTTCTCCATTATAATCTTTGAATAATTGCGCAAAAGTTAAAGCTTTTGGTTCAGTTTGTTTTTTAACAATTAGACTATTCCCTTCTATTTCAATAGAAACTTTATCACCAGTCTTAATATTTAAAGCATTCATTAATGCTTGGTTTAAACGAAAACCTTGCGAGTTTCCCCATTTTGTAATAGTTGCAGAAAGCATGATATTCTCCTTTTTATTGTCTATACAATGTAATATCTAATTATAATGTGAACCAAAAATAACTGGCAATATTAAAAACTAAACATAAATCACGACATAACTTTGAAAGCTAGAATACTCAATCTTTTTCCATATGTTAATTACTCCAATTACATTAGAATAAAGTTATTATAGTATAAAAGATTACCAATATTAAATTTTATCCAAATATCCAGTGCCACAAACGAACAAAAATATTAGCTTTTTGAATATTAGTTTTAACAGTTGCAGCAACTGTTAAACTTTTATTACTAATAGTTGGAATTGCTTTTTTATTCAATTTTAGCTGGTATTGTCCAACTGTTTGTCCTTTAATCAATGGAGCAGATAATGCTTTTTTAGAAAAAATAGCAGTTAAATTTTCTCCATGTCTGATCCAAATATTATTATTTTTTTTCATAACTAAATTAGCACTTGTTTGTTTGCCATCTGGAACAGAAATTGTAGTTAATCCTGAAAAACTAGTATTTTTATTTAATTGATATAAAGCATAATTATGATTAATAAAATCTAATAATCTTTCGGTTTGAACAAAGCGTGATGGATCATTTCCATCTGCGTGTTTTGCTCCCATTACAACTGTAATTATTCGACGATTATTTATTAATGCAGTACCAATAAAACATGCCCCTGCAGCATCAGTTGTACCTGTTTTTAGCCCATCAACAGTATATTTACTTGCTTGTTTTAAACCCTTTAACATCCAATTCCAATTATTCATAGGAGTTATTTTAGCACCATCAACAAAATTTTTAGTAGGGATTTTTGTTGTTTGTAAAACTTCAGGGGAATTTTTCAATAAATTTTGACCAACAATAGCCATATCATTTGCAGACATTTCATTTTCAGCTTTTTTACTAATACCAGGATAGCTTTGGCTGCCAGAAGTGCCATTAGGCAAGCCATCAGTGGTATAAATTTTTGCGTCATTGATACCCCATTTTTTTAGTTGAGAGCGCATTTGATTCACGAAAATTATCTGACTACCAGCAATTGCTTTGGCTAAAGTCATTGCTGCACCATTAGCAGATTCAATTAAGGTTGCCTGGTATAATTGCTGAATTGTATATTTGTGGTTTTTATATAATGGAACATTTGAAAAGTCGGTATTTTGACTTACTTTTACCGCATCCGAATCAGGGGTTACTTTTTCATACCAAGATAGTCTGCCTTGTTTAATCGCTTGCAAAGTTAAATAAACAGTAACTAGTTTAGTCATTGAAGCAATTGGCAGTGACTTATTGGCATTAGCTGCATATAAAACTTGTCCACTATTTGCATCAATTGCAATAGAAGATTTTGATTGAATATTTACAGCTTGGTTTTGATAGTTATTAATACTTGCAAATGCATTTTGTGTGCATATCATCATTAAATTAAATATAAATACTAAGCTAAAAAATATTTTTGTAGTTTTATTTTTAAACATAGATTTTCCTTCTTTAATTTTGTGCTTGATACTGTTTCATTAATTTCGGTAAGATTGCACTAATTTTTGTTGGACGAACGACATAGTCAGTCTTTGCAATAATGTCACCTGCAAGTGAATGTAAATAAACACTTGCTGAAACTGTTTCTAAATCAACTTCAAATTGTCCCAAAAATGCACCAATGATCCCAGCTAATGTATCACCCATCCCGCCAGTTGCCATTCCAGGATTGCCTAATGGATTAACAAAAATATTTCCATTTTGATCATAAATCTTAGTATGATTTGATTTTAAAACTAAAATTGCATTTTTATTTGGAACTATCACGTCCAATGCTTCTTGATTAGCACTATCATTTTGATAAGGAATTCTGATTTGACTTAAGCGTTCCCATTCCATTTGATGAGGTGTGAAAATTATTTTTTTGGCGTTAATTGGCAATAATTCATGATATTGTGCAATTAAATCAATTGCTGAAGCATCAATTACCACACTTTGTTTTTTAGTGACATTATCACGCAAGATTTTTAATAACTCACAAGCTGTCTTGTCTAGCCCCATTCCAGAACCTACTACAATAACATCCATTTGACTGATTAGTTGCGCTAATTTATGATCATGCCAGTCAAAATACATCGCTTCTGGATTACGACTATGTAATGCAGTTAAATTAACTGAGTGTGTTGCAACAGCAGTTAATCCAGCTCCTGCATTAATTGCTGCTTCACTTGACATGATGATTGCCCCACCATAATAGTTATTTCCGCCAATTAATAGTAAGCGTCCATAATCATTCTTGTTTGTATTAGATACCCTTTTCTTGATAACTTTTTGTAAAATATTATCTGATATTTCTGTCTTCATCCTTATATCCCTATATCTTTGACAACTTCATTATTAACATGTTTATTTTATCAAAAATTTGGTATGATAGAAGAGGAATATTTGCCCTGGTGGCGGAATTGGCAGACGCGCAGCGTTCAGGTCGCTGTTTAGGTGACTAAGTGAAAGTTCGAATCTTTTCCGGGGCATAATAAAAAAGTTCTTGAGCAAAATTCAAGAACTTTTTTGTTTTATTCCCATTCAATAGTTGCAGGTGGCTTACTAGTTATATCATAAATTATTCTATTAACCCCTGGAACTTCATTTACAATTCTACGAGAAACTTCATCTAATACTTCATATGGAATATGTGCCCAATCAGTTGTCATTGCATCTTTTGAAGTAACTGCACGCAATCCAATTGCATCGCTATAAGTTCTTTCATCCCCCATAACGCCAACTGATCTAATGCCAGGAAGTACAGCAAAATATTGCCAAATCTTTTCAGATAAACCAGCTTTGTCAATTTCATCTCTAAAAATGTAATCTGCTTCACGCAACTTATCTAACTTAGGTTCTGTAACTTCACCTAAAATTCTAATTGCTAACCCAGGTCCTGGGAATGGTTGTCTCCAAACCATCTTATGTGGAATACCTAATTGTTCACCAACTTCGCGCACTTCATCTTTAAATAAATAGCGCAATGGTTCAATTAACTTAAAGTCAATATCTTTTGGCAATCCTCCAACATTATGGTGGCTCTTAATAGTGGCAGAAGTCGCAGTACCTGATTCAACAACATCTGGATAGATCGTTCCTTGAACTAAGTAATCAATATCACCTAATTTTTTAGCTTCTTCATCAAAAACATGAATAAATTCAGCACCAATAATCTTACGTTTCTTTTCAGGTTCAGTTACACCTTTTAGTTTTTTCAAGAAACGCTCTTTGGCATCAACTTTAATAATATTCATATCAAAAGCTTCACCATAGTGTTTCATAACATCTTCAGCTTCATTTTTGCGCAATAAACCATGATCTACAAAGATTGCAGTTAATTGCTTACCAACAGCCTTATGCACTAACAATGCAGCAACTGATGAATCTACACCACCAGATAATGCAACGATAACTTTTTTATCGCCAACTTCTTTTTTAATTTCTGCAATTTTATCTTGAACAAATGAATCCATTGTCCAATCTTTTTTAAGGTTTGCAATATTATATAAGAAGTTTTGGATCATCTTTTTGCCAAATAAAGTATGGTTAACTTCAGGGTGGAATTGCACTGCATACATCTTGCGTTTAACATCTTGCATTGCAACATATGGGGTATTTTCACTTGAAGCAATTGATTCAAAACCTGCAGGTAATTTGTCAACATAAAAAGTATGACTCATCCAAGCTTGTTTTTTAGTGCATCCTGCAAATAACTTGCTATTTGTGTCATAGTCAATATCAGTTTTACCATATTCGCGTTTAACACCAGCAGCAACAGATCCACCTAATTTAACAGCCATTAGTTGCATCCCATAACAGATTCCTAAAATTGGAACACCAATGTCAAATACACTTGCATCAATATCTGGAGCATCAGTTTCAGTAACTGAATGAGGACCTCCAGTAAAGATGATTGCATCTGGTTTTTTAGCCTTAATTTTTTCAATTGGAGTAGTATAAGGCACTAATTCTGAATAAATGCCAGCTTCTCTAACTCTTCTAACAATTAATTGATTATATTGACCACCAAAGTCAATAACTAAAACTAGTTGTTTTTTATTGTTCATTAATTTACCCGTTCTTTTTACTATAGTTTGGAGCTTGTTCAGTAATTACAATTTCATGTGGATGACTTTCTTTTAATCCAGCTCCAGTCTGTACTACAAATGTAGCTGTATCAGTTAAAGCTTGCAAGTTTTTAGCTCCCAAATAGCCCATTCCTGCACGCAAACCGCCAAGCATTTCAAATACAGTATCTGCAACTGTACCTTTATATTCTACCTTACCTTCTACGCCTTCTGGAACTAATTTTTTAGCATTTTCTTGGAAATAGCGATCGTTAGATCCAGCATGCATTGCTGCAAGTGAACCCATTCCACGATATGATTTAAACTGTCTACCTAAATCATCTACCATAATTTCACCAGGTGCTTCCATGGTTCCTGCAAGCATAGAACCCATCATTACGGCGCGACCACCTGCAGCTATGGCTTTAACAATATCACCTGAAAACTTCAATCCACCATCTGCAATAATAGCCACATCATATTTTTTTGCCATTTCATATGAATCCATAACTGCAGTCAATTGAGGAACACCTACACCAGCTACTACTCTAGTAGTACAAATTGCACCAGGTCCAATTCCAACTTTAACTACATCAGCGCCAGCTTTTATTAAATCTTCAGTGGCACTAGCAGTTGCAACATTCCCTGCAATAACTTGTAAATCAGGATATAACTTTTTAGCTTCACTAACTGCATTTAAAACACCTTGTGAATCGCCATGAGCTGAATCAATTGTGATGATATCTACTTGCGCATCAACCAATGCAGCAATTCGATCCATCATATTTTTAGTAACACCTACAGCGCCACCAACTAACAAACGACCTTTATCATCAACAGCAGCTTTTTCACCAGTTGGAGTAGTTTGTTTTACTTGCTTGATTTGCTCTGCTTGCTTATCAATTGACATATTTTTATGGATAATACCTAGCCCGCCTTCATTAGCCATTGCAATAGCCATGGGAGCTTCAGTAACAGTATCCATAGAAGCACTAATTAAAGGTATATTTAATTTAATAGTTTTAGTTAATTGTGTGGTTAAATCTACCTGTTTTGGTAAAACTTCTGACTTGTTTGGCACTAATAATACATCATCATATGTATATGCCGTTTTTAAAATACGTCCCAATTTGCACTCCTTATAAAAATAAAAATCCCCTCGGTTTTTAGGGTCACTAAAAGTCGAGGGGCATTGATCAATTTCATTACCCTCAACTCATAGCATTGATATTTAAGGTATCAAGTAGAAACATCTTGCCATATTCAAGACTTATATGAGTATTTGTTATTGGTTATTAGATTAGTGCTTTTGGGTATTTTTGTCAAATTTTCGATCTTATCTAATAAACGTGCTATAATCTTTAAATAGTTAATTACTTTTTGTAAGTAAAGGAGATAACTAATTATGAAAATGGGTTTAAGTCAAAAAACAGCACTAGTAACTGGTTCAACTAAAGGAATCGGCTTAGCAATCGCAAGACAATTGGCTGAAGAAGGAGTCAATGTCATTATTAATGGACGCAAAAAAGACGTAGTTAATGCCACTGTGCAAAAAATAGCGGAACAATATCCATTAACTAATCCACAACCTGCTCCATATGATCTTGCTGACAATAAACAAGCTAGTGAGTTAATGAATAAATATCCAGAAGTTGACATCTTAGTTAACAACATGGGAATATTCAAGCCCATGGAATACCAAGATATTACCGATGATATTTGGGAAAAATTTTTCAAAGTTAATGTATTAGCAGGAAATAACTTAGCAAAATTTTATTTACCAAAAATGCTAAAAAAAGATTTTGGTAGAATTATTTTTATTTCTAGTGAAGAAGGAATTATGCCTAGTGGAGAAATGCCGCAATATAGCATGACTAAATCGATGAACTTATCTTTAGCAAAAAGCCTTTCCAAGCTAACTGCAGGTACTCATGTAACTGTTAACACTGTAATGCCAGGATCTACTCTAACTGAAGGCGTTCAAGACATGTTAGCAGATATGTATAAAGATTCTGATTTACCAAAAGACCAATGGGAAAAAGATTTCATGAGAAATCATCGTCCTTTATCGCAAATCCAAAGATTGATCAGACCAGCAGAAATTGGACGCTTTGTCACATTCTTATCAAGTCCATATGCTTCAAGTTTTTCAGGAGAAGCATTGCGAATAGATGGTGGATTAGTACCAACAATTTTTTAATGCAAATTAATAAGCATCACAAAACTGTGATGCTTATTTTTTTAGACATTTTAACAACCCATACGACCTTGATAATTTGCGTTATTATGAGGCATCATTTTTCCATTAGGATATACATAATAACCATTTTTATTTCGGCCTGACTTTCCTTGTACCCAATAACATGCACGACCATTACTGTCCTTTGTCATATAGCCATTGCGCTGATTGCCATAACAACGCCAATCATCATTTCCATATTTTTGATCTACAAGCTTTACAGCTTGTTTAGCGTTGGTTATTTTACTTGCTTGAACTTGATTATTCATCATGTTATTTTCATTTATTGATCCCTTAATTGCAAAAAATCCACCAATTGCAACCAATAATATTATTAACAAACCTAATAATTTCTTATTCATTTTAGACGTCACCTCTATATTTTCGATTATAACAAAAATCCATACCCTGTTATCATAACAGAATATGGATTTAAGCTATTTTAATTATTTTTCTTTATTGAAATGATCTCTAACAATTGGAGCAACTTCTTCTCCAAAGATCTTAATTGTATTCATAACCCCTTCATGTGGCATTGAACCTACTGGTACATGTAGGTAAAATCTGTGCAAGCCAAGTTCGCTAATAACTTTAATCATCTTATTAGCTACAGTTTCTGCATCCCCTACAAACATAGCCCCTTCATTGCCAAGTTGTTCTTTATACATTTCATATGACATTGGGTGCCAATTTGGACGATCTTTACTAATATTATCAACCAAAGTCTTAGTTGGAAAGTAATATTCACGCTCTGCCTTTTCTTTATCATGATCAAGCCAGCCCCATGAGTGTGATGAAATTGTCATCTTGCTCATATCTTGGTTAGTTTGTTCAGCAACTTGTCTATATAAAGTTGTCAAATTCTTAAACGCTAAAGGATTACCACCAATAATTGCATATACAATTGGCAACCCCAATTCAGCAATTTTAATTGTTGACATCGGATTACCACCAGTAGCAACTGATAATGGGAAGTCTTTTTGCACAAAACGTGGATATACTGGACGATTATCAACTGTTTGAGTAAGCTTACCTTTCCAATTCAGGTTAGTGTGTTTGGAAATTTCTATTAACATATTTAACTTTTCATCAAATAATTCATCATAATCCTTCAAATCATATCCAAATAATGGAAACGATTCAGTAAATGATCCACGACCTGCCATAATTTCTGCACGACCATTTGATAATGCATCAATTGTTGCGTATTGTTCATATACTCTTACAGGATCACTTGATGACAAAATTGTTACTGCACTTGATAAACGGATATTTTTGGTCTTTTCGGCTGCTGCTGCCAAAATGATCTCTGGTGCAGAAACTGGAATATCTTTTCTGTGATGTTCACCAATTGCGTATGCATCAAGGCCAACTTGGTCTGCCAATTGTGCTTCTTCAACTAGATCTCTAATACGCTCAGCATGACTAATTGGTTTACCAGTTTTTTCAAGTGGTGTAGTTTCTCCAAAAGTTGAAATACCTAATTCAATACTCATAATAAAGGTTCCTCCTCAATAATTAATTTTGACTTTTTAAATTTGATTTTATTATACTTACTTTTTGTAAGTATGTAAAGAAAAAGATTATTTTGCATCAAAAAAGTACCATGTTACAAGTACATGATACTTCTCCAGCTCTTATTATTCATCTAAAACGTGTTTACGTTCTGCATGACTATAAAATATCCAAGCAATGATTCCGAAGAATACTGGACCAAATGCTGTCCAAAACGCAGTTGAATAGTCACCATCTAAGATTGGTTGTACACAAGTGAAGATAATGCTAATTGCCAAAACTAACCATACAATTGCAGTAACTACCCAAGTCCAAGTTTGATTTTTATAAAATACAAATGGACGATCTAGATCCTTTTTCATCTTAAAGAATGGAAAGGCTCCTACTAAGAACAAATATGGTGCAGCTGATGAAACATTCATCATGTCAGTCAAAATCGTGTAGAACTGCTTAGCTGCATCCCCACCAAATGAAATTAGTAAAATAATTAAGCCAACAATCACCGCTTGTGCCCACATTGCATTAGCTGGCATATTATGATTATTCATTTTAGTTAATTTCTTTGGCAATAATCTAGGATCAGAACCTTCAATAAATGATTTTATTGGTGAATATGTCATTACAAATGCGGCACCAATTCCACCAAATACATCACTTAAAGCGGTAATTTGTGAAAACACTTTACCAATTCCTATAGCTGCATGAGTTCCTAATCCTAATTTAGTCCCCAGCATATAACCCATATTGTTGATCAAAACATATTCTACATTACCTAGGTCAACATCTTTTTTACCTAAAATTGCTTGCCAATTTGTGCTAACACCACAAAGAAAAATTGCTAAAATATAAATTACTGTCATCATAATCACAGTAATAATAATTGCACGTGGGAATGTTTTTTCTGGCTTATCAACTGAATCAATGACCCCTGCCATTGTTTCCAAACCACCATACGCAAACAATGCATATACAACAAACGAAACTACCGCAATTGGTGATACAAATGCAGGGTTGGGTGATTTAACTAAATTCATTGTAGTCAATGGTTCTGCTAAATGACCACCTTCTAGTCCCCATAAAACTAAACTTGCAACGATAAAGACCACTGCAATTCCTAAAGTAAAAATACCCCCAATTGAAGCAACACTGGCGATTTTCCCAATTCCTTTTGAGGCAATTGCAGTAACAATTATCAAAAATATAATTTCTAAAATACCTAATGTTTTATTAGCTGACAGTCCAAACATACTCCATGTTTGTGTTTGATCTTTTCCAAATATCATAGTTGAAACTGATATTAGGAAAAATTGTGTTGAAGACACCAACCACACAACCCATGCTGCAAGCCAGATAAAAGTTCCTATAAAGGCTTGCTTTTCGCCAATTGACCCACGCAACCATGAAAAGATTCCACCCTTTGCGGCTTTAAATGAAGCACCATATTCTGCAAACATTAAAGCTGACGGAACGAAAAATAAGATTGCAGTAATAACATACCACAACATACTTGCATATCCCATTTGATAAAAGGCAGTTAGTGAGTTACTGAAACCAAATATTGATGAAAAGATCATCAATATTAACGCTCCTAATTTAATTTTCTTATCTACTTTGTCCATAAGCATCTACTTTCTTTCAGTCACTAAATAAGTTAATCTATATTTTACTCCCAAAAAGCTATTTAAACTAGTGCTTTTAGACTAATTAAATTGTTTCCACCAATCTGGAAACGCCTGTAAAAATGCTCTAATTGCATTACCACGATGCGAAATTTGATTTTTTTCATCCATATTCATTTCAGCGAAGGTTTTTTGCTTTTCTGGTACATAAAATAATGGATCATATCCAAAACCATCATGTCCTTGAGGAATTGCTAAAATTTTACCAGTACATTTCCCAGTAACAACTAAATCTTTATCAAATTGTTCAGGCATTGAGGCAACCATTGTTGTATAAAAAGTTGCTGTGCGTTTTGCATCCGGAACTCCTCCTAATAATGCTAATAATTTTGCATTATTTCGTGCATCATTATGAGCTTGCCCTCCAAATCTAGCAGAATGTACACCTGGGGCTCCATTTAACTTATCTACTCCAAGTCCTGAATCATCTGCCAAAGTCGGTAACCCACTAAATTGTGCTAATTGATGAGCTTTTAACTTAGCATTTTCAACAAAAGTCATCCCTGTTTCATTAACTTTTGGTGCATTATCAAAATCTGCATTAGTTTTTATGTCAAAATCAAAACCTGCTTTTGACATAAGTTCTTTTAATTCACGAGCTTTATTTTTGTTGTTAGTTGCAAAAAGTATAACTTTTTCCATTATTCTTCCTCACTTGAAATATGTTTTGCATTGATATTAGGGTCTTTAAGCCACTTTCGAGCAACCAAACTGAATTTTTCACTGTCTCCTGTAGTGTAATATTCATGTTTTGCTTCACCATTGCCTAATAATCCATCACGCAATAACACCTTATATGTATATTCAGCCACTTGATCTGCGGGATCAACTAATTGTACATTTTTGCCAACTGCTTGTGCAATTTCAGATTCAATAATTGGATAATGAGTACAACCCAAAACTAAAGTATCAAAATCTTTATTTTTGAGTGGCTTTAAGGATTCCTTTACAACTTTTAAATTTGTCTTAAAATCTTTTTGCTTCTCAACTAAAGGTGCTAACTTAGGAGTAGCCAGTTCATCAACTTGAATTTTAGGATCTCTGAAATGAATTTCTTTAGTGTATGCACCAGAATTTATAGTTACTTTAGTGCCAATTACAGCAACTTTTTTATTTTTTGTAGTGCGAGCTGCTGCCAAACTTCCAGATTGAATAACTCCAATTATTTGCTGATCAACTTCTTTTTGCAAAGTGGGCATAGCAGCAGCAGTTGCTGTATTACATGCAAAAATGATGATTTTAACATTTTTAGATAATAAAAATTCAACACTTTTTCTGGTTAAATCAATAATGTCTTCTTTAGTGCGATCACCATAAGGCATATGTGCTTGATCGCCAATAAATACAGTATTTTCATAGGGCATTTGAGCAATAACTTTTTTAACTACTGTTAAGCCTCCAAGTCCTGAATCCAATAAACCAATCGGACGATTATCCATAATAAATTACTTCCAAACTAAAAAAATTTTTACTAAAGTCAATTTTACGGTAAACTGTAAAAGAATACAAAAGGAATTGAACAAAAATGCAAGATAACACAGAACAATTATATTTTTTAACACAATTATATCGTGACTTTTTATTACCAACTATTCTAGGTAATGATAACTCAGAAATTCTATATTGGGCAGGAAGACGCGCTGCAAATCATTATAGTTTAAACGCAGTTGATGACTTAATTGAATTTTTCCAAATGGCTAATCTAGGGGCACTTAGATTAATAAAAGAAAAAAATACAAGCTATATTTTTGAATTATCTGGTCAAATAGTCCAAGATCGAATTGCAAGTGGCAGTATGGATTTCACATTAGAAAGTGGTATCATTGCAGAAACTGTGGAAAAGCAAGTAAACAAACCTGCTGCTGCAAGCATTTCAATATCTAAAGATCAAAAAGTAAAAATTACTGCAGCTTTTGATTAATTGCTGGTTTTGACACCATTTGGTGTCTTTTTTTATTGCATCAAAAAAGAGCTGAGCTATCTTGGCTCAACTCTTTAATTTAAGATTGATTAATCTTGTGTTGTTTTATTTTTTTCAGCTTCAGCCATTTGCTTTTCAATATCAGCTATTGAATAAACGGATTGAGGCTTTTTAACTGTTGATTCAGGTTCCATCGAACGATATACAGGCATACCAGTACCAGCTGGAATAATCTTACCAATAATAACGTTCTCTTTCAATCCAAGCAATGGATCGTTTTTACCACGAATAGATGCATCGGTAAGCACTCTAGTAGTTTCTTGGAATGACGCAGCAGATAAGAAACTGTTTGTCTCTAATGCTGCCTTAGTAATACCTAAGATTACATTTTGTGCAGTCGCAGGAATTCCACCAGCAATTAAAACTTCTCTGTTTCTATCTCTAAATTCACCAATATCCATTAACTCACCAGGCAAAATATTAGTTTCGCCAGGATCAAGAACACGAACCTTTTGCAACATTTGACGTGACATAACTTCAACGTGTTTATCAGCAATTTCTACACCCTGCATACGGTAAGCTTTTTGAATTTCACTTAAAATATACTTTTCAGTAGTTAATGCATCACGAACACGAATCAATTCCTTAGGATCAATAGATCCAACAGTCAACTTATCACCACGTTCAATATGATCACCTTCAGCTACTGCAACAGAAGCTGTGTATGAAACGCTGTATGTTCTGGTATCAGTTTTACCTTGAACAGTAATTTCTCTTGTATGTTCTGCTGGATTTTCTTCAATTGAAGTAACCACACCAGTAACTTCAGAAATTGTAGCACGACCTTTAGGGTTGCGTGCTTCAAACAATTCTTGAACACGAGGAAGACCTTGAGTAATATCTTCAGCTCCGGCAACACCACCATTGTGGAAGTTACGCATAGTCAACTGAGTACCAGGTTCACCAATTGATTGAGCAGCAACAGTACCAACTGCTTCACCCACTTCAACTTGTTCACCAGTAGCTAAGTTCATACCGTAACATTTTTGACAAACACCATGTTGAGTGTTGCAAGTAAATGCTGAACGAATTGTAACTTCTTTAACGCCAGCATCAACAATTTTATGAGCCATGTTTTCATCCATCATTACATCTTTTGGACAAATAACTTCATGAGTTTCTGGATCAAAGACAGTACGCAAAGTATATCGACCAACCAAACGATCAAATAATGGTTCGATCATTTCATCGCCTTCCATGATCGCACGAACGGTTACACCACGGTCAGTTCCACAATCTTCTTCACGAATAATTACATCTTGAGCAACATCAACTAAACGACGAGTCAAATAACCTGAGTTAGCAGTCTTTAAGGCAGTATCAGTCATTCCTTTACGAGCACCATGAGTTGACATGAACATTTCCAAAACAGACAGTCCTTCACGGAAGTTTGAAGTAACAGGAACTTCGATCATACCACCATTTGGTGCAGCCATCAAACCACGCATACCAGCAAGCTGAGTAAAGTTAGAAATGTTACCACGAGCACCTGAGTCACTCATCATTGAGATAGGGTTTCTTGGGTCAAACTTACCAGCTAATTCATTTTGAATGGTATCTTTACAATCATTCCAAATACTAATAACTCGATCATGACGTTCTTGTTCAGTAATAAGTCCACGACGATATTGTTTAGAAACAACATCAACTTTCTTACGAGCAGCCGCAACAACTTCATCTTTATCAGATAATGATGGAATATCAGCAATACCCATTGTAATACCAGAAATAGTACAAATAGTATATCCTAACTTCTTCAAATCATCCAAAAAGTCTGAGGTTCTTTGTACATGATAATCACGGTAAATTACTGCGATTGATTGTGACAAAAAGCCTTTTTTGAACGGAGAACCTAATTCCATATCATTTAACTTATCATGAATATCTTCACCAGGCTTCAAGAAATATTTTTCATCCAAAGGATTAGTTAAGTTCTTTTCAGTTGGTTCATTTACATAGTAAAAATCCTTAGGGAATATTGAATTGAAAATCATCTTACCATAAGTAGTTACGAAGATATCATTTTCATGTCCTTTAGGCCATGGTTTATCTGGCATTGAATTTGCTGCCAAACCAATTCTTGTATGGAAGTGAATATCACCATTTTCATAAGCTACAATTGCTTCATCTGGTGAATCAAAAATCATTCCTTCGCCTTCACGACCACGTTCTGCTTGAGTTAACCAGTAATTACCTAAGATAACATCCTGTGAAGGAGTAACGATAGGTTTACCATCCTTTGGTGCCAAAATATGGTGAGCTGCAAGCATCAATAATCTAGATTCTGCAACAGCTTCATCAGATAAGGGTACGTGAATAGCCATCTGGTCACCATCAAAGTCGGCATTGTATGCTTCACAAGCCAATGGATGCAGACGAATTGATTTACCAGGAACTAATACTGGCTCAAATGCTTGGATACCTAGACGGTGCAAAGTAGGTGCTCGGTTCAAAAGAACTGGACGTTCCTTAATTACATCTTCCAAAATATCCCAAATGTCATCATCTTCACGATCAATCTTACGTTTTGCATTCTTGATGTTAGAAGCGACACCACGCTTAACCAATTCATGCATTACAAATGGTTTGAATAATTCCAAAGCCATTGGACGTGGAACACCACATTGATAGAACTTCAATTTTGGTGAAACGTCGATAACTGAACGACCTGAATAGTCAACACGCTTACCTAGTAAGTTTTGACGGAAACGACCTTGCTTACCTTTAAGCATATGTGACAATGACTTCAATGGACGATTACCAGGTCCAACTACAGGACGACCACGACGACCATTATCAATCAATGCATCTACTGCTTCTTGAAGCATACGTTTTTCGTTTTGAACAATGATATTAGGTGCATTCAAATCAAGCAATCTCTTCAAACGATTATTACGGTTGATAACACGACGGTATAAATCATTCAAATCAGATGTTGCAAAACGACCACCTTCAAGTTGCACCATAGGTCTTAAATCAGGTGGGATAACAGGAACTGCATCCATTACCATCCATGATGGTTTATTTCCTGAATCTAAAAATGCACTTAAAATATCCAAACGTCTAATTGCACGAGTTCTCTTTTGACCAGTTGCTGTTTGCAATTCAGCTTTTAAAGTTTTAACTTCTTTAGCTAAATCAACTTGATCAAGTAATTCTTTGATTGCTTCAGCACCCATTTTGGCGTTGAAACGATCACCATATTTGGCCTTTTGTTCACGATATTCTGCTTCAGTTAATAATTGTTTTGGCTCTAAATCAGTATCACCTGCGTCAATTACAATATATGCAGCAAAATAAATTACTTCTTCTAACGCTCTTGGTGATACATCTAAAACTAATCCCATTCTTGAAGGAATACCTTTAAAGTACCAAATATGAGTTACAGGGGCAGCTAATTCAATGTGCCCCATTCTTTCTCTTCTAACTTTTGATGAAGTAACTTCAACACCACAACGGTCACAAACAATACCGCGATAGCGGATACCTTTGTATTTACCACAGGCACACGACCAATCCTTAGTTGGTCCAAAGATACGTTCATCAAATAAACCATCTTTTTCAGGTTTTAAAGTTCGGTAATTAATAGTTTCAGGTTTTTTTACTTCACCATAAGACCAACTTCTAATCTTATTTGGTGATGCTAAACCTATCTGCATACTTTCAAACTTATTTACGTCAATCAAAGTTTAACCTCCTAATTACTCAGAAACTTTTCCATCAGAAGCATTATCTGCAGGAGTTGGTTCTTTTGGCTCTTCACTTGCTTCTTGCTTTTGCTTTTCAGATTTATCAGTTTCTTTGGCTAACTTTTTCTTTTCCTGTTCTTCAGCTAAGCGAGACAAAGTATCAATGTTTAAATGTTCACTAGAGTTTTCATCCATATCACGAAGTTCAATTTCTTTATGATCTTCATCTAACACTCTAATATCTAATCCCAATGCTTGTAATTCTTTAACTAACACACGGAATGATTCGGGAACACCTGGTTTTGGAATTCTTTCGCCCTTAACAATAGCTTCATATGCTTTAACACGCCCTACAACATCATCTGACTTGTATGTCAAAATTTCTTGCAAGGTGTATGCAGCACCATATGCTTCAAGAGCCCAGACTTCCATTTCACCAAATCTCTGTCCACCAAATTGTGCTTTACCACCTAATGGTTGTTGAGTAACTAATGAGTATGGCCCAATTGAACGAGCATGGATCTTGTCATCAACCATGTGAGTAAGTTTCAAGTAGTACATGATACCTACAGATACTCTATTTTGGAATGGTTCACCGGTACGTCCATCATAAACAACAGTTTTACCATCTTTACCAATACCAGCATCTTTAACAGTATCCCAAACATCTTGTTCAGAAGCTCCATCGAATACAGGAGTTGCTACATGAATACCTAAATGACGTGCAGCCATACCTAAGTGTAATTCCAAAACCTGTCCAATATTCATACGAGAAGGCACACCCATTGGGTTCAAACAAATATCAACTGGTCTACCATCTGGTAAATATGGCATATCTTCTTCTGGTGCAACAATTGCAACAGTACCTTTATTACCATGACGACCAGACATTTTATCTCCAACTTGAATCTTACGCTTTTGAACAATATAAACACGAACTAATGTGTTAACACCAGGTGCTAACTCGTCGCCACCTTCTCTAGTAAAGACCTTAACATCTTGTACAATACCACCACTTCCGTGTGGTACACGTAATGATGTATCACGAACTTCACGTGCTTTTTCGCCAAAGATTGCATGCAATAAACGCTCTTCAGCAGATAATTCAGTTACACCTTTAGGTGTTACTTTACCAACTAAAATATCTCCATCGCGAACTTCAGCACCTACACGAACAATACCATCAGCGTCAAGATCTTTTAGTGCATCTTCGCTAATATTAGGGATTTCACGGGTAATTTCTTCAGGCCCTAATTTAGTATCACGTGCTTCTGACTCATATTCTTCAATATGCATTGAAGTATATACATCATCTTTAACTAAACGCTCAGAAAGCATAATAGCATCTTCAAAGTTATACATATTCCAAGTCATAAATGCGATAACTGGATTTTGTCCACCAGCTAATTCACCATTTTCCATTGCGGGACCATTGGCAATTACATCACCTTTATGAACTTCATCTCCTAAATCAACATTAGGAGTTTGGTTGTATGATTTTGATGCGTTAGAACGACGGTATTTTTCAAGCTTGTATGTATCCAATGTCTGATCTTCACGTCTTACACGAATTTCATCAGCATCTACATATTCAATCTTTCCGTCAGCCTTTGCTAAAATAGCATCCCCTGAATCATGGGCTGCTCTATATTCCATGCCAGTACCAACAATTGGTGAATGTGGATTAATCAAAGGAACAGCCTGTCTTTGCTGGTTAGCCCCCATCAAGGCACGGTTTGAGTCGTCGTTTTCAAGGAATGGGATACAAGCTGAAGTTACAGAAACTACTTGCTTTGGTGTAACGTCCATGTAGTCAATTTTATCTGGTGAAACTTCAACATTATCATCTTTATGACGAGCTAAAACTAACTTATCTTTAAATGAACCATCTGGATTCAAAGGAGCGTTGGCACCGGCAATAATATAATTATCTTCTACATCAGCAGTTAAATAATCAATTTTATCAGTAACTTTATGAGTGTCCCATGAAACGCGACGATATGGAGTTTCAATAAAACCATATTTATTAATAACAGCATATGTTGCTAGTGAGTTGATCAATCCAATGTTAGGACCTTCTGGAGTTTCAATAGGACATAAACGACCATAGTGAGTATAGTGAACATCACGAACTTCATACCCAGCACGGTCACGAGTCAAACCACCAGGTCCTAAAGCAGACATTCTACGTTTATGAGTTAATTCACCTAATGGGTTGTGTTGATCCATAAATTGTGACAATTGTGAAGAACCAAAGAATTCTTTCACACTTGCGACAACTGGTCTAATGTTGATCAATTGTTGTGGGGTCACAGTTGTTGGATCCTGAATTGACATTCTTTCACGAACAACACGTTCCATTCTGGCAAGTCCAATACGGAATTGGTTTTGCAATAATTCACCAACACGACGAATACGACGATTACCTAAGTGGTCAATATCATCTGTTGAGCCAATATTTTCTTGCAATGCAAAGAAATAATTGACAGCAGCTAATACATCAGCTGGAGTCAAATGCTTAACATCAGCTGCAATATGACCATTAGAGATCAATTTAACTACACGCTCTGGATCAACTTTTGAGTAAACTTTAATTTCTTGGACAGTAATTGGATCTGGCAATACACCTTCTTTTGAAGGAGTGTATGTAACCATCTTGAAATCATCACGGTCTAAGTATTTACCCAATGTATCCATTACTTGATGAGTTACGATATCGCCTTTTTTAGCGATAATTTCACCAGTATCTGGATCAGCTAAAGTTTCAGCTAAGGTTTGACCAAGTAAACGATTCTTCAAAGATAACTTTTTGTTAACTTTGTAGCGTCCAACTGGCGCAAAATCGTATCTACGTGGATCAAAAAAACGTGCATATAATAATGATCTAGATGAATCTGTCGTTTTAGGTTCACCTGGGCGCAGACGTTCATAAATGTCTTTTAAAGCTTCAGCAACTCTGCTGTCTGCAGGGTTTTTGTGCACATCTTTATCCAAAGTAAATTGCAATGGATCACTTGCGCCTAAAATATCTTTAATCTCACTATCTGAGCCAAAACCTAAAGCACGTACTAAAACTGTCAAAGGAAGTTTTCTTGTACGATCAATTCTTACATAAGCTAAGCTTTTGGCATCACTTTCAAATTCAAGCCAAGCGCCACGGTTAGGAATAACAGTAGTACCATAAATTTGACGACCATTTTTATCAAAATCTGAATTGTAATATACCCCTGGAGATCTAACCAATTGAGAAACAATAACTCTTTCAGCACCATTGATTACAAAAGTACCTGATTCAGTCATTAATGGAAAATCACCAAAAAATACATCTTGGGTCTTAATTTCACCAGTTTCATGGTTAGTCAACTTCAAAGTAACGTGTAATGGTGCAGAATAATTTGCATCATGATCACGTGCTTCAGCGATGGTATATTTTGGCTTTAAAAGTTTATAATCAACAAAATCAAGAGATAATTTACCAGAAAAGTCATTAATAGGCATAATGTCTTCAAACATTTCTCGTAATCCCTTGTCTAGGAACCATTTATAAGAATCGGTTTGAACATCGGTCAAGTTAGGCATTCTCAATACTTCTTTAATTCGAGAAAAACTACGTCTTGTACGATGATTACCGTAATTTACTACGTGTCCGTTCAAGAAAAAACATCCTTTCTTCTAGAAAAAAGCCAAATATTACATTTTTGTTACAAATTCAAAAAATCCGAAATTAGGGCACAAAAAAACAAAAACAACTTATGTCGTTTTTGTTTTATCAACCTGCTGGACAATAGATCAGTAGGTTCCTGAATTTCAGCCTTTTTAAAAATCAAATCTTATTGTAGCATGTTATCTTTGCATGTGTCAAAAATTTAGCTTTGATTTATTTTATCTTTTTGTTTTATAACCTCAAATTTTAGTTCACCTTTATGGGCACCTATTTTTAAAATATCTGATGCATTTAATTGTCCATTAATTAGCATTTGTGCAATTGGATCTTCAACATATTTTTGAATTGCTCGACGCAAAGGTCTTGCCCCCATTGCCGGGTCATATCCCTTTTTGGCAATTGTATCTAATGCTGCAGGGGAAAACTTAACATCAATATTTTTAATTTGTAATCTGACCACTAACTTTTTGACAAGTAAGGCTACGATCTTGCGCAACTGCTTAGCTGTCAATTGGTCAAAGACAATTGTTTCATCAATACGGTTTAAAAATTCTGGTCTGAAAAACTGTTTAGTTGCAACTTCAACTTTTTCTTGTCTAAGTTTTTCGGGATTAGAATTTACATTGGCAAATCCAACTGTCTTATCATCTTGCAAAGATCTTGAACCTAAGTTAGAAGTCATAATGATGATTGTATTTCTAAAGTCAACTTTGCGACCTTTTGAATCAGTCAAAAATCCATCATCTAAAACTTGCAATAACATATTGAAAACATCTGGATGAGCTTTTTCGACTTCATCTAATAATACTACTGAATAAGGATGTCTTCTGACTTGCTCTGATAACTGGCCGCCTTCTTCATAACCAACATATCCAGGAGCAGATCCTATTAGCTTACTTGTAGCAATTGTATCCATATATTCAGACATATCAACTCTGATTAAACTCTTTTCAGATCCAAAAATTGCACCAGCTACGGCTTTAGCAAGTTCAGTTTTACCAACACCAGTAGGTCCTAAAAATAGAAATGATCCAATTGGGCGATTTGCATCATTAATGCCACTTCTACTACGTCTAATAGCTTTGGCAACTGCACTAATTGCACAATCTTGACCAATGACTCTTTTATGCAAAATACTTTCCAAATTAGCTAAATGACGCAATTCATTTTGTTTCATTTGAGTTGCTGGCACTCCAGTCCATTGAGAAACGATTTCTGCAATGTTATGTGGTTCAACAACTGCAGTATTTTGTTTTTTAGCATTGTTTTTAATAATCAATTTTTGCTGATCAAGTTTTAAATCATTTTCTTCTTCACGCAAACGTGCTGCTTTAGTGAAGTTTTGATTAATTACAGCTTCTTCTTTTTCAACAACAATATCTTTCAATTCTTGATTAATTTTTTCAAGCTTAGGAGAGGTAAAATCATTATTTTTTATTTTAACAACTGCAGCAGCCTCATCAATCAAGTCAATTGCCTTGTCTGGCAAAAATCTATCGGATAAATATCTACTTGATAAATTAACTGCAGCTTTAATTGCATCATCAGAGATTTGAACGTGATGATAATTTTCATACTTAGCTTTCAAACCTTCCAAAATTTTAATTGATTCTTCTTTAGAGGGCTCTAAAATCTTAACTTGTTGAAATCTTCTAGCTAATGCTTGATCTTTTTCAATATATTTTTGATATTCATTAAAAGTAGTTGCACCAATCATTTGAATATCGCCACGAGCCAAAGATGGCTTTAAAATATTAGATGCATCAATTGCACCTTCTGATCCTCCAGCACCAATTAAAGTATGTAATTCATCTACAAACAAAATAATATTTCCATCCATATGAATTTCTTTCAGGATAGTTTTCATTCTATTTTCAAATTCACCACGATATTTAGTGCCTGCAACTAAACTAGCCATATCTAATGCCATAACACGTTTGTTAGCTAGACCTTGTGGGACTTGATGGTTAACTATAGCTTGGGCAATTGCTTCAGCCACGGCCGTTTTACCAACTCCAGGTTCTCCCACCAAGACAGGATTATTTTTAGTTCTACGAGATAAGATTTGAATAACTCGGGCAATTTCTTTATCTCTACCTACAACTGGATCAATCTCATCTTCTAAAGCTCGCTTATTCATATCAACAGCAAGCTTATCTAAGGTTTTAGTAATACTTTGTTTATTATTTTTTTCAGAAAAATCATTATTATTCAAAAATGAATCCATGTCAGAAAATGGTGGCATAGGTGCATCATTGTTGGAATTATTATCAAACTTAGCATCTTCATCGACACCACTTGATAGTGAATCTTGCAAATCTTGTTGCAGTCTTGCTAAATCGACATTCAACTTTTTCAAAATCATTGCACCTAACACTTGCTGATTAGCAATAATTCCAAGCAAGATATGAGCTGTATTAATTTTATTACTGCCATCTTGAATAGCGATTTTTCTAGCATATGACAAAACCATTGACAACCTAGGAGACATTTCCATGTACGTACCTTTTTTATGAGAACCGTATCCTGTATAGATTTCAATTTCATCACTAACTAATGTTGGTGTTACATTCCACATGCGCAATATTTTTCCAGCAACACCGTCATTTTCGATAGTCATTGCTAATAATACATGTTCTGTATTGATGTATTTATCGCCAAAGTATTGAGCTTGTTCACGTGCGATATCTAAGACCGCATTTGCACTACTAGTATATGAAATTTGCATAAATGCACCGCCTAACTTTTTAAAACAATGATAATGATTCTAGGAGTTTTTTGGCTAGAAGTAAAGAGATTTGTTTTATTTTGGTTAATAATCTGCATTTATTTTAACGCAAAAATCTATAAAAAATCGGGATGACAAGATTTGAACTTGCGACCTCTGCGTCCCGAACGCAGCGCTCTACCAAACTGAGCTACATCCCGAAAAAAAAGACCCACAAAATTGTGAGCCTCTATATTATGAAGCGGAAGACGGGATTCGAACCCGCGACCCCCACCATGGCAAGGTGATGTTCTACCACTGAACTACTTCCGCAATACAAAAAATATTATAGCAAAGTTTTAATGCTTTGCAAATACTTTTTGTTAGTTTTTTTGTTCAATATTAAAATATCCTTTTAAATCAAGCACTAATTCAAAAGCTAGACAAGCTAGCGCAGTTTTAAGCCATGAATGAGTAAAAAAATAAATTAACACAATACCAAATATATTCGTCAAAATCGTTATAATAGTTGCAAAAGCAACTAACCCCATTCCAACTCCTTGTTCTTTGGCTACACCTTTTAAGGAATCTATTTTTTCACCGATTATCTTATATCTTTTACCCTGTGTCTTTTTGATTAATCTAAAATATTTAAAAGTACAAAACATACTAATCACAGCAAATACCAATCCAATTATAGACATTACAATATTGGTAGGTGTTCTATAAATCAATACTGCACCTATTATTAGACTAGCCTCACTTATAATATTCCATAACTTTTTTTGCTTTTCATATTTAATATTTTTGTCATTCATCGCTACTATCCTATAATTTATCACTAACAAAACAATCTGTAACAATTATCTTATCATAGGTTCAATGAATAACAGAGAATTAATTTTTAATAATCAATAATTAATTAGTTCCAGGTCTTTTAGCTTTTTCTACTTTTTTGCCTTTAATCATATTGTCGTTATAGCCCCATACATAAGTTACAATCATAGCAACGATAATTGATACTACACTTGAAATCAAAAATGTATAAAAACTAGATAAGTTAGTTGGATTCTTTGGATCAAAGAAGGATGAAAATCCAATTAAACCACCAGTAAATCCATACATAGTTCCATGAAATAATCCAGTAACTAGACCACCAGCAGCAGACCCAATTAATCCCGATACAAAGACTTTGCGATAACGTAAGTTAATACCATAAATTGCAGGTTCAGTAACTCCGCAAAATGCACTAATTGCAGCTGCAATACCTAATTCTTTCATATCTGCTTTTTTGGATTTTAATGCAACAGCCAATACTGCAGCACCTTGAGCAATCATAGTTTGACAAATGATTGCATTTAATGGGCTTTGACCACTACCTGCAATTTGCTGAGCAACAAGGGGCACAACTCCCCAGTGTAACCCAAAAATAACCAATAACTGATAAAAACCACCAATAATTAATCCACCAAATAATCCCGAAATATTTACTAACCAAGTAATAAAATCAGCAATTCCAGTAGCGATACCCTGAATAATTGGACCTGTTAAAACAATAGTAATTGTAGAAACTATTAAAATCGTGAACATAGGTACAAAAATCATATGTAAATAAGTTGGGAGAACTTTTTTAAACCAATCTTCGCATTTTTTAGCAAGCCAAGCAGCTAAAATCATTGGAAAGATTGAGTAAGTATAGTTAACAAATTGGAAGTTCCAACTGCCTAATGCAAACATTGTTTTAAATGCATGTCCCCAATTTACAATTTGTGGATAAGTTAAGAATGCACCAATTACAGCAGCAATTATTGGGTCACTACCTAATCTTTTAGCTGCTGAAAAGCCAACTAATACAGGTAAGAAGAAAAACGCTGCGTCAGCCATTGCGCTAACTGTAATATAAACTGTTGAATGCACATTAAGTAACGCACCTAATTGTGGCAGTGTTAATAAAGCAAGCAAGCCTTTAATAATACCTGATGCCGCAATTACTCCAATTACAGGACTCATTGATCCTGTAATAAAGCCAATTAAATTATTGAATGCCCTAGAAATTGGGTTCTTAGAATCGTCAACAGGTGAAGGTGATGGAGCATTATCGCCAAATCCAGATCCTAAATCTTTCATTACTGCATCATAAACTGGAACTACTTCATTACCAATAACCACTTGATATTGCCCAGCTGCATGCATGACATCTAAGACCCCACGTTGATCTTTTAGCGCATCGTCATTTGCTTTTGATTCATCTTTTAAATAAAAGCGCAATCTGGTAATACAGTGAATAACATTGTTGATATTATCTTTTCCACCAACATCTTTTAAGATGACTTTAGCTAATTCATCATAAGATAGTTTTTTATTACTAGTGTCTTCACTTGCTTGTTTTATATATGCAGTAGCAACTTTTTGACCTGCTTTTGTTTGACCTTCTACTACATCAAGACCATCTAACTTGTCAGCTGTATTAGTTATTACAACCATAATTGTCGTATCTAATCCGGCTGCTTGAATTGCATTTAGATCCATTGTAGCAATTGGTTGGCCTGCTTTTATTTCTTCATTTTCTTTAACAGAAATATTAAATGGTTTACCCTTTAAACTAACTGTATCAACACCCATGTGCACTAAAACTTCTAATCCATCTTCGCCTTTGATTCCGATAGCATGTTTAGTTTGTGCAATCATCATAACTTTACCAGAAACTGGAGCTACAACATCCCCATCAGTTGGTGTTAATCCAAAGCCGTCACCCATTGTCTTTTTTGAAAAGATTGGATCACTAGTCTTACTCAATGCCATCACAGTTCCGTTTGCTGGAGCTAGTATGTTTTCTTCTTGACTCATTTAATTTCCTCCTTTTATGCATTAAGCGCTTTCATTAATCTGAAATTATGATATACTTGTATAGACAAGTTGTCAATATTTTTGTATAAGGAATTTATTTAAAATGTCAAAACAAGATACAATTGCTCAAGATTTACTAGCAAAAATCAATTCTAATCTATATCCTCCAGGTAGCTTTTTGCCTAGCGAAAACACTTTAATTACAATTTATAAAAGTTCTAGAGAAACAATCAGAAGGGCTTTAAACAAATTAGAATCACTTGGATTAATACAAAAGATCCGTGGCAAAGGATCAATAGTACTCAACGAGGCAAAATTTGATTTTCCTATTTCTGGAATTACTAGCTTCCAGGAATTAAATCGCCAGTTTCATATGAATGCGACAACTAAGGTGGTAGTTTTTGAGCAACTAAAAAAAATACCTGATAATTTCAAACAATACTTTCCAACTATTGCAGATAAGTCAGGATATTATGTTGAAAGATTACGCTGCATTGATGATAAGCCAATAGTTTTAGATTGTGATTATTTATTCAATCCTCCAATTACTAATCTTACTAAAAACAAAGCACAAAATTCATTGTATGAATATATTGAAAATAAGCTCCATTACACGATTGCTTATGGCACAAAAGAAATTACTATTGTAGATTTACCAGAGCAATTTCGAAAAATATTCCCATTGAAAAATAATCTGGCAGTTTTAGTAGCAAGTCAAAATTATTTAAGCAATGCCACTAAATTTCAATTGACTTTGTCATATCACGAACCAAGTCAATTTAAGTTTACTGATTTTGCTAGAAGACAAAAATTAATTATAGGAAGGTAGATTAACCATGACTAACTTAGGCAAAAAAATAATTTATCAAATTTATCCCAAATCTTTTTATGATTCAAATGGTGATGGAATTGGAGATATCAGAGGAATTATTGAAAAAATCCCTTATATAAAAAAATTAAATGTTGACATGATCTGGTTTAATCCATTTTTTGTTTCGCCACAACATGATAATGGTTATGATATTGCTGATTATTACAAAATAGATCCAAGATTTGGCACAATGTCAGATTTTGAAGAATTAGTAACTAAATTAAAAAATATTAATGTTGGTGTAATGTTAGATATGGTCTTTAATCACTGTTCAACTGATAATATCTGGTTTCAAAAAGCCTTAAAAGGTGATAAAAAATACCAAAAGTACTTTTATTTACGCCCTGCTAAAAAAGATGGAAGCTTACCTACTAATTGGCAATCCAAATTTGGCGGTTCTGCTTGGGCAAAATTTGGTAATACTGATTTATATTATTTACACTTATATGATCCATCCCAAGCTGATCTTGACTGGCACAATCCAGATGTTAGAAAAGAAGCAATTAATGTAATTAATTATTGGAGAAAAAAAGGAGTTTCAGGATTTAGATTTGATGTAATCAATGTTACTGGCAAGAGTGAAGTTTTAATTGATTCAACTGATCCAATTGAAGAAAAGAGTTTATATACTGATACTCCTGTAGTGCAAAAATATCTAAAAGAACTGAACAAAAATAGCTTTGGCTTAAATCCAGATTCTGTTACAGTTGGTGAAATGTCATCAACATCTATCAAAAATAGCATTGCTTATTCAAATCCTGCCAATCATGAATTATCAATGGTCTTTACATTCCATCATTTAAAAGTTGATTATCTAAATGGTGAAAAATGGACAACTACTCCATTTTCTTTTAAAGATTTGAAGTCTATTTTGACAAATTGGCAAGAAAATATTGATAAAGGAAATGGGTGGTTAGCTCTATTTTGGAACAATCATGATCAACCATGGGCACTAAGTAGATTCGGAAATACTACAAAATACCGTATTAAATCAAGCCAAATGCTGGCAACTGCTATGCAATTAATGCGAGGCACCCCATTTGTTTATATGGGAGAAGAATTAGGAATGATTAATGCAGGTTATCAAAAAATATCTGACTATAATGATATTGAAAGCCACAACGCCTACCATGAATTATTAGATAAAGGAATAGCTTCAGACAGAGCTTTAGAAATTATCCGTCAAAAATCTCGTGATAATTCACGCGTACCATTTCATTGGGATAATTCAAAATATGCTGGCTTTAGCAAAATACAACCATGGTTAATGCCAACGCATCAAGATGAAATTAATGTACAAGAAGAATTATTAAATGGACAGATTTTTAATTATTATCAACAGCTTTTTTACTTGCGTAGAAATGAAGATTTAATCAATTCTGGTCATATAAAAATGTTCTTACATAAAGATAAGCAAGTATTTGCTTATGAAAGATATTTAAATAATAACACTGAAAAAATTATTGTTTTAACTAACTTTTTTGAAAAACCTGCCAAAATTGAAATTCCTGATGAATATTTAAAACCAAATCAAGTCTTATTATCTAATTATGATAAGCAAAAACTTACAAGTGTTATGACACTGCGTCCATATGAAGCAATAGTATATAAATTACGATAAAAAAATACCATCAAGTTTGATCTGACTTGATGGCATTTTAGTTTAATCGTAAATTCTAGGCAGTCTATCACTTAACAAACATGCAATTTCGTAATGAATGGTATCAGCATAATCAGCTACAGCCTTTATGTTATTTGGAGCTTTTGGATCTGCAGAAATCAATTCAACTTTAGTGCCAACTGGCATTCTATCTGGTAATAAAACCATAAATTGATCCATGCATACTCGTCCAACAATTGGACAATAATCATCTCCGACTTTAACTTTAAAGCCTTGCATTTTTCGCATCCATCCATCTGCGTAACCTATTGGAACGGTACCTATCCATTCATTTTTTGGAGCAACATAAGTTGAACCATAGCTCACACCATACCCTGCATGAATTTGTTTGCAAAATGAAAGTTCACTTTCAAATGATAAAGCAGGCTTCAATGGAATTTCTGATTTAAGATCAGGGGTTGAAGGATTAGAAGATGGGTTCAAGCCATACATCCCAATCCCGAATCTTACTATATCGCTATGAACTTTTTTACCAAAAACACTCGCTGCAGTATTATCCACATGAATCCATTTAGGCTTAATAGTCATGAGTTCTTTTAGATGGTTAAATCTAGCAACTTGATATTCAAAATAACTTGAATCTGCACTATCTGAAGAAGCAAAATGAGTAAACATTCCTTCAATTTCAAAAAACTCATTATCAGTTAAAAAGTCATTTACCTTGATAAACTCTTCATCACTACTAATGCCAATTCTACCCATACCAGAATCAATTGCTAAATGGATTTTTAGCTTCATATCATTTTTCTTCAGAACTTCTTGTGCAGATTTTAACCATTGCAGACTAGGTGCAGCTAATGAAATATTGCGTGCACTAGCTAAAGTTACTTCATTTGCGGGGGTAACACCTAAAACTAAAATTGGTTTAACAATGTTTGCTTGACGCAATTGAAATCCTTCATCCAATACTGCAACACAAAATCCATCAGCTCCTGCATGTTCAGCAGCTTTAGCAACTCTAACTGCACCATGACCATAGGCATTAGCTTTGACTACAGCAAATAATTTTTGTTTTGGTTGTAAATTTTTAATTTCATTTTTAACATTATCTTTAATAGCTGCTAAGTTCACATGGATTGCAGCTGGTCGATGAGTTGCTGGTATCATTTTTTATCCTCCAATATTACCTGTGTAATGACTAACCCGCCATCATGAGAAACACTTGTAAAAATATTTCCTTGATACATTGTTGCCGTTGTAATGGGCTTGCCTAGATTATCTGCTAGCGTTTCAACATCTTGCAATCCAACTGCAGCTCCTAAACCTGTTCCCCAAGCTTTAGAAAATGATTCTTTAATTGAAAAATGTGCACCTACATATTCAATCTTTTTCTTCATTGAATTTAATGTTTGATAAACTTCAAATTCTTTGGGTGTCAAAACTTTTTTAGGAAATCTGTCTCCTTTTTGCAAAATCTTTTCAATCCTTGATAATTCAACTATATCAATGCCAATACCTTTAATCATAACTACCTCATATAATAAAGAAAAAAAGCGAGTTAGTCTTTCTAGCTCGCTTTTAAGTTTAATCTTTTTTGTTCTTAATTACAAAATGATGGTTTTTTGAACGTCCACGATGTGAATAATTTGGCCTACGACGACGAGAATTGCGATCATCATTGTGAGAATAATGTCTTCTTGAACGTCCTTTAAAAGGTAATGGACGCTCTGGAGTAATGTTAACTTTAACATCAGCTGAATCTTTAGACAATTCTTTCAAAAATGCAGCAACTAAGTCAACAGCAGAATAATTATCTAATAATTCAGCAGCATTTTGAGTGTACTTAGAAAGATCATTCTTCATTAGGCCTTCAATTTGCTTAGTTGCACTTGCCAATTGACCTTGCAAAGCTTGTGCATCTGTAGGTGGACGAAGAGGTAACATCTTTTTCTTAGTTAGATTTTCAATTGTCTTCATGTAGCCAATTTCATTTGGAGTTACAAATGTAACTGACATACCTGATTTACCTGCACGTCCAGTTCTACCTATGCGGTGTACATATGAATCCGGGTCTTGTGGAATATCATAATTATAAACATGAGTTACTCCAGAAATATCCAAACCACGTGCAGCTACATCAGTTGCGACTAAAATATCTAATTTTCCAGCTTTAAAGCGTTTCAAAACACTCATTCTACGTGCTTGTGATAAATCTCCATGGATTCCTGCAGCATTATAACCACGAGATTGCAACCCTCTAGTTAACTCATCAACTCTACGCTTAGTTCTACCAAAAACAACTGCTAAATCAGGTGCTTGCACATCAATTAAGCGGGTCATAATATCAAATTTTTCAGAGTCTTTTGCACGAACAAAATATTGATCAATTAAATCAGCTGTTAATTCTTTAGCCTTGATCTTGATAATATCAGGATTGTGCATGAATTTTTCACCTATTCTTAAGATAGGTTTAGGCATAGTCGCACTGAATAATAATGTTTGCGTGCGGTTCTTTGCATATTCTAAGATACTTTCAATATCTTGAATAAATCCCATATCTAACATTTCATCAGCTTCATCCAAAACAATAGTTTGAATATCATCTAATTTAATAGTGTGACGCTTTAAATGATCAAGTAAACGTCCTGGCGTACCTACTAAAATTTCTGGAACTTGTTTTAAAGCACGGATTTGGCGGCTAATATCAGCTCCGCCATAAACGACTTGAACTTTTGCATGTTCATCGCGGCCTAATCTAAACAATTCTTCTTGAGTTTGGATAGCTAACTCTCTAGTTGGTTCAATGATCAATGCTTGAATTGCTTTTTTATTTTTATCTAAGTTTTGCAATATCGGTAAGCCAAAAGCAGCAGTTTTCCCTGTACCTGTTTGTGCTTGTCCAATTACATCGTGGCCTTGCAATGCCAATGGTATGGTTTGAGCTTGAATTGGTGTAGCTTCTTCAAAACCGCTACGTTTGATTGCTTTCAATATAGCATCGTTTAAACCTAATTCTGTAAATTTCACTAAAATTCTCCTATAATAATTTATCCAAAACTTTCTCTAAATGCATCCCATGTGAGCCTTTCAACAACACGATATCATTAGGATGAATATCTTGTTTTAAATCTCCAATCATGCGATCCATTTTATCTTCTGGATAATAATGTGATTTTTCAGCAGTATATTTCCCAGCTAATGCATCTGCCAAGTGCTTCATTTCTGAGCCATAAAGATATACTTCATCAATTACACGAGGATCTAGTATATCTGCAAGACTAGCATGTAATTGCGCACTTGCCTTCCCTAACTCAAGCATATCTCCTAATACTGCTATTCTACGACCATTTTGCGGTACTTGTACTTGATCAAAGCTAGTAATTGCAGCTTTGACTGCGGTTGGATTTGAATTATAGACATCATCTATAATATCTTCTCCAACATCACCTTTTTTCCACTGCATTCTATTAGCAGTTGGAACAAAGTCAGCTAATGCATTGGCAATTTGGTCATCTTTTTCACCAAAATGATGACCTACACAAATTGCTGCTAATGCATTAGATACATTATGTTTGCCAATCATTGGAATCATAAAACGTTGGTCTGACAAATTTGTCACAAAAGAAGCATGGTGTTTGTAACTTCTAAATTCAGTTGCATAGATAGTATCATCTTTTTCAAAACCAAAAGTTACTTTGCTTTGTTCGATTTTTTTTGCACGTTCAATTAATAATGGTTCATCGCCATTATATATAAATTCTCCGTCTTCTTTCAAAAAATCAGTAATTTCCATCTTGGCATCGGCAATTTTATCCCTACTGCCAAAAAATTCAATATGAGCTTCACCAATCATAGTGATTAGTGCAACATCTGGTCTTACTAATTTGCTTAAATGATGCAACTGTCCTGGGCGATCCATTCCCATTTCTAAAACTAAAATTTCTGTAGTCGGCTTCATTTCCATGATAGTCATTGGTACGCCAATTTCATTATTAAAATTAGCTTGAGTTTTGTATACATTGAATCTTTTTGCTAAAACTGCAGCAACCATGTCTTTCGTTGTTGTTTTTCCATTAGAGCCAGTAATTCCTACTACAGTCGGATTTACCTTATCTAAATAATATTTAGCAATATCTTGCATTGCAACTAAAGTATCTTGTACTTCAATTACTGGAATATTATCTGGTTTATTTGCATGACCTTTTTGCCATAAAGTTGCAACAGCACCATTATTAATTGCACTATTAATAAAATCATGCCCATCTCTATTACCAATTAAAGGTACAAATAATGCATTTTCACCAATTTTTCTCGAGTCAAATGCTACACTACAAATGACAGGATCATCATTTCCTTCAATTGTTGTATTTAATGCTTTAGCTATTTCTGCAAGTTGCATTTTCATGAATACTAACTCCCATTTCTATCAAATTGAATACTATCAAACTAAAAAAGCAGCCCCGTAAGGACTGCTTAATAGCAAGGAATAAATTACTTGTTCTCCTTGAGACCGTACTTCTTGTTGAATTTTTCGATTCGACCATCTGCTTGTGCAAATTTTTGCTTGCCAGTATAGAATGGATGAGAATCTGATGAAATTTCAACACGTACTAATGGATATGTTTTTCCTTCAAATTCTGTTGTTTCACTTGGCTTCAATGTCGAACCAGCAATAAACTTATAGCCAGTTGCTGAATCCATGAAAACAACTTGTTGGTAATCTGGATGAATGCCTTTTTTCATGTTTTATTTGCTCCTTTGCCATGATCATCTTTCAGACCATAGATTAATATGACTTAATAAGAATAACACCTTTTTTTATTGATTGCAATTACTTTATTTATTAGCAGGTGTATCTTTTATTGACACATCTGCACCCAAATTTCGCAATTTTTGCTCTACACGATCATAACCACGCAAGATGTTACCCGCATTATTAATTATTGTTGTGCCTTTTGCCATTAATCCTGCAATCATTAAAGCAGCGCCAGCTCTAATTTCATCAGCATGTACACTTGCACCATGCAATTGTTTAGTTGGATGAACCAAAATAATATTATCCTCAACACGAATATTGGCGCCCATTTTTTGCAATTCAGGTATATGACGAGTTCTTTTGGGATAAATATTATCGATAATTACGCCTTCACCACTCTTGGCAGTTAATAATAAAGGGGTGATTGGCTGTTGCAAATCAGTTGCAAATCCTGGATAAGGATCAGTTTTTACTTGGATCATTTTTAGATCACCTGCCGGATAAACATATAATGAATCTTCATCAGAATCAATTACAACGCCCATCTCTTCTACTTTTGCCAAAAATGAATCTAAGTGTTCTCCAATAATATTATGAATTCTAATTCCATTACCTATGCTTGCAGCCAATGACACATAAGTCCCGGCTTCAATACGATCTGGGATTATGGTATGTGGCGTTTTAGCAGCAATTTTTTCTACGCCTTCAATTCTGATTGTGTCAGTTCCGGCACCTCGAATATGGGCACCCATATTATTTAAAAATGTTGCTAAATCAATAATTTCTGGTTCTTTTGCAGCATTTTCAATAATGGTCTGTCCTTTAGCAGTTACACTTGCCATAATAATATTCATCGTTGCGCCAACTGAGGGCATTGCTAAAGATATTTTGGCACCATGTAAACCATCACTTGGTGCGGTAATAATAATTTGGTCATTTTCATTTTTGACGAATGCGCCTAAAGCTTCAAACCCTTTAATGTGTTGATCAATTGGACGTGGACCAATATCATCGCCACCAGGGAATCCTACAATTGCCTTGCCAAATCTTCCAAGTAATGCTCCCATAAAATAATATGACGCACGTAAACTCTTAATTTTTCCAGCAGGCAGTGGATTCATTTTGATATGTGTAGGATCAATTAATAATGTTGTTTCTCGAAATGTACATTTAACATCCATTTCACTTAATAAATCCATTAAGTTATCAACATCTGCAATCCTTGGCACAGCTTCTAGTGTTACAGGAGTTCTCGATAATATTGATGCAGGTATCAGCGCTACAGTAGAGTTTTTCGCGCCACCAATCCAAACATCGCCCTTTAAGGGCTTTCCACCATGAATAATCATTTGCTTCATTGGGGAAAACAATCCTTTTCTGTTTTCAAAGTATCATTTAAATGTTAAATGAAAAACACATAAAAAACAAGAGAAACAATACTTATTTTGAGCTTTTATCTAAATTTAAATTCTGAATTAAAATTTTTCTTCAGGTAAATTGCTTGCAGCCCCAATAAACGCCTTAAACAATCCTTCTGGTCTTTGAGGACGACTCAAAAATTCTGGATGATATTGTGCAGCAATAAAGAATTTTTTATCAGGTATTTCAACAATTTCTGCTAAACGATTATCAGGTGAAACGCCGCTGAAGATCATACCAGCTTTTTCAAAAGCTTCACGGTATTTATTGTTAAATTCATAACGATGACGGTGTCTTTCTTGAATGACATCTTGATTATCATATGCAGCAGCAGTTTTTGTGCTTTTTTTAAGGCGAGCTGGATATAATCCTAATCTTAATGTGCCACCCAGTTCTTCTTGATCTTTTTGATCAGCCATTAAATCAATAATATTATTTTTAGCATCAGGTTCTGCCTCTGTTGTATTAGCATCTTGTAAATTCAAGACATTTCTAGCAAATTCAACACTTGCCATCTGCATCCCTAAACAAATTCCTAGGAATGGAATATCGTTTTCACGGGCATACTTAATTGCAGTAATCATACCTTCTAATCCACGAGTTCCAAATCCACCAGGAACAATTAATCCATCAGATCCCTTCATAAATTCAGCAATATTATCAGGAGTTATATCTTCTGCTTGAACTTTTCTAACTTCAATATCAGTATTGTATAAATATCCTGCATGCTTTAGCGCATCAGTAACTGAAATATATGCATCTTCTAATTCAACATACTTACCAACTAAAGTAATAGTTGTCTTATGCTTCAAATGAGTTGCACGCTCTTCCATTTTCTTCCATTCAGTCATATCAGCTTCAGGTAATGGACTCTTTAAATTAAAATGATCGCAAACTAATTGATCCATACCTTGTTTTTGGAAAGATAATGGTAAATCAAATAAAGATTTTGCATCAATTGATTCCATAATTGCTTCTTGGGGAACATCAGTAAAATCAGCAATCTTATCTTTTAATTCTTGGTTAACTGGCTTTTCTGCACGAAGCACTAACATGTTAGGTTGAATACCAATACTGCGTAAAGTACTTACAGAATGTTGTGTTGGCTTAGTCTTCATTTCATGTGCTGCATGTAAATATGGAACTAGCGTTACATGAATATACATTACATTTTCACTACCAACATCACGTTTCATTTGACGAATTGCTTCCATGAATGGAGTTGATTCAATATCACCTACAGTACCACCAATTTCTGAAATAACAACATCTGAATCAGTAGTTTGTGCAGCACGCATGATTTTTTCTTTTATCATATTAGTAATGTGAGGAATTACTTGTACAGTAGCACCATGATAGTCACCGTGACGTTCACGACGCAATACTTCAGAATAAATCTTACCTGTTGTAACGTTTGAGTATTTACTAGTGCGAACATCCACAAACCTTTCATAGTGACCTAAATCAAGGTCAGCTTCAGTACCATCATCTGTTACAAAAACTTCCCCATGTTGATAAGGGTTCATAGTACCTGGATCAATATTAATATATGGATCAAATTTTTGCATGGTTACTTTTAGACCACGATTTTTTAATAAACGACCTAAAGATGATGCTACAATTCCTTTGCCAAGTGAAGAAACAACACCACCGGTAACAAAAACATATTTTGTCATTAATAATTCCCCTTTATCTTTAAAATTAATTTACAAAACAAAAAAAGCTCCCCTTAGGGAGCTAATTGCACAAAAGTGCCCAAGTAAGATAATACTTACTTCATGACAAAGAGTCAAGTAAACTACTCATCTTCATCTTCATCTTCGTCATCATTTAATTCGGCTAATTGGCCTTCAATACCATCTGGTAGTGAATCATCTTCATCATCATTATCATCTGAATAATCATCACTGTCTTCATCATCTTCAAAATCTTCATTTGAATCTAAATCTTCATCTTCTGGATCATCAGAGTCATAATCAATGACATCATCATCTGAATCAGCAATAAATGCATTAACTTTCTTATGATGTTTCTTGCGTACATCCCCATCTTCTTCTTCAGGGTGATTTACTTCTTCATCAACAGATTCATATGGGAACCATGAGCGCAATGCCCAAACATTGTCACCCATTGAGATAAACTCACCATCAGTATTAATATCTGTATAAAATTGTGGTAAACGTTCACGAATTTCTTCATCATTTTTGCCCAAATATTTTTGCACAGCATTAACAATGTCTGCAAATGGCATACGCTTGCCATTATCTTCTAAAATAGCACGGGCAACTTCAATCATAGAAAGTTCATCGCGATTTTGATCTTCAAAGTCAGCTAATCCCACAGTAAAACGTCCTCTCTTTTGCAAATTGCTATCTTATTTATTTTACGCATTTAATATGTAAAAATCAATTTAACTGTATAGTTACCTATTAAGTATAGCCCATTAAACAATTGATATTCAACATTTAACTGCTTTATTATCCTATCTTTTATATCCAAATATAATTTTTTTGTCTTACTGGTTAGATCCATTTTGTGCCCATGAACCACATATTTACATTTGCCTTCTTCATTCAATATTAGATGAATTACTGAATAACTATCTTTTTTATCTCCACGAAAAATAATTACTTCTTTGTTTTGAATCAACATTTTAACTGGAGTTTTTTCATCTTCAAAATAATGCAACCTTATTTGAGAGCCTTTAATATCAATATTTGCATCGAACTTTTTTTCAAAAACTTCACTATCATTTTCTTGAGTAATTTTACTAGTGAATAAAACTGCTACTTTTTGCATAATACGCCCCAAATCAATAGTTAAAGCGGTTTTTAACCGATAATTTTGTTATAATTTTAACAGAATCTATTTTATAAAAAGGTAGCAAAGCATGTCAAAATATCAAAGCCCTAAACTTCCACATGAAGTTGTTATTAGTGATCCAGTTCATGGATATATTCATATTGAAAATAAAGTTGTCTTAGATGTTGTTAATAGCAAAGAATTTCAAAGATTACGCCGAATTAAGCAACTAGGTCCTGCTAGTTTTGTCTTTCCAGGAGCCACTCATACTAGATTTGAACACAATTTAGGAGTATATGAATTAACTAGAAGAATTTGTAATATTTTTTCTCAACAATATGTTTCTAAAACTCCAAATGATGGATTATGGGATCCTGATGAAAACTTATTAGTTGAATGCGCTGGCTTATTACATGATATTGGTCATGGGCCATATTCTCATACTTTTGAACATTTATTTGGTACTAATCACGAAAAAATGGGGCAGAAAATTATCCTAGATCAAAATACTGAAATTAATCAGGCATTAAGGCAAGTTTCTCCTAATTTTCCAGAAGCTGTAGCTAGTGTAATCGCAAAAACTTATCCTAATATGCAAGTTGTAAAACTAATTTCTAGTCAAGCAGATGCCGACAGAATGGATTATTTGCAACGTGATGCATATTTTACTGGCGTTGATTTTGGCAATTTTGATTTAGCTAGAATTTTGCACGTGATTCATCCTTATAATAATGGAATTTGTTTTTTAAATAATGGGATGCATGCAGTAGAAGAATATGTCGTTAGTCGTTATCAAATGTATCAACAAGTTTATTTTCATCCAGTTGATCGATCCTTAGAAATAATTTTGCATCATTTATTGCAACGTGCCCAGGTAATTTACCAACAAGGAAAATTACAAGTTACACCTAGTTTAGCTCATTTTTTAGCTAATGATTGGGACTTAAACGATTATCTAAATTTAAATGATGGAGTCATGGAGACAAACTTTGGCATGTGGGTGGATAATACAGATCAGATCTTATCTGACTTAGCAACAAGATATTTATTCAGAAAGCCTCTTGCCAGCATTAAAATCAACAATAACACTAAAAAACTTGTGCCTAAATTAAAAGACTTAATCAAGCAAGCTGGCTTTGACCCAGATTATTATACTGACATTAACAGTGCCTTTGATGAACCATATGATGCATATAAGCCAACTGGTAAAAACGCCAATAGCCAAATTGAAATTATGCAAGATGATGGTTCTTTAATCGAATTATCAGAATTAAGTCCAATAGTTAAAGCCTTAAACGGAACTTTCCAAGGCGATGAAAGATTTTTCTTTCCAAAAACCATGCTTTCTAAAACAAATGAGCCACAAATTTTTGATCCCATCTATCAAAGATTTCAAAAATATATAAAAAATGGAAATCTAAAATATATTAGAAAACCTAAGAAAAAAGAGTAAATTAAAAGCCTTGAGCGATCAACTTAAGGCTTTTATTATTTACTTATCTTTTTGATAACGAGTATTAAATAGTGGACTAACAGGTTTGTTTTCTTGAATTAACTTAATTGCATCCCCCATTAAAGGACCAACTGAAACTAATACCATTTTATCCAGTTCTTTTTCTTCTGGTTGATTAATTGAATCTGTCAAGACTAAATTCTTAATTGGAGAATCATTTAATCTTTGAATTGCAGGGCCTGATAAGACCGCATGAGTTGCACTGGCATATACTTCAGTAGCTCCTGCATCTATTAAAGCTTGAGAAGCCAAAGTAATAGTACCTGCAGTATCAATCATATCATCAATGATAATGGCACGTTTGCCTTTAACATCACCAATAATATTCATCACTTCTGCAACGTTAGCACGAGGTCTTCTCTTATCCACAATTGCAATTGGTGTTTTCAAAAATTCAGCTAATTTTCTTGCTCTAGTAACACCACCATGGTCAGGAGAAACTACAACTGCATCTTGTTCCAAATGATGTCTCAAAAAATAATCTGCAATTAATGGAGCACCCATCAAATTATCTACTGGAATGTCAAAGAATCCTTGAATTTGTGGTGCATGCAAATCAAGTGATAATACTCTGGTAGCACCTGCTTTTTCTAACATATTAGCAACTAACTTAGCTGTAATTGGTTCACGAGCGCGTGTTTTGCGGTCTTGTCTAGCATAACCATAATATGGAATTACTAAATTAACAGTACGCGCACTAGCACGTTTAACTGCATCAATCATAATCAATAATTCCATCAAGTTATCATTAACGGGATCACTAGTAGATTGAATTAAATATACATCTTTACCACGAACAGATTCATCAATATTAATTTGAATTTCTCCATCGCTAAATCTTTGAACGCTTGATTTACCTAGTGGAACACCTACACGTTCCGCAATTTTTTCAGCTAATGGCTTATTTGAATTAAGTGCAAAAAGCTTAATATCGTCTTTGTACGACATTTTGTCCTCCATAACTAACTACTTTTAACAATACTAATTCTAACAAAATATTTTCAATTTTGCAGATGAAATCGTTTTATTGCTATAATGTAACCGATATCAATCGAAAGGATACTTGTCTTATGAAAAAAATTATTAATGATCCAAATAATATTGTTAGTGAAATGGTTAGTGGACTAGTTCGCGCGTATCCACAATATTTAGAACAAATTCCAGATACATTGGCTGTTGTTAGAAGTAATAAAGAATCTATGCAAAATAAAGTAGGAATTGTTTCTGGTGGTGGAAGCGGACATGAACCAACTCATGCAGGATACGTTGGCAATGGGATGTTAAGTGCTGCAGTTTGTGGTCAAATATTTACTTCTCCAACTCCTGATCAAATATATGCTGCAATAAAAGCCAGTGATCATGGCAGAGGAGTTTTTTTGGTTATCAAAAATTATTCAGGTGATGTTATGAATTTTGATATGGCAAAAGATATGGCAGATTTAGATGGTATTAAAGTTAAATCAATTGTCGTCGATGATGATATTGCTGTTGAAAACAGTCTATATACCCAAGGAAGACGTGGCGTTGCAGGGACAATTTTCATGCACAAAATCCTAGGTGCTGCTGCAGATCAAGGAGCCAGTTTAGATGACTTAGAAAGTTTAGCTAAATTAGTTTTGCCAAATATTAAAACCATTGCTGTTGCATTAAGTGCCGCAACTAATCCAATAACTAGCAAGCCTGGATTTGTATTAAAAGACGATGAAATTGAATATGGTGTTGGTATTCATAGCGAACCTGGTTATCGCAGAGAAAAAATTAAGCCTTCAAAAGATTTAGCCCATGAATTAGTTTCAAAATTAAATCATGAAATGAATTTAGATGGAGAAAAAGAATATGCAGTTTTAGTTAATGGAATGGGGGCAACTCCATTAATGGAACAATATATTTTTAGCAATGATGTATTAAATGAACTAAATAATTTTAATATCAAACCAGCCTTCATGAAAGTTGGTAATTATATGACTTCTCTTGATATGGCAGGTATTTCACTAACTATTTTTGAACTTGCTGATACAAAATGGTTTGAATATTTAAATTATCCTGTATCAACAATCGCCTGGTAATTAAATTTCCCCTAGTATTATCTTCAAAAATAGGTTATCTTTATTATTGTTGCTTTTTAAAAGTATACAAAAAATTATTACGCATAATAATTAGGGGGAAAATAATGACAGGGTTCATTGGAGAGTTCTTCGGAACAATGATCATGGTAGTATTCGGAATAGGAACTGGTGCTGCGATTAACTTAAAACATTCTTATGCACGAAACTCAAATTGGTTATTTGTTTCAATAGCATGGGGAATGGCAATTACATTTGGGGTATATGTAGCAGGAGCATTAGGTTCTGAAGGACATTTGAACCCAGCTGTAACCTTGGGATTTGCAATATTTAATAATTTCCCAATGGCTAAAGTTGGACCATATATTTTAGCTCAGTTTTTAGGAGCATTTGTAGGATCAATTTTGATAATAATTCAATATTATCCTCACTTTAAAGCTTCTAAAACTGCCGAAGATGGAAATCATGTGGGTATTTTTGGAACAGTACCCTCAATTGAAAATCCAGTATTTAACTTTTTAGGTGAATTAATTGCAACATTCATTTTCATCTTCACTTTATTAAATTTAGGTGATTTCACTCAAGGAATTAAACCTATAGTTTGTGGTTTGTTAGTTATGGTTTTAGCAATGGCTCTTGGAAGTACTACAGGTCTTGCTTTAAACCCAGCTCGTGATTGGGCACCAAGATTGGCATATACAATTTTGCCAATTCCACATAAAGGATCTGCTAATTGGAAATATGCTTGGGTTCCACTTATTGGACCTACTTTAGGTGCATTTTTAGCTGCAGGACTTGAAAAATTAATTAAATAATATTTTTATTCTTACATAAAAAAAGGACTTTTGGAATCAAATTTTCCAAAAAGTCCTATTTTTTTACCAGCTAGCTTTCATTAAGCCAGGAATTTGCCCTTTATGTGCTAAATCACGCAAGCAAATTCTGCATAAACCAAATTTACGATATACAGAATGTGGTCTCCCGCAACGTTCACAGCGAGTATATTCTTGAGTTGAAAATTTTGCATGTTTTTCCTGTTTAACAATTAATGATGTTTTTGCCATATATTATTTTTTCCTCTTTATTCTAACTACAGCGGGCTTTTTTTGATCATGGTCAAGTGCCAATGTTCCAAACAATCCCACTAAAATTACTGCTATTACAACTATTTGACTAATCATAAAAACCCCTCCTTTTTAAGTTTTAATAAGCGAAATCTTAAGCAACAATTATTATATCACTTACTTAAAATAAGTAAAGAATAAAACACTATTTATTTAGAGTATACTAATTCTCAGATAGGTTGTGATAAATATGTCCAATACGATTATTTCATTAGACAAAATAGTTAAAAGCTACAAAAACTTACATGTATTGAAAGATATTGATTTACAGGTAACGTCTGGGCAGATTTTAGGATTAATTGGTCCTTCTGGGGCAGGAAAGACAACTTTAATAAAAATTATATTAGGGATGGAAAAAGCCGATTCTGGCAAGATAACAGTTTTCAATCAAAAAATACCTAATAGATTATTATTGAACAAAATTGGCTACATGGCTCAAAGCGATGCTTTATATGATAGCTTGAGTGCTAAAGAGAATTTACAATTTTTTAGCGAAATGAAAGGAACAAAAAAATCAAAATTAACTAAAGACATTGCTCGTATTGCACAAATTGTTAACTTAGATAAATTTTTAAATATGCGAGTCAAGAACTTTTCAGGCGGAATGAAGCGTAGATTATCTTTGGCAATTGCTTTATTAAATAAGCCTGATCTATTAATTTTAGATGAGCCAACTGTAGGAATTGATCCGGCATTAAGAAGACAAATATGGAAAGAGCTAGAAAATATTAGGAATTCTGGTCATACAATCTTGCTTACAACTCACATGATGCAAGAAGCTGAATTAGTTGACCGTGATGCTTTATTAATTGATGGAAAAATAAAAGCATTTGATACTCCTGCTAATCTTAAGCAACAATATCAAGTGCCTACAATTGAAGATGTATTTTTAAAGGCAGAAGGTGCACAATTATGAAAATCTTAGCTATAGCTAATAGAGTAGGAAAAGAATTATTACGAGATAAAAGAACTTTAGCCTTAATTTTTATAGCACCGATTTTTATAATTTTACTATTAAGCTTAGTTTTTTCAACAAACGCCAAAACTCATATTGATATTGGAACTGTCAATGTACCAACTAACATTCAAACACAGTTAAAAAAGAACAACAATGTCACTCTAAAGAAATATACTACTAATAAAACAGCTAAAAAAGCTCTACAAGCTTCAAAAATCGATTCAATTATTTTAAAAAATAAAAACAGTTATAATATTACCTATGCCAATATTGATCCAAGTAAAACAAATGCTGTTAAATTAGCCTTTAAAATATCATTGATGCAAAATAATGCCACTATTTTAAAACAGAAATTAACTACTAACATTCAAGTTTTAGCAAAGTTAACTCATCAAAAGATTGTTATACACAAACAAAAAGCCCCTGATATTCATAACCATTATGATTATGGCAATAGCAAAACTAACTTTTTCAATAAAATCCTGCCAATTTTAATTGGATTTTTCGTATTTTTCTTCGTATTTTTAATCTCGGGCATGGCGTTATTGCGTGAACGAACCCAAGGGACATTAGATAGATTATTAGCAACTTCAGTTAAAAGATCTGAAATTATTTTAGGTTACATGCTTATATATGGACTATTTGCAATAATCCAAACAATTTTAATTATACTTACGACAATTTTTTTGTTGCATATTGAAATTAAAGGTAGTATTTTCAACTTGATTTTGATTAACTTAGTTTTAGCACTAGTTGCTTCAGCGTTTGGATTGTTAGTTTCAACCTTTGCGAATTCAGAATTTCAAATGATGCAATTTATTCCGCTTATTGTTATCCCGCAAGTCTTTTTCTCAGGGATTATCCCTTTAGATGCGATGGCTAATTGGATCAAAACAATCTCTGTGATCATCCCCATTAAATATTCTGGAGATGCCTCTACTAAAATAATTATGCAAGGTGCTAAATTATCTTCTTTAGGAATTGATTTTGGAGTTTTATTTATCTTTTTGATAATTTTGACAATTATTAATATTATTGGATTAAAACGCTATCGCAATGTATAAAAAAATCGAGGATCAATGCCTCGATTTTTCTTTATTCCCAATCTTTATCTTTAGCAATTGGTAATTTGTGCCAGTAGTCTTCTTTATTGACTTGTCGACCACGTGCAATTGCCATTTCATATTTATTAACATCTTTAGTAATAGTTGAATCAGCTGCAATAAATGCATGATCCGCAATATTAATTGGATTAATAATTGTAGCACCAGCACCTATAAATGACTTGTCTCCAACATATGAATGGAATTTTTTAACTCCATCATAATTTGAAAAGATTACACCACAACCAACATTAATGTCCTTACCTAAAGTAGCATCCCCAATATAAGTTAAATGACCAACTTTAGTATTTTCACCAATTTGTGCTTTTTTAATTTCAACAAAATTACCAATATGTGCTCCAGTCATGATCTCTGCATTCGGACGCAAATGAGAATTAGGACCAATATCGGTATTATCATGCATTACTGCATGATCTAGTGTTGAAGAAGTCACAGTTACATTATTACCAACAGTAGAGTCAACTATTCTTGATCCACTAGTGATGTAGCTTTCACTACCAATTTTGCTATTGCCTTTAATTACCACACCGCCTTCAATGATAGTGTCATTTCCAATTTCTACATCCACATCAATATAAGCAGTATCAGGGTCAATAAAAGTTACACCATCACGCATATGTTTTTCATTGATTCTTTTTTGCATAATTTTAGTTGCTTGAGCTAATGCAATACGATCATTTACTCCTAAGCTTTCACTAAAATCATGCATTTTATACGCACCAACTCGTTCATTTTCATTACGCAAAATTTCCAAAACATCAGTCAAATAGTATTCACCTTGAGCGTTGTTATTAGTTACATGTTTCAAGGCTTCAAATAACTTTTTGTTGTCAAAACAAAAGACACCTGTATTAATTTCTTTAACTTTCAATTCTTCAGGACTACCATCTTTTTGTTCAACTATTCTTAACACATTCCCTTGATCATCACGAATAATTCGACCATAGCCAAATGGATTAGGAGCCTCAGCAGTTAATACTGTTGCAGTGTTGCCTTTTTCATGATGATATTTGAATAAGTTATCAAAAGTTTTAGTCGTAAATAATGGTGTATCACCAGTTACAACAAGAGTAGCACCATCTAAGTTTTCTAAATAAGGAGCTGCTGTTAAAACCGCATGACCTGTACCAAGTTGTTTTTCTTGAAAAGCATATTCAGACTTATCACCTAATACTTGTTTAACTTGTTCAGCACCAGTACCAATTATGGTAACTATTTTTTCAGGGTGCAAACCTGCAGCTGCATCAACGACATGCTCCACCATTGGCTTACCACAGACTTGATGTAAGACTTTGTATAATTTAGATTTCATTCTAGTACCTTTACCAGCTGCTAGCACAACAACAAATTTTTGCATAAATTTTAACCTTCTTAATTAATATTTAGTTTAAGTATACCATTAGAATTTTTCAAAATCGGTCTGACTCACAAAATTACCTGGTGTTGCACTAATCAAACGTTTTTGAGTATCAATTCTAGTAATTTGAATCAGTGATAAATAATTTGAAAGCAACTTTTCAGCATCATTATCAGCTTCACACAACACGCAAGCACCTGCTACTTCACAATCAAATTCTTTAACTAATTCAGACATTCCAATCAAAGTACCTCCACCTTTCATAAAGTCATCAATAATTAAAACACGTGACTTTCTAGGTAAAATTCTTGTTGGTAATTCCATCTTCTCTACCCGCTCACTAGATGAAGCAACATAATTTACCGATACAGTAGCACCTTCGGTGACTTTAGCACGCTTTCGTGCTGTCACAAATGGTACATTCAAAAATCTTGCTACTGCCTGTGCTAGTGGAATTCCTTTAGTTTCCACAGTCATTACTACATCAACTTTTTCATATGCAAAATGTGTCGCATAAATTTCACCAATTTTTAGAAGATCTTGTGGTGAGCCTAATATATCTGATAGATAAACAAATCCTCCAGGTAATATTCTACTTGGATCTTCAATTCTATCTGCCAAATCAGTTAAATAATCTTGAGTTTGACCCTTTCCTAAAAATGGAATATATCTCACACCACCAGCAGCTCCGGCAACAGTTTCTAAAATGCCATCTTGGTTAGCAGCTAAAGTGTGTTTTAAAATAGATAAATCTTCTGAAATTGACGATTTTGCTGCCCCATATCGGTCGGCAAAAAACGGCAAAGCAATTAAAGTATGCGGTTTTGCAAGCAAATACTTTGTCATGTCAACTAATCTTTCTGAACGTTTCATCATCTATTCCTTTCTAATGTCTGTAAAATCCTCTATCAAATATACTATAAAATCGCAAAAAAAACACTAGCAATATACCTGCTAGTGATTCAGCAATCTTCATTATTTTTTTATTCAAACTGTAACTCAATATTTTTAGTTAATAAATCTGTATAGCTATAAGATACACGTTCAAAATTATTTTGGTCTTGATCAAGATCAACAACAAAAACTGCCGGAAAAGTATTTTTTAAAATACCTTTTCGTTTAGTTACTTTTTTTCTTCCAGCTTGCGCCACAATTACTAGGTTGTCTCCTAGATGGGCATCTAATTCTTGTTTAATTGTTACGATTGAAGTAGGCAATGATCAACACTCCTTTTGATCTATTATATCACAAAAGTCTATCATGATCAAAAATTCACGAATATTAATTATTATTTTTATCAATTAGTTTAGATAATTGCACAAATTGTTTAATTGTTAACTGTTCTGGACGAATTTTTTCAGGAAGTTTCATTTCAGAAATTACGTTTAAGCGAACTTTTTTGTCCTTAACTAAGTTCTTTAAATTATTAGCTAATGTCTTGCGACGTTGCATGAAACAAATTTTAACAACTTTTTCAAAGCGCCTTTCATTCCCGACATCTACAGGAGTCTCCAATGGCTGCAAGTTAACTACACAAGAATCAACTTTAGGTCTAGGAATAAATGAAGTATTCTTCACCTCAAATGCCAAATTAACCTTCATCTTAGTTTGAACTGCAATTGTCAATGGGCCAAAATCTTTATGTCCTGGCTTTGCAGCAAGTCTTTGTGCTACTTCTTTTTGCATCATCAAAGTTAAACTTTCAAATTTCAAATCACTATGAATAAAGTAAAAAATAATAGGCGTTGTGATGTAATATGGCAGGTTAGCAACTACCTTAATTGGTTTTGTTAAATCAAAAAATCCAGCTAAATCTTGTTTAAAATCAGCTTTTAAAATATCTTTTAATATCAATTTGAAATGATCTTGGTTATCTAGTTGCTTGGGCAATTCATTATGTAATATTTCAGGAATATCTGAATCTACTTCATAAGCTAAAACTTTAGCTCCTGCTAATAACATCTGTTCAGTTAATGACCCAATTCCAGGGCCTACTTCAATAACTTGATCATTTTCTTTAATATCTGCGGCATTCAAAATTTCATTAATTGCATTTAAATCAACTAAGAAATTTTGACCCAAGTTTTTCTTAGCATTGCCTAAATATTGATTAACTATTGCCTGGGTTCTAACAGGATCAGCGATTGGCATTTTCATGTTTTACCTCATCAACTACTTGTTTCAATGTGTCATAGCTTATGCCAAACATCTGCAATCTTTTGAAAAAATGCTTAGCATTACCATAACCAATTCCTAATTTAATTCCTACCTGAATTCTCAACTGACGTGAATCAGTTAACAAAACAAAACCTAAATCTTGATATTGTGACCAAGTTAAATTAGCTTGCGGTTTTACTTCATGTAACTCTTGCAGCGCTCTTTGCAATACTTTTTTTGAAGCATGTTCTACCCCTAAGCTTTGCCCTTTTTTATTAGGTCTGCCTTCTTTTCTTGTGATAAAAGCTTGCTTTGCATTAGGAACTGCCTTTGTCACTAATCTTCTAATTCTTTCACCATTTAGATCAGGGTCAGTCAAGATAATAATTGAACGAATTGCAGCCAATTCTTTTATTTCTAATAAAGTACTATCAGACACTTCAGAACCATTTGTTTCTATAGTTTCAATCCCTGGAAAAAATTGCTTCAATCTTTTAGTATCATCTTTTCCTTCAACTACCACAACTGCATCAAAATTCTTTTTATTTAATTCCATATACCCTCATCGTATTTTTATAAGTATTAACAGCAACTTCATCTAAGCTAATGCCTTTTAATTCAGCAATAGCTTGAGCTACATATCGAGCATATCCTGGCTCATTTTGGCGACCACGATAAGGTTTAGGAGTTAAATATGGAGCATCAGTTTCAACTAAAAGTCTATCTAAAGGCGTCAATTTAGCTGATTCATGAACATCCGTTGCCTTAGTAAAAGAAACTACCCCAGAATAAGATATATAAACTCCTAAAGCTAAGAATTTTTTCAGCCAATAACTATTTCCATTAAAGCTGTGCAAAATAGCACCAAATTCTAAATTGCTATTTTGCAAAATTTCATAGCAATCTTCAAATGCATCCCTAGTATGGATATTCACTGGCATTTTTAATGAATGTGCTAACTCAATTTGATGAGCAAATATTTTTCTTTGTACATCCCTTGGTGATTCATCCCAATAATAATCTAACCCAATCTCACCCAAAGCCACAGTCTTTGGTAGTTTTAATTGCTTAATTAAATCCGCTTCTTTTTTAGCATCATATTTTTTAGCTTCATCTGGACTAAATCCTACAATTGCATAGACATTATCAAACTCTTGACTTAGTTCAATTGCGCGCTGATTCATCTTCAAATCTTGCCCAACACAAGCCATTTTCACAACATCTAGACTTTTAGCTTGGTCAATATAATATCTTTCTTGATCCCAAAATGGTTCATCATTCAAATGAGTATGAGCATCAAATAACTTCATTATCCTAATACTGCCCCATTCTCATGACTATCATCAACTAAAGCCAATTTAACTTTGCCATCTTTTTCACTGGATAGTAACATTCCTTGACTTTGCAAGCCCATCATCTTGCGAGGCTTTAAGTTAGTAACTGCAATTACCTTTTTATTAACTAATTTTTCATAATCTGGATAAAATTTATGCATTCCACTTAAGATTTGTCTTTGCTCATTACCAAAGTCCAATTTGAAATTCAACAGTTTACTTGATCCTTTAACTGATTCAACTGACATGATTTGACCAACTTGCATTTTCACTTTATCAAAGTCATCAATGGTTATTGTCTTATCTTGCATCTTTTGCTGACTACGAGTTTGTTTTTTAGATTTAGCTTTAGCCATTTCTTGTTTGATATAAGCCACTTCTTCATCATTTTTCAAACGTGGAAAAATAGGTTCTGGCTTTGCAATTACTTTATTATCCCAACCATATTTACCAAAGCCTAAGACTTTTTGAGTATCGTTATCCCATCCAAGGCCTAATTGTTTAAACATTTTAGCTGGGCTTTCAGTCATAATAGGTGAGATCATAACAGCAACTAAACGCAACACTTCAGCAAGATTGCTCATTACACGCAATAAGCTGGCTTTGTCTCCATTTTTGTTCAAAACCCACGGAGTTGTTTCATCAATATATTTATTAGCTCGACGAACTAGTGTCCAAATGCTGTCCAACGCTTGAGAGAAATGCAGTGCATCCATTTGTTCATAATAATTATTAATAGTTTGTTCTGCAACAGCTGCTAGATCTTGACCATATTCATCTTGAATTGCGGCAATAGGTGCGACAACACCATCTTGGTATTGATTAATCATAGAAACAGTTCTATTTAATAAATTACCTAAGTCATTAGCTAAATCAAAGTTAACTCTCTCAACAAAATCCTCTGGTGAAAAACTGCCATCAGCACCAAATGGAATTGCACGCATCAAATAATAGCGCAAACTATCCAAGCCATATCTGTCAACTATTGTTTCAGGATAGACTGCATTGCCCTTTGATTTAGACATTTTGTCTTTATAAATAAGTACCCAACCATGACCAAAGATCTCTTCAGGTAGTGGCAAGTCAAGTGCCATTAACATAATTGGCCAATAAATAGTATGGAATCTAACAATTTCTTTACCTACTAATTGAACATTAGCTGGCCAAAACTTCTTAAATAATTCATCATGATCTGTGCCATAACCAAGTGCTGTAATATAGTTGCTCAACGCATCAATCCATACATAGACAACGTGCTTTGGATCACTAGGTACTTTAATTCCCCAGTCAACTGTAGTTCTAGTAACAGATAAGTCCTCTAGTCCTGGTTTAATAAAATTATTGATCATTTCTTTCTCACGAGAATGAGGCAAGATAAAGTTTGGATGATCTTGATAATACTTCAATAATCTATCAGCGTATTTACTCATCTTGAAAAAGTATGATGGTTCTTTGACTAATTGCACATTATGTCCAGATGGTGCAATTCCGCCAACAACTTTACCAGTTTCATCTTTAAAGACCTTTTTTAGTTGAGATTCAGTAAAGTATTCTTCATCTTCAACTGAATACCAGCCAGTATATTCGCCTAAGTAAATATCACCTTGTTTTAACAATCTTTCAAAGATTTTTTTAACTGCAGCAACATGTTCAGCATCTGTTGTTCTGATAAATTTATCATATGAAATATCTAGTTTCTTCCATAATGTTTTATATTGGTCAGCCATTTGATCAACATATTGTTGTGGTTTGATACCTTGCTTTTCAGCTTTTTGTTCAATTTTTAGACCATGCTCATCAGTACCAGTCAAAAAGAAAGTGTCATAACCTCTTGATTTTTTGTAGCGTGCCATACTATCTGCCGCAATAGTTGTATAAGCATTACCGATAGTCAATCTGCCCGATGGATAGTAAATCGGGGTTGTAATGTAAAAAGTCTTAGACATGTAATTCTCCTCATAAATAGTTTCATATTCATATAATACACCATCAAAAAAAGTAAGTCTTTGTTAGGCTTACTCTTTTTTTAGTTAAATTAAGAATTTTTCTTTGCGTAAATACCATTTCTTCACTACAGAAGTTAATAAAATATAAAATACTAACAAAATTGCAATTACGATCATGTAACTTAGTGGCATTGGACCAAATTTCATTGTTTTAGCTAAACCTGAAAATGGAAGTAGTGTCCCGATAATTCCAGCTCCAAAGGTTCCCATAATCACCGCTAAAGTTGCATGCTGTTGAATAAATGGCATTCTCTTATCACGCAATGCATGAATAACCATTTCTTGAGTCCACAATGATTCAATAAACCATCCTGTATGAAATAGTGCAATAAACATTGCCTTTTGTGCAGGATCAATTGTTCCAAAACTGCCACCTACTAGATGTGGACAAATGAAGAAGAACAATAATCCAAATGTGATAATATCAAAAATCGATGACGTTGGACCAAAGTAAAACATAAACTTAGGTAATTTTTTCGTTGACCATGTTCTTGGAATCTCTAGATATTCAGGAGACATTGTATCAAATGGAATTGATAAACAACTTGTTCCATACAATAAGTCTAATACTAACAGTTGTAATGGAAGCATTGGCAAAAATGGTAAGAATGATGACGCAATTAATACTGACAAAATATTACCAAAGTTAGAACTCAAAGTTATCTTGATATATTTCATTGTATTACCAAAGACTTTACGTCCAATACGAACACCATTTTCCAAAATTCTCAAGTCCTTGTGCAACAAGATAATATCTGCAGACTCTTTAGCAATATCTACAGCAGTATCTACAGAAATTGATACATCAGCTGCCTTCATAGCAGGAGCATCATTAATTCCATCTCCCATATAGCCTACTGTATGACCATTTTTCTTCAGGACTTCAATAATCTTAGTCTTTAATTCAGGTGCTAACTTAACAAAAATATCACATTCTTCAACCATCTTGCTAAGTTCTTCATCACTTTTATCTTCTAAATCAGCTCCAGAATAGACCTTGTCAATTTTTAATCCAACTTGTTGACCAACTGCTCTAGTAACAGCTTCATTATCACCAGTTAAGATCTTCACTGTGATTCCATCTGTTTTTAGTCGATCTAGTGCTTCTTTAGCACTTTCTTTTGGTGGATCCAAAAATGCCAAGAAACCAATAATAATCAAGTCATTTTCATCTTCAACTGAAAATTCACCAACTGGTGCAGGATTCATCTTGTAACCAAGCAGGATAACACGTAATCCATCATGGTTCATATCTTCAATATCAGCTAAGATCTTTTGTTTACGCTCTTCAGTTAAAGTATGAATCTCACCATTAATCTCACATTGAGTTGATGCACTTAACATCTCTTCTGCAGCGCCTTTAGTAACTAAGATATGTTCACCTTGTTTATTTTCAACAACAACACTCATACGTCGGCGTTTAAAGTCAAAAGGAATTTCATCTATCTTGGTGTAATCTTGTTGGATTTTTTTTGTATTTAATTCATCATTGGCGGCTTCAATAACTGCATTATCAATCAAGTCACGCATCCCAGTTTGATAGTAACTATTCAAATATGATAATTCTAGTACGTGAGATTTTTCTTTTAGGTCTAGATTGTAATGACGCTCTAAGACAACTTTATCTTGAGTTAAAGTACCAGTTTTATCAGTACATAAGATATCAGTTGAACCAAAGTTTTGAATGGAGTTCATCTTTTTTACGATAGTACCATGTTTGGACATTTCAACTGAACCTTTAACTAAATTACTAGTCACAATAACTGGCAACATCTCAGGAGTTAATCCAACAGCAGTTGCTATCGCAAAGATCAAAGCACTCATCCAGTCGCCCTTAGTCAATCCATTAATCAAAAAGACCAATGGTGCAATTACTGCAGTCATAGTTAGTAACAATTTTGATACATCTTTAATTCCTGTATCAAAGGTTGTTTGTTTAATACGCTTTTTAGAAATGCTTTGGGCTAATTTACCAAAGATAGTATGATTCCCAGTTGCAATTACAACTCCAGTACCAGAGCCAGAAACAATAGTAGTTCCTTCATATAATACATTAGGATAATCTAAGTATTGATTGAGTTGGTCAGGTTTTGGTTTACTATTGGCGATTTTTTCTACAGGATTAGATTCACCATTTAATGAACTTGATGAACAAAATAAGTCCTTGCTAGTAATTAATCTCATATCAGCCGGAACCATATCACCTGCCGCAACATTAATAATATCACCTACAACAACTTGGTTAGTAGGTAATTCTTGGTCTTTGCCATCTCGTTTGATATTAGTTGTAACAGATACCATTTTTAATAGATCTTGAACTGCATCATTTGTTCTAACGTTTTGGATAAAACTAGTCATCCCCGAAATTACAACCATTGTTAACATAATGATGACTGTGCTCAAGTCCTTTTGATCTGCTGGAACAAACACATAATTAGTAAAAAAAGATAATGTTGCAAGAATTAATAAGACAATAGTAAATGGTGTTAAAAAAGCATCTACAAAAAAATGCCAGATTGAATCATTACTGCGCCTCGCTATTTCATTAGCACCATATTTTTCTCGGTTTTTATCTGCTTGTTTTGTTGTCAAGCCATTAGCAGATGTATTAAATTGTTTTAACGTTTCATCTACTTGAGAATTGGCAATTTTCTTGACTAAACTGATCTCTGCATTATCTTGTTTTTTTACAGATGGTTTCATTTTTAGCATAGCCTTACCCCTTTACTTTTAAAACGCAAACAAACAAAAAGTCTCCCACACAAAAACTGTAGGAGACTAAGTCAGTATTGACTTCCTATATTACTAGTCGTTTGAGTTTTGACACTACGTGACGTAAATAGCTATCTGGGTAACGCCTTAAATCGACAGTACCTATTTAACCCGTTGGCATCTCTGGATGTTTCTGGGCGATAGCGTGTATTCGCGTAGGAGTCTCACCTAACAGTTCATTTGCTCAATTAATTTACATTGTGAGTATAAGCGTTACTGACAAAAAAAGCAAGACTTTTTTCCTGTAACACCTTTGTAAATTATAACTAGTTTATAATCTAAATCCAAAGTCGTAACTAATTAGTTGTGCAATTTTATAAAAGTCTTCATCACGAATATATTCAATATATTCAATATTGCGATGTGCATCACTAGTAAAATCATATGCATGCAATTGATGTGTTACAACTTGTCCCTCAGTTTGATAATCATGCAATGTGTAATATGTTGGATTCGATCTAATCACAGAAGTTATCGGACTCACAATCACAAAATGCGTTGCACGATTATATTCATTACTACTAACTACTAGTGCGGGTCTACGTTTGCGAATCTCATGTCCTCTAGAAGGGTCAAAATCTATCCAAACAATATCTTTTTGTCTTGGCATATATCTATCCATTATTTTTGATCCTTTATTTTAAAAACACAATCTTCATCTTCATATAATTCACCAGATTCAGCATTTAAGTATGGATTATCAACTTTAGGCACTAAAATATATGCGCCACTTTTTTTTGCTAAAACCCATTCATCTCCTGCTTTAAAATCAGTATCATTGGGCAAAGTAAGTAACAGATCTCCATTTTTTTGAACGACTTTAACTTTTCTCATATTCAAACCCTCCAGATAATTGACCTGTGCCTTTATTTTAACGCTTTTATTTTAAATGACTTCAAAAAAAGACTACTAAATTCTAGCAGTCTATTTCTTAACATCTATCCTTTTCCACCCTGAAATGCTGGATATAATGTCATCCCACCATCTACAAACAAGGTAATCCCAGTTACATAACTTGATTCATCAGATGCAAGCCAAGCTGCAGCTGCAGCAACTTCTTCAGGCTTTCCAATCCTTTGCATTGGCACCATTGCAATGGTTTGTTTTAATTGCTTTGGATCAGCAAATTTTTTTGCATTGATTGGCGTATTAATTGCACCAGGCCCAATTGCATTAATTCGAATATTTCTTGCTGCATACTCCATAGCAGTAGTTTGTGTAAATAACTTCACTCCACCTTTTGCTGCAGCGTAACTTGCAAAATTAGGCCAAGGGATTTGTTCATGCACTGAAGACATATTGATGATATTACCTTTTTTATTATTTTTTAAAAAGTAATTTAATGCAGCTTTAGTACCTAAAAATACACCTTCTAAATCAACGTTAATTACTTTTCGCCAATCTTTTAGACTAGTTTCATTTGTTGGACTAGAAATTTCTAATCCTGCATTATTAATCCATACATCTAACTTGCCAAATTTATCTACTGCAGCATCGATTAACTTTTGAATTCCAACCTCAGTTGAAACATCAGCATGTATTGCAACTGCATTACCGCCTAATTGTTTAATTTTTGCAACTGCATCTAATGCACCAGCTTCATCTGAATGATAATTAACAACAACATTCATATGTTCTTTGGCAAATCTTTCAGCAATTGATTTACCGATTCCTTTAGAACTGCCAGTAATGACAGCAACTTTATTTGTTAAATCTTCGTATACCATGATTGTTAACCTCTACAAAAACAAAATATCTTTACTAACTAAATGTAAGTATAACATTTATTTTTGATTTGTCTACATTTGTAATTCAATTCCATAATAAAAAACACTATGATGTTGATCTCATAGTGATTTTTATTAGTTATTAAGCACGTGATTTATATGTTCCATCAGTTGTATTAACAATAAGTTCATCGCCCTCATTAATAAAGTCAGGAACAGTTACAACTAAGCCAGTCTCCATAGTAGCAGGTTTACCACCACCTGCAGCAGTAGCGCCTTTGATACCAGGTTGAGTTTCAACAACCTTCATATTTACAGTAACAGGTAATTCAATCCCGATTAATTGACCATCGTCTGTAAACTCAAGTTGAACTTCAATATTTGGAATCAAATACTTTTTGTCTTCACCTAATTGATCATTAGTGATTTCATATTGTTCATAAGTAGTTGTATCCATGAATGTATTGATATCGCCTTCGCTGTACAAATATTGTGCAGTTTTCTTTGATACTTCGACCAAATCAACTTTTTCACTTGGACGCATGGTCTTGTGAATTACAGCACCACTTTTTACATCACGCAAATCCATTTGCATAACAGTATTACCTTTACCTGGCTTGTGGTGGTTACTTAGCAATACTCGCATCATTTTGCCATCTTGGCTAAATATCATACCTTTTTTTAAATCTATAGCTTGTACCATTTTTATCCATCCTTATTTTTGTTTATAATATTAAGACCATCTGTGAAATAGACGGTGGCAATGCAAACTTTTTGATTAACATTAAATATATCAAATTCATAACGAATCTAGTATAACAAATTAATAGCTAATGTAGCTAATAATTTTAGATATTTAATACCGCCTTAAATCTATTGTATTAACTCGATGATTTTCGCCTTTATGTAAGATAATATTAGCTCTTAATGCAGTTGGCGCAATATATTCATGTAAGTTTACTAAATCTACATTCGTCCAGACATCTTTAGCTGCCGCAATTGCTTTTTTGCGATCGGAATTGGCCCACTTATAATAATAATTATCAGGATTATCTTTGTTTTGATCCAGCAATTCTTCAAATCTATGGATGAACCACTTTTCAATTAATCTTTCAGGAGCATCTAAATAAATTGAAAAATCAAAAAAGTCAGAAGTCACAATATTTCCATTAGGTGGCAATTGCAAAGTATTAATTCCCTCAATAATTAACACATCTGGATTTTTTACATGACCGACTTTATTTGGAACAATATCAGATAAGCTTTGCGAATATAACGGATATTCCACATTAGGTACTCCACTAATTACATCTGTCAAAAATTGATTTAATAGTTTCATATTGTAGCTTTCAGGAAAGCCTTTGCGCTGCATCAAATTGTGGCTAATTAATTCATCATTAGAATATAAAAATCCATCTGTAGTCATGCGGTGAATGGATAAATCAGGAAAGATTCTTTGAAATAATAATCTTAATAGACGTGATGTAGTTGACTTACCAACTGATACAGATCCAGATATTCCAATAATAAATGGTCGATCAATTGGCTTTATATTAAAATAATCTGCTTGTTCATGACGCCAAGCAATTTTATCCGCAATAAATATTTTTAAATATCCTATTAATGGTAGATATATCTCATATACATCAGACATCTCTAAGACATCTCCATGTGCATTGATTTTTTCTAAGTCTTTTGTATCAATTTTTACATGGTGTATTGGTGATAATTGTGCCCATTTTTCTCTAGAAAAACTAGTAAATGAATCCATAATGTACCTTCTTTCAATTAACATAATTATATTATTTTTTGTAAACAAATAGCCATCAAACTTGATGGCCATTTAGCAAATAGTATTAGTATTTCTTAAAATAATTTAAACCAATTGCATCTCTAACTTGTTCTAGAGTCTGGTTAGCAATTGCAGAAGCTTTATTTGAGCCTTCTAATAACACTTCATAAACGCTATCTGTATCTTTAGCAAATTCCATTCTTCGTTGCCTAATTGGTTCTAATTCTTGCTCTAATACCTTTAATAAAAAACGCTTGATCTTTACATCACCTAGACCACCTTTTTGATACTGTTGTTTAAGGTCTTCAACTTCTTCCTTATTTTTATCAAAGATATCTAGATAAGTAAATACAGTATTGCCTTCAACTTTTCCTGGATCTTCAACATGAATATGATCAGGGTCTGTATACATTGACATTACTTTTTGCTTTACAGTATCTGCATCATCAGATAGATAAATTGAATTGCCTAATGACTTAGACATCTTGGCATTTCCATCAAGTCCAGGGAGCCTTCCTTGACCCTTTGGTGGGAAGTAGCCTTTTGGTTCAACCAAAACATCTGTATTATAAATTCGATTAAAGGTTCTTACAATTTCACGTGTTTGCTCTAACATTGGTTCTTGATCATCACCAACTGGAACTATTGTCGCTTTAAACGCAGTAATATCTGCCGCTTGCGATACAGGATATGTTAAAAATCCTGCAGGAATACTATCTTTAAAGCCTTTTTGTTTGATTTCAGTTTTTACAGTAGGATTGCGTTCTAATCGAGCAACTGTAACCAAATCCAAATAATATGCAGTTAATTCAAATAATGCAGGAATTTGTGATTGGACAAAAATAGTTGCCTTTTTAGGATCTAAACCTACTGCCAGATAATCAAGTGCTACTTGAATCAATGAATTACGAATCTTTTCAGGATTGCGTGCATTATCAGTTAATGCTTGAGTATCAGCGATCATAATAAATGGTTGATAGTCACCATCATTTTGCAATTTAACCCGATTTTTTAATGAGCCAATATAATGTCCAATATGCAATTTACCCGTTGGACGATCTCCTGTTAGCAAAATTTCCTTTGCCATAATATTTTTCTCCTTTTGCTTTTACGCCTAATTAATACTTACATTTTAGCAAAAAAATAATCTGTATTAAATCCACCTTGGCGTAAAGTGATTTTCATGCTAAACTTATTAAGTAAACGCGGGTATAGTTTAATGGTAGAATACCAGCTTCCCAAGCTGGGGATGCGGGTTCGATTCACGCTATCCGCTTATAGACAAAATAGCTACAGCCAAATTAAGGCTGTAGCTATTTTTTTACATTAAAATTACCATCATAACTCCATTAACAATTGCTAGATATATTGGAGTTATTATTGTTTGAGTATACAAATATGACCAGGCAAATAAAATACCATAAACTATATTGATTATTAATAGTGGCAATGCGAATTGAAAATTCAAGATACTGAATATTAATCCAGAAATAATTATACCGATAATTCCTGTTACAACATCAGTATCTCTAAACAAATAATTAAAGAAAAATCCACTACTTAAATAAATTTGCAGCGTAGAGATCACAATTCCTTGAACTATGATCAATACCCAAAACAAAGTTTGAGTATCAATTTTAATGAAGTTTTCTTGGAAATTATATTTAGGAATGTAACCATAAGCTTGAAAATATGAAAATAAAATCCGACTGCCTGCAATTATTAATGTCATAATTACTGCAAAAGAAAAATTTCCTAATAGTGGCAATACAAATTGCCGACTAAAAAAGCGTTGCTCACGATTAAAACGATATATAAAAAATAGTAATACCATCGCACTAACTATGCCTAAAAAAATTAAATCCCATAAATGCAATGGAGTCTTTCTTACTACTAGCATAGCTGAACCAATTAGTGCTAAATAAGCAATTAAATAAATAATATATCGAATAAAATTTCCTTGACCTGATCTTGGTGTATTAACCATGATACCCACCTCTGCTTAAACATATCTTATTAATTATAGCAAAAAAATATCTCATTTTTTGTATTTATCTTAAAAAATATTCATTCAATCAGTTGTTATTACGGGAATTTGATATAATATTGTTACCAATGTTTTTAAGGGAGGATTCATAACAATGAAAAAATCCAGAATATGGATCAGTATTTTAACTTTATTTGCTATTGCGTCAATCACTGTAGGCTGCCAATCAAAAAGCAATAACGCTTCATATGATCAAGCAATGAGCGCGGGAAAAACAGCAGTTGCTGATAAAAAATATGATAAAGCACATAGTGAATTTAAGCATGCATATGACATTAAAAAGACCAAAGAAGCTAAAGCTTATGCTGCACAAGCTGATAACATGGATGAAGCAATCAGTACTGCAGAAAAAAGTCATTTTGATGAGGCGATTGACACTGTCAACAAAGTTATCAGTGAACCAAATGGTTATTCAGTTTTAAATAAACAAGCTAAAACTTTAAATGAAACTTTATCTACATGCCAAACAAATTATGAAAATGATATTCAACCATTGCAAGATAAAGCTGATGAAGCTGAAGCTAACAATCAATTCCAAGATGCAATTGATGCATATCAAAAAATCTTAGATTTACCATATATTAATGGTAAATACTATAAAGCAATTAAAAAAGATGCTAAAAAAGGCATTAAACGCGATAAAGCTAAACTAAAAGATAATTCTAGTGCTAAAAGCAAAATAACTAGCTCTGCAACTAAGCAAAGCTCTAATAATACGGCTAATAATCAAAAAGCTAATTCTGCCGTAAATCCAAATACTGGAATTAATAAAGCAGGGGATCATAAAGTTGACGGACAAACAGTATCATCTTCTAATGTATCTCAAATCCGTAGTCAATTAAAATCACTAGGAATTAACCCAGGTCCATGGAGTGACCAAGATATCATCAATTTATATAGATCTGCTGCAGCTAGTGGACATAAAACTCCAGATTCTATTACTAAAGATGATGTTTCAAATTACTTAAAGCATTAATTATGTTTGCTTTTGTGCAATAATCTAGGTAGAATAATTTAGTAATTGTATACAATTAAAGGAGTTTTCACTTTGACTGAAGAAGAAAAAAATACACAAGCAACTGCTCAAAATGAAGATAAAGAATCAGAATTTGAAGTTATAATGCCTGAAGCCAATAGAGTTGAAATGGATAAAACTGAATTTAAAGACCAACCAAGTTACTTATCTAACTTTGCAAACTTCTATATTTCAGAGTTTAACCAAAATGATCTTGAAATTATGAACTTATTTGATACAGATCACAATATTGTTGATATCAACTCATATTTGCTCAATAACAAGGATTTTTCTAGAAAAGAATTAGTTAAACATGTATTACAAATTCATGATTATAACTTTGAAAACTTACTTACTGAAATTACCATACAAACTGACCTTGATCCTAAATCATTAATGACTTATGAAGACTGGTCAAACTGGTATGAATCAAGACGTAAGCTTATTCCAGGATCTTTATCATAACACTTGTAAAATACCAAAAAATATACGAAAATATAGTAGCGTTAAAAAGGATGTCAATCGGCATTCTTTTTTATTTAAAAGTATCTTAATTTGAGGAGATTAAATATGACTCAAAGAACGCGCAAGCGCTTATCCGCTGCCGGTTTATTAATTACTATTGGGATCGTTTATGGAGATATTGGGACTAGTCCTTTATATGTAATGAAATCAATAGTTCAAGGTAATGGCGGTATTGGTAATGTCAACCGAGAATTTATTATTGGTGCAATATCATTAATATTATGGACGATTACTTTATTAACAACATTTAAATACGTCATGATTGCTCTAAAAGCAACTAACCACGGTGAAGGTGGGATATTTGCTTTATATGCTTTAGTCAGAAATCATGCTAAGTGGTTGGTAATTCCTGCATTAATAGGTGGAGCGGCATTACTAGCAGATGGTGCATTAACTCCTGCAGTTACTGTAACAACGGCAATTGAAGGATTAAAGGGCATGAATTTTGGCGGAGAGGTGTTAGTTCCTACGCAAATGACTGTTATCATAATTACGGTAATTATTTTATTTTTGCTGTTTATGATACAACGGCTAGGAACTAGCTTCATCGGAAAAGCCTTTGGTCCTATTATGTTAGTTTGGTTTACTTTTTTAGGTTTAATTGGATTAATGAATATGGCTCATGATTGGTCAATTTTACAAGCTTTAAATCCAATATATGCTATTAAAATTTTGTTCAGCCCTGAAAACAAAGTCGGAATCTTTATTTTAGGATCTGTCTTTTTGGCAACAACTGGTGCTGAAGCTTTATATTCAGATGTTGGACATGTAGGAAAAAGCAACATTATTGGTTCATGGCCATATGTGTTTGCTTGTTTAGCATTAAATTATTTAGGTCAAGGTGTGTGGATTTTGCATAATCCTGGATACCACACTACTGGTGATTTCAACCCATTTTTTGAAATAGTTCCTTCAAACATTCGTTTATTTGCAATTGCACTAGCTACTATGGCTGCAATCATTGCATCACAAGCTTTGATTACTGGTTCATTTACATTAGTATCTGAAGCTAGTCAGTTGAAGTTCTTGCCTAGAATGAATATTTTTTATCCATCAACTGAACAAGGTCAGATATACATCCCAGCTGTTAACAAAATGATTGGTTTCGTAACTATTGCGGTTGTTTTTGCCTTCCAAACTTCAGCTCATATGGAGGCTGCATATGGTTTGGCAATTACGGTCACAATGTTAATGACTTCATTATTATTATTTGAATATCTTGGAAATATTAAAGTTCCTATGTTTTTGCGACTGCTATTCATCTTATTCTTCGGCTCTATTGAAACTATGTTCTTAATCTCAAGTTTGATTAAGTTTGTTCATGGTGGATATGTCACAGTTTTAATTGGTGGATTCATTTTATTAGTAATGTATATTTGGTACTTTGGTAATAAAGTCCGTGATAAACGTGAAAGCCAAAATTCATATGTCAGATTAGATGAGTATACTGGGATGCTAACTAACTTAAGTCATGATGAAGATTATCCAACTTATGCGACTAATTTAGTTTACATGGCCAAAGTTAAATACAATAAATTCATCAAACGTGAAATCTTATATTCAATTTTGGATAAAAGACCTAAACGAGCTCGGGCATATTGGTTTGTGACTGTAAATGTCACTAATGAACCATTTACTGCAGAATATGCGGTAAATACTTATGGCACAAAAAATGTAATTAATATTCAGTTATTCTTAGGTTTTAAAAAACAAACCAGTGTGAATGTTTACTTGAGGCAAATTGTTCATGATCTAATTGCAGATGGAACAATCGAAGCACAACCACAAGAATACACTACCACACCAGGACGTGATGTTGGTGATTTTTCATTTGTTATTGTGCAAGATGTAGTTAGTCCACAAACTGAACTTACTAACTACGAAAAAGGAATTATTCAAGCAAGAGTTTGGCTGCAAAACTTATCTTCTAACCCAGCCTCTTGGTTTGGCTTAGAGTATGCAGATACTGTTGTTGAAAGAATTCCATTAATTTTAGGGCGTCCTACTCCTTCATATATTAAGCGAGTTGAGCCACGTGATTACAATCAAATAAAACGGGAATTAGAAGGAAACAATGATCCATTCTAATCAAAAAGGCTTCTAGCGATGCTAGAGGCCCTTTATTTTTGCTAGAATCTATTCCAATACCTTGCTAAATATTTAGTGGTTAATGTCTTAGGATCTTTGATTAATTGTAATGGTTTACCTTGAGCAACAATCTTTCCTCCTAATTCTCCTCCTCGAGGTCCTAAATCTACCATATAATCTGCATTAACTATCACATTTAAATCATGTGTAATTACAATGATAGTTGCTCCTTTATTTAATAATTTTTGCATTACTTGAATTAAAACTCCAACATCTATTGGATGCAAACCAATAGTTGGTTCATCAAAAACAAATAAAGTAGTTTCTTGTCTTTGGCTCAAGTGTTTTACTAATTTTAATCTTTGAGCTTCACCACCAGATAATGCAGGAGTGCTTTCTCCTAGATGCAGATACCCTAATCCAACTTCTGAAAGCAAACGCAATTCTCTTTCAATTTTTTCTTCTTTTTCAAAAATTGGCATAGCTTGTCGCACATCTAATTTCAAAATATCGACAATTGATAATCCATTCCATCTAACCTGTTGAATCGTTGGATTATAGCGATCACCATGGCAGACTGGACATGTTTCTTGCATATCTGGCAGATATTGGATATCCAATGTAACTACACCAGAACCTCCACAATTAGGACATGCACCTTGTTTATTATTGTATGAAAAACTACTTGCGCTGTATCCTAGTTTAATTGCCAAAGGCTGTTTAGCAAATAATTGTCGTAAATTATCCATAATAGTTGTATATGTGGCCACTGTCGAACGGGTACTTTTGCCAACAGGAGTCGCATTAACACTAACAACATGTTTTAGTGGACTAATTAGTTCAACAACTTGTTTTGGTAATTGTTTTTTAGATTCTTTATCTTTCATCGCTTTAACTAAAGAATCTAAAATCAAACTAGTTTTACCAGCACCTGAAAATCCAGTTACAACAGTTAATTCATTAATTGGAAATTGTGCAATAACATCTTTTAAATTAAAGTAGTTCTTGACATGCAATTTAATCTTTTCTGGGTTCTGCATTTTAACTGGCTGCCTAACTAAAATCTTAGCTTGACCACTAATATAAGGCCCAATTAAAGAATCTGGATCTTCAGTTAAATCTTTAGGTGTTCCTTGAGCAATCACTTGCCCACCTTGAACTCCAGATCCAGGTCCTAGTTCAATGATCCAATCCGCTTCTTTAATAATATCTACATTATGGTCAACAACCACTAAAGAATTACCTTGATCAACTAATTCATGGAATACATGTAATAACCCACTAATATTATCTGGATGTAGTCCAATTGAGGGCTCATCTAATACATATAACACTCCAGTTGTTTGAGTTCTCAATGTTCTTGCTAGTTGAATTCTTTGCAATTCACCAGTTGACAGCGTTGAGCCACTTCTAGCTAGTGTTAAATAATCTAATCCTAATTCAACTAATGGTTGATAGTTATCTTTAAATTCAACTAAAATTGCTCGTGTCATTTTCTGCATGTCATCAGGTAATTCTAATTTTATTTTTTCAATCCATGCAGGTAATTTACTTAAAGGTAAATCACTAACTTGTGCAATATTTAATCCAGCAGTTAATTGGGTTAATAACTTGGGATTAAATCGTGATCCATGACACATTGGACAAATTTTTAATGTAAAAAATTGTTCTCTTAATCTTTGCTGAGAACGTGCACTTTTACTTGTTTTAACCGATTCTAAAACTGAGTTTTTTGCATTTTCATATAAAGTATTGAAATCATGAAAAACTCTACCTGTGCTTGATCTAAAATCCATTTTATATTTGGTTTTTGATCCATATAAGACAAAGTGCTTTTGTTTTTCAGTTAAATCTTTATATGGAATATTAATTGGAATGCCTGCAAATTCAGCAACTTTAGGCATGAAATTACGCCCTGGCAAATGCCATGGAGCAACAGCACCTTCTTTAATTGTTAAATTTGGATCTAAAATTAATTTACTTTCATCTAATATCTGGATTTTTCCTGTTCCATGACATTCAGGACAAGCCCCAGTTGAATTAAAAGAAAAATCTTGTGCTTCATATGCTTTAAATTGAACATGGCAAATTGGACAAGTAATTAATCCTTGCTTTGGTCCTACTTTACTCAATGCTTCCGCAATTTTTAAGCTTGGTTTTATTTGATGTCCATTAGGGCAGCGTGGGGAACCTAATCTAGAAAAAATTAATCTAACTACATTAAATACCTCACTCATTGTCCCCACTGTAGCTCGATCAGTTGGCACACTTGGGCGTTGATGCAAAGCTAAAGCTGATGGAATATGTTTAACTTCTCTAACTTCAGCTTGATTGCCTAACTTAATTCTTCGCCTTGTATAAGTAGATAATGCTTCTAAATAGCGTCTAGACCCTTCTTCATATAAAATCCCCATTGCCAGCGAACTTTTTCCTGAACCAGATAACCCAGAAATTGCCACAAATTTATTTAAAGGAATGTCAACATCAATATTTTTTAAGTTATGGACTTGACCTCCACGAACTTCAATTTTAGTTGGTTGAGACATATTTTTCTCCACCTTTCAATCCAAAAACCGCTTACCTTTAGTTTACTACTAAAGATAAACGGTCTCATAATATAAAATTATTTACTCTTTAATTCCTTGATGATGTTTTCCAAAGTTTCTTTTGCTTCTGGTTGTAATGGTTTATCAGGGTGTTTCTCATTAAAGTCATTGATCCAGTTCAAACGATCTTGCATACGATCAGTTAAAACCTTTATATACTTAGGATCTTGTAAGTTTACATCAAAGCCTTCAATTGGCATGTATGAAATTCCCTTAATCTTGCCAAATGGTACCCAAGTATCTTTAGAATCAGCGATCTTTTCGATAATCTTCATAGTAACTTCTTTTGGAATATCATGTCCCATAAAGGCATCAGTATTTAATACATAACATTGTGCCTTACGCTTAGTAAACAATTCTTTAAAGTCAGAATAGTCTTCATTTAATGGATATGCTCTAAATGGATCAGCAAATGGTTCAATAACTAAAGTATTCAAATCAAAACCTTTAGGTAAGTTTTCTGCAGAAGTTCTCTTAGTAGCTAATGTCAATCCCAAAGTTGCTGCTAATACTGGATCATCGATCTTCAATACTGGTGGCAATGAAGCATCTTTCATGATCCAAAATAGCGCTGTAATTGGAGCTTTTTCTACATCAACACGGTTTTTAGAAGTATAACGAGATTTAATTGTACGTCCATTACCATTTCTTAAATCTTCAGTAACTAATACTTTTTCACCCTTATTATTCAATGTAACAGCACAGTTCATAACTGTAACCATATACTGAGTTTCATGAGTGCCACTTGGATAATCATGAGTTTTATCAAAATATGATGGTTCCATTGCAACAGATGATCCATCATCACGAGAGATAATGAACGCATCATCATGCAATACAGTAATATCATATTTGCCACCATGTTTTGCATGAGTCAAAGTTGATTTACCAGAACCTGATAGTCCATAAAATGCGAATACTTTATCTGGTTTGTCTTTGAAGTGGAATGCTTGCTCGCCACCATGAGATGCAGTGTATCCATGACGGTGTGCAATAGCCCAAGCTAGAGTCAATGTACCTTTTTTCAATTCACCAAAGTAGCGCAAGCCAAAGACCGCAGCTGAGTTATGTGGTGCATCAAAAATTGCTAGGCCATCTGGGTAGTCATCATCTTTTACATTAGGGTCGCAGTAGAAGAAGATATCTCCTTCATCATAATGCTTTGATTTTTCATACATTTTTTTGGCTTCTGAATCAAAAAATTGGAAGTTCAAAATGTAACTTAATAAGTTGAATGCATAATCTTCTGGCAACATGATGTGTGCTTTAACAGAGAATGATTCATCAAGACCAACTAATACAGTCGCCTTTAAATAATACTGATTATGACCTTTGAAGATATCTTCACGCAAATCACCGGCTAATGCTTCAGCATCTTCGTGTGAATCATCTACGAAGTGACGTGCAGAAGCAGTTCTACCTAAGATACGCCCATGATTATTAACTAATTGTGTAGCGCCTTCTGGTAATCCCAATTCTTTTGTATGTTTAATTGGAACATCAGTTACGATTGTGCCAGGAGCTTTTTTAGCAAGTTCATAGGCTTCAGCAACACTTTTTACTTCTTGAACATTGTTGCCATAAAATGCACTTTCAATAGTGCTACGTACTCTACTAAATAATGGATTATTTTTCCTTAATTCATCTGGATCAAAATATTGTTGTGTACTCATATTTTTCCTTCCTCCCGCTTCTAGAAAGCGATTTCATTTACACACTTATAATAACAGTTTGTATAAAGGCGTGCAATTGAAAAAATATGCTTTTTTTCATTTCTTTTCAATAAAAAATGCAGCTACTAATAGCTGCGCATTTTCATTATTTCACTTCTATTATTTCTACTTTATAACTTCCAGCAGGAGCCTTTACTTCAACTTCTTGTCCCGATGTTTTTTTCATCAAGGCTTGTCCTAGAGGTGAATCAAATGAAATTTTACCTGAAGCTAAATCTGCTTCGAGCCTACCAACGATTTTATATTCTGCAGATTCTTCATCATCTTCAAATTTCAAAATTACTTTTTTCCCTAAATCAACTTCATCACTAGTGCTAGGCTTTATAATATCTGCATAACGCAATTGTTTATCCAGATAACGCAATCTACTCTCTAAATGCCGCAAATCTTTTTTAGCTTCTGTATATTCAGAATTTTCAGATAAATCTCCTAATGACCTAGCTTCTTGGAGTAACTTGATTTTATTTGGACGATCTTTTTTTAAGGCTGTGATTTCAGCTTTTATTTGCTGATAGCCTTCAGGAGTCATTTTTTGAAAATAAACCATTTATCTAACCTTAATTTGTGCTCCATTTATATTTTGATAATAAAGTGTGCCATTTTTTACTAAATAATGTGCAACAATTGTTCCAGATTGCTTTTCCATAACATCAATTTCTTGGTTAGTATTATTACCACTTGTGACCAAACTAAAATCTGCTTTAGTTGTTGATTTTGGATAATCCAATCGCTTAATTGCATCATTGATAATTGTGTCAAAAATTGGATTATTGACCTTAGTTTGATTAGGAGCTTTTTTAATATTAGTTCCTGGTTTGTCGCTGCCCTTGCCTTGGACATTTTCTTCACTAGCAACTTTAGCTTGAGATTTTGCGACACTCTGTTTTTGAGATGGTGTCAAAGAACTTGCACTACTAGATGAATTTGAGCTTGACTTATCTTTTGAATGAGATTTTTTGGATACTTGACCTAATTTGGTTTCACTTGCTTTTTTATGATTGCTGCAAGCTGTTGTTACTAATCCTAAACTTATAATTGCGATTGCACTTAATAAAATAGTTTTTCTTATTTTCATAGGGCTTAATCCTTCCTGATTTGTTAAATTAATTATAGTTCAATCTTGATTAAATAAACATTTTTCTGCCAAATTTAGCAATCAATAACTTTGAGTGCTAAATATTTAACATTAAAAACCGCAGGTCATATAATAAGAATTGTAAAGAAAATAAATAATCTTATTGAAAGGAAGTTTTAGATTATGGCAAATGACATGATGAATCGTAGTAACAATGATGTAATGGGTCGTGTAAATGATTGGTTTGGTTTCCCAAAGGACTTATTTGATAATAGTGGCTTAAGTGGCATTATGCAAGCTGATATTGCTGAAAATGATAAGGAATACGTAGTAAAAATTGATATGCCTGGTCTTGAAAAAAATAAGATTGACTTAAACTATACTGATGGCACATTAACAGTATCTAGTTCTAGAAAGTCATTCAAAGATATGAGTGATAAAGAACAAAATATTGTCCACCAAGAAAGAACTGAAGGTCACTTTTCACGTTCATTCAGATTACCCAATGTAATTGCTGATCAAATTCACGCAAAATACGAAAATGGTGTATTGACAATTGATTTGCCTAAGCAAAGTGCTTCAAGCAATGATAACTCAATTAAGATTGACTAATAATTCATATATTTAATAAAGCGGCTTTAAGAAACCGCTTTTTATTTTACCTAAATTGGTGTATATTAATCGTGAATACGTATATATATTGGAGGGAATAATCATGGCTCATAAACTAACAATTCAAGAAGTCGAAGCCTTTCGTAAAGATTTTGATTCAAGCAAAAGAAATGAAGTTGCATCCCGTGCTGCAAAACGTAGTGGTATCATGGAGGCTTCTTACAATGACACTGTATCAAGAAAATTAACCCAAGTCTTTTCTACAGAATTAGCTACAGAAAATGTAACTGACCAACAAAAATCTGGTCGTTGCTGGGAATTTTCTACTTTAAATGTTTTACGTCATAATTTTGGCAAGAAATATAAAGCTAAGAACTTCACTTTGTCTCAAGCATATAACTTTTTCTGGGACAAAATTGAACGTGCAAATATTTTTTATGACAATATTTTAAATACTGCAGATAAGCCTCTTGATGAAAGAGAAGTCAAAGAATATTTAAAAGGTGCAGGCCAAGATGGTGGGCAATGGCAAATGGCTGCTTCATTAGTTGAAAAATATGGTGTTGTTCCAACTTATGCTATGCCTGAAACCTTTAATACTAATACTACTGTTGGGTTAATTAATACATTATCTCGCAAATTGAAAAAAGATGCCTTAGTTTTACGTAAGTTAAAATTAGATGGTAAAACTGATGAAATTGAAAAAACACGCAAACAATTCTTAAATGAAGTCTATCGTATGACCGCAATTGCTGTAGGGCAACCTCCTAAGACATTTGACTTAGAATATCGCGATGATGATAAGAAATATCATTTAGACAAGAACTTAACTCCATTAGAGTTTTTGCACAAATACTTTACTGATGTTGACTTTGGTGATTATGTTGTTTTGACTAATGCACCAGACCATGAATACAATAAGTTATATTCATTACCATCAGAAGATAATGTAGAAGGTGAATACAAGATTAAGTTCTTGAATGTTCCTATGGAATATTTAGCTCAATCAGCAATTGCCCAATTAAAAGATGGTGAAGCAGTTTGGTTTGGAAATGATGTCTTACAACAAAAAGACAACAAGACTGGTTATTTAGACACTAACTTATATAAAACTGATGAATTGTTTGATGTAGATACTTCTATGAGTAAAGCAGATCGCCTAGCAACTGGTGATGGTCAAGTATCCCATGCCATGACATTAGTTGGTGTTGATGAAGATAATGGTGATATTCGTCAATGGAAGGTTGAGAACTCTTGGGGTGATAAAGTAGGTAAAAAAGGTTACTTTGTTATGAGCCCTGACTGGTTTGATCAATATGTTTATGAAGTTGTTGTTCATAAAAAGTATTTGACTGAAGACCAAAGAAAGATCGCTGAAAGTGAGCCAACTGAGTTACCTGCATGGGATTCATTAGCATAATCAATAAAAATAAGGATTCTTAATTGAACCCTTATTTTTTTGCTCTATTTTTTGATTAAATGATACAAATACACACTCAAATAAATTGCTACTTCAATTACTGCAATAAAGAATGTTACAGGCCAATTAGTATAATACCCTAGCGTTAACCCAAGCCACACTCCAATTAATGCCAAAGCAATGGACCAGACCATCATAGCAGGAATTGTTCTACCTAAATATCTTGCAGTAGATGCTGGCAGTGTCAATAAAATAAACACTAACAAAGCTCCTACAACTTGCGCTCCAATACTTACTGACATTGCCAAAGCAATTAAAAAGATCAATCCTACAAAGCCAGTATTAATTTTATGTGCAACAGCTCCAATATGATCAAATGAATCAAAGTTTAACTGTCTAAATATTGAAAATACAATAAACAACACAATTAAAGATAAAACTACTAATTGCATAACCCCATGCAAGTCAACCCCAATAATACTACCAAATAATATGTTGGTCGCATATCTACTATTCGATCCAGATAATGCTAAAAATAATACTCCTAATCCAATAAATAAAGCACTGATTGCACTAATAGAAGACTCTTTTTGATCACTATGCAGTGACAGCTCCCCTACACTAAGCGATCCAAGTAATGTAAATATTAGCATCCCCCATAAAGGTTCAATTCCTAAAAACACCGCAAATGCAGCCCCTGCAAATCCGATTTCTGATAAAGTATGTGCTAAAAAACTAAATCCTCTAGCTACAACATACACCCCTACAATTCCACAAGTTATTGCAATAAAAGTACTTGCTAAAAAGGCATATTGCATAAAATCATAAGAAAACATTATTCGTACGCCTCCAAAGTCAAATTACTCATCTGACTATGTTCTAATTCACCATCTTTAAATAAGAGATAATCCTTCATATATTTTTTAGCTAATGGAATATCGTGAGTGGTAAATAATACTGTCATCCCATGTTTTTCATTTAGATGCTTTACTAGTTTCATCAATTCTTCTTTAGCAACTGGATCTAAACTAGCTGTTGCCTCATCTAAGATAATCATATCTGGATTATCTAGCAACGCTTGTGCTAGATAAGCACGCTGTTTTTGTCCACCTGAAGCTTCACCCATACGAGTATTTTGAATTGAAGTTAGCTGTGTTTCATCTAAAATATGATTCACATGTTCTTTAACTTGGCTAGTTTTAAATAATGGAGCATCTAACTCAATAAATGCTCTAATGCTCAAAGGATATTCTTCATCAATATTTCTAAATTGAGGAACATAACCTAACTTTACGCCCTTTGCAAACTGATAAGTCCCACTAGTTGCAGGCAACATTCCTAGTAATATTTTAATCAATGTTGTTTTCCCTGCACCATTTGGTCCTAACAACGCTGTCATAGAACCTTTTTTTAAAACAAAGTTTAGATTATGAAATAATGTTTTTGTTTCAAATTTCATCGATAAATTTTTCACAGTTAATATGTCCACTCAATACACCCCTATCTAATCTAAATCTATTTAGAGTATACTTAATCAGTTAAGATTGCAAGTATTTTCTTTTGAACGCTACTATCCTCGCTAGATCCAATAATTTCTCTTGCTGCTCTTTTAGCAACTGGCAATGCAGTACTAGTTACATAACTGTGTCCAACATATTTAAGCATTTCAACATCATTACCGCTATCTCCAAAGGCAACCATTTCACTTGGTTTAATGCCTAGTTTTTGACTTAAGTATTTCAATCCTACAGCCTTTGACATTCCTAATTGAGAAATATCAACTGAAGATTCAGACCCTGCTACAATTTCTACATCTTTATATTTATTTTTTAATTGATCTGCTAGTTCTCCAGCTTTAGTTGTTGATAACATAAAGCTCATCTTAAATAAACGATCATTAATATCAGAAAAATGATCGATGAATATTACTTTTTTGAAAAATTTTTTTGCTTCTTGTTTTATCACTTCGCTAGCTGAATTATAGATATATGCAGCTTGTAACCCTGTCCAAACTACAGGATAATCATATGCTTTTTGAATTTCTCTGATATTATTTATATCTTCTACACTTAAGTCTTTAACATTTAATATTTGCTTACCATGTGCTACTAATGCACCATTTTCTGCAACGTAATATAATGAATCCTTTGTTTTTGGAAAGCGAGTCAAGAGATTTTCATATTGATTACCACTAGCTACAACAAACTTGATGTTGCGTTTTTGCATTATTTTGAATTCTTTAAAAAACAATTGATGGTCATATTCTTTTTTAGAGTTAAGCCAAGTACCATCCATATCTGTTGCGATTAATTTAATCATATTTTTACCTCATTTGGTTTTATTCACACTATTAATTATACAAAAAAACGCTACCTTTTGGGCAGCGTTTCCACATAACAGAGTGTCTTGAATAAGTAGAGGCTATCAAGACTCTTTTATTATACATTATTTTCACTAGAATAACTAAAAATTTGCTGAATGTTATTTTATTACAGCATCAAAATCATTATGTTACTTGTCATAATAGTCAACATCAAGTATAAAAATATTTATAATTTTATACTTATAGTTATTTAATTTATAACAACACTATATCCAAACTGATCACCTGCAATTGAACGATAAAATGCAGCTTTAGTAGTCAAAATATATGGTATTATCCACAAAAATCCTATCCCTAATGTTAAAACTCCTACTAAGATCCAGCCTAAAAAACTTAAATCTAACACAAATAACTCAAACTTATGTCCATCCATCAATTGCCTGCTCAAGCTAATTGCTTCAGTTGGACTACATTGCTGTCCACTATCTACCAAGTCCTTAACAATATATGGTGCCATCGCATAAGAATAAGATTTAATAATTCCAGGAATAATTAACAATAAAGTCCAAAAGAAAAGAAATATATTTGTCAGTAATGAAGTTAATAATGATGGGATGAATCTATTGTTAGTAAAAGCAGAAAAAATTGCTGTAAAGTAATTATCCTCTTTTTTACTATCAACCATATTCAAAAATGTAAACATAACTCCAAAATATACTAAACTACCTAAAATTGCGATAGTTAATGAATCAATTAAATCAGCTAGCATTATACCAAGCAGTGCAATAAGAATTGCCCAAGTCCAATTACCTCGCAAAATATCTTTTGCTTCTTGTTTTAATTCAGCTCTTGTCATTTTTTCTCCTTATTTTAATGCATAAGAATTAATTGCTTTAGCAACTCCATCATGATCATTATCTTCAACAATAAGATCAGACATCATTTTTACGCGTTCAATAGCATTCCCCATCGCTATGCCAACACCTGCATATTCAATCATTGATAGATCATTTTCCTCATCGCCAATTGCCATAGTTTCAGTAGATTTTATGTGCAAAATATTGCCTAATTGTTTCAAAGCATTACCTTTACTGATATCTTTAGCATATGCTTCATAATAAACTGGTGAAGTTTTAACTAAGGTTAACTTCTTTTTTATATCTGCAAAATATTCTTGATGACGAATTGCCTTGTCTAAAACTTCGGGCTCATCAACATACATCCCCTTTATTAAGTCAATGCCACGCATTTCACCAGGCGCTCTATAAGATAATGGCATAGAAACAATATTTGCTTCATACATAGTGTATTTACCAATATCTTTATTAGCAGTATAAATTCGATCATTACTAATCACATGAAAATGCAAATTTAATTTCCTAGAAGCAGCTTCTAAATCCACATAATCATCATAAGTAATGCCTTTTTCAAATAATATTTTACCAGCAGTTGTTTGAATTAAAGATCCGCCAAAGCTTATTACATATTGATCTTTTTGATCATTCAATTCTAATTGTTTCAATAATTGTTCAACGCCTTTTAAAGGACGCCCTGTAACAATTACTACTTTAATATTTTGTTTTTTTGCTTTTATAATAGTTCTTCTTACATTTTCAGTTAATTTTTTCTTTGAATTGACTAATGTTCCATCAATATCAACTGCAATTAATTTTATAGCCATATTTTTTCTCCATTTATAAAAAGACAAAGTTTCTATATAAAACCCTGTCTTTTAACTATAACATTATTCAAAACTATCTTGGCTAACTTTTTTCTTCCAAAGACTCATAATCACACCTGCAACAATTGAGCCAATTACTACAGATAAAACATAACCCCAAATATTAGTTGCAAGCGGAGCTACCCAGAATCCGCCATGAGGCGCTGGAACTCCAACACGCCAAAATCCAACTAATGCTCCAGCTAGCGCTGAACCAATAATACTTGATGTAATTACACGTACAGGATCTGCTGTCGCAAATGGAATTGCACCTTCAGTAATAAATGAAAATCCTAATACCCAGTTAGAAATTCCCGCACGCTGTTCTTGTTTAGTATATTTATTTTTGAAAAATGTTGTACCAAACGCTGTTGCAAATGGAGGAATCATTCCACCTACCATAACCGCAGCCATTAAAATCGCAGCTGTAGCAGAGTGTGGATCATTAGCAAATGCTCCTGAAGCAAAGACATAAGCAGCCTTATTAAATGGTCCACCCATATCGATTGCCATCATTCCAGCCAATACTGTGGTTAATAGTGTCATATTACCAGTACCCATATGGTTCAAAAAGTTAGTAATTGCTAAATTCAAGCCACTAAATATTGGGTTAACAATGTAATACATAATGGCACCAACAAATAATAATCCTAAGATTGGATATAACAGCATTGGTTTCATACCTTCAAGATTTTGTGGTACTTTAGCAAAAATTTTTTTCAAAAATACCATTATGTATCCTGCAATAAATCCAGCAGCTAATCCTCCTAAAAATCCTGCTGCAGATTTTGTTCCAGGCATTACATTTGCAATATAAGCTCCACCAAATGACCCTGTATATACAGTTGCCATAAAACCGCCAACAAATCCTGGCATTAAAGCTGGCAAATCACCAATTGATTCTGCAATATATCCTGCTAATACTGGTATCATAAAAGCAAACGCCATATTACCAATGTTGTTTAAAAAGATAAAAGCTGGGTTGTGAGCACCACCTGGCATATATTGTTCAACAATAAAGGAAATGGCCATTAAGATACCACCACCAATAACAAATGGTAACATGTGTGAAATACCATTCATTAAGTGCTTATAAATTGTCCCCCATAATCCCGCTTTTGCAGTGTTATTTGCTTGTCTTTTAGCTTTGCTATTTGCATGGTAGACACTTGCATCCCCATCCATAATATCTTCAAGCAATTTTTCAGGTTCTTTAATTCCTGCAACAACTGGCTTGCTGATTAAATGTTTACCATCAAATCTTGCCATTTCAACATTTTTATCAGAAGCAATAACTACGCCTTTGGCACGTTTAATTTCTTCAGGTGTTAGGCGATCTTTTACACCTTCTGAACCATTAGTTTCAATTCTGACATCGATTCCTAATTTTTTACCTGCTTTAATTAAAGCTTGCTGAGCCATATAAGTATGAGCAATACCATTGATACATGCGGTTACGCCAACAATTAATGGTTTTTGGTCTGCAAGTGCAGGTTTTGCTTCAGGTTTTTGGCTTTTTTTGTCTTGTTGATCCTTGTCTTTTTCAGCAGTTTCAAATAAATCCATTACTTGCTTTGGAGTAGTAGCCTTTTTTAGTTTTTCAACTAAATTAGGATCAATTAATAAACCACTTAATTTAGCAAGGGCCTGCAAGTGAGTGTTATCAGCACCTGCAGGAGCTGTAATCATAAAAAATAAGTATACTGGCTTTTTATCAAGTGAGTTGAAGTCAATTCCTGTCTTACTTTTTGCAAATAAAACTCTTGCTTTATTAATATATTTATTACGTGCATGAGGCATAGCAATTCCATCACCAATGCCTGTTGTTGATTCTTTTTCGCGATCCCAGATTGATTTAATAAATTCTTTTTTATTATTTACAATACCTTGCGTTACTTCTAGATCAGCCATTTCATCAATAGCTTGAGTTTTATCAGTAGCTTTCAGATCCATAATCATTAATCTAGGATCTAATATATCTGTAATCTTCATTAATAACCTCGTATTATTGAATTTCTTCTACTTTAATTTCAGGTAGAACTACATCAATTTGACTCTTAACAGCAATATCAGTTGTAAATGCAGTAGCTCCACCACATGCCATACCCACTTTGAAGCTTTCTTTAGCATCTTTTGTTTTAGTGTAAGTCCCTACAAATCCAGCAAGCATTGCATCACCTGCGCCAACTGAGTTAACAGGGATACCTTGTGCAGCTTGTGCATAATATACATGATGTTTAGTGATTAAGTATCCACCTTCTGCACCAAGTGAAACCATAACATGCTTTGCACCAAGATCTAATAATTTTTTGCCTGCAGCTAAAATCTCTCCGTTATTTGAAAATGTAGTATTAAACAATGCTGCTAATTCAGCTTTATTTGGCTTGATTACTAGTGGATGATATTGCAATGTATCAAGTAGTGCTTGACCTGTTGTATCAATTGCAAATTCAGCACCAGCATCTTTAATTGTTGGCAATAAACTTTGATAAAAATCTTGTCCTAAACTTGGTGTTAGACTGCCACTCATTACTACAACATCATCTTTTTTTAGATCATTAAGGCGAACTTTGAATGCAGCAATTTCCTGATCTGTAATATCAGGACCTGCTGTGTTAATTTCAGTTTCATTATCAGTTTTAACTTTTACATTGACTCTAGTAGTTCCCAAAATTGTGACTAGATCATTTACAATTTGTTTTACATTTAATTGGCGAACTAATTCACGACCGGTAAATCCTCCAACAAATCCCCAAGCTACATTGTCTATTCTTAATTGGTTCAAAATTTGTGAAACATTAATTCCCTTGCCACCAGCTAAGAACTCATATTTATTAGTTCTGTTCACATGACCTGAGTTAATTTTATCTAATTGCAATACATAATCTAGTGCTGGGTTAACTGTTACTGTATATATCATACTTATATCTCCTCGATTTTTATTTTTGCAGGTAATTCCTGACGTTGTTTTTGATTTATTTTATTGGTGATCAAAACAGAATGTTGACAATCTCCAAAAATCGCAAAAGTTTGCCTTGCTATTTTTGTTTTATCCATCAAGACATATGAGAATTCTGCTTGCTTGATAGCTTTTTGTTTAACATCAGCTTCTGCTATGTCTGGTGTAGTATATTGTCCATTTTTATTCAATCCATTAGCACCAATAAATGCACAAGATAGATTCAAGGCACCTAATTGTCTTAATACTGATTGTCCTACAGTTGCATGGGTATCTTGTTTGACTAAGCCACCTAGCATAATAGTAAAAATATCTGCATTAATACATTCTTGAGCAGTTTCTAATCCATTAGTGACTACTGTGATATCTTGAATATCTTTTAAAAAAGGTACCATCTCATAAATTGTAGTCCCTGCGTCCAAAAAAATTGTCATACCTGGACTGATGTGAGTTTTCACAGCATATTTAGCGATTTGGCGTTTTAAATCCCTGTTCAAATTAAAACGTATATGTTGGGCAATATCTGCAGCTTGATTTTTTAGAGTTCTAGCACCACCATGTATTCTTTTAATAATTCCTCTTTTTTCCATAGAGGCTAGATCTCTGCGCACTGTAGCTGGAGATGAGGAGGTAACTTTACTCAAATCAGCTACACGGCAAATTTTATGGTTATCAATATAGTTAACCATAATTTCTTGACGTTTTTCGGTAAGCACTTTCATCACCTCGATTTTCATGATAGCGCATTCCTTAATCATAATCAATCATTTTTAATCAAAAATAATCAAATATAAAATAAAAAAAGGCTACTATCTAGCCTCATTAAAATTATTTCATCATTTCAACTGTAACTTGTCTTGGTGTGTAATCAAAATTATTTTGTACTACTGAATCTGAAACTTTCATTTCTCTCAGCATTATATCAAATCCTTTAGGATTATGCGGTATAGTTAAAGTTACCTTTTCTCCTTGCTTTGCATGCGGGTTAGAAATTTTTATATTTGAAGTCGCCATATAAGCATATGTTGTTATTGCAGCCTCTTCAGGATACTTTTTAATTATTTCTCCAAAATTATTAAAATCTAAATACTTTCTTTCTCCTTCCTTCGTATCTTTCCCTTTATAAATATCAGTATAATACTCTTCAAAATATTTAGTTATTTTTGAATTAGAATCACGTTTTTTCAAAGCAATTAATGCAGCATTGGTCATAATTCTTCTACTACTCTCAGGCGATAATACAAGTTGGCCTTGATCACTGTAAAACGTAATTGTTTGATTAGAAAGTGGATTATTAGGGTTATGTGCTGGGCTTGTACGATATTTATAAAATCCAAATCCACCGACTATAACTAACACAATTAAAGCTATGATCAAATATTTCTTAGTTGCAAACTTTTTAGGTTGCAATAGTTGTGCAGATTGATTTGAAGACACTTGATTTGATGCATTATTAGTATTAGAACCAACTGGCTTTCCACAATTAGTACAAAATTTAGCACCTGACATTAATTCTTTTCCACAATTTGGGCAAAACTTTTTCATTATTATTCCTCCAATTAATAATGTATTTATTATAATCCAAATGAATAATTATGTAAGACATATTTTTAATCAAATACAAAAAATATATCAGTAAATCTGCAAGAATTGTGACACCAATAAAAAATTATGACTATTGGTGACAACTTACGACAAACTAGACTATCAATGCACTTGAATATGAAGCAATTTGATAAATATAGTAATCGAACTATTAAGTTATTAGCTGAAATAATAGTTAACTACTTACAAATATGCGTAACTAATGACTTAACTGATTTGGCTTCAGCTACATTTGATTATATGGATCAATTGCCCACTATTCCTGCAATATTTTTTGAAAAAATAAAGGCAGAATACTTAAACAAGAAAATGAAGAAAAACGGTTGACCTTTTTACAAGTTTTTGAAGTTTTACAAAATGCATAAAAGAGGCACTATGGAACTTTATATACAATTAAGAAAAACTCGTACTCTCCTTGGACTAACTCAAAAGCAGTTTAGTAAAGGAATTGTTACTGAGTCTTTTTACTCACGCGTTGAAAACAATTTGACTAGCATTAGCATGGTTAAGCTACTTGAAATTTTAAATGCTAATCATGTCTCTTTGCATGACTTTTTTAAACCATTAGCTAATGATAAAGTTGAGCAAAAAATCATAACTGCATTCATTGATCAAATTATCGTGAGTATTTATTATGAAGCTTTGTTTAATCATGATACGACAATTAGTCACAATTCTTAAAAAAGCTGGCTATATCTCAGTTATTCAAGATACACTAGATTAATGCCCCATACCAAAAAAGCTATCACGCAATTGTGATAGCTTATTTTAATACATATATTTACCTATAACCGCCTTAGGATCTGCACCATTGCGGATTTTCAATGATAACTCAATTGCCACATCAGCAATAATAGCTTGTGGATCAATCGTATTATATGGATGATCTGGGGCTTTTTCTTGGGCTAAGGACAATTCTGTACATCCCAGCAAAATCACATTACAGCCGTATTTATCATGCATTCTCTTCAAAATATCATGATAAAGCTTCTCATCTACAATCCCTTTTTCTTTAATATCTTTATAGATCAATTCATTAACCATTGGCTGAATTTCAGACCCACCTAATTCAACTTTTCTTCCAACTTGATGAATCTCATTTTCATACAAATGATCATAAATTGAACCTTCCGTTGCAATCAAGCCGATCTTTTTTTCATCAGGATATTGTTCAACGAACTTATGCACCGCAATGCGCATCATATGAAGCAATGGAATTGTTGTTTGTGCTTGCAAATCATCATAAAAATAATGTGCAGTATTACAAGGCATTACAAAAAAATCAGGATGCAATTTAGATTGATCTACAATATCTTCTTTTAAATCATAGAAAAAATTAGGCTTTGAATGATCTAAGATATACGCAGTTCTATCAGGGATCTGAGCATCATTAACTAAGATATAATTCAAATAATCTTGATCTTTAGTAATCTTAATGCGATGGTTTAATAAATGTACATAACTTTCAGTGGCAATTGTCCCCATTCCACCTAAAATACTAAAAAAGTGCTTCATAACGATCTACTTTTCCAATTCTTTAATTACATCTCTTGCAACTACAACATCTGAAGGATAAGGGGTATTTACTCCTCTAATCTTTTGGAAGGCATCTGCACCCTTACCACATACTAAGACAATATCATCTTTTCCAGCATGTTCAATTGCTTCTTTGATTGCTTTTTTACGGTCTAATTCTATAATCACCTTAACTTTAGAGTGATTAATACCAGAATCAATCTCATCAGCAATTGCCATAGGGTCTTCAAAGCCAGGATCATCAGTGGTTAAATATACTTTATTTGCATATTCATTTAAACTCTTGCTAATGCCAGGTCTTCTAGAAACTCCTTTATCTCCAGGTGCCCCCACAACAACAATTAACTTAGGTTGATTGAATTCCATCTTCATAAAATGCATTAATGCCTTCAATGAAGCTTCATTATGGGCATAATCGACAACTACTAAGCCATGGTCTTTAGTAGGTTCAGTTTGCATTCTACCTGGGATTGTTACATCTTTAATTCCCTCAGCAGCGATCTTATGATCAGCCCCACCTAATCCTGCACCAATAATTGCAGCAGTTCCGTTGAATTCATTGAAGTCACCGATCATCTTTAATTTATAGTCGCCATTAATTGGCAATTGCTTAGCTTTATCAGTGACACAAAATAGCTTGAATCTAGTTTCTTTCAGATCAGTTTCTTGAGAAGCAAATCTAAAGTCAATTGGTGTCTTTAATTCTGGATTTTCAAATTTTTCTCTAGCAAATAAATAAATGCTATCTGGATTAGTAGTTGTTGTAGCAGCAGCATAAACTTGATTGAAATGATCAGTTTCTGCATTAATAATACACTTGCGAGAATTTACCATTAATTGCAATTTGCAATGTAAGTAATCTGCAAAGTTAGGGTGTTCATTAGGTCCTATGTGGTCTGGAGTAATATTTAAGAAAAACCCCAAATCGTAAGTTAATCCAAAGACGCGGTTTTTCTTATAAGCTTGAGATGACACTTCCATAACTAGATGAGTCATCCCATTATCAACCGCGCGGCGCATATTTCTGAATAGATCAAGAGATTCAGGAGTTGTTAAACTAGACTTGAATGTGTCTTCAGGTTTAGGTCCAACAACATCATTAACTGATGAAAACAATGCAGTCTTATTGCCATTCATCTTGTCAAAAATTCCCTTTAAAAAGTATGCTGAAGTAGTTTTACCTTTAGTTCCAGTAAATGCTACAACAAATAAATCATCTTGTGGGAATCCATAAAAGGCTGCAGATAATAGCGCCATTGCCTTAGTAACATCACGCACAATTAAAGCATGCATTCCCTTGCCTTCAGGATAAGGCTGCTGTGCTACATAGCAGATTGCACCATTATCTTTTGCCATTGATAAATATGTTGGTCTAAAACTAGCTCCCTTGCAAAAAAACAAGGTGTTAGTTTGAACATCACGTGAATCATATGAAATGTAGTCCATCTTAGTTGGAACTGCATCTTGAATTGCACTTGATTTGAGCAAGTGATGCTCTTTTAAAATTAAAATACATGTATTTAAAGATATACTCATTTGCGTTAACTCCACTTCAAAATCATTCATTAAGATTATATCACAGTCAAGGCTGATGCAGCTTTGCTTATCTCAAGTATTAACTATATTTTTGTTTTTTTAAGATATTTTTATTATACAATTACGAACATTATTTTTTTAATTTCACAAATAAAATCTAGCTTTATTTAAAAATCTGATTGTTTATATATGTCATTCATGATATTGTTAAGAAAAGCTTAAATATATTTTGAATATATACAAGAGAGGATTTTAATATGTTTGCAAAGCTGCGAATTACTTTAGGTTGGCAAATTATCATTGGTTTAATTATTGGAGCCACCTTAGGAACTATTTTTTATCATAATAAGCCATTTATTGCTATTGCGGGCGGAATTGGGTCATTATTTATTAACTTAATTTCAATGCTAGTTATTCCAATTGTTACATCAAGTTTAATTGTGGGGATTTCTAGCTTAGGTGATTTAGGTAAAATTGGTCGAATTGGCGTTAAGACATTGGTTTATTTTGAAGTATTATCAACAATTGCCTTTATTTTAGGGTTAGTTGTTGCTAATATCATCAACTTAGGTTCAATGCTTAACTTGCACCAATTAAGTCATGCAGATATTTCCACTTATATCAAAACTGCTCAAAGCACTAAAGAAAGTGGTCCTATGGCAGAGATTCTTTCAATCATTCCAGCTAATGTTTTTAAAGCACTAACTGATGGAAAAATGATACCAATTGTCTTTTTCTCTGCATTATTTGGTGTAGGGGTTGCTTCAGTTGGAAAAGAAGGTGAAATCATCACCAAATTTTTAAAAGCTGTAGCTAATGTCATGTTCCGTATTACAGGTTGGGTTATGCAGCTATCTCCTATTGGAGTTGCTGGCTTAATTGGCTCAACTATTGCCACTTTAGGATTAGGTTCACTGCGTCCTTTAGCATTATTTATCTTATTAGCTTATGCGACAATGATTGCCTTTGTTTTAGTAATCTTAGGGATCACATCTAAGATCTTTGGTTTTGATATTTTTGACCAACTAAAGGCTGTGAAGCATGAATTAGTCTTAGCTTTTACAACTGCAAGCTCTGAAGTGACACTTCCATTATTGATTAAAAAAACTCAAAAATTAGGAGTATCACCTGCAATTAGTTCTTTTGTAATTCCAACTGGTTACACTTTTAACTTAGATGGTTCTGCTATTTACCAATCACTTGCAATTATTTTTTTGGCGCAAGCTTATCACATTAACTTATCTATCAGCCAGCAAGTAATGCTGTTATTAGTTTTAATGCTGACATCTAAAGGAACAGCTGGAGTGCCTGGTGCTTCATTTGTTGTATTGCTTGCAACAATTTCCACAATTGGAATTCCACCTGCAGGAATTGCTATTATCGCAGGGATCGATCGTTTAGTTGACATGGGACGCACAACAGTTAATGTTATTGGCAATGTAACTGCAACCTTAGTTATCGCCAAAAGCGAAAAAGAATTCAGTCAAACAACTCATGATAAATATTTAAAACAACTAGACTAAGCTTTTGGGGCTTTATCTGACTTCATTGGTAATTTGATAATAAAACTTGTCAGCTTGGGGGTTGATTCGCATGTAATTTCTCCACCATGCCTTTCAACGACACCTTTTACAATTGCAAGTCCCAATCCGGTTCCACCAGTTTTAACATTACGAGAAGTTTCTACACGATAAAAACGACCAAAGATTTTTTCCTTTGCTTGTTTTGGGATTGGTGCCCCATTATTTTCAACTCGCAATTCAACTTCATCATTTTCTATTTTTTTGGCACTTAATCTAATGAAAGTCGCTCCTGTACCATATTTTAAGGCATTAGTGATCAAGTTATTAAACACTCTAACTAATTTTTCTGCATCAGCTACAATTGTTAAGTCTTTAGGAGTTGTTTGAATTTGAAACTTAATGCCTTTTTGTTCAGCTTCTAATTCAAATCCAGCTTCAATTTGCTCTAACATCGAATTTAAATGCAGAGGTGTGAACTTTAGTTTTGTTTTAGTTGAGTTTAAAGTTGTATATTCAAATAAATCATCAGCTAATAACTTCATCTGCTCTGATTTGTTATAAGCAATATTAATATACTTTTGTCTTTCGTCTTCTGGAATATCTTGATTAGTTTTTAATAAGCCCAGATAGCCAATAATTGACGTCAGAGGCGTTCTAATATCATGAGAGACATTAGTCACCAATTCATCTTTTGACTTTTCAATTTGGCGTTCCTCATTCATTGCACGCACTGTACTATCAACTAATGAATTAATTGAATCAACAACTTTTTGCAGGTCTGATTTAACCACAAAATTAATTCGATGATCAAAATGCCCTTCGGCTATATAATGTAGTGCCCTAATCACATGCCGCAATTGCATTTGGTGATATCGCCTGATTAATCGCCAATATACTACAATTACATCAGCGATCGCCATTAATACAATAAATGTGCGCTGCCACGACCAAAGGTGTTGTCCATTTACAAAGGTTAAGTTGCTTTTTAAAAAATAAATTCCATTTTCTAGATTTTTATCATTTAAAATCGCTAAATTTAACAAAATTACTATTGACAAATTTAACAACAAAAGCAAGATAACTGTAATAACACCTTCACCAATTAGCTCACTTTTTTCGCGACCTGTTAATTTAACACGTTGTTTTTTCATATTATGCCTCGACCTTATAGCCGACGCCCCATACAGTTTGGATTACTTCCTCGCCTTCAGTTGCCTTTTGGATCTTATCACGCAAGTGTGATACATGGACCATTACAGTTTTAGCAGAAACAACTGATTCTTGTTGCCAAACTCGTTCAAAAATTTCATCTGCACTAAAGACGCGATTTGGATGACTCGCTAGCAAATATAAAATACCAAATTCCAATGCTGTTAACTGAATGTCTTTACCAGCTAAAGTTTTTACTTCATGTGAATCACGATTGATAACTAATGGTCCGATTTCTAGGACATCTGGTTTATCACTAGTTACTTGCTTTTGGCTGCGGCGCAATAATGAGCGCACTCTAGCCATTACTTCTAGTGGATTAAATGGTTTTGATACATAGTCATCAGCACCAGTGATTAGGCCTTGGATCTTGTCCATATCACCAGTTTTGGCAGAAACCACAATAATTGGAATATCAGAATCTTTTCTAATTTCTTTGATTACATCAATTCCTGACATATGAGGCATCATGATATCTAAGATCATTAAGTCAATATTTGGATTAGTTGATAGCTTAGTTAAGGCCTCTTTGCCACTATAAGCATCAATTGGTTCATAGCCTTCGTTTTTTAAATAGATATTCAATAATTCAACAATTTCTTTATCATCATCAACAACTAGGATTTTCATATAATATATCGTCCTTTATTAAAATCTTATTTTTGTTTACTAAGTATATTGTATCTAATAATACAAAAAGTGCATGTATTGAATACATGCACTTTTAATTTTCTTAAAATTATTCCAATTCTTTTTTGCCAGTATATAGTTCGTAATAGTAACCTTTTTTGGCAAGTAATTGTTCATGATTACCAGATTCAATAATTTGTCCATGATCTAATACTAAGATCAAATCTGAATTAACAATTGTTGAAAGTCTGTGAGCAATTACAAAACTAGTTCTACCAGCAAGTAAATTATCCATCCCCGCTTGAACCATACGCTCAGTTCTAGTGTCAATGCTTGAAGTAGCTTCATCTAGGATCATTACTGGCTTATCTGCAATCATTGCTCGAGCAATTGAGATTAGTTGCATTTGACCTTGAGATAAATCTCCACCTGCACCATCAATTTGAGTGTCATAGCCATCATCTAGTTCATGAATGAATTCATCAGCATGGGCTAATCTTGCTGCTTGATATACATCATCATCACTTGCTTGCAAATTACCAAAACGAATATTTTCCATAATGGTTCCTGTAAACAAATGAGTATCTTGCAAAACTACTGATACAGATTCACGCAGAGAATCTTTTGCAATGTTATCGATATTTATACCATCGTAAATAATTTTTCCTGAACTAATATCATAAAAGCGATTAATCATACTTGAAATTGTCGTTTTACCAGCACCAGTTTCACCAACTAATGCAACTTTCATCCCAGGCTTGGCATCTAAACTAATATTATGTAAGATCTGTTGACCAGGAACATAACCGAAGTTAACATTTTCAAATTGAATATGTCCTTTAACAGGAACTTTGTTAACCTGACCATCTTTAGTTGGTTCAAGCCATAACCAGCTGCCCTTTACACTAGAATCTTTTTCAATGGTAACTATTCCTTGGTCGATCTCTTTTGCTTGATCAAGTAAATTGAAGATTCTGTTTGCCCCAGCTAAAGCTAAAACAATTGAGTTTAATTGTTGTGAAATTTGGGCAATTGGTTGTGAAAATGATTTTGACAATTGCAAAAATGATGCCACAGCACCTAATGTTAATGCAAGTGGAGCCATGAACATACCACCAACTAAGGCAATTAAAACATATAACAAGTTACCCATATTACCCATAATTGGGAACAAGATAGTTGCAAAGGTGTTAGCTTTACCAGAAGCTATCCTTAATTCTTCATTATATTTTTCAAAGCCCTCTTTAGTTTCAGGTTCATGGGAAAAGACCTTGATGACTTTTAGTCCACTTAGCATTTCTTCATTATAACCATTCATTTCACCTAGTTTTTGCTGTTGCAAGTTAAAGTACTTACCAGATTGTGTAGTCAAATAACGCACAATCCCTCCAGATAAAGCAAAAATGATGAATGAAAATAAAGTTAATTGCCAGCTCAAACTAAACATAGCAACCACAACAAATACCAAGCTTAATGTTGAATTGACAAAGTTGGGAATTGATTGTGAGATCATCTGCATTAATGTATCAATATCATTAGTATAGCGACTCATAATATCACCATATTCATTATTGTCAAAATATGATATTGGTAAATGTTGCATGTGGATAAACATATCATTTCTGATATTACGCTGCACTTTTTGAGATAAAATCATCATCAAAATAGTAAATAAATAATTAGCTATAACCCCAATTAAATAAATTCCTGCCATAAACAAGATTGCATGAATTAATGGTGCAAAATTGGTGCTATGTGCTTTAACCATTGGAGTGATATAGCGGTCAATTAATTGTTCAATAAATAATGACCCATAAACTGCAGCCCCTGCACTTAAAATAATAGCCAACATTGAGATAGGAAAAGCAACAGGTCCTGTCTTCATAACATATTTCAATAATCGACTTAAAGTTCGCCCATTAAATTTCTTTGGAGCGATATTTTTTGATTGATCCATTACTTTTCACCTACTTTCTGTTTTCTTCTTGGAACTTAGCAATTGAACTATATAATTCATTGCGTTTCATTAATTCATCATGAGTGCCAATGTCTTGAATCTTACCATGATCCATAACAATGATTCTGTCAGCATCTTTAATTGACACAATTCTTTGCGAAATAATGATCTTAGTAGTGTCTGGCATATCATGTGATAATGAAGCTCTAATTTCACTTTCAGTCTTGGTATCAACTGCAGAAGTAGAATCATCTAAGATCAAGATCTTAGGGTCTTTTAATAAGGCTCTAGCAATTGTGATTCTTTGCTTTTGACCACCTGATAGACTAGTACCACCTTGGGCAATCATAGTGTCATAACCATCTTGCATTTCACTAATAAAACCATCTGCGTGAGCTACTTTTGCTGCAGCAATGATTTGTTCATCAGTTGCGTTTTCATTCCCCCATTTCAAGTTATCTTTAATAGTTCCTGAAAACAGTACGTTCTTTTGTAAAACCATCGCAACTTTGTCACGTAGTGCTTTTAGATCATAACTTTTTACATTATGGCCAGCTACTCGAACAGCACCACCTGTAACGTCATATAATCTTGGAATCATTGAAACTAAAGTTGATTTTGATGAACCAGTTTCACCAATAATACCAATTGTTTCACCAGATTTAATGCGTAAGTTAATGTCATTTAAGGCATTATAGTGTGCTGCTTTTTCATATTTGAAGTAAACATGGTCAAAGACAATTTCACCATTATTAACTTCCATAACCGGCTCTTTTGGATCGCTAATTGTTGGCTTTTCTGCGATAACTGCAGCCACACGCTTAGCTGAAGCTTGTGAAATAGTCAATTGAGTAAAGATCATTGCTAAAATACTCAATCCAAACAATACTGAATTAGAATATGAAAACATTGATACTAATTGACCAGTTTGCATTGTGCCACCGATAATAAATTTGGCACCAAACCATGAAATCAGTAACATTGATGTATCAATCACTAACATCATTACAGGTCCATTTAATGCCATAATTTTTAATGCTTTAGTAAATAACTTATAGATGTGATTTGAAGCTTTTTCAAATACTCCAATTTGTTCTTTTTCATGAACATAAGTTTTAACTTCGCGAATTCCACGAACATTTTCACGGACAACCTGATTTAATCGGTCATATCCTTTAAAAATTCTTGGGAAATAAGGAAAAGCATTTCTAATTATAGTAATAAATATTACTGCTAAAATAGGTGCTAAAATTACGAAAATCAATGCTAATTTAGCATTTACAATAAATGACATGATGATTGAGAATATCAACATTAACGGTGCTCTTACCGCAATTCTGATACTCATTTGATATGCATTTTGGATATTGGCAACATCAGTAGTCAGTCTAGTTACTAAACTTGAACTAGAAAATTTATCAATGTTTTCAAACGAGAAGTCTTGCATGTGATTAAACATATCTTTACGCAAATTAGCCGCAAAACCAGCTGCTGCCATTGATGATACATAACTTGCTGAAGCTCCTAATATTAATGAGATGACTGTCATTACAAGTAAAAACGAACCTATTTTAACAATGTAATGCATGTCTTGTTTCATGATTCCATTATCAATCAAAATACCCATTAAGTAAGGAATGAACATTTCAATGAACACTTCTACTGCTACTAATAATGGTGACAATAATGTGAATCCTTTATATTGTCTTACAGACTTTAAAAGACTTTTTACCATATGAGCCCCCTTCTATAATTAACCAAAATAAAATAGACGTTCTATATTGATCGTCTATTTATATAATGTTATTCCAACTATTCTACTACTTTTTTGTAAGTTAATCACGTGTTTTATTTTGCAATCCTGGATTTAATGCAGAAGTTGTTACATGATAATACCCTCTAAACCAGTGTCTGAATGCAAATGCAACCGCTGCAATAACTAATTCAGCCCATGCTGGCAATACTGGATTTACTGGTGCCATGATTTTTAGTGACAATAATGTAATCCAACCAAATAATGCGGCTACTATAACAACTCCTCCTAAGATTATTAATAGTAGTGATGGGCGCTGTCCGTTCATTAATAAGTCATTATAGTAAGTCATTAATACTCCAAAGATTGCCCCTACTGAAAACAATGTCAAAATTCCCATCTGGCTATTATTTTTTTGATTAGTAAATAAAGTAGTGATCCCAACAATCGCAGTAAAAATCGCTAAATATAATAATGCATTATCAACTGCTCTTTGCCAAAACTTAGTTGGTTCTACCTTTTTAACTGGATTTAACATAGTGTCAGCTTTTTCTAGTGGTGACATCTTATATAAAGTACTTGCTGGAATCCCTTTGCTTTGAGCAATCATAATTTCAACTAATAATGAATCAACCATTTCTTTTGCTTTTGCAGGAGATTCTTTTTCTTGCAAAGCTTTTTCTAAGCGAAAAATATAATCATTATTTTTATTGCTCAAATTAGAACGCAAAGATTTACTATCTTGGCTTTCAATTTCTGAAACTTTTGCTTCCTGATCAGTTTGCTTTTTTAATTTTTCCTGTTGCTTTTTGCTTACTTGTTTATTTTTTTCTTGTGGATCCATTTAATAGCTCCTAAACATTAAATCTAAATTCAATAATATCGCCATCTTGAACTACATAATCTTTTCCTTCAAGACGCAAACGACCAGCTTCTTTAACTTTTTGTAAGGTTTCATATTTGTCTAAATCATCAAATGAAACAACTTCTGCACGAATAAATCCACGCTCAAAATCAGAGTGAATTACACCTGCAACTTGTGGAGCCTTCATCCCTTCATGGAATGTCCATGCTCTTGTTTCAGGTCCACCTGCTGTAAAGAATGTTCTAAGTCCCAAGATATGGTAAGCAGCTTTAATCAAGCGATCTAGTCCTGATTCTTCTACCCCTTCCATTTCTAAGAATTCTTTTCTTTCATCTTCATCCATTGAAGCAATTTCTTCTTCAGTTGCGGCACTAATACCTAAGGCTTCTGCACCTTCTGCTTGCGCATGTTTTTTTACAATTTGATAATATTTATCACTTTCTGGATCAGCCATAGAGCTTTCTGCGATATTTGCAACATAGATTACTGGCTTAGAAGTTAATAAAAATAACCCTTTAACTATTTTTTGTTCATCTTCATTGAAGTCAATTGATCTAGCAGATCCACCTTCTTCAAGCACTGGTTGCAATTTTTCCAAAACTGCCATTTCTGCTTTAGCTTCTTTATCACCTTGTTGGGCTACTTTTTTAACCTTATTAATTCGGCGATTAACTGCATCTAAATCTGCAATCGCTAATTCTAAATTAATTGTATTGATATCTTCTTCTGGATCGACTTTTCCTGTAACAGAAGTAATATTGTCATCATCAAAGGCACGTACAACGTGGATAATAGCGTCTGTTTGGCGGATGTTTTCCAAGAATTTATTTCCTAATCCTTCACCTTTTGATGCACCTTTAACTAATCCTGCAATATCAGTAAATTCAAAAGTAGTATGTACAATTTTTTTAGCAGGGATTAATTCTTGAATTCTTGCTAATCTGCTATCAGGGACTTCTACCATCCCTACATTAGGCTCAATTGTCGCAAATGGATAATTTGCCATCTCAGCTCCTGCCTTTGTGATTGCGTTAAATAACGTGGATTTACCAACATTTGGTAATCCAACAATTCCTGCAGTTAATGCCATTAAAAAACTCTCCTTTTGTTATTCAAAATTTGGTCGAGCAATTTGATCTACTGGAACATAATACTCCAATTTTTTATTAGCTGGATCATTTGCTTTGGTCAAAACTTTTTTTAGTTTTTTGTTAAATTCTGCTCTGGGCATCATGATTAAATGGTTGCAACCCATGCACTTTAACTTAATATCAGCCCCAACTCTCATGACTTCCCAGTCATTTGTTTTACAAGCATGGGGCTTTTTCATCAAGACAGTATCTCCTAAAGATACTTGCTTTTGATTATTAATCATCTAAATCAATTCCCAACAATTCTAATATTCTATTCAGATCTTGAACATTCATAAAGTCAATTGCCAAATGACCCTTGCCTTTTTTGTTTTCCATAATTGAAACAGAAGTGCCAAACTTGTCAGCTAATTTATTTTCACTCGCCTTGATAAATGGTGATTTATTGTTAGTTTTTACAGAAGAATTATTATTATGGTTGTTCATTTGATTAACCATCTCTTCTAGCTTTCTAACTGGGATATTTTCTTTAACTACTTTTTTGGCTAAAGGGTCAATCTTGTCTTTATCTTTTAATCCAAGTAGCGTTCTTGCTTGTCCCATTGATAAATCACCATGTTGCAACAAACGCTTAGTTTTTTGAGGTAGAGTCAATAATCTTAGATAGTTAGCAATATATGGGCGAGATTTTCCCATGCGCTTAGCAACTTCTTCTTGGGTAATACCGAGGTTTTTTTGGAGCATTTCATATGCTTGTGCTTCTTCTAGTGGAGATAAATCTTCACGTTGCAAGTTTTCAAGCACTGCAACTTCCATCATTTGAGCTTCGTCGAATTTTCTAACGATTGCCGGAATAGATTGCTTTTTAGCTAATTTAGAAGCACGAAAACGCCGCTCCCCTGCAATAATTTCATAGCCATTGACAGATTTTCTAACGATGATTGGCTGAAAGACTCCATTTTCTTTAATTGATTCGGATAATTCTTTTAAGCTTTTATCATCAAAGGACTTTCTTGGTTGATAAGGATTAGGGCGAATATCTTTTAAATCTAATTCTTCGATTTCTTCAGTCTGTTCAACTGGAGAATCATCAAATAAGGCTTCAATTCCACGACCTAACCCGCCTTTTTTTCTTAATTCGTTATTTTTTGAGTCTCTTGCCATGGTTTTTAAGCACCTCTTTAGCTAAATCATCATATACTTTTGCACCACGAGAATTAGGTGCATATTCACTAATTGGTTGTCCATAACTTGGAGCTTCTGCCAATTTGGTAATTCTAGGAATGATTGTCTTGTATACTTTCTTTGCAAAATATGATTGAACTTCCTTAACAACTTCAGCTCCTAGATTAGTTCTTGCATCTAGCATTGTTAATAACACCCCTTCAACACCTAAATTGGTGTTAAAGTGCTTTTGCACTAATCTAATTGTATTGAGCAATTGACTAAGCCCTTCCATTGCATAGTATTCACTTTGGACCGGAATCAAAATTGAATTAGAAGCAGTAAATGCATTAATTGAAAGCTGTCCTAAAGAGGGTGGACAATCAATAAATATGAAATCATAATCTTTTTCTACTTCTTGCAAGGCTAGTTTTAACCTAGTTTCACGAGCCATCATACTGATAAGCTCAGTTTCAGCACCAGATAGATTAATTGTTGCTGGAACCATGTCTAATCTTTTAGTTGAAGTATGATGAATTGTTGCCTTGATTGGAATTTCATCAACCAAAACATTATAAATATCTTTGTTAATTGAAGATTTTTCAATCCCCAACCCAGATGTCGCATTTCCTTGCGGATCAATATCTACTATTAAGACCTTATATCCGCGATTAGCAATGCTTGCTGCTAAGTTAATGGTGGTAGTTGTTTTACCAACGCCACCTTTTTGATTAGCAACAGAAATAATATCAACCATTAACAAAACCGTCTACTTTCTGTGTAACTCAATCGTAATCTTATATTCATCAGGACTGTTGTCTTCTTGATATTTGACTTGAATGCCTGAATCTTTTGCCAATTTAATTGCTTTTTTTATAGTATTAATTTGGACTTTTAGATCACCTGAGGTTTTTGCTAGAGCCTTTTTAGTTGTTGGCTTAGCATATTTTTTCTTCAAATATTCATCAAAATTCTGAACCATGTCTTCTGTTTGCTTAACATTTAACTTATCATCCAGAATCTCTTTTAATGCTAATTCTTGCTTTTCAATGGGCAAACTGAGCAGCGCTCTACCATGGCGCGGCGTGATTTCACCACTAACTAGATAGCTTTGCACACTAGGGCTTAGTTTTAATAAGCGCAATTTATTTGCGACATAAGGTTGAGATTTCCCTACGCTTTTGGCAAGAGTTTTTTGAGTTAGATTATTTAACTTCATTAAATTAGCATAAGCATTTGCTTCATCGATGGGGTTAAGATTTTCTCGTTGCAAGTTTTCAATTAATGCTAGACTTGCTGCTTTATTGTCATCAATTTTTTGCACAATTGCAGGGATTGTGTCGTGCCCCAATGACTCAACTGCGCGATACCTACGCTCTCCTGCAACGATTTCATATTTATCATCGACTTCACGCAAGACAATTGGCTGTAATAAGCCATCATTATCAATAGTTCGAGCTAATTCTTGGATCGATTGGTCAGTAAACTTTCTTCTTGGCTGATTTTTGTTTGGGACAATTTCAGATAATGGAATATCTTGAATTTGTTTATCCTTAGGGATTTCTGGTCGGCGACTAAAAAAGAATGCCACGATAATTCACCTCTAATTATTCAATTGGTTGTTTTTTGGGAGTGCCCGCTTGACGGGGGTATTTTTTAGGAGTGGGCTTTATTTTCGTAATTAACACTAATGTCCTTAACTCATCACTTTCAGGTAGCTCCAATTCTTTAACATCATCTATTTGCCCACCTAATGTCGTAATGGCTTTTTTAGCATCTACTAACTCTTGACCTGCCTTTGGACCTTTTAATGCAAAAAAATGTCCATCTTGTCTAACTAATGGCAAGCAATATTCACTTAGAGTTGGCATTGGTGCAACTGCACGAGCAGTAACTAAGTCGAATTGTTCGCGATAGTCAGAAGTTTGCCCAATATCTTCTACTCGACCATGGACTAGTTCTAAATCATCCATACCAAGCTTAGATGTTAAATCTAATAAAAACTTCAATCTCTTATTTAGTGAATCTACAATTGTGACTTTTAAATCTGGCAATAAGATCTTAATAGGAAGAGATGGAAATCCAGCCCCTGCTCCAACATCACAGAGAGTCTTTACATTTGTGAAGATATCTCTGAAATATAATAATGGAGTCAAACTATCATAAAAATGCTTTAAATATACATCACTTTCGCTTGTAATTCTAGTTAAGTTAGTATACTTATTAGCAGTAACTAACTCATGATAATATACTTTAAATTGGTTAAGTTGTTTTTCAGATAAAGAAAAACCATTCTGTGCTAATAATTTAGCGAAAAAAATTGGATCCATATTTTCACCCGTGAAACCTTGTTTCACACTATACAATACCTTAAACTAACTTTATTAGCAAAGGTTTACTGACACTTATTTATACTTAATTTATTATGAAATATTTTTAGACAATCGTCAAAAACAAAGGAAGTTTCATCCATGATCGTATCAATCTTAGTTTTATTATACTTAGGTATGCAAACATATAAAGGCTTTAATACAGGCTTTACGCGCAAGATAGTTAATTTGATTTTATCAGCTATTATCTTTGTAATTGCTATTATTTTTCAAAATCCATTGGGTAATTTTTTATACACACAATTCACTGGTCAGCCTGCAGTAAATACCGCAGCAAATGTCGCAAATGCAGCAGTTAATCAAGGAGAGATGATTGCATATAAGTTCGCAGCATTTTTCATAATCTTTTTCATAGGCCGCTTTGTTATTAAGATCTTCAAGCGTTGGATTCCAGAAAAAAAGCGCGACCAATCTTTTTCTAGTATCTTGGACAGCGTATTAGGAGCAATTATTTCATTTTTTGCAGCGTATTTTTTTGCCTTTGTAATTTTATCAATGCTTAATGCTCTGCAGATTCCTTGGTTTATCCAGCAGACTATTAATTCACATTTTATTCACTTTATCATCTACAGCACCCCTGGGCTTTCTAATGGAATCTTCAATAATATCTTCAGCATTAGCCGTACTGCTGGATAAGGTTAGTAGCTATCTTTTAGATAGCTATTTTTTTGACCTTTGGGGAAGTTAGTGAAGACTAATAATAAACTCATAATTAACGTTAAATAGCAATACCACACCCACGGCATGATTGCTACAGGTGACACATGAGCCATACCAGCCGCCACTAATAATTGACCTGCATATGGAATTGCTCCTTGCACGTTAGTCGCATACATTGAAAGAATAGTTGCTACACGAGTTCTAGATAAGTTGAATTTTTGACCAATATCTGTCGCAAGTGGTCCTACAGTAATAATAGCAATAGTGTTATTGGTTGTTGCCAGACACAATAAAATAATTAATAATCCAATCGAAAACTCAGCGCCATGTTTAGTCTTAGTTTTCTTACTCAGTGTATCTAACAACCACTGAATCCCTCCTAAATAATCCATCATCCCAACAACTCCACCTACAAAAATCGCAATAATTGCCATATCTTCCATATTGCCCATGCCTTTTTGCAAATAAGTCATTGAACTAATCAATGTAAAATTACCTTGCATTATACCAATTATGATCCCTGTCGCAACTCCAATTAACAATACTGGCATCACATTCATCCCAATCAGTGATAAAACAATAACCACTAAATAAGGCAAAATATCAATCAAGTTAAATGAATAATTAGTGTTTAGTGCTAGTCCTTTAATTGGATACAGCGATAATAAAACGCAGTTAATCACAATTGCTGGTAGATCATAAATCATATTCAAGATAAATTTTTTGCGCATTAATACATCTTGAGTCTGCACTGCCGCAATTGCTGAAGCTGAAATAAATGAGTTATTATCGCCAAACATCGCTCCACCAACTACTATTCCTGCAAGTAGTGCTGGATTAATCTGCAACTTAAGTGCCACATCAACTGCCACTGGCATTAATGCAGCTATTGTCCCCATAGATGTCCCCATCGCAAAGCTTAAACAGCACGCAATAATAAAGACACCTGGCAAAATTAAGTTTTGCGGCAGAAGAGATAATCCAATATTAGTAATTGATGATACAGCACCCATTTTGGTCGCAATTCCCTGAAATGCCCCAGCCAAAATAAAGATAACTACCATCATCATTAAGTTAGCATCCCCTGCATTTTTGCAAAAAATCATTACCTTTTCTTGCAGAGTTTTTTGTCCATTGGGGCTAGGCAATGTAAATGAAATAATTGCCGCAATAATCATCCCAACTAATAAAGGCATTGAGTCAAAGCTCTTACTAATAATTGAGCTAATCACATATAACACTAAAAATCCAAGTAGTGGAATTAATCCTATAAAGGAACTTTTCTTTTTTTGGTTTTCCATAATCAGTCTTCTTTCACTTCATTAAGTTTAACTGATTATTGACCATAAAAAAACACTCCTTGTTATAAAGCGCGTCAAGTTTTATTTAAGCTGTTTTTTGTAATTTTAAAAAAAGTAATGCAAAACACAACAATGACAGAATGTATACGGTAGTAATACTACCTACATTTCATTTCTGTTATAGTTTCCATTTAAAAGTCTCAAAAAAGAGATAAATTTAGGTGCAAGGTTATCTATTACAATATCATTACCAATATAGATTTTCCTTCTTTTTTTAAAATGCAAAATTCTTAATGAAGGATTTATTTTATATTCATTCATAATACTAAACTCCTCCTTAATTAAAAAATTAGAGCCAAAAGAAATTACAAAAGCTACCACAATACTTAGCTCTATTGGCCAAAAGCTGTGTTTAGCAGGGCTTTTTCATCAATTCTTTAAAAGTTGCTGCCCCAAATTGAATAATTATTGAAATTGCACCAACTATTGTCAAGACCAGCCAGTTAATTTGCGAGTTACTCGTAACTATTAACGCGCCTATAATTAACAATGGAATACTTATTAACAATCCCAAATTAGACAGCTTAGAATTTTTAGTTATTAAATTTGTCATTTTCTTTCCCACTTTTTCTCTTATAATAGTGCTTGTATTATGCAAATCATAAACTGTAAGTAGGTTGTTTACTAAAGATTAGCTTTTATATCAAAAAATCCAGAAATCACAACGACTTCTGGATTATTTATTATTTAACTTGATAAGTATCCTTATCAACATCAAGTAATGGGCTCATCTGACCACTATAAATGATGTCTAGTTTATACATTGCTCTAGATGTAATTGTATAAACTAATTGAGTTTCATCTAGTCGATGATAATTTTTCTTATCACCATTCCACATCACTACCGCATCAAATTCTAATCCTTTAGCTAGATATGATGGTACTACAATCGTCCCTGGTACTAGTCGCTGGTTTACACTACCGATCAAGGTAGCTTTCATCTCGTGTTTTTCCATATAATCAAACACATCACGCGCCTGCTCTAAATCCTTAGTAATGATCGCAGTAGTTAACTTTTTATCATTATTGACATCAAGGATTCGCTGCAATTTTTCATAGCTTTGTTTTTCATTAGCTGCCTTCCAAATCGTTGGCTTTGGGCCTTGGCGGTTAAATGATTCGATCTTTTCGCCTTGGCGCAAGATCTGCTTAGTAAAGTCAGTTAACTGCTTAGTTGAACGATATGACTTAGTTAATTGCACCACAGAAGTTTTTTCTGGATCAAATAAGGTTGATATCTGCTTTAACAAGTCATGGCTTTGATCTTTAGTAAAAATTGACTGATTCAAATCCCCTAACATAGTAAAGCGAGCTCTAGGAAAATTATATTGCAAATAAGCTATCTGAAATGGTGTATAGTCTTGAATTTCATCAATAAAAGCATACCTCATCTCGATATTAGTCCGTCTACCAGTAATTAAGTCATACAAGTATAGATACGCTGAAACGTCCTCAAAATCGATTTTATGAGTAATGAAATTTTGCTTCACATGTTCAATATTTTCTTGCCAATCAACTTCATCAATTCCATATTTTGATAAGTCAACAATCTTAGGCATTGCTCGCAATAAATTTAAATATTGCGCACGTAAATTCAAGAATTGGTTGCGATTAATTCTACGTCCAATTGGCTTTAAATGCTTAACCACAATTTTTTTAGCCAAGAAGTGCTCTTCTTTTGCACTAGAAGCGAATTCTTGATCTGGACGATCATATAACTCATTTAGCTGTTCTTGGCTCATCCCTTCAATCAATTTTGATACCCATGCTTTACGAGTTTCAGGTTCAATCTTATGATTTAAAGAATCAATTAGAGCTTGCTTAGTTGCATCAATTCGATTTGCCAAAGAATAATTTTGATTAAATGAATAATAGATATCCTTAATCTTTTCTTTAGTAAAAAACGGTTTCTTAGGATCTCTGAAGTAGATATTTTTAAATAAAACTCCAGTCTTTGATAAATGCTTAGCATACTTAGTTACTGCATTAAAAAATGCCAAAGAATTCTTAAATTCACTTACCTTTGATGGTGTTTGGTCTTTTTCAAATTGCTCAACTAAGTTTTCGACTTGCATCTTAGGTACTCTGCGAGCAACGAATTGCCAATAAGTCATCTGTACCATGTTTTGTTCGCCCATTTCAGGCAAGACATTTTTGATATAGTCATTAAACAATTGGTTAGGACTGAACATAATCACATCACTGCTATTTAAGTTGCCACGATATCTATATAATAAATATGCAATCCTTTGCAAAATTGCCGAAGTCTTACCAGAACCTGCTGCTCCTTGAACAAACAACAAATCATCTTTAGTATTTCTAATGATTTTATTTTGTTCACGCTGGATTGTAGTCACAATGGACTTCATTTGAGTACTGGATTTTTCACCAAGTACTTCTAATAACATCTGGTCACCAATTGATTCATTAGTATCAAACATGTTGACAATCTTACCATTTTTAATATCAAACTGGCGCTTTTTAGTCATATCAACTTCGCGCTCACCATCTGGTGCATTATAAGTGACTTTACCTAGTTTTCCATCATAATAAATTGATGAAATTGGTGCACGCCAATCATAAATCAAAAAATGATCATCTTTATCAGCAAAAGATCCTAATCCAATATAGATGGTTTCTGGTTGTTCATCTTTTTCTTGAAAATCAACTCGAGCAAAATAAGGACGGCTTTTTAGACGCTTTATTGTCGATAACTGTCTTGCGGCATGTTGCCAAGCATTTTGTCTTTCAGCAAGTAATTGTTGCTGCTGGCGAATAGACAGTGCAGTTTCCATTGAAGTTGAATATCCATCAAAATCTAACTTAACATCATCAAAAAAGTGTGCATTTAAGTTTCTTGCTTCACCTTTAGCAGATTTAATTGATTTAGTTAGTTCAGCTTCTTTGGTTGTAATTAAGTCCAAAACATTATTCAAATGTTTTTGTTCATCTTTTTTTTGTTCTTCAAAATCGGCCAAAAACTATTCCCCCTATAAAAATCTTGGATACTATTTTAGCATATTTTGAAACAACTATCTTATAATTAATTTAAGAAAAGGAGTTAATTATATGAAAAGAATTTACATTGTTCGACATGGACGCACTTATATCAACCGTTACAACAAGATGCAGGGCTGGTGTGATACACCATTAACTGAAGAAGGAATAGATGGTGCAAAAAAAGTTGCGTCTGTTTTAAAAGATGTTCCATTTGATATTGCATTATCTAGTGATACTAAGCGCGCAAGTGATACATGTGATTACATTATTAATCAAAATGTCAATAAAGATATCTTGCAACATCTAACTTCTCCATTTTTTAGAGAACAATTTTATGGATATTTTGAAGGTATGGATTCTGCGATGGCTTGGCGCATGATTGCAGGACCTGTAGGATATAACAACTTGCAAGAATTATTAGCGCATTACACCATGGATGAAATTAAAGACCTAATCAAAGACGCTGATCCTTATCATCAAGCAGAAAATGCTGAACAATATTGGGACAGAATTAATAAGGGCTTTGATATGATCAAGCAAATGGATGGTGCAGAAAATATTTTATTAGTAACCCATGGTTTCACAATTAGAAGCTTAGTTGCCAGATATGGTAATGGAGAATTCGATATTAAAGTTAGTCCAAGAAATAGTTCAATTACCATGATGAATTTGGGTGAAAAGATGAGAATCACTAGTTATAACAAGTTACATCTATAATTAAAAAAGCCGATAACGCAAATTGCGTTATCAGCTTATTTTTTTGCTTTTATCTAACTCCAGCCATTAATTTATTAATTTTTGGAACTAAGAATAATAATAAGATTCCAAATACTACTGTCATTGCCCCAATAACTCCATAATACATAACTTCATTATTTTGAGTATATAATCTAACAAGTTGTGCATTGAAAGCTTGAGACACTGCATCACTCAAAAACCACAAACTCATCATTTGGGATTGGAAAGCTTTAGGAGCAAGCTTAGTTGTGACAGACAGACCAATTGGAGAGATCAACATTTCCCCTACAATTACTAATGCCCAGCTACTAATTAACCACCATGGACTAACACGAGTATTTACTCCATGCATGATCCCAGGAAGCATCATAATCAAAAATGAAGCCCCTGCAAAAAACAATCCAAATGAAAATTTCATTGGTGAACTTGGCTGTCTGCGTCCCATCTTAGTCCAAATCCAGGCAAAAATAGGAACATAAGCCATAATAAACAATGGGTTAACACTTTGGAACCAACTTGCAGGAATGCTGTAGCCAAATAATGATAATCTGGTTTGATTTTCTGCAAATAATGCTAGAACCACTGACCCCTGCTCTTCGATTGACCAAAATAAAACTGCCGCAATAAACAATGGAATATAAGCCACAACTCTAGAGCGTTCTATCTTAGTGGTCTTATCACTATGCAAGAACTTAACAAAATATGCAATAGGAATTGCAACAGAAACAATTGTAATTAATAAAATAAAGTTTTCTACAGTCAAAACTTTAAATAAATACATTAATCCTAAAACTACTACAGTAGCTAGAATGCCCCATAGAGTTTTTCGAATGATATCTTTTTTCTCATCAGGCTTCAATGGATCAATTGGATGTAAGCTATCTTCTGGCAAATACTTTCTACCATCGATTACATATTGCAATAAACCAAAAAACATCCCAATAGCTGCTAATGAAAAGCCTAAGTGAAAGTTAACTTTTTGTCCTAAATATCCAACAGCAAGCGGCGCAATAAAGGCACCTAAGTTAACCCCAAAAACAAAAATGTTGAAACCTGAATCACGTCTAGGGTCATTTTTACCATATAGTGAACCAACCATTTGAGATACATTAGGCTTTAATAATCCAGTACCTAAAACAATTAGCGCAATTGAAGCAAACAAAGCTGTAGGACCAAATGGAGTTGCTAGTACGATATGTCCTAACATAATTAACACTCCACCTACAAAGACAGTCTTGCGACTTCCCCAAATACGGTCACTAACAAAACCACCCAAAACGCCTGATAAGAATACCATAGCACCATAAATGGCCATAATTGATGCGGCTGTAGTTTGTGAAAATCCTAAGCCGCCTTTTTCAATGCTAAAGTACATATAGTACAGCAAGATAGCTCGCATACCATAGTAACTAAAGCGTTCCCACATTTCAGTGAAAAACAGCGTTGACAACCCTCTAGGTTGTCCTAAAAATGAAGTATCCTTATCCTTTTGATGACCCAATAGGTATCACTCCTTCTAACTTATAAAAAGATTAACACAAATTAATTGAAAATTTAGGTTAACAACTAGTATACCTTATTATAAGATTATTTTGAAGTATTGCATTCTTAAAACTATAATTATTATTTTTTAATAGTTACTAATATTGCACTATTGTTAATGCTTAAAATACATATTGACAAATAAAAAAAGCGACCTTAGCCGCTCTCTTATAATTTTGTTATTATTCTGGATATAATTCATTAATTCTATTATCGTCAACTCCCCAAAACCAAGTTACGATAAATCCACCTATATAAGATATTAATAATGCTAATAAAAACTGTAATTGTTGACCAGGTTGCATAATTAACAATCCGAATAATCCAGATACACCTTGTGATACTGCACCTAAGTGAAATAGCGATGCTGTAACTCCACCAAATCCAGCTCCCACACATGCTGTTACAAACGCTCTACCTAATGGAAGAGTTACTGCATACATTAATGGCTCACCAACTCCTAAGATTGCAACAGGAATTGAACTCATTACAATTTTTTTGAAGCGCTTATTTTTACTCTTTAAAAATAATGCTAAGCCAGCCCCTACTTGGCCACCTCCTGCCATCATTAAAATTGGCAATAAGTAGTTAATCCCATGAGTTGGACCCATTGGATCATTAAGCATAACATGAATTGGAGTTAGGGCTTGGTGCAATCCTACTGAAACTAAAGCTAAGAATGTTGATGATAAAATATATCCACCAAACCAGCTTAATTTTGAATAGAAAAAGTCCATCACTACATAAATTATATTGGTCAACCATGCTCCTACTGGTTGCAAAAATACTACCGCAATTAACATACAGATAATTAATGTTAATAAAGGAGTGATAAAAGTATCTAAGATATTTGGCATCCAGCTTCTAATCCAGCGTTCCATATAAGCAATAAAGATTCCAACAAATAATGCTGTTAATAACCCTCCAATACCTGGAGTATATGGTTTATTAGTTAGTGGCATAGATAATGCAAGAGACGATAATGGAAAGCCAACTACACCAGTTAAGTTTAGACAAAAGACTCCACCAATTCCACCTAAAATTGGACTACCTTTGAATTCTTTAGTTGCATTCATCCCTACAAATACAGGCAAAAATGCAAATAGTCCCCAGCCAATGGTCTTAATAGTTGCATACCACCAGTCATTGGCAAACATATTACTAGTTTGGAAGTCAATTACATTAGTAATTCCGTTAACTAATCCTGCAGCAATAATTCCAGGCAATAATGGAATAAAGACATTTGCAATATGTTGCAACCCTCTTTGCAAAGGTTTATCATGTTTTTTCTTATTTGCTTGTTTATTTTTTTTAGCCGTTTGCTTAACTGATTCAAGTGTATCTGCCTCATCTTCTGGGACATTTTTTAATCCAGTTAAATTAGCAAATGCTTGGGCTACTTTAGTAACCTTCCCAGGCCCTAAAACTATCTGGAGTGAATCTGCATCAACTACTCCTAACACACCATCTAATTTTTTCAAATCATCCATGTCAACTAATTTTTGATCTTTAATATCTAATCTAAGTCTAGTCATACAAGAGATATTTGCCTTAACATTGTTTTTGCCACCAACTAGTTGCAAAATCTTTTCAGCAAGTTCTTTATCATTCATTTTGGTTCACTTCCTAATTCAATTCATTTAGTGCCCATGCATATGCTGTTGGTGCAACTTTGCCCCAATAAGTCCAGTTATGATTATCACCAGTGTCTTTGATATATTTCACACTAATATCTTTTGAGCGTAATTCTTTTACGAATCTGTTTACATCAGATATTGGCACTGTTGTGTCAGAACTGGTAGTTTCTACGAAGAACTTCACATGTTCAGACTTTTTATTAATATAATTAGTTGGGAATAAGCTATTGTAGATTTGATCTGACCAATTAGTTTTTCCATCAGTAAAGGCATGACTATTCATTCTAATTTGATTATTTTTAGGTAAGTTGTACCAGACAGAAGGCGATATTAAGACCGCTCTTCCAAATTGGTTGGGATATTTTAATGCTAATCTAGCAGCACCATATCCACCCATTGAGATACCACCTATACCGCGATGATTTGGATTAGTTGATACCTTATAAGTTTTATTAATTTGTGGAACTAAATCTTTAATAATAGCAGTTTCTACCTGCATCCCACCTTTTTGGTTAATATAAAAGCTATTAAACCCATCTACAAACACTACAATCATCTTCTTATGAGTGCGGTGAATTAATCCATCTAGGATTTGTTGTGAATTAAATCGCTCTAACAAATTACGATGATTACCATAAATACCATGTAACATGTATAAGACAGGATATTTTGAAGTTGATTTAGGATTATATCCTGCAGGTAAATATACATCATAATTCCAATCCATCTTCAGATGCTTAGAATACATGGTTGTCGTTACTACACTACTTTGATTTGAAATATTAGGTTTTGGTTGAGCTTTTGGTTTTTGCTTATTTTGGCTGCAGCCCGCTAATACAAAACAAAGTAAGATTAATACAATTGTTGTAATAATTCGCTTATGTTTCATTTTCTTTTTCCTCCATAAAAGAACTTTTATGTCTATATAATAAACTTTACCAATAACATATTCAATAGCTTATGAAATCGATATCAATGTATATAAACACGCAAATTATTAGCATGTATTGTATTTAGACCAAATATTAAAATCAAATTAAACGATCATGTAAACTAACATATTTTTTTATTACTAACTGTCACATATGTCATGTTACTTAATATAGTTGTAAAGTCCCAGTTGCACTTTTGTAACTTAATTGAAATATTCACCCTGTATTATAGAAACTGTCAATCAGATAAGATTAACTTTTTGTAGCTATAAGCTACATCTATTTATAAAAGGGGAAATTTATTTTGAATAAAGTTAAATCAACCTTGATTAAAGTCTTTGCTGCTATATCAATGGCAGTTATCGGCTTAGTTACATTGAATACAACTACTAATCAAGTACAAGCTGCTACACCTAGTGTAGTCACAATTAATTATGTTCCAGGTTACTCAATTGCAGTTTGGAACAGTCCATCAAATCCACATATGACTGGACAATTATTAAAACACAACAGTTCATGGAAAGTTATCAAAACCACCTACGTAAATGGTGAAACTTGGTATGACCTAGGATTAAACCAATGGATTGAAGCTAAATACACTGTTGCAGGTCAACAAAACTTAGTAAAACCTGCTAGTCAAGCTCCAGTTTCAACAGTTTCTGGTAGTGAAGCTGCTGCTAAAGCATGGATTGCAAACCGTGAATCAGGTGGCAATTACAATGCAAGAAATGGTATCTACATTGGTAAATATCAATTAACTGCAAGCTATTTACATGGTGACTATTCACCAGCTAACCAAGAAAGAACTGCAGATGCTTATGTAAAAGGCCGTTATGGTTCATGGGTTAATGCAAAGAACTTTTGGGTAAGTCATGGATGGTATTAAAACCAATTAAAAATAACCTTCGCAAAATCGCGAAGGTTATTTTTTTGCACTTATTAAACTTTTTTGATTACTCGATAAATTGCAATAACTAATACAATTAATGAACATCCCATTGCCACATATGCCGCAGATCCAATACTAAATGCACTACCTGCGACATTAGCTGGCATTTGATTATCTATTGCATATTGAATGACTAAATGCTTCATTACTATTGGAGTAAGAAATAAAGTAATAGTTGATATAATAGATCCAATTAAACTAGCGTTTCTTGAATAAGGTTCTTTAAAAAATTCTGACAATACACAAATTGCAGGAGCAATCATAAGCAACAATATCCAACTAATAATTAATAAACCTGAGGTATCATTCATCATCTGGGCACTACTTGTTGCATAGCGATATGATCCCCAAAACGATCCACCTGTTAAAGTATTTAATAATCCTAAAATGTATGAACTTTGTTGGCCATATTTACCAGTATTTGATAATAATCCTTGCACTAATTGCAAGCTATCTTGGGTTCCAGCCGCATTGAAGTTAATATTGACAACTTTACGCATATAAGTCGCTAAAAACATTAAAATTGAGGCTCCTAGCTGCATTGCTTTTAACATACTTACTTGTCTAGAAGCTTTTAATTTAAATCCAATGCTTAGAGTTCGATTAGGATGGTGGCTATGTCCAATGACAATAATTCCCACTGAAGTTAATACTACTAGTGCAATTAATCCAGCCCATGTTCCAGTCATAATACATAAAATAGCAACCACAACAATTGATACTGCAATATAAGGTCTATCTGCCCAGATATTCCAAAAATTCAATTTAACTTTATGGGCTTCTTGTTGTTTTTCACGATATTGCTGACGAGTGATATGTTTATTTTCATGATCCATAGGCAATTTCTCCTTTTAGGACTTATATCCTAGCACAGAACAGATTTTATAGAAACTATTTTAAGATTTCTTGATGAAAAATTTATTCATCTAACCTTATGATACAATTGTAAGTAATTATTTTTTGGGGGCGTTTATTTTTGGCAAAGATTGAAGACATGCCAAAAGGCTGGCATAAGTCATTTTATACATTATGGATCGGATGTTTTATTACAGGATTAGGATATTCAATGACAATGCCTTTTGTATCATTATTTATGGCAGAGCTTGGTAATTATTCAAAGCTACAATTGAACTTATATTCTGGACTTGCATTTGCGATGACTTTTATTGCTCAAGCAATTATTTCACCTTATTGGGGTAATTTAGCTGACCGCAAAGGACGCAAACTAATGTGTTTAAGAGCATCTGGAGTTATGGCTATCACTATTGCAGTAACTGGATTTGCGACCAATGCATATTTCATTATTGGAATGCGCTTTTTACAAGGATTGTTTTCTGGATATATTAACAACGCAACTGCACTAATGGCTGGAGAAACTCCCCATAGAAGAAGTGGCTGGGTCATGAGCCAGATGTTAACTGCTGGAACTGCTGGCAACTTAGTGGGACCGCTACTTGGTGGGGCATTATCTAGTGCATTTGGCTATAGAATTCCATTTTTTATTACTGGATTTTTGATGTTTTTGGTTTTCCTAACTACTAAATATTTAGTCCATGAAGAATTCACTCCTATTTCTAGGGAAAAAATGCAGCCAATGAACAAAATTATGCATAACTTGCCTGATTTAAAGCTGATTATCATTATGTTTGTGACAACTTTAATTGTGCAATCTTCAACTATGTCAATTGATCCAATAGTTTCATTGTATGTAAAAGATATGATGCACAATAGTGGCAATATTTCATTTGTGGCTGGGATTGTTGCGGCAACCCCTGGACTTGGAACACTAATTGCAGCATCTAGAGTTGGGCATTTGATGGATAATATTGGACCATTAAAGGTATTAAGAGCTGGACTTGTTTTTGCATTTGTATTATTTGTACCTATGGCATTAACTAACTCACCTTGGATTTTAGCAGGATTAAGGTTTTTCTTAGGGATTGCCAGTGCTGGGATGTTACCAGCAGCCCAAACTGTATTAACTTTAAACACTCCACCTGAATCTTTTGGTAGGATATTTTCATATAATCAGTCCTTCCAAGCAGTTGGCGCAGTCGCAGGTTCATTAATGGGATCTACGATTTCTGGATATTTCACATATTCAAGTGTATTTTGGGCAACTGGTGCTACATTGTTAATCAACTTTATTTTGGTTCTAATTTTTGCTTGGGGTAAATCATATAGTAAATAAAAAAATCGTCTAGTATATTGTACTAAGACGATTTTTAGTTAATTTTTTATTATTTATCAATACTGAACAACAAAAGATATCTCCTTGGTTTACCATTGTATTTCATTACCTTTCGCTGTTCCCCAATCCAATTCATGATCACGGATCCCATCATATTTCCATCCTTCAAATAGATCATGTATATATCCCAAGTATATCTATTTTAGCAAACTTTTGCTTATTCTCTCCTACAATTCAATCAATTGTTCACGTTTATTAAAGTAATCAGAATACGACATATACACTGCAATAATTGATGCTAAACTCGTTGCAGACAATAACATAAATGTAACCATAATTTGATATTTAATTGCTCTCAATGGATCTACTCCAGCAAAAATCAGCCCAGACATCATCCCAGGTAGTGATACAATTCCGATGGTTCTTGCAGAATCGATCGTTGGCTGCATCCCAGTTTTAATGCTTTCTCGAATTAAATTCTGAACAGTTTGAAAAGGAGTTGCACCTAAAGCTAATTTTTCAGTTAATTGTTCACGCTCTTCTTTAAAGCGAGTGTACATATCTCTATAACATAATCCAACAGCCACCATTGAGTTACCAGCAATCATTCCTCCAATAGGAATTACTTGTGCTGGGATTGCCTTAATTGAACCAGATACTATCAACACTCCCATAGTGAACATTGTGCTTACAAAAATTGCGGTCAATGATTTTATAAAGCTCTTGCTATCTTGTTTTAATCTATCACGCTTCATTGCGTTCCAAGAAGCATTAAAGATGATGATAAACAGCAATACTAAAGTTAAGATCCAATTATCAATTCTAAATACATAGCGTAAAATATATCCAACTATAAACAATTGGACAACTGCTCTAATAACACTAATAATTATTTCTTTATTTAATCCTAAATGTTGCTGCTGGCTAATAGCTAAAGATACTATAACTAATACTGTTGACAAAAATAATGTCCAATTAGAAACTGTGAGATTCATTTTGATCGATACTTCCTTTGCTAATAATCATCAAATGCTGAGCTTTTTTTATTTGATCATCATCATGAGTTATCTCAATAATCGTTGTACCTGCTTTACGCTTTTGTTCAATTAAGTTCAACACAATATCTCTTGAAATATTATCAAGTCCTGTTGTAACTTCATCTAATAATAAAGCATTAGGATTGAACAAGATATTTCTAATCATCGCAACACGCTCACGCTCACCACCAGAAATGTCGCCTATTTTTCGATCTAAATAGCTTTTATCTAACGAAACATAGTCCAATGCAGCTAATATCTGTTTTTCATCAACAGTTTGTTTTCTAATTTGATATGGAAAAACTAAATTATCTCTTACAGTTTCTCCAAACAATTGTGGCTGTTGAACACAATATGAAACCTCACGACGATACTTAGTAGGAGCAATATCTAAAGTGTTTTTCCCCTTATATAAAACTTTCCCTGAAGTTTGAGTAAGTAGCGATGCAATAATTTTTAACAAAGTACTTTTCCCAGATCCAGATGGACCTGCAATTGTTAATTCTTCACCTACACTAACTTGAAAGTTGATATTACTTAAAATCTGAAGCTTATCCACTTTATATGACAGATTTTCAACTTGGATAATAGGTTCCATTTATTTTTACGCTTTCTTAATTTTTCATACTTAAGATTTCTCTGATTTTATCTGCGTCTTGGACTTTCCCTGTATAAATTATTTCATCACCAGGTTCAATAATTGTAGTCCCATGTGGTGCAAGCCAATCATTATTTCGTCTGATTCGACTAATTGTAATTTGATCAATAAAAGGCAAATCCATTAACTGACGTCCAGTATAGCGCCTATTTCTGACGACAACATCATATAGCATCGAATCTGTATCAGTAATTACTTGATATAATGCAGGCGATTCAATTAAAGCACGCATTACAGCACCACGGACAGCGAAGTAGTTATATATTTCAACTCCCATATCTTTTAAGTCGTTCAACATCTTAGATGAAGGCTGCTTTAATCTTACAATAATACGTTTGACTTGGTGTTTCTTACCTAGAACTGCTAATTGATAGTTAATTTCATCGTTATCAAAGGCAGCAATAAAGACATCTTTATCAAATGCTCCTATTTTTTCTAAACTAGTTTCAGAAACATCTGGAATTAAATCTAGCTTTTTGAATCGACTTTTATAAGTATCATATTGCTTTTGACTTCTAGTAATTAAAGTCACATCATACCATTTATCATGCAATTCTTGAGCCACAGTAATTGTAAATAAGTTGACCCCAATGACTGCCAAAGTTTCTTTAATCTTATCTTCAGGAGTTAATTCAAAGCATGAATTAAAGACAATTGGTGACACAACGCAGACAATTACTGCCGCTAAAACAAAGGCATCAGATTGGGTATTATCAATTGCATGCAAATTGCGCGCAACTTGCAAAGCTGGCAATACGATAGTAATTGTAGTTGCCGTTAAAAAGCTTCCTGCGAATGCGTTTTTTTGTGTAAAGTGCTTTAAATAAACTAATAATGCAGGTAATTTAGCAATTAATAAACAAAATACTAATACAGGCAATAACATCAAGGCGCGAGGATTAGTAAATAATGTTCTCAAATTTAATTTAACTCCAGTCATAATGAAGAAAATTGGAATAAAAAATCCATAACCAATTGATGTTAACTTATCTTTAGTAGTGTCGCTAGGCTCTAATAACTTCATCACCATCCCAGCTAAGAATGCTCCTAAAATATTTTCTGCACCAACTGTTTCAGCGATTGTAACCAAAGCAAAAATTAGAAAAAATGCTAAACGAATATCTAATTGAGTAGTTGCTTTAGTAATTTTGGCAAACCATAAATATGGTCGTTTAAATCTTCGAAGCAAAATAATTGCAGCAATAAATAATAATACAATTAACCATAATTGCTCAGCATTTCCCCCATTAATTGATGCATAAATAGTTAAACACAATAAAGGAATTACTTCACCTAATACCGCAGTAAGCAAGATCGTCTGCCCAATTGGTCGACTTAAGATTTCTTTTTCTTTTAGTGTGGCAATAACTACACCTAATGCTACAGTCATGAAGATAATTCCTGCTAGCATAGTATCTTTGAATAATCCTACTATATGAACAACTATTGCTAAAATAATTGCAGCGATTGCGATTCCCCCAAAAGCAGCAATTGCAATTGGTAATGGTTTTATTTTTGCCATTTTATTGGATTCTTGTTTTTTGAATAAATCAAAATTAATCTCCATTCCAGACAAAAACATTAGTAAGATAACTCCTAGATCAGATAAAAATTTTAGTTGCACAGTTTGCATGATTACATTAAAACCACTAGCCCCTAAAATAATTCCCACTACAATTTCTGCAACTGCTGTAGGTACGCTAGTTACTTGCAGTCTTGCCATTAATATAGGGATGACAAGGGCTGCTAAAATAACCAAAAACATTGATAATTGTTCCATACTGCCCCTTCTTTCTATTATTGATTATACAAAAAAATAACTCCTTTCGTTCATGAAAGAAGTTATTTTTCAATTATAATTTTATTCAATTACAAGATATTGACCGTCAATCCATTGGTCTCCACCTAAATTGTACCAAACAGATCCATTAGGTAAAGTTGTCTTCTTATATACTTGCCAACGAGATCCTGTTGGTAAATATCTATCTAGCGCACCAGAAGCTGGGTTCTTCCAAATCATAATTCCGTAGCCAGGAACATAATTTACTCGGCCGACACCTCTAAAGTTTTCAGTACTTTGAGTTCCTGTTGAAGGTTTTGAAGCACTAGAAGTATTAGATGACGAAACATTCTTTGATGGAATGCTGCTAAAGCCAGTAACTGATACATACTTGCCAGGAATCCATTGATCGCCACCTAAGTTGTACCACCATTCACCATTATATTGAGTTTTACCTAAAACTCTCCAGTTTGAACCATGTGGTAAATATTTATCTAATGGTTTGGCACCAGGTGTTTCCCAAACTACAATATTTCCATTATATTGAACTGTCGCAATTGGGCTACCATTGTTTGAAGTAGATCCTGCGGCAGCATTATTTGTAGGAGCTTGAGTAGATCCACCATAGTAGTGTTGCACTAATTCAAAGAATTGAGACATTGAATAGCCCCATTTATTGAAATAACCTACTGGGTCAGTATGATCTGTACCACCTAAATATTTAGATACAGCATTATGTGACCAGATTGTTCCAGAACCTGTTCCATCTGCAAGTGATGGTTTCAAACCATATTGTTTTAATAAATTAGCAACATAAATTGCATCGTTATTTACTGATTTAGCAAAAGCATATTGAGTTGGTTCTTCACATAATTCAACTTGAATAAACTTACCATTGGCAACAGGACCTGCACCCCATACACCACGATTAGTTGGATGAATTTGTTGGACACCATATTGGTCAACAAATGCATGAACATAAGCATAAATAGTTTGCCAATTATTTCTAAAATATGATGCTTCATTTGCTGCAGTTGCACCTGGATCGGCAGTTTCGTGAATAACAATTCCTTCTGGGTAGCCTTTATTATATGCAAAGTCTTCAGTAAAGGTTGAAGGCAATACATTTACACCAGAATATTTAAAGCCTTGACTTAAAATATAATTATTCATCGTAGAAGCTGCTTTTACTTCAGTTGGATGAGTTGCTGTTTTTGCTGTTACAACAGTTGCACTAAGTGCAGTTGCACAAGCTAATGCACTAATAAATTTTTTATTTAATTTCATTCATATACCTCGATTATTTAACTTTAATATATTGAGCAGGTACCCATTGATTGCCACCCAGATTGTACCAGGTTTGTCCTTTGTACTCAGTTTTTGCATAAAACTTCCAATTAGTTCCTGTCTTTAAGTATTTACCTAATGGATCAGAACCAGGCTTGCCCCACATCACAATTGAGTAGCCAGGAATATAATTAATAGTTAAAACACCACTAGTTTTTTCAATGTTATCATTTGAAGAACTATTAGTTGAGGCATTAGAACTAGTTGTTTCTCCATCTTCTTTAGCATATTGGCTATCAATCCATTGGTTGCCACCTAAGTTATACCATTTATGCCCATTTACCATAGTGTAGCCCATTGTCTTCCAACGTGATGAATCAGGCAAGTATTTACCAGTTACACCTTGTGCTGGTTTTTGCCATACAGCAATTCCATAACCTGGAACGTAGTTAATTGTAACTACACTTTCATGTTTAGTCATTGATACAGCAGTATTTGATTGTGCTTGACTTGAAGTAGATGGCTTTGAAGTATTTTCAGTTGTATATTGTGCATCAATCCATTGATTGGTTCCTACACGATACCACTTTTTACCATTAACTGTTGCATATCCAGTAATTTTCCAGTTGGTGCCATCTTTTAAATATTGACCAGTAGTATGACCATTAGGAGAGTTCCATACAGCAATTGAGTAACCTGCTACATATTTAATTTGTACAACACCACTAATTGGAGTTACAGAATAATCTGTACTTGAATTACTTGGCTTTGATGGAGCTTGACTTGATGAGCCATTAATCACAGAACCATCAACCCAGCCAGCAGTTGTATGTACACGGCTAGTTCCATCTGTATAAGTAATAGTTTTATCTACTTTAATTGATTGACCTGCAGAAATTGTGCCTGTTTTTTTAGCAAAGCTTGGATCTGCTGGGCTATCATAAGATGTACTAGTTTGACTAACAGTTACAGTTTTAGTAGTTGTTGAAATTTTAGGATCGTATTTTGTTAAATTATTAGTTGCAATACATGAATTTAAGCTAGTTGCATAAGTATGTGAAGTTGCATATCCTCCATCTACCAATCCTTGAGTTGCATCAGTATAAGAATTACAATTTTCAAGCCAAGTTTCAGAATATCTACTTGGTTTGTCTGAAGTTCCAGTACGTAATTTCAATCCATTATCTGCAAATGATGCACTCCAAGATGGATACATTCTAAATGCTGCATCGATATAGTATGAATTACCATTAGAATCTTCTTCGCGAGTACTTACAGTATAAGAGTTACCATTATACGAACCCTTGATACCAAATAAATTATTTGCTTGAGTTGCTAAGGTAGATTGTCCCCAACCTGATTCAACTATAGCTTGTGATAACATAACTGATGGATACACTCCATAATATTTAGCAGCTTGTGCTGCATATGGAGCAGCTACATTCAAAAAGTTACTTTGAGTTGTAGATTCAGCAGAAACCTTTTTAGTAGCAATCGGATTAGTTATATTTGAATGGTTAGCAAAAGGAACAGCCACGGATGACAGTAATACTGCGGTAGCAACACCAGCGAATGTTCTTGTCTTCATAAAATAAAATCCTCCTTAAAATAATACCTAAATGTATTATAAAGGGAGGATTTTTTTCTTTCAATAAATAATAGATTTTGTATCACAATTATAATATTGGAAAGGTTTTCGTAATTGCAAAAAATTATTCAGGAGCGCTAATTTGCCATGGAATTGCTGAAATAATAAACACTACAACACCAACAATTACCGCCTCTAAAAAGATTCCACTAGCTAGCTCCATCCAATAAGCAAATGCTTTTAGTGGCAAAGCTTCCATGTTAATAATAACAGGAACCATCGCTAATGCTCCATAAAAAATCATCATCATAACTCCAGTCCGCATTCCTGCCGCAAAAACGTCATGAATAAGTAGCTTTTTATCAGAACGATTATTCATTTGCTCAATAATTGTATAAAGAGATAATAAACACACAACCACAATGACTATATTAATAAAGAAAAATAATGTTACTATGTTAGCTTCTAGTGTCAAATCAGTTAAGTTAAATGCGTCAATTACAATATATTCTGCATTTTTTGATTGTTTAGCTAATTGATCACGAATATCTTGGGCATTACTTGCTGAATCATCATCTACTGCAGTATTGATAATTCCTAAAATATCTTTAGCAATTCCTAAGTCACTGTTTTTGAACCAGTGAATTCCTAAACTATAGTCATACATTGCATTAGCAATAGGTTGAGTTTGTTTTTGAGTTAATAAATTAGAATTACCGACACTTTTTCCACCAACTAAGGTAGCTAATCGATCAAATTTTTCATTAATTTGTTTTTGAATAATTACTTGACCACTACTTGTTTGAGCTTGTTTTTTCATAAAAGATGGATTCATAAAAGTCGACATAGAAAAAACTAAAGTAATAATAGTAAAAAATATCCAAGTAAGTGATCTTTTATAATTCTTGTTTTGTTCTTGATCAATACGTCGATATTCTGAACGGGCTATAGCCATCCACTACTCACACTCCTTGAATATATTTATTATTTTTATCAAAAAGATGATCAATTGAATAGCGGATACTTATAATATCTACTTTTTCAATAAGGGTATGTGCATGACTTAAGACTTTATCAATCTCTTGTGTATCACATTGCATAAAAGTCGACATTAATGTTGTAGTCATAATATCTGCTATTTGCTCAATATCTAAATTAAGATCTTGTTTGCGCACATATAAACGCCCTCCACCAGTTGTCATAAATGAAATTGCAACTGGCATCATCTTTTTTTGTTGTTCATCTAAATTATCTAAAACATCATGATCAACTAACCATGAATTAACCATATCAGCCCAATAATTTAAAGTTTTATTATTAGTAAATGCATGACGAATTAACCCATCTAATCCTTCATCTGATTGTCCTAATGCTTCAATCACATAAATAAATACCTTAGTTTTTACATAAGTAGTTTCATCTGGTGCAACAACTTTGGCATTGATTTGATCCCATAACAAGTTAAATAAGCTATGCATAATTGCTGCAGTCAAACTTTGCTTATGTGGATAATAAGATTGCAATAATGATTTAGAAATATTTGATTTTTCAGCAATCATTTTTAAAGAAACATTGCTCATTCCATTTTTTCGAATCAGATTAAATGTATTGTCTAAAATAACTCGTCTTCTAGTTATATTCTTACGCCTTGGCATAGATACTCCTCCATTAATTATTACCCAATATAATTAATTCCAAATTATAGCAAATAAAGTTTTTATTATCCAAAAGCATGCAAAAAGCTCATCCTTCAAATTACAGAAGAATAAGCTAACAACACACAATATACTAAGTTAAATTAAACGATTCTGCTCATCAAAAATTTTATGAATTGAACGGTCATTATATACATAATCAATTCCGCGTGCTAATAATTGGTCAACTGAAACGCGAACAATTCTATCTGGATATTTTTCATGTTTAATAGTATCTGTTACCACAATTTGTTCAATCGGTAATTTGTTTAAAGTAGCAGTAGCATTTTGAGATAATAATGCATGAGTTGCTGCTACATAGACTTTTTTAGCACCTGCAGCTAATACTGAATTAGTTGAAGAAGCAATTCTTGTACCAGTATCTATCAAATCATCTACAATAATACATTTCTTACCTTCTACATCACCAATCATGTCATGAACTGAATCATCATAACGAGCTCCGCGCTGATCAACAATTGCAATAGGAGCATTAAAATATTGACCGAATGTTCTAGCAAGCTTAGTTCCACTATGGTCTGGAGATACTACAACAACATTGTCATCATCTTTTGAAGCAATACCATTATCTAAGAAATATTGAGCAATTAATGGCATAGCATGTAAATGGTCAACAGGAATGTTGTAAAATCCTTGAATTTGGGATGCATGTAAGTCAAGGGCAATCAAGCTATCAATTCCAGTTAATTCTAATAAATTAGCAATTAACTTAGCAGTAATTGGTTCTCTTGATCTAGTTTTTGTATCAGAGCGTGAATATGCCAAGTAAGGAATCACACAATTTACAGTATGAGCTGAAGCTCTATGCAACGCATCCAAAACTATCTCTAGTTCCATAAAGTTTTCGTTAACTGGATCTTGAATTGATTGAATAACATATACATCACAACCACGAACAGTTTTATTAATATTTACTTGAATTTCACCATCACTGAAATGATGTACTGCTGTTTCTAGTAATGGTTGGTGTAAAATTGCAGCGATTTTTTCATTAAGAACTTGGTTTCCTCCAAGTCCAATTAACTTCATAGGATGTAACAAGCTGTGAATTTCTTCTTTATTCATTTTTCCTTCTCATCTCTAAATTACGTAACTTTGTAACACAAGTATTCTACCCGTATTTAATAATATTAGCAATTATTATTTAAAGTAGTCTTTTAACACATCAAGCATCTTAAAGCTATGAACTGTATAGCTATCATGGGTTTGTCTTGGCATAATAATTAATCTTCCATGCGCTAAAATTTGACTATACCAGCGTACGTGTTCTACTTTAACCCAATCTTTTTCACCAACAATACATAAAGTTGGTGTCGTTATCTTGGCTAATTTATCTGGTTCAATTAAAGTTTCAGTTAATTCAACTTCACTATCACGGCTACGATTGATAAATCGTTTAACCCCTTCTGTTACATAATGATATGGGCGAATTCCTGCACCATTGACAAAGACACCTGCAACAATCATTTTTTTTATTAAATCAGGCTCTTGACTAGCTAATAACATCGCAACTACTCCACCTGCATCAAAACCATATATATAAGGATGTTCAATGTTTAATTGTTTAATAAATGCTGCTAGATCATCAACTTCTGTTTGATAGTGCTGTGCAGATTGTCCCGTACTCAATCCATGACCTCGCATATCAGGTATATATACTGTGTAATATAGTGATAATGGTGAGATTAATTTATCAAACATCGCCCCATCAAGATGATGTCCATGCATCAAAATTAACGGTTCGCCTTGACCCAATTTTTGATAATATAGCTTAACTCCATTTACTGAAATTTTCATTGATTAGTCCTTTTTATAATCTGTTTACATAAGTTGCAATTGCAACTTTTATCTTATTAACGATTATATCATCATGTGCAAGCAATTTCTTTTTTGTTAGAATTTAAGTAAATGATAAATTTATACAACTTATTTACTTAAGTTTCGTGATTTTATCTCGACTAGGTTATATTATACTAGATATAAAAAGGAGAAAAATCTTATGAAAAAAATTCTAACTCTTTTGTCAGTAGCACTCATTACCTTAGGTACATTTATGATTTCTAATAAAGCAGTTAAAGCCGATGATAACACTCCTGTTGTTACATTAGGGACATCTTTAACAAGTGATCAAAAACAAGGTACAATCAATGCACTAGTTGCTCCATTAAATGGCGCAAACTATCAAACTATTACTATAACTGGTAATGACTTAGTGAAATATTTAAATCCATCTGGTTCTAACTTCAATTCAAACTCTGGAGTATGGTCTAGTGCCATGATCCAAAAAACCACTAGTGGTTCTGGAATTAATGTAAAAATCTTACCCTATGATGGAAAAAACAACATAACAACAATTACTTCTAACCAATATAAAAATGCTGCACTAACTGCAGGAATCAGTGATGCTAATATTTATGTAACAAGTGCTATTCCAATTGATGGATCTGGAGCTTTAGCTGGGGTTTATGCAGCTTATGCACAAAATGGTAATGCATTAAACCAGGCTCAAGTTAATGCAGCTCAAAATGAAATGGGTACTTTAAGCCAAATTACTCAACAAAATAAAAATAAAGATGGATATAGTGATGCACAATTGAACAATGCAATTGCAGGTGCTAAAAGTGAAATGGCTAAAATAGGCCCTAATATATCAAACAACCAAATTCAAAGTATCGTTAATAATCAATTGAACATTAACCATTTGAATAATGTAATTAACAATAATCAAAAGCAACAAATCATTAATATTTTAATTGAAATTCGTGATTCTGGAGCCTTGAAAAATGGTAACTTCAAGCAACAAGCTCAAGCATTATCTGATCAAATCCAACAAAATGCTAAGAATATTTTTTCAAAATTAAATACCCCACAAAATCGTAACTGGCTTCAAAAAATTATTGATAGTATAGTTGCTTGGTTCCGCGGTATATTTGGTGGAACAATAGTTTTATCGAGATAATAAAAATGCACTTCTTTTCAGAAGTGCTATTTTTTTTACATTTGATCCATATATTTGTTCAATTCACTGTCAACAAAATTATTACCATAGTTATTTGCATGACCTTTAGTCCAATCAAACTGTGTATCCGAAAATTGATGCAATAAGTGATACATTTCTTTCCATTGTTTTGCATTTTTTAATGGGCCACTTTTTTTCTTCCAGCCTAATTTATGCCAAGAATCAAGCCAGTGTTTATTAATTGCATTTAATACATATTGAGAATCTAAAACAAAACGTAATTTTTTATCATTATAATTAAGTTCAATTAATTTTTTTAGAGCTTCAATTAAAGCGGTTTGTTCCATTTTATTATTTGTTGCACCAAACTCACCACCTGCTTGATGTATTTTGTTTTGCCCTTGAACAATTAAATATGCCCACGCTGCTTTATCTGTTTTATTCACATGTCCGCCTTTATGTACACCAGTGTTGCGAGAGCCACCATCAGTATAGATAGTTGCATAGTAATTTAAATCAAATTCAACTGACTTAGTAGATTTTTGCTTTAAAGTTTTTGAAGTTTGTTTAATTTTTTTGATTGCATCATCAATATTACTTGGTTTAGTTTCAATTTCAGCAAATTTAATAGCGTCTACAACATTATCAAAAGACTTATGTTCAGCACCGCTAAACCCATCTACTTGTTTTTTAGCTTCATCCCATGTTTTATAGACGCCCTTTTTGCGTCCATTTTTGACTGCATAATATTTCATACTTAATCCTTTATTTTTACTACTTAATGTTAGAATATATAACATAGTAACACGAATTATTGGAAGTGATCTATTGTTTTTCAATTCAAAAAAGTATAAGCAAGAAACAGAAAAAAATATTGATAAAAAAGAACTTGAACAAGAACCTTCAATGTTCAATATGATATCTTTAGCACTACTTGCATCATTTGCTCCAACAAGAATTTTTTTGCGTATGCATCGCAGAAAGATCATCGATCATTCGACCATAGAAAATACTTCACTAGTCCAAGAACCTGTAATCTATATTCATGGTTTCAGAGGTGGGGACTATACTACGCGTATTATGGTTAAACGAGCTTGTGAAGATAAAGGAACAACTAAGTTTTTAAAAGTCACAGTTGATTTATTAGGTAACTTCAAATTTGAAGGCACTTGGACTAATGATAAACATCCAATTGTTCAACTGGTATTTCGCCAAAAAATAGCTGGTATTAACTGCATCAATTACTATCTGAAAATGACCCTACCATTTTTAGCAAAGAAATATAATTTTAAACACTATAACGCTGTTGCTCACTCGTTAGGTGCTCCATGTATTGTTTGGACGCAGATGCGTTATGCAAAAAATAAAAAATTTCCACAATTAAAAAAATGCGCTCTAATTGCAGGACCATTTGATGGAGTGATGTATTTAGGAGATATTCCAAATATTAATCATCTAACTGAAAAAGGACGCCCTGCATTAATGAGTTGGCATTATATTTCTTTATTGCTTTATCGAAAACGCATGGATCCTAATATTCGAATTTTAAATGTTTATGGAAATATTTTAGATGAAACTAATACAGACAGATTTATTTCAGTAGTTTCTGCTAAAAGCATTCGCTACATTCTAGCACCTACTGTACGCTTTTATCGAGAAGTTGAAATCAGAGGAAAAAACGCAGAGCACAGTCAGATGCATGATGATCCCTTTGTAATTAATCTTTTAAGTCACTTTTTGCAACTCAACAAACGCAGGCATCAAGCTGATTTATGATACACTCTTTATTAATAAATTATGTAAAGGAGTAAATTTTATGTTTTTCCCATTCTTTTTTGATCCATATTTTTGGATGATTATTTTAGGTGTAATTATTACAGGTTGGGCATCTTGGAATGTCAATTCGACTTTTAGCCGTTATGATCAAATCGAAAACCATAATGGATACACTGGCAGACAAGCCGCAGAAATTATTTTGAACCAAGCTGGATTAAACAATGTTACCATCCAAGAAGTATCTGGTAGATTAACTGACTTTTATGATCCAAGAAATAAAACCTTGAATTTATCAACTGCTGTCTATAATTCAACTAGTGTGGCGGCAGTTGGAGTTGCTGCACATGAATGTGGACATGCAATTCAAGATGCTAAATCATATTTACCAATGACTATTAGAGCTGGATTAGTACCATTAGTTAATTTAGGATCTAATTTATCAATGCCTCTAATTTTATTAGGAATAATATTTGGGATGAACCAAACTTTAATTAAAGCAGGAATTATCTGCTTTGCTGCAATTGTGTTATTCCAGATTGTGACTTTGCCTGTAGAATTTAATGCATCTCATCGCGCTATGGGTGAATTGAAGTTAACTGGAATTTTAGATAATTCTGAGATCCCAATGGGCAGAAAAGTTTTATTTGCTGCTGCTTTAACTTATGTAGCTGCTGCCTTGAGTACATTTTTACAACTGATCCGTTTAATTTTATTATTTGGAAATAACGACAATCGTTAAAAGGAGGAGCCAAGCATGTCATGGCTAGGAGCTTTATTGCGAATCATTTTAATATTAAATGCCATATCTGCGATTTATGTAGTCTTTCATAGACATCGTTCAGTTGGAACTACATGGGCTTGGCTATTAGTTTTGCTAGTTTTTCCTGTAATTGGCTTCATTATTTATGGATTTTTTGGACGTGGATTATCAGAAGAAAATCTATTTGCAATTAATAAACAAAAACACGTAGGCTTGCGTAATGTACAAAAAATGATTCCCAAAACGCCAAAATTAGCTGGCAATAGTGACACTTCCAAAAAGGCCGATGTGGTTATTGACTATTTCAATGAAAACCATGATGCACCAGTTTCTAAAAATAATAAAATAAGTATTTATACCGATGGTTCTGATCAATTTCTCCATATTTTTGAAGATATTGAAAATGCCAAAGAAACTATAAATATTGAGTATTATTCATTCATGAATGATGATATTGGTAATCAATTTTTAGATTTATTAATCAAAAAGGCAAAATTAGGCATAAAAATACGCTTGCTATATGATCCATGGGGGTCACCTGGTGCCAAACTATCTTGGTTTCGACCATTAATTGATGAAGGTGGCCAAGTATTACCTTTCATCACATCTCGTAATATGATTACCAAATACCGTCTAAACTATCACTTACACAGAAAAGTAATCGTCATTGATGGGCGAATTTCTTGGACTGGCGGTTTTAACGTCGGAGATCAATATTTAGGACGCAAAAAGCGTTTTGGCTATTGGCGTGATACTCAAGTTAGAATAGTTGGATCTGCATCATTATTATTGCAAGAGCGCTTCATTATGGATTGGAATGCTTCTATCACTAAAAAAGAGCAATTGGTAACTTTTGATCATCGATTATTTCCTTATTTAGATGAAGATTCATTAACTAGTGATGATGTAGCCACACAAATAGTTTCAGATGGGCCTGATCGATATTTACCATACATGCGTAATGGGATGATTAGATTAATGATGCTTGCACGCAAAAGATTGTGGATTCAAACACCTTATTTAATTCCAGATGAACCTATGCTTGCAACTTGGGAAATCATTGTTAATTCAGGTGTTGATGTAAGAATTATGATTCCAAGCAAGCCAGATCACCCTTTCATTTATCGCGCCACACAATGGTACGCTAATGAATTAACTAGATTAGGAGTTAAAATATATAGCTATGAAAATGGATTTTTACATGCGAAGACTATTATCGTTGATGATAATTTTGCAACTATTGGTTCAATGAACCAAGATTATCGATCATACAGCTTAAATTTTGAAGCTAATGCTGTCTTTTATGATTCCAAAGTCACTAAAGAAATGGAAAAGATATTCTTAGAGGATGTTAAACAATGCCACTTAATAACTATTCAGGATATTCAAAATCAATCAAGATATATTAGATCATTGCAGAGATTCTCAAGACTGTTATCACCAATTTTATAGCAAAAAATGCGTCAGATTAATTTCTGGCGTTTTTGTTTGTTAATTTTGCTAAATTCTCTAAATTCTCATTCATCCAAGCTAGATATGAAGTATTGTTTGGCATAGTTTCTCGAACATTTAAGATAGGAATATCATATTTTTGTGCTAGACTTACGAAATTATTAACGGTAGAGCTTGAAGCTTGAGTATTATTTACAAAAAATGCGATTTTATGATTAATAATCTTTTGATTCATTTCTTGAATAATTTTTGCACTTGGATCTGTTTCATTTTCTACAGCGTCTTCAAACGCTTTATCATCAATTTGGTAGTCAGTACTTTTTAGCATATAGTCAAATACTGGTTCACTTACAAAAACTGGTTTTGTATGCTTATAGTCTAAAGTCTTTTCTAACTGCTCTAATTTAGCGATGCGTTTTAAATAATTACGTGCATTTTGTTCAAATTGTTTTTTATGCTTTGGATCTAATTTATCTAATCTTCTAACTAAGTAATTAACATATATTCTAGGCATTTTTAAATCATACCAGATATGAGGATTATCCCCAGTCTTTAAGTCCATTAAGTTGTTGCCTACTTTTACAACTTTTTTATTATTAGCATCAGCTAAGCGATCAATCCAGTCATCATAACCTAATCCATTAGCTACTAAAATATTACTTTTGGCAACTAATCTTGCTGTTTCAACAGTTGGTTCAAAATCATGAGGGTCAGTGTCACCATTAGCAATTAATGGAGTTACTTTAGCATATTTACCAGCAACTTGTTTAGCAATGTTAGCATAAATATTTGTACTAGTTACAATATTTATTTGCTTTTGATATGTTGTGGTTTGTTTTTTAGCGCAACCTGCAATTGTAAGTGCAAATATTAATAAAAGAATAGTTGTTAGTATTTTTGTTGTTGTTTTCATTTGTTTGATTCTCCAAAAAACATCATAAACTAAACAACAATTTTTTGCATAAAAAAATAGTCCACATAGTGTGAACTATAATTTTTATTATTTAACAGTTTGCTCATCTTGATGTTTTTTGATCATTGGCAATATCATCCCTAATGCAATCAACACAATAGGTGTCAAAATATTCAAAATCAAAGTAAATGGATCAGGTGAATAAATACCAATTAAACAACAAACCGCTGTTACTGCAAAACACCAAATTCCTGCAATATATGATAGCCATTTTTTCTTGGTCATTTCATAACCGCCTTTGAACTTGTTGCGTTGCTTTCTTAATGCTAGATATGCCGCAAATACCCATAAGTAACGCAGTGGCATTGTAGTTGAATTTAACTTAACTAATTGCGCCATAACATCAGTAGCATTTGGCACTACTACTTGAGCTAATGTTAAGCCACCTGATAAAAAGACCACCATCCAAATACCATTGGTGAAGGCTCCTTTACTATTAGTTTTAAGTAAAGCCTTTGGAATATATTCTTTAGCGATTTTACTACCTAACATCATGCGCAATGGAGCATCAATACTAATAATTAAAGTTGAAAACTGCCCTATCGTATTACACCATGCATAAATATACATTAGAGTATTGCCCATATGATAGTAATTACCTAGTTTTTGAAAGGCCCAGAACTGCCCATTAGCAATGTAATTATTCAAATCAGAATTTACATCTTTAACATTAAACATCATCGCTAATGCAACTGTTCCTAAAATTGCAGAAACAATAACCATCCCTGCAAGCAAATACATAGCTTTAGGAAAGCCTCTTGCAGGGTCTTTTACTTTATTTACATAAGGGGAAATCTTTTCAGCACCACCTACCGCAAACACTAAGATTGATAATGATGTAAAGTATTTAACATTAAAAGTAGGCATTAAGCTCTTCCAATTCCAGCTAATTGAACTAAAACCAGCATGAGGATTAATTGCAGGCGCCGCAAACATCATCACAATAAATAAAATAGACATGATGAACATTGAACCACCAGCAATTGTAGCAACACTTTTTAACACATTGATTCCTCTTGATGCCATCCAACAAAAGACTAAAAAGATCAATAATGTTGCAAATTGCACTTCCCAAGTAGGTAAATGGTCAAATTTAGTAATACTGCCCCAAATTCCCCAGGCCATTGATCTTAATCCACCAGTACCTTTACTTGAAATATACACAATATGACAAGCCCAATAAGTCCAGCCAGCATAATATGCTAGTTTTGATCCCATAGTATATTCTACCCAGGAACTAACACCACCTTCGCTTTCTTTAAATACTGAACCTAATTCTCCCACCATCAATGCATATGGTACAAAATATAAGGCGAACATTAAAATCCAGCTGAAGATAACTTTGGTTCCATCGAAGTAAACATACCCATTTACAACGTTCCCAAAACTCCATACTGTTGAAAATGCCATGACAGCTAATTTCGACCACAACATTTTATTTTTGGTCTTGGTTTGTTCGACCATGCAAAAACCTCCTTGCGAAAATATTAACAATAAATACTATTATACTCGAAAAATTCGGCTATCAATAATCTTTTTTAAATTTTTCTTATGAAAAAACATCCTATGGTATTCCACAAGATGTTTTGACAAAATTATATTTAATTTTCGTAACCATTTGGATGGTTTTTATGCCACTTCCAGGCACTTTGAATAATATCATCTACATTTTCATGTTGAGGTTGCCAATTTAGAACTTTTCTTGCCTTAGTTGAATCAGCAACTAATGTATCTGGATCTCCAGCTCTTCTATCCCCAATAACATAAGCGATATCTTGACCTGTTACTTTCATAGCTGATTTTAAGATCTCAAGGTTTGAATATCCATGAGCAGATCCTAAGTTAAAGACATCACTTGTTTGATTTTTAAGCAGATATTTTAATGCCAAAATATGTGCATCAATTAAATCAACTACATCTACATAATCACGGACATTAGTTCCATCTGGAGTATTATAATCATCCCCAAAAATTGTAAAAGTGCGATCAGGATTTAATACTGATTTCAAAATATTAGGAATTAAATGAGTTTCTGGTTGATGATCTTCGCCAATATTACCATCTACACTAGCCCCTGCTACATTAAAATAGCGTAATGCAACATACTTAATACCATCAGCAATATCTGCGTCATGCATAATTCTTTCCATCATCATCTTAGTTGCACCATATGGGTTGATTGGGTTAAGTGGCGTTTTTTCATCAATAGGTGACACTTTGGGCACACCGTAAGTTGCAGCACTTGAAGAAAAGATAATGTCTTTAACATCATGTTCTTTCATTGCCTTAAGCAAAGATATCATCCCTGAAACATTATTTTGATAGTACTTTAATGGTTTTTGAACGGATTCTCCAACTAATGAATAAGCGGCAAAATGCATTACTGCATCAATATTTTGCTTACTAAATACTTTATCCAAAAATTCCGAGTCTAAAATATCACCTTGATAAAACTTTGCTCTTTTATCAACTGCTGCTTGATGTCCAGTAAATAATGAATCAGCAACTACTACTTCATAATTTTGATCAAGTAATTGTTTTACTGCATTAGAGCCGATATATCCAGCCCCACCTACTACAAGAATTTTCATAACATAACTTCCCCTATTAATTAAGTTAATACTAATTATAAAGCAAATTAATGCATTTTGACCAACTGAATAGGATTTGTTATAATTTTTTTGTCATTAAAAGCCAATTTAGCTCAGTTGGTAGAGCATCTCCCTCGTAAAGAGAAGGTCGTTGGTTCGATCCCAATAATTGGCATTTTTATAGATTTATTGAGTTTTAAGAGTGCTAAAGACGTTGGTTTTACGGCATTCTTATTTTTTTGTAAATGCTATAAAACGCATTTAATTTAAAGTTTGACGCAAAATTGACGCAAAAATTAAAGATTGGGGAGCGTGATAAAATCACTGGTTACAGTGATTTTTTTATTGCTGTCATCTGATAAATTGACGCAATCACAAGACCAAACTTTTAAGATAAAATAGTATCAAAGGGGGATGTATTATATATGGATGATGACAAATCAAATGAAATTATGAACGAGATTAAAGTTTTAGAAGCAATGATTGTAGCTTCATCAATAGGTGTAGTTATTGCAGTAGCAATTTTATTAGCAAGGGTGTAACACGTGTTTGATATTGATTTAGCAAAAACCAGAATTAAAGTGGCTTCTTTTTTTAATCATGATTTAGATAAATTTATGACCATATGCGGTAACTCGGATATAAGTTCAATGAATTTTGATAATACACCAGATAAAAACAGCCGATATACGAATAATTTACCAGATAGATATATTATCATGTTAGAAGCTAAAAGCCTGCTAGCGTGCGTAAATAATGCAATTAACAGGTGCTCAGATAAACCAAAGAAGCCATACAAAAAAATAATTATTGAAAGCATGGTCAACCATAAATTAAGGTGGCAAGTAGCCCAGCTGGTTGGTTATAGTGTTTCAAGGTATGATGACTTAAAGCAAGGCGCACTTGAAGAGTTCGCGGACTTATTCTTATATGAACAATTAGAACACAAAATTACTAAGATTTATGATTTACATGTATACAAATAGGGGTATCCAAAACGGAGACCCCTTTTATTGGTTTTGACCTGAAGTCCCAATTTGGGACTCAAATAGGTGCTACCAATTCGTTACCCCCTTTTATTATGTAATTGCATCCCATTGGAGAACTAACCACCTTTAACCAGTCCATGCAACTGGTTTGGTGGTTTATTACTGGCTCGGCAATTTATCGACTTAGATCCCATTTTGGGATTTCAGGTAGTCGCAATTCGCGACACCCTAATTTCAACTTAGATCGTCTTTTAAGTTAGTTAATAGTTGACCACGGTCAAATGTTACCACCCCCATATCAAAAAGTTAGTAAGATATTGCCCCTCAAAAACGGATACCATATGTGCGCTCTCCCTTTTTGTAAGTCGTGCGGGGGGATGTTTTATTAAAAAGTGGTTATAATCCCACTTTAAAAATCTTTTGTCGCACTTTTTTAAACTTGCTAGCTTTACAGCGCCAAGGCTTTTCCCAATTACCCCAGTTTTTCCAGTTTTTTTTTACCTTACGTTTGTATATGTATATATATACTGTGTGTATATATCTCTCTATATATATTTTTTAAAATTAATAAAAAAACTGGGATAACTGGGATATACCTTGCGAGAGTAAGCATTAACTATTTTTAAAATTGGTGCAAAAACAGAAAGAAGTGGTTACTATCTCGTAAACCCTTGCTACTGTATTAATCTCAAACTTAAAAACTGGGATGTGGTCTACTATCAATAAAAAAAGACAGGTTAAACCTGTCTAACTATTTTCATTATATTATTTTTGTCGTTTGGATTTAAACTCAATCCTTCGGGCATTTTTCATTAATTTTATTTGATAAGTCAATTAAATACTTTAGTCTTGCTTCAATATCATTTGAGTCCGCTATACCAACCATGGAAACACGAAAACCAATAATATAGTTAACTCGTTCTTTAATATTTAAAACCTGTTTATATGTAATGATTGCTAATTCTGATACTTCCGTTAACCATTCATTTAGTTTTGAAATTGAATTGAACCTTACAAATTGTTCTGTATACTTCTTCATATTAAAACCTTTCTATATATTGCTTATTATCAGTTAGTTATATTCGACCACGCATATAGGAGGGACAGGAGGGACACCATAAGAAACTACTGTATCGCCCTCTAATCCCTTGTGGCTCTAAGGATAAGACAGGAGGGACACCACTTTCAAACATTCTATAGACACACACACTATATATATCACTATAAAAAAAGTTTATATAAATATGGTGTCCCTCCGTCCCTCCTATGGTCTAACCTCAATAGTGCCAAGGGGTTTAGGGAGGGACACCAAAGTGGCTTTACTGTCCCTCCTGTCCCTCCTATGGTCTATAAAAACCCCGACTACTTTTATTTTTTCCATTACTTCGTTTACCTAATTTATAACCCAAGTTTTGCATGTAATAACGGATTTTACTAGCCCCTTTAGGGTTTTTAATAAATGCGTCTTGGTCGCCCAATACCGCTAATGCTAATTCTGAGTTAGTGATAAAATCTTTATCTTTAAAATTATTATCTAAAGCATCCATTAAAGTGTCTTCCAAAGCGGTGGTATAATTAAAGTTATACCGAGCTTTGTTTAATAAACCTTCTTGGCGTTTGGTCAACAAAAACGGATCTTTAGCATTTTTATATAACCATACTGCTTCGCCCCATAACTGTTTAACATATTTAGGCGTTAAATCAATTACGGGGTCTTTTTTTCGCTTGTTTTTATCCGCAAGTAGAGGTATAAAACGCCTTGCTCCAGTCTTATCTTTTAGATAATACAAATCGTTTGTTGTTCTTGCAACAATGAACTTTTTAAAATGAGTTTCCATATTGCGCCCATATGGTACGCGATATTGAAGCTTTGTTAAACTCATGAACTTTTTAACCTCTTCAAAAGAAACTTTATCACTTGCATTCATTTCATCATCATTAACAATGAATGCTCCTAGCATTAAAGAATAATCGTCTTTTTCTGCAAAACTATTAACTTGATCAGTATATAAACCAAGTGGGGCGATTTTTTGTAATAGTGTAGTTTTACCAACGCCTTGTGAACCTACTAAATCTAAACAATAGTCAAATTTAATTGTAGGATCATAAACCTTTGCTACCCCACCCATAAACCATAAGCGAGTTATTAAGATTGAAGCTTCATTTTTTTCAACGCCTAAAAACGTTGGAAAAAAATTATCTAACCTGCGTTTTTTATCCCACTTATCATAGGCTTCATCCATATAATCTCTTAAGGGATTGTATGAATTTAAATCCGCAACTTGCATAATTGCAGATAATACATTTTTTTCGCTGAATAAAATATGGTCATATTCATATCTAGTTTCGATATATTGCGCAATATAACTAATATATTTATCTTTAAATTGTCCTTTTTGAATTGAGAAATCTTTGAAGTCTTTCAATACATCAATTTTCTCAGTAAATTCATTAAACTTGAATAAGCCTTTCAAATTAGGATCATTTTCTAATATTTTAATTACATTTAAAACCGAATTTTGCTTTAAATATCCTTTAGAAGTTAAATTAAAATTTAACCTATTTTCTTTAGCTTTTTGCTGTAATTTTTTTACATTTTCAGCGGTTTTTTTATTTAAATGTATCACTGTTTTTGTTTTAGCCAAAATATCACTACCTTTCATGGCTATGGTTATCAATATTATCTGTAATTTTTTTGCCCAATGTTACAAGGTCAAAATTGATATATAAAAGCCGTTTAGCAATGATAGCTAATAATTTGTTAGTATCATTGCTTTCTGTTTTGCATTCTGTTAAAACATCATTTAAAAAATTTTCAAAATTCATTTGAGTTTTTGTATTACTTGGGTCATCTAACAAAAATAAATCTTTATAATATTGCTTTTCTTTGTTTGTCATCATTATTTATTTACCTCATTATTCAATTCTTGGCTAACCTTATCAGCTACTATTACTAGTGAACTGATAACGCCTTGAAGCTGATTAATCTGCTCTTGAGTGTTTTCATTAACTTGTAATTGATATGCCAATCTTTCAGCAACCTGTAAAGTAGCTTGTAAAGTTGCATAATTCATTTTTAAATTATCCATGGTTGTATCTCCTTTCCATAATTGAGATTATTTAATCCCATTACATTAACCATGCTCCCCGCGCGTGGTTATTTTGCTTGCTGTAACATCCAATTATCTAGGGATGTTTTCTTATATCTCTTGACACCATCGACCACAAGGACAGGAAAGTTACTATATTTTTGTTCCCATTTAATTATTGTTGCTGGTGCTACATGTAAATAAGTAGCTGCAATCCTTTGGTTCATGTAAGGCGGAAACTGGTTAGCCTTAGCATTTTCTTTAATGCAAGTATCAAGTGCTCGCCTAACTGTTTCAGTGATTGTATTATTGAGTTCACTAGGCAACTCCATCTTTATAGCATCCATTATTTAGATACCTCGCTATTGATAACCATATGATTAAGCATAAATTTATCAATTTCATCTTTAGTAAATCGTTTTTGTTTTCCAAACAGCACGTATGGCATTCCTGCATTTACTAATTTAGTAAAAGTTGTATAAGTTCTAATATTTAAATAAAGCATAGCTTCTTGTTGCGTTAAATATTTGTTTTCCATGTTTAAATCCTTTCTTTAAATTCTCATATTTGATTATAATTATATAATACTCTCGTTTTTGAGTAAAATCAATTCATTTTATTCATTTGGCAAAAAATATGTTAAAATGCTAAAAGAGAGGTATTACAATAATGAACAATAGAATTAAAGAATTAAGAAAAAAGAAGGGATTAACACTCACCAAATTAAGTAAAGTTGTTGGTATTCCAAGTAATACTATTAACCAATATGAAAATGCAAAAAGACAGGCTCCTATTTCAGCCTTGAAAGCGTTAGCTAACTTCTTTAATGTATCAGTACCATATTTACAAGGTGCATACAGCCAAGATGAAATTTTAGAGATTTTACAGCAATGGTATTTAAATTTATATTCAGATAATAAAAACAAAGATTTACCACCCTTTTTAGCATTAAAACAGCAACTAAGCATAGTGGATGACTACTTAATTACTAGAGGTGTCATCCCTTGGGATGTTAAAAAAAATAGTATTCTAATATCTAGAAAGAATGCTAATGATTTTAATTTTTGGAAAGCTAATTTTAAAGATTTATTTTTTTATAGCATTGCGTTGCAATGGTTAGTAAAAAAGCCAATGGATGTAACCATTGACGACATAAAAAAAGCCCTATTAGACGCTTTAAATGGTGCCTTAGGTGCTTATATGATAGATGTAACAAAAACCGCTACAGATACGCATATTAAACAGGACAATCTACTAGTTAAAAGATATGAGTTTCTAGAAGACCATACACTTAATGTAAAAGCTAGGTATATAGATGGCTACTTAATTATTAACCGTAATTTTGACTGGGATAAGTAACTAACATCCCATTACTAAATAAATATTTATTCTCATTACATTAACCACGCTCCCCAATGGTACAAATTGAAAGAGGTAAATAATTTATGAGTTATACAAAGAAAACAAGTAATGGATACTATGGTTATGCTTATTACTATGATAAAGACGGCAATAGACATCAAAAATCAGCAGGTAAATTTAAACTGAAACGAGATGCACTAAAAGCCTCAGATAAGCTTGAAAGAGAATTAAATAAACTCAATATTGATTTAAAAGATATTAGCTTGGTTGATTATTATAAGCGATGGTATGAAACCTATAAGGGCAATAGCTCGCTTTCTGATGTTACTAAACATAGATATTTAATTATTTATCGAGTAATACAAAATTACTTCAAAGATACTAAAATTAGGACTATCAAAAGGCTAGACTATCAGAAATTTATTAACTGGTATGGTAAAGACCATGCTTTTATAAGTGTTCAGAAGCTAAATGGTGCAATCCGTAAATGCGTTAGCTATGCGATTGATGATGACATACTAACCAAAAATTTTACGCACAATGTACAACTAACACATAACAAAGATAAAGAAGTTAAAGTTGAATATCCAAATATTAGTGAAATTAAGACATTAAAAAAAGCCTTGATTAAAGGCTTAAATCCGAGTAATACGAGCCGATACATGATATTAACAGCAATCTATACAGGAATGCGTAAAGAAGAGATACAGGCGCTCACATGGAACGATATAGACGAAATACACGGACTTATTAATATTAATAGATCTTGGGATGATAAAAAAAAGGCTTTCAAACCAACCAAGACCGTTTCTAGTAAAAGAAGTATTTCAGTTAATCCCGAATTACTTCATTGCTTGGATGATTTAAAAGCTAATAATTCAATTATGATATTTAGAAATGCACTAGGAACTATACCAACTAGCAACGCCCTTAATAAGTGCTTACATCATATTATGGAACAAAAACATATTAGTAAGCAAGGGTTTCACTTTCATTCATTAAGACATGTACACGTTGCATATCTGATAAGTAAGGGCGTTGATATTTATGCAATTAGCAAAAGGTTAGGACATTCTAACGTTTCAATCACATTGAATACTTATTCTTATTTGATTGATGAATACAAGGCAAAAAATGACAGCTTGATAACTGATAAATTGAGTGAGTTATGATATTGACGCAAGTTTGACGCAAAAAGTACTATAAAGCTTGATATACCAATAAGTATGCGCGCCAATAATTGGCATTTTTTATATATAATTAATTATGTATCTATTTTTAATAGATACATTTTTTGTTACTAGTGAAAGCAATTTCATTTAGTGTTATATTAATAGTGTAAATATTCACAAACAATATTATTTTTAAACCTACTGGTTTTATTTTAAGAAAAGAGACGATTTAAAATGCCAGAATTAAAGATAAAAGTTCTCAAACAAATGAGAGATGAGTTTGTTAATAACTCACACAAACAGGCTGTACAAAATGCTGTGATGAAAAACGGTTTGAAAAAATCTGTTACTAATCAAACTTTAATTGATAGTAAACCTTTTATTTTTTCAATTGATGTTGATTCAGATAAAGTCTTAGACCAAAAGAAATCTGGACGTTGCTGGATCTTTTCAGCACTTAACTTTTTACGCTACCATATCGAAAAAGACTTTAATATTAAAAACATGGAGTTATCTCCAAACTATGTTTTCTTTTATGACAAATTAGAAAAATCAAACTACTTCTATCAAAATATTATTGATACTGCAAAAAAGCCCTTATCTAACCGCAGAGTCAATTGGTTATTAACCACTCCTGAACAAGATGGTGGTGATTGGTATCAATTAGTTAGTTTGTTTGAAAAATATGGTGTGGTTCCAAAAGCGTTAATGGACGAAACTTCAGTTAGTGTTAATACTTCTGAACTAAACTTTGTCTTAACTCGCAAGTTGCAAACAGACGCTATCAAGTTGCGTAAAATGGTCAATAACGACGCTTCAAAAGACGATATTAAGAGTACTGTAAAACAAATGAATGCAGAAAACTACAATATTATTTCTGCATCACTAGGTACTCCACCTGAAACATTCAATTATAAATATCGTGATAAAGATAATAAATTTCACTCAACAGGTGCAATTACTCCACAAGAATTTTTTAAAAAATTCGTTAAGATTAATCTAGATGATTATGTAGAGATCTTGAACTTGCCAGGTAAAAATTATCCATTTAATCAAACTTACTTTATTGAATTTGCTGATAATATGGTTAAAGGTGTTCACAATCGTTACTTGAACTTGCCCATGGATACACTTAATGAGTTATCGATTAAGCAATTGAAAGATAACGAACCTGTGTGGTTTGAATGCGATGTATTGCAAGAAGGCTATGGTGAACAGCAAGGCGTTTTAGCTCCAGGAGTATATGATTGGAAGAATGCCTTAGGAATTGACTTAAATGATGACAAGACTAGCAGATTTGAATACCATGAGAGTCTACCATCACATGCAATGTTAATTTGCGGAGTCGATTTAGAAGATGGTAAGCCAATCAATTGGAAGATTCAAAACTCTTGGGGTTCAAAAGTTGGTCATGATGGTTACTTCATGATGTCTAATGAATGGAACAATGCATATACTTATGAAGTAGTAGTCAATAAAAAGTACTTGAATGATACTCAACTTGCTGCACTTGACAAAGAGCCAATTGTTTTACCATATTGGAACAAGATTAATCCAAACTAAAATATACTTGTTTATACGAAAAAATCGGAGCTTATTTAAAAGTTCCGATTTTTGTTTGCGATTTTTTACTTTTCGACATTTGCTCCAGTTAAACACTGCTCCATCAAAATTTTAATTTGTTTGATTTTTGGAGCTACTGGGTTAGTCACAGTATTTTGATCACCATAAGCTTCAATAGCCAAAGTATCAGCTTGTTTTTCAAAACTATCTTCATCAACACCATATTCTGAATATGCTAATTTAATATCCATCGCATGAGCTAAATCAATAATTTTTTGAACTAATCCCTCAATTAATTGTTCTTTAGTTCCGATTAAACCAAGAGATCTGGCAATTGAAGCATAATCTTCATCTGCACGATATACAGAATAATGTGGCCACATTGCTAATTTCAATGGCTTTTGTGCATTAAACCTAATGACTTGAGGTAGTGCAATCGCATCAGTAATTCCACTTGGTACATTAAATGCAGCGCCAACGCTATGTGCAATTGAGTGTTCTACTCCTAAAAATGCATTTGCATAAGCCATTCCGGCAACAGTTGCGGCATCATGCATTCTGTTTCTTGCTTGTAAATCACCGTTATAAGACTTTTCTAAGTTATCAAAAATCAACTTAATAGCCTCTAATGACCACCCACGAGTAAAGTCTGTGGCCATTGTTGAAACATAACTTTCAATTGCATGCCCTAATGCTTCAAAACCAGATTGAGCAATCAAATTTTTAGGCAAAGTCTGGACAAATTGATCATCTACAATTGATACATCTGGGCTTAATGCATAATCACATAATGTGTGTTTAATTCCAGTTGTTGCATCTTGAATAATTGCGACTGGTGATACTTCAGATCCAGATCCTGAAGTAGTTGGGATACATACTAATTTAATTTCATTTTCTTTTGGAAATCTGACCGTTCTTTTGCGAATATCTAGGAATTTTTGATATGCTTCTTCAAAACTCATATCAGGATTCTCATAAAACAGACGCATTGCCTTTGCTGCATCCATCACAGCGCCACCACCTAATGCAATTACAACATCAGGTTTAAAGATCTGCATTCTATGTACACCGTCAGCAACTACATTAGTTGTCGGACCAGTTAATTTGAAGACCTCATATTCTTTATTGTCACGACGTTTACTGATAATATCAGTAATTTCATCTGCAAAGCCTTGTTTTGTAACCCCTTCATCTGTCACAATAAAGAATCGACCCACATTTGGCATGTGTCGTAAGTAATTTGCGGCGTTTTTTTCAAAGTAAGTCTTTGCAGGCACCTTGATCCATTGCATATTGTCACGGCGCATTGCAACAACTTTAATATTTAATAAATCTTGTGCTGAAATGTTATGTGATAAAGAATTAGCTCCATAAGATCCTGTCCCCAACGTCAAAGATGGTGTCATGTTGTTGTACAAATCACCTACACCACCTAAGGCTGTTGGTGAGTTAACAATAATTCGGCAAGCAGACATTGCAAGTGAGAACTTCTTGATCAAAGCTTGGTCGCTAGTATGAATTCCAGCAGTATGGCCACGTCCACCATAATTTAATAAATCTGTACAAATCTTAAAGGCATCTTGTTGACTCTTAGCGCTATATAGTGAAAAGACTGGTGATAGTTTTTCAGCAGATAATGGATAGTTTTTACCTACACCATCTAACTCAGCAATCAAAATCTTAGTGTCTTTTGGCACATCAATATTGCACATTTTAGCAATTTCATATGCTGATTTACCAGCAATTGGCCCACGAACTGTGCCACGCTTTGGATCAATAAATCCATCAGAGAATTTCTTTAACTCATTTGGCTTAATGAAGTAACAATTCCATGATTTAAATAAATCTTTTACTTGATCATAGATTTCATGATCCACAACAACTGAGTTTTCAGAAGCACAAATCATACCATTATCAAACGTCTTTGATAAAACAATGTCATATACAGATTCTGGAATATTAGCTGTCTTTTCAATATAAGATGGACCATTACCAGGTCCTACTCCTAAGGCAGGTTTACCAGATGAATAAGCTGCTTTTACCATACCAGGTCCACCAGTTGCTAAAATAGTTTGGACTCCAGGATTAGTCATTAATGCATTAGTTGCTTCAATGCTTGGATATTCGATCCATTGAATACTATTTTTAGGAGCACCTGCTTTTTCTGCTGCAGCTTCCAATATTTCAGCAGTTTTTACGCAGCATTTTTGAGCTTGTGGGTGAAAGCCAAAGATAATTGTATTGCGAGTTTTTAAAGCAATCATTGATTTAAAAATTACAGTTGAAGTTGGATTAGTCACAGGTGTTACTCCTGCAATAACACCAACTGGTTCTGCAATCTTAATTAATTGCTTTTCTTTATCTTCTTCAATAATTCCAACAGTTTTTTCATGACGCAATGAATTCCAAATGTTTTCACTTGCAAACATATTTTTAATAGCCTTGTCTTCTACAACACCACGACCAGTTTCTTCAACTGCCATTTGGGCAAGCATTAGATTGTTTTGTTCACCTGCTGTTGCAATTGCTTCACAGATTTTATCTACTTGCTGCTGAGTGAAGTTTGCCATTTGATTTAGAGCAACATGAGATTTTTTAACTAGCTCGTCAACCATTTGATTAACATCAACTTGTTTTTTAGGTTGCATTGTTTTTGCTGTCATTGTCCATACCCCTTAAGTTTTATTAATTGTGAAATATTTTACAATGTTTAGTATAACTCATATTTTTTAAAAATAAAGAGAATAACTTCACATATTTTCATTGCACAAACTTTGCAGAAGCATCATGCATTCTGATATATTTAAAATGAAAACGCTATTATTTTTCATATATTGTGAAAAATATAACTTTATTTAAAGCAAATAAGTGGAAAAGTATTAAAGTTCAAGGTGGAAAAATTTTTAAAATATAAAATAACTGTCCATGTAATCCAACTTGCAGCACTTAGTTTGTAATATTGCTAAGCGTTTCACTTAGACTGTGGTATTATTAAAGGGAGAGAAACGGCATATATAAAAAAGTTATGAGGTGAACTGCTATGAAAAATAGCTTATCTAAGCCTAAGAAACTTTCATTTTCGGCGATGTTCTTTCTTGGGATCAACGGGATCATAGGTTCCGGAGCTTTTCTATTGCCACAAGTTATTTATAAAGATATGAACTTACTTAGTGTATTAGTTCTAATTTGTTGCGCAATCACAGTTAGTATGATTGCGTTATGTTATGCCGATTTAGCCAGCAGATTTTCTGCATCTGGGGCCGCTTGGATTTATTCTTATAATGCTTTTGGTAGATTCACAGGCTATGAATTAGGCGTGTTTACCTGGTTCTTAGGCTGTTGTACTATGTCCGCCGAAATCGTGGCGTTATTAACCACGCTAAAAAGCTTTATCCCAATATTTAATAATAATATTGTTTATTATTCATCAGTATTTGGATTAATCATTATTTTTTCAATTATTAATTTCTTTGGTCGAACTTTAGTAAAGATCATTGATAATATTTCTTCAATAGCTAAATTAGCTACTATTTTGTTATTTATTGTTGTAGGTGTATTTTTCATTCACTTTTCAAACTTCACACCAGTAGTTCCTGCAAGTGCAATGAGTGGAGCTGGTCCATTTTTCAAACATTTCGGTAATGCATTTAGTGTAGTATTTTATTTGTTTAGTGGGTTTTCATTTATACCTATTGCAGCTGCACAAATGGTAGATCCCGAAAAAAATATCCCTAGAATTTTAATCAGTGTTATGGCTTGCGTGAGTGTATTGTATTCAATCATGATGCTAGTAGTGATTGGTATTTTAGGTAGTAAAACAGGTAATTTTCCCACTCCTATTGCTAATGCTGCAAAAGTTTTTGCGGGTAAATGGGGGTTTGGGTTCATTATCACAGGTACTTTATTAAGTATCTTAGGTGTGGCGTTCACAACGTCATTTAATACCCCTGTGTTATTATCATCACTTGCAACAGAACATAGAATGCTTCCTAAATGGATTGGTAAAAAGAACAAATATCAAGCTTCTTGGGTAGCAATTATTATGACTGCTGTAGTTTGTGCATTTTTAGTAACTCAATCATATATATTCTTAGTGTCATGTATTGTACTTGCTTCATTTATTCAATATGTCCCATCAATTATTGCGGTAATCAAGTTTAAACACACTGGAGAATTTCCAAACCATGGCTTTAGCTTACCTGGTGGATACACAATTCCAATCTTAGCATTGTTGATATCTACTTACATGGTTACTAACTTCACCTGGAAGACTTTAGTTGTTGGGTTTGGTGCTGCATTAACTGCTGCGGTATTATATATTTTTATAGGGCATCCTAAGATAACTCGTTTAGAAGACGAGGAGCGCATAATTGAAGACAAGCTATTAGATAAACATAGAGAAAAATAATATTTCTAAAAATGTTATATAAAGAAAAAAGAACATCATTCAGTTTTAAACTGTTTGATGTTCTTTTAATACAAAAAATTTTCAGTGTCAGCTTTTTTACGTAACCATTTAACTGATATACTTATTAAATCGACTATTATACCTCCAATTGAAAGGAGGTGAGTTTTATGATAACAATCATTTTCTCAACAGTCATTGCACCACTTTATTGTGGGAATAACTTTAAGGTTATTTGATTATTGGCTGGATAATCACCACAATGATCGTTGACTAATAGTCGACTCCCAGCACTCACGCTTAAATTATAAGAAGTGAAAAGAAAAACCTTATCGTCTCAGGATAAGGTTTTTTGAGTCCTATGATAACAATCATTTTTTGCTTGACGCACATTTAGTATACCATACTTAATGTGCTTTGGAACATTATTTTTCTTTAAGGATAAGCATCAATCCTAGAACTTAATCTTATTATTGATTAGTAAATATATTGATACTAAAGCCAAAACACAAATTGCAATAGCTAATATCAATTCCCATTTAGTAAATATTTTCTCATTAGCTTTTTTATGTTCTTTTCGTGCTAAATAGAAGAAAATTATACCAACAGCATAAATTATAGTTGATATTAACAAATAATTTAGTCCTGCTGCATATAATAACCACAAGCAATAAACTGTTGATGCAATACCTATAAGCATCCCTTTAATACGTTTAGAATCATCATTTTGGTATATCTCTTTATTTTGAGCAGCTTTCCATAAATACATAGAACTTAATAAATACGATGGCAGCAAAATTACACCAGTAATATCAATTGTTGCTAGATATACATTCTTTGCAGTAACAACTACAAACATGAACAATGACATCAGAATACTTGATATATAAAGAGAAGTTGTTGGAACTTTCTTTTTATTTTCTTTGCCAAAAAATTCTGGCAAAACATTACCCTTAGCGGCAGCGTAAGGTAATTGCGCCATCATTAAAGTCCAAGCAACCCATGAACCACCAACTGATATAATTACCGAAATTGTGACAAAGTCAATAAACCAAGAACCTAATAGATTCTTTAATATATATCCAGTTGAAGGATCTGTTAGAGTCGCTAATTGAGGTTGCTTATATATACCATAAGCTAAAATACTAAGTAAGACATAGGCAATTAGCGCTGTAAAGTAACCAATAACCGTTGCTTTACCAACATCTTGAGGGTGTTTGGCGTGATTAGAAATATCTACCGCACCTTCAATACCAATAAATGCCCACAAAGTAACAAGCATTGGTGCCTTAATTTGTGCTCCTAAATTACCTAAATGTAATCCCTGTCCCCAAAAACTTGTAAAAAATGTTGGGAAACGGAAAAAGATCGCCATACAAACTAAGATCGTTACTATACTTACAGCTTTAATTAAGACTGTAATACTATTTACGATAGTAGCTTCTTTAATACCATTTAATACTAAAAAATTATAAAACCATATTAATACAAGACCTAAAATAACAGTTGGCAGTTGGTGTTTCAATAATACTGGAAAATAGCGCCCTAATGAGTCATTTAACATAACTGCAAAGGCAACATTACCAGTTGCACTTGATATCCAATATCCCCATGCAGAATTAAATCCTACATAACGGCCAAAACCTTGACGAGCATAAGAATAAATACCAATATTCAAGTCTGGCTTTTCTTCAGCTAATATCTTAAAAGTATATGCCAAAAATAGCATTCCAATACCAGTAATTACCCAAGCAATTATTACTGCACCTAGTGATGATGAAGCAGCCATATTTTGTGGAATATCAAATAAAGCACCACCAAGGATCGCACCAATAACCATGCCAACTAGCCCTAATAGGCCAATTTTTCTGTTTGAATTAGTTTTAGAATTTGACATATTTCCACCTGACTTTCTAGCTAGAAATATGCATTAATTAACTCGTGCAATTTCATCTTTAACTTTGATGTTGTGTGTATCAAGTCCTGCATTTTGACCATGTAAATTGAATTCTACATTAACTTCAGGTCTGAACAATAAAACATGTGTTGACCCACCAAAGTGGAACATCCCTAATTGATCACCTTTATTCACATGTTGACCCACCAAAGTGGAACATCCCTAATTGATCACCTTTATTCACATGTTGACCAACTTTAACAGTTATTTCATTTCCTGATACTTCAGACATTCCCACTGCAACAAAACACATCAAGCCAATCTTTGGGTTATCAGCTTTAATAAAGATTACAGCTCTTGTAGCAGTTGAAGTCAAAAATGCTTGTGAGTCATTTGCGGCAACTGGTCTAATACCTTGATTGAATTCACGAGTGAAGAAGTCATCCCAAGAAGTAAAGCCAAATTTTTTATCAACGCTTGGATCTTTTAACTTTAATAATCAACTACTTCTCTTCACTATATTGTGCATCAGGCTTATAAGGTCTCTTAATTGGCAATCCCATAGGGTCTTGTCCTTTAGACATTACACTACTTGGCACATTTGAAGTTACTTTTTGTGGTTTATTTAAGCCTTCAATCTCCCAAGTAAATGGGGCAAACTTATTGTTTTTATCAACCCATTCCTTGTGTTTTTTAGAAGCTTGATACATACCAAAACAAATCAAAAGAATAATTGCAACTAAAGCAATAATTGTTACAACGTAAACTATAGGAGATCCAACTTCTGCTTTAACTTGTGCAGGTGGATAAATTGCTAGTGCAATTCCAAAGAAACTTGAAATTAATCCAATTCCTGCAACTAACCATGCACCAAATTCTCCCCAAGGAATTCTGAATGTTCTTGGGCGATTTGGTTGATCATGACGCAACTTCAAAAATGTAGTAAACATCAATACATAATAAAACATGTACAAAATAGTGATAGTTTGTGTTACTAAAACAACGAATCCTTCGACATTAGGGATCAACTTAACTAGATATGCAATAATTGTCATTCCTGCCATTTGCGTAAACATTAAGTGTGATGGCATACCATGTGCATTTTTTCTTTGGAACCAATTTGGTAAAAATCCACTACCACCAGCTTGACCTAACATAAACGAAGGACCTGATAAATTAGTAATGACTAAAGCGACCATACTACATAAGTTAGTCCAAGTTAAAACCATATATAACCAAGGAATACCAATTGTTGCACCTAATTCTCTGAAAACAGATGCTAGAGTATACAGCAAGTTAATCTGCTTTTCTGGAATTATAATTGCAATAATCAATGTACCTACTACGAAGATTAAGAACGCTACAATAATTGAAATAAACATTGCACCAGCGAAGTCTTTTGCAGGACGCTTTAATTTCTTAATATAAGCAGCATTTTCATCAATACCAGTATACGAGAAAAAGACCCCTGCAGCTAATGCTAGTGTCCCCATTCCATTCCATTTAGGAATTAATCCTTTAGGAGTTATTGGAATAGCTGGTTGATGACCTTGAGCTACCCACACAATTGTCAATATGATCATTAATGCAAGTGGAATTAGTGTCCCGATGATAACACCATACTTTGCGATCTTAGAAAATACCTTAATTCCTCGTGTGGCAAAGTAAGCTAAAATCCAATACAAAATAATAAATGCAGTCATTATTAATATTTCATGACTTGGGTGCTGCGCAAATTTCACAGCAGCATTATAGTTTGGTGTAAAAAATAAGATGGTCGCAGCATAACTTGGCATTCCCATACCAAAGTTCAGCATCGTCTGAAACCATAATATTAACAAACAAGTAAAAGCCCAGCCTTTACCTAATCCTTCACCAACCCAGCGAAAGATACCACCACGCTGTCCCCATCCACTAGCAAGTTCAGCAGCAACTAATGCTGTTGGAATAAAGAAACAAATTGCACCTATAGCAAAATATGTAACTGATGACAAACCATAAAATGCTTGTTGAACATCGTTACCTAATCCTGCTACTACTGCAACATTCATTAGCGCTAGTGTGAAAACAGAAACATAGCTTTTAGAAGCTTTACTATCTTCCATAATTATTCACCTCGTTCAATAAGAAAATAACACTAGTTATTTTTGCCTAATCAAGCTCATTAAATCACAAATAATTATATATGTTAAATATAAATACAATATTTGTTATATGAATATTATTTAAAAGCTAGCTTATTGTTGTTTTGACAACATTTGTTTACATAAATGTGCATATTATCATTAATTAACAGGTGTATTTATTATTTTTACTAGCATTGTTTTAGCTTTTAAGTAACATTAGGAATATTTATAGTGCGGTCATTAGCTAAAAATGTTTGTTGTTTGGTTATTTGTTTGAAATATTGACTAATAACACCGATTTTACCAGCTATATATATTTAAAGAATATTATAATTTTCGAATAATTTTTATCATCCAATTTTTAGTCAAGTTTTTTTGCAAAATATTGATGCTTTATTTTAAAAAAGATCCTTAAAAAAGCTATGCTTGTGCTTTATTTCACTTTTGTTTTACTATACACTTTTTTGATTTATATATATTCTTAAAATTAGTAATCGTTAACATTAATAAATAATATAACTATTTTTGTCACATTTTTAATAATCATCATCAAAAAATATGTGCTATATTATCAGTGTAAATATTCCTTTATTTCAAAAATGGGGGGGTGAAATAAATGACATTTTTAAATAAGATATTCTCTAAGTATTTGGTATATACCCTATTTGCCTATGTCATTAGACCGCCAATTATTTAACTATAAATTCATTATAGTTATAACTTATCAAATATTTATGGAAAAGGAGGTTATTTCCATGGACAAAGACGTAGATTTTAAATCACTTTTTATTGGTGATAAATCAGAAAATGGTGATAATTATACAAAAGAGTTAAATCGTTTAATAGTTAGTCACTTAGGTTGGAGAAAAAATTATATTCCAGAAGATGTTGCTGCTATCTCTGATGATGAAAAATCATCAGATAACTATAAAGCTTCCCTAGAAAAGCAACATCAAGTATTAGATGAAATGGATCATCGCTTACGTGCAGGCAGTGTTCCTTGGATGTCAGCTGGTAGATATTGGGGACAAATGCTTTCCGATACTTTGACACCTGCTATGCTTGCATATTCTCAAGCAATGCTTTGGAATGCTAATAATGTAACTTTAGAGTGTTCTATGGCTACTTCTAAGATGGAAGCAGAAGTTGGTGAAGATTTAGCTGGTTTATTAGGATTCAAAAATGGATGGGCACATTTAACCCACGATGGATCTATTGCCAACCTAGAAGGGATATGGTACATGCGTCAATTTAAATCCATGCCATTAGCCTTCAGAGAGGTTGTTCCAGAAAAAGTAAAAGGCTTAAGTGACTGGGAACTTCTTAACATGTCTGTCGAAAAGGTTCTTCAAATCTTGAAAGAACTTACTCCAGATCAAATTGATAAAATCAAAGCACATTCTTCCAGAAGTGGTAAAAACATTCCTAAGTTAGGTAAAGTATTAGTTCCATATACTAAGCACTATTCATGGTTAAAAGCACTTGATATTTCTGGTATTGGATTAGACCAAATGGTTCAAATCCCTGTAAAAAGTGATTATAGAATGGATGTTGATTTCTTAGAAAAAACTATAAAGAAATTAACTGATGAAAAGACTCCTATTTTAGGTGTTGTAGCTGTAGTAGGTACCACTGAGGAAGGACAAATTGATGAAGTTGATAGAATTGTAAAATTCAGAAATGAAATGGAAAAGAAAGGAATTTATTTCTACCTTCATGTTGATGCAGCATATGGTGGCTATGGACGTGCGCTATTTCGTGATGAAAATGGTAATTTTGTTGAATACAGCCAATTAAGTGAAATGCTTAAAAAACATAACGTATTCCATTACCCAATAAAGATTTCAGAACATGTTTATAATAGTTACAAAGCAATCAAAGATGCTGAATCATGTACTATTGATCCTCACAAGATGGGTTATGTTCCTTATGATGCTGGTGGTATTGCTATTAAATATCAAAGTATGCGTAATGTAATTTCTTACTTTGCACCTTATGTATTTGAAAAGAAAACTGCCGAAGCTCCTGATATGTTGGGATCTTACATTATCGGTGGTTCAAAAGGTGGCGCCACTGCAGCTGCTGTATGGGCAGCTCATCGTACTTTACCTCTTAATGTAACAGGGTACGGTCGTTTAATTGGTGCTTCTATTGAAGCAGCACAACGCTTCCGTGACTTCTTGAAAGATCTTAAATTTGAAGTTAAAGGAAAAACTGTTAGAGCATATCCTTTAGATAATCCTGATTTTAACATGGTTGATTGGGTTCTGAAAATTGATGGCGAAACCAGTTTAGAAAAAACTAATGGACTTAATGAAAAGATATTTGACTTATCATCATTCTATGACAGTCATGTATACTCAAACTTATTCTTAACCTCACATACTATTTTTGATAAAAATACTTATGGTGATTCCCCAGTACCTTTTATTGAAAAGATAGGCTTCAAGAAGAGTGATTGGGAAAATGTTGGTTCAGTAACTTTATTAAGAGCTGCAATTATGACACCATTCTTAAACGATACAAAATTATTTAAGAAATATACTGATGGCATTAGTGCTTCAATGAAAGAAAAGCTAAACCAAATTTTATAATTTTAGTACAAATATGAATAAATTTACTAAATTATAAAGGAGGTTGTCTTAAAATGTCGAGCAAAACTTCAAAAGTATCTCAGGTTGGACTAGGTACATTTATTGGAATGACGATTGCTTTAGCAGCAAGTATACGTAATATTCCTGATGTAGCCGGATCTGGCTGGCCTATGATTTTCTTCATGTTTGTAGCTGCATTTTTATTTGCTTTACCAGTTTGTTTGATAGCCGGTGAATTCGGTAGTACTTTCCCCGAAAAAGGTGGTCCTGAACTCTGGGTTAATAAAACTCTAGGTGAAGATTTTGGATTTGCTACATCATGGTTACTATGGGCAATCATGTTTCCTGGTATGGTAATGGTAGCCTCTGCACTTCCACCACTTTTAGCAACAGCTATTAACAGAATTGATTTGGGTAAAAGTAATATATTTACTTTAATTGTAATTCTTGTTGTTTTTTGGACAATGACATTCCTAAATATGCATTTCGATATGGCAAAAATAACTGGTCGAATAGGTGCATGGATAGGTATTTACATTCCGTTAATAATTATGACTGGTTTAGGTATATGGACCGTTATTAAGACAGGTATTCATCCTAACTCTATTTTGGGAAGTTTTTCACCTAATAAATTACTTCCTAATGCTGGGAATATGAAATCATTAGCATTCTTTTCACCAATAATCTTTATATTTACAGGAATAGAAATATCTTCTGTGTATATAACTAGATTGAAAAAGGTAACTTATTATCCTGTTGGTGTCATAGCAACATTAATATTCATGTTTGCTATTAACTTAGTCAATGGTTTCTTAGAAGCATCTGTTGTATCATCATCTGAAATAAATCTTAATAATATTGTGCAACCAGTTATTATTTATAATAGAATATTAGGAATGCCTTCATGGATTAATAATGTCTTTAGTATTTTGGTCTTTATAGGTGTCTGTGTTCAGTTATCTGCATGGATTTCTGGTCCTGGAAAGACTATTATACCTAGCGCTAGAGAAGGTATTTTTCCACCAAAATTCAAATTCTGGAAAACTGATAAATATGGTGATTCAAAGTCAGTATTATATACTCAAGCAATAGTTATTTCAGTATTTGCTTTTGTATATTTGTTAGTACCAGGCATCAATCAAGCCTTCTTAAACTTAGTTAACGCCACAAATGTACTATATTGTACAGTTTATGTATTTATGGCTATCGGCTTTGTTAAGATGCGTGTGAAAATGCCACAGCTAACTAGCCGTTTCACAGTAGGAAATGATTTTACTGCATGGCTTATCTCTATTGTGCTTATTTTGACAATATGTATAACATTAATAGCAACATTTGCTGTTGGTACTTTATCTGACTTCTTCATTGTTGCAATTGTAAGTATTGTGCTTATACTCTTACCATTCTGGATATTCAGAAGAAAAAAGAGCGATTGGATTACAGATATACAAGATGATTTGAAATCAACTAATTAACCCATATTATATTTAAAAAGGTTGATATATCAGCGTTCAAATAGAACGAGGATTATCAACCTTTTTATTATGCATACCTAATATTAAAAGATCTATTATCAAAACTCCTACAATCAGCCATTAGATAATTTCACTATAATAAATCAACTAATTTTATAATAAATTCACTATAGCTCTTACAATTAATTAGTTGTGTAACATTGTTTATATCAGTAACTATATCAGAAAGTTCATCAAAAACATTCCTAAATAATTGCTTGTTCAGTGGGTCAATTGCTAATGCTATTACCAAATATACTTCTTTACCATCACTCCATTTAATGCCCCTGGGATTAATTAATATAAAACCTTGGCTTTTTCTTGATGTCATATCTAAAGAATGTGGGATTGCTATTCTACCAAAAGCTGTACTTGACATCTTTTCACGTTGATAAAGTAGTTTTTTAAAATCAGATTTTACTATACTTTGTTTTTCAAATTTTTTAGAAATTATATTAAATGCCTGCTTATAATTATTAATTTTAGTGGTTTTAATAAAGTTACTACTATCAAAAAATTGTAATAATTGCGCTTGAAATCTTGCCTTCTTTAGTTGATGTTGCTTAGTAGTAATAGCGATGTATAACTTTTGAATATCAGCTGTTACAAAAAACTGGGATATGCCTACAGTACTAATGCTATTATCATTATAGTTAGAATTTACCGCTACAAGAAGATCAATTTTATGACTATAATTTTTTATTTGACTTGGATCATTGATTATTCCTTTTATATTTATTGAACTAAAAAATTCTTTTTCTAACTTCTTTGAAAGAATTGCTGAATTATCATAATACTGTGGAATTAATATCAATACTGATATTTTTTGTTTATCAACTAATTGTTCTGCAATTTCATTACCTATATGTAAAGCTATATATGCAATTTCACTATCTTCAATTTTTATATTTATTTTTTCACTAATCCTATGTGCTATAATTACAGCACATTCATAAATAGTAGGTGAAGAAATTTTGATATTACTAGTTATCGGATTATGTTCGGGTCTTTTATTTTTTGCTCGGTCTATTAATCTATCCAAATGCAAAGAAAATCTATCACGAAAACTGCTACTTTCTAAATTGATACTATAGTTTTTCCAAACATAAGATATTAAATCATTAACAAGTTCCTTTGCTTCTTTACTAATCTTATTTTCAATTTTATTACTTTTAGATATTGAAGACTGTAGAATTAAAGCGAGTTCAATCTGATCAGGTATTTCAATATTTACTGCAAGTTTTTCTTCTACTTTCTGGATTATCTGTGAGGACAATTCATCAATATATTGTTTGTTTTTTATATGTTGTGATACATTGTTTACTTTAATTGTATAACCACTTTTTAATCTGCTAATAACTATAGAAAAATGTAATAATACATTATTTAGGTCAAAAGTATTCAAAAAAATATTATTATCATTACAAATTTTTATAATGATAGTTTTTAATTCATTAACGTTAATATTGGGAAAATTACTTTGAATAATACTTCTATTCATAAAAGTCCCATTTGTTTCTTCATAAATTAATGAACTTAATAATCGTCTTTTTTCTCGTTCATCACCGAATAAATACCAATAGTCACCACCTCTATTTAATTGTATATTAAAGCGATTCACTTTTTTAGCAACTAATTTTAAATCTTGTAAAATTGTAGATTCACTGACAAATAACTTAAGTGCTAAGTCATAAGAATTCAACTTAGAAGACTTATTAATTAAGTGATTAATAATGAAATTAACTCTTTCATTTTGTGTATTTGGTAAACTTTTGAAAGGATTAGTATTGGTTCCTTTTATTACTAATCGGTATCCTTTAGAACTTGATTCAATTTTAAAATTACTATGCTTTAGATCTGAAATATAATTTTTTATTGTCCGTTTTGAAACTCCAAATTGAATAGCAAGATTTTGAGATGTATGCCAACTGGTATTTTTTTGTAAATAATTTAAAAGCATATTCCTTTTAGACATCGACAATCACCTCATTTTCAGTTTTAAATTTGTGAACCATTTGATGCGATTACATTTTTATACCAATAATAACTGTCTTTTAAATATCTATTACCACTTCCATGTCCTACATCATCAAGATCAACATAAATAAAGCCATATCTTTTGGACATTTGCTGAGATGAACAAGAAACTATATCGATTGGACCCCATGCACAATATGCAATTACATCAGCACCATCATGAATTGCTCTACTTACTTGTTCAATATGTGTTGATAAATAATCCATCCTATATGTATCATGAACATGATGATTTTTATCCAACTGATCATATGCGCCTATTCCATTTTCCGCAATAATAATTGGCTTTTGATATCTATCCCAGTATTGTGACAAAGTATTATACAAACCCTGTGGATCGACTGCCCAGCCCCAATCACTTTTCTTTAAATTCGGATTATCACTTGTGTCATTTACAATATATTTATTTTTATTAGAATCTACCATTTTAGAGAAATAATAAGATATTGCCAAGAAATCCATTGGATTATCTTTAACAAGATTCATTTCATCTTTATTGATATTTAAGTGAATATTATTATCTTCAAAATAGTTTTTAGCAAATTTCGGATAATTTCCTCTAAACTGGACATCTGTAACAAAATATTGCATTCTATTTTGTTGCATGGCCAAAACAACATCATCTGACTTACTACTTGCAGGATAAACAGTTCCATCCGCAACCATGGTTCCAACATGAAGATTAGAATTATTTAAAGATTTTGCATACTTTTGAATACCAGCTGCCGCGACAATTTGATTATGCATTGCTTGATATAATGCTTCTTCTTCATTTTTATACTGATCGGAAGCAACACCGACTGACAACCAAGGTTCAATTTGAACCATATTAATTTGATTTACAACTATCCAGTATTTTACTTTATTAGAAAAGCGATCTAATAAAGTTCGACCAAATTTTTCAAACATAGGTATAACTTTCTTATTCGGCCACCCGCCATATTTCAATGTAATATTTATTGGAGTTTCATAGTGATTCATTGTTATAATTGGCTCAATTCCAAGTTCCAACATATAATTGATCATTCTATCATAATGCCGTAAGGCCAATTCATTTGGTTTTTCATCATCACCATTTGGAAATATTCTCGACCAATCTAAAGATGTTCTAAAAGTTTTAAATCCAGCATCTGCTAATAATTTTAAATCTTCTTTATAAGTATGATAAAAATCGATTCCATTCCTTTTAGGATAATACCTATCTTTATCTAAACTATTTTTTCTGACTTCATTTAATGTCATTCCATTCTTTTCTATTTCTTGAATTTCTATATTTGATAACCCTTTTAAAAATGGCTGAACATCAGAAGAGTTTAGTCCTTTACCATCTAATGCATATGCTCCATCAGCTTGACTAGCAGCTTGAGCTCCTCCCCACAAAAACGACTTTGGAAAACATGGATATTTATTTTTTCGCATTTTATTTGGCATCTTTTCTTTCATCTCTTTTCTTAAATACTTCAATTAAGTGAGCTGACAATTTATACTCGCTATTAATTGTCATTAGCGTATCTTGGGCATGAGTAAAAAGAACTGAATACTCTATTTCTTTACCTTCAGCCTCTTCTTGAAGTTTAGCAGTTTGCAATCTATGAGCCATTAATAACTTTTCTTTTGCTTTTTCCATATTTTTTTGAGCATCTTTATAGTTAAAATCAGCAACATTGTCTAAAGCTTTTGAAATCAATTCTCTGGCATCCCCTGCATTGATAATTATATCCATCGTATCTTTAACGGATTTATCTTCATTCATATTTTTCTCCTTATTTTTAAGCATCTTTAACCTCTTCTTTTACCAAACTATTGTCATATACCTTAAGAAATGGATACCAAATTGCTGCGCTAATCACAAACAAGATCACTATTAAAATCATTGAACTTATAGCTGGGCTAACTATCCATGTTACAAATGGGAATGGAATATACCACATTTGCATTAATGAGTGCGGTATTGGCGATAAGCCTGCCTTGAACCAAAATACTGTAATTAATGGTAATACTATTCCATTAAGCCAAAGAGGAATCATCAAATATGGGTTCCATACTACAGTACCAAAAATAACAGGTTCATTAATATTAAAGATAGATGGTAAAATACATGCTTTTCCTAGAGCCTTCATTCTCTTTGATTTAGTTGCAAATAACATCAATAAAACCAATGGCAATGTACATCCTACCCCACCAATCCAAGGAAAACTATAAACTAACTCACTAGTAAATATATGTGTAGCAGCATTTCCTGCTGCAAATTGTCTAGCATTTGCAGCAATTCCTGCTAACATTACTGGTTGATCAATTGCCGCTAAAACCCAACCTGAGATACCCATAGAATAAATAAAACAATCAAAGAATAGAAATAATGTAAATCCCCACCAGGTATCTAAAGAATTAGCTAATGGAGCGAAGACTGTAATTATTAATTGGTAAAAATTAAAATGTAAAATATCCGCTAATAACCAACCTGTAGCTACAACTATAGTAATTGGGAGCATTGAATCAAACCAAGCAATTACAAAATCAGGCATCGATGTTTCATCACTAAAAAATGAAAACTTTCCAAAAAGCTCCATAATTAAGGCAGTATATATCCCCACTATTAGTGCTACAAACATTCCCCCCGCACCAAGTTCAGAAAATTGATAAGAAATAATTGAACCAGTTTTATCCCAAGTTGGATTAGCTAACATCAAAAACAAAGCAACCGATGATAGTCCTGCAATTATTCTCTGTTTTTTTAATTTCTTATGTTCCATAAAATTAAATGGAAACAAAAATGCAATAAATATTGAAACTAGCCCAAAAGTAAAATTACTAATAGGTGATAAATCAGGCCACCATTTCCAAAAATTCAATGGAATATTTAATAAAGTTATGAATGATCCAACAAAAATAAATGGTAATACTTCAAGAATTGAATTTTTTATAGTAACAATCCATCCATTATTCGCAATTTTTTGCGCTTTGGGCGCAAATTTTATATTTAAAAAATTCATAAAACTATTCATTTTTCTACCTCAAAAAAGTTTTAATCTTCAAGTTGTGCTTTTAAATCAGCAATAGCAGATTTTCCATCTAAAACAGAATAATAATCTGGTTTCATTAAAATCACTTTTACTTCAGTTGGGACTTGGGTTTTAATTGCATCAAATTCTGCTTTCAAGTGTGGGCCAACCATTAAGGCATCTATAGAATCTGCATAATCACCCAATTCTGCTTCACTACGTGCTTTAATCTTATAATCAAGACCTGCTTTTTTTGCAGCTTTTCTCATGTTAGCTGCCATAAAACCTGATGAAGCACCTGATCCACAAATTAGCAAAATATTCTTAGTCATTTTAAAAATCCTCCTTATAATTTTTTACTTCTTTACACTTACATATTCTCAAAATACGCTAATACATTACATTTTTGTTTTGCACTACACCGGTGCAAAACAAATTTAAATAAAAAAATATTGAGTTATGAATTATCTCTCCATGACTCAATATTATGTTAATTGTGAGCAACATATTATACTTTAAAATGCAATATTAAATTTTATCATTTCTTGATAAAACCTATTTACTCACATATTTATCTTCACAAGTTTTATAACCATCAATTAATGATAAGCCCTTAAAAATCGCCTGCTTATATGCAATTTCGGCATTCCATTCACTGGTTTCCAATGTCATTGCGGCTCTATGCAAGTCATTAGATGTAATTAGAACACCATGACTATTAAGCAAAAATATATTATCAATTTGTCCATTGCGTTTTTTCAATTCTTCATAGACAATATCGGCTAAATCTTTCGTGCAAGCTTCACGATAAGGTAAACATATAATCTTTCCTAATCCTAGCTGAACTTTAGTAATTTCAGTCACATTTGGATCAGCTCTATATGCCTCTTCATGTAGATTTGTTTCACGTGTCAATCGACCAGATCCATCCATTTTACCTGTTACAAAATCCACAACCAATATTTGTGCCGCTTCTAATTTTCCAAACCAAGCTTCTGACATCATTGTTGGTGTCATAATAATATATGGATGTCCAGCTTCAATATGAGTTTCTCCATAACTAAAATTTTTTTAGGGACAATTTTTTTTGATATATTTCCGCCAGCAATATTTGTTCTATTTCTTTCAAATAACAAATGTGCTACTCGTGCCATATCACGTCTTTTATCTTCGAATATGAATTTTTCAGTTATTTATATTTTCCTTCTTTGCATTTATGTAATTTTATGATTCGTTCTCTATATGCTTTTATTTGAGCTTTGTGCTCACGATCAAACTTTCCGAACATTGTTTCACTACCTTTAAGATGAATTATCGTTGCCAAAATTATTATTAAAATCATAATTGGAATATTAGGAACATATATCATCGCATAAAAGCCTAATAAAGCCGCAGTAAACAATAAAAACCATAAATATTTTTGTAACCTTTTATTCATTGTTAAACGCCTTACGCTAAACTATTTTTTACGATTGCTCAAATTTAGCCCATCTAAGTCATTTAATGATATTTCTTTATAATTATCGTTTTGTAAATTCAAAGACTTTTTATTTGATACTTTACATTTAGATTTTTGTGCAAAATTTTTATCATTTAGTTCATTAAGTGATATCTTTTTATAATTGTCGTCTATAGTATCAGAACCAGTTAAGTGAGAATTATTGGATTTATTATTAATAATATTAGGTTGCAAATATCTTTGACTTGGTAATTTTTCTTTTCTTTCTGTTCTATATAACCAAATGAAGCCAAAAACCAAAAAAATTGTCAAACCTATTGCCACCAAGTTCCTGTAAAAGCCTGACCAAAAAACAACCTGAAATCTGGTCCTTCAAAAGTTGACCAATATAAATTTCACGATCTTTAAAGTGACGTTTCATGAGATCTCCCATAGCAGTTGCAATAGGATTTAGAGCCTCCATAAACAACTTAGAAATCATCGGGAAAAGCACCACTTCTACACCAAGAGTCAATGATTTAGATACTCCATACCCAGCTCCTCCGCCTAATAAAATTCCAATAATAAATCCCATTGTGTCATTACGACCCCAAATACCCAATTTTTTTTGAATTGCATCAGAATTAAATGGTTTATTAAAGATAGGTATAAAGTCTAATAGTTTATCAAGTGGATTTATAAGAACTGCAAATAGTGTAATAAAGTGAGGCACTGTAATTCCTGGTATACCGGTCATATCTTCAATATACCTTTGCCACATGTCACCAGCTTTTAATTCAAAAATAATTTGAATTGTTGAAACAATAAATCCAAAAAGCATGTTACCTGTCATGTAGTAGACTAAAACAAAAGTAAAAATTTTGTTCCAAACATTCCACATATCAACATTTAAAGTCTTGGTTCAATTAAGTGCTAGCATAATAAAGTTAACTATTAATAACAATGGGAAAAATAGAAAGACAACTTTTGATGTCCACGTTATAGTTGCAACACCTGTCCATCCTAAATCGGTAGCAGTTAAAGATACATGCAATGCCTTGGACATTGCCTTACCTGCTGGTGTTATGATACTAGTCATATAATTAACAACTAATGTCATCCCCGCAAAAGCTACACCTAAAGTTAAAGCAGCTACAAAGTTTTTTTGAATTTTAAACCTGCGATCATCCCAATAATAAACATGACCAAAGGAACAAATACACTTGACCCCAAAGTTAATACCCATTGAACGATTGATTGTAAGACCTGCATTTAATTTTACCCTACTTTCTTTAACTCAATTTTTTTAATCCCCATAAAATTTTTTTATAAGAGTCTTCTGCATCATTTCCTGTTAAGATATTGACATCGCTTACATCAATAATTCCATTATCTTTACAAATGTTTTCAATTTCTTGTGTTGGTTTTGCAATCCAAACATAAATATCATACTTTGGTAATACATCGGCCAATTGTTTAAAATCGGTTGTCTCCACATCAACACCACTAAATTTATGCTGTTCCAAAAAAGCTTTTTATTGTACCTACAACTGTTTCATTAGTAGCAACTCCGCTACCACAAGCGACTACAATACTTGCCATTTTTTGTACCCCCATTTAATTTAAAAATTCTTTTGTCATAAATTTATACATAATTTCTTGATCTGTTTGATTTGTTAAATCATCTACAAATTTTTTGTTTTGTAAAAGTTGCATAAATTTTTGTAATAATACAACTTGATATGATGAATCTGTAATACCTAAAAAGAAAAAATATTTAACTTTCATATCTTCATTACTGCCCATTTGCAACATATGAATTGGTTTTGAATTTATTATTGTGGCGATAAAAGGTTTATTTATATGTTCTGGATCCACATGAGATAAAGCAATTGATAAGAATTTTGTTTGTAATCCTGTAGAAAATTCCTTCTCTCTTAACTTTAATGCTCTTACATAAGAATTTTTTACATATCCAAAGTTCATCAACTTACTTGCAACTTGTTCAAATAATTCATCACTATTGTTAGCATCAATGTCTAAAAATATCGTTTCTTGATGCAACATATTTGAATAATTGATTTTTCCCATAACTTTTCTCCCCTCGTATTATTGAAATAGAGTTCTTTTTCTTCCATACTTAAGATATCAAGTTTTTAGCTAAACGCTTTAAAGAATCAACTTTTTTGATAAACATTCAAAATATTGGTCTAAATTTGTTCAAATATTCAAAAAATATTATCATTATATTTGTTAATTACAACTTTTAAGAGAGTTCTATGGTTAAAAAAGATATACGTCTCAGATCAATTCTTTCTATTCTTGAATCTCACCCAATTATTCACATAAATACACTTCAGCAAGCAACAACCTATTCTGTATCTGCATTGCGCAGAGATTTGGTTGATCTAGAAAAAATAGGGCTTATTCAGCGAACATTTGGTACTATTAAATTACCTAATCAAGAAAATTTAGAATACACATGGGGATATCGCAATGAACAAAAGATATTAGAAAAGGAAAAAATTTGTAAAATTGCAGCTCATCTTATTAAAGACAATGATGCACTTTTTATTGACTCATCTACAACTAGCGTAAAAATACTTAATTATTTAGAAAATTTATCAGGTATTAAAGTTATAACTAATAATTTAAAAGCCGCAGAAAAAGCTTCTAATAATAGTCATATCACTACATTTATAAGTAGTGGAGAATGTAAGCCATTATCACAATCAGTTATGGGAATAGACGCAAATAACTATTTAAGCCAGTTTCATGCTCGCCTTGCATTTATTTCTTCAAGTACAATTGATGAATCTAGTCTATATATGACAGATATTACTCAAACACAAATCAAACGTACAATGATTACTAACGCAGATATTGTAATAGCTTTAATTGATCACACAAAATTTACTAATCATAATGATTTTATTAAGTTATGCAAACTAAACAATTTGGATTATCTAGTAACTGATCAAGTTATTCCTAACAAAATGATTCAACGATCACTAAAACAAAATAATGTTAACGTTATTTACAGAAAATTTTTATTAAGCTAAATATTTACGGCTTAATCTTTAATGTTTGTTCCAAAAATTTACAACAAAAAAACAATCTGTCTGATATTAAATCTTGATTTTTCAAAATTCCTATCATTCAGATTGTTATTACCTTTTTGGCTAACTCTTAAATTCTATACTCACTAAATAGTTCTTTAACTTCTTCAGGTGTTGAAGCTTTTTGAAGTCTTTGAATGAAATCTGCATGAGTCAATAACTTAGCTGTATTAGATAAGTATTTCAAGTGATTATTAGAATCAATTTGAGGAATCAAGAATGAAATTACTATATTAATCTTCTTACCATCTAAAGAATTCCATTCAATACCTTTATCTAATTTCAAGATCAGCATAGCAGATTTATTGATCGTGGCAGACTGTGCATGGGGGATTGCAATACCGTCTGTCATTCCAGTAGATCCTTCTTCTTCGCGATTCTTGTAACTATCCAATACTTTTTGTGCATTATTGGCTATCTTATTTTTTACTGCTAAGTTAGCCAAATATTGTAGTGCTTCTTTTTTAGTTGATACATCAACATTCATCTTGATATTTTTCACATCCAAGATTTGATTGGGATTATGAGAATCATTAGTTGTACTTGATACTTCAGATTCTTTTTCATTTGATTGAACATTAGTATCATCGTCAATACCTAAAATATCAACTTTAGTGCCAGAATGATCTTTTGCAGATCTACCTGCAATAATAGCTAGAAGGATTCCAGATACTATTGACCCCAGCAAAATGTAAAAGACCCATAAAAACGGTTTATTCACTAAAGGTAAAATTATGAAACCACCATGTGGTGCTGGCACCTGAATCTTTGATACATATGATAAAGCAGCTGCAATTGATGAGCCAATCATGAATGCTGGAATATTAAGGAATGGGTTCATAGCTGCAAAAGGAATAGCTCCTTCAGTAATATGAGTTGAACCTAACAAGAAGTTTACATATCCTGCAGATCTTTCACTCTTTGTATAGGCTTTTTTGTTTAATAAGACTGCAAATCCTGTTGCTAATGGAGGTGCAATACATGCTGCAGATACTCCTGCCATGAAAAAGTAATTTCCTTGAGCCAATAATGCTGTACCTGTTAGATAGGCAGCTTTATTAACTGGTCCACCAAAGTCAAACGCACACATACAACCAACTATAATGCCTAAAACTACTGGGTTAGAATTTTCTACAGATTTTAACCAGCTCATCATTCCCAAATTTATGCCTTTGATAGGAGTATTCAACAAATACATAATTGCACCTGCTATGAATACACCTAATACTGGATAAAGGAAGATTGCTTTCAACCCTCTAAATTCTTTATCAGGCATAAATTTTAAAACTTTCTGTAATATTAAAATCACTACTCCAGCTAAATAACCAGCAATAATGGCTCCTAAAAATCCGCCACCACCATTAAAAGTTATCATACCCGCAGCAAAACCCACAATTAAACCAGAACGCTTAGCCAGCGCTTCAGCAATATATGCAGCTAAGATTGGAACCATTAATCCCATAGTGGTTCCACCGATCGTATTCAACATTGCTGCAAATTGATTGTATTCTGGGCTCTTAGGATCTGCTGAATAAATTCCCCAGAAAAATGAAATAGCAATTAATACACCACCAGCCACAACAACTGGCAACATATGTGAAACCCCGTTCATTAAAGAAGTATAAATAGTTGTTCCAATTTTCTTTTTATCACCCGTTGGTTCGCTTTCATTTGAAGTGCGGGGCCTTAAGTTTGGCTTATAAACTGTTTTTTCTGCTAACGCTTCTTCAATAAGCTTTTCAGGTTCTTTTATTCCTTTGGTAACAGGAACAATTACTACTTTTTTCCCTGCAAATCTATCACTATCAACATCAACATCAGAAGCTACTACAACAGCTTTTGCATCTTTTATTTCTTCTGGAGTTAATGCATGCTCAACACCTGTTTGCCCATGAGTTTCGATTTTTATCGAATAACCCAATTTTTTAGCAGCTTTTTCTAAAGCTTCTTCTGCCATAAATGTATGTGCTATTCCTGTAGCACATCCCGTGGCTCCAACAATATCATATTTTGTCATTTTTTCTCACTCCTTATATTTATTTGATTCATTAATTCATCTAAATTATCCAAATCACTTAGGCCTACTCCACTAGCTGTATCACTTCCTGCCGCCAATGCATATTTAAGTGCTTCTTTATAAGAATGATTTTTTTTAAGCATCCCTATAAAAGTTGCAAGCATTGTATCACCGGCACCAGCTGTATTTACAGCTGATACTTTAGGTGCATTTCCAATAAATGTACATTCTTTATTTACTAAAACTGCCCCTTTTGATCCTCTTGAAACTAAGATATTTGATGCACCTTGCTCAATTAATTTTTGAGAATAATCTATAATTTCTTTTTCGGACAATTTTTTTGAAATATTAAACCAACTTGCAAGTTCTGATTCATTTGGCTTTAACAAAAATGGATTATATTTCAAAGTTTTCATTGCTTCAGAATAACTTGTATCAATAATTAATTTTCCTTGTTTTTCTGATACAATTTTTGCAATTTCTTTAAGATATAAAGGATTTATACCTTTGGAAAAACTTCCTGAGACAACAATATAATCATCTGGTTCTATTGTAGTTTGCAAATATGTTAAATATTCTTTTTGTACCTCTATATTTATTATTGGTCCTGGATTAACTTCTTTGTATTCTTTGTTTTCAGATATTACCCGCGTAAAAACATTCACTCTTGTAGGTTGCTTGACTTTTAAAAACTTAGTATTTATCTTTTTATTTTTTAATCCTTGACAAACATAATCTAATGTAAAACCACCACCTATTCCTGTAGCAATACTATCAATATTCATCTTTTTCAACATAAATGAAACATTTACGCCTTTACCATTGGGTTGAAGTTCAAAGCTTTTAGTTCTATTAACTACATCTGGCTTTAGTTCATTAGTTAAAATAACTAAATCTATAGCTGGATTTAAAGTCACTGTATATATCATTGTCTCTCCTCCATTTCTGCTTATATTGTAAAGACTTCTATATGAATCTATTTTCTATTTTCTTAAAAATCTGATTATTTTCTGTAAATGTCTTACAATTGACTCATAATCATTAACAAAAGGAGCTCATATGGCAACAAAAGATCTTACATCATCACAATTATATTTATGGTCGTATATTCAAGAACACCAAGAACAAATCTCTAAAATGTCTATTGTTCAATTAAGTCAGCAAACGAATGTATCTACTGCAACAATTGTCAGAACTCTACAAAAAATGGGTTATAGTGGCTTTGCAAGTTTTAAAGATACTTTAGACCATAAAAGTTCTCATTTTGAGATTTTTAATCAAGCTGATGACGCTATAAAAGAAGTTATCAACAAAAATGAAATTGAAATGAATAATACTTTACATAACTTAGATTTTTCCACAATTGAAAAAAGCATTTTTCTAACGAAAAGTGCTCATCTCATATATATTTTTGCACGAGGTCTATCAGAATCCATTGCAGAAGAAATAATGGTTAAACTGCAGCTAGCAGGAAAGTATGTAGAATTTCATTCTGATCCTAATATAATTACTACAATGTCAAAAAAAAATATACATAATAATTGTTTAGTTATCTTTGTTTCACTTAATGGTGAAACTCTTGAATTAGTCAATGCAGCAAAGATTCTTTCTAAAAATAATATAAACTCTATTACTTTTACTACTAATCCTTCAGGAACATTACTTAAATACTCAAGCTTGACATATATTGGTTATAAATCCAAAACAAATTACTTCCCCGATTATGAAGTACGCTCTCGCTTACCACTGCAGATAATGGCTCGAATTTTTTGTGATGCATATTCTGTAAGATCTGGATTTGCAAAAAATTAATACTATATTCCATCAACTGAATTTGGTGTGCTATCTACTTCAAGATTAGATAAATCTAATTTTTGTGTACCAAGTTTTGAGATATTTACTAAATCATCAACATATGACTCTATAGAATCATACTCTTTATAAATAGTTTCTAAAATAGATGCTAGATTACATCCCGCTACAACATATACATTTTTACTATCAAATGCTATCTTAGCCGCTTCTTTATACGGTGTTCCACCCACTAAATCAGTAAAAACAACAGTTGGATTATCTTCTAACAGTGCATTTTCCAACTTTTGATGCAATACTTTTTCATCTATATCTTCTGAAAAGTTGACATACTTAATATTTTCTTGCTTTCCAGCTAATAATTCTATTGCACTTTGCATACCAGTAGCAAAATGACCGTGTCCAGTAACTAATAAATTACATTTTTTCATAAATTCTCCTATTTTCTACATAATGCCAAAGTATGAACAAACGATACATAAAACAAATACTATAACAATAAGCAAAATAGGTGAAACTCTTTTCTTTTTTAATAACCAATATAAAAAGAAAGTAAATGAAAGGGGCAATATATTAGGAAAAATTTTATCCAAAAAGTCTTTTTGTAATGAAACAGATCCTATTTTAACCTTCAAAGATAATGAAACATATGAACTAATTAAGGCACCAATTACAGTAAGTCCCATTATTGTAGCTGTTCTAGCAATGATTTCAGAGTTATCCTGAATAACATCTATTGCTTTTGTACCTAATCCATATCCTAAATGTGCAAATGGTATTCTACAAATGAAGATACCTAAATATACTAGGAAAAAGATAATAGGTCCTAAAATATTACCTTTGGTAGCAAATGAAGCAGCAATACCACCGACAATTGGCATAATCGTGAACCAATAAATTGCATCACCAATGCCTGCCATTGGCCCAAATAATCCGTTTTTTAGTCCTTTGACAGTTTCGCGATTAACATGCTTTTCTTCCAGACTCATTAAAAGACCCATCAAAATTGACACTAATGGCGGTGAAGTATTTATAAATTCTAAGTTGTCTTTCATAGTTTCAGACAACGCTTTTTTATCATCGCCATATATTTTCTTCCAGAATGGCAATTGAGCCCATGTCCATCCACCAGCTTGCATTCTTTCATATGAAAATGATGCTTGTAATAAAGCTGAACGAACGCCTAACATAGTAATGTCGCGATTCTTAAGCTTCTTTTGAGTGTCTTGTTTAGATTCCATCTTCTTCATCTCCAGTGTTGCTACTATTCCTTAGTTCATTAATTTCATCTTGTAATTTCTTATTCTTCTTATCATGGAAGAATTCAATCATAGCAAATACAACACCAATTACGGCTGCTGGTAAAACATTACTATAGTTAATAAATGATGAAACAACAAAGCCTAATAACAAGAATGGTAAATAATTTATCCTTAATAACACTTTTAATAGCATGGCAAAACCAACTGCTGGTAAAGCTGCTCCTGATAATTCAAATCCATGAATTAACCATTTTGGCATTGAACTTACTAAAGCCTTCATAGGTGCTTGTGCGGCATATGCTGACAAAAAAATTACAACGAAGAAAGCTACAGCAACAATTAACATCGTTAAATAATTAACCATTGCAAATTTCTTTGTATCAGATTCATCTGCAGCTTTATCAAGCATTGGCATAAAAAATGAAAATGCTGAATAAAATATAAGCAATATGTATTGCATTAACATTGCAAAAGGCAATGATAAAGACATCGCAGTTGTAGGTGCAACATTGGTAGTATGCGCAATAACAACTGTCATTATCCCACATACTGCAGGATTAGGTGGCTGTGTACCTCCTGCAGGAGTTAAACCCGCAAAAGCCAATTCAGTAATACCACCTGCAATAATACCTAAACGTATATCCCCTAAAATTATTCCTGCAATAGTACAAGAAAGAATAGGTCTAAAAATGTAAAGCACTTCTAGCCAAGAATCTAGACCTGCTATTATTGCAAAAGCACTCAGAAGAATACCTTGTATAAGCGTTATAGCCATTTTGGTAACCTCCAAAAAATAATATTAAAAATCTATATTTGTTTTATGATCTCCTGGGACATCTTGAATATATACATCAATACCCATTTTCACTAACTCATTCAAAGCATTTTTATCGTTTTGATCTACATATACTTTTTTAGTCACTTCTTCTTTGCCTGGAGCAAAATGCATGTTACCAACATTGATTTCTTTTATTGGTACATTACCTTTTACTAAAACTAAAGCATCTGCAGGTGTTTTTACTACAATGAAAATTTTTTGCCTATCAGCTGCTTTATGAATTATGTCAATAGTTTTTTGAAGCGTAAAAAATCTAATTTGTACTCCTGATGAATCAGCAGTTGATTTCATTAATTTTTGTTGTAATGGATCAGAAGCAGCCTGATCATTCGCAACTAAAATTAAATTTGCACTTAAAGTTTTCGTCCATGTAACACCAACTTGTCCATGAACTAGTCTATTATCAATCCTTGTTAACAAAATATGTGGATTAGACATTTTCTTACTCTCCTTATTTTTTACTAAAAAAACTCCTGATCTTGCAGGTGTAACAGCTGTACTCAAGTATGTTACCTTATCATTTTCATCTACATAGGTTGTGGTAGCTTTTATCATAGATTTTCTAGGGGTAGCAGTTAAAAAGTTTTTTAATTCAGATGGAATTAAGTTAACCTGATTAGTTAATGAATGGTGCAGCATCGCTGGAGAAAGTCCATAATGATGCGCAAGATATGGAATAAGTTCAATACCTTGTATTGACTTCACATTTATCATTGGAAATGCATCAAAAGAAATAAATGTAGTTCTTTTAATCAAGGGCTGTCGATCACATATATAAATTTGAACAATCTTATATAAATAATCACTTAAATCCAACTTCATCATTTCTCTAATAGAAGGTTCCTCTCCATCAGCAAAAATAGAAAATTCATGCAATTCTATGTAAACATATCTTCCTTGTGCTTGAAGTGCGTACCCTGGAGTATCTACAAGACCTATTTCTTGATCTGAATTAAGTCTATCTTTGATAAAACTGCCCTGTCCTTGATGTTTTTCAATAAAGTTTCGTTCCTCTAATTCTGATAAAGCTTTTCTAACCGTTATCCTACTAACGTTAAATATGTCACACAATTCTTTTTCTGATGGTAACTTTTGCCCTATTTTAAGTTCACCTGTATTAATTTGACGAATTATTTCAGCTGAAATTTGTTCGTATTGCCACAATGGTTGTCGCATTTTATATACACCTACTTATCATATTCATATGACAACCACGGCTTTAATATATCAGTCATGTTTTTTGTTGTCAACGCTTACATAAAAATACTAATAAGGATTAAAATCTTTGTCAAGCTTTGATTTTATAAGCATCGTAAGATTTATCATATAACATAACAAGTATAGGTAATATGTTTGCATAACTCTCACACTTTCATAACCACTTAGATAAATGAATATAACAAGTTGATTTTTAAAAAATAATTCTGATATTTTTTTATTTTAAATTGTTAGTAAGATTACAAATATAATTATGCATGGCATTTTGATATTCGTGATAATCGCTCAAGCAGAATATATGTTATATTAGTTATATAGATATTAATATATTTATGTATTTTTTAACGCTAATCAGCTAGTGTTATTACTAAATTATTTAATATCTACTAACAATGAAATCCCTACTATAGATCCTCAATAGGTTAGATAGATCTAAAATTATTTTTAGAAAGGATTACTACTATGTCAGAATTAAATATCGATTCACTAAATGAATACAGAACAGAATTTTTAAGCAGCGATCGTAATCATGCAACTCAAGAAGCTGTTATGAAAAACGGTATTAAAAAGTCAATCACCAATCAAAATATTATTGATAATCATCCATTCGTATTTTCTGTAGATGTTGACTCAGATAAAGTTTTGGATCAAAAACAATCTGGTCGTTGCTGGATGTTTGCAGCACTTAACTTCATTCGTCATCACATCGAAAAAGAACACCACATCAAGAATATGGAATTATCTCCTGCATACAATTTCTTTTATGACAAGATGGAAAAATCAAACTACTTCTATCAAAACATTATTAATACAGCTGATAAACCACTATCAGACCGCAAGGTTAACTGGTTATTATCAACTCCACAACAAGATGGTGGTGACTGGAATTTAGTAATTAGCTTGGTTAAAAAATATGGTGTTGTTCCAAAGGAATTCATGGATGAAGATGCAGTAAGTGCAAATACTACTGAATTAAACTTCATGTTAAACCGTAAATTACAAAAAGACGCTATGAAGTTACGTGATTTAGTAAATGGTGATGCTTCACAAGAAAAGATCAACGCTACTTTGCACAGAATGAATGAAGAAAACTACCGTATCGTTTCAATTTCACTAGGTACCCCTCCAAAGGAATTTACTTATGAATACCGTGATGAAAATAATAATTACCACACAACAGGTCCTGTAACTCCTGTAGAATTTTATAATAAGTTCGTAAGTATTGATCCTGATGACTATGTTGAAATTATGAACTTACCTGGTGAAGATTATCCATTCTATCAATCATATGGTATTGAGCTTTCAGATAATATGGTAGGTGGCGCTCCCAACCGTTATGTAAACTTACCAATGAATGAGTTAAATGACTTAATGATCAAGCAATTAAAAGATGATGATCCTGTATGGTTCGGCTGTGACGTATTGCAAGAAGGTTATGGCGAACCTCAAGGCTTACTTGACTTACAAGTCTATGACTGGAAGCGTGCATTTGGCGTTACATTAGGTAATGACAAGACTAATAGATTTGAATATAAGGAAAGCCTCCCTACTCACGCAATGTTAATTTGCGGAGTTGACTTAAAAGACAATAAGCCTATTCGTTGGAAGATTCAAAACAGTTGGGGCACAAAAGTTGGTCATAACGGCTACTTCATGATGACTAATGATTGGAACAATGAATATACTTATGAAATCGTTATCAATAAGAAGTTCTTATCAGATAAGCAAATGAAGGGCTACAACAAAGAACCTATCGTTTTGCCTTACTGGAACGCAATGAACCCTATTTAGTGAAAAGAAGGCAATAGTTATGGCATGTACTACAGTTATTGTTGGTAAAAAAGCAAGCATCAACGGCTCGACCTTTATTGCAAGAGACGCTGATGCAGAAGTTACTAGTGTGCCTGATAAATTCGTCGTAGTTCCTGCAAAAAATGAAAAACAAACCTTCCATTCTTATGTCACTGGATTAGACATTGAACTTCCAGAAACTGCAATGCGGTATCAGATGGCTCCATTTGTAGATTATAAAATCCATGGGCAATTTGGTGAATGCGGTATTAATAGCGATAATGTCGCAATGAGTTCAACTGAAAGTATCTATGGTAATTCTCAAGTTTTAGCACTAGATCCATATGTAGATAAGGGTATTGCAGAAGATGCTTTATTAAGTATCGTTTTGCCTTATATTCATTCAGCTCGCCAAGGCGTTGAATATTTAGGCAAATTAATCAAAAAATATGGTTCTCATGAAGGTAATGCGATTGCCTTTAGTGATAAAGACGAAGTCTGGTATATGGAAATCTCAACTGGTCATTGGTGGGTAGCAGCCAAGCTAGATGATGATAAAGCAGCAGTCTTTGCCAATCAAGTATCACTACAAGAAATTGACTTCGATGATACTAGTCGATTCATGTGGGCGGATGGAATTCAAGAATTTGTAAATGACAATCATTTAAGTCCTGATGAAACTGGTTTTAATTATAGACATATCTTTGGCACTGATAACTCAAGAGATCACGTATATAACACTCCCCGTGTCTGGTTTGCTCAAAATTATCTAGGCAATTATGTAAGTGATCCCGAATCAAATGATATGGACTACAGCTTTAAGCCTAACCGCAAATTAAAGCTAGAAGACATCAGTTATGTATTGTCATCACACTATAATGAAACCAAATATGATCCATTGTCTGATGAAAATGATGAAGATGACCGCATTAAATATCGTCCAATTTCAATGGCAAGATGTATGGAATCACATATTCTTGAAATTAGAAATAATGTTCCTGCACAGATGTCTGGTATTGCATGGTTCACATTTGCACCAACTGCGTTCAATCCTTATGTACCATTTTATTCAAACGCTAATGACACAGCCAAAAGCTACAATAGTACTACTGATGAGTTCAATATTGACGAAGCTTATTGGACACAAAGAACTATTTCTAGCTTAGTTGAACCAAGTTACAATGAGTTAAAGAGCTTATTAATTGGCTTAGGTGGTTATTTACCTGAAGCTGACCAATTGGCTAACCAATTAGTACATAATACTGATGAAAAGGCTAAAAGTTTAAGTGGCGATAAACTAACTGAATTTTTGACAAAGGCTAATGAAGAAAATGCAGGTAAAATGCAAAAATTAGCTTTGAGTACTGTAGGAGAACTAGTTAAGGCACAATTAACTCATTCAAAACTATCGTTTTCGATTAATACTGATCGTACACAATAAAAAGCTGTCATTTAAAAATGCTCTGGAATAATTCCAGGGCATTTTTTCGGTTCTATACTTTATTCTGTTGATGACTTGCATCTTGCGTCACATGCTGCAATTATTGTTCTAACAATTTATCATAATAAATCAATCTTGCAATATTATCTCTAATCTCAAACTTCATTAAGGCACTATTATGCACTTGTTGGAATAATTCCATATTACCATTACTCAAAAAATGTGCTGCCATCATTCTTGAAATTGCTCCATGACATACTACCAGGATTTTTCCATTTTCGTGTTTTTTAATCACATCATCAAAAAATGCAGCTACTCGTTTTTCCAAGTCTTCAAAACTTTCCGCATTTTTTGCATATTTAATATAATTAGGTGAAATTAACCCCCATGGATCAAATGCATCTGGATGTTCTTTCATCAATGGTCTTGGATCTTTTCCTTCCCATGATCCAAAGTCCATTTCATGAATTCTAGGATCCACAATTATTTCTTGCTTGCCTTTAACAAAAATCTCCGCTGTTTGTCTTGCACGTGTCAAAGGGCTTACATAAACTGCATCAAATTGCGTTGGATCAAAATTCATTGCAGCTTTTTTGGAAGTTGTAATACCTATTTCATTTAATGGAGCATCCCCCTTTGCCCCTTGAATCTTAAATTGCTTATTTAAATCTGTTTGACCATGTCTTAATATAACTATTTCCATTTTTACCCTCTCATAAAAGCGATTACATTAAACATTATAGCTAAAATCTACTTCTTTTTGAAACTAAAATCAGTCTTAAACACAAATTCATTATCATTACTTAAATCTTGGTTAAACTTATATCCAAATTCATTAAAGTTTTTTAAATCTTGATAGTCTTCAATTTGGTTTTCACTAACATATCTAATCATACTGCCACGTGCAATTTTTGAATAAGTTCCAATTACTCGGTATTTTGACTGATATTTATTTAAAAACTTAACAGTAATAAACTTTTGATCTTTTTGGACATACTTTTTTATCAATCTTGAATATTCACTAGAGGCTAAGTTAATTATTGCATCATTATTTTGATATAGACTCTGATAAACTTGATCGCCCCAATAACTATATAATGAGCCAAAACTGCTGGGCATCTTGCTTCCAAGCTCTAATCTATATGGTTTAATCCCATCAAATGGCTTCAGTGATCCATATAAACCAGATAAGATCCTAACATGATCTTGTACATATCTTAATGCCTGTTTACTAAACACATCTGGTGCCATATATTGATATTGCAAACCACTAAAAGCAATAATTGCAGGGGTTGTTTGCTTTATTAGATCTTGATTTTTTAGTTGCAATTTATTTTGTTCAAATAATTTATTTTTAGTGTTAAAGATCATTTGCAAAGTCGCATCATCTTGTTGTTGCAAATAAGCTACTAACTCTTGTGCTTTATCAATAAATTCAGGAGTTGATTTGACAGGAAAGCTTTCAAAATCTTCTTTCATGATTTTTGCTGGAGAAATAATTAATCGCATTTTTTTGCCTCGACTAAATAATAAGGTAAACTAGATAAGAATAAATGGAGGAATTTTATGTCCAAAACTGGAATTATTTTAAACTTTAAAATTGAAAATGCTAGCGAAACTAATCCTGATCAATTAGTTAAACTTGCACGCAATATCGGCATTAGACAAGTAAGTGTTGAAAGTAATAACAAAATATTTATCAGTAATTTTCAAAAGGCTTGTCTAATCTATTCACTTGAGTTTGATCCTAAAACAGGTGGCATTATCCCTAAAAAAGAAACTATTATTGATACTATTTTAGAAAATAAACACAACAATGCAGAAACCATCTTACAGATCCCTGTTTTAGAAACTGGAAATATTGAACCTACAATCTTGGATAACTTAGATACTTTTAATCAATGGATGCACTGGTATGGTCATGCTTTTGATGAGGGGGTTAATTCAGATTTAGGTATTGATAATAAGCAAGCCTTAATTTTTGTTAATAAAGTTGCTAGTTATCAAATCTATGTCTTTTTGAAACAGCCTTATCAAAGCAAAATCCAAATCTCGAAAATTACCACTGAACCAAGTTTAGTTGACTGGATTGACAGTCGTGAAGAATTAAAATATGAATTAAATGATCAAATTTTAACTGTCAATTTAACTGAAACTAAAGAAAAATTTAATTGGCGTGGATTAAGAATAATGCTTCACAGACCAGAAGATGATTTACCTACTACTAAATTCTAATAATCTCACTAACAAGTCCATGGTGCTTTAATAGCAACTCTTGGGCTTGTTTTTTATTTACTTGCATTTTGGACATAATGATTGCAGTAGGTACATTATTATCAGCTTGTTTTAAAATGTCACTAGCAATTGTTTGATTAACATTACTTATCGACATAATAATTCTTTGTGCTCGATTGACGAGTTTTTCATTAGTTGGCAGCACATCAATCATAATATTTTGATAGACTTTGCCGTTTTTGATCATGATGCCTGTTGATATCATATTCAAAATCATCTTTTGAGCAGTTCCTGCCTTCATCCTAGTAGATCCAGTTACTACTTCAGGTCCTACAATTGCTTCAATTGCAACTTGTGCTAATTTGCCTATCTCACTATCTTTAGTGCAGGCAATAGATATTGTTAGTGCACCCAATGAATTTGCATAACTCAACCCACCAATCACATAAGGAGTGCGTCCGCTTGCTGCAATGCCAATAACTATATCATTATTAGCTAAATTCAAACCCATTAAGTCTTTTCTACCTAATTTTTCTGAATCTTCTGCACCTTCAACTGCTTTATAAATTGCACTATTGCCTCCTGCAATTAACCCAATTGCTTGATTTGGGTTAATTCCATAAGTTGGCACTAACTCAACCGCATCTAATATGCCTAACCTGCCACTTGTGCCAGCTCCCATATAAATTAATCTGCCACCTTTTTTAAATTTCGAGCTAGCTAAATCAATTGCTTTTGCAATATTATTTACTTGTTTACTAACTGCAATTGCGACTTTTTGGTCTTCTTGATTTATTGTTTTAACCATTTCTAAAGTCGACATTTTATCTAAATTCATTGTATTGGGATTTCTTTGTTCAGTTGTTAAATCTTTTATTGCCATTTTTATTTCTCTTTTTTATTCTTATCATACTATTTTAGGCATAATAAAAGAACCAAGTTTTACCTTGATTCTTTAAAGTTCAGAGTTTTATTTACTTACTTTATCAATTGCAGCAACTACTGCTGATTTTTCAGATTCAATTAATGAAACTCTGGTTTCAATGACATTAATATCCATCTTAATTTCACGAGTTAATCCTGGAGTATTAATTTTTGGTTCAAAGAAAGCTTTAAATTCTTCCAATCGCTCAGGTGTATGGAAGATCTGCGCAGTTACAGTAATAAATGTCGCAAATTCCATATCTCCACCAACAGTCTTATTCAACCAGTCCCATTCATCTCTGATCCAATTCCAGCCAGCTTGTTGTCCTTCTTCATTAACTAATAATCCACGATACCATGCACGCAAGTCTTGAGGTTTGATAATTGAAGCATCTTCTAGTGAATCAACAATTTTCTTGATTTGCTTTTCATCTGGTGTTTGAGTTACTGCAACACTAATATCTCTCTTGAAACTTGCATCAGATGTTTTAACATATGCAGTTAATAATTGGTCAAAGACTTTTTCGCTATTAAAGTTTACAATTTCATTTCTTAACACAAAGCTTCTGATATCTGCAGACAATTGTTCCAACTTGTCAGCATTTCCGACAAATATTTTATGTAAACCATTTTCAGTGTCTTTATTTTCTGCATACAGTGATGCATTAATCACATATGGTCTAGTTAATTGATCTTGAGGTGTATCACTAGATTTTGGCAATACGCCTAGTCTTGTCACTTGATCACTACTTAATTTATTGACTAAATGCTTTAGAGCTTTTTGGTCAGATGTTTTTGGTAAAACAAAATTTTTCAAATTGTTAACTACATGATACATCGCATCATTAACAATATTTGAATAACTACCCGCAAATTGCTCAAGTAATGGCACAATTGATGCATAAGAAATTTGGCTACCATCTGCTAATAAACGCAAATCTTGCAACAGCTGGAGTTGACTTATGTGATCTAATTTTTCAACATCTGCCAAAATATCATTCATCAAAGTTTCATCATACTTAACAATAAAGTGTGAATTATTGCCAATATTTAATCTAAATGGTTTTTGTTCACGTTCGTGCAATTGAGCATAATCGCCTAATTCAAGAGTCTTTGACTCCATAATTTGAGGAGCAGCACTATAATTAGAATTCAAGGGAATATCCCATAGACGTCCTTTATCTACTCCTTGCCCAATAAAGAATTGCTTTTGGCTCAAAACTAGCTTTCCATCAATTACTGATGCAGAAACTACAGGATAGCCTGGTTGATCAAGCCAAGTCGACATAATCTTTCCAATATCTAAGTCAGTTGTAGTGCTTAATGCATCCCACAAGTCATTTCCTGTAGCATTACTATATTTATGTTGAGCAAAATAATACTTCAAGCCTTTACGTAAATTCTCATCGCCAATTAATGATCTAACCATTACCAACATTCTAGAGCCTTTGGCGTAAACAATAGCTCCATCAAATAATGCATCAATTTCTGCTGGGTTATTAACTTGGACGTGGACTGATTGAACTCCATCAGTTGCATCACGCTGCAAGGCTTGTGGGACCTCAGACGTTTGGAATAATTCCCAAATATGCCAATCTGGTTCAATTGCATCAATTGCTACATATTCCATCATATTAGCAAAACTTTCATTCAACCATAAATCATCCCACCAGCGCATAGTTACTAAATCTCCAAACCATTGGTGAGCTAATTCATGGGCAATAACTGTTGCAACTAGTTGTTTAGTAGCTAATGAAGTATTATCTGGATCAAGTAATAGATATGCTTCACGATAAGTTACTAATCCCCAGTTTTCCATAGCACCTGCAGAAAAGTCAGGTAAAGCTAATTGCCATGAATGTGGCAATGGATATGGAGTTTGGTAATATTCTTCATAAAATTCAATTGAACGTTTTGCAATATCTAAAGCAAAGTCTAATTCTTTTGCTTTATGAGCATTTGTAGCAAAAACTCCAACCTTAACTCCTGATTTAGTTGTAGTTTGCTTTGATTGTAATTCTCCAAAGGCAAATGCAATTAAGTATGTTGACATGCGAACAGTTTCTTCAAAATAATGAACTCCATCTGTTACATGGTCTTCAGGCATATTAGCTAAAGTTGTTTCACCTTCATGTTCATCATATTTTAAAGCAAGTGAAAAAGTGGCTTTGGCCTCTGGTTCATCAACTGAAGGAAAAGCTTGTCTAGCAAAAGTAGTTTCAAATTGAGTACCAATGATTTCTTTTTTGACCCCATCAACTTCATAATATGAGGGATATATTCCCATCATTGTGTCTGTTAATGGTGCACTATAGGTAATTGCTAAAGTAGTTTTTCCAGTTTTAGCTAATGCAATTTCAATTGCGTCATTATCATTATCAAGTTTAAAGTCAACTTTTTGACCATCTGCTAAAACCTGATCAATTTTCATATATTTTTGGTGAATTAAGACTTCTGGTTCAATCGCTTCACCAGTAATTGTTGAGACACCATTAATAGTTTTATTTTTACGATTTACATCGATATATAAATCATAATGTTCTGGATGAAATGTACTATAAAAACGTTTAATACTTGGCATAATATCCCCCTCAATTTTTATTAAATATTTACCTTTATGATACCAAAAAAATGCATAACTAAGTGTAGAATACATTTCATTTGATAAAATATAATCAACATAAAATTAATTGGGTGATTGAAAAATGCAAGGCAAACATATTAGCAAAAATCAGTATAGACACAGAAGAATAGTCGCTATCAGTTTAATTGTAATTATTTTGGGCTTAGTAGTAGCTTTTTTTGTTAGACAACAAGTTCAAGCAAAAAACCAGGCTATTATGCAATATACTAGCAAGCATTTTAATAAAAATATTAAAATCTATGGTGTTAATGTAGGTCATATGACTATTGACCAAGCAACCAAAAAAGTTAATGATAATGCACAAAACATGGCTAGTTTACAAGAAAACGAAATTACTACTAGTAAAAATAGTAATGTAACTACTATAAATCAAAAACAAGTCAAGCAATTTTTTGATCAGCAACATACTAATTTTCCAAGTAAAAAAAGCTGGACATTTAAAAATACACCCCTGCAAAATGCTAAAGACAAGTTAAGCCAAATTCAAAATCAAACTGTAATTTATGAACTAGCTAACAAGAAATATAATTTTGTAGCTAATCAAATGTTTGACAAGATAGAATATTACAATAATCAATTTCATTTCATTAATGATATGCCTTTAACTAATAAGCTAAACGAAATTGATAAAAAAGTAGCTACTCTTAAAAAGTCTTACCAATTTAAAACACCTGATAATAAATTAATCACCATTAAAAATGAAAGCTATGGCTGGGCAATTAATGTGCCCAAAACAACCACCGCTATCAAACAAGCACTAATTGATGGAAAAGACATAGTTAATGGCAATCACTTGATTTATGGCGAAGGATACACTACTGGTGGAACTGGTTTTACTACAGTTAATCATGGATTAGGTGAAAATTATGTAGTTGTATCATTAGCTGCTCAAAAACTATGGATTTATAAAAATGGTAAAAATGTTGTAACGATTGATAATGTTGTTACTGGAACTGCTCATGATAATAAAAATAACCAAACACCTCCTGGTGTCTGGTATATCATGTATAAAGAATCTCCTAGTGTTTTGCGTGGATATAATAATGATGGATCAAAATATGCATCCAAAGTCCAATACTGGATGCCATTTACTCTATCTGGATGTGGATTACATGACGCAAGTTGGAGAAACGATTGGAGCAAAACAGCGTATTTAAAAGGTGGCTCGCATGGCTGTGTGAATATTAAGCCAAGTGAAATCAAAAAAGTCTGGGATGCAGTGATAAAAGATGAACCTGTAATTGTTTATTAAAAACTCTAGACCAGCATAATATTGGTTAATACCTGCTTAGAATAGTAAAATTAATATTGCATTGTAATCGATTACATTATTTGAGGTATTTTATGTCTTATTACTATTCTTTACGCTATATGCTTGATCCAAAAACTAACACACAAATTCAAAATGAAAAACTACTAAATTTTGTCAAACAAGCACAAATTGATAATGTAGCTTTTTTTATCAATGGAGAAGAGCTAAATCACAGCCATTTAGATTCTGATGAAGTTGATGTATGGCTTGATACAATTAAACCTATCCAAAAAAGTTTAACAAAAATCAAGGTTTCAACTAGTCTTAATCCTTGGACTACTATCATGCATTCTGATCGTGGCTATCATATAAATCCTGAACTTAAATTTGACACCTTTGTCGATATGGACGGACATAAGGCGCATGACATGGCATGTCCTGCAGATCCCAAATGGCAAAAATATATCAGTGATACTTATGCACATTATGCATCTATTCATCCAAAAGAATTATGGCTAGAAGATGATTTTAGACACTATAATCATTCCCCCTTAAAAATGATGTGTTTTTGTGATCGTCATATGAAAATTTATAATGAAAAACTTGGCAAAAAAGAATCACGAAAAGAGTTTGTGCAAAATCTATTAAGACCTGGTACTCCAAGCATTGAACGGCTAATTTATTTAGAGCAAGCTCGAAAAGAAATGATTGAAGTCGCACACAAAATTGAACAAGCTGTACACAAAATTTCACCACAAACTAATCTTGCATTAATGACTTCTTTTCCTGATTGGCATGCAACTGAAGCTCGCGATTGGCAAACTTTAGTTAAAACTCTAGCCGGAAAAAATCATCCAATCATTGCTAGACCTCATTTGCCTGCTTATAACGAAGTTTCACCTTTAAAATATGGCCGTGATTTTGAAAAATATACTAGAATTACTGCTGCATATCTAGGCAAAGATGCAATTTTATATCCAGAATTAGAAAACTACATGTATTCTCCATTAGTTAAGTCAAATTCGTTTATTAAATTCCAACTAGTAACAACTGCATTAGTTGGAGCAAAAGGAATCTTTTTAAACTTATTTGATATGGCAGGAAATGGAATCAATGAAACTTGGGGTTATGCAAAATTGCTTAAAAATATTAAACCATTTTTGAGTGAACTTGTAGACACACCACTTCATTTAAGCGAAGCATCTGGAATCCAAGTTTTGGTTGATCAGGATTCAAGTTTTTCACTTAAAACAATAGAGGGAATAGGTGCTAAAGAGTTGCTCCCACATGATCAAAATTGGACGTTATTTGCAAGTTTGGGCTTTGCGACTACAATTACACCTGTTAATCAAAAGACTGCGTTTAAAGACAAAATATTGGCAATTAGTGGACAATTGCTGCGCAATTTTAACAATGCACAGATCACAGAATTATTTGCTAATAACTATGTGATTTTGGATGGAGAAAGCATCCAGGTATTAATTGATAAACACTTGGATGATTTATTGCATATTAAAAATGCCAAGTGGCATCCCTACCGTACAGGATATCAATCATATGAACGAGCTGATAATTATACAGTAGAAGGAATCAAAAACCCAAGAATTACTATGTTGCAACACACTGGAAACTATTTACAGCTTGAATATAAAAATAATGCAGACATCAAAATAATATCTTCTGCTTATAATTCTTTGTCTGAAAAATTAGGCAATGTAATGTCGCTAATTGACAAACATATCTTAGTTATGCCCATGGATCAAGATCCAAAATATGGCTGGGAATCTCAGTTTACAACGTATAAACAGGGACTTTACCAGCAAATCCTGCCAGTTAGCTATTTAATTAATATGCCTGGTGTCAAATTAAACATTAAAAATAATATTTTATGGATCAGTAGCTTCACACTTGATTCATATGATCAAATTACACTTGTTTTACATGATCAAAAATATAGTAGTTGCATTTTAACTGCTCAAAGCAAAAATGGATTAACTGAAAAAGTATTACCAATTGATAATTCAAATAATATTTCAACTATTGACTATAAACTACATGGATTAGAAACAGTTCGAATAGAACTACAATAAAATTTATAATGCATAAGAAAAACCAGATCTCAACTTTCGAGATCTGGTTTTTTTAGGATATTAGATTAAATACAGCTTATTTCTTCATACTTGAAAGAGCTTGGTTAACATCAACAATGCCAGCCTTAGCCATTGTAATGTAGTCAGATGGATTGTCGATCATCTTAGAGTTTACCCATTCGATAACCATTGCTAAATTCATACCTGCAATCAAGTGAATGTTGCGACCTGTCATAATTTGTTTTGCAATAGTATTTGCAGGAGTTCCACCCATCAAATCAGCAAACACAATCAACTCATCAGGATCAATGCCATTTACTACTTCATCAAATTTTTTCAAAAATGATTCTTGGCCATCTTCTGGAAGAAGGCTCACAGTGTGAATATGCTCCTGGGGACCCATGATCATTTCACAGCTCTTCTTCATTTCCACACTCAAATTGCCATGACTTATTAAAACTAATTCTGATTCTGCCATTTATATTATCCTTCTTCCAAAAAATTTACTCTTTTAATTCTAAATTATTAAGCTTTCATAAACAAGTATACTGGAGCGCCATTAGCAAAACCAACTTGAATACCACCTAAGATTACGCAAATTACGATAACAATTACGATAGCCTTAGTTGAAGTCATGCCTTTCTTACCTAATAACCAGTAAACAAAACCTACTAGTAATGCAGGCAATAGCTTAGGCAAGATCATATCTAAGTTGTTTTGTAAATCCATTGGAACTTTACCAATCTTAGGAGCCCAACCAATCTTAATGTTAATCATAGTGGCAACTAAAGCACCAACCATGAACACACCTAATACAGTTGCGGCATCAGTTAAAGCATTCAATTGATCACGCATTTCAGAAACTAATGAAGTACCACGCTTGTAAGCAAATCTCAATTGCTTCCAACGGAAGACCATAATTACGATTTGAGCTGCGATCCATAAAAAGATACCCGCTGGGTTACCAACCGCAGCTAGTGATGCTGCGATAGCTCCAAAGATAGCAGGAATTAAAGCGGCAAAGATTGAGTCACCAATTGCGGCAAAGGCACCCATCAAACCAACTTTCAAACCACTAACAGTTTCTTCGCCTTCTACTCCTTCTTGCTCTTCAATAGCTAAATCAATACCAGTAATAATGGTGTTGAAAAATGGTGAAGTGTTGAAAAACTGTGCTTGAGTTTTCATCATTTCTTTTAATTCAGGAGTATTATCACCATAAATCTTACGCAATTGTGGCAAGATAGTCCATAAATATCCTGAACCTTGCATTCTTTCATAGTTCCATCCTAATTGGAATCCAAACAAAGAACGTCTGTTAATTTGATTAAAATCTTTATCTGTTAATTTGTAGTTTGGCTTAGAGTTCGTCATCAGTAATCTCCCCCTCATTGCTTTGGCTTGCAGTTGAGTTGTTAGTTGTTACGGCTGCAGCCTTTGGCTTTGAAATAACACCCTTGTAATGCAAAATAGCTAATGCTAAACCGATGAAGGCAATTGCAAGCATAGGCATTGCATTGAACTTAGTAGCAAAAGTCTTGTTTACAGCAACTAAACCTGTACCCAAAGCTTGAATGTTACCAAATAATACTGTGAATAAAGTAGTAATAGTAAATCCTAAGATCAAGTAAGCGATATGCTTTTTGACTGGTAAGTAGCGAAGCAAAATTGCAAAACCAACTGCAGGTAATGCAGCACCAGCAAATGTTAATCCACTACCAAGCCATGCTAAAGGACCTGTTAAAACTTTAACGATTCTTTGAACTACGCCACCACCAAATGCTAAAGCTAAGAATACTGGCAAGCAGCGTGATAATGCCCAAGGAAGAGCACCATACAAGAAGTTTCTATGAATTCCTCTATAGTTGAATTCATCAATCATCTTGTCAATTCTGTGTGCAAAATAAGTGTTAGCAAATCTTGCTAAAACATCCAATTGAACCATAACTGCAGCTACAGGAACAGCAATTGTTGAAATAGCTAGTTTTGGATCCATATGTAAACCTACTGAAAATGCAGTAGCTAAAACAGTACCAGTAGTTGCATCAATTCTTGAAGCACCACCAAAAGTACCAACACCTAAGATCATTAATTGAAGACTAGCACCGATAACTAAACCAGCTTTCAAATCTCCCATTACTAATCCTGCAATTAAACCAGCTGCAACAGGCTGACTCAATGATGAATAAATTGTCAATTCATCAAGAATTTCATATGCAGCATAAGCAGTTAAAAGAAGTATTTGCCACCATGCAATCATTGTTATATCCCCCTATTTTATCTTCTCATCCATTAATTTCATAAAGTCGCGTGAATCATCACTAGGAGTTAATTGGGCAGTTAATTTAATGCCCTTATCATTTAACTCTTTAAATGTATCAACATCTTGTTTTTCAACGTTGATCTGATTAGTGATTGCTGTAGTATTTTCGCTTTGAGACATAGTCCCAACATTGATAGTACCAAGCTTCACACCATCATTAATCATTTCTAACAAAATTTCAGGTTTTTTAGCAACGATTAACAATCTTTGGTTACCATAACGATCATTTTTCAAATGATCAGCTGCAACTTTTTCAGATAAAACACTTAACCTTGTTGTTGCAGGGGCTGCCATACGCAAACCACTTTTTTCAATATCACTCTTAGCTGCGTTTTCGTCAACCACAATAATGCGGTCAGCTTGCAACTTAGGAGTCCACAGATTGGCAACTTGGCCATGCACCAAGCGTCCATCAATTCTTACACCAACGATATTCATAACTCTCTCCCCCTCAGGAAATTAAACACTATCGCTTTACCAATTTTTTATCATTGGAAAAGTTTGACAAACTCTTCCAAGTTGATAACTTTATTAAGCTTTATATCTTGAAACACCATTTAAATAAGTTTCACTTAAAGTTAGATCTGGGTTCAAAATTAAGAAGTCAGCATCTCGATCTGGCATGATTGAGCCACAACGATCTGCAATATGAGCACTTCTTGCGGCATTGTAGCTAGCCATCATAATAGCTTTTTCTGGAGTAACTATATTCCAGTCAACTATATTTTTAACAGCTTGTTTCAAAAGTAAAATACTTCCAGCCAAATTATTAGTACCTTTTAATCTAGCCATGCCATCTTTTACATATACTGGCAATTCACCTAGCATATAGTCACCATCTGGCATCATCCCAGCTTGCATACAATCAGTGATCAAAACTATATGTTCTGCACCTTTTGTTTCAACTAAAGCCTTAACTACAGGCTCTTGGACGTGGTGGCCGTCGCAGATTAATTCATCATCTACTAAGTTCATTGCCATTGCTGCACCTATAATGTTAGGTGCATGCTGTGACAATCCATTCATCCCATTAAAAGTATGGGTAAACATGCTTGCTCCAGCTTCAACTGCTCTTGCAGCTTCATCAAAGTTTGCACTTGAGTGACCTAGTGAAATAACTACGCCTTCTCTAACTGCTTGCCGAATAAATTCTCTACTACCTTTTCTTTCAGGTGCCATTGAGATTTTAATCAGCAAGTTGTCAGATGCTTTTCTCCACTTGTCTAATAACTTGATATCTGGATCAACCATATATTTAGGATTTTCTGCTCCACCATGTTCTTCAGTGAAGAATGGTCCTTCAAAATGAATCCCTTGAATTTTGGCACCAGTTTCTTGACCTTTATGGGCGGCCAATTTTTCACAAGTCGCAGTCAATTCTTCATCACTTGATGTTAAAGTTGTTGGAAGCCATGAAGTAACTCCAGCTTTTAATAAAGCCTCAGAGATCTTATTCACTCCATTCCAATCACTTTTCATTGTGTCTTCATCAACTAGCCCATGGATGTGAGTGTCAACGTAACCTGGTGCTACCCACTTACCAGAATAATCTAAAATTTTTCCAGCAGGTTTTTCATCTTCAGCATAATAAAAGCCAAACTTACCATTATCTTGGACTTCTAAATATCCTCTACGTTCAGTACGGTTTTTTAAAAAGAACTTGTCTGCATGAATGAAATAAGTCATATTCTAGCCTTCTTACTTTTGAAACTCGTGGATTGTTACACCCTTAACAACACGGTTAACAGTGCCAGAAGGTGAAGGTGTATCTGGAGTGTTACCAATTTTGACAGATGTCATTAATGCAATAGTTTGTGCAAACATAACATCTGGTAATGCTAGATATGCATCTGGTAATAAATCTGCACCTTCAAATGCAAAGAACTTACCGTCAAAGTTTTGACCTTGCTTTGGTTGACCAATTCCCATTACTAATGGAACAATGTCATCATCTTTAATTTCATCTAAGATATCTAAGTCATATTGACGTGTGTAAGTTTCATTAGATACAAAGTCAAATGCCAAAGTCTTAGAATCCAAAAATGACTTAGGACCATGTCTAAATCCCATTGAAGTATCAAAGATTGTGGCAATTTTTCCTGCAGTTAACTCCAAGATCTTCAATTGAGCTTCTTGAGTTAAACCACCTAAACTACCTGATCCTAAATATGCAATACGATCAAAGTTAAGATCAACAATTGATTGCAATTGCTCTTCACGATCAATTACACTATGACCAAAATCAGTAATTGTATCTACATACTTCTTTTTATCTTCATCTGATCTTTCATCAAATACAAACAACGTTGCAAGTGACATACATGAAAATGAACCAGTCATTGCAAAGCCTTTATCTAATGATCTAATAGGCATTAATAATACAAGAGCATTTGGATCATCTTTCAAATCAACTGCTAAATGACCTTGTGGTGCACAAGTAATTGCAATTTGGTATAAGTTCTTAACTAATTTTTGAGCTAATTGCACTGCAGCGACTGATTCTGGTGAATTACCACTACGAGCAAATGATACTAAGATTGTTGGAGTATCTTCTTCTAAATAATCTAATGGACTTGAAACAATCTTAGTTGTATCAATAGCTTCAAACGTAAATTTTGATCTATCACCATGACGGCTTAAGTAAGGAGCTACAGTATTTCCAACATATGCACTAGTTCCAGCTCCTGTAAAAATCACACGAGCTTTTCCCCATTTTTCAATAATTTTATTTAAAAATGAAACAATTTTGGATTTATTTTCTTGATAAATTGACCATGTTTCTTGCCATAATTCTGGTTGTTGTTGAATTTCACGAGTGGTAATAATTGCACCCATTTTTGTTAATTCAGCATCACTTTTTGAATACATTACTTTTTCCCTTTCCTCACTGTTACAGATCATTATATTTACGTGATCGGTAAACAAATTTATCAGCACGAGCTAGCGTTTTTGTAAACTCTATAGCTACGTTTTTGTCGTTAATAGTTCGTCTGATGATTTCTAAACTAGCTGCATTTGGATGAACACTTAAGATTTTTGCTTGCTTATCAGTTAGGTTTTTGGCCATTACATCTTCAAAAGCAATTATTGTCTGTTGGTGATATTTTATTTTTAAAACATCATATAAATTATGATGTTCTAATTCATCTTTAGTTAAGCTAGCAAACAACTTTACTGGCAGATAACTCGTACCATACATCATCGGCTCATCATCAGCTAAACGAAGTCTCACCATGCGGTAGACTTGATCTCCTTGATCTAAATTTAATTGTTTGGCAACTTCATGTTGTGCGGAAATAATTTTGAAGTCCAAATATTTAGTTGAGGGAATCATACCTGCTGCTGTTATCTGATCACTAAACGAGTACATTGAACTTAAATCTGTTTCATTAACAAAGATTGGAGCTACAAAAGTTCCTTTTCCATGAACTCGATATATTAATCCTCTTTCCTCTAATTGATTCAGAGCTATACGAACAGTATTACGGCTAACGTGGTATATCTTCGTCAGTTCTCTTTCAGAAGGCAGTCGATCGTTTGAATGATACGAAGTTAAACTTTGTTTTAAATCAGCGACCAGTTGCTGATACAATGGTGTATCTATCTTCAACTTCTCCTTTATTAAAACTGGTTGGTACCACCTAACAAAATAATAACATGAAACCGCTTTAAGTCAATAGTAAAAAATAAAAAAATATCATCTTTTTTTGGTTATAATATAAGTATTAGGATTTTTTAGAAACTAGAGATGAAGAAAATGACAGAAAATATGCAGCCTGGCAAACACCAATTGGGTCGTTTGACCGGCGTTACAAAAGCAAATAATTATTATGAATTACATTTTTTAACAGGTGAAGTTGCACGTTTATTCATTTTAGATGATGGCATTTTTCGCTTTTATTTAGACCCTACTGGCCGATTTAATGAATCTAATCCTATTATTTCTGATATAAGTAAATTTAACAATGATCTATTCAAAAAAACTACTGCTCAAGCAACAGATGGTGCGTTTATTGTGCATAGCCAAAATATTCGAATTGTTTTTCAAAAAGATCCTGTGTTAATTAGCATCTTTGATGAACAAATTCATCGCTATCGCATGAAAGAAAAAAGTCCTATTGAATTAGGTCTTGGTCAAACTACAGAAATTTTAAACCAACAAGAAAATGAGTTTTATTATGGTGGTGGTCTGCAAGGTGGGCAATTTAGCCATAAAAACAAAAAAATCTTAATCAAAAACACTAATATTGTTGGTGCAGGTGGTGTCATTAATCCTATTCCATTTGTTTGGTCAAATGCTGGATTTGGGATCTTGAACAATACTTATAATCCTGGAGTCTATGATTTTAAATCGGATCACGGGCATGCAGCAACACTAACTCATAGTAGCGAATGTTTTGATGCATTTTATTTAATTGGAGATTCTCCATCACAAATTATTGAGAAGTTTTACACCTTAACTGGAAAGCCCGTAATGCTTCCAAATTATGCATTGAAGTTAGGATTTTTAGGCAATTTTATAGATACTAGTTGGGAAGATAGTAAGCCAAAATTGCGCTCTGCAATTAAATTTGAAGACAATAATTATTATCAAAAAACAATTAATGGACAATATCTATCAAGTCTAAATGGAAAAGATAATTATAATTTTTCTGCAAGGGCTATGATCGATCGTTTCCAAAACTTCCGCTTTAATTTGGGCTGGATTGTGCCCAATTATAATGCCGCTAATAATTCTGATGAATGGCAAGACTTCAATGATTATGCAATTGGTCGAGGAGTAGTGCCTGGAATATATAAAACAGATGATACTGATTTTTTCCAAAATACTGGATTAGTTGCAACTAACCAAGCAGATATTGAATTAGAAGCTAAACTGCTTAAAGCTTCACTTGCTAATAAGCGAGCATTTGTTTTTGCTAATAATGGAAAAACTGGCTCTCAAAATCAAGCTGCTCTGCTTTTTGGTTCAAATGGTGGTGAATGGGACAGCATCCCAGATCAAATTGCAGGATTATTAGGTATTAGTTTATCTGGTCAACCAATAATTGGTGCTAGTGTTGATGGGAATGCTGGAGGTGGCAACGCCCAAGTTAATGTACGTGATTTAGAATGGAAAGCATTTACTCCTATCTTTTTTGAAAACGATACTTCTAGTGAGTATAGTAAAACTCCATTTGCTTTTAATAATAAGATTTCTCGCATCAATCGTGCTTATATCAACTTGCGTGATCAATTCAATGCTTATATTTATGATCTAATTTATCAAGCACAATTTGGCAATCCTGTCATGAGAGCATTATTTGTAGAATTTCCTCATGAAAAAATTAACTACACTGAACAAGTTAGTGATGAATTTTTATTAGGATCAAATATTTTAGTTGCTCCAATTACTAATGGACGCGAAAATCAAGCAGGTATGTCAATTAAAGATAAATTATACTTGCCTGATCACAATACTTTTTGGGTTGATTTATTTACTGGTCAAAAATTCACTGGTGGTCGTGTATATAACAATCTTGAATATTCATTGTGGCATTTACCTGTCTTTATTCGCAGTGGAGCTATTTTGAACCAAGGATCACGTATTTTTACTATTTATCCTCATGGGCACACTTCAACTACTACATACACTGACAGCAGTCAGATCAGCTATAGCAAGCAACATCTAGAAACAAAAATTACTAGTGATTATCTTGAATCTAATTTACATATCATAATTGAAAAAACAGCTGGTACTTTAGCTGGAAATAAAGAAATGCAAGGTACATGGTTGAATTTATTATGTGATGCTTATCCAGGAAGTTTAGAATTGAAAATTAATGATGAAGTAGTTCCATTTGAGGAATTTGGTTCTCCAGAATCATTTGCTCAATCAAAAGAAGGTTATTACTTCAATCCTGAATTTAATCCAACACCTTCGTTTAATTTTTATAAAACTAATAATCAACCTGCCTTGCAAGTTAAGCTTGCTCCAAGAAATATTTTTGAAAACAAAATCGAAATTACAATCAAAAACTTCTCTTATGCAAATTTAGCACATAGTCATGCAATCATTGATTCTGCATTAAAAACTCCTCAGCAAGCAACTATTCTCAAAGAAAAAACTACTGCTCATAGCCTAACTGTTGCTTGGCCACATACATTTGATCGTGTTCAAATTGAAGTAAATGGAATTATCTATGATGGAATCAGTGGAGATAACTTCACCTTCCATGAATTAACCCCTAATACTCGCTACACAATGAGATTGCGCTATATTTATGGCAGTAAAGTATCTGAATGGTCTGATTTTTTTGGTGGAATTACTAAACCTGACCAATTAGATTATGCAGTTGAAAATGTACACTTAATAACCCAACTATCAAGTAAGCCAAATCATCCAAGTTCATATGCGACTGATTTATTGCTTGCTAGTGAATGGATTACAAATGATGAAATCAACGAAGAAAATAATTCTCTGACTTTTGTTTTCCCAGAAGTTGAAGATTTAAGCAGATTAGTTTATATTCCAAGAAGCATTGATGAAACTGGACGTATTTTAAAAGCAAAAGTTAGTGTTTCATTAGATGGAATTAATTTTGAACCACATGGAGATATTATTTCTTGGTCAAATGATGCCAAAAACAAGGTAGTTGGATTAAGAGATGTTCATGCAAAAGCTATTAAACTAGAAGTTTTGCAAACTAGTGATAACTTAGTTGCCGCAAAAGAATTTTATTTCTTTAGACCAAAGAATTAATTAATACAAAAAAGAGGTTCGAGCAAAATCGAATCTCTTTTTTAATGCACCTGTTTTATAAAATATGGTTTAACCATTCAACACTTAACCCAAACCAATGAGCTACATGCGGATTATCTTGCCATTCATTTTCTTTAGTAACTAATTCTTTAGTTGCAAGAGAATAACCATGTCCTCCGCGATCAAATAAATGCGCTTCAAACTTTACATGCTTTGCATTCAATGCCTGAATATATTCAATACTGTTAGCAATTTTTAATGTAGGATCATCCCATGCTTGGAAAATAAAAGTAGGACTTGTCTTACTAGTAACTCCTAAACTTGTATTGCAGATATATTTTTCTTTTGGAAAAGCAGCTTTTTGTTCTGCAGTTAAAGGAAAACCAACTTGCATTACATCAATCAATGGATAACCTAAAATTTCTGCATTAGGGGCAACGTCTGATTCTTTATAATTAAATGCTTTAGCAAAATCACTATTATGTGCAAACAAGTCAATTGCACTGGCTACATGCCCTCCTGCAGAAAAGCCACATACAACGATCTTGTTTAGATCAATATGGTATTTTTCAGCGTTTTGGCGATAATAACTAATTAATGACAATCCACTCAATGCAGCATCTGGATAAACCTTACCAGGATCTTGAACTAAATTGTAATACATTACGGCACAATTATAGCCTTTGCTTGCATATGCAAGAGCTACTGGTTCACCTTCTCTTTTAGCATAATGGTTAAAACTGCCACCTGGCAAAACAATCATTAAGGGGTGTTTTGTTTCAACCAAATCATCATTTTGTTCTTGGGTATAAGTTTCAACTTTAAATTCACGATTATTAAAATTAGTTAGTGTTAAATTTTCAACTTTCATAATTATGCCTTCTTTTCAAGTTTATGTGCTAGTAAAACTGTGGTTAATGGTATTGTCAAAAGTACCGCAATTAATGAATATATGATTATTAACGCTTCATTTACAAACAACTTATCATTCAAGATTGCTCCTAGTGAATAATGAAGTCTAAAGTACCAAATAAACAGGGGTAAAAAACTGCCAAACATCCCAAATAAAATAGTATTCATTGCAGTCCCTAAAATATCACTACCAATTTCATTACCAGTTTCAATTAATCTATCATGTGTTAATACCTTGTGTTTGCTCAATTCTAACAAGCCAGAGCTCATTGCGACTGACGCTTCTGCAATTGCACCTAAAGTACTGAACAATGCTACAGTAACGCTAATTAATGGATAACTCAACCCTGGTAGATCCGACAAGCCAACTAACTCCTCTCCAGCTTCTGAACCAAATCCTGCAGCTTGTGCTAAATACTGCATAAGACCAATAATTACACCTGTGATTAAACATACAATTAGCGCACTTATAAAAGAATTTTTGGCTACTTTATAATCATGTGTTCCTAAAAAAATTATTGTTGCTAATTTTAATGGTACAAACAAAATGGTTAACGCTAAAATATTAATTCCCCAAGAAATTAATATCGCAACCAAAATTAATAATGCAGTATTTATAATCACACTTAAATAGCTACGAAAGCCAGTTTTTCCACCAACTATGATCATCAAAATAAACAAAATTATACATAAGACTATTAATGTACTCATTGTTTCACCTCATTTTTGTGCAAGAAAATAAAACTGCATAAGGTCGCAAATATCACAGTTAATACAATTCCAATAGCAGAGATTACACTCTGGACTGCACCTAATGACAAAGTAAATTGGAAAGTAGAACTTAATGTATTATTATCTCTTAAATATAAAATTGACATCGGCAATGCTTCTGCCATAAAAATTAATACCAGGACATTGATTAATGGTCCCATGATTTCTTGCCCCATGGTTCTACCACTGTTCCATAATTGCTTATAAGTCAGATCAGTTTTTGTTTTAGCAAGCATGGCTAAACTCGACACAATATCCGTTGCTTCATCCATAACTGCACCTAAGACCCCTAAAATACTTTGTGCTAAAAATAATGAACGCGGATTTTGGGTGGCATAGTCAACAGTTTCATATTTCATTCCACTTTCATGAGTTAAATGCATTACTAAATAGCATAAGCCAAATGAAACAAACACTCCTAAGATAGTCGCTATAAATGTCGCAAGCATTTTTTTATTAAATCCTTGAACTATTAATAAAGATATAAAGGCAAAGACAAAGGCAGCTAAACCATAAATTAAGAAAGTCTGGGTTCCATTTTCTTTTACGTCAAAGTAAATTACCATGAAAAATAAAAGCCAATTAAGAATCATTGATAAAATCAAAAAGACTGAATGTTTACCAGTAACTGTGAACATTAATGCCAATAATATTGTCAAAGCTAAAATTAATACCCAATCTCTTTTTGGACTAATTAGATTTGGCTGATTTTTATTAAATGAAACTAGCACTCTTTCATGTGCGCGATATTTTTGTGTAGTTAATTGAGATGGAGAATAGTAATTGTTGACTGTATAAGTTTTATTTTTGTGCTTTCCTGACAAAATTTTTAGATGAATTGTTTGGATCCTTTTTTGGTCATGATTTTGATATGCATCTTCAACTTTAGTATCTAATCTATCTACAATATTGCCTGTAATTGTTGCTACATCATAAGCTCCTTTAGTATTAAAATAAGTAATTGCTGTAGCAACTAATCCTAATATAACAGTAAAAAATATTATCCAAGTTTTAGTTTTTTTTAGGTGCATCATTTCATTATCGCCTTCTTTTCTTCTCTCTATATTTTATAGTCTAAAATAAAAAGGCACCTCAACTAAAGGCACCTTTAAATATTCTTAATTAGTGAAAAAAGATATCCCACCAATGTTTTTTCTTGGGAATCTGCATATCAGCTAAAGTTCGATGTACATTTTCACGTGCTCTTTTAGCTGCATTTTCTTGAGATCTTTGCAGGATCTCTCCTCTAACTTGATCTTCACTTTTATCAAAATCTTTTTGAACTTCTGCACGTTTTTGTTCTTTAGATTTTGGTTCTTTCAGCTCTGTTGCATCAACTATTCCTGAAATATCAGGTAGTTCAGGAGCCGCAAGCTTTTTTTGTTCATCAAGTAAAGTCTTATTTTGATTTTGGATAGCATTTAATTGATTTTGCAATTTAGCAATTGCTTGGTTTTGATTAGCAATTGTTTGCTGCAGTGCTGTTAATAACTTAACTACTTGATGAGTATCAAGCAAAGCTTCTGCTTGTTTTTTTTCAGCAGCAACTTGTTTTTTTTGATCTTCTTGTTTTTTATCAGTAATTCCAAAAATTTGCTGAGCCGCTTCTTTTAAAGTCAATCCACTAGTATGTGATAAGTTGTGAAAAGCCTTTAAATCATCAATATTTTTTTGACTATATAGACGCGCTTTTTGCTTGGTGCGTTCATAGTAATTTGAGTTATTCGCAATTTTTTCTACAATTAGAGAATATTTACGCAGTGTTGCAACACTAATTTTTAATTCTTTAGCAGCAGCAGATGGCGCTAGTAATTCATTATCTTTATTCAATATTATCACTCTTTATTCTGGCTTATGTAGCAAGGTTTTTTTGTGGGCATAACGGGATTGAGCTAGTTCAATCAACTTAGTAATCAGATCTTGATAGCTAATGCCAGCTTGTTCAAATAATTTAGGATACATACTAATATTAGTAAATCCAGGTAAAGCATTTAGTTCATTGAAGATTACTTTATTATCCTTTGTAAGCATTGAGTCGATTCTAGCCATACCGCTACATTCGGTTATTTGGTAAATCTTTAATGCATTATTGCGCACAGTTTGCACTACATCTTCTGGTAAATCTGCAGGGATTTGCAACTTAGTAGTTGATGAAGCATCATATTTGTTTTTGTAAGTATAAAATGTTCCTACTTCATTGATAATCTGACCGACACCCGATACGATTGGCTTATCATTGCCTAAAACTGCAGTTTCTACTTCAGTTCCATCAATTGCTTGTTCAACTAAGACTTTGTCATCATATTTAAAGGCTTCTTGCAAGGCAGGTAAATATTCTTCTTGTTTTTGAACATGACTAATACCAACAGAAGAGCCTTGGTTAGATGGTTTCACAAAAATATTACTGCCTAATTGTTCAACAATATAGTTATAATTAAGCTTTTGATTTGCTTTATCATCAAATTCTGGGCGCTTGATTGCAACCCAATCAGCAACAGGAACGCCTACGCGTTGTGCTAGAATTTTGGTGAATTCCTTATCCATTGTAACGGCAGCAGCTAACACATCATCTCCTACAAAAGGTTTATCAATCAATCTAAATAAGCCTTGCAATGATCCATCTTCGCCCAAATTACCATGAACTATAGGAAAAATCACATCTAATTCTGGTAATTTAGCCATGTTAGCTAAGTTAGAGATATTAGGTTTGTTATGAGGATTTTCTATTGTGTATGATGGATCACTTAATACTCTAAGTGAATCAGCTTCATTTGCTAAATAATTATCATTAGTTAACCACATTGGGTGGACATCATATTTGTTTTTATCGATTTCTTTATAAATATTACGGCCAGAAATAATTGAAACTTCATATTCTGAAGAATTACCGCCAAAAATTAAACCAATTTGGGTTTTTTCAGTCATCTTTTTACTCCTTTAAGTGTTCAACCCCTATATTATACGCAAAGTTTGAATTAATAGCTTCATTAATTTGAAATTCATTGATAAATTTTTAATTTTTATTGATATCAAAAACTAACACAGATAATCTGCTAAAATATTTAATAAGGGGGATTACAATTATGAAAATAAAAAAATCCTTATTGACTATATTAGCTAGTGTTTCTATATTAGCTTCAAGTAGTATTTTATCAACTAATCAACAGCTTATACAAGCTGCAACTTTCACACCTAGTGAAGTTAATTCAATACACCAATTTCAAAATAATTATGCTGCATTAGATAAAACTCCCTATTCTAGCCAAAACTTATATCAAATAAAACCACACTTATCCGCCCCATTTAGTTCAGGCGTTTTAAAGCCAGCTTATATTGATAGTCAATTAGCTTATATTAATTATTACCGCAGCTTATTTAATTTACCCGCAATTGCTGCAGACAAAGTATCTAATGATAACGCCCAAGTCGCAGCCAGCGTTATGGCGTCAATGAACGCTAATCCATTTGTAAATTTGCATGGATTACCTGACCAAAAACAACCTACATGGATTTCTGATTTAAATTGGAATATTGCAAAAGATGCGACTGCTAATTCTAACTTAAACTTTAATGTATCAAATGAATCTGCTGGAGATGTAATTACAGACCTATTAACTGATAGTTATAATTTATCTGGACAAGATACTGGACATAGAGCTTGGTTATTATCGCCTTTTCTTACTACAACTGGGATTGGTGCTGCCTATGGAACTAATGGGTATCGCTATTCAGTCCAGCGCGTTATCAACATCACCGACGCTTTACGTGCTCCTGCAAAGACTACTGTCACATATCCAAGTAATGGATTATTCCCAATTGAGTTGTTGCAAGGATCTAATATTGCATGGTCGTTATATCTAGTCGATCAAGTAATTACCACTACCCCTCAAATTACCATTACCGATTTAGATACTGGGCAAAAGAGTTTTGCAACTAATGTTCAAAACTACAATAAAGAAGGCTTTGGTAATTTTGCAACGATATTAACATATTATCCTGGAAATATTGCCTTAATTTCTGGACATCAATATCAAGTAAATATCAATAATATCTACCAGTATAGCTTTAAATTATTTAATGAAGTTGCACGCAAACAACCTGCCATAACTACACAAATACCAGATAATACTAGGCAAAAAAATGCCACAACACCAACTAACCCTAATCCATTACCAGTAAAGCCTGACTTGCCCAATATAACTGTTCCTAACACTGATATCCCTATATATCAAGCAAATGCTTTGCCTACTGATAGAAAAGACGGGATCATTAAATCAGCTTTATTATTATCTGCAGAACACCTCAGTGACCCACTTAAAAACAGAAAACTATATAATGCATCAGTTTTTGGTAGATCATATCAAGACGGATCATATGTATATAACTTAGGACGCAACCAATGGTTTGCAAGTTTTTATCAAGTAGATAATCCTGACATTCATGCTGGAATTTTAAATGTAGATAATACTATGTTAGACAAGCGCATCTACACAAGTCCATATTGGTACTTGCAAAAACCTACCCCAACTTATCTAGCAAGTAGACATGCATATCCATACGGTCAAAGCATTAAGATTGGTTCAATTACTTGGTATTATTTGGGACACAATCAATGGGTAAAAACATTAAATAAATAATTTGACCAAAGCAAAAAGCCATTTCACAATGAAATGGCTTTTTATTATATAGTTAACCTTTATAATCGTTGCTAGGTCGCTCATCAATTCTAATCATCTTTTTAGTATCTTGGAGCTTTTTTTGCTTGTGTTCAGCTAACAAACTATTAAATACCATTTTCAATATAGTATAGTTAGCTTTAAAATTATCAGGCACCATCTTCAAATTAAAATTATGTACCATGCTATCATCTCGCTGCCAGTAGTGATATCGCGGCTTACTATCGCAATAAAAGCCATCAGTTAAAGATAGATATTTGATATTAAAAATTTGGTCTTCCATAAATGCTAACTTTTCAACGAATTTCAAGTTATACTTTTTCACCACTGAAGTTTTGTACCCTTTATTCCAGGTATAACCTTTTACTGGAGAAACAAAGGCCTTATTCATACACATTGAACCTAGGCCATTGATAATTGAACGATATGTTTCTAACTTTGAAAACATTTGATTTACTAACTTTTTAGAGGCAGGGATAGATTTTTTGCTATTCTTATAATCAATCCAAAAACCACAACAAACCATTGCTGCTTCAGGATTATCATGAAATGCTTGCACAAAAAATTGGGTATAGTCAGGATCAGTCCAATCATCTCCATCATGAAAGGTAAAATATGGAGTTTGAACATTAGCCATACCTACATTTCGAGTATCTGATAAGCCACTATTTTCTTTATTGATTATTCTAAAATGTTTAAATTTATCACGATAACTTTCAGCGATTTCGCGAGTTTTATCTTTTGAGCCGTCATTAACAATTAATAATTCAAAATTGGAATCTGTTTGTTGAGCCAAGTGATCTAGGGCTCTTCCCAGGTATTTTTCCATATTATAAACCGGCATAATTACAGTTAATTCAGGTTGATTTAACATACAATTTTCCCCCATAGCATAATACATTATACCATCTTAACGAACTTGATTGTAATAATTGCCAAGGTTTAGTATATATCAAGATTTTTCATTTTTTATCTATACAGCAACTGTATGTTCCTGCATGATTAAATAGTCATGATATGATGGTGGCAACTTTTTCTTATCTTTGAAAGGGGTTGGTGCTTATGTCTATTCATTCGCCGAATTCTTTTAGAAAGGAGGTTGCCCGTTATCATGTACTTTTGAGGCATTATCGGTTTTCTTGGATTAGACCTTTTGCTGGCAATAAACTTTAGGATTATCAAGAAATCACTAAATAGTTTGATTTCTACAGTTAATCAAATAACTAAATTATATTTAGCTATTCATTTATTGCATAAAGCAAAAAAATTACTTGAATCAGCTGAGAAAAAAGATTCAAGTAAATCCAATAAAAAACACCATCGTTGATGGATGGTGTTTCTTAACTAAACAAATTATCTAAATGCCACCATCATTTAGTGACACGACAAACGTGCGACCATACGGTTGTTTTTATATGCTTATTATACAAATTTTTTGACTACCCTACAATAGTTTTAATTCAATGGTAAAAGTTTACGGTAATTCATAAATAAATAAAACCTCCTTAAAAAGCTGATTTATCAACAGTTATAGGAGGTTTTTTTCAAAAAGTGTCAAATATTTAAAGCATAAACAATTTCAAGTACGCATTTTAAATGTGCTTTATTAATACCTATATGATTTTTCAACACGCGATAACCTCCCACCCACCCAACTATGCTTCAGGCGTGAGCCTGTACAGCATGCTAGATGTTCAGCAAAGAATTACTACCTCGTCAGTCTTATAAGCTGACGTATCTTTGCTCCAATATCTTTGTACATTATGGGCTTATATCTTTTGGAGCCTTATGTCCTATTACATTTTTTATTACACAAGGAGGAAAAGACCACATGAAGAAAAATTTGAAATTCGTTAGCGCTGCTGCTGCTGCTTTACTTACTGTCGCTCCTGTAGTTGCTACCGCAGTGACCCCTGCAGCTACTGTATTCGCAAAAGGTGATAATTCTGGTAAAGATGCTGACAATGCTATTAATGTAAATGTAAGTGCACCTGCAAGCACAACTGTAGATGTTACTGCTAAAGTTGCTGATTACTTAAACAGCTCATCATTCCCAGTAGCTACAAGTTTGGGTACTGCAAACGTATCAAAGGTTACACTTACTCAAAATGATGCTAAGAAAACTCCAGTAGCTCCTACTGATAGTTTCCACAATACATGGATTTACAACCAATCAGCTACTGTTCAATTAAGTGGATTACAAGCTGGTGATTACTACAACATTAATGGTCAAGTAATTGAAGCTAATGCACAAGGTGTTGCTGAATCTCCTGTAACTGTTACAAGACAATTAACAGCTATTGATTCAGCTTTACCAGGCAACCCTTACTTCACTAATAAGCATAACCAAGTTGTTTACTCAGGTATTGTTTCAGTTCCTGGTGATGGTGTAGTAATAGATGGTAGCAAGGGTACTTTAACTCTTGATCAAGTTTTAAATGAAGCTAAGAATCAAGTTAACTTCGTTCCAAACTCTGCAAAAAACCAAAATGGTTGGATTACAACAACAACTGCTGATGTTAAAACCCAATTAGAAAACCAAGGTATTAAAGTTGCTGCAAATGGTAGCTTTTCTGCACCAGAAAATGGTTTCTATGTAAGCTTAACTGGTTACAACCAAGCAAATGGTAAGACAGCTTCTGTTAAGGTTCCATTTGCACCAAGCAATGCTGATTACTCAAGTTACCCATTAATTACAATTGGTGAGGCAGCTGTTGAAGGTAAAAAAGTAGTAAAAGGTAAGATTTCAACACAAACTGTTAAAGTTGGTGACAAGGCCTTTACTGGTACTGAAGGTGTTAAAGCTCAAGTTAACGCCAATAACTCAGATGCTTTGTCAATCTTTGTTACAAGCAACAATGTAAACGTAAATGTACCTGGTACTTACTCAGTTACATTAAGTGCTACTAACCCAGCAGGTTTAACAACTACTGTTACTCGTACAGTTGTAGTTACTGCTTCAGGTCTTAATGGAACAATTAACTATGTACCTGGCTACGCAGTTAACGTTTGGAACGTTTACGGTAACCAAGTAGCTTATGCTAATAAGAAGCTTGCCACTGGTACAGCAGTTAAGACTTTTGATACTAAGACTGTTGATGGTGTATCTTACACTAGACTTAACTCAAAAGATTCTAATGAATGGGTTCAAACCCAATACTTAGATGGTTCATGGAGCCAAAACTCAAACACTTCTTCAAACTCATCAGCACAAGCTGGTCAAGAAGAAGCAATGAGTGGTGTAATCGTTGTTAAGTACAATGGTATGGGTGGCGTAAACTTGTTAAACAACAAGGGTCAATACCAAGACCAATACGTAAAGAACGGTAGTGCATTCAAGGTATTTGGTAAGATGACATTAAACGGTAAGACATACTACCGTTTAGGTACACAAAATCAATGGATCCCAGCACAATACGCTGTAATTCGTTAATTAGACTGAATAAGTCAAAGCAAAAAGACGATGCAAACGCATCGCCTTTTTTGTATGCTCAAGTAAATTATTTATCTTCAATACAATATGACTCTATTGGAGAAATCGATATTTGTAAAAATATTAATTTGCCTGAAATTGTTTTTAGGTTCTGGTTGATTTTATCAAATAAAACTTGAGCTAAGTTTTCAACAGTTGGCTTTTTACCAGCAAATTCTGTCATCCTATTCAAATATTGATTGTCAAATTTTGAAGTTACTTCTTGTATTTTGGAAGTTAATACACTAAATTCTACAAAATCTTTAGTTTGAATCCTGCAGATCACTTCATAAGTATGAGTCTTTTTCTTTCCAAGCATATAACCGACTGAAATAGCAGAAGATGAATTTATAAATGTGATTATTCTATAACTTTTAGTTATCATGATTTAATTTCCTAAATTTATGAAATATCTTTTTAAAAGTAGCTTTTACTTGTTTCATCTCATCAGAAAATGAAGTAGTTGTCCATTGTGCTGATGAATTCATTGAATTTATAATACCAATACTTTGAATGAAGTTGCAAAGAATGTAATACAAAGGTAATGTTGCTAAAATGTACCAGTTCTTCAAATAATACTTACGATTATCAGGGAAATTCTTCAGAAAATGTGCAATATTGATGTAATTAAGTGCAGATAATCCTACATAAAATAAGTAAAGAACTACAAAGGAGATTAACAATACATACCATGAATATCCATAACTTAACATCAAAATAAGCGCAAATAACCAGATCAATCTAATTAATAAGATGGTGTGATCAATCAATAATCTTCTAACTACGAAGTTTTTGAAAAACATATGGATTCCAATAGATTTCTTAGTCATAAATGAACTTAGAGCTTCTAATTCTCCACGTTCCCATCTTTGCCTTTGTGTATATAACTTATTCATATCATCTAAAGGATATACATAAAATAATGCTTGTGGGCACAAGTATACATTACCCTTTAACTGATATCGAATTTGAAAGGTCATGTCGATATCTTCACCAACAGTGCTGATATTATACATTTTAGTTTGAAACAATTTTTCTTTTCTAAAAGCAGAGAAGGCTCCAGACATTGTAAATAAATGATCATTTTGAGATTCTGTTGCTCTTCCTGCAAGAAATGACTGGGCATACTCAAAAAATTCATTTTTTCTAATAAATTTTAAGAATTTACCTTTTGTGGTATCAATCAATTCTTTTTGAGTGAGAATAGTACCAGTTAAAGCATCAATAGATGGATCGTTCTCAAATTCAACTATCATGTTCATTAAAGCATCTTTGTGCAACACACCATCACTATCAATGTGAATTACATATTTACCAATAGAATTATAGATAGCACTATTTAAAGCACGTGCTTTTCCCTTATCAGTAGACAACCACTGCATATTTAGAGTAGAGAATTTTTCTCGAGTCCCTTTATATACTGCTAGACTTGAATCACTACTTTGATTATCAACCACTAGAACTTTTATTAATTTATTAGGATAAGATGACTTATCAATTGAAGCAATACAGTTAAAAATAGTATCTTCAGAATTATAAACAGGAATTATTAAGGTAATAAACGGTAATTTAATTGGTTTAATCAGGTTTTTAAAATGAATATTAGCTGTTAATAAAGTAACGAAGCTATAACAAGCAGGTAAAAATTCAAAAATTATTGGCACAATCAACCATGATATCCAAAAGCTAACTTCAATTAATTCAGTATGCATTAGACTTTACCTCGAATAATTTGTTGCTTAGTAAATATCTCATAAAATAAGCAAATAACTAAGCAATAATATAATAAACGACCAATAATTGCATATGAAATAAAGAATCCTTGCTGACCAATATAGTTTAGAACTAACATAACTTCTATTATTCTGATAAAGTTGAATAGCTCTATTAATAAGATTCCTATTATACTTAAGCTGATTTTTTCAAGAGTGGTAAACAACGGGTAATATACCATAATGCTTACATATGCTAGTGATTCTAAAAATCCAGAACATTCATATTCAAAAAATTGGCTTTGAGAGCCAGAAAACATTAACCTTTGCATAATATTATAACCATTAGGAAGCCAAAATCTATTGAAGCTGAATATTTGTTGTAAGAAATTATGAACAGTACTTTTATTAATTAAATATAGTTTTTGTAAAATAGCTCCAGCTAATAAAAATAGTCCAATACTACCTATCCAAAAATATATACCATTGATAGCTGATTGTTTAAAAAGCACTAATAATCCTATCCAACACACTACTAGTATTACCCAAACTAATAAATCCAATTTACTCCACCATTAATAATGAAACTTTTTCATAAAAAAAGGCGATGCGTTTGCATCGTCTTTTTGCTTTGACTTATTCAGTCTAATTAACGAATTACAGCGTATTGTGCTGGGATCCATTGATTTTGTGTACCTAAACGGTAGTATGTCTTACCGTTTAATGTCATCTTACCAAATACCTTGAATGCACTACCGTTCTTTACGTATTGGTCTTGGTATTGACCCTTGTTGTTTAACAAGTTTACGCCACCCATACCATTGTACTTAACAACGATTACACCACTCATTGCTTCTTCTTGACCAGCTTGTGCTGATGAGTTTGAAGAAGTGTTTGAGTTTTGGCTCCATGAACCATCTAAGTATTGAGTTTGAATCCAAGTGTTAGCAGTCTTTGAACCAACTCTAGTGTAAGATACGCCATCGATCATCTTAGTATCAAAAGTCTTAACTTGAGTACCAGCCAGTTGTTTTGAGTAACCGTTTTTGTTGTAAGCAACTTTGTCACCGTAAATGTTCCATACTAATACTGAGTAACCAGGTACGTAGTTAACAGTTTGGTAGATACCTTGACCGTTAGTTACGTATACAGGGAATGTAAATGAAGTAGTCTTACCTGCTGGGTTAGTTGCCTTAACAGTTACACTGTACATACCTGGAACATCAGTATTTACGTTGTTTGAAGTAACTAAGATGTCAGTGAAGCTGCTCTTGTATTGAGAACTTACTTCAGCTTTGAACAACTTAACTGGGTTGTAATTCTTAGTACCTTGTGCAACTTGTTGTACAGGGTAAGTACCTAAAGTCTTGTCACCTTGTTGTAATGGTGCAAATACTTTACCACTTTGAGCCATGTAACCAATGATTGGGTAATCATCGTTTGAGATAGCTGTGTTGAATGCAATAACAACAGTAGCAGTCTTACCACTAGTGTAGTTCTTAGCAGTCAAAGTAATGTAGTAAGGTGCAGTTGCGTTAAAGCCACCACCATTGTTTACGCTGATACCTTCATTAGCTAATTGAGCCTTGATGTCAGCAGTAGTTGTGATAATTTGACCATTGTTTGCTTTAACAACTTTTTCAGCTTCAGCTAATACAGAGTTAACTGAGTGAATAGCGGTCTTGTTGCCCTTGTCATCGTATGTATTGTTTACGACAGCTGAAGCTTGTCCACCATTAGTAATAGTGTTGTTTGAGCTTGCATTAGTAAAGAATGGCATATCTGCAGCATTTGAGTCATATGCATTAACATTAATCACTACGTAAACAGCACCAATAACACCATCAGATGAAGCTTGTTTAGTAGTCTCTTCTAATTGCTTAGTAGTTGAGTTGTAAGTAGTGTATTTATATGTTTGACCTGGCTTTAAGCCACTAACAGCAACAACAGCACCGATAGAATATGAACTACCTGCTTCTAAAGTATCTGTTAATTCAACAGGACCACCAGCATTGCCTGCAGGTGATGAAGCTTTAATAACTTTAGTAGTACCAGGAACAACAGAACCAACAGTCATAGTTGGAGTTACTTGTACTGAGTTAACTGCAGCACCAGCTTTAACCCATTGGGTAGCGTTAGTAGCTTCCAATTGAATAGATTGTGTAGTTTCTTGTGTAGCAGGTGCATCAGCAGCAAAAACTGGAGCAGTAGTAGAAGCAACTACAGGAGCGACAGTAAGTAAAGCAGCAGCAGCAGCGCTAACGAATTTCAAATTTTTCTTCATGTGGTCTTTTCCTCCTTGTGTAATAAAAAATGTAATAGGACATAAGGCTCCAAAAGATATAAGCCCATAATGTACAAAGATATTGGAGCAAAGATACGTCAGCTTATAAGACTGACGAGGTAGTAATTCTTTGCTGAACATCTAGCATGCTGTACAGGCTCACGCCTGAAGCATAGTCTTATTACTTACCACGTCTTAAATTATACAATGACTTTTTATAAAATCAAAGCTTTTATACGCTTTTTTTGAATTTGTAATATAATTTTTTCGGCTATAAGTTTTTATAAACAATTTTTTGTAATTTTATAAGTGCGTTGGAACCTTATATGCTCTTAGTCTCACAAAGACATTCATTTTTTGTTAATATGCAAGTTCAAACATAAGTTTTCAGTTTTGTAACATATTTGTAACAATATTGTTTAATTATAAGTAACTTTTTATATTAAAAAAGCCACCTTCTTACAGATGACTTTGTCTTATAAAAATTAATTACCAAATTACTACTCGTTTATCAGGATCTAGATACATCCCATCACTTGGTTTAACATCAAATGTCTCATAGAATTTTTCTTGGCATTGTGATTGAACATTGGCACGCAATGGACCTGGCGCATGAACATCAACTGCAACTTGTGTCTTAATTGAATCAGTTAATTGCTTTGTTGCCCATACTCTGGCGAAGTTTTCAAATAATTCTTTGAAATCTCCATCCCCTTCATCAGTTAGCGCTTGAATTGCAGCAGTTAATCCACCTTGGTCAGCAATATTTTCTGACACAATTTGTTTACCATTTAACTTAACTGGACCATATTGAATGCCATTAAACAAATCAATTTCAGCTTGGATTCTCTTTTTAAACTCTGCATAATCTGCCTTAGTCCACCAGTTCTTCATATTTCCATATTCATCAAATTGAGAACCATTATTGTCAAAGGCATGTGAAATTTCATGTGCAATAACTACTCCAATACCACCATAGTTTTCACTACGGGTTTGCTTGAAATCATAAAATGGCTTTTGCAAGATTGCTGCTGGGAATGTTAGATCGTTTCTTGATGGATCATAACATGCATTAACTAAATTACCTGGCATTGCCCAAATAGTGCGATCAACTTCTTTATGCAATTGTTCTAAGTTATATTTAATTGCTTCTATTCCAGCTGCGCGCAAATTGCTATATAGCGTGCCACCTTCTAGTTCTGGAGTTATCTTGTAGCGTTTATAAATTTCTTCAACTTTTTCTGGATAGCCAACTTTTAATACCATTGCTTCTAATTTAACAACGGCTTGTTTTTTAGTAGCCTCTGATAACCAATCATTGTTCATAATACGTTGTTTATAAACTTTGATCATCTTATCAATCATTTCTAAGACATCTTTTTTAGCATCACTGCCAAAATATGTCTTACCATAATAGATCCCAACTACTTCACTAAAGACACTATTTGCAATATGGTAAGCTTGCTTGTCACCGCTACTTAATTCAGGTTGACCTGACAGAGCTTGAGCAAATGGAAATCCAGCTTCACGGAATTTTTGTGAAAGTTTACTTGCTACTGCATTAATGAACTTCACAATCATCCAGCCTTTAATCTCATTAAAGCTAGCTTCATTCAACATACTGTCTGCATTATCTAAGTATCTAGGATCTGCAACGATTACTTTTTCTGGTTGCTTGCCGAATAGTTCATCTAAGAAATAATCCATCTTGAATTCTTTGAACTTAGCTTTAAAGTCTTCAATCTTATATGGATTATAAGCTGCGGGATAGTCTGCCCATTCTTCAGAAGATTTAACAACCTTGGCAATTCTTTGGTCATATTTCAAAGCATCAGACACATATTTTTGTGCTTTTTTAGAATCTACTCCTGCCATTTCTAGCAAGTTAACAGATTGCTTTTGCAAGACACCTAATAATTTTTCGCTAGCTTCTTTATTTTTGTAAGTTGTTGTATCTGGCAAAAATACCGATGGACCTGATGTATTTACAACATTAACCTTAGTATTTTTCATATCAGGTTCTACATCAAAGTCAATTGGAATAGCAAAGCCAGCTTTTGCTAAATCGGGTGCCTTTAAATTAAAGTCGCTAAAATCACGTAGTCCTTCAAGTAATGCAAGATCTGCTTGAATTGGCTTAGCTCCATCTTCATTACGCTTTTTGAAATTACGAGCGATCTTATATAACTCAACACTATTAGCAAGTTCTGCATTATCAGCAGTTTTTTTACCATCGGCAAAATCGGCAAAATCTTGCATCATGTGCTTTTCAACATTTTGATCAATTGTATCAAATGAGCTTGTTCTAGAGCGATCTGATGGGATCTTTGCTTGCTCTAGCCATTTTGAGTTAACAGCTAAATATAAATTATCTTGGATACGAGCAGAAGTATTTGGTTCAATAATATTACCTGCTCCACCACGAACTGTAGGGTTTTGCATCTATAAATCCTCCCTTTATCTATTAATAAAACTGCTTTCATAATAGCATTTTACGAAAATTATAGCTATTCAAAAAATCTGACATAATTTTACAATTACATCAGATTTTAAAAAAGTATTATTAATTCATGTCTTTTTGAAGTTTGTTAATAAACTTGTTGTCTTTATCTATCTCTATTTTACCATTCATAAGATCGATCCCTTGAAGTGCTTATCTAGCTTAGCATGCTTTTGAGTTTCAAAGTCCATATACACAATCCCTAACTTAGGGAAAATTGCCTGCAATAAATGCAAGCAATTATCACCTTTTTCGATAACATTGCGAAATAACAAGTCATCCGTAATACGCGGATTTTCAATCTGTCTTGAAAAAATCTCATTCATTTCCATGAGGTTTCCTCCTAATTATAAAGTAAGGCAAAAATCAAATTTGCCCTCTAAATAATAAGTACGCAAAAAATCTATTTTCAGACCAAATATTTTTGTCAGTTTAGAAAATCTTAATAATCAAAAATTATTGTCTTTATTCCACATTCCACTCACGCATAAATTCATCCACAAAGTCTTTCATATATTGAGTTCTACTATTAGCTAATTTCTTTGCTGAAGGTGTGTTCATCAGTTTTTCTAATCTAAATAACTTTTCATAAAAGTGATTAATTGTAGTTTCTTTATGATGACGATATTGCTGCTTATCAACAAGTTGCACAACAGGCACATTAGGATCATATATACGATCTTGATGACGTCCACTATACACAAATGCCCTAGCAATCCCCATAGCTCCCAATGACTCAATTCTATCAGCATCCTGAACATATTGTCCTTCAATAGATAATTTATGGTGTTTTTCAATATTATGTGAAAATGACATATTTTGAATTGTATATAAAATATTTTCAATATCTGCCATTTCAAAGTTAACTTCTTTTAGTAACTTATTAATTGCAATTAATACTTTTCGAGGATTGTCACAGACTTTTTCATCAATGGTGTCATGAATAAATCCTGCTGTATAAATAATATCGAGTTGTTTTTGTGTATAAGTTTTAATATCTTCCAAAAATAATTTTTGTGCTAATTTTGCAACTCGCATCCCATGCCAATAATCATGTCCTGTCATTTCGTCAGACAGCTGCATTTTTACAAATTCAGAAATTTTCTTACGATCCATTTTATATCCTTTCATCTCAATTAAGTTGATTGAATTATAGCACTTTATTTTTTTAATTTATCCATCAAAAAACATCCCCAAGCTATTTCACTCAAGGATGTCTTATTAATTATGTAACTTTAAAGCAATTATCTCATACAGTTTAACTGTTAATAAATAATACAAAGCATACAGCACTACAAAAATAGTAAAAGGAATCCACAGATTGTGATATGGATTAGGCAAAATCGATTTAAATAATTGTAATCCAAATCCTACATCTATCATTCCTAAAATAGCAGGAGTCGCAAACAAAATTAACAACTCTTTTCTAATTGATCGTTTTAATACTTTAGTTCTGGTACCTAATTTATAAAGCATTTTATAGCGTCTTTGATCACTAGGTGCTCCGCTTAACACTTTAAACATTAAAGTAGAAGCAAGCATTGCCAAAAATGCAAGACTTAAGAAAAATCCCATAAATTCAAAACCAGACACCATACTTGAAACCAGCTCATAACTACTTGCTTTAGTTGTACTCAGCTGCATTTGAAGGCTAGGATTTTTAGCTATTTGGAGTTTATTTAATTTTGATATAGCTTGATAATGTTGTTTAAAATTATTAATTGTGAGCAACTGCAATTGTTTAGTATGCATATTTATTTTAGAAAATTCTGCTTCATTTACTAAATGCAATTTAGTATTTGGTGTGCCATTTTCTATATACTGGTCAAAAAACTTGTAAGCTGTTGAACCTTTTTTAGGAATATCATTAATATTTAAAGTAATAGTTTTATAAGAGATACTGTTATCATTTTTTACATTAAATAGTTGATACTTGACAGGCTGTTTTTTTAATTCAGGTTTTAAAAAGTATGCATCATGACCATTAGTTTTATAAGAATAAGTATTAGTTTTAGTAACTGGAAGTTTATTTATTTGTTGATCAATTTTTTTATCATGAGTTAATACTACTGCATCATAATATTCGGCTTTTAATACTTGATCACGTATACCATTGAAGTTAAGTCCAACTGTTAAAGCACCTAATGCTAGTGCATACATAATTGAAATAATTGACAAAATTCTAGTATAATCATGCAATCTAAACTTTAATTGCCCTAATGTAAAACTACGTAATCCTTTATACAGATAAGCATGCTTTTGACGTAGCCAGTCAATTATTATGACAAACAAAGAATCAAAGATAAAATATGACCCTATAACTATTGTAATTAAAGCAATCCATACACTATTTAATAGTAATAATTTTACCTGCCCCATAGCTATATAGCCACTAACTAACAAAACAATTCCTAATAGCCCTTCAATTATGCGCCATTTTTTATTTTTGATGATTGAGATAGGACGGGAATCTTCGTGAATTAAGTCAATTACATTACTTTTAGTTAATTTTATCGCATTAAAAATTGCGGCTAGTAAAAACAAAATCACAAAAAATAATAGGGTTGCTAAGATGGCTTTTGAAAAAATCGGATTAAAATGAGCAACTGGTAGATTTAATTGTTTAATAATCAAGGTGGCAACTAATTGAGTTAAGAAAAATCCAATTACTATTCCAGCAGCTGTAGCCAATGTACCAACAACTAGAGTTTCTAAAAAGATTAATAATCTAATTTTGGAGCTTTTTGCACCTAACATCATATACATTCCATAATCTTTTTGTCTCATACTAAGCAAGAAGTTATTAGCATATATAACATAGACTAATGTAATAATTGATAGTAACACTTCCCCCATAACAAATATAAATGAAGTAAAGCTAAATTTCATATTCACATCATTTTGTAAAAAGCTAGAATTCATAGCTAATGTTGAAAACATATAAAAAATACTACTAGTGATTACCAAGCCAGAAAATAAGACTAAATAATCTTTAAATCTGCTTTTTAATCCAGTTAAAGATAATTTCCATATCATATTACTTGCACCTACCTTATTCTACAAAGTTACCAAGGTGAGTAATTAATTCTTGATAAAATTGCGCTCTAGATTTTTCGCCTTTAACTAATTGAGAATCAATTTTTCCATCTTTAATAAACAATATTCTATGTGCAAAACTTGCTGAAAATGGGTCATGAGTAACCATTAAAGTAGTAACTTGATCTTCTTTATTTAAAGTTGACATTGTATCTAATAAGCTGCGTGCACTTTTTGAATCTAAAGCTCCTGTTGGCTCATCTGCCATTAAAATTGCAGGATCATGAACTAAAGCTCGTGCTGATGCGACACGTTGTTTTTGTCCACCAGAAATTTGAGCTGGATAATTATCTAAAAGATCAAAAATATTTAATTTTTTGGCAATTTGATCTACTGCAGCGTCTATTTTTTTGGCATTAATATTTCTTAAACTTAATGGTAAAGCAATATTTTCTCTATTAGAGAGGTTTTCTAATAAGTTAAAGTCTTGAAAAATAAAACCAATTTCTTGCCCTCTAAAATCAGCCATCTTATCTTTAGATAAGTCTGCAATGTTTTGTCCATTTACAATAACTTCACCACTTGTAGGTTTATCTAAAGTTGATAAAATATTCAATAATGTAGTTTTTCCAGAACCAGAAGCCCCCATAATCCCAACGAATTCACCTTTATTAATAGTAAAAGAAATTCCTTTTAAAGCTTGATATTGTTTTTGCCCTTTTTTTCCATAAGTTTTAGTGATGTTTCTTACATCTAAAATGCTGTTCATCATTTAGCGCTCCTTTTTCTGCTGTTATATTTCAATAATACAGTAAAACTAAAACAAATGCAAAATAAAACGCATTGCTATCTGCAACACGGTTTACAACTAACTTAAATTTTAATTATCACTGTCATCGCTACTTTCATCAATATGTAGCTTGTTTGATCATTTTCCCAACACCAATAGTTTTAATTTTATCACCATCAGATTTAGAGTATTTGATAATTCCACCTTTGAATTCCATGATCTGAGTCTTTCCTCCGTCATTATTATTAAATGTGTAAGTAACTTTATAGTTTACTTGACTCAAATCATCTCCTGCTGGAAGAATAGATTCAATTTCAACTTTTACTTTATAATCAGAAATATTATCATTATCATTCCAACCATCAGTTAATTTTTTTAAATCACCATAGTCTTTATTTGTTCCTCCATCGACAAAATTCGATGTTATAGGAGATTGAATATTATTTTCTAAAAGACTTCTAGCATTATCTTTGCTGACAAGATTTTTCCATTGAGGAATTACTACATAGTCACCATCTTTTTTTACAACATCTGCACTATCTTGTGCATCAGAGCTATCTAGTACAGGGATCTCATCATTCAATGCATCAGCTAAATCAGTAACTTTTTCAGAATGTTCTTTATTACCATTAAAGATGCCTTCTATATATAAAGTCATATTTCCGATAATTGGATAATCTTTGAATGTCTTTTCTCCCTTGTCATTCAAGGTTCCTACATATTTATTATTAATGTAGACTTTGCTATTTGGAGCAGATTGCACTTTGAAAGTACCAGTTTTAATATTCATATTAACTGTTTTTGATGACCAAATATTTTGGTTTACGTCTGCTTCTAGATTTCTACCAGACACCTTTGATTTAACCTTTAATGAATATTCGCCTGGGAAAATTGTACCCATTTTTAGATAATAATTATTATCATCACCTTTAGCTATACCAACCGACTTTCCATTTATATAAATATTAGATCCAGCGTGGTTAGTCTTAATTTGAGGAGTAACAGCTTTTAACTTCAATTGATATTTAGGAAAAACTAATAAATAATGACCATTTTGCACTAAAGTAACATCTTCATTGCCATCTCTATATTTTAAAGTAGCTCTTAAATCATCAGCTTTAGATGGATTATTTTTATAATACATTTGAGTTGGCTTTAACAATTCATCTGTAGGCTTCACATTTTGATCATCAGTAACTAATTTAGCCATACCTTTTTTGTTTGGATCTTGCAGAGTAGTCATAATTTTATTGACTTGATTATCGCGACTATACACTTTATTTCCAATCACAAAAAATGCAGCAACAACTACAATTATCGCGACAATAGATGCAATAATGGTTTTTTGCTTTTTCGACATTGGCTTTTTAGGTGCTTTTTGGGGCGCTATTGGTCGTTGCATTTGACCCATAAGTGGTACATTTCGCATATCAGTACCATCATTGGGACAAAAGCTTTCAGTTGCAGGTATTTTTTTCCCACACTTAGGACATATCTTCATTTTCTTATTCCCTCCAAAATAACAAAATTACATTTACATTATTCTTACTTCTTTGTATTATAAATTTTAGTTACCTGGCACGCAATACATTTTTATATACTTGCATATTTACTATTTAACTTAAGGGAATTTATTATGTCAAAAAAGCAATTAATCTTTTTATTACTTATTATTTTTGTTTTATCTGGCTGCTCTATCAATAAAAAAGTACACAATAATAGTGCACATAGATCTTCATCTAAAATCATCAAGAAAAAACAGACCAATATTATTGATACCAAAATCAAACACATGTCACTTGATCAAAAAATTGGTCAATTATATCTTTCACCTGTAACTAGCTCTACTAAAATAGATCTTAAAACCTATCATCTAGGTGGTATTTGCTTATTTGCACAAGATTTTGAAAGCCAAACAAAACCGCAATTTATTCAAAAAATAAATTCTTTTCAAAATGATTCAGATAATGGCTTGTTCATTGCTACTGATCAAGAAGGTGGTAGCGTTTCTCGACTAAGTGCAAATCGTGCATTAACTAATAATCGCAATTTTTTAAGTCCATTAGATATTTACAACAAATTTGGTCTTGCAGGAATCAAAAAAGAAGACATAGAAGTTGCACAAATCTTGCATAATTTAGGTATTAATTGGAACTTTGCTCCAGTAGCTGATGTTAGTTTAAACAAAAACAGTTTTATCTATTCTAGAACTATTGGTCAAAATTATGCAGTTACATCAAAATATATCAAAACTGCAATCGAATCCTACCAAAATAATAATATTGCTTGTTCGCTAAAACATTTTCCTGGATATGGAGATTCAGCTGACACTCATAATGACTTTGCGATAAATCAAAAACCATTAAAGCAATATGAAACACAAGACTTATTACCATTTAAAGCAGGAATTGAAGCAAGGGTTGATTCAATTATGGTTTCACACATTATTATTTCTACTATTGATAACAAAAATCCTGCTTCATTATCACCTGCCGTGCATAAGCTATTAACCAAAAAACTGCATTATCATGGAATCATCATCACAGATGATTTACAAATGGGCGCTATTACTAAATTTGCATCCCAAAGCAAAATCAATCCTGATGTATTAGCTCTGCAAGCTGGAAATGACATCTTATTAAGCGACAGCTATAAAACAGGAATTCCCGCTATTAAAAAAGCTATTGTCTCAAATCAATTAAGCATGTCTCAAATCAATCAAAGTGTTAAAAAAGTGCTATTATTGAAGCAAAAATTGGGGATTTTAAAATAAAATTGGCAAAAAGCTTATCCTGATAGCATTTTCATAGCATACTTACTAAATAATAGTTGTATAATGAAAAATGTTAAATTTTTTATTACAAAGGAGTTTTCATCGTGATGAACGAAGCAAAACGAAAACCAATCAGCTGGCCAGTAATCGCCTTGATGGATTTTGTTACTGTTATTGGATTTGATGACATTATCTACAACTTCCAAAATCAAGGTTTAGCTGTTGTTTCAGATTGGGTAATGTTGTTAATCTTATTTGTTATTCCATATGAGATGATGGTTGGACATTTAGGATCAGTCTTTTCAAGTGAAGGTGGAGGTTTAACTTCTTGGATTAGGCATACTTCTGGCGACAAAATGGGTTATATTGCAGCCTGGTCATACTGGGTAGTTTCTTTGCCTTACTTAGTTGATGTCGCAAACACTACAGTAGTATCTTTTGGCTGGCTGATTAATGGTAATAACTCAATGGAAGACCACATGAGTAACCAAATGTTTGCACTGTTAACTGCAGTAATATTTGTAATCTTTATTTTTTTCCAGCACCATTTTACTAACTCACTTCAAGTTTTATCCATCTTAGGTGGGGGAGCTATGTTCATAATGACAATTTTATTTGTGATTATGACAGTTGTATATTTAGGACAAGGGCGTCCCATTGCTACTCAACCTTTTAATTTCAAAAACTTTTTGCCTACTTTTGATATGAAGTTTTTGATGTCACTTGGATTATTAATTTTTGCAATGAATGGTAGTGAATTTATTGCACCTTATGTTAATGAGATGAAAGATGGTAAGCGTAACTTCCCTAAAGCTATGTATATGTTAGCTATTATGACTGGATTTTTGACTATCTTTGGTTCATTTGCATTAGGAGTATTTTTCAATGCACATCACTTACCAAACGACTTAAAAATGAATGGTTCATACTATGCCTTCCAAGCTATGGGTTCAAAATTTGGTATGGGCAATTTCTTTTTATACACATTTACCATTACTCAAGCAATCTATATGATGGCACAACTAGCAGTGTTAGTTGATGGTGGTGCAAGAATTTTCTTATCAGACACTGCTAAAAAGTATCTACCAAAGCAATTAACTAAGTTAGATAAAAATGGTCTTCCTATTAATGGATACTGGTTAACTACATTTATCTGTACTGTAATCTTATTATTAAGTGCAACACTGCCAAGCATGAATGATATTTTTAATCAATTACTTAATTTGAATGGAATTATATCTCCATATGTGACAGGATTAATCTTCTGGGCATTTATTAAAGTTCGCAAAAACCAAGAAAAATTTCCTTCTGAATATGTATTTATTAAAAATAGACATTTTGCGATTTTTGTTGGTTGGTGGTGCTTCATCTTAACTATGGGTGCAGCAACCTTTGGAATCTTGCCTATTGATGCAAAATATGGAACTTCAACTTGGTGGCAAATGTTAATCCTTAACATTGTTGAACCAGTATTTTTGATTGTGTTAGGAATCATTTTACCTTTAATTGCCCGCTGGCAAAAAAATCGTGCAAAATAAATAATCTAAAGCAATTATTTGATCTAATGAGGCGCTGTACAATAATGTTTGCCAAGCATAAACTTATCTTTGACAGTTTTGAAATAAAAAAGCCTACTATCTTTGTTATATCAACGATAATAGGCTTTTTATTTTTTTAAAAGCTGTTTCTATTCTTTTTGCTTTTAATATTTAAACCTTACAAATTTAATTCTTATTGAGATACCATATTAATAGTACGTAAAATCTCGGCCAAAGTTCGTTTTGGAGAATATACTTTAATAGTATTTCCTTTATAGGTTAATGTTATAGCTTGAGGCATTATTGCAAAAACCTTTTTGATCTTAAAAACAATATGATGGAGAAAAGCTTTTTTTTTTATAAAATAGATATGATACACAGAAAGTAGGTGTAAACAATATGATTGATAATCAACCTAAAAAAATAAAAGCCTTCATAGCTGGCGTGAACTTAGATGATAGCAACTTTGACTATCATATGACTGAATTGCGCAACTTAGCTGAGGCAAATAACATGGAAGTTGTTGGTCAAGCTACTCAAAAAGCTGATAAATTAGTTGCTGGAACTTATTTTGGAACTGGTAAAGTTAATGAAATAAAAGCTATGGCACATGGCTTAAAAGCACAAGCTTTGATAATTAACGATGAATTAACCCCTATTCAAATTCGTAACTTAGAAAAAATGACTAAATTACAAGTTATCGATCGAACTGAATTAATTCTTGAAATTTTTGCCAGTCGCGCCAGAACAAAACAAGCAAAATTGCAAGTCCAACTAGCTCGTCTACAATATGAATTACCTAGATTGCATCCTTCTGAAAACAATCTAGATCAACAACGTGGTAATGGTGGTTCAACTGGTGGAGGTTTTGCAAACCGTGGTTCTGGTGAATCCAAGCTTGAAATGAACCGTAGAACCATTGGTAAAGAAATCAGCTCAATTAAAAAGCAATTAAAAGAAATTACTAGCCAAGAAGAAATAAAATCAAAGCAGCGTAATCAATCTCGTCTTCCTAAAGTTGCACTAGTTGGCTACACAAATGCTGGTAAATCTACTACTATGAATGGTTTACTAGATGTTTATAGTGATGAAGCAAATAAAAAATCTGTCTTTGTAAAAAATATGCTATTTGCAACACTAGATACAAGTGTGAGAAGAATCGATTTAAACAATAATTTTAGTTTTATTTTATCTGACACTGTAGGATTTATTTCTAAATTGCCACATAATTTAATTGAATCATTTAAAGCAACTTTGCAAGAAGTTAAAGATGCTGATTTATTAGTTAATGTAGTTGATAGCTCAGATCCTAATATGAATCAAATGATTAGAACTACACAAAATGTCTTAAAAGAAATTGGTGTTGATAATATTCCAATGATTACTGCATATAATAAAGCTGATTTAACTAATCGCAACTATCCACAAATCGAAGGTAATGATATCTTATATTCCGCTTTAGATCGCAAATCAATTAACGAATTAGCTGATTTAATTGTGAAAAGAACCTTTTCATCATATCAACAATATAAACTAGTAATCCCATTATCTGCTGGAAAACAACTTGCATACTTGCATGAAAATGCACAAGTAACACAAGAAAACTATGAAGATGATGGTGTACATGTAACTGCACTACTTGCGCCAAATGATGAACAAAAATACAAGCAATATCAAATTTAAAATTAGCCCTAAAAAGGCTTTTTTTATTATAATAAATGTCTCTGCCATAATTATTAAGTTATAATTAAAGCATAGGAGGGAAAACACCATGAAGTTTCGCAAAAAAATTACATTGCTTTGTGCAAGTGTTTTGTTAACATTACCTGTTGTTAGTTCAACTTCTGTTGAAGCAGCTACTTTTACTAAAAGTGAGCAAGACCAAGTCAAAAACTATCAACAAGACTACGCAAAGCTTGATAAAACACAATATAATAAAAATACTTTATATCAAACAAAGCCTAATTTCGCTGATCCATATAATTCAGGACAGCTTAATCCTCAATTTGTTCAATCAGCTATAGATTATATAAATTATTATCGCAAATTAGCGGGTCTTAATCCTGAAATTACAACTGATCAAGCTAACCAAGATGCCCAAACAGCTGCAGGAGCACTAGCTGCCACTGATGCACCTGCTAGTTTAAAAGATCATGGACTTCAAGGAATTCAAAAACCTGACTATATTGATCAAGCTACTTGGGAACAAGCAGAATTAATTACTTTTGGCAATCTAGCTTTTGATACAAATCAGACTTTTTCGCCTGGTCAAATAATTACTGATCTAGTCCAAGATAATACCAATATCGCTGGTTCAACTAATACTGGACACCGTGATTTAATCTTATCTGCACGAGCAACTAAGTCAGGAATTGGAGCTGCAGTTGGCAATAATGGAACTTTATATGCTGTACAAAATGGTGTTTTTGCTGACGATATTACGCAAACAAATATTTGGGCAAATACCGCATTTCCAAATGCTGGAGTATTTCCAATTGAGCTAATTCAGAATAAAACTGTGCCTTGGTCTTTGTATCTTGGCAATAAAGAAATTGCTGGAACTCCAAATATTACTATCACAGATAACGATACTGGTAGAGTTGTATATGCAACTGATGTCAATAATCGTGGACGTTGCAATTATGCATACGGATATTTATCAACCATAACTTATCTACCAGGTAATGTTAACTTGCTTGTAGGACATCAATACACTGTTAATGTTGGCAATGAATATCAATATTCATTTAAGCTATTTAGTTTAAATCCTGATAATTCTGAAAATTCAGATCCTGTTAATACAAATAAAATTGGAAATACAACTATGATCATTAACAATAAAAAAGATCCAAGTAAATCAAAAGTTGTAGTGTTGCCTACTATGAATTCACAAAACATAAGTCATGCTATCAGTACCCAGGTAACTCATAGTCAAAACAAATTACCAGATACTGGCATTAAACATGACAATCTTTCAATTTTTGGAATGATTGCCTTAGCATTTTCAAGCATTTTATTATTTGTAAAAAAAGAAGAACATTAAAAAAAGGCTCTTGTTAAATTTTAACAAGAGTTTTTTATTGTATTAAAAAAGATAGACCTTGCGATCTATCTTTTAGTTTAGTTGTTTTTCTAATTATTAAAGTACACGCTTTGCAACTGATGGGTAGAAGTAACTAGAAATAGTTTGCTTGATAACACCTTGACTTGGGTTAGCTGCGTGGATGTATTGGTTGTTACCAATGTAGATACCTACGTGGTAAGGAGCAGATGCTGAACCCCAGAATAATAAGTCACCTGGTTGTAAGTTATTCATTGATACAGTAGTTCCGTGAGTTACTTGAGTGTAAGTAGTACGTCCTAAGTTAACGCCAGCATTTGAATATACGTAGTTAACTAAACCTGAGCAATCAAAACCAGGATTCCCATTTCCACCCCATACGTATGATTTACCTAATTGAGCAGAAGCTAATGAAATAATGCTTGATACTTGTGATGAAGCAGTTTTAGTAGCAGGAGCTCCAGATACAGGTTGACCTGCAGCTACAGTATATTTGGCTTCAACCCATTGGTTAGCACCTAAATCATACCAAGTAGCTCCTTTTGAATCAGTAGCTGTTCTAATAACTTTCCAAGAAGTACCATGTGCTAGGAATTGACCAGTTGGAGTGCCGTTGTTGTAGTTGTTCCAAACTGCAATACCATAACCTGGTACGTAGTTTACTTTAACTACTTGAGTTGCAGCTTGTACTTGTTGTACAGGCTTCATGTGGTGAGTAGTTGCAACACCAGTAATTGTTAATGCTGCAGCTGCGGTTAATTTCAATAAGTTACGTTTAATAGTTTTCAAAGTTATATTTCTCCTTAATTTTCGGTAGCGGATGTTAATTGCTACGAGATGTGTTCTCTTATTCAATTGACATGGTCTATACTACCTGTTTTATATTACAAAACTGTTACAAAAAAAATACTATCCTTTTAAAATATCAAACTTTACTTTTCATTTCTGTAAAAAATGTAATGTATGTCATCTTTTCAATTGTGCAACGATGTTATCCACTTTTTGCTTAGTAGTATTCCAGTCATCACTTACTATTATATGAGCATATTTTTTTAATTCAGGAGATAATGTTAAATCACGCAAAAACTCTTTGCTGTGCATTCTAACATCTACTTCTTTTTTACTATCCCCTCTTTTTAAGAGTCGGTTTTTTAAAATTTCTAGATTAGATACAGTCAAATAAATAAAATAAACTTGTGAATGTAATGCGTTAATATATGACTGTGCGCCTTCTGTTTCAACGATTAGTGAAACTAACTTGCTTTTTGCCCAAGCTTTTTGTAAAGCTTCATGACTTGATCCATATTGATATTTATCATATTTCACTTTTTCAAAGAAATGCAATTTTTGAAAACTTTCATTTGTTTCAAAATAATATGCTTCATCTGCCTTTTCACCTGTTCTAATCGGCCTAGTTGTATGAGTAATTACTCTAGGAATATTGAATTTTTCTTGCAGATAATTGGTTAACGTAGTCTTCCCAGCACCACTAGGTCCTGCTATGATAATAATTTTATTCAAAAAACCAAGCCTCCTGCTTGAAATAAAGTTACTTATATAATAATATTTCACTATTGTCAAAAACAAGAATAAATAATACGAGGGAGATTTTTTATGAAAAAATCAGAAGTAAAATTAGGAGCTATTGTTGAAGCTAAATCTGAAGAAGAATTAAAGCATCCCTTCCAAGGCAAGGTAGAAAAGATTTATGAAAATTCTGCTCTTTTAGCAATTACTTCATACAATCCTGAAGATGAGGCAGCTATTGGAGATTTAAATAATAAAATGGTAGTCAACTTTAAAAAATTAAAGGCTATCAAAGCACCTAAAAAAATCAAGACCGCTTCAACTAATAATGTTAAAATATCAAAAATTGATAGTGAGCCTGCTTCAACTAAGAGTGACAAAAAATAATTCTAATATTATTCAAAAAAAGAGTAAATTATTTAAATCTACTCTTTTTTTATATGTTCTTTTTGGTTAAGATAAATACTGAATATTATAGAAACAAATGGAAGGTCTCATCTTGAAAGAAAAAATACGTACCAGTCTTTACTGGTTCATTTTATTACAACCATTTATGGATTTATATTGGTTTTATAATCCTCCTTTATCGACAATGATGCCATTCACAATCCCAACTATTTTAAGAATAGTTGCAGTCATTGCGTTGGTTGGCATGTATTTCAGTCAAAAACAAAGTTGGTTGCAACTAAAAAAACAATGGTGGGTTATTGTTTATATTATTGTTTTAGCTGCATATAGTGCACTGCATTTGTGGCATGTTAAAACTTTTAATTCTGTCGATCCAACAGGATATAACTATTCAACAATGGGAGAATTGTTTTATTTAGTTAGAATGGCAATGCCAATAGCTATTTTATATATAACTAGATATGTTCATATTACCAAAAAGCAATTTACAATTACCATTCAAGCACTAGTAGGAATTATGTCCACGGTGATTGTAGTGTCCAATTTATTGGTAAAATCATTGATGTCTTATGGTAATGAGTTAATTAAAGCTAATATTTTTTCATGGTTCACAAATACTAAATATAGCTATTTTTATTTAGCTTCTAAGGGCTTTTTCAACTTTGCAAATACTACTTCTGCTGTAATGTTCATGTTAATTCCGCTAATGGCATATATTGTGTTTAAATATTTCAACTGGCTAAATGTAACATTATTAGCTATGCAAGCACTAGCTATGTTAATGTTAGGGACTAAAGTTGCAGCATTTGGATTAATTATTGGTTTTGTTAGTTTCTTAATTATCTATTTAATTCATACTTTTATTTTAAAAAATATTTCTTTCAACAAAAAAGCCTTCATTGCTTTTATAGCTATCTTTTTAGTAGCTGGAGCTATTTTGCCTTATGGTCCTGCTATGAGACGGGGAAATTTTGAAGCAAAGGTAAGCCAAGAGCGAAGTAAGAAACAAAGCAAAAAACATGCTAAAGAGCAAAAGAAATTAAATAGACAATTAGCTGCAGGGCTTAAGAAATATCCAAAAGGCTCTAAGCGTGAAGCATTTTTGCGTAACTTCATTAGAAAGCATGCTGATTTTTATTCATTAAATGGGCGTTTTGTATCAAAAAGCTATTCTTATAAATATGACCCTGAATTTTGGTTAAATGTCATGGGCTTGCCTGTAACTACTAAGATGAATAATCGTTATATTGAAACTTTAATGTTAAATAAAGTTGTCGCTAACAATCATAATAAATTAGATAAATACTTAGGTATCTCATATATCCGTGAATCAAATATCTTTAATTTGGAACGAGACTTTATTTCACAAAAATACTCTTTAGGATGGATTGGAATGATTTTATTTTTAGGAGTATATGTAATTAGTCTAATATATGCGGGCTATGAATGGTTGCGTTATCGAGCAAATAAAACATTTTTGACATCTAGTTTGATTTTATCAAGTGGATTTTTAATTGTTGCTGGATTTTATTCAGGTAATGTAATGGACTTTTTGACAGCTAACTTGATACTAGGATTTGTCTTAGGATATTTATTAGAACAAATTAATGAAAATAAAAAACAAAAAATATAGATTCAAAAAAGAGATTCACTACAATGCGATGTGAATCTCTTTTTTATATATAAAATGTCTTTTTAGCACTTGACGCACCATAACCAAATGTTTGAATCACGTGCTTTTGCAAATCTACATTCACAATATAACCACATGCTTCATTCAAATGATCAATTTTACGGTTCCAATTTTTATTATATTTAGTAGTTAATGCATGCTTTTCACCCATAAGAGCTGAACAATTGAATAAGATATATTGAATCCCATTAATTTTAAATCGATCTTCAGCATGACGATGACCGCAAAAATAAGCAACAATTTTGGCGTTCTTAACTTTTGTAAAATCAAACTCATTATTCAACATAAATTCTGCTGGCACATTATGCGAATGCATTTTACCCTTTTCTTTTTGGTTAAATGCCACTAATAATTCATGCAATGAACGTCCATTATATTTTATTGCACTAGTTCCTTTGCGATTAATTGGATTTCCATGGCTCATAAAAATTATTTGCTTATTGCTTGAATCTTGCAGTATTTCAATGATCTCTTCAATTTGATCTTCACGCAAAGCCAATGTCAATTTTACATCATATTTTTTCTTGCCATGACCATCTAAAACATATGGTACATCTGATGTATTGATAAAAATCAATCTCAAATCATCTTTATCATAGTAAGCAACTCCATGTTGTTTAGAAATATAATGTAATTGTTTTTGGGCATACATAGTTGGCCACATTATTTTCCCAAACTCATTTTCTGGAAAAGAAGCTTTTAACTTATGATGTTCATCGAATTTATCATTTTCATCATGGTTGCCTTTGACTATAGCAAAAGGTATCTTAGCTGATTTAAATGCATTTCTTAATTCAATTAGCTCGCTTTCACCCATTAATCCAGGATCAGAGCCATCAATCCAATCACCTAGATGAGCTTTTATATCAAGTAAGCCAGTCTTTTCTAATTCTGAAAATTCCTTAACATGAACTAAACCATTCCAACCATAAAAATCAATGCTATCAGCATCTTTATAATGCGTATCTGTTAAAAGCCCAATATTTACAGAATCCTTACCATTTCTGACTTGAGTTTTAACTTGTTTAGCAAAATGATCAAGATACTGGAGCACTAAATAGCGCTCACCAGTCTTTTTATCTTGAAATGCTCTAAAACACTTAAGCCTTGAATCATATCTTCTTACATATTCAGGAGATAATTCTTCTTTATCATTAGATCGCAATGCTTGGTGCAAGATCCCCCCATTATCTTTATATACTATTAAGGTATAATCTTTATTATTTGGAGTTTTTTCCTGTTTTCCAACTTGATATTCACCTATTTCAGTATATTTTTGCATTGGATCATAGTCTAAGTTATTGACAGGTGATTCTTTTTTATTAAACAGCTGATTTACTATAGCTTGTACTGCTTTTGAAAAAATAAAAGGCATTTTTAAATCCCCATACACAAAAAGAGCCCTACAGGCTCTTTATAAACTATACATTTTGTTTCAATGCATAAGTTGCAAGACCCAGTGATAAAACTGCATCTTTTGATAAAACCTTTTGCAAGTCTTGTGATGCAATTGCTTGAACTGCACCAATTACTTTTAAACTATATGTTAATACATGATAGTCTGTATTTTTGTCATATGAACCATCTTCATAAGGATCTTCATGATTATAAGTTAGATTGATTTCGTCTTTATCAACATATCCATCTACATGATTAGTCAAAATTCTATCATGCAATTGGGTTAGCTTTTGATCCAAGTTCAATAAAGTCAATAGATGATCACTTTCTGTTTGGTAATATTCATCTTCACTCATCGAAAAATAATCTTTAATTGGCTTTTGCAACACGTGCAATGAATCAATCGCCTGATAAATTTGCTTATCGTCTAAGCTTTGTTGACCTTGCAATATTTGATCTTGAGATAAGGCTAGATCGTCAGCAAGTGTCATAATATCAATTTGAGCCATTAATAAAATCCTCCTTGAAATTCATTCTATATTATAGCAAAAATGGGCAGGTATGTATGAATTTTAATTTTTTATTATTACTTTTTTCTACAAAAAAACTACACATTATTTTTCAAATGTGTAGCAAATTTTTATAAAGAGTTAATTTATACTAATTGTTTACGGATCCATCCAGAAATAAAGTCAATGATAACAACCATAACTACTATTCCGATTAATATAATTCCTACGCGGCTCCATTGACGATATTGCAATGCAATAATCAAAGGATATCCAATACCACCAGCTCCTACTAATCCTAATACTGAAGCTGATCTAACCGAAACGTCAAATCTATATAAAGTATTAGAAATCAATTCAGGCATTAAATTAGGTAATGTAGCAAAGGAAATTACATTCATCTTAGATCCACCTGTCGCAATAACTGCTTCATTAGGGCCATCATCTAAGTTTTCAATCGCCTCAGAAAATAGTTTAGCAAGCATTCCTATTGAGTGAAATCCTAATGCCAATACACCAGCTGCAGAACCAGGTCCTACTGCTTTGATAAACATCAAGGCTAAGATGATTTCTGGAAAACTTCTGATAAAAGTTAAAACAAACTTACCGCTGCGAGATGCATACCATTTCTTATGGCGAGTATTAGCTGCCCAAAAAGCAAATGGTAAGGATAATACTGCAGAAATAAACGTACCCAAAAATGCGATACAGATCGTCTGCCACAACTGGGAAATTAAATCTTCACCATTTCCTTGCCATACATATCCCCAGTCAGGGTGCAATAGTCCATTGAAAATTGCTCCAGCAATTGTTGCAGCAGAAGCTTTGATCCCTGTAAAATTAATACCTGTAAATGACCAAGCAACTAATATTATGACAAAAATACTAATACTCCAATAAATCACTTTTTGGCGCATAGTGATGTGTTTTGAAGGTAATTTTGTATTATCCATTATCGCATCAACGCCTCCCTTGACTTAGTAGATACATAATCAATTAACAATACTACAGCAAAGATAACTATAATAATGGTTCCAGTTTTGGCATAATCAAATACTTGCAAGGTTTGTTGTAAGTATAATCCAATACCACCAGCTCCAATATAACCTAAGACTGTAGATGCTCTAACATTAATTTCAAATGCATACAAAACATAAGAAATGAAATATGTTATTACTTGTGGAATTACCGCAAACCAAATTATCTGCAATTTATTAGCTCCAACAGCTACCATTGCATCAATAGGTCCTTGGTCAATAGTTTCAATTGCTTCATAAAACAATTTAACAACTACCCCAAAAGTAAAGATTGATAAAGCTAAAATACCAGCAACAGGTCCAATACCTACGATTGCTACGAAAACAGCACCTAGCAACAAGTCAGGAATAGTTCTAATGATATTCATGATAAACCGTAAAACGCCAGTTACTAGTCTGTTTTTTACAATATTACGGGCAATCAATAAAGCATAAATAAATGCTAGAATTGAACCAATAATTGTTCCAATAACAGCCATTTTAATAGTTTCAAGTAGCAAAGGAAAAGCAATTGCTGCATAACTCCAGTCAGGTTGCGCCATTTCTACAAAAATTTGTGAAAATTGACTAAAGTTTGTAAACAAGACTGAAATATGAGTATTAGTTTCTTGAATAGAAATAAATAACCCAGCAATAATAACTATTATCCAAACAAGGTTCATTATTTTAAATTGCTTTTTTGGCAAATTCATTAAATCTGGTTCGGTCTTATTCATTGCTTGAACCTTTTCCTTTATAAATATCATCAAAGATCACTTTAGGAGTATCTTTCATCAATCCATCATAAACAACTTGTCCAGCACTAATACCTATCACACGTTTTCCATATTTTCTAGCTAATTCAACTGAGTGCAAGTTAGCTACAACAGTCATACCAAATTCTTCATTTAGCATCTTCAAATCATTCATAACTCTAATAGAAGTCTGTGGATCAAGTGATGCAGTAGGTTCATCAGCCAAGATAATCTTAGGATTCTGCATTAAAACTCGAGCAATTGATACACGCTGTTGCTGCCCACCTGATAATTCATCAGCACGAGCATAAACTTTATCAGCTAGATTTACTCGTTGCAAAGCTTCATATGCTTTTTGTTTATCTTGTTTAGAAAACATATTGAAAATAGTTTTAATTGTAGGGTAATATGCTACCCTACCAGTCAAAACATTTCTTAATACGCTTGAACGCTTTACCAAATTAAAGTTTTGGAAAATCATCCCAATATCTCGACGAATCATTCTCAATTCTTTACCGCGTGCTGCAGTAATTGAATTTCCATCAATGATAATTTCGCCCTTTGAAATATTATGCAAACGATTAATCGAACGCATCAAAGTAGATTTTCCAGCGCCAGACAAACCAACAACCACGACGAATTCGCCCTGGTTGATAGTTAAGTTAATATTTTTTAATCCGACGGTGCCATTATCATATATCTTTGACACATTCTTTAATTGAATCATTGGCTTTCCTGTGGAATCTGCCATTAATTATTAACCCCTTAATTATTATTTTTTATCGCTTTCGACAGTTTTGTCATATTGACGAACAATATTAAAGTCGCTGTCTTTAGTAGTTACATATCCTTCATGGTTGTAGACACTTTCGATAACTTTTTTACCTTGTGGTGTTTTAGCAATTGAAATAAAAGCATCTGCTAATTTCTTACGGAATTTCTTAGACATATCACTACGTACAGAAATTGTGTCGTTAGGAATTGGCTTAGTAAAGTAAATAGGTACAACTTGATCCATTATCTTAGGATTATCTTTTTTAACTGTATTACGTGCATCTTCAAATACAAATGCTGCATCAGTATCGCCGTTTAAAACATTTAAAACAGCTTGGTCATGTCCTGTAACTGTAACTAATTTACAATCTTTTGGTACATTTAGACCCTTTTTCTTTAATTCAGCAATTGGGAAAATGTATCCAGCAGAAGAAGTTGGGTTTTGTACAGAAATACTCTTACCCTTCAAATCTTTCCAAGACTTAATCTTTGAACCTTTCTTTACTAAAATTTCTGAACGATAGTCATTGACTAATTTATTAGTCATCTTGCCACCTGGTTGAGAAATTCCAAAACGTTGAGCTTGTAATAATACATCAGCTACTCCACGCTTATGTGCTAAAACATAACCATCAGGTGGTAAAAAGCCAACATCTACCTTCTTTGAAGCCATTGCTTCAACAACAGTATTATAGTCAGTTGACATTGAAACATGAACTGGGATTCCCAATTTCTTTGATAGCATCTTTTCTAGTGGCTTTGCCTTAGCTTCTAGCTTAGTAGCTTGCTGACTAGGTACGAATTGCACTGTCAAAGACTTTGGTGTATATCCATCTTTGGAATTGCTTGCTGACTTGTTATTTGAACAAGCAGTAGCTAAAAATGCCATTCCGACTGCAAAAAGTCCGATCAATACTTTTTTGAACTTTTTCATCTTGCCCTCCTAATACGACAATGAAAAAACAATACTAAACATCAAAAAAGACCTAATACAATATCGAAGATGATATTAATATCAAGCCTTAATTAGTGTTCGATGAAACAAATAGCGAGCTGGAAAAAAAGCACCAATAATCCAATCAATACTTGAAGAAATCATTTTATTAATAATGATTACCAGTTTGTGCATATCAGTACTCCTTACTCCATAAATATGTTCGCTTGAGAGTATTATACAAGAAATATCAACACATTAACAAGTATTGTCATCTGAATGTAAAAATTATTTTTTCACATACATTTGGTTTATACCAATGTTTTTTAGCTAATATATTAAATTTTAAAAGCTATTTATTCTATTTTTTGCTTTTTGGAACCTTTTTATTTTCTAAATCAGTTCTGACAATTAACACATCAGACAATGCATGTTGGTTAACATATTCAGTAACTGACCCCATTAATACTCTTTCAACTGCATTTAATCCAGTTGCTCCCATGACAATTAAATCTTCATCATGGTCTTTGAAAAAGTCATAAGAAATTATTCTCTTTGGACTGCCATAACGGATATGATAGTCAATTTTATCAAATTTATATGTATCTATAGCCCATTTTTTTAGACTCTTGAGGTAATCTTCAGCATCTTGGGTCATTTGATAAATTGTATCGCCTGAAATAAGAGTATCTTGCATTTCTCCCATAAATTGACGTGTATCAATAATATTTAAAATATCAACATGACCTTCATCATCCATTGCAATTTTTACTGCTTTATCATAGGCCAATTCTGCAGATTTTGATCCATCTACTGGCACTAATAAGTTTTTATATTCTTCAGCCATATTTGTCATCCCCCTGTATTGTCTTTGTTAATATTATTTTAACATATATCCTGATAGCCAAACGGCATTTTCTTGTTACTGTAAAAAAATGCTGCTAAAATTAAAGACCACAGCTATTATTAATTTATATAACATAAGGAGAATTTCAGTGACAGAACTTAAGAATCAACTAATTGGTATTAATAGCGGCCGCAATTTTCGTGAATTAGGCGGTTATAAAACTTTAAGTGGGAAAACAATCAAGTATCATAAATTATTAAGAACAGCTATGCTTGCAACTTTAGATGACAATGATTTAGATTTTTTGAAAAACTACGGTGTTAAATATGACATTGATTTTCGCTCTAAACAAGAAGTTACTAAGCACCCTGATCGAGTTCCTGCTGGTGCAAAATATGAATTTGATCCTGTATTTAGTGAAGATTTAACTAACTCTTCTAAAAGCTTAGATGACTTAGAAATTGCAGCAAAAGATAACCCTAACTTTGGTTTTGATCATATGTTATTTGCTTATGAAGATATGGTCAAAAGTGACAGTGCAAAAAAAGCATATCGAAAATTTTTTGATTATTTATTGCAAAATACCAAAGCAGATAATGTTGTTTTATTTCATTGCACTGCTGGAAAAGATCGAACTGGCTTTGCAGCTATCTTGCTTTTAACTGCTCTAGGTGTATCATTAAGGCAAATCAAAAAAGACTATTTATTGACTAATATTACAACAAAAAATTTTGTTAATAATATGATCGAACGTGAAAAAAAGCGTGGATTATCTAAAAATGTTTTGCAATCAATTTATGATATTCAAACTGTCCAACCTGAATATTTTGATCATGTAATCAAAGTAATGAATGATGAATATGGATCAGTTAATAATTACTTGCGTGAAGTGATGAAGTTATCAGGTAGCGACATCATGAAATTGCGTAGTATATATTTAGAGTAAAAATTATTCTTGCATAAATTCATATTCTTTTAAAACGTATTCTTTAAAAAATGGTAATGTAAATGCCACTTCACCATAATCAGTTGACTTGATAACTTGATCATCTAATAATCGTCTGCGATAATTAGCAACAATATTACTTGGGCGATTCATTTTTTCTCTAATGTCTTTGATTGCAACTACATCTTTTTTGCTTTGTGCCATTATAAAGACAAACTTCTTGTCTTGCTTAGATAAGCTTTCAAAAATTTTAGTATATGCGTTTTGAAATAACTCAACTAAATATTCAGGCTTAATTTGATCAATTAATTTTTGATCAATTAGGCCTGTTTTTTTTGCTGCATTCCAAACTAAATATCCTAAAAGTTGAAAAGCATAAGAATATCCGCCTGTCATACGAGTTAGTTCTTTTAGAATTTTATATTCAACTTTATAATTTGCTTGTTTAAATACATTTGCATAGCTATATTCAATTTGTACCAAATTCAATGATGATAATGCTATTCTCTTTCCTCTTAACAAAAAAGTCATTACATCTGAATTTTGTAATTTTGATATATGCTCTGGTAATCCTGTCATCATTAGTGCAACTGGATAATCCTCACGATTTAAGATTTGATAGTATGATGCAAAATTTCTAAGTTCCTTACTACTTTTCACTTCATCAATAGTTATTAAAACTTTCTTTCTGTTGCTTCTTAATTTATCAAACATATTAGTTAAAATTCCTTGATATGTTGACATAGTTTTATTAATATCTGCTGATAGCTGTAAACCAAATGCAGAAAAAGTTAGACCATGAATTGATTCAAAGGCTTTTTTTATTCTAGAATCTGATTTCATGTATAAATTATCAATCAAGGTTGCTAATAAGTCTGATTCCATAGCAAGATTGACCACTATCCAATCAGGCTCCTTTTTAATTTTTCTTCCTACTTCAGTCAAAAAAGTTGTCTTTCCAACACCCCGCATCCCATAAACCATTGAAATTTTATATGGACTATTAGGATTGTTCAATTCATGAATAACATCTTCAACTAATTGCCCACGATTTAAAAAAATTTCTGGAATTCTACCAAAACTTGGATTAAATGGATTATTCATACTTGTTTTACCTATATCTGTATCTCTGTGTATCTTTTACTACAAAAAAGATCTAAGCTTTTACACTTAGACCAAATTCATTATTTTTATTTATTTAAAGGTTTGCCTCGCCAATCGTAATATTTACGACTTAAGCGATTCTTTTTATTATCATAAACGACTAATTGATACAATACATACACCGTTCCAATTCCCGCAAGTGCTTGTGTAAACCAATTTTTAAATAAAATTTGTAGTAAATTAATAATAATTACCACTACTGTCCAAAATAATATTCGTTTACGACGTGCTTTTTCTTTTTGTGTGATTGTATTTTTATCAGTCATTTTGATTCACCTTTATTTCTTTGCTTCAGCTGCCTTGTATGCAGCGTTACGCTTCTTCATTTCACCTGCGTACCAGAAGAAGATCAATAAGTATGCAGCAATTGCTAAGATTGCATACAAGATAAACATACCTTGTTGTTTCCATGCATTACCAACTAAGTAAGCGATGAATTTTTCAATAGGTCCTTCCATAGTGGTGTGTGAAATTAATGTATGTGCTGGAATGCCAGCTGCACCTACTTGGTGTGCAACAGATGTAACAAATGGAGCAACTAGTGTACCTGCCCATAGGAATAATGGTAATTCAATAGCACCAATAATAATCATTCTGATGATCTTACCACGTGTAACAACTAACAACGCAGGTGTTACACCCATAGCGATAATACCACCTAAAGGCATTAATCTATTACCTGGTAATACGATAGCTTCTAACATCATAATAGGAGCTAAGATATTAGCTGCAGCCCAGATTTCTGAACGACCAGCAATAAATGGCCAGTCAAGTCCGATGTTAAATGTACGTCCTTGAAATTTCTTTGTAGCAAAATCTGCGATACCTTGTGATAAAGGTTCAACAGATGCAATAAACCACGCACCAATAACTGAGAACAATTCAATACATGAACCACCAATAAATGATAGTGTCAACATATCTTTCCAGCCTTGTTCAGTAGCAAAGTTATTTCCTGCAAGTAGTGATACGAATACTCCCAAGTAAACACCAATCGCAAATCTTGATCCCCAGAAACCGATTTTTTCGTTTAATTTAGCTGAGTCAAAGTCATATTTATCAAGTCCTGATAAAAATTTATCAAAGAACTTGTCAAAGACCATGATTATCGGATTCATCATGTAATTCATATGCGTCGTCGTCATTGGGTTGGTATCTGGCGCATCTAGCAAATCATTGAACGTAGGCTTCATTAAGTCAGAGTTCATAATCTTCAGCCAACCAATCATGATTACTAATAATACTGATAACCATAATGGTGCGCCACAATACATTGCAAACAATCCAACAAATGACAAATGCCATACATCAAAGATATCGACATCCAATGTGTTAGTTACTTTCAAAACTAACATAATAATGTTCAAAATAACTAAGATTAATAGGAAAAACAAAGTATAAGGAGAACCCCAAGTAATGGTAGCAAGTGGAGCCCAACCCATATCTTGTTCATCCATATGAATTCCAGTATGTGCAACGAATTGCATCATTGGTTTTTGGAAGGCTGTGGTCAACCATCCCATAATATTTCCGATAGCAGTGATCGCAATCGCTAATTTCAAACCACCTTCTAGAGCTTTAGAAAACTTAACTCTAAATAATACAGCAATCAATGTTAAAACAATTAACATGATGCCAGGTGCACCCATATCAATTATTGGTTTGAAAAACGCGTTAGCAACTTGAATTATTCCATTCATCTTTTTACTCCCCTAAGAAAATGAATTCTTTAAGCCTCGTCTTTTACAACAACTTTTTCTATATTGTCATATACTGGCTTTGCCATTGCAGGTATACGATATAAGATTGCTCCAGCATCAATTATAGGAACCTTAGGCGTAAAGGCTAAATCTGTTTTTGCGATGGTTAAATATCCATCATATTTAGACATTAAATCTTCATTAACATCCTTAATCATATATGCATCAACTTTTACATTGTGCCCACGTTTTTTCATTTCTTCTTCAACAGCATCCTTAATTTGGTGTGATGAGTTTACTCCTGCACCACATGCTGCTAAGAATTTAACTTCTTTTGCCATAACAATACCCTCCTATTAGTTTTGAACAAAATTCTCACTTAAAAATTGATAAATTTTTTCATTATCAGTGAGACTAAATAAATAATTAAGCTTATCAACTGGAGTTTTTGCCATGAAATCCATAATCATAGCTAACATATTAGCTTGACCTTCGGGATCGTTATTTAAAATCATGAACAAAAACTTCACCTTAAATTCATGGGAAGGATTTATCATATCATTGAAAACAACAGGTGTCTTCAAAGCAATTGGTACTATCAATCTTGCATTCACAAACTCGCCTTCAGTATGTGGAATAGCAATATTAGGCAACTCTTTTGAAATTGGAGCTGTGCTAAGTCCAGTAGGATATGAATCTTCTCGTTTAATAATTTCTTTTAAGAAATCCCCTTTAACATACCCTTCATCAAGTAATTTTTGGTAGACTTCTTTGAAAATATCATTGCGCTTTGCATCATTTGCAACAAAAACTGCATCTGGTGCAAAAAGGCTTTGAGTTTTCAACATTATGTATTCCTCCCTTTGTCAAGCTATGTTTTATTATGTTTCTTTTTGTTTTTTTGCTTGACTTACTTATATTATATAAAAGCGTTTTCACAAAATCAAGGCTATATTAACATTAAAAATTCACATATTTTAGAGGCTTGTACATTACTTTTTTCGATTTTTGGCCTATTTTATCAAATCGAACATTTTCTAACAAATATATCTTTATAAATTTAGCTGAATTTTTATGTATTATTTGTTAAAGTTATAAGTAACAAAAATAGAAAGGAATTACTAAAATGTCAAAAACAAAAACGTTATATTTTGGAGCTGGCTGGTTTAATGATGAGCAAAATAAAGCTTATGATGAGGCTATGGAAGCATTAAAACTCAATCCAACTATTGATTTAGAAAATAGTTATGTTCCTTTGCAAAACCAATACAAAGGCATCAGAATCGATGAACATCCCGAATACTTACATGATAAAGAATGGTCACAAGCTACATATAACAATGATTTAACTGGAATTAAAACTAGCGATATTATGCTTGGAGTATATTTGCCTAAGCAAGAAGATGTTGGTCTAGGTATGGAATTAGGCTATGCTCAAGGGCAGGGAAAATATATTTTACTAGTAATTCCTGATGAATATTATGGCGAACCTATTAATCTAATGAGTTGGGGAGTTGCTGATAGTGTTATTAAAATGAGTGAATTAAAAGACTTTGATTTTAATAAACCAAGATTTACTTTTTATGATGGTGCTGTATATTAAATTTTTGCGTTAGCTATAAGCTAGCGCTTTTTTGTACACAAAAATACTCAGGTTCTAACAAAACCTGAGTTAATTATTATTTCAAATTATCTAAATGTTCTTTGATCTTATCTGCAGAACTATCTAACTTTTGTCTTTCATCTTCAGTTAAATCTAACTCATATACTTTTTCAATACCATCTTTACCAACAATTGCTGGATAACCAATATAAGTTCCTTCAAATGAAACATAAGTTGACACTGGTGCATATAATTTTGCATCACTAAAGACAGCTTGAGCTAGTCTTACAGCACATGTTGCAATTGCATAGCTAGTATATCCTTTGCCTTGTGCTACTTTAATAGAATTTTTATTAGGTTGTGCACTTAATTGCTCGCGTTCTTGTTCATTAAATAATTCTACTGAAGATTTATTATTTACATAAACTGTTGACCATGCAGTAAATTGAGATGATCCATGTTCGCCTAATACATATCCTTCAACATTACGTGGATCTTGGTTTAATTTTTCACCAACAATTCTTTGCATTCTAGCAGTGTCCAGAAATGTTCCTGTACCAAATATTTTGTTTTGAGCAATTCCACTATATTCTTTTAACAACATAGTAATTGCATCACATGGATTAGAAATATTAATCAAAATACCATCAAACCCAGAATCTTTGATTTGTTTACCCACCTCTTTAGCATTTTTGGCATTAATTTTAAATTCACCAAATCTATCACCAGTATCAACTGTAGATGCAATATCGCCAAATGCAGTAATTAAGACATCTACATTTTTTAATTCATCCCAATCTTGCATTTTGACATCAACATGGTAATCATTTCTAGCTAGTGTATCTCTTAAATCATTGTATTCTGCTTCGCATTTTTTCTGATTTTTATCAATTAATACTAACTCATCTACAATCCCATGAGTAAACAATGTATATGCAACAGTTGAACCTACATGGCCCATCCCAATAATACCTACTTTACGCATTTTTAATCCTCCTTAATAAATTTTTGATATAAATCATAAGTGTACTTATCATATGCACACAAGATTACTTCAATTGGATAATTGTTGTTTTTTAGCCAACTTTTAACCGCACTAACTGCTAAGTTTGCAGCATCAACACTTGGATAACCATATGCTCCCGTTGATATTGCAGGAAAAGCAATTGAATGTAAATCATATTTTTTGGCTAAATCAAGCGAGTACACATAACTTGATTGCAATAATTTAGCATCCATTGATCTGCCTGAATAAATAGGGCCTACCGTATGAATTACATACTTAGCTGGTAAGTTATAACCCTTAGTAATCTTGGCAAAGCCAGTTTTACATTCCTTCAAAGTTATACATTCTGCTAATAACTCAGGACCTGCTGCTCGATGGATTGCGCCATCTACCCCTTCGCCTCCCAGCAAAGAATTATTTGCGGCATTAACAATCGCATCAACATTTAATTTGGTAATATCTCCTTGAATACTTTTTAAACTCATAACAGTGTCATCTTCTTTACCCTAACTTTACAGTTTTATAATATCACAATTGTGATTTTTATCACTATTAAAAAAGCGCCCATTTTAAAATGAACGCTCTATAATTTACTCTATCCTTTATCAGCACCTGCTGTAATTCCATTAACATAAAATTTCTGCATTACTATAAATAGGATAGTAATAGGAATAGCTATAATTACACATCCAGCAATAAATTGCGTGAAGTATGCGGTCGAATTTCCTTTAGCTGAGTGAACCATGTTGTATAGCCCATATGCAACAGTATAATTCTTGGCATTACCTGAAGTTGATAAAATAATTCCTGAAAAAATGAAGTCCACCCAAGGTCCAATGAATGCAGTTAAAGCAGTATATACAATCATCGGCTTTGATAATGGTAAACCAATTTTAGTAAATACCTGCCACTCAGTAGCTCCATCAATTTCTGCAGCTTCGTCAATGGCTCGTGGGATAGTATCAAAGAATCCTTTTGCAACATAAAATCCTAAACCTGCACCACCTACATAAACTAAGAATAAGCCAAACAAGTTTAACATATTCAAGCCTTTTAAGATGTAATACAAAGCAATCATTGCCATAAATCCTGGGAACATTCCCAAAACTAATGCAATTTGTAAAAATGGCTTTCTAAACTTAAAGCGTAATCTAGATAATACATAAGCTACCGAAATTGTAATAAAAGTTGACACTATTGCCGAAGCAATAGATAAGACCAATGTATTAATAATCCAATTGGTGAATGGAAATTGTTGATTATTAAAAATACCAATATAATTAGAAAGCGTAAATTTATCTGGCCAAAATGTAGATACAAAGCCAGTGTTGTTATACGAAAGACTAGCTAACACTATCCAAATAATTGGCAAAATCCATAAAATCGCTAATATTGTTAGCAAAATATACCTAAAGATTAATGCAAGTCGTCTTTGGTTTTTATATGACTTCATTTTTATCCCTCCTTAAAGGCATTCGTACGTCTATATGCAATTAACGATACAGTTGCACTGATAATGAAGATCAAGATACCTAAAACAGCTGATGCATTATAACGTTGCTCTTGACCAAATGTTAAATTATATAGCCACGTTACCAATAAGTCAGTTGACCCTGCACCATTATAGTTATTATTAAATGGTGCACCACCAGTCAACAAGAAGATAACATTGAAATTATTAATATTACCAATAAACTGTTGAATCAAAGCTGGCGCCATTACAAATAAAATTTGTGGGAAAGTGATTGATCTAAAAATTTGTACTGAATTAGCACCATCAATTTTGGCAGCTTCAATTTGATCAGTTGGTAAGTTTTGAATAATAGCAGTTGATATCAACATTGATACTGGGATACCAATCCACATATTAACCGTAATAACTGATAAGCGCGCTATCAATGGTGACGCTTGGTTATCAATAAAGTGAATTGGGTGTGCTATTAAATGCAAGTTCATTAATATGTCATTTAATGGACCTTGATAGTCTAAAAATTGTGCCATCATCAACAATGAAACAAATGATGGAACAGCATAAACAATTACAAAGATTGTTCTCCAGAAATTTTTATGTTTAATTCCTTTCGATTCAATTAGCATTGCAAGTAACACTCCAAAAAAGAATGTTGTTGCAGTGGCAGCCACTGCCCATACTAGGGTCCAACCTAATACTGGGAAAAATGTTCCTGCTAAGTCACCACTTAAGACATTCCCAAAGGCTTGAAATCCAGTCCATGAAAATCCTATTGGGTGCTGGCGATCATAATTAGTAAAGGCCATTGAAATCATGAACACTGTTGGCAAAACTGTAAAGAATAAAATACCTAATAATGGGATAACCATTAGTGTTGCATGCAATCTTGAATCAAGTAAGGATGCAAGTTCTTCTTTATTGGTTGGAATATGTTCACCATCACGCTTCAAAATATAGTTGTGACGTGTTGAACGTAAATTAACTATATATAAATACATCATTCCAATAATCAACAATACTGCCAGTAATCCAAATAATAGAATCAAAACTGAATTATCTGGTTGTTTAGTAACATACACACCTTGTGCTTTATCAAAAACTACTTTTTTGGTTTTTAAAGATCCAAGTGTAGTTAACATATTTAATGCACTAATACCACTGAAGAAAAACCAAAATAAGAAAATAACTTCTGAAATTAAAAGTGATAATCCCTTAACCCATTGCTTATTTGCTAGGGCATTACTACCCATCAAGAAAAACGATAATTTTGTTGCAATATCGCCTTTTGACCATACTTCTCGATAAGTTGCTGTAGGAGATACATGATATTTTCGTTTAAACATAGTTGCTCCTTTTTAAGCCAAAAGGTTGGGATTATCCAACCTTCGCTTTACAAATTAATTATTTCTTTTCAATAGATTTAGCAAATTTTGCAAGTTGTGGTTTGTATTGATCAGGCTTAACCTTGCCATCATATGAACCACTAATTAATGGTGCAGCTCCTTGCCAGAATGCAGCCATTTGTGGAACCTTAGGCATTAATACTGAGTTGCCTTTTTGTGACATTTCGATAACTGCTTCAGCAACCGGATCACTCTTAACTGCCGGATCGTTAATTGCACTCTTAATTACAGGAATTTGGCCTGCTTTTTCATGAACAATTAATTGAGCTTTTTTATTTGTTACATAAGCAGCCAATTCAGCAGCAGCTTTAGCATTCGAAGTATGAGCATTTACGGCAAATCCTTCAATACCTAAGAATGCCTCCATTTGAACTGACTTGCCACCAACCATAATCATTGGGTATTTGGCAACAGCAAAGTCTTTTCCTAAGATACTTTTAATATTTGCAGCATCCCAAGGTCCATCCATAATTGCACTGGCATTACCTTTCTTTAATTGATTTAAAGCATTTGAAGTTTGCATAACACCTTTATTATTCTTTTGTTCAGCAAACCACTTCAACGCATTAACACCATTTTCTGAGTTAAAAGTTGAACCCTTTAAGTCTTCACCATTATTGCCATACAATTTAGTTCCTGCTGAGAAAAATACTGGCCACATAGTGTAGGCATTAGTAAAGTCAGTGGCAACTACACCTTTTTTAGTCATTGTATCCCAGTCTTTTACATCTTCTGGAGATAATTTTGACTTATTGTAATAAATTGTGTCTGCTTGTTGAGCATATGGATATGCATATACCTTGCCTTTCCAAGTAACACCTTCAGCAGCTTCTGGAGTATAGTTATCTTTAATATTTTTTGAATCATCTGGTGATAATGGATTAATGTATCCCGCATCGGCCATTTGTCCTAATTGGTCATTAGGAACTTCAAAAACATCCGCTGCCTTGGTTGCATCTTTACCAACATCAGTTTTGGCATTTGCGGAACCATTAGGGCTTTGAGTTACACGAACGCTAATACCTTTATGAGTCTTTTCAAAATCTTTAGCAATTTGCTTATAATATGGAACTTGTTGAGTATCTACCCATAGAGTAAGTTTTTTGCCATTATTTGCAGAATTTGAGTTACTGCTTCCATTATTCGAACAAGCTGATAATGAAGCTACTGCTAATAAAGCTGCACTTCCTAAAGCTACTTTTTTCCAAAGTTTCATGTTTTTTTCCTCCTAAAAACATATTTAAATTGATAAATTATTTTTTAACAACTGCAACAAACGCTGCATATGGTTGTAAACTTAGTGAATTTAATGATTTGGGTGCTTGATAGTTTGATATAAGCACTTCATCAATCTTATCTGGTAAAGTGATTTCTTGCTTGATACCAGATAAATTAGCTACTATAAGCCATTTTTGCTTATCTAAAATGCGATAATAAGCAAAAACTTCATCTGGTAGATTTTGAATTGCTTTAAAATCACCATTAACCACAATGTCATTTTCATGACGTAATTTAATCAATTTTTGATAAGTATAAAAAATTGATTGTGGATCCTTTAATGCTTGTTTTACATTAATCTTTTGATAATTTGGATTAATATGAAGCCATGGCTTAGCAGAGCTAAAACCTGCATTAGTGAAATCGTTCCATTGCATTGGTGTACGAGCGTTATCTCGACCTTTAATATTAATTGCATTAATTAAAGTTTGCTTATCATAGCCTTTTGCAAGACGCTCATGATACATTCCGACACTTTCAATATCATCTACTTCGCTAATATCCTTAACTTTATAATTAGTCATGCCGATTTCCTCGCCATTATAAATATATGGAGTGCCACGAAGTAAATGGAGTACTATGGCAAACATCTTAGCACTTTGAACACGATATTTAGTATCATTACCCCAACGAGAAACGATTCTTGGTAAATCATGATTATTCCAAAATAAGCTATTCCAGCTTTTTGAAAAATCTAATTGTGTTTGCCACTTTATTAATACTCGTTTCAGATCTCCTAAATTCAATGGCTTCAAATCCCATTTCTCACCATCTTTTTGTTGATCTAAAAGCATTGATTCAAATTGAAAGACCATTGATAATTCATGTCTTGTAGGATTGCTATATAATGCAGCTCGTTCAGGGTTAGCACTCCATGTTTCTCCTACAGTCATAAGATCTGTTTTACCAAATGTATTTTTATTCATTTCCTGTAAATATGGATGAAGCATTGGACCATTTTCACGTATTTTTTTATCAGGATCTTTGCCAATTAAATCAATGACATCCATCCTAAAACCGCCAATGCCTTTATCAATCCAAAAATTCATCATTTGATAAATTTGCTCTCGCAACTTAGGATTTTTCCAATTCAAATCTGGTTGTTTATCTGCAAATAAGTGTAAATAATATTGCTTAGTATTTTTATCAAATTTCCAAGCAGAGCCTGAAAATGCAGACTTGAAATCACTGGGCTCATGCCCATCAACTGGATCTCTCCAAATATAAAAATCACGATAAGAATTGACTTTATTTTTTTTGGATTCAATAAACCAATGATGTTCATCAGATGTATGATTTACAACCAAGTCCATCACAATTCGAATATTGCGCTTTTTTGCTTTAGAAATTAACATTTTCATATCAGCCATTGTGCCATATTCTGGATTAATTGCTTCATAATCAGAGATATCATATCCATTATCTTCACCAGGTGATTTATAAACTGGACAAAGCCAAATTGCATCGATACCTAATTTTTGCAGATAATCTAAACGTTTAATAATTCCTTGTAAATCACCTATTCCATCACCATTACTATCTTGAAATGAACGTGGATAAATTTGATAAACAACTGCTTTTTTCCACCAAGGTATTGCCATAGCATCACTTCCTCGTATTTGTTCAACTTATTTTTCTGCATTAAGAATTGTTACTTTAGTATCTTTATCGAAAAAGTGTGCCTTATTGACATCAAAGCCCATTTTCACTTTATCGCCAGGCTTATGATAATCACGTGCATTAACAATTGCGACAAATTCTGTACCATCAACTTTTTGATATAGTTGACTTGTAGCTCCTAATAACTCAGACACATCAACAGTTGATTCAACAACTGCATTGGGCCAAGTTTCTAAAAATGCTTGCTCACTATGAATGTCTTCTGGGCGAATACCAAAGATTATTTCTTTTCCGTTATAACCTTTTGATTCTAATAATTTTGAGCGACCTTCAGGTACTTTTAGTGTCAATCCTTTATTATCAGTGATCTCGCCATCATGGTATGTCATATTAAAGAAATTCATTTGTGGAGATCCAATAAATCCAGCTACAAATTGATTAGCAGGAGCATTATAGACTTCTTTTGGAGTACCAATTTGTTGGATACGCCCATCATTCATAATGACTATTCTATTTGCCAAAGTCATTGCTTCTGTTTGGTCATGAGTAACATAAATTGTTGTAGTCTTTAAACGTTGATGAATTTTGGCTATTTCAGCGCGCATTGAGACACGTAATTTAGCATCTAAGTTAGATAATGGTTCATCCATTAAAAAGATTGGTGCATCTCGAACAATCGCACGACCTAATGCCACACGTTGTCTTTGACCACCAGATAATGCGGCAGGCCTTCGATCTAATAACTTGTCTAATCCTAGAGTCTTAGCGGCGTTATGCACGCGTTTATCAATATCAGCTTTATTATAGTGACGCAATTTTAGTCCAAACGCCATATTGTCATAAACTGACATATGAGGATATAATGCATAGTTTTGGAAAACCATCGCAATATCACGATCTTTTGGAGCAACATCATTCATAACTTTATGATCAATCTCAAATTCACCTTTAGTAATATCTTCTAGACCAGCAATCATTCTAAGAGTAGTTGATTTTCCACAACCAGAAGGTCCTACAAATACAATAAATTCTTGATCTTTAATATGTAAATCAAAATCAGAGACCGAATAATTTTCAGCTTCAGGATATTTTTTATAAATATGGTTTAAATCAAGTTCTACCATGTTTTTACCTACTTCCTACTTTTTTAAGAAAAATTGTTTCTACTTTATCTAATGATATGTCAGCAGTTGTTGGAACAATATAATCAGCTTCTTTTAACACTTTTTTATTGCCAATTCCTACCGCAAACTGATGAGCCGCTTTAATTGCAGCTACTCCAGATGCTGCATCTTCAAAACTGATTATTTCATTTGCTTTTAGTCTTAATAATTCTTGAGCTTTTACATAAATTTCTGGATCAGGTTTACCTTTATGTAGCGTTGTTGGATCAACAATCGCATCAAACTCATTAATTATCTGAAGTTGGTGTAAAATCTTTGGTGCATTCAGCGAAGCTGACGCTACTGCCATTTTTAAATTTTGTTTTCTAGCCTCTAATAAAAGCTTTGATATCCCAGGTAATAAATCATTGGGTGTCATTTTTTTAATCGATTTTAGATACATAGCATTCTTTTCTGCTGCAAACTTTTGCTTTTCAGTTTCGCTATAACGATCTTGTTGATTACCATATTTTAAAATCAAATTTAAAGAATCCATCCTAGATAATCCCTTTAAAGTATCTTTTGCTTTTGAAGGAAGTTGAATGTCTAATTTTTGTGCTAAGGTATTCCATGCGATCCAATGATATTTTGCAGAATCTGTGATGACTCCATCAAGATCAAAAATTAACCCTTTAAGCATTAGCTTCACCTGATTTCAAATGAAGTATTTTGTCATTTAACTTGATATCAATATCTGGTCCACTAAGTAAAATTATCTTAGTTTTAGATCCAACTTCAACGGCTAACAATCGACCTCTATAGTTGATTTTGAAGCTATATTTTTTCCAACTGTCTGGTAAAAATGGTTTAAAACTAAGTTGATTATTTTCATAACGCATCCCTGCAAAACCTTGAACAATTGCAAGCCAGCTACCACTCATAGAAGTTATATGTAATCCATCACTAGTGTCATTATTATAATTATCTAAATCTAAGCGAGCTGTGCGTTGATACAATTCAACCGCTTTTTCTTTTCTACCAAGATCAGCTGCAATAATGGCATGAATTGATGGACTGAGTGAACTTTCATGAACTGTCATTGGTTCATAAAAATCAAAGTTTTTTTCAACTTGTTCTTTACTAAATTTATCTTTGAAGAAATAAATCCCTTGCATAACATCGGCTTGCTTAATAAATGGTGATCTTAAAATCTTATCCCATGACCAATGTTGATTAATTGGACGTTGATTTTCGGGAATTGCACTAGCAGGCCGTAAGTCTTTATTTAAAAAGTTATCTTGTTGTAAAAATATCCCTAAGTCCTTATCTTTAGGAAAGTACATATTATCAATAATATTTTGCCAATTGTTTTTTTCTTCTTGACTCACTGCAACCCTTGCTTGGGCTTGTTTAGTTGCTTTTGGTAAATGCTCTAGTGTATATTTCAAAACCCAAGTTGCCATTAAATTAGTGAACCAATTGTTATTGACATTATTTTCATATTCATTAGGACCAGTAACGCCCAATATCATATATTTACCAGCGCGTTTTGAAAAACTAACTCGATCAGCCCAAAATCTTGCAGTGCCAACTAAGACATCCATGCCTTGGTCTTTAACATAAGAATCATCGCCTGTATAAGCAGTATATTGTTCAATTGCAAATGGAATATCGCCATTGCGATGAATTTCCTCAAATGTAATTTCCCATTCGTTATGACACTCAATCCCGTTAAATGTAACCATTGGGAATAATGCACCCTTTAGACCTTGTTGTTTAGCATTATGATATGCGCCTGGCAATTGATCATGTCGATATTCAAGCAATGCTTTTGTAACTTGTGGTTTAGTTACTGCTAAATACATTGGTACAATAAATGCTTCGGTATCCCAATAAGTAGCGCCACCATATTTTTCTCCAGTAAAGCCTTTAGGACCAATATTGAGACGTTTATCTTCACCATAATAAGTCATAAATAATTGTAAAATATTATAGCGAATTCCTTGTTGAGCGCTATCGTCGCCTGCAATAATTACATCACTTTGTTGCCAGCGTTTTTGCCATACTTTTTCATGTAACTCAAGGTTTTCATTAAAAGTATGCTGCAATAATTCATCCATTAATTGAGTTGCTTTTGCTTTTTGCTCATCTGGCTTTACATCACGGCTAGTAACTACAATGATATCTTTTTCAAAATTAAGAGTATCTCCTGGATCCATTTCAAAGCTAAATGTTTCAGTTAACTTACCAGGTTTTGTTTTTACATCACCAGTAATAATTTCGTCATTAACTCTAATATCTTGTTTTAACAAAACAGTGAACTGAGGAACATTATACGGATTAGGTTTAGTAATTAATTGAATAGTTCTTTCAATTTTATCTTCTTCAATAGGTTTCCAAAAATGTTCTTCATAATTACTATCTTCATTAACAATTGTTCCATCTAAAGTATTATCAAATTGAATTGTTGCATGACCATGCAATACTTCAATTTCTACTTTGATCAAAGCAGCTTCTTTAATGACATTACTTAAAAATCGCTTAAAGGTGAATTTCACTTCTGCTTCTTTACCATGATAAATAAAACTTCTTGTTAATAATCCTTGATGCATATCAAGTGATAAATAAAAATCACTAAAGTTTACTTTAGCCAAATCAATTTTTTCATTATTAACAGTTATCCCAATTCCAATGAAATTAGGAGCATTTAAAGTTTTACCAAAATATTTAGGATAACCATTTTTCCACCAACCTACACGAGTTTTGTCAGGAAACCAAACTCCTGCAAAATATGTCCCTTGCAGGCTATCACCTGAATAACCTTCTTCAAAATTGCCACGCATCCCCATATAATCATTTCCAATTGCAGTCATACTTTCTTGCAATCGTTTATCTTCTTGTTTGAATTGATGCGTTGTAATTTTCCAAGGATCTATTTCAAAAATTCTTTTCATGTTTTCACTCCCACCTAATAGGGTTGCTTTTTGTTTACAGATCTATAATGCATTATTTGAAAACGCTTTACAATACAACTTTTGATGTTATCGGTATCAAGATTTTAGATTGTCACAACATATCCTTTAGGTAATATCTCTTCATCACAATAACGATGTCCAAAAATAGGATTTATATTTAACTTTATAGGTTTATCTGTTGTATTAAAATATGCAATTAGTGTTTCTTTCCTTGTTCGTTTAACTTTAATTAATCCCGAATCAGTTACTTGAAAATCAGTTTTTCCACGACTCAAAACATCACTATGGTTTCTTCTAAAATGAATAATATCTTTAACTAATTGCCAAATTTCACTACCTTTTTTATCCCAATCCATTGGCTTACGATTATCTGGGTCTTGTTTCCCATTCATTCCCATCTCTGTACCATAGTAGATACATGGAGATCCTGTCTGCATAAACATGAAAAATAATGTTTGCAATGCTAAATCTTTATCATCATGTGCTTCAGTCAATAATCTTGGCGTGTCATGTGAATCAAGCATATTAAGCATTGCTTGATTAGTTTGGCTTCTATATAACATTAATTGATCTGTAAGAAGTTCAATTAATTCTTTAGCACTTCGTTTTTTATTTAAAAAGTGATCTTCAATTTGTTGAGTAAATGGATAGTTCATAACTCCTGAAAATTCATATCCATTAAGCCATGGTTGAGCTGAATGCCAAACTTCGCCAATAATATAAAAGTCTGGCTTAATTTGCTTTACAGTATGTCTGAACATATGCCAAAAATGATGATCAACTTCATTAGCCACATCTAATCTCCATGCATCAATATCAAATTCTTTAACCCAATATTTAGCAATAGATAATAAATAATCACGTACTTCTGGATTTGATGTCTTTAATTTTGGCATTTTTGGTTCAAATGCAAATGTTTCATAAGGTAGTTTAACAATTGCATTATTTTTACTTGGATCAACAAACGGCTGTCTGGGATCATCACTAATATGAAACCAGTTAGCAAATCTTGACTCTCTGCCATTTCTCAATACATCTTGCCATTGCATGGACATATAGCCCATGTGATTAAATACAGCATCTAGCATGACCTTCATCCCACGCTTGTGAGCTTCATTGACCAGTCTTTCAAATAAAGCTTTGTCACCAAAATCAGGATCAATTGAAAAATAATCAATAGTATCATATTTATGATTTGATTCTGCTTTAAATATTGGGCAGAAATATAATCCTGTAATACCTAAATCTTGTAAATAATCTAAATGATCTAATACTCCTTGTAAATCACCACCATAAAAATCTGTGCGACTAGGATGTGCTTTAGGATCCCACGGTTTCACATTTTTTGGATCATTATTTTTATCTCCATTGGCAAATCTTTCAGGGAAAATCTGATACCAAACAGTGGTATGAACCCAATCAGGCGTTTTAATTACATCGATTTCATGGAAATAAGGCATCTTAAAATAATTTCCAAAATCTTCAAAATTATCTTTATTTACATCACGAAATCCTCGATCACCAACTAATACTCGCTCTCCATTTTTTCCTATAACTTCGAATACATATTGAATTCGGTGATACGGTACTCTTAAAGTTATTCCCCAATGATCTTCTACTTGACCAACTCCAATTTTTGATAATTCAGCATGATCATAAGTATTAAGATTAAAATAAGTATCCCCATAATAGACAATTACTTTATCCACATCATTTTTTGAAGTATGGAATCTAACTCGTAAATGATCTCTATCTAAAACAAAGCAGTCTTCACTTTCTGGACGATGACGCATAGCACCTAGTTGCATTTTAAATTCTCCTTTTTAATCACTACACCAGCATGTGGCATTAATATTAATTTATTTTTGTTTAACTTATATTTTCCAGTACTAATTAATTCTTTTTTATAACCATTGGGTATATCGATAGTAATTTCTTTATCAGATAATGAAACAGCTACTAACGCACTTTCATTTTGTAAATCTCGCTGATAAACATATGAATTTTTAGTGGCTAATAAGTAATATGACCCCTCTTGAAACAGACTTAGTTTTTTTAATTTAATTAATTTTTTATAAAAATTAAGCATACTATTTAAATCAATTTCTTGAGTCGCTACATCAGTATGGCTAGTATCTTTTCCATAGATCCACGGCTGATGAGAGCTGAAACCGTTGTATTTACTTTGATTCCACGGCATAAAGCTACGTGCAGTTAATTTATGGGTCTTAGAAACCATATCAAGCGCTTGAGCTTTTGTTTTCCCTGCTTTTTCAGCTTCTTTTATAAAAGCATCTACAGTCGGGTCTTTAAATTGGCTACTAGATTCAAAACTAATATTTTTTAGTCCAAGCTCTTCTCCATAATAAATAATTGGGATTCCCTTTTGTAAATACATGAGCATTGCTAAACTTTTAGCTTGAGTTGAACTAAAAGCATATCTTGTTGATATTCTTGCCATATCATGATTATTCCAATAAAGAACAGGCTGAGAAATACCAGTTAAAGTCTGTTGCCAAATAGCTTGATTTTGTTTAAATGTCAAATAATCCAATGGTTTTTCTTGATATTGATCAGAAAAACTAGGATCAAGATGACTTTTATCTTCTGTAAAATAGCGAAATGTAATAATATTATTCATTAAATGATTTCGTTTTTGAGTGTAGTCAACAGCCAAGTTTACATTAGCACTTGCAGCTTCACCTAATAACAATGCATCAGGGTAATCTTGTCTTATCTGTTCGCAAAATGGCCTCATCCAAGTTTGAACTTGAGGTAAGTTCGCAAAAAATTGTTCTGCAACTACGGGTGTATTTTTATCTGTTGGATAATTTTGTCTTAGATCTGCTTTGGCAATATGAATAAATGCATCTAATCTCAATCCATCTATTCCTTTATCTAGCCAAAATTCTGCAACTTCTAGCATTGCATGACGCACTTCAGGATTTTTCCAATTGAGATCTGGCATTTTTTTATCAAATAAATGAAAGTAAAATTGACCAGTCTTAGCAGGATCTGGTTCCCATACACTACCACCAAAAAAGCTTCCCCAATTATTCGGTCTTTGGTTATCATGACCAGAAAAAATATAGTAATCTCGATAAATGCTCTCTGGATCACTTATCGCATCTTGAAACCAAGGATGTTGGTCTGAAGTATGATTTAAGACGAAATCTAAAATAATTTTTATATTTGCTTGATGAAATGCATCAATTAAGTCTTCCATATCTTTCATTGATCCCATTTTTGAATCAATTGCAAAATAATTCGAAACATCATACCCATTGTCAACTTGAGGAGAAACAAAGATTGGATTCAACCATACTGTATTAATTCCCAATTTTTTTAAATAGGGTATTCGTTTTTTAATTCCATTAAGATCTCCTATACCGTCATTGTTAGAATCTTGAAAAGATTTCGGATATATTTGATAAATAATTGCATGTTCATACCAATGTGTCATATTTTTTCCTCCATTCATTTAGTAAAACATAAAAGAAATCGTTTACAAGGTTGCTTTTGTTGTTATCGGTACCAAGATCCATAAAAAAATAGTTGGCGCTTTTTGCACCAACTATTTGATAACTATTTTGTTGTACCTCGTTTAACAAGTTTAGGATCGACTAAAATATTTCCTTGCGGTGATCCTGATTGATTTATTTTTTGTAATATCATACTTGCTAACATTTCACCTATCTTAAAAATTGACTGTTTGATTGTAGTTAACTTAGGATTAGATACTTGATCTAAAAATACCCCATCAAAGCCTATCACACCAAAATCTTCTGGAATATTGCGATTTTTTCTTAATAATGCACGTTCAATTCCTATTGCAATTCTGTCACTTGCACATATAAAACATGTATTAGCTTTAAATTCATCCCAATGCTTATTAATTAAATCTTGCGCCTTTCTTGAATGATTTGGCACCCGATAAATTTTAGGAATAATTTTATTTTGTTGTAGTGTATTGATATACCCCGCTTCTCTAGAATATTCAAATGGTTCTTTAACATCAATTCCAACAAATATAAGGTATTGATAATGTACTTTTAAGGCATATTTTGTGGCCATTACCTCACCTTGTTGATTATCAGTATCTACAAAATCATAGCCTTGTCTATTTTCACCAAATAATACAAGCGGTTTATTTATCTGATCAAAAAATGCATAGTCTTCATTTCTTGCTCCTGTGACAATATAGCCATCACAATTATTGGGCATTTCATTTTTTGAAGTAACTAATTGCAATGCATATTGTCTTTTATTTAAACCTTGTGCAACACCAAATAATAAATTCATATAATAAGGTTCAGTTGTATCAATATCTTCTAAAATTACAAATTTAATTATATTTGTACGATTATGAACTAATGCTCTTGCAATTGAGTTTGGATGATAATTTAAATCATTCATTGCTTTTTCAACTAAGCAACGTAATTCTTGAGTTACTTGTTCCGGATGATTTATTACCCTTGAAACTGTCATTTTTGAAACATTAGCTTTTTTTGCCACATCGTACAATGTTACCACTTAATTTACTTCCTTTAATCCAAATACATTTGACGAAAAATATCTAAATCATGCTGCTTAAATCCCAGTATTTTGATAAAGAAATTATCGAAACTGCCCCAACCAGCTCTAATTGTTTCAGTAATTCCTAAAATCGCTGTACCTTCGCCCTTAGTCACGTTCATTTGGTTAACCATATTAGCAATCTCATCTTCTGAGGGAGGATTTTCAATTCTAGAAAAACCATACAATTCATTTGTTAATAAATAGTCTCTAGCAATTTGGTCATCACTGACTTTTAATGCCATTAAAATTAGCGCAGCGCACATTCCTGTTCTATCTTTTCCTGCACTACAGTGAAATACCAATGCCTGTTGCTTAGGCAATTTTAATAATTGTTCAAAAACTAAAGCAAACATTTTTTGACTATGCCGATTTAACAAAACTTGCTGATAAATATCTCCTAAATAATTATCTAACTTAGGTATATGATGTAAGAACTTCTCTAATTTATGTTTATTATGAGTAATATCATCAGTATTTTCTGGATAAAGATGCGCATCAATATTCTCAACATTAGGCCACAGTTTATCAGGGCTCATTTCTTGTTCATATGGAGATCTTAAATCACAATCAACGGTAACATTTAACTTTTGCAAGCTATCTAAATCTTTTGAAGATAAGCTGCTAAGTGAGTCCGAACGGTATATTTTTCCCCATTTAACAGTTTTCTTATTTTCATTTTTATAGCCACCAATATCACGAAAATTGGTAGCACCTGTTAATTTAACTAAACGATTATGTGCCATAGGTTTTACCTCGCATTTTGCGTTAATTATACCATGTAAGAATTATATTGACATTTATTTTTTGACTGTTTAATTATTGGTTCTATTTGTTACTATAAAAGCATAAAATAAGAATGAAAACTCTGTTTAGATTAAGAGGAAAAAACATGGATAATTTTTGGCAAAAATTTAAAGCTAATACACCATTACGTAGAATGGTTGTATTATTAGTGATTATTGCTTGCTTATATGAAGCACGTGCAATGATGAATATCATTTTATTAACATTTATTTTTACATATTTAGTTGTACATCTCATAAAACTAATCCAAAAACATTTTCCAAAAGTGCCAACTGGATTAATCGTCAGTATCACTTACATTTTAATTTTATTAGCATTATATTTTGTAATTACAATTTATTTACCAATGCTAGTGAAACAAATTTCCAAAATCTTTACTTCTGTAATAGCCTTTTATGAAAGTGACAAATTGTTGTGGGTGATAAAAGCTGCTAATCGCTATATTAGTCATACTGAACTTCTCAATCAAGCAAAAAAAGGCATGGGAATCATGGTACATACTTTAAGAAATGTAGGTACTTTAACTATTGCCACTTTTATGTCATTAATTCTGAGTTTCTTTTACACAATTGAGCTCAAAAAAACAAATAAATTTTCTAATTTATTTGTTAAAGCTGGCATCTTCAAATGGTTTTTCCAAGATGCTACATATTTTGGCAAAAAATTCAGTAACACCTTCGGAGTAGTATTAGAGGCACAATTTTTCATCGCTATTTGCAATACCGCACTAACCATGATCTGCTTAGCTTTTATGAAAATGCCACAAATAATTGCACTAGGATTAATGGTATTCATTTTAAGTTTAATTCCTGTTGCAGGCGTTCTTATCTCACTAGTACCTTTAAGTATTATCGGCTATTCAGTAGGCGGTATTCGTTATGTGATCTATATATTTGTAATAATCTTAATTATCCATGCAATTGAAGCTTATATATTAAATCCAAAATTCATGTCTAGTAAAACTGAATTACCAATATTTTATACATTTTTAGTCCTACTTGTCGCAGAAAAATTTTTAGGTACTTGGGGATTGATAGTTGGTGTGCCGATTTTTACATTTTTGTTAGATATTTTAAACATCAAAACAGTAAATAAAGAAAAAAGTAGGTAAAAAAATGAAAATAGTAATCGCACCAGATTCATTTAAAGGCTCATTAACTGCTAAACAAGCTGGCAATGCAATATATGCTGGACTTAAAAAAGTCCTACCACAAGCACAATATCAAATAATTCCTATGGCAGATGGCGGCGAAGGCACCATGCAAGCACTAGTCGACGCAACAAATGGAAAAATTTATCGAGCAACAGTTCATAATCCATTAAATAAACTAACTTTCGCAAAATATGGAATATTAGGCGATCATCAAACTGCAATCATAGAAATGGCACAAGCCAGCGGACTGCAATATGTAACTTCTAAAACAGCAAATCCTTTAATAACTACTTCATATGGAACTGGTGAATTAATACTGCAAGCTCTAAATTACCATGTAAATCATATAATTATTGGGCTCGGTGGTAGTGCAACCAATGATGGAGGTGCTGGAGCATTGCAGGCATTAGGGATAAAACTGCTTGACTCTAAATTCAACTCAATCGAATTAGGAAATAATGCACTAAAAGATCTTAAATATATTGATACAACAGATATCAATCCTCAATTAAAAAATGTAAAAATCACTTTAGCTTCAGATGTACAAAATCCATTATTAGGAGCAGCTGGTGCATCATATATTTTTGGAAAACAAAAGGGAGCTAGTGATGATATGTTGAAAATTTTAGATGAAAATCTAGTACATTTTTCTAAGATAGTTGCTAACTTTATTCATAAAGATTTATCAGATATTCCAGGAAGTGGAGCAGCTGGTGGTTTAGGATTTGGGTTATTAGCATTCACTAATAGCAAAATTCAATCAGGAATTGAAACTGTTTTACATGCTATTAATTTTAAAACAGAAGTTACTAATGCCGACTTTGTCTTCACAGGAGAGGGAGCTACAGATTATCAAACAAAGTTTGGTAAAACCCCTTACGGAGTCGCAAAAGCTGCTAAGAAATATGCTCCAAATTCAACAGTTATTTGTTTAACAGGAAACATAGGACAAAATATTGACGTCTTATATGATTACATTGATAGCATTTTTGCAATTGAAACTGGTGCACAAAGTCTTAAAGAAGCAATTATCAAATCAACATCAAATATTACTATTACTGCTGAAAATATTGGCAGCTTAATCAAAAAAGTGCAATAAAAAAAGAAAAGACTCTCATCTTTCCTTCTCACTTTACTCCGGTTGCCAGGTTCGAACTGACGACATCTTGATTAACAGTCAAGCGCTCTACCAGCTGAGCTAAACCGGATTATTAAAAAAAAGCACGGCAGCTACCTACCCTCGCAGGCAGTTTCCCACCAACTACTCTCGGCGTTAAGAAGCTTTACTTCCGTGTTCGGCATGGTTACGGGTGTTTCCTTCTTGCTAGCGCCACCGCACTTTTCTTCCTCTTTTTGAGCTCTTACACTCAAAACTGAATAACAACTTCCTTACCTTACAATCTCTTTGGTCAAGTTCTCGACTGATTAGTACTGGTCTGCTCCAGATATCACTATCCTTCCACTTCCAGCCTATCTACCTCTTAGTCTTAGAGGTGTCTTATTGCTTTACACAAAGGAAATCTCATCTCGAGGGGGGCTTCGCACTTAGATGCTTTCAGCGCTTATCCCGTCCACACTTAGCTACCCAGCGGTGCCATTGGCATGACAACTGGTACACCAGCGGTGTGTCCATCCCGGTCCTCTCGTACTAAGGACAGCTCCTCTCAAATTTCCTACGCCCACGACGGATAGGGACCGAACTGTCTCACGACGTTCTGAACCCAGCTCGCGTGCCGCTTTAATGGGCGAACAGCCCAACCCTTGGGACCGACTTCAGCCCCAGGATGCGACGAGCCGACATCGAGGTGCCAAACCTCCCCGTCGATGTGAACTCTTGGGGGAGATAAGCCTGTTATCCCCAGGGTAGCTTTTATCCGTTGAGTGATGGCCTTTCCATGCAGTACCACCAGATCACTAAGCCCTAGTTTCCTACCTGCTCGAGTTGTCTCTCTCGCAGTCAAGCTCTCTTGTGCCTTTACACTCTATGAATGATTTCCAACCATTCTGAGAGAACCTTTGGGCGCCTCCGTTACTTTTTAGGAGGCGACCGCCCCAGTCAAACTGCCTGCCTGACACTGTCCCTGATTGCGATTTTCAACCTAGGTTAGGGCAACCGTAAAACAAGGGTAGTATCCCACCAGCGCCTCCAGCAAGACTAGCGTCCTGCTTTCTCTGGCTCCTACCTATCCTGTACATCTTTTACAGTTACCCAATATCAAGCTACAGTAAAGCTCCATGGGGTCTTTCCGTCCTGTCGCGGGTAACCCGCATCTTCACGGGTATTATAATTTCACCGAGTCTCTCGTTGAGACAGTGCCCAAATCATTACACCTTTCGTGCAGGTCGGAACTTACCCGACAAGGAATTTCGCTACCTTAGGACCGTTATAGTTACGGCCGCCGTTTACTGGGGCTTCAATTCGCGCCTTCGCTTGCGCTAAGCGTTCCTCTTAACCTTCCAGCACCGGGCAGGTGTCAGCTCCTATACGTCATCTTACGATTTTGCAGAAACCTGTGTTTTTGATAAACAGTTGCTTGGGCCTCTTCACTGCGGCTGATCTTTCGATCAGCGCCCCTTCTTCCGAAGTTACGGGGCTATTTTGCCGAGTTCCTTAACGAGAGTTCTCTCGCTCACCTGAGGATACTCTCCTCGACTACCTGTGTCGGTTTGCGGTACGGGTAATACCTCTCTTGCTAGAAGCTTTTCTTGGCAGTGTGACTACATAACCTTCGCTACTTTAATTTCGCTCCGCGTCACAGCTCAGACTTCCTAAAAATAAGCATTTTACTCATCTTTATCCTTACTGCTTGCACATGGATTCCAGCTCCATGCGTTACTTGCCTCCTGCGTCCCTCCATCGCTATTAACGATTAGTATTAGTACAGGAATCTCTACCTGTTATCCATCGGCTACGCTTCTCAGCCTTACCTTAGGCCCCGACTTACCCTGGGCGGACGAGCCTGCCCCAGGAAACCTTAGTCTTGCGGTGGACAGGATTCTCACCTGTCTTTCGCTACTCATACCGGCATTCTCACTTCTAATTGCTCCACCAGTCCTCTCGGTCTGACTTCTCCGCTATTAGAACGCTCTCCTACCACATACTTTTTCAAGTACATCCACAGTTTCGGTACTATGCTTAGCCCCGGTAAATTTTCGGCGCGGCGTCACTCGACTAGTGAGCTATTACGCACTCTTTGAATGATTGCTGCTTCTGAGCCAACGTCCTAGTTGTCTGCGCAACTCCACATCCTTTTCCACTTAGCATAGATTTTGGGACCTTAACTGGTGATCTGGGCTGTTTCCCTTTCGACTACGGATCTTATCACTCGCAGTCTGACTCCCGTGTATGGATATCTGGCATTCGTAGTTTATCTGGATTCAGTAACCCCTGACGGGCCCCTAGTCCAAACAGAGCTCTACCTCCATTATCCTTTCTCACGAGGCTAGCCCTAAAGCTATTTCGGAGAGAACCAGCTATCTCCAAGTTCGTTTGGAATTTCACCGCTACCCACACCTCATCCCCGCAATTTTTAACTTACGTGGGTTCGGCCCTCCAGCCAGTTTTACCTGGCCTTCAGCCTGGACATGGGTAGGTCACTTGGTTTCGGGTCTACGTCAACTAACTTATTGCGCCCTTTTCAGACTCGCTTTCGCTACGGCTCCGTCTTTTCTGACTTAACCTTGCTAATTAACGTAACTCGCCGGTTCATTCTACAAAAGGCACGCCATTACACTTTAATGTGCTTTGACTATTTGTAGGCACACGGTTTCAGGTTCTCTTTCACTCCCCTTCCGGGGTTCTTTTCACCTTTCCCTCACGGTACTGGTTCACTATCGGTCACTATCGAGTATTTAGCCTTACGAGATGGTCCTCGTCGCTTCAATCGGGATTCCTCGTGTCCCGACCTACTCAGGAGAATACTCACACTTCGCTTCGATTTCGACTACAGGGTTCTCACCTTCTTTGACTTACCTTCCCAGATAATTCGTCTATCTCTGCTCTTATGCTTTATCGTATTTCCTACAACCCCATAAAATAAATCCTATGGTTTAGGCTCTTTCCTGTTCGCTCGCCGCTACTAAGAAAATCGATCTTTCTTTCTCTTCCTGCAGCTACTTAGATGTTTCAGTTCACTGCGTCTCGCCTTTATCAGCTATGTATTCACTGATAAATAATGCATCTCTGCACTGGGTTCCCCCATTCGGATATCTCCGGGTCTTAGCTTACTTACTGCTCTCCGAAGCCTTTCGTGGTTCGTCACGTCCTTCTTCGCCTTATAGTGCCTAGGCATTCACCGTGCGCCCTTTTCTACTTGACCTAACTTTTTCGTTCGATCGCTCTCTATTTACGCTCTCGGTCTTTTCTCTTTGATTGTCTCGGTTTTTTTCGTTGTTATTCAGTTTTCAATGTACTAACTCATGAATGATTTCTCATTCAATGGAGGCTAACGGGATCGAACCGATGACCTCCTGCGTGCAAAGCAGGCGCTCTCCCATCTGAGCTAAGCCCCCAAAAATATACATATAAGATTATTATAGTCCAGAAGTTTTAAAACTTCAATGGGCCTAAATGGACTTGAACCATCGACCTCACGCTTATCAGGCGTGCGCTCTAACCAGCTGAGCTATAGGCCCGACTAACGCTATGCGTTAAATATTCAAATCTGAGAGTTACTACTCTCAAAACTAAACAAAGTTTCTTTAGTGTGCTTCCTGGTCTTTGGATACTTCTCTTAGTATTGCTACTCTCCATATCCTTTGCCTTTTCCTTAGAAAGGAGGTGATCCAGCCGCAGGTTCTCCTACGGCTACCTTGTTACGACTTCACCCCAATCATCTGCCCCACCTTAGGCGGCTGATCCCTTGCGGTTATCTCACCGACTTTGGGTGTTGCAGACTCTCATGGTGTGACGGGCGGTGTGTACAAGGCCCGGGAACGTATTCACCGCGGCATGCTGATCCGCGATTACTAGCGATTCCAGCTTCGTGCAGGCGAGTTGCAGCCTGCAGTCCGAACTGAGAACAGCTTTCAGAGATCCGCTTACCTTCACAGGTTCGCTTCTCGTTGTACTGCCCATTGTAGCACGTGTGTAGCCCAGGTCATAAGGGGCATGATGACTTGACGTCGTCCCCGCCTTCCTCCGGTTTGTCACCGGCAGTCTCATTAGAGTGCCCAACTTAATGCTGGCAACTAATAATAAGGGTTGCGCTCGTTGCGGGACTTAACCCAACATCTCACGACACGAGCTGACGACAGCCATGCACCACCTGTCTTAGTGTCCCCGAAGGGAATGCCCAATCTCTTGGGTTTACACTAGATGTCAAGACCTGGTAAGGTTCTTCGCGTTGCTTCGAATTAAACCACATGCTCCACCGCTTGTGCGGGCCCCCGTCAATTCCTTTGAGTTTCAACCTTGCGGTCGTACTCCCCAGGCGGAGTGCTTAATGCGTTAGCTGCAGCACTGAAAGGTGGAAACCTTCCAACACTTAGCACTCATCGTTTACAGCATGGACTACCAGGGTATCTAATCCTGTTTGCTACCCATGCTTTCGAGCCTCAGCGTCAGTTGCAGACCAGAGAGCCGCCTTCGCCACTGGTGTTCTTCCATATATCTACGCATTCCACCGCTACACATGGAGTTCCACTCTCCTCTTCTGCACTCAAGATTGACAGTTTCCGATGCTATTCTTCGGTTGAGCCGAAGGCTTTCACATTAGACTTATCAATCCGCCTGCGCTCGCTTTACGCCCAATAAATCCGGACAACGCTTGCCACCTACGTATTACCGCGGCTGCTGGCACGTAGTTAGCCGTGACTTTCTGGTTGATTACCGTCAAGTCAAGGGCAGTTACTCCCCTGACCTTTCTTCACCAACAACAGAGCTTTACGATCCGAAAACCTTCTTCACTCACGCGGCGTTGCTCCATCAGACTTGCGTCCATTGTGGAAGATTCCCTACTGCTGCCTCCCGTAGGAGTTTGGGCCGTGTCTCAGTCCCAATGTGGCCGATCAGTCTCTCAACTCGGCTATGCATCATCGCCTTGGTAAGCCGTTACCTTACCAACTAGCTAATGCTCCGCAGGTCCATCCTTTAGCGACAGCTTACGCCGCCTTTTAAGCTTCAATCATGCGATTAAAGCTTTTATCCGGTATTAGCTTCTGTTTCCAAAAGGTATCCCAGACTGAAGGGCAGGTTACCCACGTGTTACTCACCCATCCGCCGCTCGCCTGTATCTATTTCCATTCCGAAGAACTTCTATAGGCAGGCTCGCTCGACTTGCATGTATTAGGCACGCCGCCAGCGTTCGTCCTGAGCCAGGATCAAACTCTCAATTTTAAAAGTTTGAGCTTTTTAGCTCTAGATTTTTTTGATTTGTTTATCTCAAATTTATTGCTTGCGAAATTGACTTCGCTTATTTGTTTTGGGTTCTTACACCCGCACACTATTTAGCGAAACTTTGTTCAGTTTTCAAAGTACTAACTTGCTTTGTAAAAAGCCTTTATTAGTTTATCATAACTCGTTCTTTCTTGTCAAGAACTTTTTGATAAATCTTTTGCGCCGCTCAGCCTTTCAACTGACGACATCTAAATATATTACTAGCTTTGTTTCTCTTTGTCAAGAACTTTATTCTTTATTTTTTAACTTCTTGTTCAAGGCTTTTAAGCTTCTTGTTTTATATCTTGGATATCGTTTTTTGCGACTTAAATAATATATCATTTATCCAGATTTTTGACAAGCTTTTTTCGTAATTATTTTTACAAAATATTTTTATTTCCTATCTAAAGCAATATTGATCGTCGTCATCTTCCTAATCTATACCATTAGCTCGCCTTTTCATTTCTTTGATTGAATTTCGTTCAACTACATAGCTCACTCCTAAAAGCACAAGCAAAGCCAATGCAAGAAATGGATTAATTAATAAAAATGCCAATGAAACAACACAAAAAATAAAAGTAATCAAACTTATCAATCTATAAAAGTGATGATTTCTAATTTTTTGTGCATTAGTAACAAGAACTCAACATCATGGTGCGAAAAATAAATTATATAAAGAAAAGAAGTTGCAACTAAAAAAGCGTAAAAACCGTGAAGGCTCAAAACAAATAAAAAAATATTATAAATTGTGCAAATAATACAAAGAGCAATAAATATTTTCTTCACTCTAATACTATTAATCGGGTTCAGAGTGTGATCGGGATTAACTAAGCAGGTTCTGAGCTATTCCAATTATATTCATCAATAAAAAAGTAAAAACTAGCTACAAAACCTAATTCTTTAAAAAATAAGTCAATACCGCCAAAAATGGGAGTGAAAATAAGAATAATCATCCCTACTACACCTACCCAAGGAAGCACATTTTCAATTTTTCGATTTCGGATGAACTTTTTAGTATGGGGATCCATTTTTGGGCACTTCTTTTCTTTAATATCAACTTGCATTTGACCAGTATAACAGCACCATAATGTCAAAGTTCAACAAAATATACTCAAATTAAAATCAAAACAGCGATCTTAGTCAATATCAAAGTCTAGATCGCTGTTTTATTAATTGTTTTTTTACAGAAACTAATATAAAATTGGGAGTCAACTTCTATTAAATAAGATCAATGCATCTACTTAATATTTTTTAAAATTAAATATGGTTGATGCACTTAGATGCATACCTTAGCTCCTAAATATAACTAAATTTTTTCCATAATAAAGAGGTTTCTAAAATGTTTGGCATAACTTTTAAAAAATTACGAAAAAATCAAAGTATCTCTCTTGCGCATGCAGCTGAAGGTGCAACTTCGGCCTCTACCCTTTCGAGATGGGAAAATGGGCACGGATATATTGACATTGATATTTTCATTACATTACTTGAAAATATTCATATTACTCCAGAAGAATTCTTTTCTATTACTGTTACCTCTTCTAAGATGGCGTTCATCGACTCTTTACAGCCAGCTTATGATTCTAATAATGATAGAGAATTTAAAAAAATTGGCGAAAAATGGCTCAGCATCTATCATAATTCTCATGATTCCGAAGACCTTTTTAAAGCAGCTATCTGTTATCAAACTTATGCAGATATCACTTCCAAAAATATTTTTCCTAAAGATGATGCTAAAAAGTTAGCTGAAATTTTTTCAAATATAACTTATTGGAGTTATCATTACATTGCTATGTTTGGAAATTGTCTATCCTTATTACCTCCAAAAGAAGTATATGGAATAGCTATGATGATAATGAATAATATAGAAGAAATTAAAAAAAGTGGTTTTGAACAATTTGTAGATTGCATAGGTACACTTTTAAATGCAGTCTACTTTCTGATTACTACAGATCTTCATAAAGCAAAGTTACTCTTAAGTAGAATGGAGGACGTCCATCTTTCTTTATACATTTTAGATTATAATATTGAACGTAATTTCTTGAAGAAACTAATTGATTATTGCATAAGTGGCAACAAAGTCCCAGCTCTTAGTTATTTATCTGTAATTAAAGGATTAGACATTCCTGGAATGTATGATCTTTACAAAAAAAGTATGATCATGTAATCAATCCCCAATAAAGTATATCCTTAATATAGGATGAGAAAAAAATATTTTGCAATATTGCAAAATATTTTTTTATTTTTCATTAAAACTATTGTTATATCAATAATCTTTCTAAAAAATTAAATTTATTCTTTCTATTTATTTCACATATGAAATAAATTAAAATATTATTTTATTTTCATGTCATACTTGTTACATAAGATGATTTTAAAAATAGCTTAGTACTTAAGCTAGGGAGGAATAATTATGAAATCGAAAAAAGTCATTACTTTATGTGGTGCATGCCTTATGATGACATCAGTATTACCAACATCTGTAGCTTTTGCAGCAGATAAAGTAATTAGTAAGTCAACTCTATAATTAGTTATATACTATACATGAAATGAGTTTTTTCATTATCGGAGGAATTAACAATGAACTATACAACAATTTTAGCTGCAGGTGTTGCAGCAATAAGTATTGGCGCAGTAAGTACAGGTAATGTTCAAGCTGCATCGTCACAATTTGTAAAAGACTCAAATGTCGTACAAATCACAACTGGAACTAATGTATATACTCATGCAGGTCAAGGCAAAACAAGTAGAATTCTACCAGTCTACTCTAACTGGAAATCATTCGGTTATACTGTGATTAACGGAGTAAAATGGTTTAACTTAGGTGGTAATCAATGGATCAGTGCAGAAGCTACAACATACAGTAAAACCCCTACTTCTTCTACATCATACTATGGCGCTACTCCTAAAAACGGTGTGATTACTGTCCACTACATCCCAGGTTATGGAATTGCAGTATACTCACAACCTGGCAAAAACATCATCCCTGGTCGCTATTTAAAACATGGCACTTCTTGGAAATACTTCCAAACAGCTAATGTTGAAGGAATGCTTTGGTACAACTTAGGTGGTAACCAATGGGTTCCTGCAAAATACACTACCAGCAACGATCCTGAATCAGTTGCTAAATATGTTTACAATAAAGTAAGTATCCAAAAAATCACTAACCCTAAAGGTGCACAAGTATACAGCGATCCTAACTCAGGTGTTTCAACTGGTAGAGTATTGCCTGTAGGTTCTCGCTGGAAGAGCTTCAAAGTAATGAACAACGGGGTTATTTGGTACAACCTAGGTGGTAATCAATGGATTAGTGAAACTGATACATTTTAAACTGCAATATAATTTGACCACATAATTGATTTTTTAGAGCGCGCATTTTTGAGCGCTCTTTTTTTATAAGTTAGTAAATCAGTTGTATAGTCTAGAAAAAATCGATAAAATTATAACTACAGTAATTTAAAGGAGGATTTTTATATGTCACCATTAATATGGATCTTAATTATCTTAGTAGTCTTAATTATCGCAGTTTATATCTCTGCATATAATGGCCTACAAAAATCAAAAGTTTACACAGAGGAATCTTGGAGCCAAATTTCAGTACAATTAAAGCGTCGAAATGATCTAATTCCTAACTTAGTTGAAACTGTTAAAGGTTATGCTGCACATGAAAAAGACACTTTTGCTAAAGTAGTGCAATTGCGCAATCAATTGACTAGCATTCCAACTGATGATCATCAAAAGACAATGGAAGTATCCAATCAATTAAGCGACACATTAAAGAGTATTTTTGCCTTACAAGAAAACTATCCAGATTTAAAAGCTAATCAGCAATTCAACCAATTAATGGAAGAATTAACCAACACTGAAAATAAGATTGCTTATTCACGCCAACTATATAACTCAAGTGCTGCTCAATATAACCAAAAGCTATTGACTTTTCCTTCTAATATTGTGGCTTCAATTCACCACTTTACTAAAGTTGATTACTTACAAGTACCTGAAGCAGAAACTGCAGTACCAAAAGTTTCATTTAAGGAACAATAATGCTGTATCAACAAATTACCAGCAACAAAAGAAAAACTGTTTTAGTAGTTTTCATTTTTACGCTGATTCTAGCTGCCACTGGTGCAGGAATCGGCTTTATTTTTAATAATTGGCTAGGTGGCATCATCGTTGCCTTAATTATGACTGGGATATATCTACTTATTGTCTTGCAAAACCCAGCTAATATGGTAATGGCACTTAATCGAGCCCATCAAGTTAGTGAAAAAGATCATCCAGAGCTATTTCATGTTGTTCAAGATATGGCAATGGTCGCAAGAATTCCCATGCCTAAAATCTATATTATCAACGATAAAAGCCCTAATGCCTTTGCGACAGGGCGCGATCCAAACCATGCAAGTATTGCTGTAACACAAGGTTTACTAGATATGATGAATCGAGAAGAGTTAGAAGGAGTTATTGGTCATGAAGTTTCTCATATTAGAAACTATGATATCTTATTATCTACTATCTCAATTGTAATGGTTGGAGTAATAACTTTTTTGTCAGGATTAGCTACTAGAATTTTGTTTTGGTGGGGCGATGATAGCGATAATGACAATAACAATAATGGCATCACACAAATAATAAAAATAGTCTTATATTTATTCACTATTATTCTAGCTCCACTTGCTGCAAGCTTAGCTCAGTTTGCTTTATCTAGAAATCGTGAATATTTAGCAGATGCATCATCTGTATATTTAACCAGAGACCCTCAGGGATTAATTTCTGCATTAGAAAAAATCCAAAATTCTCAACCTATGAAAAATGTCGACCCAAGTAGTACCGCCCTTTATATTGAAGATCCACTTCATAAAAAAGGTGGCTGGTCACATTTATTTGACACTCATCCATCTACTAAAGACAGGATTGAACGATTAGAACATATGTAAAAAGATTCAGGCAGCTTTCAAAATTGAAAGTCATCTGAATCTTTTTTTATTTTAAGTTAATTCTTTCTTGTCTGAATATCTTACTACGCATCACAGCAGGGGTTGTATCATAATATTGGCGGAATTTTTTATAGAAAAATGACTTACTTGAATAGCCCACTTGCTTGATAATCTCTTCTAGTGAAATATCAGGTTGTGCAAGCAATAATCTTGCTTCTTGCATTCTTTTAGAATCAACATGAGTTACAAAAGTTTGCCCTGTTTCTTTTTTTACTAGATTAGAAAAATAATTAGAATTAAAACCAAAATATTTTGCTGCTTTATCTAATGAAACATCCCGATAATTATTTTCAATATATCTATCTAAATTGCCTTGATTGAACTTGCTTTGTTCTAGCTTAGTTATTGATGCAAACTTAGCTGTCCTCAATGATAAAACTAACATATCAAATAAATAGCTTCTTGCTAAGTCTTGGGCAAACAAGTCTTCATTTAAATATTCAATTAGCATTTGCTGAATGTATTGCACTGAACGCATGACCTCAGTATTTTTCATCCATAAAAATCCCTCTTGGTTCAACCTTTGGATGATTTGTTTTTGTAAATCAATTTCAACAGAATTATATGCGTGTAATTGATTAAACAACTCTAAAAAATTAAAGTTATGAAAATGAAACTTAGTCAAAATACTATCAGATTTTTGTTTAACTTCATATAAAGCTCCTGCTTTGATTAGTAATACATTACCAGCAGTTAAAGCTAAACTTTTATTTTTGATTTTGACTACAGCACTACCTTCATGTAAAAACAATAAGACTGGTACAGTTTCTAAATGTTTATGAACATTAAAATTATGGTTTTCCAAAAAGACTGTAAATAATTTAAAACTCTTGCTAGCAGGCTTTAATCGTAGTTCATCAATATCTTCATGCTGCTCTTTTAGTGTGTTTCGTAAATAACTATTAAGTGCAAATATAGCCATTTTTTATTCTCCGTTAATAATTTTGCTTTCTAATTATTATTATAGCGGTCATTTCATTAAATAGCTTTAATACCTGCCTTCTTTTCTTTAATTCTTGCATAAATTGCTAAAACAGAAGCAATTACAATTAATATTAATGCAGCTATCATAATTTCATGTAAACCTTGATATAAAATCTGGCGCATTTTGGGTAATAAATCAGATGGTAATAATTTGGCAGATTTTGCATCAGATAAATGGTTTAGCATATCAATAGTAATTGTACGATGGGAATTTTTTACACCTCGCATTAATGCTGCATTCATAATCAGTCCATACACACTTGCCGCAACTGCAGAAGCAATCATTCTAATTAAAAATGAAAATGATGTTGCTACAGGCACATCACTTAATTGAGCATCTTGCTGCACTTTAACTTGTAATTCATTAAAGACAACTCCATTACCAAATCCCTGAAACATCCCTGCAACCAAAATTAACCAATAAGGCATCATAATATTACCAGTAGTCATTAAAATATATCCTACTAATAATGCTGCTAAACTCAACAAAATAGCCTGTTGAGCAGTTAATTTGCGTCTAATGCGCTCTACTGATAATGATCCAAATATATCAACAATTGCTGCTGGAATTTGCGTAGCACCTCCAATAAAGGCTGTTGTAGCTAAGATTCCCTGTGCCCACATAGGTGCATAAACACTAAAGGCTACCATTGCAGCCCATATCAAAACAAATAAAGTAAAGTCCATAACTAAGTCATGATTTTTAAATAAACGTCCTGGTATGACTGGATCCGGAGCTCTTTTTTCCATAATAATTAATAAGCCAAAGAAAATAAAAGCTGCCGCAAATAAAACTAATAAAGTGCCTAAGCTTGATTGTCCTATTAATTCAATTGCAATTAACATTAAAATCAATCCTGCAGTTAAACAAATAGCTCCACCAATATCAGTTTTTTGCTTTTTGTATACTTTATGTTTTTCAACAAAAAATAATTGCACCAAAAAAATTGAAATAATCGCAAATGGCACATTCATAAAAAATACCCAGCGCCAAGAAAATGCATCAACAATCCATCCCCCAACCATGGGACCCATGATTGTGCTAGCTGAATAAAATGCAGACACCATACCTAGTGTCTTCATACGCTGCCTTGGGTTTTTATAAAGATCTGAATAAATAATATATGGAATTGATACCATTCCACCATTGCCTAAGCCGCAGATCATTCTCGAAATTAGCAAAAACATCATATTAGGTGCAATTCCTTGCAAAATAGCTCCGATTAAAAACATGAAAGTTGTTAATTGATAAGCTGCCTTATTGCCAATATGTTCACCTAACTTGCTCCATAATGGAGTAGATACTGCAGTCCCTAATAAAAAGATCGCAACCATCCATCCCATATATTCAATTCCTTTTAAATCAGCAATGATTCTAGGAAGAGCAGTATTAATAATTGTATTATCTAAACCAGACATTGCATTAGAGAGTAGTAATGCAAATGTAACTATCATTATTTTTCTTTTTGACATAAAAAATCTCTTTTTTTCTTAGTATTACTCTAGTATAGTGATTGAATCTGATCTTGAATAGACTTTATAAGAGTTTTTTTGTACAATCAAAACGAAAATACCAGTGAAGGGGTGCCAATTTTGGCTGAGATAATACCCATTGAACCTGATCTTGGTTAACACCAGCGAAGGGAAATAATTATGAATGAAATTACAATAAAAAACCTAACATTTACTTATTCAAAAACTCCTATCCTGCAAAATGCTTCTTTAACTATAAATGAAAATAGTTTTGCTTTATTGATAGGTCCGACAGGTTGCGGAAAATCAACTCTATTAAAATTAATTGCTAAACTTTATCCAAAATATGGTGGCAAATTACTATCTGGCACCATTAATCTAAATAACTTATCAATTGCAATGATGTTCCAAGATCCAAGTGAGCAGTTTACAATGACTACTCCTAGACAAGAAATTATTTTTGCTTTAGAAAATATCGGAGTTAGCACGCAATATAGTAAACGGCTACAACAAGCTGTAGAAGATACTGAAATCGAACCTTTATTAGATCGAAATATCATTAACTTATCAGGCGGTGAAAAACAGCGCGTTGCTTTAGCAGTTTTAATTGCAATGAATGTAGATGTTTTTTTGTTAGATGAACCTTTTGCTAGTGTCGACCCTAATGCACGTAAATTTTTGATTAAACAATTAAACAAATTGCATCAACAAGGAAAAACTATCATTATTACCGACCATGTATTATCAGACTATGAGGGAATAGTTAGTGATATATTCCAATTTGATACAGATAAAAATATCACCCAGTTAAATTCATTCCAAATACAAGAGTTGTTCAAAAAATCAGATCAAAAAATCAAGTTACATTTTGAGATTCCTGTTTCTGATCAAAAAACTAATTTTATTTTTCAAAACACTATAATCACTCAAGGGATTCCGCTAATAAGGCAAAACCAACTCAATATTTATAAAAGTAAAATTATTTTATTAACTGGAAAAAATGGAACTGGTAAGTCAACTTTATTCAAAGTTTTGACTAAAATGTTGCCATATCAAGGTAATATCAAATATTGCAAGCGGGAAATTAAATATCGGCGTAGTTTCTCTTATTTACAAAAAGTAGCGCAGATTTTTCAAAATGCAAACGAGCAATTTTTGATGATTACAGTAAAAGAAGAAATCGAATTAAGTAAAAAGCACCGAAAAAATAGCTATTTTACAGATAAAAAAATAGCTGATACTTTGAAATTATTAAAATTAAACACTCACTTAAATCAAGTTGTGTATACCTTATCCGGTGGTCAAAAAAAGAAATTACAAATATTATTGATGCTAATATCAGGTCATGAAACTTTATTAATCGATGAACCATTGAGCGGTTTAGATGAACCGTCAAGTCAACTAGTATTGCAGCTAATTAAAGCTACTCAAAAGCAAATGCACCAAACAATTATTTTAATTAGTCATCAATTTGATCAACTAGAAGATTTTTGCGATTATCATATAAATCTATCTCATCATGCCTTGAAATACACGGAGGATATCATCTATGAATCCTAGTTTAAAAATGCTAATGTGTTTGATTTTTGCCTTAGAATTATCAATTAAGCCAGACTTATGGATGAGTTTAATTGTAATTGTTGGATGTTTATTATATTTATTAATCAAAAAAGTAAAACTAAAAAGTATTTTAATTTTATTAGTTTCACCAATACTTGCAGCAATCGTAGCTTTTGTAACTATTTATTATTTTTCACCAGGACGCAATCTAACGTATGCTTTAATTTTATTTACACGTATTTATGTTTATGTTTTAACTACCGCATGTGTTTTTAAAACAGTTTCCATTGCTAACTTAGTTCGCTCATTTGAACAAAATCTGCATTTACCAAGTAAGTTTGCATATGGAACTTTAGCTGCATTTAATATCTTGCCTAGAATGTTTCAAGCAGTTAAATTAATCCAAACATCTGCAATGATGCGTAATGTGCATTTACATATTTGGTCACCAAGACTGTATTTTAAGGCTATTTTAGTCGCACTAACTTCTGCTGAAAACCTAGCTCAAGGGATGCTAGCACATGGATATGATGAAAATAAACAACGTTCAGTAATCAAAGTAATTTCTATTACAAAAAAGGATTGGTTGATATTTGCAAGCAGTTTAATTTTGTATAATTTTCTTTTATTTTATTTATGATAAGGACTTCCTATGTTAATCATTAAACTACGATAAATCTGCTCAATTAAAACCACCCTCATTAATTGATGAGGCATAGTGAATTTTCCAAAGCTGATTAACTTATCAGCGCGCTTATTGACTTCCTCACTTGTCCCTAATGATCCACCTATTACAAAAGTTAAATCAGAATGACCATAAGTAGTTAAATCTTTGATTTGCTCTGCAAATTTTTCACTAGTTAATTCTGAACCCTTAATTGCTAAGACAAAGACATATTCTTTGTCTTTTATTTTGCTCAAAATTCTTTGACCTTCTATTTCTTTAACCTGTTGCATTTGAGCTGGACTTAATTTTTCAGGTGCTTTTTCATCAGGAACTTCTACTATACTTATTTTGGCATAGCGCGATATTCTTTTTTGATATTCACTAATTGCATCCCTGAAGTACTTTTCTTTTAGTTTACCAACACATACTATTTTGATATTCATTTTTACTTCGTCCTTTTATACACTGAATTGACAACTAATACACATAAGTTATGCACAACTGTTAATAACTTTTTCCTATATTTTGTGATTACCTTGTTTTACCCACTATATTTTGCGGGAACACAATTTCTTTGATTTTTTTCAAAAAACTTACTAACATTTTTTTGTCAATTAATCTCGTTCACAAACTATCTCGTATAATTACTATTATATCAATATTTTAAAAAGAATTAGCAACTTATTGTGAACAGATTATTAAATATATTTCACAGATTTTCCACAATAGATAATTTAGTAAATCGGTTACTTATGCACAATTCACAGTTTTATCCACAGGTGTGCACAAGTACTTTTGTAGATTAGATACTTGACAACTGTTAAATCCGAACTTAATAACGTTTCACATTATTTTAGTTAATAAAAAGCGACAGTAGCGCTATTATAGCACTATTGCCGCTAATATATTTTTCAAATTTATTTATTGCAATCTTACATTCAAGTCCATAGTTTTTCCACCACGTATTATGGTTACCTTGATTTGATCGCCTATTTTATGTTGATACAAATATTTATGCAGTGAAACAACATCGTCAACTTCATGGCCATCTATTTCTACAATAATATCATGAACTTTCATACCTGCTTTTTGAGCACTACTATTTTTAGAAACAGAGTCTACATAAACACCATTTTTAATATTTGAAGGAATCTTCAACTTATCTTTCCCATAAGTGGTTAGCTCATTAACGCCAACTACCATAACTCCAAGTTTAGGACGATTAATCTTACCATCTTTGACAAGTTGATTAATAATATTGACTACTTCATCAGAAGGAATCGCAAAACCCATCCCTTCTATAGAAACCCCATCTGTAGCTTGAGCTAATTTCATAGAGTTAATTCCTATAACTTGTCCTGCTTGATTAACTAATGGACCACCAGAATTTCCTGGATTGATCGCTGCATCAGTTTGAATTACTGTAGCTTGTCCTGTAACTTGACCATTATCATTAGTAATACTAATAGTTCTATTAGCAGCAGAAATAATTCCTTGAGTAACAGAAGTCGCATATTCACTACCTAACGGAGATCCAACTGCAATAACTGGTTGAGCTGGAGCTAAGTTTTTGGAATCACCAAATTGTGCCGTTTGACTGACATATCGACCATCAATTGTTAATACAGCTAGGTCAGTTTCACTATCAGTACCCACAATTTTAGCATTAATAGTTTTACCATTACTTAAAACTACTTGTACTTCGTCACTACCTGAAACCACATGATTATTAGTTACAATATAGCCTTTACCATTATTTTTCATGTAAATAACACCAGAGCCTTCGCTATAAGTCTCTAGTTTATTATTACCTTTAGCATTATCGCTTCCACCAAAAACACTATATGGGTCATCCGATTTTTTGGAGCGTTGTTTTTGTAAGTTAATTACTGAAACTACAGAATTTTTGACTTTTTCAAAAGCTCCTGTCATCTGTCCAGCATTTTTAGCAGCTGTTTTAGAAATTTTGGCATCATTTGAAACAGTGCCAACTTCTGGAGTGCTAGGGGAGACATCAAGTTGTGATAGCCCAAGATATGATGCCCCACCACCTAGCATCCCAGCAATTACACCAACAACAGCAGCTTTCATAATTACTGAATTATTTTTTGAAGGTTGTTGATTATTATCCATTTCATCCTCCTTTTATGGCTATTTTAAATGCAAGATTTGAATATTATATGAACAAAGATTATAAAATTATCTAAAAATCTAAATTTTAACTAATTTAGTAGGATTTTCAGGATTGGTATCAATGATCTTAACATCACTATCAATATCCGCATTACCTTTAACTAAAGTGTCATAAGCTGTTTCATGCGCTACTAGTTGATCATTATTGTGCTGACTGCGATGTGCCAAAAAAATATGCTTAGTATTTTTAGCTACAACATCAATTAACGCTTGAGCTGCATCATCATTTGATAAGTGTCCCACATCAGATAATATTCTTTGTTTTAACGGCCATGAATATGGACCGTTTCTTAACATCATATCATCATAATTAAATTCCATTAGATATCCATCTGCAGCTTTGATAACATCTTCCATTTTTTGTGATACATATCCAGTGTCTGTCAAAAATGCCATTCTTTTTCCACCACTAGAAAACACATAATATTGTGGATCTGCAGCATCGTGGCTTGTCGCAAATGCAGTTACATCTAAATCTCCAAAAGTTTTTGTTTGACCAGGTTCAATATCATTCATTTGAATATGAGGTATTTTGCCAATTTTATTAGAATCTTCCAAATATTTCCAAGTACCATTATTTGTATATGCATTAATTTGCGGATAACGCCTCATTAATACACCTAATCCGCCACTATGGTCTGAATGGTCATGGCTTAAAAATGCCATATCAATGTCTTTGATATCAACATCAATTTTTTTAAGTAAGTTTTGGATCTTTTTTCCAGATAATCCGGTATCCATCAATATCTTATGTTGCCCAGTTTCAATTAAACTGCAATTTCCAGCAGATCCACTTGATAAAACACAAACTTCCAATTATTAATTGCCCCTTTTAGTTTTTATTATCTTGTATTATTTGATCATTAAAAGCATTTACTCTTTTTACAACTACATTAGTATTAGGCTTATTTTCTATTCCAACAATCCACGTCGGCAATAAAATAGTATTTTGGCGCACATCTGTTAATTTAGAATATCCTAAATTAATCCAATCAATTTTAGAATTATTAGGTAATTGACGATAAGTATACAGTGTTTCTATTGCTTTCCAGCTACTAATTGTTGTCTGTAATTCGCGCACCGCGCGCACTTTTCCCAAATATGATTCTTGATAAGAAGTTATTTCATGATTATCAACCGTAATTTCTAATTTTGCACTAGAATCATAGATTTTACCATATTCAGTGTTTTGTACAAAAACAAAAGTATTTGCATCAGATAAATTTGGTTCATAAGTAAATTCTTTACCATATGCTACATAATTTGGATTATTTTTGAAAGCAGTAACTTGTTTTAGAGCCTTTTTGAATTTTTGACTAATTGCAATAGGTTTTTGCAATTTAGCTGATAATATTTTACTATCTTGTGAATAACTAAGAGAAATATTATCTGCTAATTTAACATTTTGTAAATAATCATTGTCTTTAGCAGCTAAATAATATCCAGTTTTTGAATCATCTGAAACTTTTGGCATATTAATATTATCTGCTTTAATTTCGCTTCTAATATTATTAATATTTCCAGTAGCTGCATTATCAGTTAATTGAACAGGAGTTTGAATCAATTCATATACTAAAAAAATATCAATTGCGAAAAAAATAATGAAAAACAGCCACTCTATTCTGCGATAATCCATAACTTATTTCTCCTCTCTAAATTGATCTGCAATTAATTTCACATTACTTTGCTGCCACTGCTCAATTGTCTTCCACTGATTGAATGCCTTGACATAGTAAGTAGGGACTAAATCTACTAAATTATCATGACCTTGATCTTTTTTCAAAGTATAGCCAATAATTATTTTTTGAATATCTTGACTATTAATTTCATTTTCTTTCAAACTAACTATTACATCATTAGTTGCAGGAATTGTTTGAGTTCTACCATCAAAAGGAATTGGTATTTGCAAATTAGTACTATTAAAAGTAGTTACAATACTATCAAAATCATATTGAACATGTACTTGAACATCATTTGCTAAAAATATAGGGGTTCCATCAATATAGTTAGTGTAGCTATATTTGCTATTGGTTCTTTCAAAAAAGCGCAGATCTTGTTGAACAAGCCCTAGCCTGTTGACATAATAAATACTATCTAACAAACGATCCGTTGCAGTTTTAGCAGTGCCTTTTTCATAGCTGACATATTGATAATTATTTGTATCAGGATTTACATCTAAATGTTTTGAATAACCTGAACTATAGACCACGCTATCATCGCGATTTCTAGTAGTAATACCAGAAGTTCCTAATAACTTGCTGACAAAATAAGATGGATTTTGATTATTAGTTAGATAGCTATATATATCAATTTTTATCGGGTGCAAATAAATAGTTGAATACGTATCATTAAACTTTTTCAAAGCTACAGGTTGCTTACTTTGAGCCCTTTCAGCATATGAGCATACTTTAGAAAAATTAACATTAGTTAAATTAACTTTGTAAATAGCATTTGTATCATCATTAGTTATATATAACTGATGCGTTTTTTCGTCAATAAATATTCGATTAATATATGCTTCTTTATATTTACTATTATTATTTACAAAAGTTGCTGTTGTAATTGTGTCAGGATATGCAAATTGTAAATAATTTGGATTAGTCATTAACTTATCATATTGCTTGCTTGATTTAGAAATTAATCGAATTGAATTAAATTTTGCTTGATTTAATTGGTTAGTAATTTCTAATGATAGGTTCTTCTTGGAATCATAAACTTGATATAATTGCTTTTTTTCATATAAATAAGCACTAGTTGGCATATAAATATTATGCAATGACTTATTTATGCGATTGCGGGATGCAATTTTTGAATTAGAAGTTGAATCAACTTGGCTAAAGCGCTGATTACTGGTCAATACAAATATCCATAATACTATCGAAAAAATAATAGCCAAAGTAGTAGCTACATGTAAAAGTAGATCTTTTAGCTTTCTATACTTCATCCCAATCCTCCCCTTCACTTACTGGTTCAAATGGTAAAGAAATATAAAAGGCAGACCCTTTTCCTTCAGCACTATCAGCCCAAATTTTACCATGGTGTGCTTCTACAATTTCTTTAGCAATAGCAAGACCAAGCCCCGTACCACCTTGTGCTCTTGAGCGTGCTTTATCAACTCGATAAAATCTATCAAATATCTTTTGTAAATCTTTTCTAGGTATTCCAAGACCTTGGTCTGCAATACATAAAATCACTTGATTTTGTGTGTTAGTCAACCTAACTGTAATTACTCCACCATCAGGAGAATATTTAATCGCATTATTCATGATATTATCAATTACTTGCATCATCTTATCAGTATCAATTTCAACCCATAAATCTTGGGCAGTAAATTCTTTTTTGATACTATATTTCTTTGAATTTTTGTTCTTATCAGTTTTAACAATCATTTCGAATCGATTCAAAATATGATTTAAAAAGTCATTGAAATTAACTAACTCTAAATCTAATTTTGAAACGCCGCGATCCATCCGAGATAAATTCAAAAGATCATTGATCATCCGAATCATTCGTTCAGTTTCAGCTTGAGTTACTTCTAAAAACTTAGGAGCTATTTTAGGATCTTTCCATGCTCCATCATTTAGTGCTTCAATATATGCTCGCATACTAGTTAGAGGTGTTCTCAATTCATGTGACACATTTGAAACAAATTGTCTTTGTTCATTTTCATTTTTTTGTTGTTCAGTTACATCATGTAACACACAAACTACCCCTGAAACAAATCCAGTAATTCTTTTAATTAACGAAAAGTTAGCATGAAGAATCATTTCATCTCTCGTGCCTTTATTAACTGTGATCATCATCTCTTGTTGATCACTAATTAAATCTTGAGCATCAACCTGCTTGTTAATTCCTAAAACTTCATTCAAAGGCTTACCAATCGCATCTTTAGCATCAATGCCTAAAAAACGCAGAGCCATTTGATTCAAAATCACTACATTTCCATGACGATCAGTTGAAATAACCCCATCAGTCATATGTGATAATACACTATCTAAGCGACGTCGTTCGCTATCTGATTGTTCTTGAGATCGTTCAATTCTAATAGCTAATGTATTAAATGCCTTAGCTAATTGACCAATTTCGTCATTTGCATAGACTTTTACCTGACCTGAATAATCACCATCAGCAATATTTAAAGCTTGTTCACGCATTTCTTCAATTGGCTTAGTAATCGCACGAGACATCAAATAAGCTAAAAATGCACTCATAAATGCGGCAATAATCGAGGCTGTTAAAAACATCAAAGAGATCTGTTTTAAATTATTAAAGACTCCTTGCATACTAGCTTTAACATAGATAGCACCCACTGGTGTACCATTTGCGACGAGTGGTGTAATTTGCACCATATAATTGCCGCGATCATTGACTAATTGCGTCACAGGACGACCTGCAGTTGCTTGTTTAACTTTTACATTAGTTGCACGTTGACCAATTTTGTTTTTGTCATTCAAATTAGACACAGCACGAATAATCCCCTTATTATCAATTACAATAATTTCACTGATTGCATTATTGTTATAATCATTAACTAATTGATTAAGATTATCATTAGTATTTTTATTATTTTTAGCTAATTGGCTAGCTAGTTGATTAGTAATAATATTAGGAATTTGAATTGAGCTTTGAAAGCTATTTACACTGCTTTGTTCCAACTGCCTAGTAAAATATGCCCCAATTATTTCAATTGTGGCTAGTAACAATAGCATAAATACCACAGCAATTTTGGTATTAATTGAATTAAAAATTTTTTTGATTATTTTCATTGCTTTTTTCTACATAATAAAAGCCACTTAATTAGTGGCTCAATAACTTATTCATCATTAGGTTCTTTGACATAATATCCGACACCACGTCTAGTTACCAAAATTTTAGGTTGAATTGGATTGTCTTCAATCTTTTCACGTAATCTATGAACAGTTACATCAACTGTTCTTACATCACCAAAATAATCATATCCCCAAACTGTTTGCAATAAATGCTCACGTGTCATAACTTGACCCATATGTTCTGCTAGATAATGCAATAATTCAAACTCTCTATGAGTTAATTCAATTTTATTACCATCTTTTTCAACAATATATGCATCAGGGATAATAACCAAATTCCCAATTGTAATGTTTTTATTTTCTTGTTCTTGTGCTTGCTCTGATTGTTTTACAATATCTCTACGGCGCAAATTTGCTTTAACACGAGCTACTAATTCACGATTAGAAAAAGGCTTAGTAACATAATCATCTGCACCCATTTCTAATCCTAAAATCTTATCAAGTTCAGTATCTTTAGCCGTAACCATAATTATTGGCATACTATGTGTTGCTCGCACTTCACGAGCTACTTCCAGTCCATCTTTTTTTGGCAGCATTAAGTCAAGAATCATTAAATCTGGGTCGTATTCATCGACTTTTTTTACTGCTTCTTCGCCATCATAAGCCGTTTCGACGTCAAAGCCTTCTTTGGTCAAATTAAATTTGATGATATCTGATATTGGCTTTTCATCATCTACCACGAGGATTTTTTTTGGCATCATCAATGCCTCCTTTTAAAGATATCTATATTATACTTAAATTTTAAGGATTAGTAAAAAAACTCAAACTTTTTTGAAATTTTGCTTGCTTTTTTCCCGAAAATTGTGCATAATATTTTTTGTTGGTTAATTCCCATGGGTGGCTAGCTCAGCTGGCAGAGCAACGGACTCTTAATCCGTGGGTCCAGGGTTCGAACCCCTGGCCACCCATTTAAAATTGCACTGCAAGAGGCGGTGCTTTTTTTGTGCTTTTTTAATTATTAAGAATTTCTAAACCGTGAGCGCGATTAATTATTCAACAAGTGACACAGTGTTACTATTTAGTCAAATAAATATTATTGGTAAAAAAGCGAGGTTTTAGATATGAAAGAATTTACTAAAGAAGAATTGGCAAAATATGATGGTAAAGATGGTCATAAAGCTTATGTAGCGGTTGATGGTAAGGTTTATGACGTTACTACCAATTCACATTGGGCAAATGGCGAACACCATGGCCATAGCGCAGGACATGATTTGAGTAAAGAAATTTTGAATTCACCTCATGGTAAAAGTGTATTATCAAAAATTGAACAAGTAGGTATTTTAAAATAATTTTTTCTACAAATAAAAGCAGCCTTAGGCTGCTTTTTGTTTTGGCTTCACTCCTATATGAATAGCAGCTGCACCTAAGTTTAATTTAGTCACTTGTATTTTTTCAAAACCTGATAGAGCTAGCATTTTAGTTAATGCGTTAGCTGAAACAAAATTAGCTGTAGTTTTAGACAAATATACATAGTCCTTTGTACCAATGCCTACTAATTTTGCAATTTTAGGAAACAGCTTAAAATAGGCTTTCCAACCAATTCTAACAACTGGATCTGTTGGTTTAGACATTTCTAAAACTCCAAATTTGCCACCTGGCTTTAAAACTCTATAAACTTCACTGACTACTTGAGTTGCATCTGGAACATTTCTTAAACCAAAGCCAATAGTTACAATATCAAAACTATTATCTGGATATGGTAATTTCATAGCATCTCCAACAGTTAATTGGATCTCTTTACGCTCATTTGCGGCATCAATTTTTTTCTGGGCAATTTCTAACATATCAGGATTAAAATCAAGCCCTACTACATTTCCACTAGGACCAACTGCTTTAGCTAATGCAATAGTCAGGTCTCCTGTACCCGCACATAAATCTAACCCAAAAACTCCTTTTTTTACATTTAATTGCTTAAAAAATGTTCGCCGCCATCTTTTATGAGTGCCCAAACTTATCACGTTATTCATTAAATCATACTTACTAGAAATTCTAGTAAATAAACTATTAATTTCTTGCTCAGAAAACTTATTTGTTTGTGTCATTTTTAGCCTTCAATTTTTTTACTATTAATTTTATGCATATTAATTAAATAAATTACATAACCAATAAATAAGCCGACTAGCATAGGTATTAGCCATGAAAATCCCACACTCGCAAATGGTAAATAATTTCTTACACTGATAATTCTTTGAATTATTGACAAATTTAAAATGCTTTGCGGCATACTTGCAAGCATATCTAAAATTGCGGGAACTAACGTAAAGCCTACACAAATCACAAAAACATAGCGAGTATTTTTAAATAATGGCGCTAGTAATGCTAAAAATATTAATGCAATTGCGACAGGATATAAGAGCATTAAAATTGGTTTTGACCAAGTAATAATTGTTACTAACCCGAAATTACCAATAATAAATGATACTACACTGGCAAATATTAACCATGCATGGTAGCTAAACTTAGGAAAATGAGTGTGGAAATCTTGAGCAAATGCTGCAATTAAGCCAGCTGCAGTAGTCACACAAGTCAAAGTCATTAACATAGCCAATATCGCTTGTCCAAAAACTCCTGCATAAGATTGGACTATCTGTACAAAGGCAACTCCACCATCAGCTGATACTTTCAAATGACCTAGCGACATTGCACCTAAAATAATTAATAAAAAATAAATCACTGCAATTGCGGACATTCCAATAGCCCCAGCTCGCATAGTAACTACAGTTATTGCTTTGGGCTCTTTTTCACCCATTTGTCTCACTGCACTAATAATGGTAACGCCAAATGCCAGTCCTGCTAGGGCGTCCATAGTATTATAACCTTCTAAAAAGCCATGCAAAAAAGCAGACCCTTGACTCAAATATTCAGCTGTAGGTATAAAATGATTGGGACTTCCCATTGGTTTAATAAAAGCAACTAAGAAGACTAAAAATAATAAAGCTAGAAAAATTGGATTCAAAAACTTGCCTAAACTAGTTAAGATGTCATTTTCGTTATAAGAAATCCAAAAACAAATCGCAAAAAAGACTGCAATATAAATTATAGAAGCTATCTGTTGATAATTTTTAGGCACTAGCGGTGCAATACTAACTGTATATGAAATACTAGCAGTTCTAGGAGTTGCAAAAAACGGACCTAGTGTTGCTTGAATTAATACCATGAACCCCAATGCAAAAGTCTTCCCCATTGGTAAGGCAATATCATATACACCCTTAGATCTAGTTAATGCCATGGCTAATATTGCAAGTAATGGCAATAAAACTGATACTACTATGAACCCAGCTGTCGCAAAAATCCAATTCTTACCTGCTAATTGTCCTAAGTGCAGAGGGAAAACTAAGTTACCAGCACCAAAAAACAAAGCAAATAACATTGAACTAATTATTAGATAGTCCTTCGTAGTTAATTGTCGATCAAAACTTTCAATATTATCCATAAAAATAATTCCTTTATATTTTTTTAGTTCTTAATTATCTCATATTCCTTATCTCTAGCATAATAAAAAATCTCAAGATATCAATCTCGAGATTTTAACTTACTATTTTATTTAAAATTCAGCAGTATCTGGATCTACCGCTAACTTACCTGTTCCATGTAATTTATCTAATTCAGACATTGATTGATCGCTTAATTCAAAGTCAAATATTTCAGTATTTGATTGAATATATTTAGCATGGACTGATTTAGCTAAAGGTAAAAATCCATGTTGTAAACTCCAACGCAATAAAACTTGAGCAGGGGTTTTACCATATTGCTTAGCAATTGCATCGATTTTTGTGTTCTTTAACAAATCACCAGTACCTAATGGACTGTAAGCTTCATTTAAGATATCATGTTCTGCATCCATCTTAGTTACTTGCGGTTGCATATCACTTGGACTTAAGTAAATTTGATTTACTGCTGGAATAATTGTAGCTTCTTTTAACAAAGCATCCATATGGCGACGGCGGAAGTTAGAAACACCTAAAGTTCGGATCTTTCCTGCTTTAACGGCTTCTTCCATAGCTTGCCAACTTTCATTATTTGCTTCTTCCCAGCGATCACGGAAGTCTTTTGGATTTGGCCAATGAATTAAATACATATCAAGGTAATCAAGACCAAGATTTTTCAAGCTGCGATCAATTGCAGCTTTAGTTTTTTGATAGCCATGATCTGTATTCCATAATTTAGTTGTGATAAATAAATCTTGACGGTTAATTCCACTAGCTTTAATACCATCGCCAACACTATCTTCATTTTGATAACCTGCGGCAGTATCGATTAAACGATATCCAGAAGCAATTGCATCTTGCACTACTTGCTTTGCAACATCACCATCTGGTGTTTGCCAAGTACCAAATCCCATTACAGGAATCTTTACACCATTATTTAAAGTATATGTATCAGACATTGATTTAATATTCATATTCTTAACCATCTCTTTCAATTAATATAGTTAATTTCGATACTTTGAATATATTAAACTTATTACTTACTTTTTGCAAGTGGCATATATTTAAAAAAATAAAAGCCACCACTAATTGTGATGACTTAAAGTATATTTAATTAAAATGGAAATATAGATCTAACTGCACTTCCACCAAAGCCAATTAAGACACATACTGCAATAATTAACCCAATTAATAAAATCAAAGTACCAAATACTCGATCTCTCTTAGCTTTTCCATTTCCTATAGCAGGTACAATAATTGCTGCATTGAAAATTAAAACCATCATAAACATGAGGAAAGTTAACAATCCATAACTACTGCCAGTTAGTGAAACTAAGAATGCTAATAAGCTTAAGGCTAAATTATAATTACTGTATTGAGCAACATTATTAATAAATCCAGTAAAGTCTAATTTTTGACCATAAATAAAGATATTAGCAAACATAGCTGCAGCAATCATAATTACTGTTGTTATTACTAAACCAAAAAATAATTGAAAACTAATACTTTGAACTTTTTGGCTAGCATAACTGCTACCCATGCCTCCAAGCATTCCAGTTATAGATCTAGCGCCTGTGTTCATCAACTTACCTAAAGTCAATGTAGTTAATAAAATTTCTACTAACAAATTAACAATTCCATACCATTTTTCAGTATGTTGTTTAGCATCTGGACGCTTCAAAGAATTAACAAACCATTGCCAATAAACACTAAAGCCACTTGGCTGTTGCACTTGATTTTGAACAGGCATTTGAGCATTATTTTGCATAGGTTGAATTGGTTGTTGCATTTGATTTTGATTGACTTGATTAGGTACCTGCATTTGACTATTTGGCTGAACTGATTGTTCAGTTTCACTAGTTGAGTTCATATTAGGCATAGCCTGCTGCATAGGCGTTGGATCAACTTGACTACTGCGCATTTGCTCTACAGGTTTTTCAACTGGAACACTTCTTAAATCAGCTCCACAATTAGTACAAAAATTAGTATCTGCACTCATCATTGCACCACAATTTGGACATCTTTTCATTTTTTATACCCCCCCGATGAATATAAATCTATCATATTTAAAAATATATTTAAAGGGTTGCTATCAAATTAATTTTGGTCAAACAGCATTTCATACATCTGACTAGATAATGGATGTGTCAACAACAAATCCATCCCTACCGCAGTTTTATTTTTCTTTTGACCTAAAATTTCTTCTTTGATTGTGCCTGCTTTAATTTTTGCATTACCTAAATAATAGAATTCTTTACCATAACTATCATCTCTTTTAACAAATAAATGCATTTTTACTTTTTGTTGATTATTTGCAACACCTGCAGTTAAAACCTTTACTTCTTGAGAATCAATATGACGTGGCGTTCTTGTATACCACCGCAGACTAGCTCCGTTTTCTAAAGTGTTTTGATAAATACTATTGCGCTTTTTATCATCTTGTTTTTTATAAGTAATAAATATTGGACATTCATTATTATTAATACGATATCCATACATTGGTGCACTCACATCTAGCGGCCAATTAAGAAGTCGACAGACATCTTTGCGATCATATTGTTTATACAAAGTAAATTGCATATTTGCATGATATTTTTTAGTTAATTTCAAACCTGTTTTAATTAGATCTAAAACTAAATTTTTGAATTGCACATTTTCAAACAATGCTTGCCTTAGTTTGGGTTGCAGCGCATAATCAACTAAATTTTTATTTATTACTAAAGCTAAATCGCCATATTGTTGTTTACGAGTAGCTTTTCCAGCTTTTACATCAAAAAATCTTAATGACAATATATCCATCACTGACTGCAAGACATCGTTATTAATATATGCATCATTGCGTTTTAAAATTTGTTCATAATTATCAAGACTGCAAGTGCCTTTAGCAATAAGTTCTTGCAGCAATAATAATTCATGAGGCCTTTTCCCATTAAGTAATTCTTTGGTCAAAAAAGACAATACTTGTTCTTGATAAGTTGATAAAGAAATTTTTTCATTCATTTTCTTCAAAAATGAAGCATAGCTTGTTAAATTATGATTTTTTGCAAATACTATCGGATCAGTTGACCCATATTGATAAAAATCATATAAAAGTGGCACTCTACCAAGTTTTTGTTTTAATTCATGATATGACTTGCGCAATTCTAATAAGCTATCTAATTTTATTTGATTTAATGAATTTAGAATCTTTTGACTGGCAATTTGTGTAAAGTTAATCGTTGAAATTCCAATTAAATCAGGCAAAACTATTTCTCTTTTCACTTTATCTTTGTTTCTGCTGCTATCACTCATCAGTGCAATTGGAATTAAATAATTATTTTTATAATTACCAATAAAATCAAGCACTAAGGTAAAATCTTTGCCAGGATATTTGCGCAATCCACGCCCTAATTGCTGAATAAATACAATAGAAGATTGTGTATTTCTCAGCATAATAATTTGATTTATTGCTGGAATATCAACCCCTTCATTAAACAAATCAACAGTAATTATATAATTTATCTTTCCTTGCTTTAGAGCCTCTATTCCATTATCTCGAATCTTTTGGCTATCTGAATTAGTTAGAGCAATTGAAGGGTAACCTTTTTTCGTAAAAACATCTGCTAATTCATGAGCTTCTTGTTGTCTAGAACAAAAAATCAGCCCTTTCGCTTGCTTGCCACAATAACCATAATAGTTAATTTCTTTTAAAATATAGTCCACACGCTCATTTGAAACTAATTGTTTTAAATTGCTAAATTCATTAATTAGGTTGCCATTTTGTTCATAATCTTGAATACCAACATAATGAAATGGTGCTAACATATTTTCTTTTAAGGCATCATCTAATCTAATTTCATAAGCTAAATTATAATCAAAAATTTTGTATACATCCTGTTCATCCATTCGCTCTGGAGTTGCCGTCATTCCTAAGCAAAATTTAGGCTTTAAATAATACAAAATCTTCTGATAGCTAGGAGCTGCTGAGCGATGTGCTTCATCAATTATAATGTAGTCAAAACTTTCTGGAGCAAACTGTTTTAATACATTTTCTTGAGAAATTGTTTGCACCGTCGCAAATAAATATTTGGCATTTAAATCATGTTTATTTCCATTTAATAACCCATATTGATTATCCAATCCGCCAATTACTTTTTTAAAACTAGACATAGATTTTTCAGCGATCTGCTGGCGATGGACGACATATAAAAATCTTTTGGGAGCATAATTTTTTACCGCAAAAGCACCTAAATATGTTTTTCCAGTACCAGTAGCTGATACTACTAACGCCCTTTTTTGCTTATTTTCAACTAAATTATCTAGTTGTTTTAAAGCATCTTGTTGCATCATATTAGGGATGATTCTTTGCTTATTATCAATTAATTTATTTTGTTTAACAAGGTGAAAAGAAAGTTTATATTGATTTAACCAATCATCAGATATATTAAAACTAGTATGTTTTAACTGATTAAATTCTGCATTTACTTGATCAATTAATGCTGCATTAGTTGAAGTAGTTATTTTTAGTGACCATTCATAATTAGTTAACAAAGCACTTCTAGTAAAATTAGCACTGCCAATAATCAAGGTCTGGTAATTTTCATGGTCAAATAAATAGCCTTTGGCATGAAAGGCTTTTTTATCTGCAATTTTGACTGTTAAATTAGGAATCTTATTTAGTTCTTCAAATACTTTAGGATCATTAAAATTTTGATAAATACCAGTAATAATAGTTCCATGAATATTTTTCGCTGCTAAATCAGACATTACTACTTTAAATGGAATCAACATATCTTGAGTTATAAAAGCAACCGCCCATGTAAAACTAGTACATGTTAATAACTCATGACGCAATGAAAACCAGATGTTTTGCCCATGATTATTACTTAATAAACTAGGAGTGAATGCTTCATGACCTAAATAGTTTTTATCATAAAGTCCATTTAAAATAGCTTCTTGCAATTCTTGGTTCATCTTAATCAGTCAAATCCATTTCAAGTAATATTGGACAATGATCCGCACGCTTACCAGTATCAATCATTTCAGAGCGCTTTATTTTAGAAGCTAATTGATTGCTGACAAGCCAATAATCAATTCTCCAGCCAGAGTTGTTAATTTTGCTTGTTCTAACTCTTTGAGCCCACCAAGTATAGATATTTGGCACTTGTCCATGAACTTTTCTAAATGTATCAGTGAATCCTGCAGCTAGTAACCTAGTAAAATCGTTTCGTTCTTCATCAGTAAATCCTGCATTATGATGGTTAGAATCTGGATGTTTCAAATCAATTGGTTCATGTGCCACATTATAATCACCACATGCAAGTAGTGGCTTTTTTTCATTCAGTTTTTCTAGATATTGAATATATTTTTGATCCCAAGTTTCACGGTCAGGCAATCTTTTTAAGCCATTCCCAGAATTTGGAGTATAGACTTGTGTTACATAAAATTCTGGAAACTCTAACGTAATTATGCGTCCTTCTTCATCCATTGGCTCTGGAGCACCAATTTTTGGTTTAGTAACTTCAGGGGGCAAATCTTTTTTATACAAAAACATAGTTCCTGCATAACTCTTGCGAGCAGGCTCTTCAGATGAGCGCCAGACATAATTATATTCTGGAAAAATTTCTGCCAAGATTTTTTCATGTTGCTTAGTAGGTCCCGTTGCACGCAACTTAGTTTCTTGCAGTGCAATTATATCAGGGTTATAAGTTTTTAAATTTTTAAGTATTTTATTTGTTTCAATTGCCCTAGTAGAAACTCCAGTTAATGCCGCATTTAGTGAATCAATATTCCAAGAAATAAAAATCATAATTTTGTCCTTTCTATAATCATCTTTTATTATAGTGAAATCTGAATTTATTTATCACAACTATGCCTAACAAAACTATTACTATCAACCAACTCAAAATAGTTAATAAAACAATTATCTTCCACCATTTAGGTGCTATAAAACTTAAAGTTGCAGTATTAACACCTTTTTTGGATTTAACTGTAGGAACACCTATCGCATTTTTTGTGAGATGTTTTTGGAATGCATTATTAACTGTCAGTTGTGAATTGCGATACATCACAATTGGTAGCTGAGTTAATTTATTATTAGTAGTCCATTTTAATTGTAGTTTTCCATTAATTACATTATGTTGGAAATTATTTTTCTTAAGAACAATATCTGAATTATACAGTTCTGCCTTTTTTGAACCAGTCATTTTATTATATTTAGGTAAATAATCTGGTGCTGGAATGTTCAAATATTTAAATAAAGTGTCAGAATAAGGATTTTTGCATGCAGCTTGGATATTTTTGTTAAAAGCAGAATTTACACTGTAAAAAGTATTAACTTGCGTCCAATGACCATAAACTGTCACAAATGTCACAAATAATAATGTCAATATTTCTAATTTCCAAGTTTGTCTTTTTTGAATTAATTGGCTGGCTGTAATCCCAATCCCTAAAAGAATTAATGGCACCGCTAATAACAATAACCTTCTAGGATATTGGAAGCTACTAGTCAATTCTGGAAAAGCTTTTTGCACATGATTCCAAGGAAATAAATTGCTGCCAATCAATAAAAATCCAAATCCAGTTAGAGTAGTAACACTATTTAATTTTGACTTTTTAAAATTAAACAAAACATAGATAAGTTGCAGGATTGCTACTAAGATAAGTAACCAATCAGCAATATCATATTGAATAGTGCCTAAAGCAAGTCCTGTGCTTTCAATTGGATCAGACAAATTATTAATCGAATGGAAATATACTAAAATTGTCCAAACATTTAAAGTTAATAATAAAGTCATTCCAATTGCTGCAAATAAATTTATCAACATTGATTTTTTATTTTTAGTATTAATAAACCCAACTATTGCAAAAGGCACTAGCATTAAACTAGATAAAATCGTACTCATCAAATGAGTTTGAGCTACAATACTCATAATTAAACCAAGTTGTAGCCAAGAAATAGGCTGTTTATGATTTCTGATCATCTTCACGCCACATAATAATACGTACGGCATCATCATTGCACTAATCGAACCAAAGGTAATTCCATTATTTAAAGTGGGTTGATGCGCAATATAAACTAAGCTTAAAATAATACTAATTGGCATATTGTTAGTGACACGATTTACCACATAATACATCCCATAGCTTGCAATTAATAAGCTAATAAAAGCAGAAATTATCTGAAATTTAAAAAATGATCCTGATAACCATAAAATAAATCCCATTATGTAAGCAAATGCTGGTCCATAAACCGCATTAATTATTCGGCCTGATTGATCAAACCCATAATTTGTTTGAAAATAATTAAAATTATGATTTTTGATTTGTTCAGCAACATCAAAAAACCTAGATAGATGAAAATATCCATCTCCAATTACTATTGACGTACCAGTTCTCATTTGATAGCTGAGCATTGTCAAAATTACAATTATAAAACACACGATAGGTATCAAATTAACATACCTATCTTTTTTTAACATTTTTATCCCCTAATCATTAAAGTTTTACTCTTGTTTATTCCTTATAATAGTATAAAATAATTACGATATTGAAAATAGGAATTAATATGAATAAAAAAAATAACTTACTCACACAATCTGAAGTCTTATGGCAACTAATTAAATACATCTTAATAGGTGTAATTGGCTTAGTTGTAGATTTTAGTGTATTTTTTATTTTGACTAAATTTACATCACTAAATGTAGAATTAGCTAATTTTATCAGTTCTAGTTGTGGTTTGATTAACAACTTTTTTTGGAACAGTTATACTAACTTTAAAGTCAGTGACCACATGTGGCGCAGATTTATCGAATATTATATTGTTGGGCAGATAACCACTGTGTTTACAACTTTATGCTTATTCATTTTTGTAACTTGGCTGCATTTTGACAAAATAATTGTTAAAGTAATCTCGACCTTTGTAGCCACACTAATCCAATTTATTATTAACAAATTATTTACTTTTAATAAAAAATAAAGGATATTACCATGCAAAAACTATCAATAATTGTTCCTTGTTATAACGAAGAAGAATCCATACCAATTTTTTATAAAACTGTCCAAAAAGTTGTTACGACGATGAAAAGTCTATCAATTGAATATTGGTTCATAAATGATGGATCAGCAGATAACTCATTAAGTGAAATGCGTAAATTACATAAAGAAAATGAAAATGCACATTATATTTCATTTTCAAGAAATTTCGGTAAAGAAGCCGCATTATATGCAGGACTAAAAGCTGCAACTGGTGATTATGTTGTAGTGATGGATGTAGACTTACAGGATCCTCCAGAGTTTTTGCCTAAAATGTACAACTTATTAAGAAATAGTGATTATGACTGTATTGGAACACGTCGTGTTGATCGCAAAGGTGAAGCTAAAATCAAATCATTTTTAAGTGATATGTTTTATAAGTTTATTAATCGCATTTCTGATACTGAAATTGTGCCAGGTGCTCGCGATTATCGAATGATGACAAGACAAATGGTAAATGCGGTACTTTCAATGACTGAATATAATCGTTTTTCAAAAGGAATTTTCAGTTGGGTTGGATTTAAAACCAAATATCTTGATTATCACAATGTGCAAAGAGTCGCTGGGCAAAGCGATTGGAGCACTTGGAAATTGTTTAAATATGCGATGGATGGAATTGCAGACTTTTCACAAGCACCACTAGATTTAGCAATTTGGGTTGGACTGATTTCATTTATTTTATCAATTATTAGTATTATTTTTGTGATTGTGCGACATTTTGTTGCACCTAGTTCAAGCATCTTCGGTTGGGCTTCAACAATTAGTGTGATTTTACTATTAGGTGGAATGCAGCTTTTAGGGATTGGTATTTTAGGTAAGTATATTGGGCGCATTTATTTACAAGTGAAAAATCGCCCCATTTATATCATCAAAGAGAAAAAATAAGTTTCATGTGAAACATAAAAAGGACATTGAATTTTCAGTGTCCTTTTTTAGCGCTTTAGAATTGCAATAACTTATTTATCATTCACTTTCATTAATTTATTAATATTATCTTGCATCCAGCTTACATATGATACCCCATTAGGCATGGTTTCTCTTACTTCAACAACGGGAATCTTATTTTTCTTTGCCAGTCTAACAAATGAGTTAACTGTACTACTTGAAGCTTGAGTATTATTTACAAAAAAGGCAATTTGTTTATCATTGATCGCTTTGTTCATTTTTTGGATTACTTTGGCACTTGGATCTGTTTCATTTTCAACTGCTTCTTCAAAGTCTTTATCAGCAATCTTAAACCCAGTATCCTCTAACATATAGTCAAATACAGGTTCACTTACAAATACAGGCTTAGAATTTTTACCATTAATTTTTGCTTGATCTTCTTGCAATTTAGTAATCTTTTTTAGATAGCTCATTCCATTTTCTTTAAATTGAGATTTATGCTTTGGATCCATCTTACCTAATTTATTAACTAAATAATCAACATATTTCTTTGGCATTTGTAAGTCATACCAGATATGTGGATTTGAATCCTTTTTAAAATGCATAATATCAGAACCTACATCAACTATTTTTTTATGATTAGCCTTAGCTAATCGATTTGCCCAACCATCATAGCCTAATCCATTTGCGATGACTAAATCTGCCTTATCAATTTGGTGGGCAGTTTTAGTAGTTGGTTCAAAATCATGCGGATCAATATCTCCATTACTAATCAACGGAGTAACTGTTCCATATTTTCCAACAACTTGTTTAGCAATATCACCATAAACATTAGTTGTTGTAACTACATTAACACCTGCATTGTTCTTAGTATCTTTTTTATTACATGCAGTAAATACCAATGCTAGTGTTGCTAGCATTAAAAATAATGACATCTTCTTCCAAAATTTATTCTTCATTGCTTTATCCTTTCATATTCTCTAAAGCCCTTCAGATTATCAGAAGATTTTTCGATTGTAAATAAATATGCTTAATTATCATATTATAATTTATTAATTATACTTTTATATATTAAAAACGTTCTTTATATCAAGCTTCTTAGCATCAATATAAAGAACAATTCTATATTTATTCAATTTTTATAGTTATTTGTCACTAATTCCTATTGTTTGTTTTGAATATAATTTAGGATCAGCAATTCTAGCAATTTGTCCATTAGCACCTAATCATAATACTTTGTCCTTTCTAATTTTATTTACAATTATGCATTAACGCTTTTGATTATTTATTCCATAAAAAGCGAATTAATACTTTATCAACTTGTTTGTTTTCATGTAATTCACTATGTTGCCCCATTTTACCTTTAACTAAATATTCTTGATATGCCTTAGCACGAGTCGATACTAAATATCTTAAACTGCGAGCGGATACTACTGGAACTGGACCATCTGATTTAGTGCCATCTTGCACATCGCCGAAGATATTTAATACTTCAACATTTTTAGGATAAGTTTGGCGAAGTTTTAGAAATTCTTGATATGGTTTTGACATACGTTCAGGTTTCCCTTGTGCATCAAGTGGAGAATTAGACATTGGATACTTATTATTCATCCCATTAATTCCATTAAAGTGTCCTGCTATATCAACTTGTTTTTGCAATCTTGGTAAATCTTTTTTGTTTCCATAATCAAGCATTAAATACATAATAGCCATATTACCCATTGAGTGAGCAACTAAATTCATTTTTTTGAAACCAAATTTTTTAGAAACCGCAGTAATTGCATTATATGCATAAGTTGCAGCTTCTTTGAAAGTTATATTTTTATTGTTTTCAAAACCAACCATAATAATTGGATTTTTGGCATCTTCTGGAATATTTCCATCAATTTTGACTTTGCCATTTTTATTGACTATTGCAGTAATAATTGTATCAGTAACTCCAGCTTTTTTAGCTGCATTTGTCATTTGTTTTTCTGCATTAATGCTTGAACCCCATCCATGTAAGAAAAATGTTGGAGTTTGTTTAGCTAATTTTTCTTTTACTGCAGCTGGTTCTAGTGCTGAACTATTTTTGTTTTGACAGCCTGTAAGTACAAAAAGTATTGCTACAAGTGCTACAATTAGATATCTAAATTTATGTTCCATCTTTTTCCTTTCTAAATACGCTTTCATTTTTTATTATTATATATTAAATCTGGTTGTATCAATGTTATTTTCGCTCAATAATTTTGTATAATTTATATGGTTTTAAAAGGAGGTTTTTATGACAAAGCAAAGACTAGAAGCTTTTAGTGATGGAGTATTAGCAATTATTATCACTATTATGGTTTTAGAAATTCAACCACCTATTCACCCAAGTTTTGCAGCATTATTTGCCAAATGGCATTTAATAGTCAGTTATATCCTAAGTTTTATCTATGTAGGAATTTATTGGAATAACCACACTTATTTAGTCAGCGCTGCAAAATCAATTAGTGCAAGATATCTATGGTGCAATTTATTATTGTTATTTTGGTTATCATTATTACCTGTATCAACAGCTTGGATTGGCAGAGCCTTTTATAGCGTAGCGCCTGCTGTAACTTATGGAGTAGTATTAACAGGATCTGGTTTAGCATATCAATTATTGCAAAGAGAAACTATAAAACAAAATGGTGCACACTCAAAATTAGCAAAATCAATTGGTAAAAATATTAAAGGCAATGGCTCACTGCTTCTTTACATAATAGGAACTATTATTGCATTTTTTGTTCCAGTAATATCTTATTTATTCTATGTTGCAGTAGCTATTTGGTATTTTATTCCTGATAAACGAATTGAAAAGATATTTTAATCATACATTTCTTTTGACCTTTAATAATAGTAAAGGTATAGTTACTAAAGGTAAGTAACTATATTTTAGATAGCAGGAGGCTTCATAATATGAAACAAAGGTTTAAATGGGTTAGTTTATTATTTGTTGCTGTTTTTGCAATAATTGGATTGACAGCATGTAGCAATAGTTCTTCTAGCTCTTCTAAACAACCTCAACTAGTTCATCCAAAGACATTAACAGTTGGATTAGAAGGCACTTACGCTCCATATTCCTATCGCGAAAATGGTAAATTAACTGGATTTGAAGTTGATTTAGCTAGAGATGTAGCTAAAAAAATGGGTTATAAAGTAGACTTTGTACAAACTAAATGGGATTCATTAATTGCAGGTGTTGGTGCAAAGAAATTTGATGTTGCAATTAACAACATTGCAATGACTCCAGAGCGTAAAAAGGCATACGCATTTTCTACTCCATATATTTACTCAAAATCTTCTCTAATTATGAAAAAGAGTAATAATTCAATCAAAAATATTAATGACATAAAAGGTAAGAAAATTGCTGCTGCAACTGGAACTGTCAATGCAGATTATGTCAAAAAATTTGGCGGAGAAAATGTCTCTTCAACTGACTTTGCTACAGCAATGGATTTAATTAGACAAAACAGAGTAGCTGCTGCATTAAATTCAAAAGAAGCCTTCTTATATTATGAAAAGACAAATCATGTAACTGACTTAAAGTACATTGAAATTCCAAGCAATAAAATTCCTGAAGAAGAAATAGGTATCTTAATGGGTAAAAATAATAAAGCTTTGCAAACTAAAATTGACAAGACTTTAGCACAGTTGCGTAAAGATGGTACGTTAAAGGCATTATCTGAAAAATATTTCCAAGGAAATATTACTGAAAAATAAAGATTAATAATTTGAGCCAAGCTAAAAGGGCTTGGCCTTTTTTGTGATTAGAAAGGGTTCGTTATGTGGGAGATCATTAAAACTTCTACTCCAGAAATATTTTGGGCTGGAATTAAATATACTATTCCTATTGCTGTGATTTCATTTATCATTGGATTAATAATAGCTATTATTACCGCTTTAATTAGGATTTCTAAACCTCGTGGCAATAATTTTATCAAGAGTTTTTGGCAACTAGGAAAAATGATATTTTCATTTTATGTTTGGCTATTTCGTTCAACTCCATTACTAGTACAATTATTTATTGTCTTTTTTGGTTTACCAAATATTGGAATTGAACTAAATGCATGGGTTGCAGGAATCATTACTTTTTCATTAAATACTGGAGCATACGCTTCAGAAACTATTAGAAGTGCTATTTTATCAATCCCTTCTAGTCAATGGGACGCAGCATATTCAATTGATATGACTTATTCACAAGCATTATTTAGAATCATTTTCCCACAAGCATTGCGTGTAGCAATTCCACCTTTATCTAATTCCTTCATTAGCTTAGTTAAAGATACCTCTCTTGCAAGCTCTATCACAATTGCAGAAATGTTCATGGTCAGCCAGCAAATAGCATCCCACAACTATCAACCATTATTAATGTATACAATTGTTGCAGCGATTTATGCCCTATTTTGCAGTATTTTAACTATTCTACAACACTACTTAGAACTCCGTACATCACGTTATGTTAACACTACTTCAAGAGGTTAATTTATGATAAAAATTGAACATCTTAATAAACAATATAAAGAAACTATAGGTTTAAAAGACATCTCTGTTACCTTTCCTAAAAATGAAACTACTGTAATTTTGGGACCATCGGGTGCAGGAAAATCAACTTTACTTAGATCAATTAACTATTTAGAACATCCTGAATCTGGTTTAATCACTATTGATAATGACAGTTTTGACTTTTCAAAAAATTTATCTACTAAACAAGTTCTCACATTACGTAAAAAAACTGCTATGGTCTTTCAAAGTTGGAACTTATTTCCACATTTAACTATCTTAGAAAACATTACTGAAGGACCAATCCATGTCCTAAAACAAAATACCAAAAATGCCAATGAAGAAGCTATGAAACTCTTAAAGTCAGTTGAATTAACAAACACTGCTGATAGATACCCTGATCAATTATCCGGTGGACAGCAGCAACGTATCTCAATTTGTAGAGCAATGGCAATGCATCCAAGCTATTTATTATTTGATGAGCCAACTAGTGCACTAGATCCCGAACTAGAAGCTCAAATATTACGAATAATGAAGAATCTAGCTAATGAAAAAAATTCTTTAATTGTAGTTACTCATAACATGAAATTTGCACAAAAAGTGGCAGATAAGATTGTCTTTTTAGAAAATGGACAAGTAGAATTTACTGGAACTAGTAAAGAATTCTTTAATAATCCAGCCCCTAGAATTAAACAATTTTTAGATGCGATGGAATTTTAATTAAGATCAAAAAGCCTTCAGCTGTCGCAAGCTAAAGGCTATTTTTATACACTTTAATCTTCATTGCTAGTGTCAGCAATTTGAGCAAAGGTATCTTTTAATTCTTTATTCTGAGTTTCACCTACTACAGGATCACCAGCACGACTTTGATCAACTAAAACAATAGGTTGTCCGTTATGAAAGGCAAAAAAGTAAGTTATATAGTTGGGTGTAGGTGGTTCAGTCCCATCATGGTTATAAATTGCAACTACGTTATAATCATAACTTCCTACACCTTTTGGACTCCAGCCTATTGATATATGACTGCCATGCATTAATAATTTATCAAAATCTCTTGGATATGAAGTCCCAGTAGATGTTGGAAGTGACCCGACACCATTATATTTAGTATAATCTTGATCCATTTTTTCACTAAAATCATCCATGTAATCTTTTAGTCGACCATCTTTTGCTTCACTCCACACAGCATTGGCTGCTTTTTTAGAAGTAGCCTGATGGCTAAAATTAATAGAATCTGAATTATCTGAAGATTGATCGTCTGATTGACTAGTTTTATCTTCATGAGAATCTTTTTTATCACCAACTATTTTGACATGCTTTTTATGATCTATAGAAGAAGTTGACTGATTAGCTTGTTGTGCAGATTGATTTTGGCAACCTGTTAGAATCGCTAGGCTTACAATCACTACTGTTAAAACGCTTGTTTTTTTCATACATTCACCATTTAATCTAATTACTTTATTTATTTTAGTATGGTTTTTGATTAAATGCTAGTTAACTTGCAAAAATACCACTTCGATAGAAAAACGAGAGTAAGGTCTTTCTATCAATTTTACTCTCGTTTTTTGATTGAAAGATTAATTTGCTAGATATCTCGTAGTTCTTCCATTACCAATCTTTTTTAAATAGCCTTGCTCGATTAATTTGTTAATCAAATATAAAGTTTTTGTTCTACCAAAATCTGTGCTTTTAGCTATTTCCGCAGTTGATTGTATTTTTTTCTTTACACTATCATAAATAATTTTTGCATCTTTAGATAATCCATCAGTCGAAAGTATTAAAATAGGTAGTACTATCTTAATTGAATTTTCAAAAACATAAAACCGTGGTTTGACCATTTTCTTTCCATATGATGCTTTTATGCGTCTAACACCTGTTCCAAATTGCTCAATTAAACCTAATCTAAAAAATACATTAGCAATAATGGGATTACGTAAAATTGATATTTGTCCTGAAAGATACTCAACTTCACTTAAATTAGCAGGTAATCCCCCAGGTGAAACGATTTCTATTCTATCATTAAACATTGATACCTTTATTTGCGCATTAACATCCCAGGTGCGATGAACTAGTGCATTAGCTAAAGCCTCTCTAAATGCTTCTTCTGGGATTTGTGCTATTGTTTTACGCTTTGATCCCTGTATCTCTTCTCTTTGATAATATTGATGATATTTTTTAAGAGCTTTTTTATATTGTGTTAGAAGTGATACTTTATCATATCTAACACGATCAAGCATAATATTAATATTGTCACCAAAACGTACAATATCAATACCAGAAAAGTCATTAGTATCTGCAAGCATTGCGCCTGCATTAGTGTACCCTTTATCTTTTCGATATAGGTCAAGTGTAATTAATAAATCTTGGGTTAACTTATCAATACCAATAGATTTTTTCAATTCTTTTTCTAAGACTGAAAAAGTTAAGTTTTGATTTGAAGAAATCAAACTATCAAAAGTTCTATTTTCTCCAGCTAATATTAATCGTGATAGTTCTATTGGATCAACTTCTATAGTTGAACTATCATTTCTTTTATAGGCTTTAGATTTGTAAAAATATGGTGGATTATCTCCTTGATCAACAAATAATGTTATTACATTATTACTATCTATACTCAATTTATAATCAGGATTGGGCTTAATTGAATCATTGATTTTATTTTCAATATTTAAACATATCTCTACAGGATTTTTAATACCTACTATATTTCCAGTATCTGTAATACCAAACTTTATCTCACCCGCTCCATAATTAGCAAATGCACTTACTGTTTTTAAGAAACTATTGGTTTCTTTTTCTTTAAATTCAATTGTTTTGTTTTCTCTCATATCTATCACCTTTTCATGATATAAATTGTATCATATTTCGATAGAAAAACGAGAGCAAGGTCTTTCTATCACTTTTACTCTCGTTTTTTGATTGAAAGATTAATAAAAAGCTAACCATAACAGCTAACTTTTATCCTTCGATTATTCTAATTTACAAAATTATACATATGCTTTGCAGTATAGAGATGCTCAATCACATCAGACACTCGATTTAAATTCACATTGCCACCAGAGACTAACGCAACGACATTTTTATTTTCAAGCCATTTTTTATCAATTTTTTTAGCTTCTAATGCAGCAATTGGCAACGCTCCTGCACCTTCAGCAACAATTTTAGTTCTTTCAATTAAATCCCTCATTGCAGTGCAGATTTCATCTTCGCTAACCAAAACAATCTCATCAACTAAATTTTCTACAACTGGGAAAGTCAGATCACCTGGCATTGCGACATCAGTACCATCAGCAATAGTAAAATCTTTATGATGGTAAGTTAATCTACCTTTGTTAACTGAATCTGCCATCCCATGGACATTTTCTGATTGTACGCCAACTATGTGAATACTTGGATTAAATGACTTAAGTGCAGTTGCGATCCCTGAAATTAATCCACCCCCACCAATTGACACAATCACTGTATCAACATACCATAAGTCATCTAAGATCTCTAAACCAATTGTGCCTTGTCCTGCCATTACATATTTATTATTGAAAGGATCAACTATGATTTTTCCTTCTTTTTTGGCTCTTTTTAACATCCAATCATGAGCATCATCAAAAGTTGCACCATGAATATCAACACAAGCTCCATATCCTGCTGTAGCATCTATTTTTACCTGTGGAGCTTCTTTTGGCATGACAACAGTAGTATCAATTCCTAATAACTTGCCACTAAGTGCAACACCTTGGGCATGGTTTCCAGCAGAAGCAGTTATAACGCCACGCTTTTTTTTGCCTTTTGATAAGTGTTGCATGCAATTATTTGCCCCACGGAATTTAAATGATCCTGTCAGCTGCATATTCTCTAATTTTAGATAAACTCTGCCATTAGTAACCTCACGCCCCAAAAATAGTGATTCAATTAGTGGCGTTCTGCGGACATATTTTTTTAACCGATGCCTCGCTTCTTCGATATCAGTAATATTTACAATATTTGCAGTTTTTTGAACGAGTGAATTTGTAGCCATTTTTAATACCCCCGTCAATTCTTATATATCTAACTTGTTATATGGTAATTCCAATGAATCAGCCAATCCTTTATTAGTAATTTTTCCTTGATAAATATTGACCCCACTTGCCAAAGATTTATCTGTTTTAATTGCATCATCTATTCCTTTATCTGCAATTTCTAATAAATATGGTAAGTTTCCTTTAGCTAATGCCATTGTTGCTGTTCGAGGCACTGCGCCAGGTTGATTAGGGACTGCATAGTGGATTATTCCATCTCGTCTAAATATAGGATCATCAATAGTTGTTGGTTTATCAATAGTTTCTACAGTTCCTCCTTGGTCAATTGCCACATCGACTATCACACTGCCTTTTTTCATTGATTTAACCATATATTCTTTAACCAATTTTGGAGGGCGTGACCCTGGAATTAAGATTGTTGAGATAAATAAGTCAGCTGTTTTAATTTCTTTAGCCAAATTTTCTTCATTTGATTCAACAATTCTTACATTTTTGCCAGAATATTGTTTTTCTAGTTTTTTAATTGTTTCAGGTTTTTTTTCAATAATTACTACTGAGCAATTCATCCCAATTGCCAAGTCAGCTGCGGCTTGTGCTGCATTTCCTCCTCCAAAGATTACTACATTACCAGCTGGAACTTCTTTTGTTCTTGGTAATAAAATCCCTTCACCACCATGTTGTGCTTCTAAATAATATGCACCCATAATTACAGAACGTCGTCCTGCTATATGACTCATAGCAGCTAATAACTCTAATTTTCCATCTTTAACAATTGTTTCTGCGCCAATTGCGGTGGCTTTTGCAAGCATCATTGCTTCAACTGCCTCTTTTGCTGAAGCCAAATGTTGAAAGCCCCAGATTATTTGTCCCTGTCTAAAATATTGATACTCTTCAAATCCTGGTTCTTTTACTTTAACAATTAAATCAGCGCCCCATGCATCTTCATGAGAAACAATTTTTGCTCCTGCTTTTTCATAGTCGTCATCCAAAAATCCTGACCCCACACCAGCATTTTTTTCGACTAAAACAGTGTTTCCATGTTCTATCATTTTTTGAATATTATAAGGAGTTGCGGCAACTCTGCCTTCTCCTTCTTTTTGTTCCTTAATTATTCCTATTTTCATAGTCATGAGATTTGCCTCCTCTTCCATTGGATACGCTTACATTACAAACTTAAATATAAACTTGTTATTATCAGTTTTCAATATACATTGAATATAAAAATCTTATATTTTCCAAATCAATCGGATGTCGTAATCTATAATTTTTCAGCATTATTCAATTATTAATTGCAGTAGTGGCTTATATCATAGTGTTTATGCTTGCATTATATTTAATTAGAAATAAAAAACTCTCAAAATCAATTGAGAGTTAATTAATAATGATCCTTGCATGAATAAATAGTGATTGTATTATTGCGATAATCATAAATTAATCTATCTTTACTATCTATTCTTCTAGACCATAATCCAGATAATGTGCTTTTTAAACCTTCTGGTTTGCCCATTCCTTCAAATGGATGTCTGTTTATATCTTTAATAAGTCGATTAATTTTTTTAACTTTCTTTTTATCGCCTTCGTTTTGCCAATATAAATAATCGTCCCATCCTTGATCAGTCCACATTAGTATCATAATATTCCTCATCAATATCTATCAAATCATGCTGGTGAGATTTTCCCTCTGTAACTTGTTTGCGTCCACGATTAATTTTATCCATTAGATATTTATTAGATTGAATATTTATTGTCTCAATTAAAGCATCATATTCATCCTTACTTAATACAACAACATTATCTTCAGGATCCTTATTAGTTATAATCATTGGCACACTGCTTTCATTGACTTCTTTAAAATAATGCTTCAAATTTTTTCTAAAATTACTATAATTTACTGCATCCATTAGCCAATTAATCCTTTCTTTTTATTGTACAATTTATAGTACAATGCTTTTAAAAATAATGCCAAATAAAAAGCTTGTAGCAATTAACAAGCTTTAGTTATCTTACTTAAAATAATGTCCAAGGCTCACTAGGTCTGTCTTGTAGATAACCTTTCTGCCAATTCCATTGAGGATGTTGTTGCATAAACGCTTCAGCGTCAAATGGCTCACCATCTGCTCTACCATAAATGCCCCACATACGCAAATTCTTGATATCATTGCTATCTGCACATTTACCATCACAAGAACCACCTGGGAAGAATGGAACGTTCCATACTCCATGAGGATCATCTGCATAATATTGTGGATCTACATCATAATGAGCACAAATATTTCTTGATGATGCACATTGATAACCAAGGTATGGATCGTATTTATCAGCAAGGATCTTTTTTGCCATATCATCATCTATACTGCCTGATACTTGAGGTAATAACTGCTCCAATCTTGCTCTACGGGCTCCTGTTTGCTGGCGTGTATCATTATAACCATTATCTAAACACTCAAGATTGCGAATACGTGGATTATGACAAGCATTACATCCATAATAGAATCCATCTTTTGTGCGCAATAATTCTTGATGTTTTAACCCTTGTTCAAAACGGGCAATTTCATTCGTATTATTATCACATAATAACCAAATATTTGCATATCCACCATTATTACCTTCATTTACTAACTTGACCCACTCATCAATAGTATCTGCATATTGTGTAGCCTTACGTGCACGAACAAATTCAGGAATACCATTTACATCATAGCCAATAAAACCAGCTATCGTAGTTTCAGTAATACCTAATCCACTATCTGCTACATAAAAATCAGTCATTGAATCAATATAACCTGGAATGGTCTGCATCTTAAATGTGTGTCCCTTAGTTGGTTTTACTAATTCACAAACATTAAAATATTGACCACTCCAAAAGTCATCAAAACTTTCATGTGCAATTACTGGTTTCCCATCTTTAGTTGCAGAGCCTGTTGCGACAAATCCAGTACAGTGAGAACCTTTAGGTCCATTTGGCCCAACTGGAGAATTGTTTGAATAATCTGCTGCAACAGTTGGCCACCAATAACCAGTTAATTCCATCCAGTCATTCCAGCCAATTACATCATCAAGTGTCGTTTCAAATCCACCTGCAGTAAAATCATCTGCCATCCCTTGCATTTCATCTAAATATTCTTGTGGAATTTTATTTTTATGTAGTTTAACAGCTGCATCCACAAAAAATGAATAATCCATACCAAATGTTTCTAATGTCATATGCTTATATACTCGAATAGCATCTTTAAATTCATCTACTAATAGATATCCATGTTGGAAACCAATTTCATATGGATTGCCTTGTACAGTTAAATAATACCAGCCGTTTTTGTCAGTACAATTTGCTTTAGATAGAATTTGTGTTTGTTTCTCAGTTAGTGTCATAATTAGCACCTCCATATTATATAAATAAAGCAATTAAAACAATATATATAACAAGATTTTAATAATATTTGTAATATATATTTTTATATCTACACTTATGAGATTAGTTCTTTTATTAGCATAAAGCAAATGAAATCACTTTTATTTTTCTATGAATAATTTAACGTATTTAGTTGTCCGTTTTGGTGATAGAATTTAATTTAAAACAAAAAATAGCAATAAAAAAACCACTATAACCAGTAATTTAATCATGCTACTAAATTTTTTACTTTTGCGTTAATTTTGCGTTAAAAATTAAATTAAATGAGTTTTACAGCATTTATAAAAAAATAAGAATGCCATAAACTCAACGTTTTTAGCACTCTTAAAACTCAATAAATCTATAAAAATGCTGACTAAAGGATTCGAACCTTCGACCCCATCATTACTAGTGATGTGCTCTGCCAACTGAGCTAAGTCAGCGTGTTAATCACTCAACACAATTAATAATTTAACCACAAAAAATCGTATTTGACAAGTACTTTTTAAAAAATGTATGTGTCAATATTTTTGCAGTAAGCTTTTTTACCTTGTTTTTAAATGCCTCTAAGCAAGCTATCGCCTAGCTTTACTTGCTTCAATCCACGTATTACACCATGTTTTACTCCTAGATGTGCTTCATGCACTGTCTTTTTCAATACTTTTCTAATACTTGCATTTAATTCTTTTACTTCTATTTTCTCTACTGGCTTTAATTCTATCCAGTAATCAAAATCTTTATTTTTTAGGGCAGCTATTATCGTACACATGCTTTGTGCACCTTCTTTAGTCCAGTATCTGCTTCATTCACTAGCATGCTCTCTTGCTGTATCTAAATACATCATGGCTTCGTCATAGTCATAGTCATATTTAGACCAGATTGATCTAATTAGTTTTCGCTAATTTCTCCTAAAAATCCAATTCGATTTTTAATCTTTTGGTTGACATGGAAGCTATCCAAAAAGTATTCATGTAAATAATTTGTACTAAACATTTCTTCAAAGGCTTGCTTATTGTATCCAGCTCCACCATATCCATTACTGATAATAATGGTGTGTTTTAAATCATAAGTATTATGTAGATACACTTGTAGTTGAAATTGAGCATTTTTACGATTTAGTGAAACAAAGTCTTTACTATTAATTCGTTCTTTACGTGTTTTACTTGTCTTTTTAGTGCCTTCACAGACCTGATAGCGATGCATTTCAATCCAATGTCCATCTTGACCTTTAACCCAGAAAGCATTACCTTCTACATGCAAAACATCTATTTTCTTTAAGTTTTCAACTACTTTAAAATCTTCTGCTTTAGAAATTTAGCTAAATCAGTTACAATAGAATCCATAAGAGACCAAGCTTTCTATTTAATTTAGTTATGTCAACTAATAGATTACTTGGTCTTTTTGTTTTTATCTAATCCTACCGCAAAATAATTACACTTACTAAAAAAATAGTGTCTTTTATTAGGAAATGCACTAAAATAGTACTATAATTTATAATTTGTATATAGAAAAGAGGGTGATTCATAAGTGACAATATCACAAATATCTTCATTTCCGATGCAATTAGACTGGCTAATGAGAATAATTGTAGCTGCATTATGTGGTGGTGCCATTGGATATGAACGTGCTGTACAAAGAAAAAGTGCAGGTGTTAAAACTCATATTGTTGTAGCTGTCGCAGCTGCATTATTTATGATCGTTTCAAAGTATGGGTTCACTGATATTTTGGATTTACATGATGTTTCACTAGACCCATCAAGAATAGCGGCGCAAGTTGTTACAGGTATTTCATTTATTGGCGCTGGTACAATTTTAGTTCGTCGTGAGCAAATTTCTGGTTTAACAACAGCTGCTGGCGTATGGGCAACAGCTGCAATTGGAATGGCAGTAGGTGCTGGAATGTATATAATAGGAACGGCATCAACAATCTTTGTTTTTATCATTCAAACTTTATTCCATGATGACACTTTAACTAATAAAATTATTCGTCACGTTCGATTTAATGTTCAAATTAAGGCAAGTAACACTCCGAATATTGTTCCAATAATTAAAAAGGCATTATCTGAAAATGGTGTTGAAGCTATATCATTAAAAATTCTTGATGTAGATGATAATCATATTGTTATAAATGCAGATGGAACAATTCAAAATAAATTAGATGAGAATTCTATTATTATGTCACTGCGCACAAATAAAGATATAAAGCGTGTAACATACAGTCGCGATGTTAAATAATTTTAAATTTGGGTACTTTAAGTGCCCCTTTTTTTATATAAAAATATTGTAAAATATAGATAACTAGATTAGAAAGGACTGATGATTATGGCTGGCACTCTTGATTATGTTAGATGGCGTGGTGATTTGCGATTCAAACATAATAAATTTAACAGTATTGATGGTGCTATTTTTGCAACTTTAGCATATTTTCCACTTGATTTTTCTACAGTAGGTCACACTATAGGTGAAACAATTAAAAAAATTAACAATACTGACTACTATAAAACCTTAACGTCTAAATACCAAACCGAATTACAATTACTATTGCAGAGTCCCCGTTTTGCAAAATCAGAAATTCTTGATGTACAAAATGTAACCAAAAAAGAACCTCTATTGCAATTTGCAGCTTTCACTGCGCGCATTAACAAACACACAATTATTGTATCTTACCGTGGTACTGATCATTCAATGATCGGAATTAATGAGGACGCCACTATGTCTTATACTAATGAAATTTATGGTCAAACAGTGGCTGCTGAATACTTAGAAAGAATCGCAAAGATTTTTCCAAAAGATAGAATTCATGTTGTAGGTCATTCTAAAGGTGGCAACTATGCAATTTATGCTATTGCTAATGTCACACCAGGCGTTCAACACAGAATTATTAATGCTACAAGTTATGATGGGCCTGGATATACCAAGCAAGTTTATAATGCACCTGGTTTTAAAAAGATGCTGTCAAAGATGAAAACTTATATTCCTGAAAGTTCGATCTATGGTACAATGTTAGACCATCCAGAGCGTACCATTGTTGTCAAAAGCACCTATCCAATGAGTGAACAACATGATCCTAGACATTGGAGTGTTAGTCGGACTAGTTTTGTATTAGCTCCTGGATTAAGTATTGCATCTAGAGCATTGCGGCATTCTTTCATTCATTTTAATAAATCAATTCCACCAAAAGCACGTGGTAAAATGTGGTCTGCACTTTTTTCAGCACTAGAAGATCAAAATATTACTAACATAACTCAGCTCACACATAATAAATTAATTGGAACACTTCAATTAAGTCGAGCATACTTAACATTATCACCAAAATTGCGTGAAATCGCTAATCATGCTATAAATGATATTTTAAAAGCAACTGGTGATCAAATTAATATTCCTTTTATAGATACCGAAGCTAAAAAATATCCTTTAAGCAACGATTCCAATAAAGCACCTATCTTTTTTGAATACTATGCAGCTGAAGATTAAAAAACAAATAAATAGAACTAGATATATTTTAAAATCTAGTTCTATTTTTATTTCCTGGGAAATATTGTAATTATACAGCTACTGGTGCTTTAATTGCAGGAGCTGGATCATAGTTAATTACTTTAATATCAGACATTTTATACTCATTAATAGAATCTGCTTTATTCAACACTAATTCAGGAGCTGGCTTAACTGATCTATTTAACATTGTTTTAACTTGTTCAATATGGTTTAAATAAATATGCGCATCACCTAAAGTATGGACGAATTCTCCTACCTCTAGATTAGTTTGCTGAGCAATAATATGGGTTAACAATGCATAACTTGCAATATTAAAAGGTACCCCTAAAAACAAATCTGCACTTCTTTGATATAATTGACAGCTTAATTTACCATCATTTACATAAAATTGAAACATAGTATGACATGGAGGAAGTGCCATAGTATCTACTTCTGCTGGATTCCATGCTGATACAATCAATCTTCTTGAATCAGGATGCATTTTTATTTGATCAATAACATTTTGAATTTGATCAATTTGTTTACCATCTGCCCCCTGCCAATGACGCCACTGTGCCCCATATACATTACCTAAGGTTCCATATTTTCTTGCAAATTCATTATTATTTAAAACTAATTCACAAAACTTGTTTTTTTCTTTTAAATATACTTTTTTAAATTCTGGATCTTTTAACCATCTGTGTCCAAAATCTGTCATATCAGGTCCTTGATATTCAGAACTTTCAACCCAATTTTTAAAAGCCCACTCATCCCAAATATGATTATTGTGTTCTAATAAATAGCGAATATTAGTATCACCTCTCAAAAACCACAATAATTCACTTTTTATTAATCCAAATGGAACTTTTTTAGTTGTCAATAACGGAAATCCATCTTGTAGATCAAATCTCATTTGATAACCAAAAATAGACTTTGTACCAGTATTAGTTCGATCAGTCTTCTCATGTCCTTTAGTTAATACTTTTTCAACTAATGTTAAATATTCTTGTTCATTGTGATTTTCAACCATAAATTTCTCCAAAATAAACTCATACAAAATATATTTAATAATTAAACTACCATGATTATTTTTTATTGCAAGTAAAAAATTTACATTAAACTAAACATGAACTATAAGTCTTTTTTTATTGTTCACACAATCTTACAATAAAAGTAGATAGAAGGAATTTTTATGGAAGGATTATTTGAATACCTGCGCTGGCGTGGAGACATAACTTTTAAGCATGATCCTTATAATAATGTTGATGGGGCTATTTTTTCACGTCTTGTATATTTCCCATTTGATGGATCAGAAATTGGACATAACCTTGGAGAATCTTTCAATATCATGATCAACCAAAAAGGTGCACCAGTAATGGGAGACTACAATGTATATTTTGCTAAACTTTTAAGATTAAGTCCTCGCTTTGCCAAGTCAACTGTTTTAGATGTAGAGCAGATGACTAAAAGTGACCCTGCTCTACAATTTGCAGCAATTACAATGCGCATTAATAAAAATTCTATCGTTGTCTCATATCGTGGTACTGACAGTTCAATCATTGGTGCAAGTGAAGATTCAACGATGTCTTATAAAGATGTAATTCAGGGACAAAAAGTTGCAACTGCATATTTAACTAAAATTGCTAATAAATTTCCTAAGGATAAAATTTATGTACTTGGACATTCTAAAGGTGGCAATTATGCTGTATATGCTGCAGCGAATGTTAAAAACGCAATTCAAGATAGAATTATAAGTGCAATCAATTTTGATGGCCCTGGTTACACCGAATTAGTCTATAATGCTGAAGGATTTCAGCGTATTATGCCAAAACTTAGGACATATATTCCTGAAAGCTCACTATTTGGTATTATGTTAGATCATCCTGAAAGAACAATTATTATTAAAAGTTCATTTCCTATTTGGGCTCAACATGATCCTATACGCTGGAGCGTGGCGAGAACTAGTTTTGTTTTAGCAAAAGGTTTATCAAAAACAGCAAGAACTATTCGTCATGCTTTAATTCAGTTTATTGATTCTACAAAGCCCCAAGAGCGTAGCCAAATGTTAACATCATTATTTGCAGCTTTTGAAGAACAAAATATTACTGATATAAATCAGTTTAGCGAACATAAGATAATGAGCGCCCTACATCTGAGTCGTGCTTATCTTTCAATGCCCTCAAAAGAGCGTGATGTTGCAAATCAAATAGTCAAAGATTTATTAGCTAGCACAAAGAAAAACTTATCCTTTAGAAACAATGATACTTATAAATTAAGTAATGATTCAAAAAAAGCACCAATCTTTTTTGAAAACTATTCATTGACTCAATAAAATTTATTTTGCTTTTCTTATTTCAACTCTTTTCAATATTATAAACTTCACTAAAAAAGTCTTAAACTACTGTAAATAAACATTTTTATCTCCAATAATTATTCAATGATAATAATTAAAAAGAGGCATTAAAGTGAATAAAGTAAAACATAAATTTCTAATTGATAGTAGTATATTTGCAATACTATTTATATTACTTGCAATATCTATCAAAGCTAATGCTACATGTATTATTAATATAGATTCTGGCATTCAACATTTATTAACACCCAGTGTTACACAATTTAAGACACATTGGTTAACTACTATTGCTTATTTTGCAGATCCAACAACTGACGTTATATTGACAGTTATTGTTGCGTTAGTAGTTTGGTTTACACATCATCGCTTTGTTGCTTTTTGGGTCTTATGGGTTCAATTAAGTGGTGATGCAATTGCATTTTTATGTAAAAATATTATCCAACGGGTTCGTCCCACTGATCAATTAAGTTTAGAAACAGGCTTCAGTTTCCCCAGTGGTCATATTTTTTGTACTACACTTTTAATGTGTATTTTAGTTTATTTATTAGCTCCAAAAATAAAAACTAATACAGGTAAAATAATTCTCATCTTATTTGCTGCTATCTGGGTTATTTTAATTGCCTATTCAAGAGTTTATTTGCGTGATCATTATCTTACAGATGTCATCGGCAGTTTATTACTTGCAGGGTTTTGGTGGGAGTTGATGCAATATGTTTATTTAAAAATTCCACTGTCACAAAAAAATAGTTGATATCAAATAAGACATCAACTATTTATATATAGTAGATCTATAATATTTATGATTAATAAAATATTTTAGTCTATATATTATTTATAAAGCACCCATCCTACTTTGGCATCTCAATTTCATGAGTTGCACTCAACTTACGCCACCAATATGCACTCTTTTTTGGATAACGCTTTTGTGTATCAAAGTCCACATAAAACAATCCATAACGCTTATTATAGCCATTTGACCAAGAAAACACATCCATCAACGACCATACAAAGTATCCTTTAACATTTACACCATCTTCAATCGCATGAGCTACTGCATCTAAATATTGTGCAAGATACTTAATTCTTGGTGTATCATCAACTTCGCCACAAATAAAGTCATCTTTATAACCCATACCATTTTCAGTGATATAAATTGCCTTATAGTTAGGATAATCACGCTTAATACGCATTAACATATCATATAGGCCTTTAGGATAAATAAACCAATCCCAATCCGTTCTTGGTACATCAACATCATACATAACTTCACCTACACCATGCAATCTAAAGACAGATGTGCCTTTAGCGCCAGTACCATTATGGTGAATATCATTTGGACCATCATATGCTTTAATAAATGAACTTTGATATTGATTGATCCCCAAGTAGTCAAGCATTGGAGCTGCTTTTTTCATTACTTCAAAATCACTGTCGGGAATATCTATTTCAGCATTATTAGCCTTTAAAATATCTTGTATCATTTGCCAAGTATCTGGTTGATATTCGCCTAAAAATCCAGCATCTAAGACAAATTTATTAGTCAAAGCATCCATCATCTTAGCAGCTTTTTGATCATCAGGGTTATCTTTGCGATAAGGATAGCGAGTTTCAAGTGATTGAATAATACCTAATTGACCTTTAAAATGACCTTCTTTAAACGCAATCAAAGCCTTTGCATGAGCATACATCATATTATGAAGTGATTGGACTAATTTACCATAATCAAATCTAATGCCTGGGGGAAAGGCACCAGTTAAATACTGACCTTGTGATACTGGCCAAACTTCATTAAATGTAAACCAGTAATCAACATCATTTTCAAATTCTTTAAAACAAAACTTTGCATATCTAACAAAAGCATCAATTGTATGTCTGTTTAAAAAGTCACCTTTGTTAAATAAAGCTGCAGGCGTATCAAAGTGGTGTAAGGTAACAAATGGAATCACATGATTTTCTTTGCATGAGGCAAACAACTTGTGATAAAATTCAACACCTTTTTCATTTGGCTTTTCATCATCTCCATTAGGGAAAATTCTTGACCAAGCAATTGATACTCTAATTGCATCAACACCAAATTCATGACTTAACTTTAAGTCTTGTGGATATTGATGATAGAAATCACTTGCAGGCTCTGCTTGGAAACGTCCTTGTTTTTTTAACCAGGCATCCCAAGCAACTTCTCCTTTACCATCTTCATGAGTTGCTCCTTCTGCTTGATAAGCAGCAGTAGCGCCTCCTAAGATAAAACTCTTTGGTAATTTGCGCATTTTATTTACCTTCCTTATCTTTTAGCTGACTGATGATATATTTCAATGCTTCTGGGGCATTTCTAGTCATGTCGATATATTGTTTGCCAGTTGTTGTAATCATCACTGCATCATCATGATCCGCTTCTTTTTGAAGCTCATCTTTCATACTTTCCATTTGTGGAGCTAGTACAACCGCATCCATTCCTTTTAATAATTGTGAGTGATTACCATATGCTGTGGCCGCAGCTTCTAGTGGTAAATCTTTATCTTTAGCTAATTTATTTAAAGCTTTAGCTAAGATTCCACTGGTTCCACCTCCTGCACACAATACTAAAACATTTAATTTCTTACCATCTTTAGTTTTGCTTAAATCATAATCTAAGCCATTATCATTAGTAGAATCCTGAGAAGCTTTTGTAGATGTTTCATGTGAAACTTCACCAGCAGCCTCTTCTGATTTTTCTGTTTCTAATTTATCAATAATATATTTCAATGCTTCTGGGGCATTTCTAGTCATACCGATATATTGTTTGCCAGTTGTTGTAATCATCACTGCATCATCATGATCCGCTTCTTTTTGAAGCTCATCTTTCATACTTTCCATTTGTGGAGCTAGTACAACTGCATCCATTCCTTTTAATAATTGTGAGTGATTACCATATGCTGTGGCCGCAGCTTCTAGTGGTAAATCTTTATCTTTAGCTAATTTATTTAAAGCTTTAGCTAAGATTCCACTGGTTCCACCTCCTGCACACAATACTAAAACATTTAATTTCTTACCATCTTTAGTTTTGCTTAGATCATATCCTAGATCTTTGTTTAATTCTCTAGCCTCTTGTTTTTCTAATTTAGCTTCTGCTTTGGGTGATTCTACTGTCTCATTAGTGCCTTCAGCAGCTAATTTTTCAGCATCTTCTTGGTCTTCTTTTTGCTCTTCTTGTGCTAATAACATAGTGTCATATGCTTTGAAGAATGGATAGTAAATTACAAAGTCAATTGCCAAAATTACTATTGCAAAAATCAATGCCATGATTGAAAATCCAGTACCTAAGAATATGTATAAAGGTCCTGGAGTCGTCCATGGTAAGTTGTACATGAAACTATTCATATGGAATACATCAACACAGAACTTGAATAACCAAACATTAACAATTGGTGTAACAATAAATGGAATAAAGAATGTAGGGTTCAAAATAATTGGAGCACCAAATAAAATAGGCTCATTAACTCCGAACGTTACAGGAATAAAACTGGCTCGACCAACTGCTTTGACCTGTTTTGATTTAGCCATAAATGCAAACATATATGCTAGCACCAAAGTTGCACCAGTACCACCCATAGTTGCAACACCTTGTTGTAAACCATAAGTCAAGACCTTGGTTGCTTGATGTCCTGCTTGGAATAAGTGTAAGTTAGCTTCAGCGTTTGCTAAATAAATAGCTACAACAGCAGGTTCCACAATAGATGGTCCTTGAATACCAACGAACCAGAAAAATGCCATCAATCCATAAATAATTGCCAGTCCTGCATAACCATCTGCCGCAGTGAAGATTGGAGATAATACTCTAATAATCCAATCAGCTAAGTTAGTACCAGTTAAAGCTCTAAATCCAATATCTAATAACCAAAATAATGTTAGTGAAAATCCAAATGGAAAGATATTTTGGAAAGCTTCTGAGATGTTTTGTGGTACTACATCAGGTAATTTAATAGTGATGTGGTTTTTAAAACAGAAGTAGTAAATATTAGGAACAATAAAGGCTACTAAGAATGCAGAAATTAATCCTTTAGATCCTAAAAATCCTGCAAATAAAGTAAAACCCATCTTTAAGTTAACTGGATCTGCAACCATCAACAAAAAAGCTATTTGTGCAGAATACATTACAGCAGTTTCAGGAATTTGGTTAGTTTTTGGTAATTCCAAATTCAAGATTCCTGTTAATGCTTTAGCAACAGTTCCTGCAGCAATGAAGGCTAAAATCCCCATTGAATAGTTATAGGCTTTAACTAATGCAGTTTCTACTCCAGCTGGCCAGTGATAACCCCAGATATTTGGGACATAAGCTACCAGCATAAAAATACTTGAAAAGATAATGATTGGCATCAATGAAATGAACCCATCTCTGATTGAACGCAAATATTTATTTTGTGCAATCTTTCTAAAGGCAGGTTGTAATTTCTCGATGCGCTTTACTAGCCCATCCATTTTATTTTTCTCCTAATTTTGCTTCTAATTCGTTAATATGTTTATACATGTCAATGAAATATTCCACTTGATCTTTTAACATCATGGTTGTCATTAAAGTATCTTGACCATGAACCATGATAAAAGTAACATCCATATCTTGACCATCTGCTTCTTGGCTGAGCAATTTAGTTTGTTCATTATGTGCCTCAACAATTGATTCATTAGCTTCTTTAACTAAATTTTCTGCTTCAGCATATTCTCCAGCTTTAGCTTTTTTTATTGCCTTTAATAATGCTGTCTTTGCATCCCCTGCATATGCGACAATTGCAAAACCTGTCATTGATATTTCTTCTTTAGTAGCCATAATAATTCCTCCTACAATAATCTTTGAATATGTATTGTTAAATATAATTGTTCACTTAAAGATAATTCGATATTCAATCGATCCTTTATCAATTGCTTGATAAATTGGGTTATCTTAAACGCTTTAGGATACTCTATCTTTAAGTCATTAGTGATCTTATTTGATACTGTTAAATCATCTTGCTTTGAATCTACTATTCTTTCCGCAAAATATTTAATATGTATCATCAATCGATCATAATAAGAAGCATTTTCTTTAGTCCGATAAATGCCATTGCGCTCCAACTCTTCTTGCATCAATTTTTCAAGTTGCTTATCTAAACCCAACTTAATATTTTGTTGGGCTTGTACATCAAATGCATTAATAAAATGTAATGCAATTGATTTAACTTCATCTAAGGGTAATTCAATTCCTAGCTTGTCTTTTAGTATTTGCACTGCATCAGTAGCAATTGCATAAGGTACAGGGTAGCTATCATGTAAGTCTGGAATATAATTTACTTGCTTGTCTCCGTTTAATAAGCGTTGATATGATGCAAATAAGTGATCAGTTAAAGTAACATAAATATATCTTTGAACTGGATAATTATAATCTTTAACTGCATGATCAATAATTTCATAAGTGGTAGTAACAAAGTCAATTGGGATATCCTTTAATAAATTAGAAAAGTCTTCTATTGATTCTGTTGTTCTCAATTCAAATAACTTATCTATTTGATCCTTAGATATTAAATCTCCTTTTTTCTTATTGAAGATCAAGCCTTTTCCCATTGCGATCGCTTGTTCATTATTTTCATTTTTGACAAGCGCAACATTATTATTGAGAACTTGAATAATTCGATACAAGATTTTCACCTCTTTCTCACTGAATAAAAAAACTGCGAACAACTACACTACTTCCATACATATCTATAAGAAATAGTTAGCAATTCGCAGTTTTGCCTAATTCAATAGTAACAATCCACTTAATGTTTTATTGACATTTTTAGCTTAGCATACGCTTACATAAATGTAAACACTTTCTTTTACAATTATTATTTATTTTTTTCCATTACAATTCGACCTGGAGCATGATGTGTTGCAAGTAACTTCATTCCTTCAATAACTCCTGATAAATTAAGTGGCAATACTTTAAAAACCTTTACTTGTAGATCATTATTAGCCACCATCTGTACTAATTTAGTTAATGCAGTTTTTGTATAACTTGCCTTTAGCGGCATTATTTCTTTAAATGCGATATTCTTGCCTTTTAAATCACCGCTATCACCAACAGAAGCAGCTCGTCCGCCATTTTTTACAACACTGCCAATTAATGCACTATCTGCTCCATTTAATGCAAGATTAATTGCAACATCAACCTTATCTTTATATTTTTCATTAATATTTTCAGTATCATAATAAGCTACTTCATCTAAATTTAAACTCTTTAAGTATTCAGCGTTTTTTGAAGATCCAACTCCAATTACATATGCACCTAATTTTTTAGCAAGCTGAGCTGCAATCGACCCAACTCCACCAGTAGCACCATTAATTAATACCTTGTCATGTGGCTTGATTGATGTAAAAACATTTACTGCATTATAAGCAGTGATTCCAGGAGTTACTAGAGTTACAGCAGCCTCATTTGATATATTATCAGGCTTTTTAGTTAATTTAGCTTCAATCATGCGTACCTTATCTGCATAAGTATGGCTAGCAGAAGCTACTACAACATCTCCAATTTTAATATTTTTTACACCGTTGCCTATTTCAATTACCCTCCCTACAACATCTTTGCCAGGAACAATTGGTAATTTACCACCAAAAGCACCTGTACTTTGAATCAAATCAAAGTTGTTCATCCCTACAGCAAGTGTTTCAACAATAACTTGATTATCTTTTTCAATTTGTGGTTCATCAATATCTAATTCTTCAAAAATTGCAGGTTTACCAAATTCTTTATATCCATATGCTTTCATAATTTGCCCTCACATTCTTAAATTAGTATCACTGACTTCATTATATATCCAAAAATAAAAACCCCTCTATCATTTGATAAAGAGATTTCATACTTATTCTTCATTATGTGCATAATCCAGATTAGAAAATCTGTTGTATGGTTTAGAAAACATTAACTTCACAGTTCCACGGCTACCAGAACGGTTCTTTTCAATAATTACTTCAACTTCACCATTGTCATCTTCTGCACCAACTTCACTATCATCGCCATCATCATTTTCATCACGATAATAATCTTCGCGATATAAAAATGCGACAATATCAGCATCTTGTTCAATAGATCCAGATTCACGAATATCTGATAATACTGGCCTTTTATCTTGTCTTTGTTCAACTGATCTTGATAACTGTGAAAGTGCAATAACTGGTACATGCAATTCTTTAGCTAGTTTTTTTAGTTGTCTAGATATTGCAGAAACTTCTTGCTGGCGGGATTCACCACGAGGGCCTTCGATTAACTGCAAATAATCAATTACGATTAGCCCTAAATTTCCTGTTTCTTTTGCCAGTCTTCTAGCCTTTGATCTGATCTCATTCATTTTAATGCCAGGAGTATCATCAATATAAATTGATGCTTCGGCAAGAGATCCAGAAGCCATAATCAACTTATGCCAATCCTCTGAATCTAATTGTCCTGTCCGCAATTTCTGTGAATCAATTAATCCTTCAGAAGCTAGCATTCTTTGAACTAACTGTTCACCACTCATTTCTAGTGAAAATACAGCGACTGTTTTATCAGTATGTAAGCCAACATTTTGTGCTACATTCATTGCAAATGAAGTCTTACCCACACCAGGTCTTGCAGCGATAATAATTAACTCATCATCGTGCAACCCAGTTGTCATCTTATCCAATAAAACAAAACCGGTAGGTAATCCTGTTACTGAATTACCATCTTCTGGAATAGCATTTATGTCATCAACTGCAGTGTTAACAATATCTTTAATTGACCTAAATCCAGTTGTATTATTTTGAGATGAAACATTTAATATTTCGCTTTCAGCATCATCTAAGATATCAGTTACATCATCTGAGCCTTGGATTGCATTCTGAATGATCTTTTGACTAGCAGAAATAAGACGCCTTAATAGCGCCTTACGATGTACAATTTGTGCATAATAACTAACATGGGCAGATGTTGGAGTTGCAACTGCTAATTCTGATACATATGCAATTCCACCAATATCTTCTAATTGATTGTTTTTTGATAATTGAGCTTGCAATGTTACTGGATCAATTGCATCCCCGCGATCAGATAAGTCCACCATCGCTTGGAATACCAGTCTATTAGCTCGTTCATAAAAATCATCTGGTTCAACAATACTTGTAGCTTCCGCAATTGCTTCTGGATCTATAAAAACAGCTCCCAAAACAGCTTTTTCTGCTTCTGCATCATGAGGTATTTGCGTTGCAACAACATTATCCATTTAATTATCACACCTTATTAATTTTGCTCAGTAATATGAACTCTAATTTTTGCTTCTACACCTTTAAATAATTTAACAGGTACATTAGTATATCCTAATGATTTAATGGGTTCTGGTAAGTTTAATTTGCGCTTATCGATCTTTATACCATATTGCTTGTCTAGTCCTTCAACAATTTTTTTGCTTGAAATAGAACCAAATAATCTAGAATCAGTCCCTGCTTTTGATTGAAACTTAACTACAGTTTCATCTTTTTCTAAAAGCTCTTTTACCTTTTCAGCTTCAGCTTTTTCTGCTTCATAAGCATCGTGTTCTGCTTTTTGAATTCTTTGCAAGTTATGCATATTTGAATCTGTTGCAGGTTTAGCATAACCGTTTTTAATTAAATAATTTTGCGCATAACCTGTTGGGACTTCTTTAACATCCCCACGCTTACCACGACCGTGAACATCTTTAATAAAAATAACTTTCATAATTATTCTCCTCGTATTATAAATTAATTTTCTTTTTCATATTCTTCAATTGCTGCAAGTAATTTATCCGTAGCTTCATCAATTGTAATACCTTTTAATTGAGTAGCTGCGTTTGATAGATGACCTCCACCGCCCAATTTTTCCATGATAACTTGTACATTAATTTTACCCATAGAGCGAGCAGAAATGCCAATAGTATCCTTTGATCTTCTTGTAACCGCAAAACTAGCTCCAACATGTTCTAAAGATAGTGCAGTATCTGCAGCTTGAGCGGTAATAATTGGATCGATAATTTGATTATTTGAACCTTGCAATAATGCAATATCTGGGCGAATCATTTTCAAAGTTGCGACTAAATGAGCCCTTTGCATAAAACTAGAAATATCTTCTTTTAATAAATCCGATACTTCTGATGTACTTGCACCAATTGAACGCAAATAACTAGCAGCATCAAAAGTTCTAGTGCCTGTACGCAATGAAAATTCTTTAGTATCTACTGTGATACCCGCAAGCATTGCAGTAGCTTCTAATTCAGTTAAGATACGTTTTTTATGTTGCGGCTGATATTCAACCATCTCAGTTACTAATTCACAAGTAGATGATGCATATGGTTCAATATAGACCAGCATAGGATTTTCGGGGAATTCTTCTCCTCTTCTATGATGATCAATGATTACTAGCCTATTTTTTAATCGATCATATAATTCTTTATCATAAGTAATAGAATATTTAGAATGATCTACCATAACTAATAATGAACGATCAGTAGCTTGTTTTATTGCATCTTCTGGGCTAATAAAAATATTTTGATCTTGCTTTTTTTCCTGCATTTTTGCAATTAATCTACCAACATCATAATTAGTATGATTAACATCTAAAACTACATGTGCTCTTACATTATTTGCAAGTGCTATCTTAGTTACACCAATACCTCCGCCTATTGCATCCATATCAGGTCTTTGATGTCCCACCACAAAAACTTGATCAGTATCTTTAAATAACTCTTGCAATGCTTGAGTAACCATTCTTGCTCTAACGCGAGTTCTGCGCTCCATTGGATTAGATTTGCCACCAAAAAATCTAGCTTCTTTTCCAGGAGCCCTTAATACAACCTGATCTCCACCACGACCTAATGCTAAATCAAGGTTAGATTGAGCTTGATCTGCTACTTCATTTAATGAATCACTACCAAATGCAATCCCAATTGATAAAGTCAATGGGGTATTGTTTCTGCTAGTTTCTGTTCGCACTTTATCCAACACAGAAAACTTATCTTTTTCAATTTTTTCTAAGTCTTGAACATGGGTCAAAAATATAAAGTGATCTTCATCAATTCTTTTTAAATAAGATTGAAATTTATTTGCATATTCACTTAATGTATTTTGAACATAAGAACTCATAGCAGAGATATCTTGATCGTTCATCGCTTGACTTAACTCATCATAATTATCAATAAAAATTAAACCGATAGCTAGACGTTCTGCTTTATAGCGTTCTTCAATTTTTGCATATTTTGTAATATCTAAGAGATAAATTACTCCCAATTTATCTCTTACAACCATTTCAAATTGTTTTGAGCCCCATTTTATGATATTTCTTTTATCACTTGGCTTTTTTATTGCTTGTTCTACTAACTCATTAAGTTGTGGAGCAACAGACTTAATGCTTCGCCCTATTGGATCACTATCTTTTAAATATAATTGTAAATATGGATTAACCCATTGAATACGATGATCACTATCATAAAGCATAATCCCCAAAGGCATTTTTATCATTGCCTCTTGCTCACTACGCTTGATTCGATAAGATAGATTAGCTGCAAAGTTGTTTGCATTTCCCGCTAGAACATATATACCATAAACAGTAAACGCGCAAATCAAAATAAAGATTAAAGTCATTGCTAGCCCAAATAATGGGCTAATTGCAATACCTATTATTGCGCTAAGCAGGGCTAAAACCACTACCATGATTAGTGAAGCTGTCAGACGTGAATCTTTAATAAATTCCGGTAGTTCAAGTTTACGTAAAAAATCTTTCATGAAGATCCTCTCTTGCTTGAAAATCAATATATCGCTTTTATTATACTCTATCTTTTAATACGATTTCAGTAGAAAACACAAAAAAAGTCGTCCCTTCAATTATGAGGGGAACGACTTATATGTCAATCTGTTTATTTTTTATTAATCTTCAGCTACGAACGGTAATAATCCCATAATACGAGCTCTCTTAATAGCAATAGTCAACTTACGTTGATTCTTTGCACTAGTACCAGTGACACGACGTGGTAAAATTTTACCTCTTTCTGAGATAAAACGTTTCAACAGATCAATATCTTTATAATCAACATAATCGATATGATTAGCAGCGATAAAGTCTACCTTACGGCGACGATGTCCACCTCTTCTTTGTTGTTGAGGCATGTCTTCAGATCCTTTCTTTTAAAGATTAAAATGGTAAATCATCATCAGAAATATCAATAGTATCACCAGAACCCGCAAATGGATCTTGCGGTTTTTGTTGATTATCATTGTTATTATTTGCATCATTTACTGGTGCGCTATTTCCCTGGAAATTATTCGTATTTGGCGCATTATTTCCAAATGAATTACCGTTATTTGGTGCATTATATCCACCATTTTGATTACGAGCTTCACGATCTCTACGCGACTCAAGAAGTGTAAAATTATCTACTATCACTTCAGTCACATACACACGTTGCCCATCTTTATTATCATAGCTCCTGGTTTGGATTCGGCCGTCAATGCCCACAAGTGAACCTTTGGATGCAAAGTTGGCAAAATTTTCTGCTGCTTTACGCCAGATGACACAATTAATAAAATCCGCACCACGCTCGCCTTGAGCATTAGAAAATTGCCGATCTACGGCTAATGTGAATGTTGCGACTGAAATCCCACTTCCAGTAGTGCGCAAATCAGGATCACGTGTTAAACGGCCAACAAGTACAACTCTATTAATCATACAAAACTGTCCTTTCTTTTCCTAATTTACGAAAATTAACTATTTTTCTAATTTAACAATCATTGAACGCAAAACTTGATTATCAATCTTAGTTAAACGACCAAATTCATCAACTGCATTAGCGTTGTCTGCAGTAAACACCATAATATGGTATGTACCTTCGCGATACTTATTAATTTCGTATGCGAAACGACGCTTACCCCAGTCTTTTGATTCAACCATTGAACCACCATTATCAGTAATTACTTTATCGTATTTATCAACAACAGCAGCTTTTGCTTCTTCATCAATATCTGGTTTGATGATGTATGTAATTTCATACTTAGTTTGCATATGTATGCACCTCCTTCTGGACTAAATGGTTCTTGTCTTTATGCAAGAACAAGGAGTAATATAACTTACTCACAAGTTTAGATTCTAACATAAAAAAAAGAAAATACCAAACTAAAAACACGTGATCCTAGGAAGATTAATTATCCCCCTATATATTAATTACTACATTTTAGTCGATAATTTCTTTTTTATTATTATTTTTATTCAGCAGGAACTTCTTGTTGTTCAGCTTCGGTTGGAACAATTGCTAAACTAGCAACAGTATTTTGTTGATCAATTCTAATCAATCTCACACCTAATGTAGCACGACCAGTTTGAGAAATATCATTTACATCAAATCTAATCATGATTCCATCAGTAGTTATAACCATAATATCTTGATCACTAGATACTACTGAAACACTAGCTAAAGGTCCATTTTTTTCACTAATTTTAGCAGTCTTGATTCCTTTACCGCCGCGACCTTTAACTGGATATTCGCTAGCTTTAGTCCGTTTTCCATAACCTTTTTCTGAAATAACTAACACTTCATCATCAGGTTTCAAAATATCACTGCCAACAACATAATCGTTTTCACGTAATTTAATCCCACGTACACCAGTTGCAGTTCTTCCCATCACACGAACATCATTTTCATTAAATGTTACAGCATATCCCAAATGAGTACCAATTAAGATGTTTTGCTTACCATCTGTCAAAATTGCATTAGTTAATTCATCATTTTCTTTTAAATTAAGTGCAATTAAGCCACTATTTCTAATATTACTAAATTCATTTACAGAAGTGCGCTTTACAATTCCTAATTTTGTAACAAAGAATAAATAATTATCACTAGTTTCTTGAGGAATATTTATAATTGCTTGAATCTTCTCACCATTATCTAGTTGTAATAAATTAACTATTGGCAATCCTTTAGCAACTCTTCCAAATTCAGGAATTTCATAGGCCTTTTTAGAATAAACTTTTCCTTTATTAGTAAAAAACAATAAATAATCATGACTATTTGAATAAATTAAATGTTCAATAAAGTCACCATCTTGGACACCCATTCCTTTGATACCTTTGCCTCCACGGTTTTGTGATTTGAAATCAGCAACCGGCATTCTCTTAATATAGCCAGAATGAGTCATAGTTAAAATCACATTTTCTTTTTCAATTAGATCTTCGTCTTCAATTGAAATCACTTCACTAGCAGCTATTTGAGTTCTACGAGCATCCCCAAAGCGCTTTTGAATATCAAGTAATTCATTATAAATTATTTGATCAATTCGTTCAGGCTTAGCCAAAATATCTTTATAATCAGCAATTTTTTCTAGTAATTCATTGTATTCAGCTTCAATTTTATCGCGTTCTAATCCAGTTAAACGAACTAAACGCATATCTAAAATTGCTTGAGCTTGCTTATCATCTAATTCAAATCTACTAATCAAAGTAGCTTTTGCTATATCACTGCTATTAGATGATCTGATAATTTTAACTATTTCATCAATATGATCTAATGCAATTCGCAATCCTGCTAAAATATGAGCTCTTGCTTGAGCTTTGCGCAATTCAAACTTGGTTCTTCTAGTTACAACATCTTCTTGATGATCCAAATAATATTGCAACATTTGCTTTAAATTGAGAATCCTTGGTGCACCATCAACAATTGCAACCATATTCATACCATAGTTTGTCTGCATTTGCGTATTTTTAAATAAGTTATTCAAAACTACACTTGCACTCGCATCGCGACGAATATCAATTGTAATACGCATCCCATGCTGATCGGATTCATCTCTTAATCCAGTAATCCCATCAATTCGTTTATCACGAGCAAGCTCAGCAATTTTTTCAACTAAACGCGCTTTGTTTACCATATATGGAATTTCAGTAACAGCAATTATTTGGCGACCACTTTTTTCAGTTTCGATATTAGTTTTTGCACGAACAACAATATTTCCACGACCTGTTTCATAAGAACGCAATATTCCACTACGTCCCATAATTACACCACCTGTTGGAAAATCAGGGCCTGGAATAGCCTTCATTAATTCAGGAATTGTAACATCTGGATTTTTCATCAATAAGTGTAATCCGCTAATTACTTCATCCAAATTATGTGGAGCAATATTAGTCGTCATACCAACTGCAATACCAGTGGCTCCATTAACTAATAAATTAGGAAATCTTGCAGGTAATACACTAGGTTCACGTTCTGTATCATCATAGTTTGGCTGCCAATCAATTGTATCTTTATTGATATCTCGCAACATCTCTAAAGCCATCTTGCTCATTCTCGCTTCAGTGTATCGCATAGCAGCAGGACTATCACCATCAATTGAACCAAAGTTTCCATGTCCATCAACTAACATATAGCGATAACTAAAGTCTTGTGCCATGTGAACCATAGCTTCATAAATAGCTGAATCTCCATGTGGATGAAATTTACCCATAACTTCACCAACTATTCTGGCAGATTTCTTATATGGTTTATCAGGAGTTACCCCTAATTCACTCATTCCATATAGTATTCTACGCTGCACTGGTTTTAATCCATCACGTACATCTGGCAATGCACGTGCGACGATAACACTCATTGCATAATCTAGAAATGAACTACGCATTGTGGATGTTAAATCAACATTCCTAATTCTATGGTCTTGTGTTTGATTATCCATTCTTTATCCCTTCCTAAGCGTCTAGATTTTCAACATATTTAGCGTTCTTTTCGATAAATTCTCGTCTTGGTGAAACATCATTTCCCATTAAGACTTCAAATACTTTATCTGCATCCGCAGCATATTCAGGACTAACTCTATCTAAGCGCCGATTTTCTGGATTCATGGTAGTCTCCCATAATTGTTCAGCATCCATCTCACCTAATCCTTTGTATCGTTGAACGATAGGTTTGGGACTTGGTTGCAGTGAACCCAAATAATCATGCAATTCTTCATCACTATCTAGATATTTAACAATTTTTCCTTGGCGCACTTGATATAGGGGTGGACGCGCAATATAGACATAGCCTGATTTAAGCATAGGTCTCATATAACGATAAAATAGTGTCAATAACAAAATTCTAATATGTGCTCCATCAACATCAGCATCAGTCATAATTATCAACTTATGATATCTTGCTTTATTAACATCAAAATCAGCTCCAAAACCTGTTCCCAAAGCTGTAAACAAAGTTCTAATTTCTTGATTTGCCAAAATTCGATCCATTGAAGCTTTTTCAACATTCAATATTTTACCTCTAATAGGCAATATAGCTTGAGTTAAGCGAGAACGACCTTGTTTTGCAGAACCTCCAGCTGAATCTCCTTCGACGATGAATAATTCAGATATTTTTGGATCTTTGCTAGTATTATCAGCTAATTTGCCTGGTAAATTAGAAATTTCTAATCCTGACTTTTTTCTAGTAACTTCTCGTGCACGTTTTGCAGCAATTCTTGCACGTTCTGCTAATTGACCTTTTTCAACAATCTTTCTTGCGACTTTTGGATTTTCTAATAAAAACTTGCTAAATGCTTCTGAAAAAGCACGATCTACAGCAGCTCTTGCATCAGAGTTACCAAGTTTTGTCTTAGTCTGGCCTTCAAATTGTGGATCTGGGTGTTTGATTGAAATGACCGCAGTCATTCCTTCACGGATATCTTCCCCAGATAGATTGCTATCGCTGTCTTTTAAGATTCCAGCTTTTCTTGCATAATCATTAATCACACGCGTTAAAGCTATCTTAAACCCAGCTTCATGGGTTCCACCTTCATAAGTATGAATATTGTTAGCAAATGTCATCAAAGTTGTCTTATATCCAGTTGTATATTGCAATGCAACTTCGACATTTATACCATCATAGTCGCCTTCAACATATATTGGCTCTTTGAATAAAACGTCAGCTTTTTTATCTAAAAATGCCACATACTCTTTAATCCCACCATCATAGTGGTATACATCTTTTTCTGCACTATCTTTACGCTTATCTATAAATGTTAAAGTTAGACCTTTATTCAAAAATGCTAATTCACGAATCCGATTTTTTAGTACTTTATCATCAAATACTATTGTTTCAGTAAATATATCCGGATCTGGATAAAAGTGTACTATCGTTCCATGTTCAGTTAATGGTACGCTCCCAATGACTGTCATTTCTTGAGTTACACGTCCATGATCAAAAGCAATATGATATTTTTTACCATCTCTCATAACAGTAACATCTAATTTAGTAGATAAAGCATTAACTACAGATGCGCCAACACCATGTAATCCTCCAGATACCTTGTATCCGCCACCGCCAAATTTACCTCCAGCGTGCAAGACAGTATAAACTGTTTCTAGTGCTGGTCGACCAGTCTTTTTTTGGATATCAACAGGGATACCACGTCCATTATCTTGAACTGTAACACTGCCATCTTCATTAACAGTTACTTCGATTTTGTCAGCAAATCCTGCTAATCGTTCATCAATACTATTATCAATAACTTCCCAAACTAAATGATGTAATCCTTGAGAACTAGTAGATCCAATGTACATACCAGGTCTTTTCCTAACAGCCTCTAGTCCGCCTAGAACCTGAATTTGGCTAGCATTATATTTATCAGCTTCTTGTTCAAATTTCTTTGCTTGTTTAATTTCTCTTTCTTCAGCCATTTGTATTCTCTTTCTTGTCTACTTGTCCTGCATTAATTGTAAATATTTTAGGACTCGCTATTATTTCCTGGGAAATACCTTCTAAATTAGTTGTAGTAATAAAAGTTTGGGTCTTGTCCTTGATATATTCAAGTAACGCTTCTTGTCTTTTACTATCTAGTTCACTCATCACATCATCTAACAACAAGATTGGATATTCGTGAGTTAATTCATGTACTAAATCAACTTGTGCTAATTTAAGACTCAAAGCAATCGTTCGCTGCTGGCCTTGTGATGCATATATATGGGCATCTCTTTTGTTTAATAAAAATTGCACATCATCTCTATGAGGTCCAGCCAGTGTAACCTGCATTTTAATTTCTTTATTTATACCAGCTTGGTAATTAGCCAAAATCTTTTTATATAAGGTCTCAACATTATCTTGTTCTTCTAAATTAGCAATAGATGGAACATATTTAACTGTCAGTTTTTCTTGTCCATTGCTTAAAGCTCGATATGCACGCGTCGCATATGCACTCAATTTAGATAAATATTCAAATCTACGTTTGACTACTTCAGCAGCTATTCCAGCTAATTGATCAGATAAAACTTCTAAAAATACCTCATCAATAGTTTTTTTAGATGCGAGTTTTTTTAAATAATTATTTTTTTGTTGGAGTACTTGTCGATACTGGCTCGTAAAATATAAATACTCATAATTTATCTGCCCAAATTCTAAATCCATGAAGCGTCTTCTTTTGGTTGGTGAGCCTTTAATTAAAAATAAATCTTCAGGTGAAAACAAAATCGTATTTAATTTTCCAATATAATTTGATAGCTTTTTTTGCTCTAGATTATTGATCCAAACTTTTTTACCTTTAGGCGTTATTCGAACTTTTAAGTCAATCTCGACTTGGCTTTTTTGAATATGACCTGATAACTCAGCATATTTTTGCCTGAATTTAATTAATTCTTTGTCATTATTTGACCGATGTGATCTTGTTAAGCCCAAAAAATTGATTGCTTCTAATAAATTAGTTTTTCCTTGAGCATTCCTGCCCAAAAAAATATTAACTTCAGGAGAAAAATCAATTTTTAAATTTTTAAAATTACGAAAATTTTTAAGTTCTAAATGAGTTAAATCCATTATTACTGTTCAAACTTATAGGTATCTTCATCAATTACTAATTCATCTCCAGGATGTATCTTTTTACCTCGGCGATTTTCTAGTTCTCCATTTAACTTAGCTGGTGATTTTTGTAAATACCATTTTGCCTGACCTCCAGAAGAAATATAATTTTCTTCTTTTAAAAATTGTCCCAGACTGATATATTCACCCTTTATTTTAAAAGTCTTTATTTTAACCACCTCAATAATCCTTATAATACCTATAATTATAAGCTTTAGGTAACTTTATAGCAAATTTTGCGAGCTATAATAGCCGATTTTAGCGCTTTATTTTTTAACTCGAATTCCTGTACTAAAGCACTAGTAAAATTCCTTATTGGCCCTAATTTTTGCATTATATGAATTTTGGGTAAAAAAATAGACTATCTTTTCAGATAATCTAATTCAATTTCTAAAATGTTCTTACAGGGGTAATCAGTTGAACAAAATTAATATTTTCTTTACCTGGAGTTACTGTAAACGGGCGTAAACTTTCCGTAAATTTCATCAAAATTGTATCAGTGATTGAGGCTCTGAGTGCAGCTTGTAAATAATCAGGATTAAATGAAATTTCTAAATTCTTTCCTGTTAATTTTTGTGTAGCAGGTTTTTCTTCAACATTACCTATTTCTGGAGAGTTACCTCGTAAAATAGTTTCTCCTTTTTCAACATCTAAAGTTAATTTAACAACATTATTTCGACCTTCATGAGTTAATAAACTAACTCGATCTAATGCTTGAGATAAATCATTACGATCAAATTCTACTTCAGTTGTACTTGAAGTTGGCAATAAACGATCGGTATCTGGATAAGTTCCCTCTAATAGTCTTGAATAAAATGACATATTTCCAATAATAAATAGCACTTGGCTTTCACCTGGGTTTACACTAACTTTTGGATCACTATCACCAATTATTCGTGACAATTCAATCAAACTCTTACCAGGAATTATTAAATCTGCCTTATTTTTAGGTCCTTTATCTAAAGATATTACACGCTGTGATAGTCGATGACTGTCTGTTGCAACTGCCTTTATTTCATTTGAAGTAAAAATAAAGTGTACTCCAGTTAAAATTGGTCGAGATTCTTGATTAGCAACTGCAAAATTAGTTTCATTAATAAGTTCATGGAAAGTCTTACCAGCAATCTCAAATGCAGCTTCATTATTGACTTCGGGTAAATGAGGATAATTATTGGCATCTAATCCATTAATTGTAAATTCACTATTTTCAGATTTTATTTGAGTTTGAAAACTCTCCTTTACTTCAAATGAAAAATCTTTTCCAGGTAGCTTTTTTACTATTTCACTAAAAAATCTTGCGGGTAAAACAATAGATCCTGTTGATTCAACAACTAAATCTTCACTTACTGGAATTTTTATTTCAATAGAAATATCTGTATCAGATCCTGTAAGAATTAATTGAGTTTGCGTTAAATTAAGTTTTATTCCACTAAGTATAGGAATAGTTGCTCTAGAAGAAATTGCTCGCATGACGTTATTTAGATTTTCTAAAAAAAGATTTCTGTTTATTGTAAATTTCATTTTAACTTCTCCTATTTTTAGATCAGATTCTTTATTATTATATATTATTATCTTAGTTGTAGTAGTAGGGGCTGTGAATTGTGTTGAAAAGTGATTACATACCCGAGAATAACGGAATTCATTCGGTTAGTAACTTGTGGAAAACTGAGCTAATTTTCCACAAGTTATCAACGATCTAGCATCTGTTTTAAATCATAGACTGCAGATTTTATTTCTGCATCAGTTTTAAGATCACGTTTTATTTTTTGATATGCGTGCATTACAGTAGTATGATCCTTGCCACCAAATTCTTGTCCAATTTTAGGCAAACTAGCATTTGTTAAATCTCTTGCAAGATACATTGCTATTTGGCGTGGAACCACAATTTGCCTTACTCGTTTTTTTCCTTTTAGTTCGACAACTGAAGTTTGAAAGTAGTTTGCGACCACTTCCTGAATTTTAGATATCTGTAATCCTCGATTTTTTTGAACTAGCTTTAAATCAGATAAAGCTTCTCTTGCAAGATTAATATTAATATCTTCTTTTTCAATTGTTGCATGTGCTTGAACTTTGACTAAAGCACCCTCTAATTCTCTAATATTAGTATCAACTTGTGATGCAATGTAATCTAGAGTGTCATCATCAATCCTTAATCCTTCAGCTTCGGCTTTTTTGCGTAAAATAGCAATTCTTGTTTCTAAATCTGGAGGTGTGATTTCAACTTGCAGCCCCCAAGCAAATCTTGATACTAAGCGCTCAGATAAATCAGGAATTTCTGTTGGTAAGCGGTCGCTTGTCATAACGATTTGTTTTTGATCGTTATATAAAGTTTCAAAGGTATGGAAGAATTCTTCTTGAATTCCCTCTTTTTTTGCGAAAAATTGAATATCATCAACTAATAACAAATCAGCTTTGCGATATTTTTCGCGAAAAGCATCTTGAGTTTTATTTTTTATTGAGTTAATAAAGTCATTTACAAAAGTTTCGCTTTGAATATAAACTACTTTGGCATGTGGCTTTTCAGCTAACATTTGATGGCCAATTGCTTGCATCAAATGGGTTTTACCAAGTCCAACTCCACCAAAAATAAATAATGGGTTGTAAAAACTACCTGGGTTGTCGGCAACTGCTAAAGCAGCCCCCGCAGCTAGTTTATTTCCTTCACCTTGCACAAATGTATCGAAAGTATAATTTTCATTCAGTTGTAAATCTTTTGTAAAAGCATTGGTTGAGCGAACAGGAATAGGTTCTTTTTTTGGAATTTGAGGTTCTACAAAGCGTTCAGGACTTTGTGTACCTTCAATTTCAAAAGTAGGCATAATCTCCATACCAGAATAACCATAGGCAGATTGAATTAATTTAGATGTTAAATTCTGTTCCCAATATCCTTTAGCAATAGGAGTTTGAACAGCAATTAATAATTCACCAGTATTTTTGTTAAATGATATTGGATGAGTATTTTTGAACCATGCATTGTAGGCAACCTCGCTATATTGGGATTTCATTTCATTATTAAAATGATCCCAAAAAGTTTGTAAATCAAACAAGATAAATCCTCCAATAATAATTTTTGCAAGACTTATTTTAGCATGTATTAAAAAAGTTTTCCACAAGTGAATAAAAGCAATTAACAATCCACAGACTGTGGAAAAGTAAAATAAAAATATCCACATTTAATATAACATTATTGAATTTTTCTCTTATTTACAGATTTAGTTGTTGAAAAATAATGCTGATATTTCAATATTTATAAGAATAAGTGACATTATATCCACAGGGTGTGAATAAAAATATCAACACCTTGTTAGTTGTGGATAACATTGAGAATTATTATGTGCAGAACTCTAATTTTTAGATATGTAATTTGAAAACTTTATCCACAATTATTTTATTTAATAGCTTTTCTTACAAACTTTTTAAAACTTTTACTTGGATTTTTGTAATAAAGATGGTATTATTAATAAGAAATTGTGCAGTTAGCACTCAAAAAATGGAGGTGCAAATAATGTCCACTAAGAGAACTTATCAACCAAAGAAACGTCATCGTTCACGCGTACACGGTTTTATGAAACGAATGAGCACATCAAATGGCCGCAAGGTTTTAGCTAGACGCCGTGCTAAAGGTAGAAAAGTCTTATCTGCTTAAACCACTGAAATCCAGTGGTTTTTTTAATTTATTGAGTGGAATGGCAATACTTTGAAAAAATCATACCGTGTAAAATCTGAAAAAGATTTTCAAACTGTCTTTAAAACAGGAAAATCTGTTGCAAATCGTGCATTTGTAATTTATGTATTGAAACGTAATGAAAATAAACATTTTCGTGTAGGAATTTCTGTCGGGAAAAAAGTCGGTCATACTGCTGTTTTACGCAATCAATTAAAACGATACATTAGGGCAGTATTAATAGAAATAAAGCCGCAGATACAATCAGATGTTGACTTTATCATAATAACTCGACCTTATGCTCGTGATTTTGATATGAAGCAAATTAAGAAAAATTTACTTCATGCAATGACATTAGCAAATTTGATAGAAGCAAAGAGAACTGAGGAAATGTAGAGTGAAGGATTTTTTGACTAAAAAAAATGTCAAACGTATTTTGGCTTTTTTGGCCGTTCTAACCCTTGCTGTTGTTTTGACAGGTTGTAGTTATACAACTGCACCTGTAAGTCAAAATAGTGGTAATTGGTGGGATCGTTACATTATATATAATTTCTCGCAATTTTTGTTATGGTTAGCAAGATTGCTTGGAAATAATTACGGCTGGACTATTGTGATATTCACAATATTAGTTCGAATTATTTTATTGCCACTAATGGCGATGTCAATTAAAAGTACAACTAAGCAACAAAAATTGCAGCCAGAAATTGATGCTTTGCGCAAAAAGTATCCTGGTAAAGATACAGAATCTCGTCAAAAGCTTGCAGAAGAAACAAATAAGTTATATAAAGAAGCCGGTATTAATCCTTACATGGGATGCCTACCAGTTGCACTGCAAATGCCGTTTATGTTAGCTTTGTATCAGGCAATTGTTAGGACTCCCCAATTGCAAAATGGACATTTCCTTTGGATGGATTTAGGTCATGCTGATCCATACTATGTAATGCCAATTTTAGCAGCAGTCTTTACATTCATGTCCTCATATGTTGCTCAGATGTCTACTCCTAAGTCCGCTCAAACTGGACTTACTAAATCAATGACTTATATTGCACCGTTGATGGTAGCTATTCCTGCTATTAGTTTTGCTTCAGCTATTACTTTATACTGGGTTGTTTCAAGTTTGTTCTCAGTTATACAAACATTTATTTTACAAAACCCATTTAAGTATCAAAGAGAACTAGAAGCTGAGAAAAAAGCTGAACGTGAACGAAAACATAGAATTCGTCGCGCATATAAGAAAATAGGACGTAAAAAATAATATCTAAGTTAATTAGATAAAGTAGTCAAAGTGCTTTATCCATCATTTTTGTGATGGAATTGCGCTTTTTTTGTTGGAAAAAAGGATGAATATCATGGCACAGACTTTAACGGAGTTTGATACTATTGCAGCAATTTCAACACCAATTGGAGAGGGTGGTATATCAATTATCCGCTTATCTGGAGAAGATAGTATTAAAATTGCAAATAAAGTTTTTAGAGGTAGCAATTTAGAAAAAGTTGCTAGTCATACAATTAATTATGGACATATCATTGATCCCAAAAAAGAACAGGATATCGATGAAGTGATGGTTAGTGTTTTACGTGCACCAAAAACTTTTACTAAAGAAGATATGATTGAAATCAACTGTCATGGCGGAATTGTTGTAACCAATCATATATTGCAACTAGTTTTAGCAAATGGTGCTAGAATGGCTGAACCTGGTGAATTTACTAAAAGAGCATTTGTTCATGGTCGAATTGATTTGACTCAAGCTGAATCAGTTATGGATATTGTTCGTGCAAAAACAGATAAAGCTCGACAAGTTGCAGTAAATCAACTAGCTGGTAGTTTATTAACTAAAATTAGACAAATGCGTCAGGAAATTCTTGATACGTTAGCTAATGTAGAAGTAAATATTGATTATCCTGAATATGATGCAGATCAAATTACTGCAGAACAGATGACTAACACATCAAAATCAGTTATCAAAAAAATTGATGAATTATTGAAAACATCCCAAGAAGGCAAAATAATGCGTAATGGGTTGGCAACAGCAATTGTTGGACGACCTAATGTAGGCAAATCTTCATTACTTAATTATTTAACTAAAGAAGATAAGGCAATCGTAACTGATGTCGCAGGAACTACTCGAGATACTCTAGAAGAATATGTCTCTATTAATGGAGTGCCTTTGCAGTTGATAGATACCGCAGGGATTCACCACACTGAAGATAAAGTAGAAAAAATTGGTGTTGAACGCTCAAAAGCAGCGATTAATAAAGCTGATTTAATTTTATTATTATTGAATGTTAGTGAAGAATTAACACCTGAAGATAAAAAGCTACTTGAATATACTAAAAATAAAAAGCGAATTATCATTCTAAATAAAGTAGATTTAGGATCTAAAGTTACTATAAGTGAAATAAAAGACATGGCTGATAGCCCAATCATCACAACTTCAATTTTGAAAAATAAAAATTTAGATCAATTAGAACAATTAATTAATAAATTATTCTTTGCAGGAATTGAAAATTCAAATGATCAAGTATTAGTAACTAATCAAAGGCAAATGAGCTTGTTAGAAAAAGCTAAAGTGCAACTGCAAGATGTAATTAATGCAGTGGGTGATAGTGTACCATTAGATATTGCGCAAATAGATTTCACTGGAGCATGGGACACATTAGGTGAAATTACAGGAGAGAGTGCTCCTGATGAATTGATCACACAATTGTTTAGCCAATTTTGTTTAGGTAAGTAGAGGTAGAAGAGATTTAATGAAATTATATGATTCAAATAATTATGATGTAATTGTTGTTGGAGCAGGACATTCTGGATGTGAAGCCGCACTTGCAGCTTCACATATGGGACAAAAAACTTTATTGTTAACAATTGGGTTAGATATGGTTGCTTTTATGCCTTGTAACCCATCTGTTGGAGGTCCTGCAAAAGGAACTGTAGTAAGAGAAATCGATGCATTAGGTGGCCAAATGGGTAAGAATATTGATGCCACATATATTCAAATGCGTATGCTTAATACAGGAAAAGGACCTGCAGTTAGAGCATTGCGTGCTCAGGCAGATAAAAATGCATATCATGAACATATGAAAAAAGTTATTGAACAAACACCTAATTTGACACTGCGCCAAGCAATTGTTGATGAATTATTAGTAAATGATGGAAAATGTGAAGGTGTTATTACTAATACAGGTGCTAGGTATCATGCAAAAAGTGTAGTGCTTACTACAGGAACTGCTGCCAGAGGTCGAATTATTATTGGTGAATTAATGTATTCATCAGGCCCTAATAACACATTGCCTTCAGTTAAATTACCAGAAAATTTGGAAAAATTAGGTTTTAAATTGCGTAGATTTAAAACAGGTACTCCACCAAGAGTTAATGGAAATACAGTTAACTATGAAGAAACTGAAGAAGAACCTGGAGATTTAGAGCCGAGACATTTTTCATATGAAACTGATGATAAAGATTATCTAAAAGATCAAATTTCTTGTTGGATGACTTATACAAATGGTAAAACTCACCAAATTATTAGAGATAATTTGGATCGAGCTCCTATGTTTTCTGGAGTAATTAAGGGAGTTGGCCCTCGTTATTGTCCTTCAATTGAAGATAAAATTGTGAGATTTGCTGATAAAAATCGTCACCAAATATTTTTGGAGCCAGAAGGGCGCAATACTGATGAAGTATATGTTGGAGATTTATCTACTTCAATGCCAGAAGAAATCCAGCAACAAATGGTTCATTCTATTAAAGGATTAGAAAATGCGGAATTAATGCGTCCTGGTTATGCAATTGAATATGATGTAATTGAGCCTTGGCAATTAAAACATACACTAGAAACTAAAAAGATTAAAAATTTGTTTACTGCGGGACAAATGAATGGAACATCAGGATATGAAGAGGCTGCAGGACAAGGAATTGTCGCTGGAATTAATGCCGCATTGCGCGCTCAAAATAAGCCTGGCTTTACTTTGCAGCGAGATGAAGCTTATATTGGAGTTTTGATTGATGATTTAGTAACTAAAGGCACTAATGAACCATACCGCCTATTAACAAGTAGAGCAGAATATAGATTGTTATTAAGAAATGATAATGCCGATTTACGATTGACTGAATATGGTCATGAATTAGGCTTGATATCAGATGATCGCTATGCAAAGTTTGAACAAAAAAAGCAGGCTATTAGGGATGCAATTAGTAAATTAGAAACTATAACAATTCACCCAAGTCCGGAAGTTCAAACACTTTTAGCAAATATTGGTCAAGCTACTATGAATGCCGGTGTTAAAGCATCTGAATTTTTGAAGAGACCTAAAGTTACTGTTGAAGATATTGAAAAATTATCTGGCATCGATATATCAAATGATCGGTATGTTAAAGAACAAGTTGAAATCAGCTTAAAATATGCAGGATATATCAAGAAAGAAAAAATCAAGATCGATCGTTTGCATCGCTTAGAATCTAAGAAAATTCCTGATAATATTGATTATGAAATGATTGATGGACTTGCTACAGAAGCAAGACAAAAGTTTGAAAAAATCAGACCTGAATCGATTGCTCAAGCAGAAAGAATCTCTGGTGTAAATCCAGCAGATATAGCAATTTTGACTGTGTATATTCAGCAAGGTAAGTATTCTAAAGTTAAATAAAACACAAAAACACACTAACTAGTAAAGGCACTACTTAGTGTGTTTTTAGTATCTATTAATATTAATTAATCAACTGATTGCAGTGCTTCTAGCATGTTAACATCTTGAATCTTTTTATTCATCATTGCCATGACAATTAATAAAAAGATAATTGTTAATCCAACTGATATTCCCATGTTAGCCCAAGTAATTCCTGGTGCAACCATTGCAGTTGATGGTGGCAAAATATCCATAATATAGGCATGGAAGGCATACCCAACGCCAATACCTACAATAATACCTCCACCTGTAAGACTATTTACTTCACGGAAGATATACATAAGAACTTCATTAGGATAAAATCCTAATACTTTTAGAGTAGATAATTCCCTAATTCGTTCAGAAACATTAATATTAGTCAAAGTGTATAATACAACCAATGATAAAAGCGTTGCAGCAAGCACAATTACGATAATTAAGTTATTTAGATTACTTAAAATATTTGTAATTGTCTTTTTGTTTTCATTAGATTGTACAGTTTGCAAAGCTGCTTGCTTATGATTAAAGTTTTCAGCAAAATTATTACTTGATTTTCCTTTTTTCAAGGTTATCAGATATGCATTATCTACAGGCCTTTTATTATAAACTTTGTCATAATAATTTTTATTCATATAGATAAAGTGTCCTGCATACATAGTAGTAATTGCACTAACTTTAATTTTATGTTTAACGCCAACTGAATCTTCAATCTTGAAAGTATCACCAACTTTAACACCTTGAATTTTGGCAAGTTTTTGAGAAATAACAGCTCCATTATTACTTAAATTTATTTTTTTGCCAGTTTTAGCATTACTTAATTCAATAAATTGACTAAGTTTATTTGTTTTATTTGGAACTATAAGTGAAATATTTTCACGAGTATTTGAGTTGCTGGTTGTTGAATAAACATTATTGAAGTAAATAGGGGTTTGATGATTAATAGAGTTTGAATCTGTAACAAGGTTCTTTATTTTGTTTACTTGATTTTTAGGAGCATTAGAATTATAAATTGTGATTAAATCATATTTATCAATATGTCCAAATTGTCTCTGGACTATAGTATTAAGTGAATCTCTAATCCCAAATCCTGTAATCATTAATGCAGTAGCTCCAGCTACTCCGATAATAGTCATAATCATACGACCTTTATAACGGAACAAATTACGAGCAGTTACTTTATGTGAAAAGTTCATATGTTGCCAAATAGGTTTTATTCGTTCTAGTAAAATTTTTGAACCTTTTGTTGGAGGCTTTGGCAACATCAGTTCTGCAGGGACTGTCTTTAATTCGGATCTGACTGCTAGCCAAGATGCTAACACTGTTGAAAATAGAGCTAATAAAAATCCTATTATGATATATACAGGGTGCAAAGATAATAATATACTACCTAAATCAAAGTTAGCTGTATAAGCTCTAAAAATAATGCGAGGTAATACAATTAAACCTAAAAGACTACCAATAATAGTACCAATAACAGCTTCTGAAAAACTATAAAGTAAGAATTCACGCATAGCTTCAAATTTTGTATAACCTAAAGCACGCAAAGTACCTAATTCGATACGCTCTTCTTCAACCATTCTTTGCATAGTTGTGAAACTTACTAAAATAGCAATTAAGAAGAAAAATAATGGGAAAGAAGTACCAATTGCATCGATTCGTGAAGAATCTTCACCATAATTGTTATAGCCATCATTGTAATTATTACGGCTTTCAACAGTTAAGTCAGCAGCAGTACTTAATGATTTTAGACTTGATTTTGCATTAGTGATAATAGTTTTAATATCTGAAATTGCAGTTTGTTGTTTTGCTAAATCAGTTTTTTTAGTATTTAAAGCCTCTTGTTGTTGCTTGATTTGTGCAATAGCAGGTGCATTATTAGCAGCTTGTGCTTGTTTTAAAGCCATATCTAAATTGCTTTGTGCACTATCTAATTGTTTTGAAGCGTCATTTAAAGAATTAGTACCTGCATTAATTTCATTTTGTCCATTAGTAATTTTGTCATCAAGATTTTTGCGTAAACGGTTATAACGCTTAGTATTATATTTATTTAAAGTCTTTTGCCATTTATCAGTTTCAACTTTTGCATAGTGTTCATAATCTTTTGAATAAGCTTTACCTTTATTTTTGGCAAATGATATTTTTGCAATATTTGGTTGATTAGAAGTAAAGGCGGACTTAGTAACATATGCAAATCCATCTAGTTCACCATTGCCTAGACTAGTTGTTCCAATATTATCTTTTTTAATAAATTCAGTTGATGATGCAAAACCTACGACTTTATAACTATGCTTCATCAATCCAGTAGAAGTATCAGTTTTGTCGGTCACTAGTGTGATTTTGTCACCAATTTTATAATCTTTTTTTAGACTAGAGCTTAAGACTATCTGGCTATCATTTTTTGCTCGATGTCCTTTTGTAAGTGTCATTTTTGACAATACATGAGGATTACTTTGAACTCGAATAGCTTTCTTTCCTTTTTTAATTAAGACATCTGTAGTATGTCCAAACTCTACATCTTTAGTATTAGAAAGTGATTTAATTTTGTTTTGGTCAGTTTTATCAAAAGAAATAGGGGATGTTACTATTGCATCTGCTAAATGTTCTGTAGTATAAGCTTTTTGTGCAGTATCTCGCATATCAGGACCAGTTACATTTAAACCAATTAATACAAAAATTGCTAGTGTTAATAATGCAGAAATTGAAATGAATCTAGGTAATGATGACTTAAACTCGCGAATAATATTTTTATTCAATAATTTCATTTTTACACTTCTTACCATTCAAGCTCGGATACAGGTGTTGGATGTTCATTATGAACATCAGATTTTACTCGACCATCTGAAATTTCAATTACGTGGTCAGCCATTGATTTAATCAATGAATTGTGTGTAACGATGATTACATTCTTTTTTGCATTATGAGTGAAATCTTGGAAAAGCTGTAAAATCTTTTTACCTGTATGATAATCTAATGCCCCAGTTGGCTCATCTGCTAAAAGTAGTTCTGGTCTTTTAGCAATCGCACGTGCAATTGCGACACGTTGTTGTTCACCACCGGATAATTGAGCAGGGAAGTTTTGCATGCGGGCTTTTAAACCTACATCTGTTAATACTTCCTGAGGATTCATTGCATTGTCAGATAATTGAGAAGCTAATTCGACGTTTTCAAGAGCAGTTAGGTTAGGAATTAAGTTATAAAACTGAAATACAAAACCAATTTTCTTTCGTCTATATGTTGTAAGACCGCGGTCATCTAATCCTGCTAATTCTAATCCATTAACATCAACTGAACCGCTAGTTAAATGATCCATTCCTCCTAATACATTAAGTAAAGTGGATTTACCTGCACCAGATTCACCTAAGATAATGGTTAATTCACCTGGCGCAATTTCAAAATTAATTTTATTATTTGCGGTAACTTTGTTTTCACCAGTTCCATAAATCTTTGTTTCATCTTTTACTGAAATAAAATGTTTCATTGATTTTTCCTTTCTTATATTTAATAATAGACACTATGTTAATCAAATTTTATTTTATTAAAGCACAACTTTTGCTTACTTCTATGTACAACATCCAAAAATGTGTTCATCAAATTAAAATTATGAGGTAAAAAAATGACAACACAAGCTGAACGAGTTCAACAAACTAAAGATAATATTATTGAAGCATTAATTCATATTGGTAAGAAAAAACCAATAACACAGATTACAGTTAGTGATATTACCAGAGCTAGTAAGATTAGTAGGGGAACATTTTATTTACATTATTTAGATAAAGAAGATTTAATTGATCAGGTTGAAGCTGAAATTATTAATAAGTTTCATAAAATCATAAAAAATGATATTCAAGGAACAATGGATTATGACAAATTAGTAAAAGGCGAACCTTATGATTTTGTCATAAATATTGTTGCTGTTGCAGATAAAAATCGAGAGTTACTAAAACTACTTTTTGGTTCTAATGGAGATTCAACTTTTTATGCAAAAATCACAGATATATTAAAAGAAGCAATCTCTAAAGATCTTATTAGAGTAAAAGGTAACTCACATTTTTCATCTGAATTTCCTTTAGATTATGCATTACGCTTAATTGTTAATACTATAATGACCATTATTAATACATGGCTAGATAGTGATGATCATTTATCCCAAAAAGAAATTAGTAAACTAATCATGCGGGCATTATATTTATCACCTTATGAAATGTTAGATATTAAATCTAATCCTTCAAAATAATAAATGTTACATGTGAAACATTTCTATTTGTGTTCTTCAATATATTCTTTTAATGCAACACCTGTGCGTGAATTTGCACATTTCATACTATCTTTAGGAGTTCCAGTGAAGCAGACTTGACCACCATATTTACCAGCATCTGGTCCCATATCAATTAACCAATCTGCTTTACTAATCATCTGCAAATTATGCTCGATTAAAATTAAAGTATTGCCTTTGTTTACTAGATCTTCAAACAACTTAATCAAATGTTCAGTGTTTTTTAAATGCAATCCTGTAGTTGGCTCATCTAGGAAATAAATACTACCTGAATGATCTAATTCTAGTGCTAATTTAACTCGCTGCAGTTCACCACCAGATAGGGTAGTCATCGATTGATTCAAAGTTAAATAACCTAGTCCAACTTTTAATAAGGTAGATACTTTATTGTAAATTTCTGAAACATCTTTGAAAAATACAGCAATTTCACTAAGAGGCATGTCTAAAACTTCTGCGATATCTTTATCATGATATTTATATTGGAGAACTTCTGGATTATATCTCTTACCATGACACACCTCACAAGTTTGGACAACGGGATCCATAAATGCCATTTCAGTGATAACGACGCCTTTTCCTTTGCAGTTCGGGCAAGCTCCTTTACCGTTATAGCTGAATAACTGAGTAGATACTTTATTAGCTTTACCAAATAGACGACGAATTGTATTTAAGATGTTTAAATAAGTTGCAGGGGTTGAGCGGATATTAATTCCAACTCCATCTTGAGTCAAATCAATATAATCTTGGTCGCTAACTTTTTGCTTAATTGCTGAAACTAATGTGCTTTTACCAGAGCCTGCAGGCCCTGTAACAATGGTCATTACTTTAGTAGGGATTTTGACACTAACATCTTTTAAGTTGTGATTAGTCAAATGATTTAATTCTATCCAAGAGTCTGCTTTTCTAACAGGATCACGGAATTTTATTTCTTGTCGCATCATTTGCCCTGTAATGGTATTTGATTTGAGTAATTCAGGATAGCTACCAGTAAATGTGACTTGACCACCATTTTTACCAGCTTCAGGACCAATTTCTACTACATAATCTGCCATTTTGATAATACTTGGATTATGATCTACTAAGATTACAGTATTACCTTGCTCTTTTAAAGCGTTAAGGGATGCTACAATTTGCTTAATGTCATGTGGGTGCAACCCAACACTTGGTTCATCTAGAATATAAACTAAATCAGATAATGAACTATTTAAATATTTGGCAATTTTGATTCTTTGAGCTTCGCCACCAGATAGGGTTCCAGTACCGCGATTTAAAGATAAATAACCTAATCCAATATCAATTAAGGCTTTTACTCTGCTGCTTAAATCGCGAATTATTTCTTGAGCGATGGGTTCTTTAATTGTCTTTAAAAAACTTAATACAGAAACTAAATCCATCTCACCCAATTCAGCAATATTAGTTCCTTTGATTTTGACTGTTAAAGCTTCTGGTTTCAAGCGGCTACCTTGACATAATGGACATGTTTGACGATGCACTACTTCAGCAATAGCCGCTTTATGACGTCGACCTTCAGCGCTATGAACTATAGAACGCATAATTCGTGGAATTAATCCTTCATATTTGGCAGTTTTTGGCCAAGTAGCAGGTGGGTCAACTAGTTTTTGCTGAGGGGCATACATGAACATGTCATATTCTTTTTTAGAATAATCTTTAATAGGCTTATCTAAATCAAATAATCCAGTCATTGCATATTCATCCCAGCGCCAAGTCCCAGGTCCAAAGCTTACAAAAGTAATAGCACCCTCATTTAATGATTTATTTTTATCGATGATTTTATTTTCATCTATTACATCTATATAACCTAATCCTTGACAGCGTGGACACATTCCTTGAGGTAAGTTAAATGAGTAGTTTTCTGAATAACCAATCCAAGGCTTACCAATGCGTGAATACATTAGACGTAATAAAGAATAAATTCCTGTATAAGTAGCTAAAGTTGAACGATCATTTCTGCCAATGGGCTTTTGTTCAACGACAATTGCGACGGGAAGGTGTTTAATATCGCCAACTTTTGCTTGTCCATATTTAGGTAAGTATTGCTGAGTAAAACTTGGAAAAGTTTGATTTAATTCTCTTCTAGAAGTTGCGGCTAGGGTATCAAATACTAATGAAGATTTACCGCTTCCAGATAATCCAGCAAATACTGTAGTTTTGTACTTAGGAATTTTTAAAGTAACATGTTTTAAGTTGTTTTGAGTTGCATCATCAATTTCGATAAAACCCTTATCAAATATATTATCCATATTAAAAAATCTCCTTTGTTACTTAGCAAGTTTATTTTATAACTTTTGTAAGCGTTAATAAATTTTTGAATGTCAAACACCCAATACTAGAGCTAACTTTTTGACCAGTATGAGAAAATATCACAAGCAAAAACATATAAGTAGTAATAATTACTTATAAAAAATAGTCACACTTTGTGAAATTATTATTTATATGAAAATGCTTACAATGCATATTTATAGATAATTGCAAGCCCTTGCATTATTTTTAGTTTGTGTTTTAATCATAAGTGTAAGAAACAAAAACGATTTAAGGAGATGCGAAATATGGTAGAAAAAATTAGTGGCTCAGATGCTATGATGAAAGCTTTATATGACTGGCATATTGACCATATTTTTGGTTTACCCGGTGGTTCATTTGACTCAACAATGAACGCTATTTATAACTGGAAGAATAGAATTAGATATATTCAAGTTCGTCACGAAGAAGCAGGTGCATTAGCTGCTTCTGCTGAATACAAATTAACTGGAAAAATTGGTGTTTGTTTTGGTTCAGCAGGTCCTGGTGCAATTCACTTGATGAATGGTTTATACGATGCAAAATATGACCATACACCAATGCTTGCAATTGTTGCTAATGTTCCAACTTCACGTCAAAATATTGACTTCTTCCAAGCCTTTGATGAAGCACCTTGGTTCCGTGATGTTGCCGTTTGGGATCACCAAGCTGCAACTAAAGAAGCATTGCCTGCAATGATTGATGAAGCAATCAGACAAGCATATGCTAAAAAAGGTCCTGCAGTTGTTGTGGTACCAAAGGACTTTGGTTGGCAACAGATTAATGATACATTCCAAGTTAACTATCCAAACCATGTTAAACCATTGTATCCAATGCCTGATAAGAAATATGTTGATGAAGCGGTTAAATTAATTGCTGAAGCAAAATCACCAATGGTTTACTTTGGTATTGGTGCTAGAGATGCAGCTAAAGAATTAAAGGAATTTTCAGATAAATTCAAGATGCCATTAGCTTCATCAGTATTAGCTAAAGGTATTGTTGAAGATGACTTTCCTGCATATATGGGATCAATTGGTAGAGTTGCTCCAAAGACTGGTGTTGATTTAGGTTACAATACTGATTTAATCGTTTGGGTAGGTAACAATGTACCATTCTCAATCTTCTTATTTAACCCTAAAGCAAAAGTTATTCAAATTGATATTGATTCTGAAAAATTGGGTAAGAGACACCACATTGATGTGCCAATGCTTGCTGATGCAAAACAATCATTAAGAGCAATTATGGATGCAGGTGTTGATCGTGAACCTTCAGCATTTTACAAGGCTGCATTAGATGACAAAGAAAACTGGGAAGAGTGGCAAGATAGCTTTAAAGATTCAGATGAGATGCCTGTACGTCCAGAACCGATCTTTGATGCAATTAACAATGCCGCTTCAGACAACGCTGTATTTGCAGTTGATGTAGGTAATGTTAACATCAACTTCGCTCGTTTGATGAAATTACATGGTAACCAACGCTGGACTACTTCTGGATTATACGCAACCATGGGGTATGGTGTTCCTGCATCATTAGCTGCAGCTGCAGTATATCCAGATCGTGATATTTATTCATTAAGTGGTGATGGTGGATTTGCAATGATGTCAGAAGAAATTATGACTCAAGCTAAATTCAACATGCATGTAATTAATGTAGTATTTTCAAATGAAACATTAGGTTACATTGAGGCTGAACAAATTGATGACTCACACCAACCATTATCTGGTGTATCACTTCCAGACACTGACTGGGCAAAAGTTGGTGAAGGAATGGGTGCAAAAGGCTTCACTGTTCACACTAAAGCTGAAATGGAAGATGCTTTGGCACAAGCTAAGGCATACGAAGGTCCAAGTGTTATCGATGTTAAATTCACTCATGAAATGCCATTTACTACTGAACACATGGCATTAGATGATGCAGAATTCGTTGAAAAATACGATGCACAAGCATTGAAACCATTCAGTTACTTTTTAAAGAAGTATGGTGAAACAGTTAATGACAAACCAGCTGAAAAATTAGCAGAAGATGCTGTAAAAGCAGCTGATGAAGATGCAACAACTAGTGCTTCTCAACAATAAAAGTTAAAAATGAAATAAAGCGAAACCTTGGGTTTCGCTTTTTTGTTTACCAAAAAGTATAATGAAATAAGATGTTTTATGGAGGGAAAATTGTAATGCAACAATTCGGTGTAATCGGCTTAGCAGTTATGGGTAAAAATTTAGCCTTAAATATGCGTAGCCACAATATCTCTGTGTCAGGCTTTAGTATCGATAAAAAAGAAGTGGATGCTTTAGCAAAATATGAAGATAGTGAATTAAAGCCAACATATACTTGGGAAGAATTTGTTAATTCACTAGAAAAGCCACGTAAAATCTTAATTATGATCAGAGCTGGTAAGCCAGTAGATCAAACTTTAGAAAAATTATCTACATTATTAGATCCTGGCGATATCGTTATTGATGGAGGAAATTCAAACTTCCATGATACAGCAAGAAGATATAAAGAATTAGAAAAATCTGGAATTCACTTTATTGGTATGGGTGTTTCTGGAGGTGAAGAAGGAGCTTTACATGGTCCTGCTTTAATGCCAGGTGGTGATAAAGAAGCATATGATGAAGTATATCCATATTTGAAACAAATCGCTGCTAAGACTCCTGAAGGCAGACCTTGTGTTAGTTACATCGGCCCTGGTGCCAGTGGCCATTATGTAAAAATGGTTCACAATGGTATCGAATATGGAATGATGCAAATCATCAGTGAAGTATATGATATTATGCGCAAAGTGGGCAATTTATCAAATGATGAAATGTCTGAAATTTTTGCTAAATGGAATGAAGGCCAATTAAAAACATACTTAGTTGAAATTACTTCTGAAGTTTTAAAGCAAAAAGATAACTTAACTGACGACTATGTAATTGACCATATCTTGAATGTAGCTTCATACAAGGGTACTGGAAATTGGATGTTAGAAGATGCAATTAAGTTAGGAGCTCCAATTAGTGTTATTGCAGAAGCTGTATTAGCTAGATTTATGTCAAAAGCTACTACAAGAGAAGCAGTTATGCCAACTTGGGCACCAAAGTCAGTTCCAGATGATTTAATTAAGAATTTGGAAGGCGCACTATTTTTAGCTCAAAGTGTTTCATATGCTCAAGGATTCGAACAAATGACAATGGCTGGAAAGGCTTATGATTGGAAATTACGTTTTCCATCAATTGCTCAAAACTGGGAAGCTGGATGCATTATTAGATCAGCATCATTAAAAGATATTGAAGATGCTTATATTGAAGATAATGATCTAGCCAACTTATTTGAATCACCATATTTCAATAAAGTTATGGAAAAATATTTACCTGCATTAAGAGCAGTTTTGAAATTAGCTGCAGAAGCTGAGATCCCAACTCCTACACTTAGTGCTGCACGTAATTATTTGGAATCAATTTTTAATCCAAGCTTACCTGCAAACCTAATCCAAGGACAACGTGATTACTTTGGTGCACATACATACTTGCGCAATGATCGTGAAGGAGTATTCCACACTGAATGGTATGAGGAAAAATAAGAATTTTTCATAAAATGCCACTAGCATTTAGCTAATGGCATTTTTTTGCGCTAAAATAAAAAATGAAATTGATAAGGGGATGTCTATGGATAACAAATTTAATGATATAGCGCCTTTAAAAATGCTATGTAAAGCAATTATTGTTGGCTTATTAGCTGGGGCAGTTGTAGGAACATTTAGATTATTAATCGAAAAATCACAATTGTTTTGGCGGCAAATTTTTATTTTAAGCCATAATGATCCAAAGTATCTGCTTTTAATTATTGCTAGCTTTTTAGTAGTTGGCATAATTGCAGGATATTTAGTAAAGCAACAACCTCATGCAGGAGGGTCTGGTATTCCAGAAGTTGAGTTGCAACTGCAAGGAAAATTGCATTTAAATTGGTGGCCAATTTTATGGAGAAAATTTATTGGTGGAATTTTAGCAATTGGAACAGGTTTATTTTTGGGAAGAGAAGGACCATCCATTCAATTAGGATCTTCAATTGGCCAAGGTGTCGCAAATAAATTAAAAACTAGTCGAGGCGATGCTAGAGTGTTACTTGCTACAGGGGCTGCTAGTGGGTTAGCTGCAGCGTTTGATGCACCATTAGGTGGGACGATGTTTGTGTTGGAAGAAGTCTATCATAACTTTTCACCTCGTGTATGGATTAATTCACTAGCTGGGGCATTGGCTGCTAATTTTGTTACTAGTAATATTTTTGGTCAAAAACCAGTTCTAGCGATTAAGTATAATGTTGCATTTCCACTGCCTTTATATTGGCATTTGTTAGTATTAGGCATCATCTTAGGAGTGCTAGGTTGGGTATATCAAATAGGGTTACTCAATTTAACAAAAGTATATCTAAAAATAAAAGTTATTCCTCGCTGGCTACAAGGAATAATTCCTTTAATTTTGTTAATTCCAATTGCTTATTTTGTTCCTAATTCAATTGGTGGAGGAAATAATTTAATCTTAGCTTTAAAAAATAGAAATATAGTTTGGATATTAGCTGGGCTATTTGTATTAAGATTAATCTTTTCACTTATTTCATATGACTCTGGATTGCCAGGAGGCATTTTCTTGCCAATCCTTGCATTAGGAGCCTTAATTGGGGCAGTTTATGGCTTATTTATGTCAAATATAGGGCTATTGCCAAGGAAATTAGTTGTTGACTTAATTATTTTTTCAATGGCTGGATACTTCTCTGGAATTGTTAGGTCGCCCTTTACAGCGATTTTATTGATTACAGAAATGGTCGGATCATTAATGCATCTAATGCCCCTGGCAGTCTTAGGGTTAGTGGCATACATAGTTAATGATTATATGGGTGGAGAGCCTATATATGAAAGCTTAGCTGATCGTATGGAGCCAGAAGAGGTCAAAAACTATGCTGATAGAGAAGATCAATTATCAATTCCTATTTATGAAGGCAGTTTTTTAGATAATAAAACTGTTTCACAAATCAAGTGGCCTGATCATACATTATTGCAATTAATCCATCGTGGAGGTCATGATATTATTCCTAATGGTCAAACTGTTATTAGGGCAGGAGATTTGTTGATTTTAGAAATTGACCAAAATCGTCGTGCTGCAGTATTTGATCAAATGGAAAAAATGCAGAAGCAATAGATTGAAAAAGGTAAAACAAAAAGCGAGCAGGGATGCTCGTTTTAGTATATTCTGTAATCAAGCTATATAGATTTTAATGCTCTAACTGGAATAATATCCTTGCATATATATGAGTGGAGGATAATTGAAACCAATAATCTTTCTAAGGAATATAAGAAAAAATCTAAAGGTCTTTTCAAAAAAGAATATATCAAATCACTAGCTGTGAACAACGTATCTGTATCCATTAATGAAAATGAACATATTGGCTTGGTAGGATTAAATGATTCTGGGAAATCTACTTTAATCAAAATGATTTTAGGTATATTACAACCTTCTGGGGGCTCTGTGAAGACTTTTGTCTAAGTATCGTCAAAAAAATGCTATGCACATTGGCATTGTTTTCGGGCAAAGAAGCCAATTAAGATGGGATCTGCCATCAATTGATACATTAAAGTTGAACCAAGAAATCTATCAAATTCCTAATGATGTTTTTGAAAAACTATCAAAGTACAGGGAGTTAACTCCCTATTTTTTATGGAATTAATCACTAATGATAATATACTTTAAACATTTAAAATTATGAAAAATCCAATGAAAACAAAAAATAACACATACATCATTGGAGATACTTCTTTATAACGCTTTGAAGCAATCATAGTAATTGGATATGCAATCATTCCAAGAGCTAATCCATCTGAGATGTTGTAAGTCAAAGGCATCCCTACAACTACTAAAAATGCTGGAAATGCTAGTTCAAATTTGTTCCAGTTTATTTTAGCTAAATTTTGAGCCATTAACACACCAACAATAATTAATGCAGGAGCAGTAACAGTAGTAGGAATAACAGTCAATAGAGGACTAAATACCATACTAATCAAAAAGAAAAATCCAATAAAGATAGCTGTTAATCCGGTTTTTCCTCCCATTGCAATCCCCGCACTTGATTCAACTGAAGTTCCTAATGGTGCAGTTCCCAACACAGCACCTTCAATCATTGCAGTTGAATCTGCTAAAAATGCACGACCAATTCTAGGTATTTTACCATTTTTATCAACTAATCCAGCTTGTTGGGTCATTCCAATTAGTGTACCTGCAGTATCAAAAAATGTTACTAATAAAAATGTTAAAACTACTAATCCTAATTGAACCGTATTAATATCTTTTAAATGAAAAATAGCCTTACCAAAAGTGGGAGCTAAACTAGGAGCTGGTGCAATAAAACTATGAGGTAATGGAATTTGACCTATTGCAATGCCAAAAATTGCAGTAATGACCATGCCAATAAAAATAGATCCTGGAACATTCATTGACATCAAAACCACTGTTAAAACTAACCCAAATAATGCAATCCAAACACTAGGATCATTAAATGAACCTAAAGTTACTAAAGTTGAATCACTATTAACAATGATTTTGCCATTTTGCAATCCAATAAAGGCAATAAACAAGCCTATTCCTGCAGAAATTGCATATTTTAAGTCTGTAGGTATAGCATCGACTACTTTTTCTCTTAACTTCATCAAAGTAATTAAAACAAATAAAAATGATGCTACTAAAACCGCTGCTAGTGCAGTAGCCCAATTTATATGCATTCCCACACAGACGTTATATGCAAAAAATGCCCCACTTCCTAACGTTGGCGCTAGTGCAATTGGATAGTTTGCAACTAATCCCATAATAAAACATCCAATTGCTGTAGCTAATGCAGTGGCTGTAAATGCGGCTCCTTTATCAATTCCTCCAGCATGCAAGATATTTGGATTAACAAATAAAATGTAAGAAAGACTGACAAAAGTAGTTAATGCTGCAACAAATTCACGTCTAATAGAAGTGTGTGCACCTTGTAAATCAAATAAATTATTTATACTTTTCATTGATATCCCCTAACTAACCGATTTTTATTAGTTTAGTCATTTTCTTAGTAACTAGTCAAGTTAGGGTACAAAAAAACTTTCATTTGCATGAAAGTTAGTAAAAGTATTACATATTTAAAATCCATAAAAATCCAATGAAGACAAAGAATAATGCATACATCATAGGGGATACTTCTTTGCCACGTTTTGCGGCAATCATAGTGATTGGATAGGTGATTAATCCTAATGCTAATCCATCAGAGATTGAATAAGTTAATGGCATTCCCAAAACGATCAAAAATGCAGGAATAGCAATTTCTAATTTCGTCCATTCAATATGAGCTAAATTTTGAGCCATTAACACACCAACAATAATTAATGCAGGAGCTGTAACTTGAGAAGTAATAACACTTAATAATGGACTAAAAATTAAACTGATTAAAAAGAATACTCCTACAAATACTGCAGTTAATCCACTACGACCACCAACTGCAATACCTGCACTTGATTCTACAAATGCACCAACAGGTGAAGTTCCTAAGATTGCTCCTACTGTCATTGCAGAAGAGTCTGCAGCTAGTGCTTTTCCTACACGTGGCATTTTATTATTTTTCATTAATCCTGCTTGTTGAGCTAGCCCAATTAGTGTACCTGCAGTATCAAAAAATGTTACTAACAAAAAAGTTAAAACAACTACAATCATTTGCAGTGAATTAATATCTTTGACGTGCAAGATTGCCTGTCCAAAAGTTGGAGCTAGACTAGGTGCTGCTGAGATGTAATGAGTTGGCAATGGAATTTGCCCAATTAAAATTCCAAAAATAGAAGTTAAAACCATGCCAATAAAAATAGCACCAGGAATGCGCATAATCATTAAAATAATTGTCACAATTAAGCCAAAAATTGCAATCCATACAGTAGCTGATTTTAAAGAACCTAAGCTAACTAAAGTATCTTTGTTAGCTCCAATAATGCCACCATTTTGTAAGCCTAAAAATGCAATGAATAATCCAATACCTGCAGAAATTGCTGATTTCAAATCTGCTGGAATAGAATCGATAATTTTTTCTCTTAATTTCAACAATGTAATTATTACGAAAATAATTGAAGCTACAAATACTGAAGCTAAGGCTGTTTGCCATGATACACGCATACCAATACATACTGAATAAGCAAAAAATGCGTTAATTCCTAAAGCAGGTGCTGTTGCAATTGGATAATTAGCAACAATTCCCATAATGAAACATCCTAATGCACTAGCTAGTGCGGTTGCTGTAAAAACAGCTCCCTTATTCATACCACCAGCACCTAATACATTAGGATTAACAAATAAAATATAAGACATACTAACAAAAGTAGTTAATCCAGCTAATAATTCCGTTTTAATATTAGTATGTAATTTATCTAGGTTAAAATATTTAGTAATAAATTGCATTCTTAGTCCTCCTCATATTGTTCGTATTTTAATAAATATAAGCAACGTAAATAACTCTACCACTAATAAAATTATAAGTAAACACGAATTATGAAAATGAGCTAATATGATATATATAGCGCTTATTATGGAAGCGCTTGAAAGAAGCTGTTACAATAGAATTGTAGTATATCAATAAGTGTTTTATATAGAGAGGCAAAAAATCATGACTTATTATTACAAAGGTTATCCTCAAAATGATGTTGAAAAACCAGTCAAAATGGTTAATGTTGAAGAACTAGAAAATAGAGCTAAATATGTAATACCCGAGCCTGCTTATTACTATATTGCTAGTGGCTCTGAAAATGAGTGGACTTGGCGCAATAATACAACTGCTTTTAACCACTATCAAATAGTGCCAAGAGCATTAACCAATACTTCTAATCCTGAAACTGATACTAAGTTTTTAGGGATGGATTTAAAGATGCCGCTGATGATTTCACCTATTGCAGCACATGGAATTGCCCATAAAGAGGCGGAATTAGATACTGCAAGAGGAGCTAAAATGGCAGGTGCACTATTTTCATCTAGTACTTATGCAAATATGAGTGTAGAAGATATTGCAAAAGCTGCAGGGGATGCACCAAGAGTCTTCCAGTTATATATGAGTCGCGATTGGGACTTTAATAAGATGGTGTTAACTGCAGTTAAAGAAAGTGGTTATAAAGCTATATTGTTAACTGTTGATGCATTAGTATCAGGTTATAGAGAAGCAAATATTAGAACACACTTTACATATCCAGTTCCAATGGCCTTTTTCACTAAATATTTGCAAGGCAAAGGAGAGGGTAAAGGTCAAAGTGTAGCTCAAATGTATAAGATGTCTGCACAAAAAATCGGACCTGATGATGTTGAAAAGATAAAAGAAATATCTGGCTTGCCTGTATTTGTTAAAGGTGTAATGTGTGCAGAAGATGCATTTAAAGCAATGGGAGCAGGAGCTGATGGAATTGTAGTATCAAACCATGGTGGTCGTGAAGTTGATGGAGCTCCAGCTACAATTGATGTATTACCAGAAATTGCAAAAGCTGTTAATAAGAGAATCCCTATTATCTTGGACTCAGGTGTTAGAAGAGGATCACATATCTTTAAAGCCCTTGCATTAGGAGCTGACTTAGTAGGTATTGGTCGTCCATTTCTATATGGCTTAGCATTAGGTGGTGCACAAGGTGTTGAGTCTGTATTAAATCAATTAACAAAAGAGTTAAAGATTGATATGGAACTAACTGGATGCAAGACAATTGAAGATATTAAACATGCTAAAATTGATCACTTCAGATTTACGGCTGATAATCAATTATCTTCAACAAGTCCACAAATTATCAAACCATATCCAGTAACTCCTGAAAATACCATGAAAGATGAGCAATTAAAAGCTGATGCTTCTACAGGAGCTTCTGAAGAATAAAATAGAGCACAATAAAAAACGGCTTTCGTTTAAAAGCCGTTTTTTAGTTGCCAAATTTTGCGTTTTGGCCTTCTTGCCAATCTTCAGGTAAGTTACCAATAGATTTTAGTTTATCATCAATTTGGTTCAAAATAATTTTACGATCAGTTGGATTTTCCATAAAATCTAATCGTTCACCATCAATAATCATTTTTGGTGAATAATCATAATCTGAATACCACTTCTTATAGTACTTTAGCAGTGTCTTGTAATAATCTTCAAGACCTGGATCATAATTTAATTGCTCATATTCTCTACCGCGCTTCTTAATTCGCTTAATCATTGTGTCATAGTCTACATGAATATGAACTAATAAATCAGGACGTTTTTTAGGCATTCCCTTTAATTCTTGCATCATATTAGCTAATAAATCATCATAGATCTTAACTTCTGTATCTGTAACACGTCCCATATCTGCATTCATGTGGAAGAATAATGAATCTTCATAAATTGAACGATCCAAAACATTATTATTTTCAGAAAATGCTGCTTTAATACTATGAAATCTAGTATTTAAAAAGTAAATTTGTAATAAAAAAGCATATTTTTTAGGATCTGCATAATATAGTGGCAAAACAGGGTTGTTATCAACACTTTCATAGAAGGCATTAGTTTTTAAATGATCTGCCATAATTCCAGTAAGACTTGATTTTCCGGCACCAATGGGCCCACTTAATACAATAACTGTCATCACGTTCTTTCTTTCTTATTACTAGATGTTGTTTGTGTATACAAGTTTATAGCAATATGTGGGGGTTATCAAGTAGATTTTACTAAAAAATAAAAATAAATAAGGCAACCACTTATGTAAGCGATTGCCTTATTTTCGATAGAACAATAAATTTATTTATTGCTTAATTTTGCAGCAGCAACTTCATCACAGATAACAATTGCATCAGGGTGCTTTTGTAAAATTGAAGCAGGAACTTGTTCAGTAACTGGGCCTTCAACTAACTTCTTTAAAGCATCTTGTTTTGCTTCGCCAAATGCTAACAATATAAGTTGTTTTGCACTCATAATAGATTTAATACCCATACAAATTGCTTCACGTGGAACATCTTCTTCGTTTTCAAAGAATCGACTATTTGCGTCAATTGTGCTTTGAGTTAATTTAACTTCACGAGTTTCAGTATCAAATGAAGAACCTGGTTCGTTAAATGCAATGTGACCATTGCGTCCAACACCTAATAATTGAATATCAATAGGATTGTCAGCAATTATCTTATTGTAGCGTTTAACTTCAGCACTGATATCTTTCGCCATACCATTTGGAATGTATGAATGTGCAAATGGCTTTTTGTCAAATAAATATTTTTTCATGAAGTAATGATAACTTTGAGGATTGTCAGGCTTTAAACCAACATATTCATCTAAGTTAACACTTGTTAATTTAGAAAAGTCTAGATCGCTATCAATCATTTCCTTGTATAAGCCAAGTGGTGAAGAACCTGTAGCAAGTCCTAACACTTTTGCTCCATTTTCAATACCTTGTTTAAAAATTTCAAAAGCTTTTTTACTTCCAGCATCTTTGTCTTTTGTAATAATAAGTTTCATAGTACTACCTCCATATCTATTGGTCTAGTCCATTGTATAATGGTCTAGACCAAAAGTCAATGAATTTTATTTGGTCTTTATATAATTTGTACCATCCGCTTTTGGTGCTATTGAACTGCCGAAGAATAAAACCAAAACAAGAATAGTAATCACATAAGGTGCAATTTGTAAATAAACCGGAGGTACTGCACTAATTCCTGGCAATTGACTACCAATAATACTCAAACTTTGGGCAAAACCAAAAAATAATGATGCAGCCATTGCACCTAGTGGATTCCATTTACCAAAAATCATTGCAGCTAGTGCCATAAAACCTTGACCTACAATAGTAGATACTGAAAAATTACCTGAAATTGATTGAGCAAATACTGCACCACCAATTCCACCTAATAATCCAGAAATTAACACACCGCTATATCTCATTGCATAAACATTAATCCCCAAAGTATCTGCTGCTTGAGGATTTTCACCACAAGAGCGCAAGCGCAAACCAAAGCGAGTTTTATACATAATAAACCAAGATATTACTGCTAATAAAATTGCACACCAAGCAGGGGCTGAGGTATTTTTAAAAAATATAGGTCCAATGAATGGAATTTGTGATAACCCAGGAAATGAAAAGTAACCAAAACTTGCTGAAATATTTTCAGTTTGTCCTTTATTGTAAATAGCTTTAATTAAAAATACTGCTAAAGGAGGAGCCATAATATCTAACACAGTACCGCTGATGATATGATCTGCATGAAAACTGACAGTAGCTACTGCATGAAGCAAAGAAAATAATAAGCCAACAATTCCTCCAACTAATAATCCAAGCCATGGGGTGAAAGCACCAAAGACTTTAGCAAAGGATAAGTTAAATACGACGCTAGAAAAAGCGCCCATTACCATGATTCCTTCTAATCCAACGTTAACAATTCCACCATTTTCACTATATGCACCTCCAAGTGCAGTAAAAATTAAGGGTGCAGAATAAACTAAAGTAGAGGATACAATTAATGCTAATATTGTAGTTAAATTCATGGTTATGCTTCCTCCTTATCAGCTTTTGTGAAGTCTTCATTTTCTTCAGAAGTTTCTGTTTTTTGACTATCTAATTTAATAGGGGATTTTGGTTTAAATAATAGTTTAATGACATAATTAATTGCTACAAAAAAGATGATAGCTGCAATTACGATGGACACTATTTCATAAGGAATTCCAGCCATTGTTTGCATGCCTAAACCACCAATTTTTAAAATAGAAAATAAAATCGCTGCTAACAATATTCCAACTGCACTAGCACCACCAAGTAATGCAACAGATAAGCCATCCCAGCCAATATCTAAACTAGTAGTTTGAGTAAAGTAATTTTGGTATGTTCCAAGACCTTGTACAACGCCACCTAATCCTGCAAAGGCGCCAGAATACAGCATTGATAAAATAATATTTTTCTTTGAAGACATTCCTGCATATCTGCTGGCAAATGGGTTAAGACCAACTGCTTTAATTTCAAATCCAGCAGTAGTTTTTTTCATTAAAAACCAATAAAAAATCAAAGCAATTAATGCTATAAAGATCCCCGCATTAATTCTTGCACCATTAAATAAATTAGTTAGCCATGATAATCGCAATGAACCATTAGGTGAAACGGTTTTAGTTGCATCAATAGTTAATCTTAATGTCTTTGGCATAACTTGCTGCATTAAGTATTGACACGCATATAAAACAATATAGTTCATCATAATGGTGACGATAACTTCATTAGTGCCAAAATATGCCCGTAACACTCCAGCGACTCCAGCAATTAAGGCTCCAACTATCGCACCAACTATTATTGCGTAAGGCAATAAAATTATTTTAGGCATATGAGGATTAGCTAGTGCAATCCAAATTGCTGCAAGCCAGCCGCCTTGAGCTTGTCCAGGCAATCCAATATTGAAAAATCCAGCACTACTTGCTATAGAAAATCCAATAGCAGTTAAAATTAATGGAGTTGCTTCTCTAATAGTTTCACCAATTCCGTTCATGTTGCCTAAAGCACTTTGCAGCATCGATGTATAAGCCAGGATTGGATTATAACTCCAAGCTAGCATAATTATAGCCCCAACTAAAAAACCTGCTAAAACGGAGATTATGGGCACTAAAATACGCTTAGTTTTTTCACTTGTTTTAATCAATTAATTGCACCATCTTTCTGTTTGATTCCAGTCATTAATAACCCCAATTGTTTTTCATTAGTATTTTCAGGTTTTACTTCATCAGATTTTTGCCCATCATGTAATACTAAAATTCGATCAGATAAATTCATTATTTCATCTAACTCATATGAAATTAATAAAATAGCTTTTCCTTGATTGCGTTGTTTTAATAATTGGCTATGAATATATTCAATAGCTCCAACATCCAATCCTCTAGTAGGCTGAAAAACAATAATTAAGTCACTATTGCGATCTAATTCTCGTGCAATGATAACTTTTTGCTGGTTACCGCCGGATAAATCAGCTGTTTTTAAATTTATGCCAGTGGTTCTAATATCGTATTTTTTTATTAGTTTTTTTGCATGGGAATCAATAGCTTGATTGTTAATAATGCCATGATTTGAAAATGGTTTTTGATAGTAAGTTTGCAAGACAATATTATCAGCCAATGATAGTTGCAAAATTAAACCGAATTTTTGTCTATCAGCTGGAACGTGTGACACACCAAGTTCAGTTATTTGGCGAACTTTTTTATTGGTCATGTCTTTATTTTTAATAATTACTTGTCCAGATTCAACATGTCTCAAACCAGTTAATGCTTCAACTAATTCATCTTGTCCATTGCCATCAATTCCAGCTATTCCTAAGATTTCCCCTTGATGAACATCAAAAGACAATCCTTTAATTGCTAAAACATTATTATTGCGCTTAACTTTTAGATCTTTAACAGCTAAGATTTTTTTGCCCTCAGAGATTTGTTTTTTAGTTAAACGAAAATTCACATGTCGTCCCACCATTAATTCAGCAAGCTGTTCATCGCTAGTTTCAGCTACTGGTTTTGTAGTAATACTTTTTCCGTGACGAATAATTGTAACGGTGTCTGCGCTACTGCGAATCTCTTTTAGTTTATGTGTTATTAAAATAATAGATTTACCTTCGTGAGCTAAATTTTTTAAGATTTTAATAAATTCAGTAATTTCTTGAGGGGTTAAAACTGCAGTTGGCTCATCAAAGATTAAAATATCAGCTCCTCGATATAAGACTTTAAGAATTTCAACTCGTTGCTGCTGGGCAACAGTGATATTTTTGATTTTAGCATCCGGGTTAATTGCTAGGCCGTATTTGTTTGATAATTCTAAGATTTTATTACGACCTTTTTTGAAGTCTAAGATAGGTCCAATAGTAGTTTCATGACCTAATAAGATATTTTCTAAAACTGTAAAAGAATCAGCTAACATAAAATGCTGGTGAACCATACCGATACCGAGTTTTTGAGCGATATTTGGACTTGAAATATTAACTTTTTTTCCTCGAATAATAATTTCTCCAGAAGTAGGTTCTAACAATCCAGATAAAATACTCATAAGTGTTGATTTACCAGCACCATTTTCACCTAATAAAGCTAGGATTTCGCCTTTGTGCAGAGTTAGATTGATATCATTATTTGCTTTGAAGCCACCAAAGCTTTTGACAATATGGCGCATTTGAATGATAGGGGTTGTAGTTTCCATATAATTGCCTTTCTGTAAAAAAACCACTTCACACTAATTGCGGAAGTGGTTGAGATTTTTATTAGTTTTAAGGTTTTGTAACTACTTTAATTTTGCCTGAGATGATATCTTGGCGAATCATTTGAACTTGCTTCCAAACCTTTTGACTCAATTGACCTTTGGTTAAAGCAACACCGTTATTTTCTAAACCAAATAATAAATGTTTGCCACCTGGGAATTTATTTGAATAAGCATCATTTGCTAAAGTTTTAGTTGCAACAGATACTCCAGTAATATCAGAAGTTAAAGTAAAGTTAGATTTTTGACCACCTTTAGCAGTGTATTCACCTTGAGCACTTTGATCCATATCTACACCAATAACCCATACTTTTTTATCAGCTGGACGTGCTTGGTTGATATCTTTAGCTTGTTGGAAAACTCCGTTTCCTGCAGCACCTGCTGCTTGATAGATAATATCTGCTTTTTTAGCATACATTGATTGAGCAATAGATTTTGCTTTATCAGTACTGGTGAAGTCACCAACATATTGATTTAAAATAGTAATCTTTTTGTTTAACTTTTTAGCTGTATCTTTAACACCTTGGGCAAACCCACCATCAAATAAATCAATTACTTGTCCATGAGTTCCGCCGATGAAACCAACTGTATTAGTTTTTGTTGTATAAGCTGCAGCAACACCAGCTAAGTATGAAGATTCATTACTCTTGAAGTTAACTGAAGCAACATTTTTTTGACCATTGATTAGTTCATCAACGATTACGAAATTCTTCTTAGGGTATTTCTTAGCTGCGGCAGATACTGCATCTTTTAGTGGATATCCAACACCAATAATGGTTTGATATCCAGCATTTGCCGCTTGTTCAAAGTTTGGTTCGTAATCAGAAGCACTATTGGATTGGAAATATTGGTAGCCACCTTTGCCTTGAGATAAGTTATGTTGTTTACCAAATGATTTAAGTCCAGTCCATGCGCTTTCATTAAATGAATGATCATCAATACCACCAGTATCAGTGATCAACGCAACAGAATGTTTATTATTTTTACTAGTACTTGAACCACCTTGTTTTTGTCCTGAACAAGCAGTTAGAGTTAAAGCAACTGCTCCAATAATCGCACTAAATGCGAATATTTTTTTAAATTTAGGACTAATTGTTAATTTAAATGCCATTATTAACTTCTCCTCAAAAAATAAAATTATCAGTATCAAAATAACAATATTTTGTATTGTTGTCAAAATAGTTAATATTGTAACAAAGCCCGTGGTTGAGGGAAACTAAAAAATATAATAACTTAAAAGCCCTTACTTAGACATGGGTTTTAGCACAATATGCAGATTTTTTATAAAAAAATAAGTTTAACCACAATATGTGGATAAACTTATTATATTTTGTGTATTTTTAACAATATATTGAAATAGAATAACTATAACTTGAAAATTATTCCAATCAAAAATCCAATTAATTCAGTATAGCATAATGCGTGAGTAATTTTTATTATTCGGGGAAAGGTAGTAGCCTTTGATTGAATATGCCAAGCATATTTCATATTTTTAATAATTAATGGAATAGTAATTATTATCAAAAGTGTAGAAATTGGCATTACACGAAGATAGACAGCATAAATAGTCGCAGCAAAGCCTAATATACAATAATTGAATGTTAATAAATATAAACTAGGCTTTACACCGATATATGAAACTAAAGTACGACGACCTTGAACTAAATCTTCATCTCGATCACATAAATTATTAGTAAGCATCAGATTAAAGTTGCAAACAAAACCAATTCCTGATGCGACAATGATTGGCCAAGTAAACCTCCAGTTAAATGCGACAAGTCCATGAACATTTATATAGACCATCACAAGAAAAATCCCAATTCCCATCGCAAATCCAGCTGCAAGTTCGCTAAAAGGAGAGCCACTCATTGGATGAGATCCTGTTGAATATGATATAGCAATCCAATAACAGATTATTCCGATTACCCAAACAATCCAATTTGTCTGAAAACCAATTAAAAACGCATTGATCATCGACAGTGCAAATAAAGAAATATCAACCCATTTTACAGATGATAAATTTAAATGATATTTACCAATGGGATTTTTTAGTACTTCTTTAGAATTTAATTTCTTAGCACGCTTATAATCCCAGTATCCGTCATTTATATTTAAGACTATTTGTAAAACTACAGTAGCGATAATCATCTCAATAGTTTCAAATAAATTAAAATGCTTAAAATTATACCAGGCGTACATAATACCTAAAAGCAGTGGCAAAATCGAATTGAATAATGTTCTTGGTTCAACTAGCTCATACCAGCCTTGTTTTTTCATTAATTAAAATCCTCGATCCATTAAATATAGTTCATGAAAGTGTTTATTGTGTTCATATAGATCTTTTGGTGATCCTTGCATTTCAATACTACCATCTTTTAGAAAAATTACTTGGTCAATTTGATTCATTGCTTGCAAGTTATGTGTAATCCAAATGATAGTTTTATTTTTTAAAACGTTAAAAACTAGATCTAGTAATGTTTTTTCAGTTAATGGATCTAATCCAGCTGTTGGCTCATCTAATAATACAATGGGTGCATTTTGCAATAAAACTCTAGCTAAGGCTAAGCGCTGTTTTTGACCACCTGAAAATCTAGCTCCAGCTTCTTGAACAGAAGTATTTAGTTTATCAGGTAATGAAGCAATTAAATCACTTAATTGAACTTCATCTAAGACTTTTAACATATCTTGTTCAGTGGATATTGGATTAGCCATTTTTAGATTTTCAAAAATTGTGGTGTTAAATAAAAATGGATTTTGATTTAATACTGAAAATAGTTTTGATCGTTGAGATTGTAATTTTTCAATATCAATGTTATTCAACTCAACTGAGCCATGATCGGGTATTAAATCACCTAAAACTAGCTGCAATATTGTTGTTTTGCCAGTACCAGATGGACCAATTAGAGCGGCTTTTTGCCCTAAATCTAAATTTAGAGAAAAGTCTTTAATAATTGGAATTGTTTCATCAGGGTAAGTAAAAGATAAATGATCAACAGTTAAATTTTTAAAATCATTTGGATCTAAATTTTCTTGGTGAGGTAAGGTGATTTTTTTATAGTGCATTTGGTTTAATCTTTTTACGGAATCACCATAAGTATTCCAATCTTCAATCCCTTGTGAAACAGGGACTATCCCATCAGTTAAAGGAAACCAAGCTAAAATAATTGCTCCAATAAAGTTAGCGGCATTTTGATTATAAGTTAGAGATTTATTGGTGAAATATAGCAAACACACAGCAACTAATCCAAAAATAAATTCCAATACAAAATCTCGTGCCCAATCAAAATGAGCAGATTTTTTTTGACTTAAAATATAATCTTTATGTACAGTTTTTGTACGGTTTTTAAAATCTTGAAAGCGACCTGAAATTTGCCAATCATTTTCACCTAATACTTGATCAGTGAGTTCAGTATATAACTTAGCTTTATCAGCTTTTTGTTTGGTTTTATGAATCCCTTCAACATTAAGTGAAATTAGGGGAACAATTACTAATTCAAATAAAATTAAAATAAAGAAAATTCCAGCTAATGGTAAACTAAACCCAGCTAAAACAAAAGTAATTATTATTCCTAATAAATCTCCTAGAATTGCTGGAAAAATAGTACGTAGATATAAGTTTTGTAGATGGCCGATATCCTCCGTTAATAAACTTAATAAAGTTCCTGTTTGATACTCTCCACCAACGGTAGAAGTGTTTGATTCAACTACATCATATAAACGCTTGCGCAAATCACTAGTCACTTTTAAGACCCAGTTATGTGATACTAAACGCTCTAAATATCTAAATAAAGGTCTTCCAATCCCAAATGCGCGCATTAAAACAATAGGCACATAAATCACCATGATGTTTGAAGGCATAGTAGCTGATTTATCAATTGTGTAGCCTGCTGTAAACATTAAAGCACTGGCACAAAAAAACATTAATAAGCCTAAAAAGATGGCTAATATAACGGAATATTTGTATTTTTTAAAGTATGGTTTGATCCATGTATCATGTTTAAATGAAAATTTGGATTCCATTATAAATCAATCTCCTTCAAAGGTGCAGTTAATTTTTGAAATTCTGTTCCTGATTTTTCTAAATCTGCAGGTGTACCTTGTTCAACAATTTTTCCATTTTTAATCACGATACAATAATCCATTTCTTTTAGCCAATGTAATCTATGCGTCGCAAATAAAACTAAATGATTGTCAAATAAAGGCAACATGGTTTTTTTCAGGTTGTATTCTGTTTCAATATCTAAATGAGCAGTTGGTTCATCTAAAAATAAAACTTTACGATCTGTAGCTAAAATCGCTCTAGCAAGTGCGATTCTTTGAGCTTGTCCACCAGAAATACCACGTCCATGCTCACCGATTTTTGTGTCTAAACCTAATTTTAAAGATGAAATGAAGTCGACAAGACCAGCTTGTTTTACGGCATCATTGATTTCTTGATTACTGGCTTCAGGTTTATAAAATTTAATATTATTTTTGATAGTATCAGCAAAAATATAAGGGTTTTGCGGAATATAAGAGAACTGGTTTTGCCAATTCTTTTGATTTAAATGAGGTAAGTTAATCCCATTTAAAATGAAATTGTCCTTTTTTAAAGTAGGTACTAAAAATCCTGAAATTAGTTGCAATAATGTAGTTTTACCAGCACCAGTAGGACCTATAATACCTACTTTTTGATAACCTTTGAGTTTTAAATTAATATTAATTAAATTATCAGCTGTTTCATCAGGATATTTAAAATTAAGATTATTTAAAACCAAAGTACTATTTTGATCCCATTTAAAATCAGACACTAGGTTTTCTTGTTTAACGGTTGGATATTGCAAAACATCAAACATTTGAGCTAAGGCATTTTTCCCATTTAAAGTTGCATGGAAGTCATTACCAAAATCTCGAACAGGTAAAAAAAATTCAGGTGATAAAACTAAGATTACTAGAGCAGGGAATAACTTAATAGATCCAGCAATTAATCCTAATCCCAAAAACATAGCAATCATGGCAATAGCTAATGTTGAGAAAAAGTCTAATGTAAATGTTGATAAAATTGCGATACGCAAGACACGCATTGTTTGTTTGCGAAAGCCTTCACTTTTATCATAAACTTCATTGCTGTATTTTTTTGAAAGGCCTAATACCTTTAATGTTGATAATCCACGCAAGGCATCAACAAAGTTGTTTTGCAAGACAATATATCCAGCATATTGCTTGTCAGCACGCTTTTGAGCAGTCAATCCTAAAATAATCAAAAACATGATAATTAAAGGAAACAATAGTAATAAAATCCAACCTGACAGCGTGTTTTGAGTAAAAATATAAATTAATATTACCCAGGGAATAATTGCCAAAGTCACTAATTTTGGAAAGATTAAAGTTAAATAATTATGTACTTCATCCATACCATCTAGCAGCATTGATACTAAATTTCCAGTACCAGTTTTAGAACTTAAAGCAATTCCCCCTTGATAAATCTTATCTAATAATTTGTCATGTAAATAAATTACGGCGCTGTTTGCAAAACGGTTCATGTACCAATTGCGAAACCATAATATTGCATGTCGCAAAACAAACATAATGAAAAATAGTGCTACATCACTAGCAATATTATTAAATGATTCACGATTCCAAGAGCCGACAATTGCACGCGCTAAATAAATAGCCTGCCCTAATATAGTAAAAGCTTGCAAGAAAGCTAATCCTGCAAGCATTACCATCATGATCGCGGCTTTTGGTATTTTAAAAAGTCTCTTATCGACCATTATTTATTCAATTCCTTTTTGTGTTAGGCCTTTATACGTTTTTTGAAAACAACATAAGACCAAATAATATAAATTAGGGCAATTGGCAATAAAATTAATGCCACAATTGTCATAATTACAAGTGTTAAGTGTGAGTTAGCAGCTTGTTTAATTAATATTGAATGAGCTGGATCTGTTGCAATTAATACTCTTGGGAATAAACCATTGAATAATAATGCAACAACACTAGCCAAAATCAATCCACTAGTAATAAAGCTCATTCCTTCTTTATCGTGTAAATTAGTTACGTGCGACCAAATTGTAAATAATACAACTAATAAAGTAATTACTAATGATGAAATTGGACGCTTTTTGAAAAAGTCAGTCTGGAAAAATAGTAATACTGCAAACACAACTTCTCCAGCATAAGCTAACCAATATAATTTACGATTAAGTTCTTTTGCCTTATCACGCAATGGGTCATCAACTTTTAAGCTAATAAAGTTAAGACCATGAATAAGACATAATAATACTCCAGCAACACCTGCAACTACAGATAATGGGTTAACTATATTATAAAAGCTTAAACTCATATTACCTTTGGCATCCATAGGAACACCTTGAATTAAGCTACCAAACATCATAGTTAAGAAAAATGGTGCTAGTAAACTTCCATAGAATAAGAAATTATCCCAAATTCTTAATTGACGTTCATTTTCGGCATTTGCAGCGAATTCAAATGAAACACCACGAATGATTAATGCAAATAAAGTCAAAAATAATAATATGTAATATCCACTAAATAAACTTGCATACCAAGCTGAAAATGATGCAAACATCGCACCACCAGCGGTAATTAACCAAACTTCATTACCATCCCAGTGTGGTCCAATAGTTCTAATTAACGCATTACGATCTGAATCGTTATGAGCTAAGAATTTAGTTGCCATACCTACACCATAGTCGAAGCCTTCAGTGAAGTAAAAAATCATGAATAATAATCCAATTAAGCAAAACCACAATAATTGGAGTGGCTCAATACCTGCAATCATCAGTATACACCTCCTGCAATAGCTTTATCGACACCTTTATTCAAAAGACGTTTGCAATAATAAATCATTACGCCACCTAAAGTAGCAAAGATCAAGAAGTATGCAATATTAGTAAACCATAATTCACCTGCAGTAGTAGATGGAGATACGGAATCAGCTATTGTAAACAGTCCATAAACAGTCCATGGGAATCGTCCTAGCTCTGTAATAAACCAACCACAAGTATTAGCTATAAATGGTAAAAATGTTGCAATTCCTAAGATATACAAAAGCCATCTTTGATTTTCGATAGTATTTTTCTTTGGTCTTGTAAAAATCAATCCCAAAATTGCTAATAATGCAAACAATGCACCAAATCCAGCCATTACTCTGAAACTATAGAATAGTGTTTTAACAGGAACATAATAATCCATTCCTTTTCCAAAGGTCTTATCATATTTTTGATGTAATTCTTTATTGATTTGATTCATTCCTTTAACAGAACCTGTTGTTGAATGATAAGTCAAAATAGTTAATACATAAGGAATAGATAATGCACCTTTATTTTTATGTTCTTTAGTATCTAAGTTGGCTACAATATCCCAAGGTGCATGCTTACCAGTAGTAGTATAAACACCTTCAGTTGCAGCAAACTTCATAGGTTGCTCTTTAACTTCAATTTGTGTTTGATAATCACCTGCACCAATTTCTGCAATTGACGCAAATAAAGCAACCCATAAAGCAATACGCATTGACTTTTTATGGAAAGCTACATCGCGCTTTTTCAAAAGTCCCCATGCAGCCATACCAATAACTGCAAATGAAGCTGTTACAATTGCCCCAATAATTACATGTGGAAATGATGCCCACAATTGTGGATTAGAGATAATTGCCCCAAAGCTAGCCATTTGTGCTTTACCATTGCGGATTACATATCCAACTGGATTTTGCATAAATGAGTTAGCTGCCAAAATCCAAACAGCACTTAGCGTAGAACCAATAGCAGTAATCCAAATTAAAGCTGCATGCAAGCCTGGTTTAAATTTATCCCAAGTAAACATCCACAATCCAATGAAAGTAGATTCCATAAAGAATGCCAATAAAGCTTCAACTGCTAGCGGAGCTCCGAAGATATCACCCATAAATCTTGAGTAATCAGACCAGTTCATCCCGAATTGGAACTCTTGGATAATACCAGTAACTACACCGACAGCAAAACTAAGCAAAAATACTTTTCCCCAGAATTGTGCCATTTTTTTGTAAATGTCTTGATGCTTTTTGACATATAATGTTTCCATGATTGCTACAACGAATCCCATTCCAATTGAGAAGGGAACGAAGAAGAAGTGGAAAACAGTGGTCATTGCAAATTGGAATCTTGCTAGATCTAACATGCTTACGCCCATTAACATTACATTCACCCTATTTCTAAAAAAATAAATAATAACAGTCGCTACATTATGATCATAGACCAATGTGTAACTGTTTTCAATACTATCCTATAATATATAAGTATGAATTTGGATTAATATAACAGTATTAATGAACATAGTTATAAAAAAAGTACTATTTTTATTGAAACAGTACTAAAAAATCATAAATTTAAATGTTATGCACAAAAAAATGTTTTTTATTCGCTTCTTAATGCAGTCGCAGCATCTTTTTTTGCTGCCATTCTAGCTGGGATATGACCACCAATCATCGTTAATATCGTGCTGATAATAATCAAAATAATTGCATGAATTGGATTAAGTTGTGCGACATTATGCAGGTTGGTTAATTTGAAAATGATGCTACTAATAGGGAAGGTTAGTATATAAGCAATTATGACACCTAAGATTCCTGAAAAAGCACCCAAGATGAAAGTCTCAGCATCAAATACACGAGTAATATCTTTTTTACGTGCACCTAAAGCTTTCAAAATACCAATTTCTTTTGTTCGCTCCAAAACAGAAGTATATGTCAAAATACCAATCATAATCATTGAAGTAATTAATGATATTGCAGCAAAAGCAACTAACACTATCGTAATGCCGCTAAGCAAACCGCCCGTTAATTCAGTTACAGTGCTCGACATGTCAGTATAGATAATCTTATTTTTATTTGATTTGCCTTTATTATATGCATCTAGATAATTTAAAACTTTATCTTTATTTTCAAAATTAGTTGGATAAATTAAAATTCCAATAGGCAGGTTAGATCCACCTAAAACTTGCAATAATTGTTGTTTTTGGCTATTAGAAATCTTTTGTCCAGTTAAGACATTTACAGAACTATTTTCTTGGGCCTTAACAATAGCTGAATTTTGATTAGCAGCGATAATTTGCTCAGGTAATTTTTCACTATAAGCAATTCCTGTACTGAGCAAAGCTTGAGCATCTTCATTTTTCGCTCTAATTACAGCAACTAAATTCAAATTGGTTTTGGCATTGTTATACATGCTTTGTGTTATAGGCTTTAAAACAAAAGTCCCATTAGGCATTTGTAAATAATAATTATTGTTGTTAACAACTTTATATTGCTTACCAATTAAGGATTTTAAGTTAACATGTTTACCATCTGTGACATTTAGGCCTAAGTTTTTTAAAGCATTGATATTAACTGTATTTTTATTATCAATTACTAAAACTAGATCAGTTGCCTTATTAGGCCAACTACCTGCAAGTAATTGGTAATTTTCTTTTAAAAATGAGCCTTTATTTTTATCTAATGCTTCTGGGAAAACACTAGAACCTATACCAATAGAACTTGCAGCTGCATTTTGCATAGAAGAAACTGAATTGTCACTAGCTACATTAGAAAACTGGATTCGTTGAACTTTACCATTAACTTCACCCAGTAAGTTCAAATTTAATGAACGTTGAAGTGAAATATTATTTGCATAGGCTGGATTTATCTTTTTTACATAATCAACATAGTTTTGTGTAATGTGATTAGTGTGGGTTGCCTTTTCTCTAGGATCAATCTGAGCCGTCAAAAAGCCTTTATTTTTAACATTTTTAGTATCATTTTGTTTTTGACGAGCTTGATTGATATTGGTGGCTGTTTGAGTAATAGCAATAGGATATTTTGCTAGAGCTTTGCCCATAGTGGTGTTGATTTGTTTTTGGAAGCCATTTGAAATAGACAAAACAATAGCAATACTGATAATACCAATACTTGAAGCAAATGCAGTCAAAATAGTACGACCTTTTTTAGTCATAATATTAGTGAAACTAAGCTTGATAGCGTTCCAATATGACATTTTAGTGCGTTTTAATTTGAAGGTATTGCTTTTTTCATCTTGATTATCAGGATTTGAATCGCTTAAAATCTTGCCATCTTGAAAATGAACAATTCGATTAGCGTATTTTTCTGCAAGTTCTGGATTGTGAGTGACCATAATAACTAAGCGATCTTTACTTAATTCTTTGATCAATTGCATAATCTGCTCACTAGTTGCGGTGTCTAAAGCCCCAGTTGGCTCATCACATAATAAAATATCTGGATCATTAGCAATCGCTCTTGCAATTGCCACTCTTTGCATTTGACCACCTGATAATTGATTTGGGTTTTTATGAATTTGATCTTTTAATCCAACTTTTGTTAAGGCGGCAATTGCTTTTTCATGACGAGTTTTACTGTTAACACCAGATAAATCCATTCCAAGTTCTACATTTGCCATGATTGAAAGGTGATAGATCAAATTATAACTTTGGAAAACAAATCCAACTGAATTGTTTCGATATGCATCCCAATCAGTTTCTTTAAAGTCCTTAGTTGATTGACCATTAATAATCAAATCACCACTATCATAACGGTCAAGTCCGCCAATAACGTTCAGTAAAGTAGTTTTTCCAGAACCACTTGGTCCTAAAATTGCTACAAATTCTTTTTTTCTAAAAGTAATTGATACATCATCCAAAGCGTGAGTTTTGGTGTTACCAACTACATAAGTTTTACGTAAATGTTCTAGTTTTAACATAAATTTTTAATCCTTACTATTTCAATATTCCAAATAATACTAAGAAACCTATTGATAAAAATAGGGCTATAAGTGCGCCAATAATGAAAAAATGACGTTTTTTGTTCATAACAAATATTGCCGCAAATTCACGCATTAAGGCATTAGGTAAATAATAAAATCTGGTTTTGGAACCAATACCATTTGCATTTAGCTTAACTTTTTTGGCTAATAATCCTGCTCTGAAGATGTGATAGTTACTGCTGAAGAATTTCACTTTAAAATTATCTTTTCCAAAATCAGCAATTGCAACCCTTTTAGAATAAAGCATATTTTGATAAGTATTAACTGACTTATTTTCTAAAATAATTGAATCTTCAGGAATCCCTTTTTCAATTGCATGATTTGCCATTGCACGAGCTTCTGATAACTGTTCATCACTTCCCTTTCCACCAGACATGATGAATTTTGGAAAATGCTTTGTTAGTTTATATTGCTTATTAGCAAACTTGATTGCACGATTAATTCTTGATGCAAGTAATGGAGTAACTTGTTTGCCATCTTTTAGTCCAGCGCCTAATACGATTAGATAGTCTTGATCATATTTATAAGGAATAAATTGGTATAATAATGAATTAATTAAATAGTTATACATTAAAGTTCCTAAATAAATAGTGATGAAAGGAATACTTGTTAACATTATTTGTAACCATTCAGGCGCACGGTGCAAGGGATCCATTAAATTCAATACCCAAATAAGCCCTAAGACTAATCCTGAAATCAAAGTCAACATATTAGGTAAGGTGTGGCTTTCATATTTCCAAGCAAAATATGCATTCCATAATAAAAAGATCCAAGAAAAGGTAACAAGCAGCAATATTATTAATACAATAGCTATAATTATAAATATAAAGATATTGCGCAATAATAAATTATGGTGTGCATCAATGAATGTAGTAATCCATATAAAAGCTAACAATAAAAATATGGTAAATAAACAACCATTGATTAATCTTCTTGGCTCTATTAACCAAGATGCCAAAAAAATAAAAAATGAAAAGATTACGACAATAGATAATACTGCAAATTTATCATGAATAGCAGGATTAGTTATAAATGTTTGAATCGTATTTAACATAATATTTTCCTTTGGTAAAAAATTGTTATCTTAATTATAATAGAAATACTACTTTTAATTCGAAAACAATGACTTAAATTTAAACATATGGAGAAAAGCTTTATGAAAATTTGGGATTATGTAAAAAATATTGCAGAAGTAATAGGTGCTTTTGCTGCATATTCAATTTTACAAATAACATATATTAGACCTAAAGAATATGTATTTAGTGCTAAGGCTTCAATATTATTGACAATATTTACAGTTTTTGTGTTTTGGATTTTGTTTATCACTTATAAATCTCAACTGGCTAAAAAAAATGAGTGGGACTTTAATGAAGAACCTCACTGGGGCGGCCGCAGAATTGGGGTGGCAATTTTGGCAGCCGTTGTTATGATAGTGGGACAGATATTGATTATGCATCTGATAGGTGGTGGAACTTCTCAGAATCAACAAGAACTAAATACTACACAAAGCCAAAGTAATCCAGTCTTTTTAGTAATGATCACTGTAGTTGCTCCATTTTGTGAAGAAGTGATTTTCCGTGGGATGTTTTTCAATATTTTCTTTACTAAAGACTCTATCTGGAACAAATGGGTTGGCATCATTTTTTGTGGCTTTTTGTTTGGGATAGTACATACCATGGGATTTACAAAATTCTTAGTAATTTATTGGTTTATGGGATGTATTTTAGCGTGGGTATATTTAACAACTAAAGACTTAAGATATTCAATGATTACTCATGCTTTAAACAATATAATAGGATTAATTTAAGAGGAAAAAATGCAAATAGCAGTTTATGTAACAGGGGGAATTGCTGCATATAAGGCAATTCAAGTAGTAAGAAACTTACAAAGGTCGGGTCATATAGTTAGAGTTGGGATGACAAAAAATGCTGAGAAATTTATTGGCTCGCAAACTTTTGCAGCACTAACTAAATATCCTGTATTAGATGACTTATGGAATCATGAAAATGAGGCAAAAATTAGTCATATTGAATTAGCTAAATGGACTCAAGCTGCCATAGTAGTGCCAGCAAGTGCCGACATGATAGCTAAATTAGCAAATGGAATTGCAGATGATAGTGTGACAACTGCGCTATTAGCTACAGCTGCGCCTAAGTTTATTGTGCCTGCAATGAATGATAATATGTGGAATGCTTTGGCAACTGTTCGTAATATAAAGACTCTAAAACAAGATGGTTATCATATCTTAGAACCAGCAGAAGGGTATTTAGCAGAAGGATATAAGGCAAAAGGCCGAATGCCTGAGCCAGATGAAATCAGTCAATGGATAGAAAATTATTTCAATAAAAATCTGAAATTAAAAGGCAAGAAAATAATTATTACTGCAGGAGCAACTATAGAGCCAATAGATCCTGTGAGATATATTAGCAATTATTCTAGTGGCAAGATGGGAGTTGCATTAGCTGAAGCTGCAAGCTTATATGGAGCACAAGTGACGCTAATTTATGGAAAAGTAAGTGTCAATTTGCCAAATGATCCTAAGATCAAGTTAGTTTCTATCAAGACAAGTCAAGAGTTATTAGAAACAGTACAAGATAATTTTAAAATGGCAGATATTTTAATTATGGCAGCAGCAGTAGCAGACTATAAAGTAGTAAATCAAGCAAAGCAAAAAATTAAAAAGCATGGTCAAAATTTGGTTTTAGAATTAACTCCTAATCCCGATATCTTAAAAACAGTTGCAACAAATAAAAAGCAAAACCAAATGGTTATTGGCTTTGCTGCAGAAACTGAAAACTTGATTGAAAATGCACAAGTAAAATTAGCTTCAAAAAATGCTGACTGGATTATTGCTAATGATGTGTCAAAAAATGTTTTTGGTTCAGACAATGATACTGTTACAATTTTACGTAAAAATAAAGTAAGTTTGCCTTTGCCGACTATGTCAAAAAAGCAAGTAGCAGAAAAAGTCATGGAATTGCTTGCTGAAAAAAGTTAAAAATAGTTGTACTAGTTTAACTCATTAATAGTCTATAATGATATACTTTTAGTTAATCATATAGCAGAGTAAAAAAGGAGTTAAAGATGAATACCAATGTATCGAAATTCACACAAGCTAATGAGTTAATGCAAACAAAAACGGCTGTTGTTTCTGTGTTGCCACTATTAATTGGTGCTGCATTTGAATATTATTATTATCATCAATTTAATTTAGGTTTGACGACAATTTTATTAATTAGTGCGGTGATGTTTCATTTTGCAATTAATTCTTATAATCAATTAACTGATTATGAAAGGTTTGAGCAATCACATAACACAGGAGTTAGTGTTAATAATATTATTCGCAACTTTCATATTCCAGTAATTGTTGCACGTGAAACAATTATTGGATTAACAATTATTTCTGCAAGCTTAGGACTTTATATAACTTTTAAGACAAATTGGTTTGTGTTAATAGTTGGATTAATTAGCTATGCGATTGGATTTTTTTATTCAGGAGGGCCATATCCAATCTTAAAAACACCATTTAGTGAGCCAATAGCTGGACTTGCAATGGGTTATAATATTACTTTACTAGCAGTTTATGTAAATATTTATGGGATGGCTAATTTTGATAGATGGTTTTGGCTGAAGACCTTGATAGTTTCGCTGCCAATTGTTTTAGTTTTAAGTAATTTGATGCTAGCTAATAATACTGCTGACTATAAAGAAGATATTGAAACTGGAAGACATACCTTAGTCTTTTATATTGGAGTTAAAAGAGCGCTGCAAATTTGGCCAGTAATTTATGCACTAGCATATATCTTCATAGTTGTAAGTGTAGTGATGAAGCTATTGCCTTGGACTGCTTTATTGACACTAGTTACAATACCTATTGTCTATAAAAATTCTATGAAGTTCATTAGACATCCTAAAAAAGAAACTACATTTTTAAATGCAATCTTTAATATTCAGATTATTTTAGTTTGTGAATTAGCTTCAATTATTTTGGGGATCATTATGAAAGTTAGATAAACAAAAACTGATGTGACAATTTGTGACACATCAGTTTTTTTGTTTGCTTTTATATTAAATCATTGGCTTGGTAAAGTTGCGTAAGAACTTTTGAGTTTTAGGATTTTCAGGATGATCGAAGATTTCATCAGGAGAGCCCTTTTCAGTGACATAACCATCTGACATAAAGACTACTTGATTAGAAATACTCTTAGCAAAAGCCATCTCATGAGTAACAATCACCATTGTTAGTCCAGTAGTGGCTAAATCTTTCATTACATCAAGTACTTCTCCAACCATTTCTGGATCAAGAGCACTAGTTGGCTCATCAAATAATAATATTTCTGGGTTCATAGAGATCGCTCTGGCAATTGCGACACGCTGTTTTTGCCCACCTGATAATTGCTTTGGCTTTGCATCTAAATATGGATCCATCCCAACTTTTTTCAAGTTATCTACTGCAATCTTATGTGCTTCTTCGCGGCTGCGGTGCAAGACAAGTTGCTGACCGATCATTACATTTGCTAACACATCTTTATTTTCAAATAAATCAAATTGTTGGAAAACCATGCCAACTTTTGAACGATATTTATTACGATTAAATCCTGGCTTCAAAATATTATTATTGTGAAATAATATTTTGCCTCCAGTTGGCTCTTCTAATAAGTTAATTGATCTTAACATAGTAGATTTACCACCACCAGAAGGTCCAATAATAGTTAGGATTTCGCCTTTATATACGTCAAAGCTAATATCACGCAACACCTTGTGGTCACCATATGATTTTTGCAAGTGATCTAGTTTTAATATTGGTTCTGAATTACTCATCTAATCCCTCCTCAGGTGTGTCTACTTGCAGCTGGTTTGCCATTAAATTATAGTTCTTAGGCCCTTCTAAGTGTCTTTCAATAACTCTGAAGATTCTGGTAATTGAGAATGTCAAAATTAGGTAAATTGCTGAAATTACTAAGTAAGTTTGGAAGAATTGGAAGGTTTGACTAGCAATAGTTGTACCTACAAAGAATAACTCTGATACAGAAATAATACTCAATACTGAAGTATCCTTAATATTTACGATAAATTCATTAGTAATTGAAGGAAGTGAATTTCTAATGGCTTGTGGCAAAATTATATGTAGCATTCTTTGAAAATGAGTCATTCCTAACGCACTTGCTGCTTCAAATTGTCCTTCAGGAGTAGAAATAATCCCCCCTCTGATAACTTCTGCTAGATACGCTCCAGTATTAATTGAAACAATGACCAATGCAGCTAGTGTTCTATTCAAATTTAAATGCCAGAATTGTGCAATACCATAGTAAATAACTGCTGCTTGAACCATCATAGGAGTTCCACGAAAGACTTCAATATATACAGATAAAATGAAGTTAATAACTTTCATAAACCATCTTTTACCAGTGGTAGTTGGAGTTGGAATAGTTCTGACAATTCCAACTAATAATCCAATGATAAATCCAATAATGGTACCAATTAAAGCTAAGAACAAGGTCATACCAACACCACTTAAAATCATGCCACCATAATTTTTCATTAATGAAGTAAACCAGTTTTGCTTTTTAGTTTGAATTTTTGGCTGTTCTTTAACAGCTTCATCCATGAACTTTTTACGTTCAGAATTAGAAATTCCTGCTAAGACTTTGTTAACTTGTCCCAATAATGGATTACCTTTTTTGATACCTACAGCAGTATCTGCGTCATCTGGATTAACATAAAATCCAGGCATTTTACTTAAATCGATTGCCTTAATATTAGGGTTAACTAATTTAAATGATTGGCCTTCTACATCTTCTGCAACATAACCATCAATTGTCCCAGCTTGCAATGATTCTCTCATAGCAGCGAAGTCTCTCATGGCAGGTTCTCTGGTAGAGCCTTTTAATTGCTTAATCAAATCATAATGAAGTGTTCCTTGTTGAGCAGTTAATTTTGCATTTTTAAAATCATCTAGTGTCTTGGCATTTGCATAACGACTATTTTTATTAACAATTACGATAAATGTTCCTTTATGGTAAGGAGTCGAAAAATCAATAGTTTTTTTACGCTCTGCAGTAGGAGACATACCAGCAATGATCATATCAATCTTGCCTGATGTTAATGCAGGCAATAATCCATCCCATTGAGTTTTAACTGCAACTACTTTACGGTGCAATTTTTGACCAATAACTTTGGCAATTTTAACATCATAACCATTTGCATATTGATGAGTACCATCAATTGGAATAGCTCCATTTGCATCAGTTGTTTGTGTCCAGTTGTATGGCGGGTAATTAGCCTCCATACCAACTTTTAATACGCCTTTGTCTGCAGCATATACATGATTAGTATGACTTGCTAGACCCAAGAACATAAATACAGCTAGTAATGCTAGCCACCAATGATTTTTTGACTTCATTTTGAAACCTCCAGTATATTTTCAAATAAAGCCAATACAATAATTGAGCAAAATAAAAGCCTCATTACATACGCAATAAGGCTAGCTTGACTTTCTTTTGGAAAAGACCAAATCATATAGCGCTCCCCAGAAAAAATCTGAGACAGTCCGCAAGATTTTTTCTTGCAGCCCAACAAAATGATGATCACGAATTCAACATTTGTTTCGGCGACAATCCTTACGGCTACATTCATAACGTTCGTGGCGCTCTGTAGCTGTCGTGAGTTGTCGCAACCTCTATTGCATTGGATATTATTAACATGGTTTATACGATAATGCAGATAGGAGTTAATGTCAAGAAATAATTATGGAGTAAGCTAAGATTTATTGTTAGAATCCATCCTGTTTTTCTTTACAAATTTTTCCAATCGTGCTTCATTGCATGAAAATTTTATTCGGACTAAAGTAGCTGGTGACAAAAGAAATTGTGAGGGACAAAATATCATGTCAAAATTAGAAGTAAAAGATCTGCATGTTGAAATTGATCATAAAGAAATTTTAAAGGGGGTTAATCTTACTTTAAAAACAGGTGAAATTCACGCAATTATGGGACCTAATGGAACAGGAAAGTCAACTCTATCTGAATCAATTATGGGTAATCCTGCATATAAAGTCACCAAAGGGCAAGTATTACTTGATGGAGTTAATATCTTAGATAAAACAGTTGATGAAAGAGCTAGAATGGGATTGTTTTTAGCAATGCAATATCCTGCGGAAATCCCAGGGATCACTAACGCAGAATTTATTAGAGGAGCATTAAATGCTAGAAGAGCAGAGAATGATCCAATCTCAATTCGCAAATTCTGGCCAAAACTAGAAGAAATGATGGATTATTTAGACATGAAAGAAGATATGGCTGATCGTTATTTGAATGAGGGCTTTTCTGGTGGTGAAAAAAAGCGAAATGAAATTTTGCAGCTGTTAATGATTGAACCTAAATTTGCAATCCTAGATGAAATTGACTCAGGGCTTGATATTGATGCGCTAAAGGTCGTTTCTAAAGGAGTTAATAGAATGCGTAGTCAAAATTTTGGTGCATTAATCATCACTCACTACCAAAGATTGCTTAATTATATTGTCCCAGATGTAGTGCATGTCATGATGGGTGGTAAAGTTGTGACTCAAGGAGGACCTGACTTAGCAAAAAGGCTAGAAGATGAAGGATATGCTGGCTTGCGTGATGAATTGGGATTAGATATTGAACTAACTGATGAAGATGCATAACGAGGATAATTTCATGAATAAAACTGAAGACATTAAGCAATATGCTGAAACAATAGGTGAACCTTCATGGTTTACTAATATGCGAATAAACGCCTATCAACAATTAGCTAATTTAAAAATGCCTGTCTTTCAAAAAATTAACTATAGTTCATGGTCAATTCATCCTACAAAACCATTCGCAGCTAGCTCAGTAAACAATTACCAAAATGATCCAAGCTATGACATTATTCAAGTTAATTCAGAAATCAAAAAAATTGAAGTTCCTAAAAATTTGCAAGATCAAGGTGTAATTGTCTGCACACTGCAGCAAGCTATCAAGCAATACCCTGAATTAATCAAGCAATACTTGATGAAACTAGCAATTAAAGCTGATGAAAATTATTTAACTGCAGAACATTTAGTAAATTTAAATAGTGGTTTAGTAATTTATGTCCCCAAAAATATCAAAATTAAAAAAGCAATATCTGTTTTATTTGAACAAACTCAGCCAGATTATGTACATCATTTATTGCTGGTGGCAGATAAAAATAGTGAGGTAAATTATTTAGAAAGTATTATTAGTAATGATAATGGACAAGTCGCTAATATTATTTCCGAGGTAATAGCACTAGAAAATAGTCGTGTGAAATATTCAAGCATTGACCAATTAAGTAAAACTACTACTGCATATTTGAATAGAAGAGGATATTTAGCAAAAGATGCCAGGATTGATTGGTCATTGGGGATGATGAGTGATGGCAATATTGTAGGTGATTTTGATTCTGAATTAGTTGGTGCAGGATCACATGCAGAATTAAAGGTCATCGCAATATCTAGTGGCAAACAAATGCAAGGAATAGACACTAGAGTGACTAACTATGGGATTGGTTCAATTGGACATATTTTACAACATGGGGTAATCTTGCAAGAATCTAGTCTGATCTTCAATGGAATTGGACATATTATGAAAGGTGCCAAAAGAAGTGATGCTCAACAAGAAAGTAGAGTGTTGATGTTATCAAGCAAAGCTCGAGGAGATGCTAATCCAATTTTATTAATTGATGATAATGATGTTAATGCAGGACATGCTGCAAGTGTAGGTAGAATTGATCAAGAACAATTGTATTATCTAATGAGTCGAGGAATCCCTGAAATAATCGCCAAAAGATTAGTTATTAGAGGATTTTTAGGACCTGTATTAACTGCAATTCCAGAAAAAAAGCTAAGGCAAAAACTAGTTCAAGTTATTGAAGATAAGTTAATTGAGGCACAATAAATGTATCGTGATGATTTTCCTTTATTACAAATTAAAGAAAATGGTGAGCCAATTGTATATTTAGATAATGCTGCAACTAGCCAAAAGCCGTATCAAGTAATCAACACTATTAGTGACTATTATAGATTAGACAATGCTAATATCCACCGTGGGGTTTATGAATTATCTGAAAGAGCAACTGAAAAATATGAACAAGTAAGAAATAAAGTAGCTAAATTAATTAATGTTAAAGCTTGCGAAATAGTTTTCACTCGCAGCACTACAGAAAGTATTAATTGGATTGCTAGAAGTTATGGACAGCATTTAAAGCCAGGTGATGAAATTGTAATCTCATATGCAGAACACCATAGTAATTTAGTGCCTTGGCAAAATCTAGCACAATTAACTGGAGCTAAATTAAAATACATTAAGTTAAATGATGCAGGACAAGTTGATCTGTCTGATGCCAAAAAAGTAATCGCAGATCAAACAAAAATTGTTTCAATTGCACATGTCACTAATGTTTTAGGTAGTATTAATCCAATAAAATCTTTAGCGCAACTCGCGCATAAACACCATAGCGTTATAGCAATCGATGGTGCACAAGCAGTAGGTCATATGCCAGTAGATATTCAAGATTTAGATGTTGATTATTATGCATTTTCTGCGCATAAGATGTTAGGACCAACAGGAGTTGGAGTGTTATGGAGTCGTTATAAGTTATTAGAAAAAATGCCACCAATTCAATTTGGAGGTGAGATGATTGAAGAAGTATCTCTGCAATCATCAACTTATAAAATGCCTCCATTAAAATTTGAAGCAGGCACACAAAACATAGCTGGAGTAATTGGCTTTGGCAGTGCAATTGATTATTTAAATAAAGTGGGGTTATCTAATATTGCTGCAATTGAACATGAATTGATTTCTTATCTAATTAATGAACTACAAAAACTGCCCTATGTAACAATTTATGGCACTAAACATGAAACTGGGATAGTGTCTTTCAATTTAAAAAACATTCATCCACATGACGTTGCTACGGCTCTTGATATGCAAGGGGTATGCGTTAGAGCAGGACATCATTGCGCGCAAGTGATGATGTCACAATTAAAAGTTAGTGCAACGCTAAGAGTGAGTGTGTATTTTTATAATACTAAACAAGATATTGATCGCTTAATTAATGCGATCAAAGCAACTGAGGAGTACTTTAATGGGACTTGCAAAATTAGATAATTTATATAGACAAATTATTTTAGAATATGCACAAATGCCACATCATTATGGACAATTATCAAAAGCCACTGCTGCAGTTGAATTACATAATCCAACTTGTGGGGACGTGTTAATAGTCCAAGCAAATATAAAAAACAATGAAATTGTAGATGTCGCATTTACAGGTCATGGTTGCACAATATCTAAGGCTTCTGCTTCGATGATGACAGATTTAGTTATTGGCAAAAATATCCAAGAGGTTTCAGATGATGTTTTATTATTTTCTGATATGGTTATGGGAAAAATAAATGCAGATAGTGATTTAGAAAAAAAGCTAGGTGATGCAACAGTGTTTTCAAATCTAAAAAAATTCCCTGCAAGAATAAAATGCGCAACTCTAGCTTGGAAAGCAATCTATCAGTTAATTGAAAGAAGTGAAAATAATGACTAGTAAAATACCTACTATAGGTGAATATCAATATGGTTTTAAAGATGATATCACGCCAGTGTTGACAACTGGTGAGGGATTAAATGAGGATGTTATTAGGCAAATATCTAAAGCTAAAAATGAGCCAAAATGGATGCTTGATTTTCGACTAAAGGCTTATAAAACTTACTTAAAAGCTCCAATGCCTAATTTTGGACCTGATTTAAACAAGATTGATTTTAAGCATATTAATTATTTCAGACGTGACACTGACTTTGTGGCGCGTGATTGGAGTGAAGTGCCAGATAAGATTAAAGAAACCTTTGATAGATTAGGTGTGCCTCAAGCAGAGCGTAAATATCTAGCAGGATCATCTGCACAATATGAATCAGAAGTTGTCTATCATAATATGAGGAAGAATTTTGAAAAGATGGGTATTATCTTTATGTCAACAGACCAAGCATTGCAAGAATACCCAGATTTAGTAAAGAAGTATTTTGGTAAATTAATTCCACCAGAGGATAATAAAATGGCTGCTCTTAATTCTGCTGTATGGTCTGGTGGAACCTTTATTTATGTGCCAAAGGGTGTAAAAGTTGATACTCCAATCCAAAGTTATTTCAGAATAAATGCAGGAAATTCTGGGCAGTTTGAAAGGACATTGATTATTGCAGATGAAGGTTCAAGTGTTAATTATGTGGAGGGATGTACTGCACCTAATTATTCAAGAGATAGTGTTCATGCTGCAGTAGTTGAAGTGAATGTCTTAAAAGATGCATATTGTCGCTATACCACAATTCAAAACTGGTCAGATAATGTATATAGCTTAGAAACTAAGCGCGCCCAAGCTTTGGAAAATGCAACTATGGAGTGGGTTGATGGTAATTTAGGATCAAAAGTTACTATGAAATACCCTAGTGTTTATCTAAATGGTGAACATGCTAAAGGAACTATGCTGTCAATTGCCTTTGCTGGAGCTACTTCAACAGGTGAAGGTGTTGATTCAGATACTGGTGCTAGAATGATCCATAATGCAAAAAACACCTCTTCAACAATTGTATCTAAGTCAATTTGCAAAGATGGAGGGAGAGTAGATTATAGAGGACATGTACGTTTTGGTCGCCATAGTGATGGATCAAAAGCTCATGTGGAATGTGACACAATTATTATTGATGAAAAGTCATCAAGTGACACTATCCCTTATAATGAAATCTTGAATGGTAATGTATCAATGGAGCATGAAGCTAGAGTATCTAAGATATCAGAAGATCAACTATATTATTTGATGAGTCGTGGGATATCTTATCAAAAGGCAACTGAGATGATAATTATGGGTTTTGTGGATCCATTTACTAAAGAACTACCTATGGAATATGCAGTGGAACTGAATAGGTTGATTAATTATCAGATGGAAGGCTCTATTGGGTAAAATTGGCTACTATATGATAAAAATCAAAATTACAACTTTCCAAATGGTAAATAGTCTTTCTTGATTTCAATTTTTGCACTATCATCATTTGATAAGCTCATAATATGTATAAACTTTTCTTTGAACTCACCTTCACTAATATTAGTTTTGCATACCCATTTAGATCCATCTTTAATGATCCATGTTCCTAAATCATTTAACTTATTTGTAAATTCAAGATCATTTGATATATGTTTCATATTTACTACATATGCTTGAGGATAAATACTTTTTAAAGTTGGAACGCCTTCAATACTTTTCTTAATTTTTGATGACATAATATAAATACCTATTTGACAGTTTTTGAAATGAAAAAGTCCTACTATCATATGCTATATCAACGATAATAGGACTTTTATTTTGCTTAAAAAACTTGGTATATAGCCTTCTCCCTTAATTTCAGCCACATTCATATTTCGCAAGGTTTCTTGTAATTGCTTATTAGTTGTATGTATGGGTAATTTACTTTTTAGCAGTCGCCAAATTAATAAAGCTATAAAGCAAGTTAGAAAATGTGCTTTAATACGATCTTCTCTTTGTAAGTAAACTGGTCGAGCTTTGAAGTCTGTTTTTAATGTTCTAAAACATCCTATCTTTGTTTATTGATCGCAATTAGTTCTTCAGCAGTTGCCTCTAAATTAGTACATACTCCATAAAATCCATCATATTTTTGTTCTTCTTTAATAACTGATTGATCAATTATGTATTATGTTTTAGTTGCTTTTTCACCTTCAATAGTAAAATGTTTTTCTTTGATAAATCTTACTGGATCATTTGGCTTTTTATGTTTCAAACTACTAGTGTGATCTAGCTTTTCAAAGGCATGTTCAATTTGACCTTTTCTAATATGCCGTTGATAACGTAAATGTTTAGGCGAAAATGTCACAAATAGATATTGTTCTAAATCATTTTCATGAATTGGAATTTTTTATAATAAATATGATTATTAGTTTTTAAATTAATTTGGTTCAAAGAATAAATTCTTGAGCTACCAGTTCTTCTCCAACCAGCCCAAGCTTTTTGATTAGCAGATAGTTTCTTAATTGACTGAGTAGTCACAAAATGACGACCAAATCTATCATTAAATTTGCGGTTACTATTAGAAGAAAGCCCTGCGTCAGTACAAACAACAACTTCAGATAGTTTAAAGTCTTTTAAAATCTTTTTCTCTAGTGGGTTTAAACTAGGTTGTTCATTTTTATTTTCATCAAACAATGAAAAAGCTAAGGGAATTCCAGATCCATCCATGAATAAGCCCATTTGAATAATTGGATTAGGACGATGTTCTTTAGAGACCCCCTAGCGTTTTATACCGTCTTCTTGTTCAATAATTTCAAAGCATATTTCATTTAATTTCAACTCATAGTAAATATGTTGTAGAAACAAATAACCAATGTTTAGTTGATTTGGTTTATTTCGTTCAATCAATTTATTGGTGTTATATTGTTTAATTACCAATACATTTCCATTTTTTCTTTTTGTGTTAAAATTTCAGCTTGTTTTTTAGCCCAAACTAAAGGATCTGAGAATTCAGGATGCGCTTTGGCAATATCCTCACGATTTCCTAAAGCTTTAACAATTTTAGTAGTTCTTTTTCCAGCTTTAGTTTTGAAATCTTTGATAATTGAATAAGAGACAGAATTTTTGCTTTTAGACGCTTTAACTCGCATAACCATGCACCTCCAGGTAGAATATCATTTATTTATATTTTACCCGAAGATAAAAATAGTACGCAAAAATAAGCCAAAATTTGACAAGGAAAGTCAGTAGTGGCAATGGATAGAGAGATTTAAAAGGCTAAAAACTGTCAAACTCCCGAAAAGAACAAGAGCTATGGAATAAGGTTAGATCATTTAATCAGTTGGGTAATAGCCTGTGGGGAGCAAGGATATGAATATAATTATTTAGACAGATTTTATATGTCTTTTTTTATATACTTGATAAAATTTTCACAAAAAGTTGAACCGCTTTTATAAATATGTGTTATGATTTAAATATAACAATAAATATAATTAATAAATATATTTTATCCGATAATATAGGTTTATAGAGGGTGTTCTTTATGATATTTAATAACAAATATACTGATAGCAAGCAGCGTTTTGGAATAAGAAAATTAAGCGTAGGTGTATGCTCTGTACTTTTATCTACGTTATTTTTTATAAGTGGTAATCAAGTTAAGGCAGATACTACTTCACAACCTATTGTTGTTGATAGTAGTGCAAATCAGGTTAACACTAGTTCAAGTAATGCCCTAAATAACAATGAAAAAAATAAGCAAAATTCAGATATTGTGAAGCCTGATGATAATGCAACAGCAGATAAGCAAGCAGACAACACTATTAGCATACCTAAAGCTGATGAACAAAAGACAGCAGTAGACACAACAAACGCTACTAAACCTACAAGTACTCCTAAGCAAAACACATCTTCTACTAATCAAACAAAGCCAGCAGCTACCACATTAACAGCTACTGATAAACCTGCGGCAAAACAAGCCGCTGTTAATGAACAATTAAACTTTACTATCAATTTTTGGGATGATACTGATAATAAACTTCTGTATGCTGATCACTTAGTTAATCCTGGTAACGGAGGATACGATCCTATTAATTTCCCAGTGGGAACCTTCCCAAATGGAGTTGGAGTTAATGATTATCAATCGGTTTCAGTAACTGGTGTACCTCAAGGAGTAACTATTGCAGGCTCTTATTGGGTTTTACTTACTGATCCTAATTCTAATTGGTGGATTCCTAATTTTAAATGGACAGATGATCCACAAGTTATTGCTGCGCTGAATAATGCGGTTATCACCGTTCATGTGATTCATAAAACTCAAGAATCTACTGAAAACGCAACTAGAACATTAACAGTTAAACATATCAATGCTAATACTGGTCAAGCAATGGGGACACAGGCTCCTGATTCAGTTTTGAATGCATTTTATACTCGCACTAAAACTGTTGACTTAGTGACTAATACAACTACTTATAGTGCATGGCAATTAGACACTAGCAAAGGAACTAATGGTTATCAAATTGCTTCTGGTAATTGGAATTTGCAAGATTCAAATGTAATTAGTGCTGATAATCCAACTGTGAATAACTACACAATATTTGATCAAGGTGATTGGGAAATAGGATCAGATGGCAGCGTTTCTAATACACCGGCAAATGAGTTTACTACGACCTATAATCCAGATGCAACAAACTATGAATCACAATCAGTTCATACAGTTTATTATGCTCAACTTGAACAAGACCCTAGAACAGTAACTGCTAATTTTAAGATAGCTGGTGGTCCAAGAGACGGACAAGATTATGCACCTGCAGCACAAGTTATAATTTATTATAGTAAAACTCCGACTGCTTTTAAGACCAATGGCAGCACAGATTCAAGTAAATGGACAATTTCATACACTGGTTGGTCATGGGATAAATCCTTAGGTGACCCAGCTACACCGGGATTTCATGTGATATCTGGATCTTGGTATTTAGCTAATAGCACTAATATGACTTGGGGACCTAATACACCTGCAGGATCAGATCAGTATACTGAAGAAATTTTAAAATATGATGGTGGAAATACTTCAAATATATTTGGTGCACCAGCAGAATCGATGGCCTTTACTAGTAATACAGGTACTTGGTATTACCGTAATGAATTAACAACCTACTATGTTGATAATACAGAATTAAATAAAAATATTACTAGAACAATTAATATTACAAAACCTGGTGAATCCACTACAACAGAAACTCAAACAGGACAGATCAAGAGAACTGCGGCAATCAATGCCGATGACACAGGCGTTGTTTATAGTAGTTGGAACACTAGTAATTGGAATTCATATCAAATACCACAAATTGAGGGTTATACCCGAATAGTTACTCAAACTGTAAAAGGCGTAACGACCACTATTACTGACATCCCTGCTCAAACAGTTGATTTCAATACACCAGATGTAGTAATCGACATCAGATATACAGCTACAGCAACTGCGACTCTAACAGGAGCTGGAGTTAACACATATACAGGCAGAGCACTTACTCCAGATAATTTAGGTCAATTAAAAGTTAGTGTGACAGGTCCTACTGCAAATATTGACCCATTAACTCTAGTTCAAGGGGATGTTGAATTTTCAACTGATGGTATTACTTGGACAACTAGCCCGATTAATGCAGGTAAATACCAAGTTAGATTAACTACTCAAGGAATAAATGCTATCAAACAACACTATGGCAATAACAGTGTTGTTTGGGATCAAGATGGTCAATCAACTATTACCAGCAATGCTGCCTTTACGATTAATCCTTCAGCTAATGTCATAAGTGTATCTGGCACGCAAACAGCAACTTATTCTAATAATCCGGTTAGTGTAGTGTATGGCACAAAAGGCATCACTATTTCAATTAATCGAACACAAGATAATCCTAATGGTGCAGTTGCGGATATTACTAAGATTCATTTAGATTCAAATGATTTTCAAATTGATGCTCCAGATGGTCAAGCTATTAATGCAGGAAACTATAAAGTTACTTTAACTGATGCAGGATTGCGTCGTATTCAACAAGCTCTAGGTTCAAACTATACAATTACTGCTGATACTTCTACTGGTATCTTAGTAATTGAAAAAGCTAAAGCTGAAGTAACACTTGGTGGTAGCGATTCAATGACTTATACTGGCCAACCTGTAAATATCAATAATATTTATACTGATGGCAAGATTAAAGTAACCATCACTAATAATAATGATATTAGTAATTTTCCTACTACTTTAAATTTAAGAAACCATCCTGACTATCTTGACTGGTACACCCAAGCTGGTACTAAATTAGCTAGTGCTCCAACAGATGCTGGAACTTATATTGTTAAGTTATCTCAAAAAGCTATTAGTGCAATTGAAAATATGATTACTAATCCTGATTTAGTTGATGCTGATCTTAACAGTATTGATATAACTTATGCCAATACTGCTACCTTGACTATTAACCAAGATTCTATTACTACTACTATAAGTGGTCAGGAAGGTATGACATATACTGGCCAACCCGCACAATTTGACCCAGCTACAATTGAAAATTTAACTTTAACATCACAAGATAATAACTTAAATCCTATTGATTTAACTGTGCCAACTTGGACTAGTGCTGATTTTGATTGGTACGACGCAAGTGATAACTTGATTTCTGCTCCAACTAAAGTTGGTACCTATTACTTAAGACTAAATACCAAGGGACAACAAGCTTTAGCTGATGCAAATCCGAATTATTCATTTGTTAATGAAAATAATGCAAGTACAATTAATGGACAAATTGATTATTCAATAAATATGGCTGTAGCTAATGCTCAGCTTGTTGGCACTGCTACTAAAGATTATGATGGACAAGCATTCACTTTAACTGAATTAAATAATGACAATATTGGAGTTAAATTAACTTTCCCAGGTAGCACAGATACTAATGATACCTATAAATTAAAAGATGGAGATTTCACGTGGAACACTGTAGATGGTAAAGCTCCTGTTAATATAGGAAACTACACTATTACATTAACTCAAGCAGGTCTTACTAACTTGCAAAACTACATTAATTCAATTGTAGGAGCTGGTAATGTAATATTATCTACAGCTATTCCAAATACTACGCAAATTATCATTAACCCACAAGCAGTCGCAAACATTGTAATTAGTGGCAATCAAAATAAGACCTTTAATGGTCAAACTAGTGAATTAGATGTCAACAAATTAATAATTGATGGTGATGGAACAGTTGCTAATACTCCATTATCACTTACTGGGTTAACTGCAGCTGACTTTGATTGGTATGATGGAAAACAAAAGCTAGATACTGCACCGATTAATGCTGGAAACTATACTTTAAAATTAAATGCTATGGGTCTACAAGCTTTGCTTGCTGCAAATCCAAACTATAGTTTTGACACTAATGCAATAAACTATGAAATTAATTATGCAATTAAACAAGCTGAAGCCAATGCTCAACTTAGTGGCACTAATTCAATGGCCTATAATGGCAATTCTGTGACAATTAGTGACATTAACAGCAATGGTTCAACTATCATAGTCACAATTACTGGGATCAACATACCTGGCTTGCCAACTAACTTTAAGTTAACTGATAGTAGTTATTATCAATGGCAAGATTCAACTGGTAATCCAATTTCAGAACCAACTAATGTTGGAAAATACACTATTACATTGACTCAATCGGGAATAAATGCACTTGTTGCAGAAATTGATAAAGCAGAAGGTAAAGGCAATGTTGTAATTAATATCACTGGTCACGCTAGTTTTGAAATTAAACAAGAAATTGCTTCTGATGTTCAATTACAAGGCCAAATTACTACTATATATAATGGTTCCCCAGTTACTTTTAATCCAATAACTTCTGCTGCAGACTTCGGCTTTAATAATGTTACTGGGTTAACTATTCCAAATTGGACTAATGATGACTTTGAATTTGTTGATTCTAATGGTCAAGTAATTTCAGCACCAACTAATGCAGGGGTTTACTATATTCAATTAAGCAATCAAGGCAAACAAGCTTTAGCTGCCGCAAATCCAAATTATTCATTTGTTGATGTAGATGGTAATAGCACTATCAGTGGCAAGATCACTTACACAATTGATCCAGCTGAATTAGTAATTAATGTATCAAGTTCAGCTTCTAAAGTTTATGATGGAAAAAATGCTCAAATTACTCAAGATGAAATTGATAATGGAGAAGTTGCATTAACTTGGAATGGCAAAACTAATGAACCAATAGGGCTAGGACAAATCACATTGACTCCAGATGATTTTGAAGTAGTTGATGCAAATGGCAATTTGGTCAAACAAGCTAACGCTTCAATGCAAGGTGACACGCTAGTTGAAGGTAAAAAATACACTGTCAAATTAACCGCTGCAGGGCTTGCTAAGATTAATGCCTTAACTGGTGCAAATAACTATAAGATTAATGTAACTGAATCTGGTAAATATCTAATTTATGCTGTAGCTGCGCAATTGACTGTAAGTGGTATGCAAGAGACAGCATATGGAACAGTCTTACCATTTGATGTTAACCAATACACTGTAACTTTAAGTAACTGGAAAGATACTACTAAGCCTGCTCCAAAAATTACTTTGCAAGATGGTGATTTATATATTGAAAACTATGCTGGCACTTTACCAACTAATGTTGGTTCATATAAAGTTTTAGTAACAGATCAATTATTGGATAGATTACAAAAAGATTATCCAGACTATGATTTTAGTGGCTTGAAAGACTTGGTATTGAGTTTATATGCTGCAGGAAATGGTGATAGTACTAGTTCTGATCCATTGCATACACCTGCTGTTTATGAAATCGTCCCAGCTGTTGCTACTGTGACAATTAACGGAGTAGAGCATATCAAATATGGTGAAACACCAACAATCAATTATGGCAGCGATAATGGCTACACTATTTCAATTACCGCACCTATGAAAAATGCCACTGAAAGCAATCCAGCTGCTCCAATTTACACTAATGTTACCTTAACTGATGGTGATTTGGAATTTGTAACTGATCCAACTAATATAGGTTATTATAGTGTTAAGTTGTCTAATCAAGGATTAGCTAAGCTGCAAAGTTTAATCGGAAGTACTAACTATAATTGGGATCAAGCTGAATTAGCAAAGGCGACATTTGTTGTTGATCAAATGCCAGTTGATATTTCAATTAGTGGTAATCAGTCAGTAACTTATGGCACAAGTCAATGGTTAAATACAATTAAGAATAATCCTAATGGTTATACTATTTCAGTAACTACTAAGGATGGAACTGAATTAACTTACCAGGCGAAACAAGGTGACTTAGTCTTTAGTCAAACTCCAGGGGATGTTGGAACTTACCAAGTTAAATTATCTAGTCAAGGTTTGCAAAATATTGAGCAAGCTTTAGGCAGTAACTACAATTATCCTCAATCAGCTAATGCAGTATCAGCTAGCACATTTACTGTAAATCAAGGCCAAATAACTGTTATATTGAATGGTAGCGATCAAAAGACATTTGATGATAAACAAACTAAACCTAGTGATTTAGATGCAAGTAAATACAACTTAACTTACTCAGTCACAATTTATGCACTAGATGGCACTAGCAAGACTTTAACTTTAACTGGTGAAGATTTGCAATTTGTTAACGCAGACCCAATGAATGTTGGCACTTATCAAGTTGAACTATCGCAAATAGGTAAAGCTAAATTGCAAGCTTTAGATGGCAATAATGGTGCAAATTATAATTGGACATTTACTAGTGCTGCAAGCTATGACATTTTAGAAGCTACTAACGCACAAGCTACACTAAGTGGATCTAATCAAATGATTTATACAGGTAAAATTGCAACACTGGGTGATCTAAATAATGGTGGCACAATTGAAGTTACATTAACTTTCCCAGGTAGCATAGATACTAATGATACATATAAATTGCTAGATGGTGATTTCACGTGGAACACTAAAGATAATTTAGCTCCTACAAATGTTGGTGATTATACAATTACATTGACTAATGCTGGTCTTACACATTTGCAAAATGTAATAAATCAAGCAGTAGGTGTTGGTAATGTCAAATTATCAGCTGATCAATTAACAGGTTCTGCAAGCTTTAAGATTATTGCTGCAAAAGCTACTGCAACATTTAGTGGTAGTGACAGTAAAGTCTATAATGGGCAAGCAACTAGTGTTAGTGATGTATTAAATAAAATCACTTGGACTGCACCTAATTTAACAATTCCTACACTTACTAGTGACGATTTTAAATGGATAAATGGATCTGATCCAATCAACGCTGGAACTCATCACTTACAATTAACTGCTAGTGGAATTAATAAGATTAAAGCTGCAAATCCAAATTACAGCTTTGCCCCAGATGCAATTAGTGGTGACTTTACTTATACAATTAATGCAGCACATGGTGCAGCTGTTCTTAGTGGATCAAATTCAAAGACTTATGATGGGGAGGCAGTTAGTGTATCAGAAATTGATAGTAAATCAGGCAACATTATTGTTCATCTGAACTTCCTAGGTGGTACAGATGATACATTTAAATTACAATCAGGTGACTACACTTGGAATACTAAAGATGGGGTGGCTCCTGTAGATGTTGGCAATTACACCATTACTTTGACTGATGCAGGAATAGCACGTCTCCAAGAGATAATTAATCAATCTGCAGGTGCTGGAAATGTCTTATTAAGTGGAAATACTGGCAATGCAAGTTTTGAAATTAAACAAAAAGATTTAAGTGTTACTCTGGGTCAAAAACCAAACTCCAATATTGGTAAATCTTATGATGGTAATCCTGCAAGCTTTGATCTAAGCACTGGGCAGTTAACTGCAACAGGTCTAGTTGCTGGTCAAAGTCTAAATACAGCTAACTTAACTGCTGATGATTATTCGTTTGTAGATAATAAAGGCAATATTTTGCCAAGTGCACCAGTAGATGCTGGAAATTATGGCATTAAGTTAAATCAAAAGGGATTAACTCAACTTCAAAAAGATAATCCAAACTATAACATTACTGAAAGTGGAATAATTAACTATACAATTACTCCTGCTGAATTAGCTGTAACAATTGAAGGCAGTCAAGAAAACACTGTAGTAGAAATTAATAATGGCAATTTCGCGATTAATAGTTCACTTAAGCTTAATATCCCAGATGGATTAACATATGAGTTAGTTGGGGTTCCTAATAAGTCAGGAAGTTATTCAGTTGTTTTAACTGATGATAGTCTTAAGAAATTAGAAGACGCAAATCCAGATTATGATTTTAAGATAACTTCAAATGCAATCTTTTATTTAGATGCAACTGTGACAATTATTTTTGAAGATAATAATAATGCACAAGTTGGTAAAACAATAACTGAATATGGTGTAGCTGGTGATACGATCCATTTGAATTTAACTATTCCAGAAGGTTATCAATTAGCAGATGGGTCAATTCTTCCAACTAGTTATGTAGTTGGTCAAGATTTACACCAAAGCTTAATTATTAAATTAGTTCCAATAACTGCAGGTACTACACCACCATCAGAAAAACCTGGAGAATCAAATAAACCAGGTGAATCTGGTAAGCCATCAAATCCAACTACACCACCAACTAATACTGGTGAACCAAATAATGGAACTTCTAATGCTGATCATTCAATGCAAGATAGTAAACATAATTCAACTAGTGTAATTCCGCACGGTGTTAGTTATATAGAAAATAATGTTGAAAATAAGCAGATGAATAATAATAGAGTTAGAACTAAGCAAAACAAATTACCACAAACAGGTAATGCTGCTAATGAATCATTAGGATTGATTGGAGCTTTGCTTTCAGGGCTAGGTATATTTAGTTTGTTGGGTGTAAAAAAACGCAGAAAAGATAAGTAACAAAAGATAATAAAAGCTCTCGAATTGATTTCGGGAGCTTTTTAGTGCAAAAATAAAAACCATATTTTGAAATATGATTTGATTTTATGTTAATTTTTATAACTTCAATTCAATAATTATCCATCCTAAAATAGTTAAGATAATTAACCCAATAAATTGCATGCAAATCCATTCTTTGAAAAATCTGCTGTTTTTGACAGTTGCATTTTCATTAAAGGTCTTAAGCACTAGCATATTAGCCATTGATCCTACAGGCGACCCAAAGCCACCAATATTTGATCCTAATAACAAAGCTTTAGAATAAGTTGTAAACTTACCTACTAAGATAGTAGAAGGTACATTACTCATGAATTGGGAGGAAACAATTGAAGTTAAATATGCAGCAACTTCTGAGTAGACAGTACTATGAATTAAATTAGTGATAAATGGAATCTGTCTAATATCACTAACAAAAATAAAGAATCCTGTGAATGTCAATAAAAGTGAATAATCAAATTTCAACATAATTTTGGGATTTATAAATAATGCTAGTGCAATTGCCACAATTGCTGGCCAATATCCTGGAATTACTTGGAAAATACCAAAGAAGAAAAAGATAAATGCCAAAATCGCCATAATAGTTGGTGGCCAGCTTAGTTTAACTGTTTGAGTGGCAGCAGTGGGGATGTCTTCTTTTTTTACCAAGAAAAAAATCCCACATAATAACAATAAAGCTCCAATTAAGTAAGGAGTTGACCACTTAAAAAATGTTAATGGTTGCACATTATAATGACTGACAATAAAAATATTATGCGGATTCCCCCATGGAGTGAATGCTGCACCAATATTTGCTCCCATACCTATTAGTGTGACTGGAACTATTTGTGGCAGCTTATATTTCTTTGCAATATTTAAATATAGAGGAACCAATGTTAAAACTGTAATATCATTAGTCAAAAACATTGCTGATATTACCGCCAAAATAGTAAACATAAAGGTCAATTTGCGAGTGTTATCTGCAATGCTAGTCAATTTATAGGCGAGAATATCTAAGACATGCAGATATGCAAAAATCTGAATTAATGTGAGCATGGCCGTAATTGAATATAAAGTATGGAAATTTATATCTTGAATGTGCGGTCTTGCAAAAAATAAACTAATAATTGTAATAATGATCGTTATTTGTAGGATACGATCTTTAATGATATTTTTTAAGACGGTCATAAAAATCCCCCTATATATATAATCGCCTTTAATCATTTTGAGCTTTTTTGCGTTAGTAATCAAACCTTTTTTGTGATAAATATAGTTAGAATTCAAAATTTAATAAAATAGTTACAATTTATAAGTAAAACTGCCAAATTTTCAAGAAGTGTCTATTATTATACTTAACTTATACAAGCATTTTTATTGACTAAAAGTAAGTATGCTTTTAAGATATAAATTAATTAAAGACGTTATTTATTAGGAGGATAATAATATGACTGATCCAATTAAAATGAACATAAAACCAGAAGCACAAGAATTATTGAAAAAGCATGTTAAACCAGGACAAATAGTACTTCTAGCCTTAGATGATGGGTCAAATAAATATTCTAATTTGGGTGGTACCTGTAAGATAGGTGCTGATTTTCAATTTGTTATCTTAAATCAAAAAGATCCTAAATTTGATATCAAAGTTGAAAACAATGCAGGATTAGATATGTACACATCTAAAGATGAATTAACATTCTTAACAGGTACCTTAGTTGTTAAGGCAAGAAATGCTGTATTATCATTATCTGATGATTCAGGCTTAATTGATGGTGCTTGCGGTATTAATGAATTTAAATTAGAAAAACTTACCAAGCAAGAAATGATTTCTGGAAAAACTTGCTAAGATTTAACTTGAAAGTTTTCAAAGACTTGAAATTAATTGCATACTAGTGTTACAATTATACAAGATTTTCGAAAATTTGAGAGGAAGATATAGACATGTCAAGAAATATCCATACCGGTATTAATCCTCACCGTCGTCCTAAGAATAAAGTAAATATTAAGGCTGGCGTTAAGAGGATTGCTGAAGTTGTTGAATACTTAAACAAAGCAGCATTGGATGAAAACAAGTAATTCAGTGATATAGATAAGATGTTGATATTTTCAGCATCTTATTTTTTTGCAATAAGAAAACAAATTTGATATTATAGTAAAAATTTTGAGAAAAAATAAAAGAGAGGGGAAAATTTAATGGGATTACATGCATATATTCAAGGATTAACAAGCTTAGAGTCGATTGATCGAGCACCAGGGTATTTTAAATACCAACACCATTCAGTGGCAGATCACAGCTTTAGAACTGCAGAATTAGCTCAAATGATGGGAGATATTGAAGAAGTTAGTGGCAATAAAGTTAACTGGCGCGCCCTTTATGAAAAGAGTCTAAATCATGATTACACTGAACGATTTATTGGTGATATTAAAACCCCAGTTAAATATGCGACTCCTGCTTTGCGCAAGATGATTGGTGAAGTTGAAGAGAGTATGACTGAAGAGTTTATTCAAGAAGAAATTCCAAAAGAATTTCAAAAAATCTATCGTAAACGCCTAAGTGAAGGAAAAGATGATACTCTAGAAGGTAAAATCCTCTCAGTAGTAGATAAGTTAGATTTACTTTATGAAGCTTATGGTGAAATTGAATTAGGGAACCCAAACCCTGTTTTTATGCAAATGTTTAGAGAATCACTAGAAACAATCAAAAAGTTTGATGAATTAGCCTCAGTAAAATACTTTATTAAAAAGATTTTGCCAGATTTATTTAAGGGTGATTTTGCTGGAAAAGATAAAATGCAAAAAATTGCCTTTAGTATCTTAGTTGAGGAAAACTAATGAAATTCCAATGTGCTTCATGTGGATTGAGAATTGATTCGAGGCATTTTAAACAAAAAGGATTAATTAACCCCAAATTAACTAGCATATGTGATATATGTATTCAAAGACAGTTAAATCCTGAAGATTATCCAAATAATACTGTTCAGATTTTTGCTCAAACGCTGTTATATACATTCATCGGGCAAAATGCTAAAAAAGAAAATGATCATTATATAGTTAAAAGTGATAAGCGTAAGAATTATGAATCATTTATTCAAGACTATGATTTAAATGCAGTTGCTTTAAGCCAAATTGATCGACATGAATTTAATCAAAAAATAATTGATAGTGAAGATCAAAAAATAGATTTTGTACCTCAAAATAATTTGAATTTTGAGCAAAATCTAAAAGGATTAGGATTGCAGATAAATTTTCATTTAAATGAGGTTGACTATATTGATCGCGAACGTATCAGGGCAAAATATAAATACCGCTGCCAATATTGTGGGCGCAAAGGCACTAGTGTAGATCATAAAAATCCTGTGTCAATGTCTCATGATAATAGTTTAGATAATCTGACTTTATCATGTGCTGAATGCAATCGAATCAAGGGTGATATGCCTTATGAAGTTTTTGTAAATCTAAATAATCAGTTAGTTGAGATCAATAAAAAACTAGTCAAATATGAAAATACAATTGGCAGTTTGAAAGAACAATTTCAAGATAAAAGAAATATGTTAGCTGCTAAAGTACATCTAAAAGGAGTAGTTGATGACCCTGAATTGCAGAAGATTAGAAAAGAAAATAAAAAACTGCAAGATGCAATTGATAGTATTCAAAGTGATTATGATGATTTAAGAAAAACTAGAAAACAATATATTGAAACAGGCTGGAAACTAAAGCAAATCCAAGCAAAACCAGATATTATATAAAAATAAGCCTTCTCTTAGAAAATTAGGAGAGGGCTTGTTTTTTAGCTTTCTTTTTTAATAAAATAATTCAAAATAAATGGTGATAAAATTGTTACTACAATAATCACAACGATAATACTCGCATAAATATTTTGTGGAAATAAATGGTGAGATATTCCAATTTGGGCAATAATTAATGCCACTTCTCCTCGCGAGATCATCCCAGCCCCGACAATACTAGCTTCTATTTTATTAAAACCAAATGCCTTAGCACTAATTTGACCTGACCAATATTTTGATAATACAGCTAAAACAGTCAAAACTAAAATAAAACCAAGATTATTCCATAAATTTGCAAAAGTCATTGATAAGCCAATGTCTGCAAAAAAGACAGGGATAAAAACAGAATAGCCAATTATACTAACAGAACTATTAACTTCTTTAAATTGAGGAGTTTGTCTGATCGCTAATCCTCCAAAAAACGCTCCAACAACCCCACTTAAACCAATCAAGTCTGCAAGCCATGCTAGTGATAATGCTAAGGCAAATGAAGCAATAATTACTGAATAATTGACTGCTAATTTTTGGGCTAGGTTCATAAAAGCAGGAGCGATGTATTTATGTATTAGCCAAATAAAGGCAAAGAATATTAGTTGAATCAATAAATCTAAATAAAAATTACCTGTTAAACTGCGATTGCCTTCATGACTAAAAGTCGTAAATAAACTTAAAACTATGACTGCTAAAATATCATCCACTACTGCAGCTCCTAAAATTGCAACTCCGGCTCTGGATTGTAATTTATTGCTATCTTTTAATACCTCTACAGAAATTGAAACAGAAGTTGCCGCAAAAATGATCCCAATAAAGACAGCTTCCCAAAACTTAATTTGGAATAATAATAAAGCTCCACTAATAAAAATTACTGGCAACAAAACACCAATAGCAGCTATTGTAAAGCTTAGTTTAAAGTATTTTTTTAATAAATCTAGATCGCTTTCAAGCCCAGCTAAAAACATTAATAATACAACTCCTAATTCAGAAAAAATAGAAATTATATTGCTAGAGTGAACAATTGCTAAAATTGCAGGACCTAAAATGATCCCAGATAATAATTGCCCAATTACACTAGGCATATTAAATCTTGCAAATAACTGTCCTAATAAAGTTGTTGTAATTAAAATTATGATTAATTCACCAATAAAGTGCATTGCATCTTCCTTTCGTAAAAAAACAAAAAAACTTCCAAAATAGGCTGCTTGACCCAAAGCAGCGAATCTTGAAAGTTTCAAAAACTCCAACCACAAATTATTTATATAGTATTAGATTATCGAATTTATAAATAAAAAGCAAAATTTATACTTATTTCCAACCATTATTTTGACTATAGTTACGTTTTTTCATATCAGATACATATCGATTATTTGCAACATAAAAGCGTAATGGTTTTTTTGTCCAAACTTCATCTATTTTATTAACTCCAATTCTTGGAGCACTAATAATTTTTTTAGGTGATTTTTTATGAGTAATATCAATTGTAAAAGGCGAATCTGCTAGCTGATGTAAATCCCAATAACGGCTAGTTATCCCAAATGCTTGCATCATTTTTGCAGGTCCATTAGTTAATAAAACTCCATCTTTACCATAGCGATTTTTGACCATTGTTGGGATTCCTAATTTTGGCTCAATTGCTCTAATTAAGATCCCTTCTGGTTGATCTCGTTGCTGTGTTGCCACATCGAAGAAAAAGTATTGCCTTTGTGCATAGATATAAATTGTGCCAGCTTTTCCATATAAACCTTCATTTGCTTGAGACCGTCTGCCACCAAATGAATGTGCCGTACGGTCTTTTGTGCCTAAATATGCTTCGGTTTCAACTATTATTCCACCTAAAATTTCAGAACCAGTATTATAAGTAAGAGTTCTACCTAATAAGTCTTGGGAAATTTTTTCAGTAGAATCTTTAGAAAAGTATTCAAAGTAATTCATTTTAACCCCTTTCTTTGATGTAAAATAAAGAAAAACAGGAGGGCGATTTAAATGGGAAGTATTAAATTAGTTAGAATTTATGATCACGTTCAACCAGCAGGTTATCGCATTTTAGTTGATCGAGTTTGGCCAAGAGGAATTAGTAAAGTTAGAGCTAATCTAGATCTATGGGAAAAAGAAATAGCTCCAACTAATCAATTGCGCAAATGGTTCAATCATGAGGATGATAAATATCCACAATTTAAAGCAGACTATGATAAGCAACTTGACAATAATTTTGATACACCAGCATTTTTGAAAATAGTTAAGCAACAATTATCTAAGCAAGATGTTTTGTTTTTATATGGGACAAAAAATATCAAGCATAATCAAGCTGTGGTGTTAAAAACATATGTTGAAAATCATTAATTATTTTAGAATATGATGACCATGTTTTTTGACACGGATGAAGTGAAAGATAATTGTTAAAATTAAAATTCCAAATACAATTGTCGCAAAAATACCATTTGGTAGATCATAATTAATTGGAGGTAAGTTTAAAAATAGCTTTAAAGCAATAATGCCTATTAAAACATAGGCCATTGCTTGTAATTCTGGGATAATATCCATCAACTTAATTATTACTTCAGCAACTCCTCGCATTGCTAAAATTCCAATCATCCCACCAATTAAAACTACAACAGGGTTACTAGATACAGCAAGTGCAGCTAAAACAGAATCAATTGAAAAGACAATGTCCATTGATTCAATTGAGATAACTGTACGCCAAAATAACGACAAGATATGCTTGCCGCTTTTTTTATGTTTTTTATGATGGTGCTCTACTTTTTCAGGATGACGTTGATCATAAAAATATTTAAAAGCCAAATAAAATAAATAAATACTACCAGCTAATTTAATCTCCCATAAATGGATTAAATATGTACCAATTCCAATAACTATAAATCTAAATAAATATGCTCCCCATAATCCATATAATAGTGATTCTCGCTGCTGAGTTTTATTTGGTAAAACCTTGGTCTGGGCAGCTAAAACAACCGCATTATCTACAGATAATAAGCATTCCATCAAGACTAAAGTTAAAATAATCATCCAATCTTTACTGCTTGTTAATACATGTAGCCAATTAGATGCATCAAAAAAGGGCTGATAGAGTTTAATTATTGACATGCAATCTATCCTTTTCTAAGTAGTTTTTTTCCATTGTTAATAGACGATTTTTTTCTTTTGATGATAAACGATATCCACCAATTTTACCATTAGACAAAATCACTCTATGACATGGAATAAAGATTAAGGCGGGATTTAGCGCAACTGCGTGTGCAACTGCTCTAACTGAGCGGGCATTATCTAAAGAAGCTGCTAAATCACCATAAGATACAGTACTACCATATGGAATTTTTTTCACTAAATCTAATACATTTCGTTGAAATGCTGTCCCAAAATCGGTGATATCAATTGGAACAGTGAATTCTTTTCTAGTTCCAGCAAAATATTGCTCAAGTTGTTCAACATAAGGTGCTAGTTTTAAAGTATTGTGAACTAACATTTTATGTGGATAAAAACTATAAATTGGAACTTGTGCAGCATCACTTTGGGTTCCAACGTAAGACAAACCTTGATTTGTAGCTGTTAACATATAGGTGTAAGGACTAATATGAACATAGTCGTAATAATAGATATCTGTGATAATTACCCCTCCACTTCATGATTTATGTAATAGTATTTTATAGTTGGTTAAAAACATCTAAAGCATCTGCTTGAATTATATTAATATTCTGATCGGCAGTGATAGTTGTTTTATTGATAGCCCAAACTCTGTCTGTATTTTTATAGGCTAATAGCTGAGCAAAGGGGTACACTACAAAACTAGTGCCCACAATTATTATTAGGTCAGCATTTTGAATAGCCTTAATTGATTCATTGATTACTTGGGGATTAATTGGTTCTCCGTATAATACAATATCAGGTCTAATTATACCATTATCTTCATCGTGAATATAACTAATATAATATTGATTATAGTCAAATTTTTTATGACATTTACTACAATAAATTTTGTATAAATTACCATGAAATTCAATTACATGATTATTACCAGCTTTGGTGTCAAGAGTATCAACATTTTGAGTAATTAAAATTCCCTTTTTATTGCAAATTTCAGCAATTTTATAATGAATTAGATTTGGCTTAGCTTTGGGAAAATACATGTTATGAATGACAAAATCATGAAATACACTAGGATAGTGATATAAAGTATCATCGCTTAATATTTGTTCTGGACTAACTGTTATGTCATGATAAATTCCATTTTTTGATCGATAATCTGGGATATTTGAATGTGTCGATACACCAGCTCCAGTTAAAAATACAATATTTTTTGAGTTAAATATATCAGTTTTTAATGAGTTAATTAATTTAAGTTCTTCCATAATTGAACCTCGATTACACACTATCTACTATTATTATAAAACTTCATTTTGGTATAATAAAATTAGTAAATCGATAGGAACGTGATCACATGACAACGATGATATTTTATTTGATAGCGGGTATACCCATCTTGGCTTATATTGGATATAGCTGGTATTGGCAGGCGATTATTGAAATAAGGGGACGTTATCGTTACTCATCGATAATTTGGGCATTAATTTTTATTTGGATAGCATTTAATTGGAATTATTTTAATTCATCAGATGTTGGATTATCAATTTTTTTAGCTTTATTTATCGTGATGAGCATAATTGATGGATTTGCAGGACTTAGTGCTAAGCGAATAGTGCTAAGTGGATATTTAAAAAGGACTTTGAGTTATCGCGAAGTAGCACACGTTACATTAATAAATATTTCTGGACGCAGGCGTCCATTTGTAATGGCAATATTTAGAACGCACACACAGAGAGTATATTATTTGCCATTTTCGCGTCAGTTAGAAGAGATAATTCAAGTGCTGCACAAAAAAATAAGTAGTGATGTTGGGATCGAGATACAGAATATGATATAGAATAAAAATAGACCACCTAATATGATGGTCTATTTTTTTGACCAAATATATATAAAATAATTGTGTTATAAAAAATTATTAACTATAATGTTAGATAATCTAATTAAAAGTAAGTAGGAGGATTAAAATGTCAAAACCAATCATAGGAATATCAGGATCTGAAATTATTGATAATGGCGGAGATTTCCCAGGTTATCGACGCAGTTATGTCAATGAAGACTATGTAGATTCAGTTATTAAAAATGGAGGAGTTCCATATATTATTCCATTTAGTGAAGATGATGAAGTAGTCAAGATGCAATTAGATAATGTTCAAGGTCTGATATTATCTGGTGGTCATGATGTAGATCCTCACTTATATGGTGAACAACCTATGCAAAAAATAGGTACAACTTGGCCTGCAAGAGATCATTTTGATATGCTGTTATTGAAATTGGCTGAACAAAAGCAAATACCAGTATTAGGCATTTGTCGTGGTGCTCAAATTATTAATGTGGCACATGGTGGCAGTTTATATCAAGATTTAAGTTATCGAAAAGAATTAACCTTAAAACATGACCAAGGAAAAACTCCAGACTTACCAACTCATGGGATGAGTGTTGAGAAAAATAGTAAATTAGCCAAAATTTTAGGTAAGACAGACTTTTTAGTTAACTCATTTCACCATCAATTAATTAAAGACGTAGCACCTGATTTAAATGCAGTAGCCACTGCAACTGATGGGGTTGTTGAAGGATTAGAGTCGGATAATGGATTAGTAATAGCTGTTCAATGGCACCCTGAAATGCTTCATAATAATCCAAAAGTTGAATATATGAATAACTTATTCAAGTTTGTGGTAAATAACAAAGGATAAAGAAACAATAATGAATGAAAATAAAACATCCAAATTAGGTTTTTGGTCAATAGTGTTATTAGCAATTAATTCAATTATTGGATCAGGGATTTTTTTAACACCAGGTAGTGTAGTTCAAATTGCTGGTAGTAGAGCGTTAATTGTTTACTTTATTGCAGCAATATTTGCGTCAATTTTAGCAATTAGTTTTGCGGCTGCTGCTAAATATGTTATTAATTCTGGTGCTGCATATGCATATTCCAAGGCTGCTTTTGGCAATAAAGTAGGCTTTTATATAGGAGTTTTACGCTATTTTTCAGCAAGTGTAGCCTGGGGAGTTATGGGAGTGGGTGTAATTAAGTCAACTATTTCCATTTTTGGTGGAGATCCTAATAGTTTTACTAATGTAACCTTAGGTTTTTTGATTTTAATGGCAGTAATTTCACTAATTAATATTTTTGGTCAAAATGTTGTTAAATACATCATGAACTTAGCTACTATTGGTAAATTAGCTGCACTAGCTTTAATCATTGTAGCTGGTGTTGTTTTATTGTTATTATCTGGTGCAGCTAATCATTTATCTGATGTGAACAATATCATAGTTAATGGTCATACAATTGGATCTACATTAACTGCTTCTGGTTTTGTAATGGCAATAGTTTCAGCTTTTTATGCATTTACAGGTTTTGAATCAGTTGCTTCTGGATCAGAAGATATGCAAGACCCAGAAAAGAATTTACCCCGTGCAATTCCTTTAGCAATTTTTACTATCGCGGTCATTTATATTGGGGTTGTTGCAGTTGCGATGGTATTGAATCCTCAAGCATTAGTAAGTACTAAACAAGTTGTTGCAATCAGTGCAATATTTTCTAATCAAATATTGCGTGACATTATCTTAGTTGGTGCATTAGTGTCAATGTTTGGAATTAATGTAGCGGCAAGTTTTAATTCGCCAAGAATTTTGGAAGCAATGGCAAGGCAAAAACAAATGCCACAATGGATCGCTCAAAGAACTAAGAAAAACTTCCCTGCAAGATCATTTATTATCACAGTAGCGTTAGCAATCTTAATTCCAATGGCCTTTCAATATAATATGCTTAACTTAATTACATTAAGTGCGATGGTTAGATTTATGGGGTTCATCGTAGTGCCCTTAGGCGTTATAAGATTTTATATGGGCAGAAGCGCTCAACCAATTTTGCCAGCAAAGAAAAATGTTACTACTGATATAATCATCCCTGTTTTAGCTGTGGTTTTGACAATATTTTTGTTAATTAAATATGATTGGCAAGCACAATTTGGCATGATGGTTAATGGAAAAATGGTAGTTAACTGGTATGCAATTGCAGGCATTATATTTGGATTTATAATTTTACCAATTATTTTAGCTTTGCTTATGCAATGGGAGAAAAAGCATAGAGAAGAGTAAAATAAAAACCATATCAAAATGAATAGTTACTATACGCTATAGTACAATAAACTTAGATTATATAAAAAGAAGGCAAATATCATGAAAATTGGATTCATTGGTACTGGTGTTATGGGTACAGGAGTCATTGATAACTTATTAAAGCATGGTCAAGATCTAACAGTATTTAATCGGACAAAAGCTCATGCTCAACATGTTTTAGATAATGGTGCCAAATGGGCAGATAATCCCGCAGCATTAGTTAAGCAAGTTGATGTGTTGTTTACTATGGTTGGATTTCCAGCAGATGTTGAAAATATCTATTTTAACGAAGAAAATAATATTTTTTCTGTAGTAAAAAAAGGACAATATCTTGTTGATATGACTACTAGTAAACCAAGTCTTGCTGTAAAAATTGGTGAAGCTGGTGAAAGACTGGGAGTTCATGTATTAGACGCTCCTGTATCTGGTGGTGATATTGGTGCAAAATCTGGTAAGTTAACCGTTATGGTAGGTGGACATAAAGCTGATTATGATGCATTGAAAGATATTTTTGATGATTTTAGTGCGCAACTTAATTACTTTGGTTCATATGGTAGTGGTCAAAATACTAAAATGGCTAACCAAATTATGATTGCAGGTACAATGACTGGTATGGTAGAAATGTTTGTTTACGCAAAAGCTGCTGGACTTGATTTACAAAAGGTAACGCAGACATTGCAGGCAGGTTCTGCAGAAAACTTCAGCTTAGGTAGTTATGGACCAAGAATATTGAAAAAAGACTATACACCAGGATTTTTTGCTAAGCACTTTTTGAAAGATTTAAGAATTGCGCTAGATGAAGCAGATGAGATGCATATTGATTTACCTGCAACTAAAGTTGCCAAAAAGCTATATGAGCAATTAGTTGACGACAAAAAGTTAGGCAATGATGGAACTCAAGCTTTGATCAAGTTATGGTGGAATTAAATTATGATTTATTGAAGGCTATTTAGTTAGCCTTCTTTTTTTGATAAGATAAAGATCCAAACTATTTTTAGATTAGGAAAAATTATGTAATGACAAAAAATAAAAGCTTATGGATCTTTTTTGCAGCTCTTGCCTGCGTTTTTTGGGGAGTATCTGGATTATTTGCTAAATCACTATTTGATATTAGTTCTCAAATAACTCCTATTTGGCTATCACAAATTAGAATGATTGTAGGTGGTAGCTTTTTAATTTTATTAGGGCAAGTTACTGGTAAAAGATCTTTTGAAATTTGGAAAAATAAAAAACAGGCAAGAACCTTAATTTTATATGCATTATTAGGGTTAATACCTGTTCAGTTTTTTTATTTTATAGTTATTCAGCATTCTAATGCTTCAATTGCTACAATTTTGCAATTTATTGGTCCATTTTTTATCATGGCATATATGACCATAACACACCAGCAAGTACTGCGATTTATTGATGTGTTAGCAGCTATTATGGCATTTTGTGGGGTAGTGATTTTGGCAACACATGGAAATTTTTCACATTTATCACTAACTCCATATGTTTTGTTTTTCGGGTTACTTTCTGCAATAGGGGTTGCTACTAATACATTAATTCCTAGACACTTAATCAAAGAAGTCTCTAGTTTTACAATGACAGGTTGGGGATTATTGATAGCTGGGATTACTTTAACTGTAGTGCATCCTGTGTTTCCTAAAATGCCTAATACTTGGTTATTTTGGTCAGATCTAATAGGAGTTATTGTGGTAGGGACAATCATTCCATTTCAGTGGATGACTAGAGCATTGCGTTATGTAGAACCAGCTACTTTAAGTTTACTAGATGCATTTGAACCATTATCTGCAACGGTAGGTTCAGTAATTTGTTTTGGTTTGGCTATGACTCCACAAGATTGGTTTGGGTCAATTTTGATTATTATTTCAGTACTTGCGTTAAATATGAAACCAAAAGAAAATAAATTTATAAATAGGTAAATAAAAAAAGAGATGAAAATCTCTTTTTATTTTGCATTTTCTAATTGAGCAATTCTTTGTTTATGCCAAGCTAAGATCATCTTAACAATCGCATTTGCGACATTGACATTACGTAATAATGGCCCATGTGAATATGAGCCTATCATGTTGCGATAACGCAACCCTTCAACTTTATCTTGTGGGTTATTGCCGTAGCCTTCAATCATATTACCTAAGGGATGCAATTTATCTTTATCATCAAAATAAGTTTGTCCTGAATGGTTTTCAAAAGCCTTAACTTCGCCCCATTCAGTCATATATTTTGTATCACCAATCATACGCTTATCTGATTTGAAAACAGTATGCAAAGGTAAAATTCCTAATCCTGGGATTGTAACACCAGAATTAGTCTTATAATATTGTCCCATTAATTGATAACCACCACAAATACATAGCATAGGGTTGCCATCATTGATATATTTTTCAAGAGTATCTTTGTGTCTTGGCAAGTCTTTTGCGACAACAGTTTGTTCAAAATCTTGTCCACCACCAAAAAACACAAAGTCGTAATCAAAGGCATTAAACTTATCATCTAAAGAAATATTATCGACTTCAGTAGTGTAGCCTTGTTTTTGTAAAAGATATTTTAGGATTTTTACATCTCCAGAATCACCATAGGTATTCATCAAGTCTTCATACAAATATGCAATTTTAATTAGTTTTTCGTTCATTTATTCACCTTCAATTTTATTGACTCTAAAATTATAACTCAAAAACTGCAGCAATATTTACTTACAAGCTTGATTTATAAGTTTTTTGTAAACTATAATTTTCGTTTTTTACAAAATAAAGGCTGATATAAATAATACCAGGTAAAAGAAATACAATTGGAAATACGAAGTATCCATGATTGTTTTTCTCAAAATTTAATCATTATGTCTTGCGGCAATAATATCATCTAATCCATCACGTTCAACAATTGCACTAATTGCAGCGGTCAAGCCTTTAACAATATCTGCTAGATCCATTGATGGAGTATTAGGGCGATTGATTACTTGTTCTGGCAAAAATGGAATATGAATAAAACCAGCTTTAATATTAGAAAATTGCGTCGCTCTCATATATTGAACTTGATACATTATGTGATTACATACATAAGTTCCTGCAGTATTTGATACGGACGCTGGCAATCCTGCCTCTGTAATTGCTTTTGTTTCTGCTTTAATTGGAAGTTGTGTGAAATAAGCGGTAGCACCATCTTTATGAATTGGTTCACCTGATGGTTGATAACCATCATTATCTGGAATACGCCCATCATTAATGTTAATTGCGACACGCTCTGGGGTTAATCCAAAGCGCCCACCAGCTTGACCGACATTTAATACATAGTCTGGATTATTTTCCTGAATAGCTTTTTTAACAACTTCAGCTGACTTATTAAAAACAGTAGGAATTTCTAATTTGATAATTTTGGCATTTTTGATTTCATCAGGTAATAATTTCACTGCTTCAATAGCAGGATTAATTTTTTCACCACCAAATGGATCAAAGCCAGTTACTAAAATTTTCATTATCTTAACTTTTCTTGGGCTTTCATATGATTAATTGGACCATATTTTGATCCCACTGCGATTGGATGAGAAATTGCTTCATAAGTAAACTCTTTGGCAATCTTGACACTATCAATAATTGATTTTCCTTTAGCTAATTCTGCAGTAATTACGGCAGATAATGTATCACCAGTTCCATTAACACGATTAGTTTTATAATATGGTTTTGCAAAATGATGAATTTGCCCATCTTCAGTTAATAATAAATCTACAACTTGGTCAGGATTGTTATCATGACGGCCTTTCATTAAAACATTTTTAGCCCCCATATCTTGCAGCATATGAGCGCCTTTTTCTACTTCTTCGATAGTATTTAAGTCTAAACCTGTTAATTTTTTTTGTTCAAAAAAGTTAGGAGTAATTATTGTAGCAAGCGGCATTAATTCATCCAAAAAAGTTTGGTAACTTTCATCATCTAATAAAGTTGCTCCATGTTTTGTGATAATTACTGGGTCTAAGACAATTTTGCCCATATCGTACTGTTTTAAATTTCTGGCTACAACATTGATAACTGCGCTATTTGCAAGCATTCCAGTTTTTGATGCATTAATTTTAAAATCATCATTTAAGACATCAAATTGCTTTTGAATAAAGTCAATTGGCATAACTTCTTGTGCAAAAATCCCCTTAGTATTTCCAGCAACTGCAGCCGTTAACAAGCCCATTCCATAGACATGTCTTGCATAAAATGAAAGCAAATCAGCAGGCATTCCAGCACTACCATCACTATCATTTCCAGCAATAGTTACAGCAATAGGTTGATCATCCATAATAAAATCTCCTTAATAAATATACATTTGCCTTAATTATACTAGATTCAACGGTGTTTGTATTAACAATATGAAAAGGCTATCATAAGTTCTTGTATAATTACCAATAAAATATTAAAATCTTAGACATCAAAGGGAGTTTTTTATATGTCTAAAAAATATATTATGGCAATTGACGAAGGCACTACTTCAACTAGAGCAATTATTATTGATCATCAAGGTAAAAAGATTGCAATGGCACAAAAAGAATTTACGCAGATCTTTCCTCATCCAGGTTGGGTTGAACAGCGCGCTGGTGAAATTTGGCAGGCAGTTCAAACTACAATTGCAACTTGTTTTATCAAATCACAAATTCGTCCTGACCAAATTGCAAGCATCGGAATCACTAATCAAAGAGAAACAACAATTATTTGGGATAAGCAAACAGGAGAACCAATTTATAATGCTATAGTTTGGCAATCTCGACAGACTAATGAAATTGCAGAAAAATTAAAAAAAGCAGGATATAATGACTTGATTCGCCAAAAAACTGGATTATTAATTGATCCATATTTTAGTGCAACAAAAATTCGTTGGATTTTAGATCATGTAGAAAATAGCCAACAACGAGCTGAAAATGGGGAATTATTATTTGGCACAATAAATACTTGGCTATTATGGAAATTAACTAATGGAAAACGTCATTATACAGATCAAACTAATGCATCTAGGACAATGCTTTATAACATTCATAATTTAGAATGGGATAAAGAAATTTTGGATATTTTGAATATTCCCCAGGCAATTTTACCAGAAGTCAAAAGTAATTCTGAAATATATGGAACTACTGTACCATATCATTTCTTTGGTGGAAGTGTTCCAATTGCTTCAATGGTAGGCGATCAACAAGCTGCGTTATTTGGACAATTAGCATTAAAAAAAGGAATGGTCAAAAATACTTATGGTACAGGTTCATTTATTGTTATGAATACTGGAGTAAAGCCAACAAATTCTAATCATAATTTATTAACTACTATTGCATATGCAATTGATGGACAAGTCACTTATGCACTAGAAGGATCAGTATTTGTTGCAGGGAGTGCAATTCAATGGTTGAGAGATAGTGTTAAATTCATAAAAAATAGTTCTGAATCAGAAACTAGTGCTAAAAAATCAACTTCTGCTAATGAAGTTTATGTAGTTCCTGCATTCACAGGATTAGGCGCGCCATACTGGGATCCTAATGCTAGAGGAGCAATTTTTGGGATTACAAGAGGAACCACAGATCATGATATTGTGAAAGCTACATTGCAATCACTTGCATACCAAACTAAAGATGTTGTTGATACGATGCAAGAAGATTCTGGAATTAAAATTGATACTTTAAGAGTTGATGGTGGAGCTACGAATAATAACTATTTAATGCAATTTCAGTCAGATATTTTAGATACAAAAATAGAACGATCAAAGATTTTTGAAACAACAGGATTAGGAGCAGCATTTTTAGCGGGACTTGCTGTCAAATACTGGGAAGATACTGATGAATTACAGCATGTATTTAAAATTGGGCAAACCTTTACTCCTCAGATGAATCAAGCAGAAAGCCAAAAATTGTATTCTGGTTGGAAACAAGCAGTTAAAGCTACCAAAGTATTTGGATCGGGAATCAAAAAATGAGTATTAAAAAAAGAGCTTTTGTAGGGATACAAGCTCTTTTTGATTATCTAAAATTTATTTTTCTAATTCACCAGTTTGTTTTGGATTTTTAGGTTCAGTTTTTGCAAGCAATGCAAGTAAAATTGTAATTACATCAACAACTTCTTGCAAAATAGCCCCCCAAATTGGTGGAATAATACCAGTGAAGGCAATTAATTCGATGATGATAACTATTGATATGGCAGTTAACACATCGATATTTGCTACTTTCATAGTGTGTTTTGAAACAGCTACAGCGTCACTAACTTTGGACAAATCATTGACCATGATAACAGCATCAGCACTTTCACTTGCAGCAGTAGCACCTTTTGCACCCATTGCAATACCTACATCTGCAGCAGTTAAACTAGGAGCATCATTTACACCATCACCAACCATAACAACAGGACGCTGATCAGCTGGGACTTTTTTAATAGCTTGAATTTTTTGTGCTGGCAATAAATCATATCTGATATCGTCAACACCAGCTTTTTTACCAATTTTATCAGCTACATCCTTGTGATCTCCGGTTAACATCATAATATGTTCAGCACCTTGACGACGCAATCTAGCAAGTGTTGCTGGAGTTTCAGGTCTAATTGTGTCTTGGAAAGTGATATGTCCGACATATTTTCCATCAATTGAAACGAAAATTGCAGTACTTCCAACATTAACTTTTGGAGCACCTGGATCAACAAAACTCATTTTTCCAACTTTAACTAATTTGCCATCTAAAGTTGCACTAACACCTTGTGCAGTAGTTTCCTTTAAATCAGTTACATCATGTAATAGCTTCTTGTCAGTATCTTTAACTAATGAAGTTGCAATAATGTGGCTTGATTGTTGCTCAACACTAGCTGCAATTCCTTGCAATTGGTCTTTAGTTAATCCAGAATCTGCAGTTGGTAATACTTGATCAATTTGTAATTGATTTTCAGTTAAAGTACCAGTTTTATCAAAGGCAAAAGTTTTTGCACGAGATAATTTTTCTAAAGTAGTACCAGATTTAACAATAATGTGATGACGTGACATTGAACTCATGCCACTAACCATAGCAACTGGTGCAGCTAAGATCAATGGACATGGACTAGCTACAACCATAACTTGAGCAAATCTTACAGGGTCTTTACTTACAATCCAAGCAGTAATACCAATTACCAAAGAAATAATTGTAAATGGTACTGCATAACGATCAGCCATCTTAACAAATTTAGCAGGTTTTGCTTGTGAGCTTTTAACTAATTGAACAATTGTCTGGTATTCGGAATCTTTGGCGGGTTTTGTAACTTTCATTTCTACTGCTACATCACCATTAATTGAACCAGACATTAAATCATCGCCGACTTTTTTGTCAACAGGGACAGATTCACCAGTTAATGAAGATTGATCAAAACTTGATTCACCATCAACAATCACACCATCAACAGGAACTTGGTTGCCTGGCTTTACTATAACGTGATCGCCAATTTTTAAGTCATTTACATTAACATCTACTAGCTTTCCATTAACTAATTTATGAGCAATTTGTGGTGATCTTTCTAATAATGCTTTTAATTCTTTACCAGCTTGTGATGCTGCATAATCTTCTAGTGAGTCACCACCAGTTAGCATGACTAAGATCATCCATGAAGCCCAAGGCTGTCTAATTAACATAGTAGATACCACGGCAATAATTGCTAAGATATCTACACCCCACTTACCATGACGAATATCATCAATCATGCCCCAGGCCATGTTGATAGCCATCAGCGTACCTGCTATATAAATTAAATAAGCACCCCAATTTTGATGAAGTCCAAATTCACTAATAGCAGCAATAACCCCAACACCAAGGATTGTATAGAATTTCCATTGATTTTTCATAGGAATATTACCCCCAATATATTTTCTATATCAGATTTTTCGTATACTATATTATAACATAATATAAACTAACAAAAAGTAAGTCGTAAATCAAGACTACTGTTTTGTCGTGTTATTAACACTGCAATCATCTAATGAATGCGCAACATAATTGAATGCTTTAATCCATTCACGTCTGGTAATTAATCCTTGAAAAATTCCTTTATCATCTACAACAGGAATAAAGTTATTATCAATTAATAAATGTAACTGCTTTTCTAATTTAGTTTGTACAAAATTGATTTTGTCAAAATTGGTTTGCATTACATCACGAACCTTTAATGTAGATAAAGGTTCAACAACGATATCTGCTTCAGTCATCATTTTATCTGTAATCATCGCTAAACTAAGTAGACCAACTACACGATGATCTTTATCAAGTACTGGAATTTTTGAATACTTGACTTTCGTCAAAATTAAAAAGGCATGAAAAAGTGGATTATCATCTTGTACAAAAGCAATTCTGGAAGCTGGGATTAAAAACCCACCAGATTTTTCTTCAAGTAACTTTTTGACCTTGGGTGAAAACATAATTGTTCCTTTCAATGTTAATATCATAAAAAAAGGCTTGCAAAAAGTCTGCAAGCCTAACGAATTCATCTACTTTGGAGGAGTAAGAATGAAATAAAAAGTGGGAGTATAGCAAGTCTACCTGCTTGCTATACTTATATAATACAAGTTAATTATGAATAAATATAGTCTTATTTATTACAATTTGGTAAAGATAATGTTAATTATATGCAAAAAAAGACTCGCATGAAGAAGCGAGTCTTAAAGGATATCGTGTCAACAGGGGTAAATGTTGTTGACACGATTTTCATCTACTTTGGAGGAGTAAGAATGAAAAACAAAAAGTTTGGGTGTGTTAATGCATGAATGGCACCAAGGATTTCCTTGATGCTAATTAACATAATACAGACCAATTGTGAAAAAAGTGTGACGAAAGTTTTTTGAATTGGTAAATTTTGGTTATAATACAAGTAATCAATTATGCTTTAAATAATAAAGAAAGGATTTTTATCATGAAGTTAAAAAAAGTAATCATAACTATGCTTAGTTTAGCAACTGTTGGAATATTGATGACAGCATGTGCGCCAAAATCAAAGACAAATCAATCAACGCCTGCTAAAAATCAAAAGATGACCAACATTAATATTGGAACCATGCCAGCACCAGATAGTGCGCCAATTTATGTAGCACAAGAAAAAGGCTATTTTAAAGATGAAGGAATTAATGCCAAGATCACTTTATTCAAAGACCCTAACAAACGTGATGCTGCAGCAAGTGCAGGGCAGTTAAATGCTGCAGTTGTTGATTTTACATCATTCACCGCATATATGAGAAATCCACAATTAAAATGGAAGTTAATTACTCAATTGACAGGACGTTTTGGTGTGGCATTAGCTAAAGATTCCAAAATTAAAGATGTTAAAGAACTAAAAGGGCAAAAAGTGGCTAATATGCCTCATAACCCAACAGATTATTATATGTACAAAGTTTTAAAAGATAATGGTATGAAACCAAATGATGTACAAACAGTAATCGTTCCACAAATTCCACAAAGACTAGAAATGCTCAAAAATAATCAAGTTGCAGCAGCAGTACTGCCACAAACTTTCTTGACTATGGCTAGAGTTCAAGGGCTAAAAGTATTAACTCAAAGCGATTCAAACTTCCAAGTAACTGCGTTAGCCGCAAGTGGTTCATTATTAAAAGACAAGGAGTTAAGACAAAGATTTATTAAAGCATATAACAAAGCAGTTGATGATTTAAATAATAATCCAAGTGTCTTAAAACAAGTATTAATTAAAGATATTGGCTTACCAAAACCAGCAGCAGATGCTGCTCCTAAGCAATTTCCACATTATACTAAGGCAAAGACTGTTAATGGGAAAACTATGCAAGATGTTTTGAATTTTGCAAAACAACAAGGATTCTTTAATAAAAAAGTAAATCCAAATGATTATATTGTTCCTGTAAACTAATGTTAAGAATAGAAAATTTAAAAGTACAATATGGTACAAAAACTGTATTAAATAATATTAACTTTGATTTGCCAACTAATGAAGTTATGGCGGTTTTAGGACCATCAGGTTCTGGTAAAACTACATTAATTAATGCAATAACTGGCTTAATTAAACATCAAGGGAAAATTCTATTTAATGGAACTAATTTGACTGTGAAAAGCCAAACTATTGCATTAGTGCCACAAGATTATGGGTTATTACCTTGGAAAACAGCTAAGCAAAATATTGAATTAGGACTTAAAATTCGTACCCATCATGCATTAAATAATGAACAGATTCAAAGCATTTCTAAATTGACTGCAGAGCTTGGATTGACTAAAATCTTGAATCAATTTCCCAGTCAATTAAGCGGCGGACAAAAACAGCGTGTTGCAATTGCCAGAGCATTTTCAATGAAGCCTGATTTGTTAATTTTGGATGAACCATTTTCTGCATTAGATACAGTAGTTAAGGCAAAAGCGCAAAAAATGTTAATGAAAATTTTGACCCAAAGACCAACAACTACCTTATTTATTACACATAATTTACAAGAAGCATTGATCTTTAGTGAAAAAATGCTAATTTTGACTCAAAATACCGCTGAAATGAGTAATAACCCATTGCAAAAGCTAAAAATAAATGAGCGTGAAAATAATGCTGATTTTTATCCCACAGTAACCAAACTAAGAAAGGAAGTAAATGAAAAATGGCAAGAAAAATAAGAAATATTTTGCTTGCTGTTTTGATTATTCATCTTGTTTGGTGGGGATGTGCTAAATTAGTCAATAAAATCATTATTCCAAGTCCAATTAAAGTTTATGAAGTTATGCCTCAAATGTTCCAACAAGGTATGGGATTAGATATCTATGCATCACTATATCGAATATTTTGGGGTTTATTAATAGCAATATTTTTTGGAGTATTAATTGGTATTGCAATTGTTAGGTTCCCAAAATTTGGTAATATCGCCAATCCAATTTTGTATTTTTTGTATCCAATTCCTAAAATTGCATTATTACCAGTTTTAATGTTGTGTCTAGGAATAGGAGAAAGTTCTAAAATTGGAATGCTAATTTTAGCTAATGTCTTCCAAATAATCGTGTCTGTCCGCGACCAAGTAAAACAAGTTTCCCCAACTCTTTATCAAACATTAAAGGTGTTAGATGCAACTAGATTAGAAACATTCAGATATATTACATGGCCAGCTAGTATTGCAGGGACAATCTCTGCGATTAGAATAGCTTTATCAACTTCATTTGCAATTTTGTTTATTACAGAAGCCTATGGAACACAATTAGGACTAGGCTATTATATTATGGATGAATGGTCAAAAATGGAATATTTGCAGATGTATGGTGGAATTGTGATTATCAGTTTTCTGGCTTTTATTATGTTTATTTTGTTAGAAGTAATCGATAATTATACAAGTCGTTGGCGCAAAAAAGATTGAAGAAGTAATTAAGTCAAGCTATTAAAAAATAACTTGATTTTTTTATACAATTAACTTAAATGTGTGCAAAACTAGGTATAATTAGGTATTGTTAAGTAAAAGTATTTATAAATGATGGGATGAAATATGAAAGATAATTCTAAAAAAATAATTTTTTTGGTTAGACTGGCAGGTTGGCTATGTTTATTGCCAGCTGCAGCATCACTGATAATTTATAGATATAGTGGTCAAAATCGATTCTTATTTGAATTAGTTACTTCAATATTATTTGGAGTATTTACATTAACTACTGCAAATTCAAAAAAGTGGCAGAATCCTAGTTATGTAATGACTTGGGCATGTGTTAGTACTGTAGTAGTCGCATTATTGCCCGCAATTCCTTTGTTTGTTGCTTTTAGGAAAGCTTCAAAAATTAATAAAAAGTAAAATCCTGCGATAATATTGCGAGGATTTGTAACATTGTTGTAATATAAAGAAAGCAGACTTGAGGTGACAGCATGGAAAAAACAAAGAAAATTGAAACACATTCAAGAGCCAAATCGATAGGTTTATTTGTGTTAAAAACTTTATTTTATTTCGTAATTTTGATGGCTCTAGTATATTTATATGAATATAGTGGCATTGGTTCAGTTCACTTTATTTATAATGAATTTTAATCGTGTAGGTAGTGTATAATGATTGAAAATATAATTAAAAAAATTGACCAAATAGCGCAAGAAGATCCGAATTTATTGGCATATGATTATTTAGGTACTACTAATACATATGGTGATTTGAAAAAGCGCTCTGATGCATGGGCAAATGCAATTATGCAAATGAATTTGCCACAAGGCGCTCCAATTATGATCTGGGGTGGGCAGACTTTTGAAATGGTTGCTAGTTTTTTGGGGGCAGTTAAGACAGGACATGCTTATATTCCAATAGCTAGTTATTCTAATATTGAACGTTTAACAATGATTCAAGAAGTATCCGAATCACCTATGGTAATTGCAATTGACAAGTTGCCAGAAGTTGAATTGGCTAATACCAAAGTATTAACTCCTGATCAAGTTAAAGATGAGAGTGTTCCAATTGATGAAAGTAATTTTGTTAAAGGTGATGAAAATTACTATATTATCTTTACTTCAGGAACTACTGGTAAGCCAAAGGGTGTGCAAATTTCTCATGATAATTTATTGAGTTTTGTAAATTGGGAATTAGCTGATTTTAATTTACCAAAACATCCTAGCTTTTTAGCACAAGCTCCATATTCATTTGACTTGTCAGTTATGAGTTTATATCCTGCATTAACTACAGGTGGAAAGCTAGTTGTATTACCACATGATACTGCGGAAAACATTGGACAATTATTTACTGTATTGCCTAAATTAAACTTCAATGTTTGGGTATCAACGCCATCATTTGTGCAAATGTGTTTTTTGGATCCAACTTTTGATGCAACACATCATGATCAACTAACCCACTTTTTATTCTGTGGCGAAGAATTGACACATGGTGCAGCTCAAATGCTTAAAAAGAAGTTTCCGAATAGTCACATTTTCAACACGTACGGCCCTACGGAAACTACTGTTGCTGTAACTCAAGTAGAAATTACTGATGAAGTATTAGCAAAATATGACCGTTTACCAATTGGTCGTGTCAAAGCTGATACTAGAATTACAATTGACACTACAAAAGGTGATAAGCCAGGACAAGGTGAAATTGTCATTGAAGGGCCAAGTGTATCAAAAGGATATATGAATAATCCTGAAAAAACTGAAAAAGCCTTCTTTAAAAAAGATGGCGATCAATATTTAAGTTATAGATCAGGTGATGCAGGATTTTTTGATGGCGATATGCTGTTTTACCGTGGTCGAATTGATTTTCAGATTAAGTTTAATGGTTATCGAATCGAGCTTGAAGAAATTAACTTTTATTTAAGTAAAAACTCCTTAGTTCGCTATGGTGTGGCTGCTCCAAAGTATGGTAAAGATCATAAAGTAAAGCAAATTGTTGCAGAAATTGAATTAAATGAAGGCGTTAAGGATAAATATGAAGCTAATGAATTAACTAAGATTATTCGCCAAGACTTAGCTGAAAATATTATGCCTTATATGATTCCACAGAGATTTATATACCGCGATGACATGCCAATTTCTCAAAATGGTAAGGTTGATATTAAAGCGGTTATTAAGGAGGTTAACGCGTGATTAACTTACAACCATATAGTAATCCGCATTACTTCATTATCTTATTGATACCATTAATTCCTTTAATTATTGGTTTATATTATGGACATCGGTTTAAGTGGTATGAAGCTATTTATTCTGTCTTTTTCTTAGTATTAACTTTTGGTGGAGGGTTATGGCAAGAAGGAGTGCAGTTAATTGGCTATATTATTTACCAATTCATTGTAACTTTTGCTTATCAGCAATACCGTCAAAAAACTAAAAAAGATAATAAGACTTGGGTATTTTGTTTATTCGTAATTTTGGCAATTATACCTTTAACGATGGTGAAATTAGCACCAGTATTGCCTTCAAATGAACGAATAACTATTGGATTTTTAGGTATTTCATATCTTACTTTTAAGACTGTTCAAGTTATTATGGAATTGCGTGATGGAACTATTAAAAAAGTTGATCCAATCATGTATGCAAGATTCTTATTATTCTTCCCAGTAATTTCATCTGGTCCTATTGATAGATATAGAAGATTTGCAAAAGACTATAATACAGCTCCTGATCGCGAGCAATACATAACTAATTTACAATATGCGGTTCGCTATTTATTCCAAGGATTTTTGTATAAGTTTATTTTAGGATGGTACTTTGGGACTTATTTATTGCCACAAATTTCACGTGCAGCAATTTTGAGCAGCAAAATAACTGGTTCACCAATTTCATGGCCTTTGATTGGATACATGTATTGTTACAGCATGTATTTGTTCTTTGACTTTGCAGGATACTCGTTATTTGCGGTATCAACATCATATTTCATGGGAATTCGTACCCCAATGAACTTTAATATGCCATTTATTTCTCACAACATAAAAGATTTCTGGAATCGCTGGCATATGACTTTATCATTCTGGTTCCGTGATTTTATCTTTATGCGATTTACATTTTTTGCAATGAAGCATAAATTATTTAAAAATAGAATCAGATTATCACAAGCTGCCTATTTGCTTAATTTCCTAATCATGGGATTTTGGCATGGGGTTACGTGGTATTATATTGTATATGGCTTGTTCCATGCAGCTGCTATAATTATTAATGATTACTGGTTGCGGTTTAAGCGTAAGCATAAGGATAAAATACCACATAATAAATTTACTGAAGCATTTGCGATATTCTTAACATTTAATGTGGTTTGTTTCAGTTTCTTGATTTTCTCAGGATTTTTGAATACATTATGGTTTAAATAAAAGAATAATATGAGAGGTTTTAATTATGGATACAAAGCAAGATGTAGTAGATATTATTGAAGATTTAACTGGTGAAGACTTAAGCAACAATATGGATGAAAACTTATTTGATTCTGGTTTATTAGATTCACTTGCAACAGTTCAAATGCTTTTAAACTTGCAAGAAAAATTTGGAATTCAAGTACCTGTTTCTGAATTTAATCGTGATGAATGGAATACCCCAAATAAAATTGTTGAAAAGGTAGAAAGTCTCGAAAATGAGTAATAAACGCCGATTATGGCAAATCTTTGGTCCTGCTATATGTGCAGCCATTTTATTAGTTGGAGTATTTTTAATCCCATGGGATCGCACATATAATAAGACCAAAGTTTTTGAAGCAGCCACTTCACAAACAAATAATATATTTAAAGGGCAGGAGATGAAGCAGGTAGCTTTGAGTCAAGATTATGTTCCTTTCTTTGGCTCAAGTGAATTGTCAAGATTAGATCCACTTCATCCAACTGTATTAGCTTATAAATATAATAGAGCATATAGACCATTTTTATTGGGCGGACCTGGTAGTCAATCACTAGCTCATTTTTATGGAATGCAGGGGATAAAACCACAATTAGCTAATAAAAAGGCTGTTGTTATAGTATCTCCTCAATGGTTTACAAAAAAAGGTCAAAATCCTGATGCTTTTAGTTTATATTATTCGCCTTTGCAAGCAATTAATTTTATATTAGATGCTCACAATTCAGTAGCTACAAGATATGCCGCAAATAGACTGTTAGATATGCCTTCTGGAAAATCTAATCAAATTATAAAGTCGGCTCTAATCACTGTAGCTGCTGGCCGAACATTATCTAGTGATCAATTGAATTTATTAAAAATCGAACGAAGAATACTAGTAAATCAAGATATATTCTTTAGTACTTTCCAAGTTAATAACAGATTATCTTTGATTAATATGCAAGCTAAAAAACTCCCTAGTGACTATAGTGTTAATGGTTTGACACAAGTTGCAAATAAAGAAGGGCAAAAAAATACAAATAGTAATCAATTTAGAATTAATAATAGATTTTTCAAAAAAGAGTTAGGTAAAAAAGAATTAACCAAATTGAAGGGTAGTCAAGTTAACTTTGATTACACAAAATCAATTGAATATTCTGATTTTGAATTAATGCTTGACCAATTTGCTAGAACACATACTAATGTATTATTTGTAATTTCACCAATTAATGGTAGATGGGCTAAATATACAGGCCTATCTAATTCTATGTATCAAGAATCTGTATCAAAGATCAAATATCAATTAATAAAACAGGGCTTTTATAATATTGCTGATTTATCAAAAGATGGTAATAAAAAGTTCTTTATGGAAGATACGATTCACTTAGGTTGGAACGGATGGATTGCAGTTGATAAATATGTCAAACCATTCATGGCTAAGCCAAACATTCCAATGAATTATAATATTGATGATTATTTCTTTACTAATACTTGGGACAATAGAACGGGTGTCAAAAATATTAGTATACCAACTGTTAAAAGCGTAAAGAGTTTAAAAGGAAAGTAGTGCGCCAGTCGATTGCCACTTTAGGATTAAAGGGATCCGTTTTAGTGGTTAAAAATAATAAAGTCGCAATGAGTTATGCAACAGTAAATAAGCCTGACACTAGTTATCTGATAAACTCAGTTCAAAAGTTTATGACTGCAACAATGCTGATGAGAGCAGTTGAAAATGGAAAATTGAAGCTTAGTGATAAGCTAGCAAAATTTTATCCTGAAGTTCCAGGTGGTAAGCAAGTCTCAATCAATGATTTATTGCAAATGCAATCAGGTCTTGATTTAAAAAGAGGTGTTCAATTAGGACAGAAACCTTTTGTTAGCGATCATAAGAATATGATATATGCTGCCAAAAACACAGTTTTTAATCCCAAGCTACTGCATAAGAGGTATTATTCATCTTTGAATTATGTTTATTTAAGTGGAATTGTTAGTTTGGTATATCATAAATCTTATGAACAAGTAGTAAGAGATACTTATATAAAGCCTTTGCACTTAAAAGACACTGCTTTTGTCTGGAATTCACCCGCGACATTGAAAAAAATAGGTTTTGTATCAGGCAATTATTATGATCCTAAAAATGGACATGTATCACCTGTAAAATTAGATCTACCTGAAATTCATGGAGAATTAGGTGCTGGGTCATTAGTGATGTCAAACAGAGATTTATATAAGGCTTTGCAAGCTACTTTAGATGGCACACTATTAACTTTAAATAGTCGCAAGATATTATTTACAGGGCAAGCTCCTGTTTATTATAATGGTGGCTTATATAATAATCCTGGATTTAAATTAGCTAATGGCGCAGGAAATGGATATTATAATTTTGTAAGGGTTACCCCTGATGGCAAGAATGCTTTGATCATTCAGACCAATATGGCCGGTGGTAATTTTATGAATATTAGAAGTAAAATTAGCCAAATATTTACGCAAATAATTGGTTAAATAATTAGAATTTAATCTTTCTAATTTATTGTTAATAGGTTAGATATATGCTATTATTTGTTATGGTATCGCTATTAGTAGTTGTCATTTTCTCCGGTAGCGAAAATGTAATCTTCTATATGTGGTCAAAATAGCGGTACAACACTGTGTGAGTCTAGTTCCTATTTCGGTGGAATTAGGCTTTTTTTATGCAAAAAAATGAAATATTAGGTACGCAAAAAGCCCAAGTTTTGTTGTGCGAAACTTGGGCTTTTTAGAATAGATCAGAGTGAGAGCCTGTATTAGTTAACCTTTTTACTAACTGAGTTAACTAACAAAAATCCTAGCTCTGACATCAAAATAATCACAATACAGAAAACAAATAATACAAAATATGATGCATGATCAATGATTAACGCTCCAGTTAACGGACCTAGCGCGCGTCCCGCAGAAGTTACTGATTGCACAATTCCTTGGAATCTTCCTTTTAAAACTTCTGGAGCACGATCATTCACAAAAGTTGATACTGCAGGTAGTGACAAGATTTCACCAATAGTTAAAGTTGCCATAGATGCTGCAAATGTGAACCAATTTTTGGCCGCTAATAATAATGTAAATGATATCGCAAATAAAATAAAACCAATATATAAGCGTCCATGTAAATGTTTAGTCAAAAAGTTATCAAAAAATGTTAACAAAGGCTGGAATAATACAATAATAATCGCATTTAGTGTCCATAAAATACTATATGATTGAATACTAAGATGCATACTTAACATGTATGTGGAAATATTTGATGCCCATTGTTGATACCCAATCCATACAGCAAACACACAAATCAAAATACTAATAATTTGTTTTAGGTTGCTTGTAGGAATTTTCATTTTGGCAATAGCTTTTTGAGTATGACGATTTTCATGTGCTGCGTTTAAGCCTTTGAAAGTAGCTATTATCAGTAATTCAAATATGATAAACATGATAAAAGCGAGAGCAAACAAAAATGCAATTCCTAGTGGTAGTACAAATCCAACAATTAATGAACCGAAAACTAGTCCTAGATTCTGCATAAAATATAAAACATTGAACACATATGAAGGATTTTTGGATTTCATTAGAGTAGCTGTTGAGTTAAGACTGGTAACTATAATCCCATCACCAAATCCTAATGCCATTAACAAAATTGCATATGCTGGCCAACCATGCCAAACAATTAATAATCCCGTGGCTATAGTCGCAATTGTAACTCCAACTATTATTGTTTGATAGGGATGCCATCTATCAAATAACCACCCGCCAATACTATTTCCTAATAAAGAAAAAGTTAAGTTAAAAAATAATACTAGGCCAGCTACTGTTAAACTCTCATGTAAATATTTTGTGACATAGATAGTTGTTAGTGGCCAAATAAAACTAATCCCAGTATTAATAATTAAACTTCCTAATAATAAACAAATTAATTTGACAGGGTCTTTTCTTACAGGTAAAGACATACATTCCTCCATTTCAAATAAAAAGTTGCTAGAAAACTCTAGCAACTTTTTTTATTCATCCATCCAATTTCCAAAACTGCCTTTGAAAATATCTTTAATATCATGGTCATCGACTTTTTTTCGCTGCAAAATATCATGAATTTGTTTAGAGCTAAATTTATTTACTAAATAATCTCGTAATGCTTTATTACTCAATTCATCAAAGGTTTCATCAGAAATTTCTAAATATCGATCGACTAACCGTTGAACATCATCTGTTAGCTGTATTTTTCTAGACATAGTTTTGCTCCTCTTTGAATCTGTTAAATCTATTATAACAAATGGATATTGGATTTAAACGTCTTTTAATCAACTGATTTCAGTGCATCTAACATATTGATTTTTTTGATCTTGTGATGAATGACAAATGCCATCATTAATGTCACAAAAAGTGGAATTAATGCAGACATGATGAAGTTGTTAAGAGTCATTGTCGGATCAAACATTGCGTCATTTGGTGCTAAGTTAGTAATAATGAAGTGATGCAATTGCCACCCTAAAAAGCCACCTAGTATGATACCTAATATAGACAAAATTATCGTTTCACGATAAATATACAGAGTTACTTCATTATCATAAAATCCTAGTACTTTAATTGTAGAAAGCTCTCTAACTCTTTCTGCAACATTTATATTAGTTAAATTGTAGATAACAACAATTGCCAAAATTGAAGCTATTAAAATTAAAATTGCGATGACTTCAGTTAAACTGCTAGTTAAATTGTTTAATACATCTTTGTTTGCCTGGTTTGAAATAATGGTTTGTATGCCAGGTTTTTTTAGTAATGAAGCAGCACTAGAATTGAAGTTATTATTTTTAATTTTTAATAGATGAGCATTAACTTGATAAGGTAGCTTGAATATATGTTGGTAAACATCAGGTGACATAAAAATATAATGTCCTACATACATTTCAGTAATTCCATTAATTTTAAAAGTATAAGCTATATCATTGTCATTCATTAAAGTGATTTTATCACCGATATTTTTATGTAAAAGCGTGGCTAGTTTTTCGCTAATTATGATGCCTGAAGAAGTTAGAGAGATAGATTTTTTTGAAGATCCGTTTTTTAAATTAAAGTAATTTTTGAATTGAATAGTATTTTCAGGCGTAATTGCGATGATATTTTGGGTAGTACCATTTTGATAAATATGTTTATGCAATTGCATGAAGTTGATAGGGGCATTTTTGATATTGAGAGATTTTAATGCAGTCTTTTGTAAATTATCATTTTGACTTGGAGTATTAACTTCAATTGCAGAGAATTTTTGAATATCTTGATATTGTTTATTAGCTAAATTACTCAATGAATCTCTAATCCCAAATCCCATGACTAATAACGCAGTGCATCCTGCAATCCCCAAAATAGTCATCAGCATTCTACCTTTATACCTAAATAAATTACGAGCTGCTACTTTTGAAGTGAAGTTTAACTTATTCCAAATAAATGGAATATATTCTAAAAAAATTCGTGAACCTTTTTTTGGTGGCTTTGGCAATAATAATGCTGCTGGCCTTTCTTTAAAAATACTATGTAAAGTAAGTGTTGCAATTAAAGTTGTCGAAGCTAAAGCAATAATTATTGCGATAAATAATGGTGCCCATGCAAAATGCAGTGGCATATTTTCCATAGTGTTATTGGCAGTGTAAGCTTTAATAATCATATTAGGTAAATAAGTATAACCTAATAAAGCCCCTATAATTATGCCCAACAAAGCTGCAGATGTACTATACAATAAAAACTTGATTGAAATTTCAAAATTGTTGTAACCAATTGCCTTATAAGTTCCTATAACAATTCTTTCTTCATCAACAAATCTTGCCATCGTAGTTAGACTAACTAAAGCAGCTACCGCAAACAAAAATACAGGGAAAATTGCTGCTAACACTTCAACTTTTTCACAATTAGAGCGGAATGCACTATAACCATAGTTTTCTTCTCTAGTTGTGACTACAAGATAGTTATTAGAATTATTATTTAGCTTTTTTTGTAGTTGAGTTTTATCATCATAGACACGATTGCGGTATTTCAAGCTAAATGGGCTCAAATTTTGAGTATTTTTATAAATAATGCGTGCAATCTGATAATTAGGACTAATAAAATTGCTGGGTAAAACTACAGCGTAACCATTTAATTGTCCATTGCCTATATTAGTAGTTCCGTATTGTTTTTTATCAAGAAATTCACTTGATTTTACAAATCCTACAATAGTATAAGTTTTATTTTTTAAGGACTTTGAGTCATTAATACTTATTTTTTGTTTCACGTGGAACTTATTTTGCAATAAATAATTTAGAACAATTTGATTTTGCTTTGTAGGATAGTGTCCAGACATTAATTGATAAGTAGAGATTTTTCGAGGTCTTGAAAAAACACGCAAGTTAAGATTATTTTGCTTTAAATTAACATCTTGGAAATAGCCATATTCAATATTTTTGATTGCATGATCTTGATTTAATAAATTTTGATCATATTTATTTAAGCCAAAATTAGAAAGAATATTGCTGTCAGCTAATTTATGAAACTCAAAAAAGTCGGTTGCACCTTGTCGCATATCAGGTCCAGTCATTTTTAATCCGACATAAGTAAAAGTCCCAAGCATAATTAATAATATAATTGCTAGATATCGACTAAAGGTGTGACTAATAGCTCCAAAGGCATCTTTCCAAAAAACTTTTTTCATAATAGTCACCACCATTTATATCCATTACATCATATTCATTTTTTTTAGTATTATTTCGAACTTTATGTGCCATTTCATTCACGCTCTCAATACATTTAAATATTGTTATAATTGACTTATCTACTTATATTAAACACGATATTTACTTTAATAGGTAAAAAGAGGCGTTGGATAATGATAAATAAATTTACAGATATTTTTTTATGGCTACGTAGTAGATCATTTTTCAGAATTATTGGGCAAACTTTAGTGATGTTAACTCCAGTAGCTATAATTGGTGCTATATTTCAAATGTTTAGTGATTCATTTTTTCAGCCAGATAGCTTATTTTATAATGTATTAAATTTACAAGCATGGCTGCCATCAAAAATATTAACGGCTGCTTCATATACATCTATTGGTTTAACAAAAGTAACATTTGGAGTATTTGGAATTTATTGTGCATATTTTGCAGCAAATTTTACTGCACGAATGTATCATAAAGATGCAAGCATTGCAGGTGTTACAGCAATAATTGTCTTATTGTTTATTAGCTATAGATATAAACCAGGTGAAGGTAATGATTTCAATTTAGCGATGCTTGATTTTAGTGCTACATTATTTTCAATTATTATTGGCTATGTAGTGGGGCAAATTTTTCACTGGTTAGGACCAAGGTATAGATATAAGCGACATGAACATTCACGAGATATTAGGAAGAGAATTTTCAAAGTAGTACTGCCAATCTTTGTTTCAATTACTATTGGAGTGATTATTGGGATTAGTTTTTATTTATTGCGAATTAAATTATCACAATCATCTAGCTGGACTACATTATTAGTTAATACGTTAAATACTAATAATGTAACGGTTTCTATTCCTTTAACAATGTTTTGCATGTTGCTTGCGTGGGGAGGGTTCAGTATACCTTTGAACTCATTGCTTGCAGCAAGTGGTACTGCAAATGGTAGTGTAAATTTAAATTATGCTTTAGAGCACAACTCAAGCTGGAATGTACCTAATAAATATTTAGGGGATGCATTGATTAAGTCATATGGAACTATGGGCAGCTCAGGTTTAGCATTAGCTATTATTTTGATAATATTCATGTACAACCATAATGAAGAAATCGTTACACTGGCTAGATCAACTTTTATACCAGTAATTTTTAATTCTAGCAATGCGTTATTTGTAGGGATTCCAGTATTGTTTAATCCAGTATATTTGATTCCTTGGGTAATAATTCCAGGGATTAATATGTTGTTTGCAGGGGCTGCAATTTTTCTTCATTTAATCCCAGCAAGTGTATATCCTGTCTTATCAGGGACGCCAGGTCCATTAATAGCATTTGTTGCAACAAATGGGGCATATCAAACAGTAATTTTTTCTATTTTTTTAATGATTCTTGATATTGCAATATTTATGCCCTTTATCATTATTCATGAAAAAGTAGAAACTCGTGTACGTCAAAGAGAGATGATTATGGATGAAGTGGCATAAAAATTGGTCATGGATAGTATTTACTGCCGCAATATTGATAATTTTGGCGATCCCAACAGGATTCTGGATGCAAAAAACTAACCGATTAATGGCTCAAAGACGTAAATCTTTAATGTCGCCTGTAATCATGGTGCCAGGATCTAGTGCAACGATAGATAGATTTAATGAATTAGTTGATTTGTTAAATAAGGGTACTCAGAAAAAACATAGTTTACTAAAAGTAAAAGTATCAAATGCAGGAGCTTTATCTTATTCTGGGACAATTAGAAAAGATGATAATGAACCCTTTATTGTTGTAGGATTTGAAAATAATAAAGATGGTTATAACAATATCAAAATCCAAACCAAGTTGTTTAATAAAGCATTTAAGCAAATAGAGCAGCAATATAAATTTAATAATTTCAAAGCTTTTGGTCATTCGAATGGGGGATTAATCTGGACAGATTGGCTGGAAAACTATTATTCAGATTATTCTAGTGAAATAACTATCAGAAAATTAATGACATTAGGTACTCCTTTTAATTTTAATGAAAATAATATTGAACATAAGACACAGATGTTATCTGATTTTATTGCAAATAGAGAAAAAATACCTAAAACTTTAACAGTTATATCTGTTTCTGGTGGTGAAAATTATGAATCTGATGGACGAGTCCCAGAAAACAGTGTGGAAGCGGGAAAATATATTTATCAAGAACAAGTTGCACACTATACCACTATGACAGTTACAGGAAGTAGCGCCCAACATTCATCACTTCCTCAAAATCAACAAGTAGTCGAGATCATAAAACAATATCTGCTAAGCCCTACTAGAAACAATAGAAGAAGAAATAGAATAGGGCGCTAATTTTCATAAAATTTTAGTAGTAAAACCCTTGCACTAAATTTTAGACCTGCTATAATGAGTGTGATTAGAGTCTGGCACTCCGATATAGAGAGTGCTAATTTGATATGGAATAATAAATATTAATTTATTTCACTTTTAAAGGAGTGTTGAAATATGGCTGAATTTGATGATGATTTTGATGACTTATTCAAACAATTAAATAGTTCTTTCTTTAATAATAGAAATAATCTAAATAATGGATCTATTCCTATCCAATTTTCAAGTAGTTCCAATAGACCTCAAATGGGACAAGCAAATAACAATAATGCAGAAACCCAAAAGCCTATTGGGGTTGACTTAGTTGAACAAGCAAAGAAAAATAAATATGACCCAGTTATTGGCCGTGATCAAGAAATTGATACTGTAATTGAAATATTGTCACGTCGTAAGAAAAATAATCCTGTTTTAGTGGGACCTGCTGGTGTTGGTAAAACTTCAATTGTTGAAGGTCTTGCTGAAAGAATCGCTGAAGGCAAAGTTCCAGCTAAGATGAAGGATATGCATATCATTGCAATTAATATTAATGATATGGTTGCTGGATCTAGTTTACGTGGTTCATTTGAAGAAAAATTGAAGGGTGTAATCGATCAAGCTAAGAAGAATCCTAATATTATTTTGTTCATTGACGAATTGCATAACATTGTAGGTGCTGGTAGTACAGATTCTGAAAATAATAATGGGGATGCTGCTAATATTTTGAAACCTGCATTAGCTAGTGGTGAAATCAAGTTGATTGGTGCAACTACTACTAGTGAATACAAGAGAATTGAACATGACCCTGCACTAGAGCGTAGATTCCAACCAGTACAAGTTGAAGAACCTACTGCAGCTGTCGCAATTAAGATTTTGAATGGCTTAAAAGAAAAATATGAAAAATTCCACCATGTAAAATATGATGAAGATGCTATTAAATTAGCTGTTGAATTATCACAAAGATACATTCAAGGTAGATATTTACCAGATAAAGCTATTGACTTAATTGATGAAGCTGGTGCCAAAAAGTCACTAAGTGCTCAACCAAAAGATGAGACTGCTTTGAAAAATAAGATTCATGCTTTGCAAGCTAAAAAAGCCGAAGCTGCAAAAGATGAAGATTATAAACAAGCCGGCGAATACAAAAAGCAAATTGATGCTTTGCAAGCTGATTTAAAGAAAGTTAATAAGACTAATACACCTGTAGTAACTGGCAAGGATATCTATGCTTTAATTGAGCAAAAGACTAAGATTCCAATGAGTGAATTACATGCCGATGAAGCTCAAAAAGACAAGGATCTTGCTAAGAAATTAAAGGAAGTCGTAATTGACCAAGACAATGCAATTGATATTATTACTGATGCAATTGCACGTAAACAAGTCTTTAAAGATTCTGACCGTCCTACTGGATCATTTTTGTTAACTGGTCCTACTGGTGTTGGTAAGACTGAACTTGCAAAACAATTGGCTATTCAATTATTTGGTTCAAAAGATCACTTGATCAGATTAGACATGTCTGAGTATCAAGATGAAATGGCTGTTAATAAATTAATTGGTTCAGCTCCAGGTTATGTAGGTTATGGTGAAGGTGGTCAATTAACTGAAAAAGTTCGCCACGAACCATACAGCTTGATTCTGTTTGATGAAATTGAAAAAGCTAACCCACAAGTCTTTAATGCATTATTGCAAATAATGGATGATGGTAGATTAACTGATGCACAAGGTCGTACAGTATCATTTAAAGATACAATTTTGATTATGACTTCTAATGCAGGATTTTCAGATAACTTGTTGAAGAATGGTAAGTATGATCATGCAGCATTAATTAAAGCATTAGAGCATTACTTCAGACCTGAATTTTTGAACAGATTAGATGCAATTGTTCCATTTAACCCATTAACTCAAGAAGATATGTTGAAGATTATTGATCTTTACTTGAAAAAGATGGAATCATCACTTGCAAAACGTGATATTAAAATGACTGTTGACTTGAAAGCTAAGAAATATTTGGCTAAGAAAGGTTATGACAAAGAATTCGGTGCTCGTCCATTAAGAAGAGTAGTTGAACATGATTTGGAAACTCCAGCAGCTAAATTGATTATGGCTTATCCAAAGACTACAGAAGTCAAATTCACAGCAGATGATAAACATCTATACTTAAATGGTGAAATCATTGCAGATATTGCACCAGAAATCAAATCTGATGAAGATAAAAAAGAAGTTAAAAAGTAAAATTAACTAAATTAAAAGGCGATGCGTAATTTCAAAGCGCATTGCCTTTTTGTTTTGGTTCTATACTTTTTTACATATAACTGCTGCGAGCTTGTTCTAAAATGCTGCAGACATCTTCTGATTCTTGAAGAGCTTGCTTACTAGCTTCTATGTTGTGAGTGTCAACCATATCTTCAAAAGCTAGGAACTCATCAACCATATCGTCATGTTCATTAAAGTTAAAATTTTCTTCATCTTGGCCTTTAACAGCTACTGTAAAGTCAGGAAGTTCATTAATATGACCATTGATATAAATAGAACCATTTTCTCCTTCAATAAAGCTTCTAGCTGGTGCAGAAGAATCTTTTGCTGCAATTAGACTTGCTTGTTTGCTATCATGATAGCTAGCTATTAAAATACCTGATGTATCAATTCTGCGTTGGACATTTGGATAATATTTAACAGCATGGGCTTTACCAAATAATGCAGTTAATAAATGAATGTTGTAAATGCCAATGTCCATCAAAGCTCCACCATCTTTTGTTGGATCAAATGCAGGTGCTATTTTACCGTCTAAAAAAGCATCATAGCGGCTAGAATATTGCGTATAATTTAAGTTGATTATGTGAATTTTGCCTATTCTAGCAAGGTTTTCTTTGATTGCATTGAAGTTTGGTAAATAGATATTTTTAATTGCTTCGACAAAAATCACATCTTGTTTTTCAGCTAATAAACGCAGCTCCTGTAGTTGCGCAAGTTTTGTGACAAATGGTTTTTCACAGATTACATTTTTATTTGCAAGGATAGCTTTTTTTGAGTATTCATAATGTAAAGAATTTGGCACACAAATATAAATGGTGTCGACATCGGAACTATCAAGCATTTCATCATAATTAGTATAAGTTTTGGCAATAGTATATTTTTTAGCTAATTCTTTGCCTACTTGTTCACTATGTTTAGTTGTTGTAATAGCAGCTAGTTGCAATCCTGGAATTTGTTTTGCGATTGGTAAAAACATATGAACAATCATTCCTGAACCTACAATACCTAATTTCATTTAGATTACCTCATTTTTTAAAAATCATATTTTTGATATTACGAATAAAACTGCCCTTAACTTGAAATTCGCTAATTGGCTGCACTACTTCAATACAGCCAATATAGTTAAGATCGTCATATAACGCATAAAAGCTAATATTGATTGGTGTGTCACCTTTTTTAACATTAATGCTTATGTGACTTCTGTCACCACTTTTCATTTGTTTTAAAACGGCTTTAACCTTATCTTGTGAATGTCCTGGATGCACCTCATAAACTGTTTTTCCAATATCTTTTTCAGTTCTGGGAAATAAACGATGCTTGTTCATTGATGACCAAACTACAACATCATTTTCATCTAATACATCAAATTCTTGCGGAATAGTTTCAAAAATTGCATTTAATTGCTTAATTGATAATGCTCCACCAACTAACTTTATTTTTTCCATAATCGCACCTCATAAAAAAGACTGTCATGTATGATTAGTTTAACACATATGACAGCGCTTTTTGTTTTTATTAATTTTTAGGTTGACTAGCCGTTAATTCTTTAATATCTTTGGCATTTTGCAATACATTATTTGGAATAACTAAATTATCTTGAGTGCCAAGTTTAGTAAATGATTGTTGAACAGTCATTTTTTGAGTACCACCAACAGACAAATCAACTGAATAATATAAGCTAGTTAGTTTGTTGTCTTTTTTGTTAATGACAGCTTGAATTTCATAGTCTTTAAATTGACCTTTTGATAATGCATCACTAAAAGTTTTACCCATGGTTTTGTCTTGAGATGAAGTGATGACATTTTCAACAATTTGCTTTCCTAAAGTGCTATCTGATGATTTTATTTTATAGCTAAGAGTATACGAAGTGATATTGTCTTTTACTTTCATCTTGTTAAGTACAGATTTTGGAAAATCAAGTCCAGATTGATTAGCTAATAATTGACTATAATAAGTTTGATAATCAGTACCAAGTAATGGCTTGATAGGAGATTTGTACCAAGATTTTTGGACATTAACAAAAACATTTTGGTTATTAATCCATTCAGATATTTCTTTAGTTTTATTATTTTGACTCATATATGTAGCTACTTGCATTACAGAAGGGTTGCCTCCCCAACTAGCTTGAGTTTTCATAGCAGTAAGATTAGAGCCTTCTTGAATTTTTAAGATTTGTTGCATATTACCACTAGTCAATTCTTGATTTTGCATTTTAGAAATCAAACTACTTGCACTAGGGGTATTTGTATTACTCTGTTTTTTGTTTTTTGAACATGCGGTAAGTGTTAATATCGCACAAATTGCAATTAAAAATAATGTTAATTTACGCTTCATGATTTTACCTCTAAAAATTATATCTATAGGTAATTTTGCAAGACTTAGCTAATTAAAGCAAGGGTAAATTATTTATTTTATATGAAAAAAAGACAGACACCCTAATAAAATAGATATCTGTCTTTTAATAATATTCAGTTTTAACCAATAACTTCAACAGTTGCAGATAAAATACCTGCTGCTGGAACTTGACTATTTGGCATAGCAACGTCTAATTGACGTGGGTTTGATGCAGCAAATGTACCTGTGTCATTAACTACACGAATCCATACAGTACCATCTGGTAAAGTAATCTTTAATTTAGTACCTTTAGGAAATACTGATAAGTTGGCAGCAACACCGCCGTAACCCATATTTGAACCTAAAACTGCTGGATCATAAAAACTTAACTTGAAAGTTCCTTTATTTACACCACTTGGTGCATTATTAGTTGCAGTAGCTGGTGCTTGGCTAACAGCTTGGCTTGCTTGTTGTTTTTGTTCTTGCTGTTTTTGTGCAGCTTCAACTTTAGCTTTTTGTGCAAGTTCAGCTTGTCTTTGAGCCTCTGCTACTTGATCCATTCTTTCTTGTTCAGCTTTAGAGTTTTTGATTAAAACATCCATAGCTTGTTTTTGTTTATTTTCTTGGAATTGTTCGTCCATCAATTTAGGTAGCATTGTGTGTCTAACTAATGATGAAGATACTTTAACTGTATTATCTGTATTATCTGATGCAGCAAATGCTGTATTGAATGATGTCATGTTAACTGCTAATAATAAACCAGCTGCTATGACAGCTGCGATTTTTGCAGCGAATTTCTTAGTTAATAAAATAAGAATCTACTCCTTTTTTCTTCTTTTCTAAGTTGACAAAAGTTATTATAATAGGTAAATATTTCAGATAATTAATAGCAAAGTTACAGTTTATATGCTAACTGTCATTATTATTTCAAATGTGTTACATTTTGAAATGGTTTTGTAACAAAGAGGGGCAAATATGACTAAATTTAAATATTTTCCAGTAATTTATGGCGTAATATCTGCTTTGATTGCATACATTGCAACATTTTTTGTATGCTTTAGAAGTTTTCATTTGAATATGAGCTTAAGTATGGGGATAGCGTCCATTGGAGCAGTTATCTTTTTTGTAATATCTTATTTTAGAGCTCATGCTTCTAGTGAAATCAAAAGAATTACAGCAAAATATCATTTGACTGATTCGGATTTAGCAAAAATTACAGGGATGAAAAAAAGTGATTTTCCAATTTATAATAATCAATTGCAGCTAATCTTGCCTAAGCATTATTGGCCTAAGGTGTTAGATGCATTGCAAAGATATGAAAAAAGTCATGAATAATAGAAAGTTGAGTTTATGAGTTTATTAACAGTTAAAGATTTAAGCCAAAGTTTTATTGATAAAACACTATATGAAAAGGCAAATTTTGTCTTGAATAAAGAAGATCATATGGGAGTTACTGGGCAAAATGGTGTTGGTAAATCAACATTAATTAAAATTTTGACAGGGGAAATTGTTCCAGATGAGGGAATAGTTAAGTGGCAAAATAAAATTAGTGTAGGGTATTTAGATCAATATGCTAAGTTAGCTCCTGGTGTAACCATCAGACAATTTTTGCGAACTGCATTTCAAAATTTATATGATGATGAAGCAAAATTAAATAAACTGTATGAAGAATATGGCGAAACTGGAGAAGATGAATTATTAGAAAAAGCAGGCAAAATTCAAACTCATCTAGAAGAAAATAATTTTTATAATTTGGATACTGATATTGAACAAGTTGCTTCAGGGCTCGGACTAGCAGAATTAGGATATGATCATGATGTAGCTAAGCTATCTGGCGGTCAGCGTTCAAAAATAATTTTGGCAAAATTGTTATTGCAAAAACCAGACGTCTTAGTCTTAGATGAACCGACGAACTATTTAGATGTTAATCATATTGATTGGCTGATTAATTATTTGAATAATTTTGAAGGGGCATATTTAGTTGTTAGTCATGATTATGATTTTTTGGGTAAGATTACTAATGCAATTATTGATATTGATTTTGGAACGATTACACGCTATACAGGAGATTTAAAACATGCCCTGCGCCAAAAGCAGGCAGATCGTGAAACTTATTTAAAAGCCTATGCCAATCAGCAACGCAAAATTGCAAAAACTGAAGCATATATTCGCAAAAATAAAGCTGGCACTCGTGCAAAAAGTGCTAAGTCTCGTGAAAAACAACTTGCTAGAATGGATATCTTAACTCCACCTAAAAATAATTTGCAGGCAAAATTTGAATTTCCTAATGTAGCAACTGCATCTAATTTATTATTACAAACTCAAGATTTAGTTATTGGTTATGATCATGCATTAGTCAAACAAGCATTTAATTTTTCTGTAGGTAATGGAGAAAAAGTCGCAATCACTGGATTTAATGGGATTGGTAAGACAACTTTATTAAAGACTTTGTTAAAACAATTAAAGCCAATTTATGGTAATTTTGAATTATCTGCCACTGCAAAAATTGCTTATTTTAAACAAGACTTAACTTGGCCAAACAATAATATGACTCCTTTGCAATATATGCAGGAAATTTATCCTAAATTAAAACCTAAGCAGTTGCGACAAGCATTAGCTAGACTTGGATTAAATGCTCAATTAGTAATGAGTCCACTAAAAGAATTATCTGGTGGCGAACAAGAAAAAGTGAAATTAGCTAAAATGCAGTTTGAACCAGCAAATTTACTATTTTTAGATGAGCCAACAAATCATTTGGATAACAACACAAAAGATGCATTGCGTAAAGCAATCATGCATTTTCCAGGTGGTGTGATTATAGTAAGTCATGAAAGAGACTTTTTCAGAGGAGATTGGGTTGATAAAACAATCGATATTGAAAAGATGAATAATTAAAGGAAAGAAAAATGGCATATTATACAGATGAATTTTATCAGGAAGTTCAAAAAGTATGTTTAGTTGCAGGTCGTCTGATGATTGAAGGCGGCAGTGAAATGTATCGAGTAGAAGATACAATGAAGCGAATTGCGGTTAATGCAGGATTGCATGATCCAAGAGTTTTTGCGACTCCAACTGGAGTGTTTTTAGCGTTGGATAGTGGACATTTGACCCAAATAACTCAAATTAAAGAGCGCAATATTAACTTAGAATTAGTTGATCGAGTAAATAATTTATCTAGAGAATTTGCAGATAAAAAAACCACTTTGCAACAACTTGAGCGAAAATTAGAACAAGTAGAGCATTATACCCCAACTTTTCCTTTATGGTTGCAAGTTTTAGGAGCAGCAATTTTGAGTGCAACATTAATGGTCTTATTTATGGATAATTATGATTGGATTGATTTTCCAGCTGCAGCTATTGTGGGAGCAGAAGGCTTTTTACTTTATTATTATTTCAAAAAGTTTACTAAGATACGTTTTTTGTCTGAATTATTAGCAGCAATTGGCATGGGGACTTTAACTTATATAATTCATCTAATATTTCCAATAACTAATATCGATAATATCTTAATTGGAGCTTTAATGACTTTAGTGCCTGGCCTAGCATTAACTAATGCATTTAGAGATTTATTTACAGGAGATTTATTATCTGGAATTGCAAGGTGTGTTGAAGCGCTACTTACAGCGTTAGCTTTAGGTGGCGGCGTCGGTATTGTGATTAAATTTTTAGGAGCATAATATGCCTTTTTGGATTGAATTAATTATTAATATTGTTTTTTCATGGCTAGCTTCTGCTGGATTTGCTTTAACAATCAATGTTCCAAGAAGAGCATTGTTTTTGAGTGGAGTTAGTGGAGTAGTTGGTTGGATTGCATATTTTTTAACTTTTAGATTAGGTGTTGGCAGAATGGTATCTAATTTAATTGGAGCTTTTTTAATTGGAATTTTAGGATTATTTTTTGCCAGACTAAAAAAATGTCCCGTTACTGTTTTTAATATTCCAGCGATTGTGCCATTAGTCCCAGGAGTTCCTGCATATCAAGCAGTGCGTGCAATGGCAACAGGCAATAATGGATTAGCAGAAGATTTAATTTTAAGAGTAGGAATAATTACTGTTGCAATTGCTCTAGGATTTTTGTTATCAACATTATTTGTTGAAATTTTTTATAAAATCAGAAAAGTTTACAAAGAAAGATAATGTGATAAACTAAATACTACGAGCCGATGAAACGCGAGATGCGTATTTCAAAGGATGGGACATTTGCTTTTAATAGCAAGCACGGGAAGTGCTGATGTTGAGTGACCTATTGTGAACGTGGAAGCTCACTTTTAATTAAATAAGAGCCCATTGAAGGAGTCGATCTGAATCAGATTGGCTCTTTTTTTGCATAAATGCTTTGAAAAGTTGCCTTTAGGTTGTAAAATGGTTAAGTAAAATATGAATTTCTTAAAGGAGACTATTATTCATGTCAAAATTAGTACTAATTCGTCATGGACAAAGTGAATGGAATTTATCTAACCTATTCACAGGTTGGGTAGATGTTGATTTGTCTGAAAAAGGTGTTGAAGAAGCTAAAGAAGCTGGCCGTCGTATTAAGCGCGCTAACTTGGAATTTGATCAAGCTTATACTTCAGTATTGACTCGTGCAATTAAGACTTTGCACTATGCTTTGGAAGAAAGCGACCAATTATGGATTCCTGAACTTAAATCTTGGAGATTAAATGAACGTCACTATGGCGCATTACAAGGTTTAAACAAAAAAGATACTGCAGAAAAATATGGTGATGAACAAGTTCATATTTGGCGTCGTTCATACGATGTATTACCTCCAGCAATTGAAGATGATTCTGAGTTTAGTCAAGCACATGACCGTCGTTACGCAGATCTAGATCCACATATTATCCCACGTGCAGAAAACTTAAAGGTTACTTTAGATCGTGTAATGCCATTTTGGGAAGATCATATTGCACCTGACTTACTAGAAGGTAAGAATGTTATTGTTGCAGCTCATGGTAACTCATTACGTGCTTTATCTAAATATATTGAACAAATTTCTGATGAAGACATTATGAACTTAGAAATGGTTACTGGTGAACCTGTTGTTTACACATTTGATGACAAGTTGAATGTTGTTGACAAGACTAAGTTACAAAAATAATTTATAAATTAAACAGCCAAGAGGCTGTTTTTTTTATAAAAAATTTGGCATGAATGGATAATATCCCGTAAAATATGAATGTGTGGTAAAACAGAAGTTCACAAAAAAATTCAGCTGAGATGTTGAATCTTTGAAAATGCTTACATATAATATTGATGATGGACTCATTATAAAAAGAATATTTATAAGGATATTAAGAATAGAGAAGTAAGTTAATAAATGAAAAGAGGGATAACAAATGTTAACAATTAAAAATTCACAACTACAAGTTGATGTTGATGAAAATGGAGCGCAATTAACTCATATTATTGACCAAAATGGTAAGTTTGATTACTTATGGAATGGAACCGAATGGAAACGTCATGCACCAATTTTATTTCCAGCGATTGGTCGCTCAAATGAAGATCATTATATTTTAGATGGACGCAAATTTGAAATGCCACAACATGGTTTTGCTCGTGACTATCCTTGGACTGTCGTAGATAAAGGCGATGATCGTGTAACTTTAACTTTAATGGAAAATGAAGAAACAATTCAAAAATTTCCATTTAAGTTCGAATTGAGTGTTTCATATGTGCTGCAAGAGAGTAATTTGTTAGTCAAATTTAGTGTTAAAAATAATTCTTTGAATGAGATGCCTTTTGCATTAGGATTTCATCCAGGATTCAACGTGCCAATTGATGGGGATGAATTGAGTTTTAGTGATTATCAATTAGTTTTTGATCCTAAACAATCAGAATTAAAACAATTTGAAATTAACCCTGTACCATTCAGAGATGGTAAACAAATTCCAGTACAAGGTGCTAAAGATGGAATTTTGCCTTTAAATCATCGCAATTTTGATGATGGTTTAATTATTATTTCAAATCAAGGTATTCGAAGTGTTAAATTAGAAAGTTCAAAGTCAGAACACTCAGTTGATCTTCAATTAGATGATTTTCCATATGTGACTTTATGGACAATGGAAAATACTGATGCTAAATTTTTATGTATTGAGCCGTTTGCAGGATTACCGGATATTAAGTTCGATCATCCAACAGACTGGAAAGAAAAAGAAGCTAACAATCATTTAGCTGCTGGCGATAAAAAAGAGTTCAATGTTGCATTGAAATTTAAATAAAATGAAATAATTTGTTTATTTTGATGAAATAGCTTTATTTGCTTGTAATAAAAGAATTAAGGCTATTTTTTTATGCAAATTTTAGTTAAGTTATTGCAAAAAATGTTTGATAATGTTATATTTTACTTGCGACAAACAAATAATAACAAGCAGATAATGAGGTGAGGAAATGTTAAAAAGAGAGCGATTGCAGAAAATTATGGCAATGGTAGCAGACCAAAGCATTGTTACAGTATCCAATCTAGCAAAAGAAATTGGTGTGTCTGAGATGACAATTCGTCGTGATTTAGACGAATTAGATGCAACAGGAAAATTGATGCGTGTTCATGGTGGAGCTCAAGCAATTTCTCAGCATGAAGCTGCAGAAATGAACTTTCATCAAAAAAGAGAAATTCATATTGTTGAAAAGCAAGAAGTTGCCACATACGCTGCAAGTTTAGTACATGATGGTGAAACAATTTATGTAGGACCAGGTACTACGCTCGAATTTATGGTGGCTAAATTACATAGAGAGAATTTAAGAATAGTAACTAATTCTTTGCCAGTTTTTGATGCAGCAAGAGAAAATCCTCGAAATTATGAATTAATCTTAATTGGTGGCAATTATCGTAGACGCAGTGGCGCATTTATCGGGTCATTAGCTAATTCAATGCTAGAGTCAATGAAATATGATAGAGGGTTTGTTGGTGTCAATGGTATCTCAAATGCAGCGATGATGACTTCCAATATGGAAGAAGGACGAACACAAGGAATTGCTTTAAATCGTTCAATGAAAAAATATGTTGTAGCGGATTTGAATAAGCTGGGACGTAATGATTTTTATGAGTTTTATAACTTGTATGACGTTGATGAATTAATTACTAATCATGATATAGCTTCTGATATGTTGAGTCATTATAGTCAAATAACGAAGATACGTCGCAATAGTTTACGTGAAAGGAAAGAAAAATGAAAGTAGTTATTGGTAGCGATAAAGATGGATTTGGATTAAAAGAAACCATCAAAGAATATTTGTTAAATAATGGTTATGAAGTATTAGATGTAACTGAAGAACCTGCAGCAGACTTTATTGAATCAAGTCTAGCAGTAACCCATGAAGTATTGGAAAATGGAATTAAAAAGGCCATCATGATTGATGAATATGGTGTAGGTAGTGCTATGGCTTCAAATAAAGTTAAGGGCATGGTTACAGCTAATGTTAATGAAGAAAGAACTGCTCATATGACCGCTATGCATAATGGTGCAAAAGCAATTGCATTAGGTAGTGGCATTGTTGGTGAAAAATTAGCACTTTCAATTGTGCAACACTATTTAGATACTGAATATGCTGCAGGACGTCACCAAGTTCGTCTTGATATGTTAGAGAAAATGATTTAAGGAGGAATTTGAAAAATGTTTGATAATGATCGTCCACAACCTGAATATGTTGATCCAAAAATTGATAAGCATACTGTAATTGCTCTTGGTAATGACCATATTGTTACTGATGTTAAAATGAAAATCTCAGATTATTTGAAAGCTAATGGCTATCAAGTAATTGATGAAGGAACACATGACTTTACTAGAACTCACTACCCAATGTATGGTAAACGTGTAGCAGAAGATGTTGCAGATGGGCGTGCCGACTACGGAGTTGTATTATGTGGTACTGGTATTGGTATTTCAACTGCCGCAGATAAAAATACTGGCGTTCGTGCAGCTATGGTTGGTGATGCAACCCAAGCTGCATATGCAAGAAAAGAATTAAACGCAAATATCTTAGGTTTTGGTGGAATTGTTTTAGGACGTGATTTTATTTTCGATATTATCGATACTTTCTTAAATACTAAATATGAACCAACTGATGAAAATAAGAAATTAATCGATATGATTGATCATATTGCTAAACCAAATCCAGACCAAAAAGATAATGAACATTTCTTTGATGAAGAAAATAAAAAGTGGGCTCAAGGAGTATATCACGATTAATTATGTCGAATATTAAAGACTTTCAAAAAATTAATCCCAACTATAAAATCATTCCCGTCACAGATCCAAGCTTTGCCCAATATGGCGTGATATATTCAAATTATGATTTGGATTCCATTAGCAAAATAATGGCTAAACATGCTAATCCAGCAGGTACAAGATATATTGAAAACATCCCAGAACTTACAAAAGATCCAACAATTCAAAGTATTGCTAGAGATTTGTTTGCAGGGATGCCAGTATCTGTTGGCGCAACGATAGGGCATAGCGTAGAATTTACTGCATTTGAATATCATCAATCTTCAGAAGTTAATATTATGGTAGATGATGTCATTATGGTTTTGGCTAAAAGACAAAGATTGGAGCAATTTGGAACGATTGATCCTAATGTTGATGCCAAAATGTTTTATGTGCCGAAAAATACTGTAATTGAACTTTATAACGATACGCTTCACTACACCCCTCTTGAAGTATATAAATCAGGTTATAAAGTTATTGTCATGGTAGTTAGTGGCACAAATGATAAATTGCCAGAGGGATTTCATACTAATAATCCTCGAGTGGTGAAAAAGGGCAAATTCCAAGTTGTTCATCCAGTAAGAAAGGATAAGATAGATTTGGGTTATCAAGTTGCACTAGAAGGTAAAGTAATTAAGGTTAATCCTTTATAAAGTAATAAATAACTATTCATATTGGTTGATGTGAATGGTTATTTTTTTGCTATAATGAATCAGGATATGTATGAATAAGGATTAAGAAATGAATAATAAACACCCAGAAAAAAGTCGTGTTGAAGAACATGAATCTGAATATGGAAAATCAACTTCAACTGGAAGAACTATTTTGCGCTGGATTGTATCAATTATTGGTGTAGTAGTTTTGGTAGGTGCGTGCTATGCAGGATATGTATATTTCAGAACTCGTAGTGCAATTAATAAAACTTATGACCCAAATAATGCAGTTCAAGTAGGCAATGGCGAATTTAATGGAAAAAATAGATTCGGAGTATTGCTGATGGGGACAGATACTGGAGCATTAGATCGTCATGAAGTTCGTGGAAATACTGATACTATGATTTTAGCTATAGTAAATCCCAGTGAGAAAAAATACACTCTGATGTCAATTCCACGTGATACAATGGCTCAAATCATGGGAACTAAAGAATTCAAAGTTGCTAAAATAAATTCTGCATATCCTATTGGTGGCGCTAAAACTGCAATGAATACAGTGTCTAATTTGTTAAATGTACCAATCAAATATTATGCAGTGATCAATATGGGTGGTTTGACTCGAATGGTTAATGGAGTTGGTGGGGTTGAAGTGAAGCCAACATTATCATTTACTTTTGAAGGATATAAATTTACTAAAGGTAAAAAAACTCATCTAAATGGTGAAAAGGCATTAGCTTATTCAAGAATGCGATACCAAGACCCTCAAGGCGACTATGGGAGACAGCAAAGGCAGCGTCAAGTGATTGTTTCACTAGTTGAACATGCTGCGGGAGTTAAGACATTAGTGAATTTAGAATCAATTTTGAATTCCATGTCTAAAAATATCCGTACCAATATCCCATTTAATAGTTTAGTTTCCATAGTTAGAAACTATCGTAGCTGTGCCCAAAATTCTCAAAGTGATTATTTGCATGGTAGCAACGCTACAATTAATCAAGCAGCTTATCAAGTAATATCAACTAGAGAATTGCAAAGGGCATCTGATATTGTGCGCGATCAATTAGGACTTGATGAAGAAACTATTGAAAATAATGAAACTTATCAAAATACTCGTAACGCTAAAGCTGGATTTAAATTTAACCAAAATCAAGCTCAGGACTATAAGATTTATGATTATCAGCCAGATAATTCTGATGATTTAGGAAGTGATAATTAATGCATGAAGTATGGTCTTTATTGATAGGCTATTGTTTTGGCAATATCCTTACTGCACTAATAATTGGTAGACTAGTATTACATAGAGATCCTACTGTAGTAGGATCAGGTAATCCAGGAACCGCTAACATGGGAGCAGTTTTTGGCAAAAAATGGGGCATAATGACATTAATAGGTGATTTATTAAAGTCGTTATTAGCATTTTTATTAGTCATTTATTTATTTAAGACAAGATTAGCAATTGCATATTGTGGACTTGGATTAATGTTAGGACATTGTTTCCCTATTTTGAACCATTTCAAAGGTGGCAAAGGCGTAGCTGTAGCGGCATTATGGGTTGTGATGCTTAATTGGAAAGTAGGATTAATTGTTTTATTAATTGCTTTAGCAATTTTGATTATTACTCAGAATTTAACTATAGCCCCTTTGGTCTTTACTTTATTATCTAGTTTATATGAGTTTAGCCAGTGCAATTTAGCTATTGGAACTTGTGTGATAATTGGTTTTTTAATTATGGCATTTAAATTTAGAAAAGATATCGCAGCTTTAGCTCATAAAAAGGCTAAAAAAGTTGATATTTTACTTTCGATTAAGAAAAAACTAGGTTTAAAAAAATGAATATAAATTCTGAGGAAATGTTATGAAAAGACAAAGAGTTGTATATCTGGATTTATTAAGAGTAATATCAATGTTTTTTATTGTATTGATTCATGTTTCATCTGGAAAAGAGTGGTACCAAACAAACATTAATACAGTATCTTGGTGGAGTTTGAATTTTTGGGATGCGGTTTCTCGCTGGAGTGTACCTGTCTTTGTGATGATTTCAGGGGCTTTGTTTTTAAATCCTGATTTTCCAGTTAGTAGACATAAATTATTTCATAAAAATATCAAACGAATTATAACTGCATTTATTTTTTGGTCAATTATTTATGCAATTTATGACCATATCGTAAACCCTAACCATACTAGTGTTAGCTATTATGTTGGTACGTTAATTCATGGTCATTATCATATGTGGTTTTTGCCAATGATAGTTGCTCTATATTTAATTGTGCCATTATTGAGGTTATTAACTACTAATCAAAAGGCAATGAAGTATTTTTTGATACTTGCATTGATTTTTACAGCTATTATTCCAACGATTATTCATACTTTATTAACTTTGCAAAAAGTATTACCTGCAGGAGTGAACTTTATTGCATATAATATGTATTTGTTAAATAAAAATCTATATTTTTCTTATGTTGGCGGCTTTACAGGTTATTTCGTAGGTGGTTATTACTTGTCTCAACTAAAGATAAATAAGAAAACACGGATATGGATATATTGCTTGGGGTTCATGGGACTAATATATACTTTTGTTTCTGCAGGATTAATTAGCAGGGCATTGCATCAAGCTACAGGAATGTCATATGATTATTTATCAATTAATGTTGCAATAATTACAATTGCTGTATTTATATTTTTCAAAGAATTAGGGAAAAATATGACTGCTAAAAATCACCATAATTTGATTGGAATTTCTAATTTGGTATTTGGAATTTATCTAGTTCATGTGTTGATATTACACATATTTGTAGATTATTTGCATTTGAATATGTTTATTTTGAAACCGATATTTACAGTTCCAGTTGTTTCTATAGTAATATTTATAATATCTGTGTTAATTGCATTGTTAATTCATCAGATACCATGGTTTAAAACACATATTGAATAAACCGATGCTGCTTTAGCTCAGGAGGTAGAGCGCCGCCGTGGTAAGGAGGAGGTCGCTGGTTCAAATCCAGCAAGCAGCTTAATAATCTGTCTAGTACAAAAATATTGACATAAATGAGTGCAGGTTATATTATTTAATCGTTAAGTGACATTGTGTCACCTAAAAAAGGAGTGTAAATTATGGTTAAAGCTACTTTCAAAAACTTGTCACAAGCAAAGAAAGCACGTGTAACACAAGCTCTTTTGACCGAGTTTAGTAATCATTCTTTAGCAGATGCGCAAGTTGCAAGAATTGTTAAGGATGCAGATATTGCTCGTGGTGCGTTTTATAAATATTTCGATGATTTGACTGATGCGTATAAATATTTGTATGGAACCGCGATGAGAGACATCCATTTGGGTTTACGTCCGTCGATGCAATTTGATGGAGATAAATTTTATCAAATGGTTATAGATTTTATGGATAAAACTGAAAATAGCCGCTATTTTGATCTGATAAAATTGCAGATCACACAAAATGAGGCATTACTCAGTTCAGATCCTAACAAATCATATCCCGTAATTGATTCACCAGCGATATGGAGTGCAATGGTTTTAAGTCATGAAGCAATTAAGTTACTGATGCTTTATCCTGACAAAAAAGGAAAGATCTTAATCAGGTTCAAGCACAGCTTAGAGTTAATAGGAAAGGGAATGAGTTAAGTGTTTTTAGCAATAAAAGAAATTCAACGCGAAAAAATGCGTTATGGATTGATTATTTTTATGATTTTCTTGATTAGTTATTTAATCTTCATGTTATCATCATTAGCTTTAGGATTATCAGATGAAAATACTCAAGCCGTAGAGAATGCATGGCACACTCAATCAGTTGTATTGAATAAAAATGCTAATGTTTCTTTGAGCCAATCAATACTGACTAAAGACGATGTTAATAAAATCAAATTAGATAATAAAGATGCTTATGTTGGCCTAGCTGGTTTAGTTGCAAAAAGCAAAGATAGACCAACCATGTCGGCACAATTTATTGGACTTGATAAAGATCAATACATTTATAAAACTGAACAAATTGTTTCTGGACATAAAGCAGATAATAACCATCAAGTAACAGTTGATGAAAGCTTCAAGCAAAAAGGCTACAAATTAGGTGATAAAATCACGCTAAATGGATCAACTGATAAATATAAGATTGTTGGTTTTGTTCAAAATGCTAAGATCAATATTGCTCCTATTGTTTATGGTTCAATGGCAACTTGGAAAACTCTAAAAATGGGTGCTCCAAATATCTATGCTTCAGGAATCATTTCTCAAAGAAAATTAGATGTTAAAACTAAGAACCTAAAAACATATAATGTAAAAACCTTTATTGACAAATTACCTGGATACACTGCACAAAACATGACTTTTGAAATGATGATTGGATTTTTGTTTGTGATTTCATTGATTGTTATTGCGGTATTTTTGTACATCTTAACTATGCAAAAAATGCAAAACTTTGCAGTAATGCGTGCACAAGGTATTCCAAGCAAGACACTAGTTGGTGCTACAATCGCACAATCAGTCATTTTAGTAACGATCGGTTCACTATTAGGGTTATTAGTAATGGCAATCTTTTCGATAGCGTTAGGTAACAAGGTTCCTATGAACTTTACACCAGTGATTATGATTAGTGGTGTAGTTGGAATGATCTTGATGGGTATAATTGGTAGTTTGATCCCAATTAGACAAATCTTAAAAGTTGATCCAGCACAAGCGATTGGGGGCTAGAAAAATGTCGGTAATTGAATTACAAAATGTTACAAAAGTTTATGGAAAAGGAATTGCTAAAGTTGAAGCTTTAAAAGGAATCAACTTTAAAGCAGATAAAGGTGAAGTTATCTTAATTATGGGACCTTCTGGAGCTGGTAAAAGTACTTTTTTGACAATTACAGGCTCTTTGCAAAAAGCAACTAGCGGCCACATCTTTATTGATTCCAATGATATTGTAGGGATGAGTGAGAGTAAAAGAGATAAAATGCGGCTTAATAAACTTAGCTTTATCTTGCAAGCATATAACTTAGTTCCATATTTAACTGTCAAAGAACAATTTAAATTATTTGATAAAGTTAAACCAAATGGAAATTTAAGTCATGAAAAATTGGCCCAAATCTTTAAAGAATTAGGAATTGAAAAACTAGTTAACAAATATCCTTCAGAATTATCTGGTGGACAGCAACAGCGTGTTGCAATTGCACTAGCTTTATATAAAAATCCTGAAATTATTTTAGCTGATGAGCCAACTGCAGCATTAGATAGTGCAAATGTTGATGAAGTAGGTCAATTATTTCATAATTTAGCTAGAGAAAATAATAAGGCAATTATATTAGTTACTCACGATCCACGTCTTGAAAAATATGCTGATCATATTTATGACATGATGGATGGTAGATTAACTCAAAGAAAATAACTGCAAACAAAAGCGCCTTGTGGCGCTTTTGTTATAGGTTAGGGTCTATTTTGAACATTAAAGGTGAATCGGCAGTTTGCAAAGTAACTAATTTTGAAATTAATTTATCAAAATTACGTATTGCTAGATGAGCCATTTTGATATTTGCTTCATCGTATAGCTTTGTCTTGTTTTTACTTTTTGCGATTAACTCATCATAATGATATCTAATCTGCATTAGATCTTGATCAGTTTGTTTTTGAGTTTCAATTAAAAAACTACCATATTTTGACCAATTGCGATCAACTAAGTTACTTGCTAACTTAAAAGTCCAATACGCACTATTGCTATTATATTCAGATCTTCCTTTAGTCCACTTGCTTGGAACTTGAGTTCCTTGTGGATAAAATGGAACATACACACTTTGGGCTGCAATTCCCATTGCTAACCAATGTGTGTTAGTGTCACCTAATTGCAATAAGTGAGATTCTTGAGTTGTAGCAATTGAGATAGGACGATATTTAGCCTGATTTTTAGGATTAGCTAAATCATATTCAGTATGTTGATAATGATCACTTAATACGCGTTGTGCATCTTGTGGTGCAATTGGATTATCAGGCTTTTGAATAAATGGTAAAGTAAACGATTGAATATCTTGTTTAATAGATGGACTGAGTAGCCTTTGCCCGCTCCATACACGAGGAGTGTTATAAGTTAGGTCACTAACATCATGAGTTCCAAAAATATCGCGCCAAATAAATGGTTTATTTTTATTCCAGAGATTATTTTGATAGACAAAATCTTGTAAGTTAGGTGAAGTAATAAAATTGTTTTTATCTGAAAAATCAACTTTTTGAATTGCTAATTGATTTGCAACTACTGCATAACTGTCATCAGGAATTTTCATTGCAACATAATGATGTCCAGATCCAATCTCTAAATACCAGGCTTCATTTTTATCTGCAAATAAAATTCCATCTGCTTCTGCTGCACCATGGTCTTGGACAATTTTTCCTAATAATTCAACACCTTCTCGAGCAGTTTTAACATAAGGCAACACTACAGTTACCATAGCTTCTTCTAAAATTCCTGATGCAGTATTAAATGGATCTGCTGCTAGTACTCGGGAGTTAGCATAGGCACTTTCGGTAGCACTCATGCCTACTCCATATTCATTGATTCCATCTTCTGCAAAAATTCCATATCGATCGGTCCATTCAGGGGTTGCTGAATATTGATAACTAGTTTTAGGTAATTTAATTTTAAATTTGTTATCTTTTGATTCAAAAAAGATGTCTTCATCATATGTTCTAGCCTTATAAAACATAAGGTGTTTAGGCCAAGCGGTTTTAGAGTCTTCATTGCGTCCAATCATTACACTTCCATCAATTGAAGCTTTTTTGCCCACTAAAATAGAAGTACATGAAGATCGAGTATTTGTCATTATAATGCACTATCCTTCCAACTGTAATATAATAACTATAATAAACGTTTTCTTAGAAATTTAACAATAAAAGAGGATAATTATGGCAGAAAAACCTGAAAATAAATCAATTGAAATAACTACTGATTATGAAGATCATTCAATTAATATGAAGTTTTCTGATAATTTAACAGATAATCGTGAGCGTGGGTATATTTTGTCGGCAGCTTTTTTTGCTTATGCAGCATCTCAAGGCTTAGATAAACAAGAAGTTATGGAAATGGTTTCTACACATTATGATCAATTTACTGGTGATGATGGATCACGCTTGTTTAATCGATTGTAAAAAGCAAAAATATTTTATTAAGAAATAATAATTCTTTGCATCTGTTATTTAATTGATGTATTATATATACGTATAGAAATAACAGGTGTCTTTTTTATTTTGAAAGTCACTTCTTTTAAGTTGCTTTCGAATTTAAGAGGGTGGAGAAACTATGGCACGTAAAAAGGAAATTACAAGAGATAAAATTTTAGAAACAGCCTATAAAATGGCTATAAAAACTGGTGTTGAAGGTCTAACTGCAAGAAGTATTGCAAAGACAGGACGTTTTTCAACACAACCTATTTATTTAGAGTTTGCAAATATGAATGACTTGCGTGAGCAAGTTTTGATTATGATTGCTGATGAATTGAAGCAACATATTAAAGAAGAATCATATACTGGCAAACCATTGATTGATTTAGATTTATCATATATTAATTTTGCTCAAAGTCATACTGGCGTATTTAGAGCAATGTTTGTAGATGGTAAATTTGGTAGTAAAATTATCGCAGACACACTGTTAGAATTAGGCCTTGAAAAATTTGGTGAAGAATATCCTGGTCAAACTTTTACAAGAACTCGTATGGAACATATTGTAATTGCAAACTGGATTTCAGCAACTGGTATTTCAGCATTGTTAATGAACAATATTGCTAAGTTCAGCCAAGATCAAGTTGTGAATGTATTAAATGCTCAAATTCACGATGCTATCTTGAATGATCACCTCAGCGAAGCAGAAAACAACTCAATGTTTGCAGAAGATCAAAATGCTTCATTGAAGGATCGTTTGGCTTAATTAATAAATTAAAAAATATAATTTTAGTCGAGTCTGAGTACTCGATTTTTTTGTGCTTTTGATTGAAAAGGCATAGACTTAATTTGAATATAAATTTATGAGGTGTGAAAATGTTTGGATTTTCTGTATATTTAAATAACCCATTGTCATCAAAAACGCATAATTATTTATTAGCAATGCGCAATAGCGGCTTTACAGGAGTATTTACTTCATTAAATGTTCCAGAATATTCTGATCATGTGATGGAAAACCTGCAAACTTTAGTTGAGTGGTGTCATAACCTGGATCTGGCTGTCGTGGCAGATGTTTCTCAAAAATCATTAACCAAATATGGAATAGATCTGACTAATTATGACCAAATAAGTTCTTTGAAATTAAATGGTCTACGTTTAGATGATGGGGTATCAATGGAAAATGCCGCAAAATTATCTCAAAAAATGTTAATTGCATTAAATGCAAGTACTTTGCAAGAACAAGACCTAATTGTTTTAAGGCAAGAGCAAGCAAATTTTGATAACTTACAAGCGTGGAGTAATTATTACCCCCGACCAGAAACTGGTTTAGAAACTAAATGGTTCGTGAATAAAAATAAGATTTTTGATGAGGCAGGAATCAAAACTATGGCTTTTATCCCAGGCGATGGTGAAAAAAGAGGCCCATTATTTGAAGGATTGCCAACACTTGAACGACATCGTAATATAAACCCATTAGCTGCATTTATTGATTTAAAAAATTTAGGTGTTAAAAAAATTTATGTAGGAGATACCTCATTATCAAGTGCCAGCATTGATCAATTTAATAGTTATTTTAGAGACAAGACAATTTTATTACATGTCAATAAAGCACCTGAGCAATTAATAAAACATACTTGGCATCAAAGATTAGATGTTGCCCGTGATGTAGTTAGATTAAAAGAAGGTCGAATCCTGCAGCTATTTGATGCGCAACCTAGTGAAATGCTGAAAAGGCATTTAGGAACAATTACTGTAGATAATAAAAATTATTTAAGATATGCAGGAGAGTTAGAAATTTGTAAAAGAGAGCTTCCAGCTGATGCAAAAATTAATGTAATTGGGCAAGTTATTAAAGATGATTTGGCTTTAGTGAAGTCAATTGATAGCGGTCAAGCGGTCAAATTTCAACTACAAATTGATTGATTGGTATACATACGCTACTTTTTAAATGTTATAATAAAAAAGAGATTTAAAAAGGAAGGTAATAGCTATATGTCATGGTTGCAAAGGCTTTTTAAAAGCAAAAAAACTGAGGATAAAATAACACCTGTCAAAAAAATTGATAAGACAGCTACAATAGTTGCTCCAGCGCAAGGTGAATTAATGAATTTAGCTGATGTTGACGATCTAGTGTTTGCTCAAAAAATGCTAGGTGATGGTTTTGCAATTATGCCAGAAGGCTCAAAATTAGTTGCCCCTATTGATGGAATTGTGATTACAGTTATGGCTACAAGGCATGCATTTGCTTTTAAAGCAGATAATGGATTAGAAGTTTTAGTTCATTTAGGAATTGATACTGTCGAATTAAATGGCCGACCATTTACATTAAATATTTCTGATGGTCGTCATGTTAAAGCTGGTCAAGAAATTGGTTCTATGGATTTAAAACAAGTTAAAAAAGCTGGAAAAAATCCATCAATTATGGTTATAGTTACTAATATGGATAAAGTAGATCATTTAGGAAAACTTGAGTTAAGGCAAGTAGCTGCAGGACAGCCAGTCATACAAGTGATTGCAAAATAATTAATTTGTGTCAAAATACCGGGTAGTAATACTATCCGGTATTAGTTTAGAAAGGAGTTTTGAGTAAGTTGGAGTCAGTACATGTTTTACCAGTAAAATCTATCTCTAATGCCCGTGACTTGGGCGGATATATAGGAATTGATGATCGACGCATCAAATCAAAGAGATTGCTTAGAACAGGCAAGTTGAATAAATTATCTGATGAAGATAAACAATATCTGCTCGATTATGGATTACAAACAGTAGTTGATTTAAGATCTAAATCAGAAACTACCACTCAACCAGATATTGAAATTGCTAGTACGCTGCATATTGATGATCCAATATTTGCTAAAGATTTGACACAAGCAAACATTGAGATATCACAATTGCAAAAACAATACACTAAAGATCAATATGCTGGCTTTAAAAGAATGTGTTTGAATTATCATGAAGCAGTTAGCCAAAAACATGCTCAACAAGCTTTTCATAAACTGATAGTTGAATTAATTGATGCAAAAGGTGCTACAATTTTTCATTGTTCAGAAGGAAAAGATCGCACAGGTATGGCTACGGTCTATATCTTGAATATTTTAGGAGTAAGTTCTGAAATTATTAGACAAGACTATTTATATTCAAATTATCTATTAAATGACTACCGCGCCAAAAGAGATCTGGCTTCTCGTAAATTAGGTGAAAGTGATATTTTGAGAGCTAATTTGAGATCTTTAGGATCTGTTTCAGATGAATATTTAGATACTGCTTTAATTGAAATAGACAAAAATTATGGTGGAATGAAAAAATATATAACTGATCAATTGGAGATTACTGAAGACATGAAGCATGCACTGCAAGAATTATATTTAGAAAAATAAGGCTATAAAAATGGAAAATATTGCTTTAAAACAAAGTATTAGAAAACATCGTGCTCTAGGCACTAATATCACTTTGCAAATTTTTGGTACTGAAGATGCTAATCAATTATTAGATAAAACAACTAAGTTGATAGACCACTATGAAGATTTATTAACAGTAAATCGTGACCATTCACAAGTAATGGACATTAACAATGCTGCAGGTATACATGCAGCAACAATATCTAGTCCTGTGTATTCATTGGTAAAATTAGCTGTAGAAAAAAGCCGAGAAAATTTTGGCTTTAATGCCTTAATTGGTCCCGTTGTAAAATTATGGAAAATTGGCTTTAAAGGTGCGCATGTTCCAAGTGATTCAGAAATAAAAGAAAAAATGAAGCTAATTGATCCACTTAATGTAGAACTAAACGATTTAAATCAAAGTGTTTTTTTGACTAAAAAAGGCATGGAATTAGATCTAGGAGGCATCGCTAAAGGCTGGATTGCAGATAGAATTCGTGATTTATGGCGAGCATATGGGGTCTTGGCTGGAATTATAAATTTAGGTGGCAATGTGTTATTTGTAAATAATTCGCCCAAAAAAGAAAGTGGATTATGGGTTTTGGGAGTGAAAGATCCTAAAAATGAATCAAAAAACATTACTACTGTTACAATTCCTGAATGTTCCGCAGTAACATCGGGTGTTTATGAGCGCTATTTAGAAGTGAATGGACACAAATATCATCATTTAATAGATCCTAGAACCGGATATCCTTTAAAAACTAGGGTTGCTGGAGTAACTACATTTACTAAAAATTCTGTTGAAGCAGAAATTGAATGTAAGAGATTATTTTTTGCAGGACATCCGATTGATGGTTGGCTTGAAAAAGATCCTGATAGATTAGGTGCTATTTTTGTTTATGATGATGACCAAGTTGAGTATGTGAATTTTTAATATTTTCTATAAAACTGTTAAATTAGGCTCATATACTTTGTTAATAAGACCTTTTAGCATATAATAAATTAGTCACTATTGTAACAAATTTGTAAAATAGCAATTGCTAGGAAAGAGTGGGGTAATATGTGCGGAATTGCAGCATTCTACGATCCAGAAATTAATGATAAACAAGCTGCTATTGGCAAAATGATGGCTACTATTAAACACCGTGGACCTAATTCTGACGGAATGTATGTTAATGATGTGATGGCTTTGGGATTTAGAAGACTATCTATTATTGACTTACGTGGTGGTGATCAACCAATTTATAATGAAGATCATACTAAAGCTATTATTTTTAATGGCGAAATTTACAATTTTAAACCTTTACGTAAACAATTAATTGATGCAGGTCACACTTTTACAACTAAAGCTGATACTGAAGTATTGCTCCATGGTTATGAAGAATGGGGTATGGATGGCTTATTGAAAAAAGTTCGTGGGATGTTTGCCTTTTTAATTTGGGATGATGAATTAAAGACAATGTTTGGCGCACGTGACTTTTTTGGCATTAAGCCAATGTATTATACTCGCCAAGATGGTAAATTATTGGTTGGTAGTGAATTGAAGAGCTTTTTGGCATTCCCTGGATTCAAAAAAGAATTGAACATGGAAGCTGTTAAGCCTTACTTGATGAACCAATATAATGATTTACATGAAACATTTTTTAAGGGAGTTTATCGCTTCCCTGCAGGGCATTGGTTTGCTTACCATGATGGCAATATGGAAATCAACCAATATTGGGATGCAGAATATGTTCAAAATAGCTTGAGTTTTGAAGAAACTGTTAAAAAAATCGATGAAGATTTAAAAGAAACTGTTGATTTATATCGAGTTGCTGATGTTCCAGTTGGGGCATTTTTATCAGAGGGTGTCGATTCAAGTTATATTACTAGTATTTTGAATCCAGATTCTGTGTTTTCAATTGGCTTTGATGATCCAACTTATGATGAAGCATCAAAGGCAAAAGCCTTATCTGACATGAAAGGTTGGAAGTTTTATGCAGATAAAGTTAAATCAGATGATGCAATGAGAGACTTTCCTGAAATGCAATATCATTTAGATGAACCAGATGCTAACCCTTCTGTAATTCCATTATGGTATTTAGCACGTTTAGCTAGAAAACATGTAACAGTTGCTTTATCTGGTGAAGGTGCTGATGAGTTATTTGCAGGTTATGTAAATTATGGGATGCATACTCATAATGACGTAATCAAAGTATTTACTGCAGGCTTAAAGAAATTACCTAAGGGTGCAAGAATTAAATTAGCAAAAGATATTAAGAAGATGCCTGATTTTCCGGGTAAAGTACATATGTACACTAATTTAGCAGAGCCTAGTGAATATTATGTTGGTCAATCAATAATTTATGACATGGATTATCCAACTATCTTTTCATCTTCTGATGCAAACAATGTCTTGCAACCAATGTATCGCAACAAATTAACAGTTAATGGCAATTATCAAGAAGATTTTATGCGTGTAAAAGATGCAGAATCCGTTAAGCAAATGCAATATATCGACTTGCATCATTTTATGTTAAATGATATTTTGCAAAAAGCTGATAAGATTACAATGGCACATTCACTTGAATTGCGTGTACCATATCTTGATAAAAAAATAGCAGAGCTTGCTAATACTATCCCTTCTAAATATTTAATTAATGTACATGATACTAAGTATGCTTTGCGTAAAGCATCTGAAAAAGTATTGCCAGAAGCTTGGGCAAAACGTCCTAAATTAGGATTCCCAACACCAATTAAACAATGGTTAAAAGAAGAAAGATTTTATAAGCAAGTACGTGAGCTGTTCTCAGAGAGCTTTGTTTCTGATATTTTCGAACAAGATCGCATTTTAAAACTGCTTGATGATAACTATAAAGGTGATGGTTCACACCGCCGCCAAATTTGGGTAATTTATACTTTCTTAGTTTGGTATAAGTTGTTCTTTGTTGATTATGAAAATACAGTCAAAAAGTATCAACATGTTCAACCAGAGGTTGCTGATCTTATTGCTCAAGGTAAGCTTCTGTAAGAAAGGATTTATTTATTAGATGGAAGAGAAAAAGAAATTTACGCCAATTTTACTTGGTAGTGATATTAATGTTTATGGAATGGCACGATCCTTCAATGAAGAATATGGAATTACAGTTGAAGCATGGGCACAAACTGCACTTGCTGCAACTAGGTATTCAAAAATCGTCAATGTGAAAACATATGATGGTTTTAGTGAAGATCCAAATTTCATTGAAGTTATGCGCAAAAAAATGGATGAATTTAAAGACCATCAAGAACCTGTAATCTTGATTGCTTGTGGAGATGGGTATGCAGAACTTCTTTCAAAGCATAAAGATGAACTTTCAAAAGTTTTTGTTGTTCCATACATTAATTATGATTTATTGGAAAAGCTAATTTCTAAAGAAGGATTTTATGAAATTGCTGAAAAATATGGGTTACCATATCCAAAAACTAAAATCATTACCATGGATGATTTTAAAAAAGAAAATTATTTGACTATTCCATTTAATTATCCTGTTGAATTAAAACCAGAAGACCCAGTTTCTTGGCTTGATGTTCATTTTGAAGGCCGTAAAAAGGCATTTACAATTCATGATGAAGCTGAATTATCTGATATTGTTGGCAAAATCTATGGAAATGGATATAAAGCAGATTTAATTTTGCAAGACTTTATCCCAGGTGATGACTCTAACATGAGAGTTTTAAATGCTTATGTTGATAAAAATCACCAAGTAAAAATGATGTGTTTAGGTCATCCCTTGCTAGAGGATCCAACCCCACAATCAATTGGAAATTATATGGCAATTTTACCTGAATATAATGAAAAATTATATGAACAAGTGCAATCATTCCTTGAAAAATTAAATTATACAGGGATGGCTAATTTTGATATCAAATATGATGTTCGTGATGGACAATATAAATTTTTTGAAATCAACTTGCGCCAGGGACGTTCTAGTTTTTATGTTACTTTGAATGGATATAATTTAGCTAAATGGTATGTTGATGACTATGTAATGGATGATTTACAAAATAAGCAAACTGTTTATGGCAATAAATTAGAATCTAAATATAAGTTATGGCTAGGTGTTCCTGAAAAGGTCTTTAAAAAATATGCTTATGATAATGATTCAAAGAGAAAAGCAGAAGAGTTAATTCATGAAGGTCGCTATGGTACTACAGTTTACTATAATAAAGACCACAGCTTTAAACGCTCACTTTTATTGTGGTACATGTTCCATAATTATGTTGGACGTTTTAAGAAATATTACCAAGTAAACAAAGGTCAATATTTTGAAAAAAGATAAAAATTAAGATGAAGTTTCGAAATCATAGTTAAAAATTTCGAAGCTTTTTTCTATACGAAATTTTTTTTGCGGGCTAAGTTCAACTGGGACAAGAAGTTTACTAACACAAAATATAGAAAAGCCAAATTATACAGAATACAAGATGTAGTATTGGTGGTAATATAATATCTAAATAAAGCTGTTGAAAGGAAAAAACTATGTTTGCTTCAGAACTGACTAATGAATATAATATCGTAATGCCCCAGACATTTATCAAACGTGATGGAGCAGTTTATCATTTTGCTTTATATAAAATTAAGGCAGTAATTAATTCTTTAAAATTACAAGATGAAACCGATGCAATCTTAACTAAATTATTTGAATATCTTGATAATAAAAATCAAGTTGATGCTCAAGAAGTTTTTGATGGATTTAAAAAAGCTTTAATTGATCTAGGCTATTATCGAAAAGCTCAAGCATATGTTGAATATCATGCAAAAATGCAAGCTGAATTCAAAAAACAAACTGATACTAAACAGCGCTTGCAAAGAATGATCCAAGGAGACCCTTCAATTGTTAATGAAAATGCTAATAAAGATAGTGATGTTTTTAGCACTCAGCGTGATTTAATTGCGGGTACAGTTGGTAAGACAGTTGGGTTAACTATGATGCCTGAACATATTGCTAAAGCTCATTTGCGAGGAGATATTCATTGGCATGATTTAGACTATACACCATTATCTCCTATGACTAATTGTTGCTTAATTGATTTTAAAGAGATGTTAGCACATGGTTTTAAGATTGGTAATGCTTATATGGAAAGTCCCAATTCTATCCAAGTAGCAACTGGTCAAATGACTCAAATTATTGCTAATGTAGCTTCTAGTCAATATGGTGGTTGCAGTGCTGATAGATGTGATGAGGTATTAGCACCATATGCTGAAAAAAATTATCAAAAACATTTAAAAGATGCTAAAGAATTTATTGATGATGAAGAACAAGCTAAGCAATTTGCTATTAAACATACTAAAAAAGATATTTACGATGCAATGCAAAGCTTAGAATATGAAATTAACACTATGTTTTCATCCCAAGGGCAAACTCCATTTACGACAGTAGGATTTGGCTTAGGAACATCTTGGATTGAACGGGAGATTCAAAAAGATATCTTAAAAATCAGAATTAAAGGTTTAGGAAAAGAACGCAGAACTGCAATTTTTCCAAAATTAATTTTTTCAATTAAAAAAGGACTGAATCTAAAACCTGGTGATCCAAATTATGACATTAAGGAATTAGCTGTTGAGTGTGCAACTAAAAGAATGTATCCAGATGTCTTGATGTATGACACTATCAAAAAAATTACTGGTTCATTTAAAGCCCCAATGGGTTGTCGTTCATTTTTGCAAGGATGGAAAGATGAAAATGGTAAAGAAGTAAATTCAGGAAGAATGAATTTAGGTGTAGTAACCATTAATTTGCCAAGAATTGCAATGGAGTCACATGGTGATAAAGACTTATTCTGGCAAATATTTGAAGATCGCATTCAAACAGCTCATGAAGCTTTGCAATATAAAGTAAAGCGCTGTCTGGCAGCTAAGCCAGTTAATGCGCCAGTGTTATATCAATATGGAGCATTTGGCAAGAGATTATCAGAAAATGGTAATGTTAATGACTTATTTAAAAACGGTCGTGCGACAGTTTCAATTGGCTATATTGGTTTGTATGAAGTAGGTACAGTATTTTATGGATCTAATTGGGAACATAACCAAGAAGCACACGATTTTACTTTAAGTATTGTCAAAAAACTAAATCAAGAATGTAAAAAATGGGAAAAACAATCAGGGTATCACTATAGTGTTTATTCAACTCCAAGTGAAAGTTTAACTGATAGATTTTGTCAATTGGATATTAAAAAATTCGGCAAAGTAAAAGATATTACTGATAAAGAATATTACACTAATAGTTTTCACTATGATGTCAGAAAACACCCAACTCCGTTTGAAAAATTGACATTTGAAATGGATTATCCAAAATATGCTTCTGGTGGATTTATTCATTATTGTGAATATCCTAATTTAAAACAAAACCCTAAAGCTTTAGAGGCAGTGTGGGATTGGGCTTATGATAAAGTTGGATATTTAGGAACTAACACTCCAATTGATAAGTGTTATAAATGCGGTTTTGCTGGAGAATTTAAAGCTACTGCAAAAGGATTTGAATGCCCTGACTGTGGCAATCATGACCCAAAGACCTGCGATTGTGTAAAAAGGACTTGTGGATATTTAGGTAATCCGTTAAGAAGGCCAATGGTTCATGGTCGTCATGAAGAAATAATTCATCGTGTAAAGCATATGCAGTTAGGAAATATGAGTGCCAAGTAAAGATCAAAACAATCAACAAGGGCCTGATATTAGAGGAAATTTGATTAAAGTTACTTCTAATGGTGAGTCAATTTTTGTGGATAGTAATGAATATAAGCCCAAAAATGAAATTAAGTTAAATACTAGATTATCAAAGAAAAGGCCTAAAAATCCCAAACCTAAAGAATGGAAAGCTTCGCAATATAGCTTGCAAAAAATAGCTGACTATAAACCTTTTAATTTTGTTGATGGTGAAGGTGTAAGATGTAGTCTTTATGTGAGTGGATGCTTATTTGATTGCCCAGGATGTTACAATTTAGTAGCTCAAAATTTTAATTATGGAAAGCCTTATACTCAAGAGTTAGAGGATAGAATAATTAAAGATTTATCTGAAAGTTATGTTCAAGGATTAACATTATTAGGTGGAGAACCATTTTTAAATACTCAGGTATGTTTAAAAATAGTCAATCGAATTCGCAAAGAATTTGGTCATACTAAAGATATTTGGTCGTGGTCTGGATATACTTGGGATGAATTGATGAAGGAAACACCCGATAAGCTAGATTTATTATCAAAAATTGATATTTTAGTTGATGGAAGATTTGAAGAAGATTTAAAAGATTTGACTCTGCAATTTAGAGGTAGTTCAAATCAAAGAATTATCGATGTTCCTAAATCATTAGCTCAAAATAAAGTGGTAATATGGGATAAATTGGTGCGTTAAGAGAAATTGAATTATTCAATTTCTTTTTTTATGGGAGGATTTAATTATGAATGAAGAAGACATGGCTTTAGCTGATAAAGTTATTGAGCAATTGCAAGAGGTAATTGATCCAGAGCTGCAAGTTGATATAGTTAATTTAGGACTGATATATGGGATTGATATTGATGGTGATCAAGTAACTATTAAAATGACTTTAACTGTAATGGGATGTCCGTTGAGTGGATATTTGGATAATGAAATCAAAAAGGCAATTTTAAAATTAGATCAAGTTAAGCATTGCAGTGTTAAACTGGTCTGGTATCCCGTCTGGACTAAGGATCGTATGAGCAAAATAGCTCAAAGAGAATTAGGGCTGCATGTTCCGCCTAAAAATAGCGGTCAAAAAGTAATTGATTTTAACACTCCAATAAAGATTTTAGCAGACCAATATCCAGATTTTGTTGAGATAATGGTTGCAATTGGTTTTACACGAATTAAAATTCCTGGTATGCTCAACACTGTTGGTCGTATAATGAATATCAAGTTAGGTGCTCAAGCAATGGATATTGATTTGAAGACCATAAAACAAGAATTTGAACAAAGGGGCTACTTGGTTAATGAGTAGTAATGATAAATTAAGACAAAAACAAATATTAGATATTTTGCATTTTATTCAAAATGGTGGCGATTTAACACAGGCTAAAAGGCTATTTGAAAAAACGTTAGGGAATGTGGATGTTAATGAGATTATTAGAGCAGAACAAGCATTGATAGCAGGTGGCTTAAATCCTGCTGATATTCAAGATTTATGTAATGTTCATGTTGTTGTTTTTAAAGGAAATATTACTGCACCAAAGCAAAACCCTGCATTTTTAACTCCAGGACATCCTGTAAATACATTAAAGCAAGAAAATACAGTAATTACATCATTAATCAATGATTCGTTATTGCCTGATCTAAAAAAGTGGCAGCAAGATGGTAAAAATAATGAATTGCTTGAAAGAATTTGCAGCGAATTAGCTGATTTGATGCAAATAGATAAGCATTATAAACGAAAAGAAGATTCCATTTTTTTAATTATGGATAAATATGGAATCACAGCTCCTCCTAAAGTAATGTGGGGTGTTGATGATCAAATTAGAGGTCTGATCAAAGATGCAATTAGTGCAGTCAATCAAACCCCATTGCCAGATAAATATGTTATAGAAATGAAAATTGAGCGTGCTTGTAAAGAAGTTTTAGAAATGATTTTTAAAGAGCAAGCAATTATGTTACCAATGGTTGAAAAAGTAGCTACTCCTCAAGACTGGTATACGGTAAAACAAGATGAATCAGAAATTGGTTACACATTAATTAATCGCCCACCAGCATGGAAACCATCACAGATGGATATTGATGAAGCTAAAGTTATTCAAGATAAAGCTCAAATTAATCAAACAAGTGTGAGGGATGATATCACTATTAGTGATAAGCCTTTGCGTGGTGATGAAGAATATATAGCAGGTGAAGCAGGCAAAGAAGCTGAGCTTGTAATACCTGATATGCAAAATGCTAAAATCAAAATGCAAGTGGGAGCATTAAGTTTAAAAGAAATTCCAGCAATTTTTAATGTTTTGCCAGTAGATTTAACTTTTGTAGATGCAAATGATCGAGTAAAATGGTTTTCTGATACTGATCGAGTTTTTCCGAGAACTAGGAGTGTTATTGGACGACCAGTAATAAAATGTCATCCTCCCAAAAGTTTGGATAAAGTATTACATATCCTAGATGAATTTCATGAAGGACTAGCAGATTGTTGTGATTTTTGGTTTGAAATACATGATAGGTTTATTTATTTAAAATTTTATGCAGTTAGAGATGATAATGATAACTATTTAGGATGTCTAGAAGTGGTTCAAGATATTACTAGATTAAGGCAATTAACAGGAAGTAAGACTTTAGAAAACCAAATAGATAATTAAAATATTGTACAGAATAGTATTTAAGAGTAGATTTTTTGAATGCTATTCTTTTTTTGATAAAAGATTGTTACACTAAAATTCTAGGGGGTGAAAAATATGAATATTGCACATAATTCCGATAATATAAAAGAAATCAAAATACATTGGCTGTTATTAGGTGAATTTGCAGCATGGGTAGGGGCAAGTTTTATATGGCCTTTGACTTCAGTGTATTTAAATAAACAACTACATATTAGCTTATCAGTTATTGGGATAGTATTATTTTTTAATAGCGTTGCCAATATTATAGGATCTACTTTGGCAGGAAGATTGTATGATCGATTAAATCCATATCCTTTAATTATTGCTGGTGCAATTGCAGATGCAGCGATTTTATTTTTTATGGCCGCATTTCATGGCTGGCCAATATATTGGGTGTGGCTTACATTAACGGGATTTTTTGCTGGATGGAATGGAACATTAATTAATTCAATTGCAACTAGTCTAAAAAAATATCCAGCAAGAAGAGTCTTCACCATGTTGTATTTTGCGCAAAATCTTGGTGTTGTTACAGGTACGCTATTAGTTGGGTATATGTATGATTATTCAATTACATTATTATTTGTTGTAGCTGCTTTATTGTTTGTCATAGTTGCAGTCAATTCAATTATTAATTATCACCCAATCATCGCTTATCATAAATTGCGCCAAATAAAGCAAAAACAAAAAGCTAAGTTTATGAAAATGCCTAAAGCTAACTTGTGGTTGTCATATAGCTTTTTTGTGACATTGATAATTATTTGGCTAATGTATATGAACTGGGAATCTAATTTATCAGTTTATATGGTTTCTTTAGGTATTCCATTTCATCTATATAGTTTGCTTTGGACAATTAATGCAACAATTATTGTTTTAGTTCAAGTGATTTTGACTAGATTTCCACAAATTTTTAAGACACTTTTTCAACAAGTTTTATTTGGTATGCTGATGTTTGCATTATCATTTGTGACTTTGATCTTTGCAAAAGACTTCCTTCATTTTGTAATTTCTATGATTATAGTAACTTTAGGAGAAGCTACTGTAATGCCAGCAATCCCTGCATATATCAACGATTTATCTCCTATGAATAGCAAAGGAAAATATCAAGGTTATACTATGGTAGCAAGTTCTGTAGGTAGAGCGTTGGGACCCTTGTTTGGTGGAATTATAATTGATCAAGCTGGGTATATTTCTTTATTTATGCTTGCGACAACAGTATTATTTGTGAATTTAGTTGTGTTAATTCCAATCCATCAAAAGATTCAAAGTCATTTAAAACGTTTTAAATAAGATAAAAAAGAAAATTGTCAAACATTATTGAACTTTTTTTAACAAATTTTGTTATAATGATTTTGTGCGGAAAGATTGAAATGCAAAAGGAGAATATGCATATGCCAACTATTAACGCTGAAGTTGCAAAACACATGGATAATTTATCAAATAAGGATGGTGTCATCGCTGCATTAGCTATTGACCAAAGAGGTTCATTAAAGAAAATGTTAGCAGCAGCTGCAAATAAGCCAGCTGATGAAACTACTATTGTTGATTTCAAGAAAGCTATTTCTGAAGAATTGACACCATATGCATCAAGTATCTTACTTGATCCAGAATATGGGTTACCTGCTTCTAAAGTTCGTGCCAAGGGTACTGGATTGTTATTAGCTTATGAAAAAACTGGATATGATGTAACCGAACCTGGAAGAATGCCAGATTTATTAGATCATGAATCAGCTCTAAGATTAAAAGAACAAGGTGCTGATGCAATTAAATTCTTGCTATACTACGATCCAGATGAAAGTGATGACATTTTAGACAAAAAGCACGCATTTGTAGAACGTGTTGGTGCAGAAGCAAAGGCTGTTGGTTTGCCACTATTTTTGGAATTGTTAACATATAGTGCATCAAATCCAGATAACCAAAGTGCTGAATTTGCTAAAGTAAAGCCTCACAAAGTTATGGCAACTATTAAAGAATTCTCAAAGCCTCAATATAACGTAACTGTATTGAAACTTGAAATGCCTTTTAACATTAAATACGTTGAAGGATTTAATGGTGATAATGAAGTTGTATATACTCAAGATGAAGCTAAGAAGTTATTAGTAGAACAATCACAAGCTACTAAATTACCATATATCTTCTTATCAGCTGGTGTAACATCTGAAGAATTTATTGCTGAAATTAAGATGGCTAATGAAGCAGGTGTTGCATACAATGGTGTATTGTGTGGCCGTGCTACTTGGAAGCCTTCAATTAAACCATTTGCCGCTGTAAGTGAAGAAGCAGGACGTGAATGGCTTGCAACTCATGGTAAACAAAATATTGAAAACTTAAATGCTGTTTTAACAGGTGCTAAATCTTGGAAAGACAAGTTAACTGTTGAATAAAAAATAAGTATATAAAAAATAGACTTGGTTAAATCAATGCCAAGTCTATTTTTTATGGATTATAATAATTTTTCTAATTCATTTAATCTCTTTTCAAAAGTTGCAAACGCATCTTCTAAATAAGCAGTCTTTGTCATGTCAACCCCTGCTTTTTTCATAATTTCAACTGGGTAATCACTAGAGCCGGATTTTAAATAGTTAATGTAGGCTTCACGCTGCATATCAGTTCCATGAACTACATTGTTTGCTAAAGCCGTAGCTGCAGCAAAACCCGTAGAATATTGATAAACATAAAAATTGTAATAAAAATGTGGAATACGTGACCATTCTTTTGCAATATCGCCACCGGGCTCTACACTATCACCATAGTATTTTTGATTTAATTGACCATAATAGTCATTTAGATAATCAGCTGTTAATGGATTACCTTTTGCATCTTGTTCATGAATAAATTGTTCAAATTCTGCAAACTGAGTTTGTCTAAATAATGTTCCTTTAAATGAATCTAAATAATAATTTAAAACAAAAGCTCTGGTTTCAGGGTCAGTGATTGTTTTTAAGAAATATTCAGTTAAGATATTTTCATTTGTAGTAGATGCAATTTCAGCTACAAAAATTGGATAGTTTCCATAAACATAAGGTTGATTATGTCTTGTATACCAAGAATGAACTGAATGTCCTGTTTCGTGGACTAAAGTATATAAAGAATCAATATTGTCCTCCCAATTCAATAACTCGTATGGATCAGTATCATATGACCCCCCAGAATAAGCACCTGTAACCTTTCCTTTAGATTCAATTGGATCAATAACTCGATTTTCAAAAATATAATCTACATGACTTAAATAATCGCTGCCAAGTGGAGCTAATGCCTTTTTGGCTTCTTTTTTTGCTTGATCAAAAGTATATGATAATGCAGGCTTCCCAGTAATAGGCACATACATATCATACATTTGTAAATCAGGGAGCTTTAATACCTTTTTGCGCAATGCTACATATCGATGTAATAAATCAAGATGTTGGTTAACTGATTTGATTAAATTATCATAAACAATTGTTTGTACACCGTTATTTATTAAAGCTGCAGTTTTTGCATCAGGATAATTGTGGACTTTTGCATTATAGTTGTGTGATTTAACGTTACCTGCCAGTGTAGATGCTAAACTGTTTTCAAATTGTCCATAAGTTTCGTACATCGCATCGAAGGCACCCTTGCGAATATTTCTATTTTGGGATTGGATTAATAAGCTGTATAATCCATCAGATAATTGCACCATTTCTCCATCTTCAGTTTCAACATATGGGTATTGCATATCTGAATTAGTCAAAACATTAAAAGTGGTTTCAGATGAAGTTAATGCATCAGCTGCATCAGCAACTAATTTTTCTTCATTTGCAGGCAAGGTATGACTGCGTTTATTAGTAATTTGTTCCAAATAATGATCAAATTGCTTTAATTTTGGTATTTCATTTTTATATTCAGTTAATTTTTCACTAGTTAATTTTAAAATAGCAGGACTAACAAATGAAGTAGCTGCTTCAAATTGACTAGCAAGAGTTTTAGCTTTGGCACTAAAGCTTAAATAATGGGAGTTACTTGTGTCAACATCACTAGACATGCTTGCATAAACGTAAATTTTTTCTAATTTTCTGCTAATTGCTAGCATCTGGACTATACCTTGGTATAAATTAGTGGCTGAGTTTGTAAAGTCATCTTTGATTTGTGCAATATCATTTATTTGTGATTGGGCTTGATCGAATGCTTGCTCCCAGTCCTTATCAGTTTTAAAAATACGGGTTAAATCCCAAGTTAATTCACGTGGAACTTCATTTCTATTAGGAATGCTCATAATTATTATCCTCTCTATCAAAATAATTATTTTTATTTTATCGTTATCATAGCCAAAAAGGCAAAAGATAAGTTAATATTAATAAGTTGACATTATTTCATATTTAATAACAAAAAGTGGTAAAAAGGTAATAGACCATTTTGAAAGGAACTCAAACAATTGGACTCAAATCAACCAGAAAGTCGCGAAGAATATCGTAGACGGCAACATGTACATAAATTAACTCGAAATCAAGCTTTTACTGCATCTGAAAATAAATTAAAGCCAGGTAGACCATTCTTGCGTATTTTGGGTTTGATTGCTGTGTTAGCAGTTAGTGTATCTGTAGCTTGGGCAGCACATTTATATTTTTCTGTGCATAGTGCAATTGATAATACTTTTCAAGCAGGCGCAAAAACTTCGCAAAAAATTGCTAATAAACAACCTGTATCAGTATTAATTTTAGGAGTTGATCAAGGAATTGAAGGGCGTCATGATCAAGGAAATTCTGATACCATGATTTTAGCTACAGCTAATCCACAAAAAGGACAAGGTACATTAACATCTATTCCTCGAGATTTATTCGTTGATATAAAGGGCGATTCTGGAAATAAATACTTTATGTCAAGAGTCAATTCCGCATATCAAGTTGGTGGTAATAAAGCAGCTACTGCTACAGTTTCCAATTTGTTAAATACTCCAGTTGATTATTATATGGAAGTTAATATGAAAGCTTTGCAAGAATTGGTTGATGCAGTAGGTGGAGTTAATGTTGATGTTCCATTTGATTTTACATATAATACAACTTTTCATAAGGGTATAATGCATTTGAATGGTAAAGAGGCTCTAGATTATGCAAGAATGCGTAAAGAAGATCCGAGAGGCGATTATGGACGCCAAATGAGACAACGCCAAATTATCATGTCAATTGTTAAAGAAGGGATGTCTTTGAAGTCATTAACTAATTATCGTAAGATTCTGACCGCTTTTTCAAAAAATGTTAGAACTAACCTTACCTTTGATGATATGATGTCAATTGCAATGAACTATCGCAGTGTTGGTAAAGATATTAAAAGCGATTATATTCATGGACATGATGCTTGGATTAGTGGTGCCGCAATTCAAGTTGCTAGAACTAAAGAATTACAGCGAGTTTCTAATAAAGTTAGAACTAATTTGGGATTACCTGATGAAACGTTGCATAATCAAGAAACCCGTCAAAATCGATTAAATAATGAAAATAATCATTTAAATTGGAATGATCCTAATCCATTTAATAATTATGTAATTTATGACCAATATACAGATACCCCATGGCAAGGATAGAAAGGATTTTATTTTGGAAATTAAATTTGAAGATTTAAAAGAGCGAATTGAGACTGAAGATTATCTGCAAGATATGGAGTCAGTGAAATATAGTGATTTAACTAAAAGCAAGAAAAAAATCAAAGAAGTAGCTTCTAAATTAGTTAAAGAAACTGCTAGTGCAATAAAACACGATTCTTTAATTCAAACACAAATATCAGTTGCAGGTAGAAGAGCTGCATTATTTAGTTTAGAAGTAAATATTATAAATTTACCATATGCAAATTATAAAAAGATTTCTAACTTCGTTAATGAAGATGAATCATATCCTGTAAATGTTTATTTTGAAACTAGATCTGAATATATCAATGTATCAGGCTTTCGAATTGATGAATTAGCACCAGGTGATGATCTAGTAGCACATCCTGATGATTATATTATGCAATTAGCTGCAAATATAGAAGTTAAGTTGCAAGAAATAAAAGAATATCAAAAGCCAGAAAAGAAGACGACAAGCAAAAAAGGATGATTAATCATCCTTTTTTATTTCAGTATAATGTGTTAATGAGTTCTTATTAGTGTAGTAAAAGAAATCTCCAAATACTGCACTTTTAACTAAGCCAGTCATAGCTATTTGATTGACAGAGTCCGAATCTGCTGGAAATCTGTTTTGTAATCCTAAGTTTAATAAGGCTTTATTCAAACTATATTGTAAATATTGACATGCATCATCATACCAACCAAGATCACCGTATAATAATTTAAGGTGCTTTTTTTCATTAACTAAAATTTTATCAATATATTGATTTACCCATTTGTTGATATCAGCTTGTTTTTGTTTTGACATACCTTCTAGATAAGTTCTAGCCTTATATCCAGGGTAAATCCCAGCAAATGAAGTTCCACGTAAAGCTAATTTTACAATTTCTGCCGTTCGCTTCATTTTTCCTTGTCCAAATAAATAGAGAATACCATAAAAGTTAGAATGATATAAACTTGCTTCTAGTATCACATCTGCAGTCTTTTTTTGAAATATGTCGCCTTTTTGCAACATATTATTCAACACATATAATTGCTTTTGCAAAGGTTCATTATTTTCAGCCCAATTAAAGGCTTCATCAATTTGCTTGGGAGTTGCTAATTCTTGTAAGACATAGTTATATCCTTTGTTTGCAATTGACTCTAAATATGATAAAGCATTGAATACCGCAAATTCTTCAGGAGTTTGAGCATCTTTTTTTACTTGATCTAATCCTGTTCTGACTTGCAGGGTTGATAGTGTAATCAAAGCTGTAAATTCATGCAAAATTGTAGCTTGAACATTATCTGGTAAATTTATGAATTCTTTTTTATCTTTTCTGACTGGTACATGTCGAGGCTCCCAAATGACATCATTTAGTCGAGCCCATGCGGATATATCTACACGATCCGCAACTTTATTCCAGCCGTTTTTTTGAAAATAAGGTTTTGTCATTTTTTATCTCTGAAATCACTTAAAAAACTAATTTTGTTGTTTACTAATTCTTTTGGTTTTTGAATCTTAGTTACTGGTTCATCTTTAGATAGATCTTGTACGATTTGATTTACATTTTTAACATCGCGATCTGTACCATTAAATTCTAAAAGATAAAGTATTGGCACATCCAGTGTAACTGAAAGCTTTTTTGCTGTTTGTGCAAACAGGTCGTTAAAGTTTCGGTTGCCTACTCCAATTAATCCAACAATATTTTTTTTATTATCTTTATATGTCAAAAAATCAACAACTGAATCCATCATAAAATCTTGATAAGAAGGAACTATCAAAATATATGGTCTTCCCATTTGATATTGCGGATTATCATCACTGATTTGATGGGCTTTAAGTTTTGTCTTTTCAATAAATTTTTTGGTTTGACCAGTAATTGTATAAAATGCTACTGCTACCATTTTTATTACCTATTATTTATCTTGTTACGTACTAATTTTAGTTATTTTTGATAATCTTTACAACCCCTTAATATTTTCAATATTCAAATATTAGCGTAAATATTTTATACTATAACTAATGAAGGGAGATTTTTAGATGAGTTGGAATTGGTTAGGTGTCTTAATATGGGTGGCAATTTTATTGTATTTGCTATTTATTATTAGAAATATTAGAAAACGTCATTTGCTTATGATTATTAAAGACCATAAGAGATTTGAAGTAAAAACCACAATAGTAGATATAGTTGAAATACTTGTCTTTTTAGTTGCAAGTATCTGGATGGTTGCAAATATGTTTTTTGACAATCCAACTTTGAGCGATCATAACAGGATGACAGAAACAGTAGAGTATCGTCCATTGATCTTAACTCCTAGCAATAAAAACTCATACTATGTTTCTGTTAAAACATCTAAACAAAAATCGCCAATACAGACATATACCATCTTTTACGCAGGAAATAAATTAGTTGTCAATAACAACAGTGCTTCAATTTCATATGGTGCAAATCCATTAAATATTACCGCTGAAAAGATTCCATATTCTGAAAGGCAATTAAAAAAGGAAGATATCAAATATCAAAAAGCTTATCTTGCAATTTATACTTCAAGATACAAAAATATTTGGCAAAATGGGATAGGATTACATGCTAATCAAGTGGCTACAAGATATTACTTAATTCGTATTCCGGATCGAACCTTTATTAAACAAAATTAAGAGCAAGACATGAAAAATAGTATTATCGTAGGTTGTGCGATTGCTTCTTTAGGGGCATTTATGTTGTATTATAATAATATGCACCATAGCCAAAATACTCAGTTAGTAATTGTGCAAGATAAAAACAAAAAACAAAAAACAAATACATCTAAACAACCTAAATTTAATTTGCCAGACGCTAAAGAAAGTGCTGGAGTATTAAAAACTAGTAAAAATAGCAATAAAGCTTTAGTTAATGTAATAAAAAAAGCTATGGGTAATGAAAGTATTTATCAAGTTAGTGTCATTGATTTAACTAATTCTAAAAACAAAGCTGATGTCTATAATAGTAAGTCAAACAATGCAACTGATATTATGAAGTTATATGTATTGCTTGCAGTAGAGCAATTAGAACAAAATAAAAAACTGCCAGCAAATACTGTAATCAAGATCACTCCGGATGAAGTTGCGCCAAATGAAAAAATGTTAAAGCCAAATATCGGCTATGGACTTACTTATTTGAAACAAAATATGATGAGCCAAAATGGACAAACTGCAGCTAATGCCTTGTTAAACAAAGTAGGAGCTAGTGAAGTAGATAGTGTAGCTAAACAATTTGGTGCTTCGGATATTAAGATTAGTGGGAAGTTTGGCTCAAAAGTAGTTGGCACTATAAGTGCTGCAGATCTTGCAACTACTTTAAAAAATATATATCAAAATAAAATATTAGGTGGAAAAGACCAAACGATTTTGGCTGATCTGATGAAACAGCCTAAAGGAGCATTAGCAAGCAAAGTTGTTGGTCAGACAAGTCAAATCTCGGATGCAAATAATGCAGTCATGTTAGTTCAAAATCAAAATAAGACCTATATTGTAGCTGTTTCAAGCAATAATGCTGCTAATTTTGCTGCATTGGGTGAACAAATATCCAAATGGATGATTAAACATTAAGTTTCAAGAGTATTGATGAAATAATTCAATGCTTTTTTATTTTCGACTTTTAATCTACAATATGAAATAAATAATCTTTTAAATGTAGATTGTAATCTGCGTGGTGTAGTGTTAGTATTATTCAAGGATTAAAAAAGTTCGAGGTGTAAATAATGACTAAAAAGCGTGTTCTTGATTTGGATAAAGTAATTGATAAAGCAGCAGAAATGATTGAAACTCAAGGATTAGCTGCAATGACAATGCCTAATTTAGCTAAAGAGTTAGACATTAGGTCGCAATCTTTATATCACTATGTAGCAAATCGTCATCAATTAATTACTCTTGTTGTTCAAAAGCGATTAAAAATAATGAATACTAAATTAATTGAAAATTTAGTAGGATTATCTGGAGTCAAGGCAGTATTGCAGTTTGCAGATATTGTGCGTGAAAGTTTGCTTCAAGATAGGGCATTAGCTGCAATAATGTTTCAAATTGATCAATACACAGAAGATGTTAATGATGGAGCACATAAGGAATTAGAAAAGACAATAACTTTAATGGATCAAGTAGATGCAAATTTAAAAGATCGATTATCTTTGCATACTTTGATTGGCGCAGTATTAGGTTATGTGTTTTTTGACATTACTCCTTCGTCATTATTTGCAGATGAAAACAATGCGCAAGCTACAAAAGAATATCATAAGATGATTTTGCGTTTAGTTAATCCAACAGCAGAAATAGAGAAAGGAAATTAATGAAAAAGTTAATAAAAAACCATGTTGGTGCTTTAATTGCTTGGATTGCATTATTAGCATTTGCTTTATTTATGTTGCCAAATGTTAATGCACTAACACGTACTCATTCAACAATTACTTTGCCAAGAGATGTTCAATCTGAAGTGGCAAAAAGAATCAATTATAAATGGGGTTCAAAAAATAAAAATGTCTATGATGTTGCCTTAGTATTTAATAAGAAATCTGCTGCAATGAATAGTCAAGATAAAGAAAATGTCCAAGCCACAATTGATTATTTGAAAGACCATAAAAGTAAATATGGAATCAAATCAATGATAGGTCCAAATGATAATATTGCTACTAAAAAGCAATTAAAATCAAAAGATGGTACCACTTGGCTGGTTCAAATGAACATTTCCAAAAAACACGGTAGTGTTTCATATGTTAACGATCAGTTAAAAAATGCTATTAAAACTGGTGGTATCAGGACTTATGTAACTGGTGCAGATATTTTAAATGATGATTTTAGTGGCTCTATTCAAGAAGGTATTAAAAAGACAGAAGCAATTTCTGTAATTTTCATATTCATTGTATTGGTATTAGTCTTTAGATCACCTATTGTTCCACTAATATCATTAGCTACAGTTGCTATTTCATTTTTAACATCATTTTCTTTAGTGACTAATTTCGTACAAAGATTTAATTTTCCATTTTCAAACTTTACTCAAGTATTTATGGTAATTGTGTTATTTGGAATAGGTACTGATTACAATATCTTGCTATATGATCGATTTAAAGAAAACCTTGGTAAAGGCATGGATAAACATTTGGCAACAAAAAAAGCCAGAAAGCATGTTGGTAAAACCATTTTATATTCTGGATCTTCAATTTTGATCGGGTTTTCTGCTTTAGGGTTAGCCAAGTTTTCAGTATATCGCTCAGCAGTTGGAGTAGCAGTTGGTGTTGCTGTATTATTAGTTGTTTTATTAACTTTAAATCCATTTTTCATGTCAGTTTTAGGCAAGAAAATGTTTTGGCCTGATAAGAAATTCGAAGGCGAAAGTACCAGCAAAATTTGGACTTCATTATCTAAGCATTCAATAATGCATCCAGTTATCGCAGTTTTGCTTGTAGCTGTTGTTTCACTGCCTTTTGTATTATCAAGTTTTCCTAAACTAAATTATGATAATACTGATGAATTATCTAACTCAATTCCTTCTAAGCAAGGATTATTAGTTGTACAAAAGCACTTTTCTAAAGGTACAGCAATGCCTTCCTATCTATATATTAGTGCTAATCATAATTTAGATAATGAAAAAGATCTGAAGGAAATTGATCAATTAACTAGACAATTGCGTAATGATAAAGATGTCTCATTAGTGACTTCAGTGACTGAACCATATGGATCAAAAGTTAAACAGTTATATGTTAATGATCAGTTAAACACCGTTAATAAAGGTGTTGACAGTGCAAAAAGTGGCTTAACTAAATTGCAAGATGGATCTAGCCAAATGAGTAACGGTTTAGATCAACTGCACTCTGGATCGCAAAGCTTAGTTAATGGACTTAATTTGATGTCTAGTCAATTGCAAGGCCAGATGGGTGGAGCAAATGTTAGTCAATTAGCGCAATTACAAGCCGGATTGCCGAAGATTAATTCAGGAATTCAACAATTAAATGGGGCATTACAAAATTCTAATAATGCAGTAAATACTCAAGGATTAGCTTCCAATTTAACTAATGCCGGAGTTCAAGCGCAAAATATTGGCAATAATTTGCAAGCTGCTGGTGCTATTTTGCAAGGAATGCAAAAATCTGATACTGACAATTTGAATTCTACTCAAATCATCGCTCAATACCGCCAAGTTGAAGACAAAGCTCAACTTAATTCAACACAAAAACAAGCAATGGAACAAGCATTGATGACTATTTTGTCAGGAGTAAATACTCAAGTTGCTGGACAAAAACAAGCTGCTACAAAATCATTGAATCAAGTAGCTGTTAACTTGCAAGCAGCAGGATTAGCTGATAAACAACTGGCTGGATCATTAACTAGTGTTGCATCTACTGCTCAAAACTTAAAAGGGATGTTAATGCAAGTTGCTATTTTGAAACAACAAGTTGCTACTTTGGCTACTGCTTCTAATGTTGCATTGCCAGGAGCTAACCAAGCATTGGATAAACTATCTAGTGGTTTAAGCGAAGTTTCAAATGCAGTAGGTCAAGCTCAAAATGGAGCTTCACAATTAAATGATGGAGCAAGTCAATTATCGCAAAACGCTCCACAAATTCCTACTGGTATTGGTCAAGTAAATAATGGATTGATGCAAGGGCAGAATTATTTAACAGGCTTAGGTCGATCAAGTGCAGCGAACACTTTCTATATTCCTAAAGACATTATGAATTCACCAATGTTTAAAGAATCCACTAATTATTATTTGAGTAAAAATAAAAAAGCTACCAAGTTCATCATTATCTTCAAGACAAACCCAAGTGCAGAAACTGCAGCAGCTAAATCACAAGAATTAAGTGCAATGGCTAAAAAGTATTTGCAAGGTACTGATTTAGGTGATGCAACAGTTGCAATGGGTGGTCAAAGTTCAAATATTGAAGATTTGAAGAATACTGCTGACAGCGATTTTGTTAGAACTGCAGCAATTATGATTATTGGTATTGGACTTGCATTAATTGTGGTTACTAGATCATTATTACAACCAATTTATATTTTAGCTACATTATTGATGTCATATTTTGCTTCAGTAAATCTCACTCAATGGTTAGCAAGTAGTTTAGCACATACTGACATGCTAACTTGGAATACACCATTCTTTAGTTTTATTATGTTAATAGCATTAGGTGTGGACTATAGTATCTTTTTAATGAGAAGATATCGCCAGCTGCAAGATGGTAGTGCAGGTGAACGTATATTAAAGGCTTCATCAATCATAGGTACAGTAGTTATCTCTGCAGCAATTATTTTAGGTGGTACTTTTGCTGCATTGATACCATCAGGAATTCCAACTTTAATTGAAGTTGCAGTGGTAGTTATTATTGGATTGATATTATTAGTATTTTTAATACCAATTACTTTATCTGCAACAATTAAGCTAACTTATGATGAAATAAAAACACATAAAAATAAGCATTAAGCATTAGTAAAATGTATTCTCTCAACTTGAGGGGATGCATTTTTTCTTGTTAATAAAATTTATTCACATGGTATAATTTGTGTAATAAGAGATATGAGGATGAGAGAATATGACTAATTGTCCAAATTGTGGATATCCAATTACTGATAAAGATAATATTTGTCCAAATTGTGGGTTTAATTTAAAAAAATATCGTGAAGACTATTTTACTGATCGACACCAATCGGCTAAAAGAGAAGATCAAAATATTGATAGTCAAATGATGAGGCGAGCAGTATATCATAATGAATTTAAACCAATTAAACAGAATTCAACTGTTGCTTCAATGATTGAATGGATTCGTGCTAATGTAACAATTGTTTTTGTTTTAGGGGTATTTTTATTGATCCTAATGAGCTTTTCTAGAGCCTTAGGATGGATTAGCTTCTTTGTTTTAATGATTTGGCTATTTATTGTGTGTGAGCGCAGTAAAAAAATCACTCAATATACTGTTGATAAACGATTAACTGAAAAAATGAATCAAATAGGCTCTAATGTGGTAAATCATGTTGAAGCGGGCACTAGTCGTGTGGGAGAACGAATTTCTAGCAAAGATAGAAAATTGTCAGAAATAAAGATACCCAAAACTCATACTATGATTCAGATGTTAGTTGTATTAACAGCATTAATTAGTTTGGTGGTATTTTTCACTAGTTCTGGTAATGGAATCTCGATTTCTCAAGTTATTTTGCAAATGGCTAGAGCACAATTAGGAACAAATACTGCATGGTTTGCGGCAATATTATATTTAATCTGGCTATTTTTGACTTTTGTTCCGATAATTACAGTTATAGCAACCCTTCGATTAGGAAGATTTCATAAATTAGTTGCTTTTATTGCTTCACTTTTGGAAACTGGGTTATTGATCTATGCAATTTTTAGAGTCAATGATGTAATTGGCAACACTACTATTAGCCAAGCAGGACAGTTAGCTAACCAAGTTATTAATAGTGCAGCACTCGTTGGAGCATCGTTTTACATGCTAGTATTAGCGAGTTTAATGACAACTGGACTTAGTTTGTATAATCTGATTAAGTCAAAATAAATTTAAGATATCAAAAAATGATTGATAAACTTTTTAAAGTAAATCAATCATTTTTATTTTTTGTCAAATTATTTATTCATTTCAGTAGTGTCAATAACTAAATGTTCATTAACAAAGGCCATTTCACCTAATTCACTCAATTCTCGACCATAGCCAGATTTTTTAACTCCACCAAATGGTAATTCGCCAGCTGTAATCCAGCGACCATTGATTACACTCATTCCTGTTTCAATTTGAGCAGTAACTTTTTTAGCACGATCAATATCTGCACTAATGACTGAAGAACCTAAACCGTAAGATGAATTATTTGCTAGTTCAATTGCTTCATCATCGTCTTTAACTATATAAAGTTGTGCTACAGGGCCAAATAATTCTTGATCAAAGATTGGATTATCTTGTGCAATATCAGTCAAAATCATTGGTCTGAAAAATGCACCTGCCTCATCAATTTCTGGATATTGGTAGCTAATTTTTGCACCATTTTTTGTTGCAAGTTCTACTTGAGATTCGAGTTTTTGCATTGATCTGATAGAATTCATTGGTGGCAAAGATGTAGAATCTTTTAGCGGGTCACCTGGTTTTAAATTAGAAAAGATTTCTTTTAGATCATTTAATACTTCATCATAGCGAGATTCCATGACGATGATTCTTTTTGATGAAGTACATACTTGACCATCATTGTATGTTCTGGCATCTGATAAAACTTTTCTTAATAATTCAGGATCTGCGTCATCTAAAACTATAAATGGATCATTACCACCTAATTCCATAGTAGACTTTTTTAGATTTTTGCCGGCTTCTTGGGCAACGGCCATCCCACCTCGTTCAGAACCAGTTAATGCAACACCTTGTATTCGATTATCTGTAATAACATCAGCTAATTGATCATAGCTTAAATATAAGTTGATTAATGAACCCTCAGGAGCACCAGCTCGTTTAATGATTTTAGCAGCTAATGCTGCACATCCTGGTACATTGTGAGCATGTTTTAAAATAATGGGATTTCCTACAACAAAGTTAGGAGCAAAGACTCTAATAATTTGATATAAAGGAAAATTCCATGGTTCACATGCTAAAACTACACCAGTGGCTTGTTTTAGATAATAAGCTTTACCAAATGGGTTGTCTAATGGTGTTGGTTTTAAAAATTCTGCACCATGTTTTGAATAATATTCGCAAATACTAATACAAATATCAACTTCTTGTTTGGCTTCAAATAATAATTTGCCCATTTCTTTGGTCATCAGTTCAGCCATTTGCTTTTTATGAGCATCGAAGTTCAATGCAATTTGATGTAATAATTTGGCACGTGTTTCAGGTTTTTCATGACGCCATTTTTTGTAAAGAGCATATGATAAGCTAAGAGATTGTTCAATTTGTTCTTTAGTAGGATTATCATAAGTTGCAAATGTTTCATTAGTATATGGATTAATAGATTGATATTTTGCCATAAAAATTACCTCTCTTTCAATTATATTTTTATTATAACCGCTTTCAATGGATTAATATAATAATTATTTCCTATATTAAAAATCAACTTGATGGTACAATTATTTTACAAATAAGTAATTTTAAAAAATTTAAGGGGGAAAAATATGGTTAATGATTCACCAATGGGTAAAATTTATTTAGGTTCACCATTTTATAACAAAGATCAAAGAGATCGTGTAGAAAAAGCACAAATGTATTTAGCAAAAAATCCAACTGTATTAAATATACATTTTCCATTTGCTAATGAATATGTGGATGCAGATGATCCTAATCCAGAAGCTGGATTTTTCAGTTTGAAGTGGCAAGTTGCAACTTATCAAAATGATTTAACTGGAATTACTAATGCAACTGTTGGAGTGTTTTTGTATGATATGGATGATTTAGATGATGGTAGTGCATTTGAAATTGGATTTATGCGTGCTATGCATAAGCCAGTTGTGTTAGTACCATTTACCAAACATCCAGATAAACCTAAAAAGATGAATTTGATGTTAGCACAAGGTGTGACTACATTAATTGATGGCAATACTGAATTTGAAAAATTAAAGACTTTTGACTTTAATATAATTCCATCAGAACCTGTAGTTGGCTATCAAATTATATAAAAAATACGCTCTGTATCATTGATATGGAGCGTATTTTAGTATGATAAAGCCATATTTAATTATTGTAAGTCATCTAACATTTTTTGAGCATGTTCCAAAATGATCTTATTATCATTCAATCTTGCAAATGCTGCAGCATCATTTAATGATTCAATTACTGTTTCTTTATCAGCATTTTCAGCTTGTTGATTCAATGCAAGTCTGAATAATATACGTGATAAGTAAAATACAATATGATTATTTGCACAAACTTTGTATGCATATTGTAGTAATTTATCTGAATGACGATATTTTTCTTGTTCACCATAGAAATTACCCACACAAAATAGAATTGACAATACCTGCATAGCAAGTTGGTTGTTAGTAATATTAACATCCATAATGTATTTCATGATTTGGTCAAAATAATGTTCTGCCTTATCAGCTTCGCCTTTTGATGCATATACTTCACTACAACCATTTAATGCTAACAAACGATAAATATCATTTGGATACATATTTGGTGCAGTTAAAATACCATTGAAGTAATATAATGCTCCCATTTCATCATGATCAACTTTTAAAGCAAGTTGTCCTGCTAAATAGTCATAATGATACTTTTCTTGTGGCTTAGTGAGTTGCTTTTTCTTAATGCCTTTTAAAATCTTGGTAACTTTAGTATATTGGAAAGTGTTGAAAGCAAGATCTGCATCAAACAAAGATTTTTCAGTATCTGCTTCAATAGTTGGTACCATAATATCAGCGATTGTAATATTCATGCGGCTGCACAACTTTTGTACAATTTTGAATGAAGGCACACGACCATTATTTTCAAATTTACTTAATGTAGATTGAGTACATATCCCATCACATAATTCAGTTTGTGATAATTTTAGTGATTTACGAATTTCTACGAATTTTTTAATATTAATCATTGCTTATATTATTCCTTTTATTTGCTTGATATAAAAAGTCGAGTGTTTCATCGATATATTCCTTACTGTATGACATAGCATGTCGAGTTCCTTTGATAATCAGTAGTTCAACTTCGTGATTATTTTTGGCTAAAAATTTCACAAAATTTAATACTGTATCTATTTCTGTTAATTCATTTGCTGAGTTGATCATCATCAAATGCTTCAAGTTAGTATAATCATAACTAGTAGCATCGAGTTTTTTTAATATATCAGGATTATTTGCACCAGCATAAGTTAGTGTAAAATATTTATAAAAGGCCTGATTTATTTGATCAGTTTGTTGCAAATTTAACTCTTTTGCAGGATCGAGTGCAGGCTTTATTTTTGGGTGGTTTTTAATCCAATCTGAAAAACTAACAGGAGCAGACCATGTAACTGTTGAAAACCCGTATTTACCAGCTATTTGCAATGCCATTGTTCCCCCAACACTAGCACCAATTTGAGCTATGTTATTCAGATCATCTGGATCAGTATATTTTGATTTTAATAGCCATTGTATAAATTTTTCTGCATCAATATGTGCTGCAGGAAAAGTATATGCAGGAGCGAGACGATATTCAGGGATAAAGGTCATAAACCCGGCATTTGCAAATCTAATACCAATATTTTTTACCGAATCTTTATTACCACGAAACCATCCACCACCATGCCAAAAGATCAAAATTTTTGTATTAGAATTGGTATCATTAGGAAAGTAGATATCAGTCGCTAATTTGTGAGCTTGATCATAAGTAACATTTTGTTTGATAACGACCATAAAAAAGTTTCCTTTCTAAGCTAACTTGGATTTTAGCATTTATATTATAAAAAATAAATGCCATATTTGGCTAGTAATTTGGCTTATTTATTATGAAAAACTGTATTTAATTAGTAATTGCTAAAAATTAGTTTAAAAATACTTTTTTTGGTAAAATTACTATTACTAGAAAGGTAGGAAAATTATATGCATCTTTCGCCAAAAGCAAGTAGAAAATTAATTAATATTTTAACTATTACGACGAGTATAATAATTATTATCTTATGTATATACTGGTGGCATTTAGGAATTTTTACTAGTCAAACCAAGATGAAAGCATATCTGGCTAATAAGCAAATCATTGGTCCAGTAGTATTTGTCTTAATCCAGATAGTGCAGGTGGTTATTCCTATTATTCCAGGTGGTATTTCACTGCTAGCTGGGGTAATATTTTTTGGACCTACAGCTGGTTTTATTTATAATTATGTTGGAATTTGTATTGGATCATTTATAATTTTTTTCTTATCAAGATATTATGGAAAGCCTTTTATATTACATTTAGTTTCAGAAGAAACCCTAGAAAAGTACATGAAATGGACTAAAAACCAGAAAAAATATAATTGGTTTTTTGCAATATGTATTGCAGCTCCAGCAGCTCCGGATGATGTTTTATGTATGATCTCTGGACTTACACAGATGAAATTCTGGACTTATTTTTGGATTATAATTTTATGTAAACCATGGACAATAGCTGCATATAGTTTAGGGTTAATGTATGGGACAAAATGGATAGCACATTTGATACATCACTAAAAGGCAAAAGGATATATCTAAGAAAATTTATTCCTACCGATGCTGTGACAATTTTGAAATGGTCAAAAAATCCCATTTACCATAAATGGGCTAATTTTGCACAAGTTGATACCTTGATACAAGCACAAAAATCAATTTCTAGATATATGAAAAGAGATTATAGTTATGCAATTTGTTTAAATGCTACTAATAAAATGATAGGCATTATTGAGCTGTATAAAAGGACGACTAATTCAAAAGAATTAGGTTATTTACTTGATCAAAAGTTTTGGCGACAAGGCATAATGTCAGAAGCGGTGCATTTAATATTAAAATATGCATTTAGTGACCTACGGTTGCAAGAGATCTGGGCGGGTGTGTACAGCGATAACATTCCATCAAGACAACTATTAAAAAAATTTGGTTTTCATTATATGTACAAGGTTGATTATAGTTTAGTTAATAGTGCATTAAATGAACAAGAAGATTATTATTTACTAAAATCAAATCAATGGAAAAGCAATTTATGATTGCATTATTTTTTGATCATGATAGAATTTATTTAAACATAAAACCCTAAGACTGCTTCAGAGAGTCTGCGTTTGGTGTGAGCAGATGCATAGTCGTTTCCAGGTTTTTATTTAATGGACAATGAATAGTTGTACGGGGTTGCACCGTTATTGCAAAATATGAGTGTGGCAATTTTTGCCAAACTTGGGTGGCACCGCGAAGCTATAGTCGATTCGTCCCAACTGTTGTTGTGGATAGATCGGCTTTTTTATTTATAGGAGGAAATATGTTAGATATAAAAGTTATTAGAGATCGTCTTGACTGGGCTAAGAAAAAACTCGCTACTAGAGGGATAAAACCAGAAACTCTAGATAAATTAGTAGAAATTGATAAAAAAAGACGTGCAAGTATCAATGAAAGCGAAACTTTAAAAGCTCAACGTAATGACGTATCTAAAAAAATTGCTTTAGCAAAACGCAATAAAGAAGATGCTAGCCAAGCGATTAGCGAGATGCGTGAAGTTGGCAAAAAAATCAAAGAATTAGATGCTAAAATCGATAAATTAACTGAAAAACAAAATTATATTTTGTTGCGTTTGCCTAATTTCCCAGCTGATTCTGATCCAATTGGTCCTGATGAAAGTTATAACCAAGAAGTTCGTAAATGGGGAACTCCAACTAAATTTAATTTTGAACCAAAGGCTCATTGGGATTTAGGGGTGGATTTAGATATTTTGGATTTTGATACTGCAGCTAAAGTCTCAGGTGCACGTTTTGTATATTATAAAGGTGCAGGTGCGCTCTTAGAGCGTGCAGTTTACAATTTCTTTTTGGATACTAATACTTCTGAAGGATATACTGAAGTAATTCCGCCTTATTTAGTAAATGATGATTCAATGCAAGGAACAGGTCAATTTCCTAAATTTACTGAAGATGTTTATACAATTGTAGATAATGATGATCCTGATAAACCAAAGGATTTAACTTTAATACCAACTGCAGAAGTACCGCTAGTAAATTATTTCCGTGATAGAATAGTCAATGAAGATAAACTTCCTATTAATGTAACTGCATTGACTCCTGCTTTTAGAAGTGAAGCTGGTAGTGCAGGCCGCGATACTAGAGGATTAATCAGAATGCACCAATTTAATAAGGTAGAAATGGTTAAAGTTGTTAAACCAGAAGATTCTTGGGATGAACTAGAGCGCTTGACTCATAATGCAGAAACGTTATTGCAAAAACTGGATCTACCATATCATGTTGTTGCATTATCAACTGGGGATGCAAGTTTTACAAGTGCTAAGACATATGATCTAGAAGTGTGGCTTCCATTTCAAAATAAATATCGTGAAATTTCTAGTTGTTCAAACTGTACTGATTTCCAAGCTCGTCGTGCACAGATTCGTTATCGCGATGCAGATGATAAAGTTAGATTAGTTCATACGTTGAATGGATCTGGACTTGCTGTAGGTAGAACTGTAGCTGCAATTATGGAAAACTATCAAAATGAAGATGGTTCAATCACAATCCCCGATGTATTAGTTCCATATATGCATGGTATGACTAAAATTACCAAAGAAAGTACTTTATATTAAAAAAATCAGAGCCAAAAAGGCTCTTTTTTTATGCAAAAGACTAGCCAAACAAGCAAGATAAATGATATATTATTTAAGTCGCAAAAAACGATATCCAAGATATAAAACAAGAAGCTTAAAAGCCTTGAACAAGAAGTTAAAAAATAAAGAATAAAGTTCTTGACAAAGAGAAACAAAGCTAGTAATATATTTAGATGTCGTCAGTTGAAAGGCTGAGCGGCGCAAAAGATTTATCAAAAAGTTCTTGACAAGAAAGAACGAGTTATGATAAACTAATAAAGGCTTTTTACAAAGCAAGTTAGTACTTTGAAAACTGAACAAAGTTTCGCTAAATAGTGTGCGGGTGTAAGAACCCAAAACAAATAAGCGAAGTCAATTTCGCAAGCAATAAATTTGAGATAAACAAATCAAAAAAATCTAGAGCTAAAAAGCTCAAACTTTTAAAATTGAGAGTTTGATCCTGGCTCAGGACGAACGCTGGCGGCGTGCCTAATACATGCAAGTCGAGCGAGCCTGCCTATAGAAGTTCTTCGGAATGGAAATAGATACAGGCGAGCGGCGGATGGGTGAGTAACACGTGGGTAACCTGCCCTTCAGTCTGGGATACCTTTTGGAAACAGAAGCTAATACCGGATAAAAGCTTTAATCGCATGATTGAAGCTTAAAAGGCGGCGTAAGCTGTCGCTAAAGGATGGACCTGCGGAGCATTAGCTAGTTGGTAAGGTAACGGCTTACCAAGGCGATGATGCATAGCCGAGTTGAGAAACTGATCGGCCACATTGGGACTGAGACACGGCCCAAACTCCTACGGGAGGCAGCAGTAGGGAATCTTCCACAATGGACGCAAGTCTGATGGAGCAACGCCGCGTGAGTGAAGAAGGTTTTCGGATCGTAAAGCTCTGTTGTTGGTGAAGAAAGGTCAGGGGAGTAACTGCCCTTGACTTGACGGTAATCAACCAGAAAGTCACGGCTAACTACGTGCCAGCAGCCGCGGTAATACGTAGGTGGCAAGCGTTGTCCGGATTTATTGGGCGTAAAGCGAGCGCAGGCGGATTGATAAGTCTAATGTGAAAGCCTTCGGCTCAACCGAAGAATAGCATCGGAAACTGTCAATCTTGAGTGCAGAAGAGGAGAGTGGAACTCCATGTGTAGCGGTGGAATGCGTAGATATATGGAAGAACACCAGTGGCGAAGGCGGCTCTCTGGTCTGCAACTGACGCTGAGGCTCGAAAGCATGGGTAGCAAACAGGATTAGATACCCTGGTAGTCCATGCTGTAAACGATGAGTGCTAAGTGTTGGAAGGTTTCCACCTTTCAGTGCTGCAGCTAACGCATTAAGCACTCCGCCTGGGGAGTACGACCGCAAGGTTGAAACTCAAAGGAATTGACGGGGGCCCGCACAAGCGGTGGAGCATGTGGTTTAATTCGAAGCAACGCGAAGAACCTTACCAGGTCTTGACATCTAGTGTAAACCCAAGAGATTGGGCATTCCCTTCGGGGACACTAAGACAGGTGGTGCATGGCTGTCGTCAGCTCGTGTCGTGAGATGTTGGGTTAAGTCCCGCAACGAGCGCAACCCTTATTATTAGTTGCCAGCATTAAGTTGGGCACTCTAATGAGACTGCCGGTGACAAACCGGAGGAAGGCGGGGACGACGTCAAGTCATCATGCCCCTTATGACCTGGGCTACACACGTGCTACAATGGGCAGTACAACGAGAAGCGAACCTGTGAAGGTAAGCGGATCTCTGAAAGCTGTTCTCAGTTCGGACTGCAGGCTGCAACTCGCCTGCACGAAGCTGGAATCGCTAGTAATCGCGGATCAGCATGCCGCGGTGAATACGTTCCCGGGCCTTGTACACACCGCCCGTCACACCATGAGAGTCTGCAACACCCAAAGTCGGTGAGATAACCGCAAGGGATCAGCCGCCTAAGGTGGGGCAGATGATTGGGGTGAAGTCGTAACAAGGTAGCCGTAGGAGAACCTGCGGCTGGATCACCTCCTTTCTAAGGAAAAGGCAAAGGATATGGAGAGTAGCAATACTAAGAGAAGTATCCAAAGACCAGGAAGCACACTAAAGAAACTTTGTTTAGTTTTGAGAGTAGTAACTCTCAAGTTAGTACATTGAAAACTGAATAACAACGAAAAAAACCGAGACAATCAAAGAGAAAAGACCGAGAGCGTAAATAGAGAGCGATCGAACGAAAAAGTTAGGTCAAGTAGAAAAGGGCGCACGGTGAATGCCTAGGCACTATAAGGCGAAGAAGGACGTGACGAACCACGAAAGGCTTCGGAGAGCAGTAAGTAAGCTAAGACCCGGAGATATCCGAATGGGGGAACCCAGTGCAGAGATGCATTATTTATCAGTGAATACATAGCTGATAAAGGCGAGACGCAGTGAACTGAAACATCTAAGTAGCTGCAGGAAGAGAAAGAAAGATCGATTTTCTTAGTAGCGGCGAGCGAACAGGAAAGAGCCTAAACCATAGGATTTATTTTATGGGGTTGTAGGAAATACGATAAAGCATAAGAGCAGAGATAGACGAATTATCTGGGAAGGTAAGTCAAAGAAGGTGAGAACCCTGTAGTCGAAATCGAAGCGAAGTGTGAGTATTCTCCTGAGTAGGTCGGGACACGAGGAATCCCGATTGAAGCGACGAGGACCATCTCGTAAGGCTAAATACTCGATAGTGACCGATAGTGAACCAGTACCGTGAGGGAAAGGTGAAAAGAACCCCGGAAGGGGAGTGAAAGAGAACCTGAAACCGTGTGCCTACAAATAGTCAAAGCACATTAAAGTGTAATGGCGTGCCTTTTGTAGAATGAACCGGCGAGTTACGTTAATTAGCAAGGTTAAGTCAGAAAAGACGGAGCCGTAGCGAAAGCGAGTCTGAAAAGGGCGCAATAAGTTAGTTGACGTAGACCCGAAACCAAGTGACCTACCCATGTCCAGGCTGAAGGCCAGGTAAAACTGGCTGGAGGGCCGAACCCACGTAAGTTAAAAATTGCGGGGATGAGGTGTGGGTAGCGGTGAAATTCCAAACGAACTTGGAGATAGCTGGTTCTCTCCGAAATAGCTTTAGGGCTAGCCTCGTGAGAAAGGATAATGGAGGTAGAGCTCTGTTTGGACTAGGGGCCCGTCAGGGGTTACTGAATCCAGATAAACTACGAATGCCAGATATCCATACACGGGAGTCAGACTGCGAGTGATAAGATCCGTAGTCGAAAGGGAAACAGCCCAGATCACCAGTTAAGGTCCCAAAATCTATGCTAAGTGGAAAAGGATGTGGAGTTGCGCAGACAACTAGGACGTTGGCTCAGAAGCAGCAATCATTCAAAGAGTGCGTAATAGCTCACTAGTCGAGTGACGCCGCGCCGAAAATTTACCGGGGCTAAGCATAGTACCGAAACTGTGGATGTACTTGAAAAAGTATGTGGTAGGAGAGCGTTCTAATAGCGGAGAAGTCAGACCGAGAGGACTGGTGGAGCAATTAGAAGTGAGAATGCCGGTATGAGTAGCGAAAGACAGGTGAGAATCCTGTCCACCGCAAGACTAAGGTTTCCTGGGGCAGGCTCGTCCGCCCAGGGTAAGTCGGGGCCTAAGGTAAGGCTGAGAAGCGTAGCCGATGGATAACAGGTAGAGATTCCTGTACTAATACTAATCGTTAATAGCGATGGAGGGACGCAGGAGGCAAGTAACGCATGGAGCTGGAATCCATGTGCAAGCAGTAAGGATAAAGATGAGTAAAATGCTTATTTTTAGGAAGTCTGAGCTGTGACGCGGAGCGAAATTAAAGTAGCGAAGGTTATGTAGTCACACTGCCAAGAAAAGCTTCTAGCAAGAGAGGTATTACCCGTACCGCAAACCGACACAGGTAGTCGAGGAGAGTATCCTCAGGTGAGCGAGAGAACTCTCGTTAAGGAACTCGGCAAAATAGCCCCGTAACTTCGGAAGAAGGGGCGCTGATCGAAAGATCAGCCGCAGTGAAGAGGCCCAAGCAACTGTTTATCAAAAACACAGGTTTCTGCAAAATCGTAAGATGACGTATAGGAGCTGACACCTGCCCGGTGCTGGAAGGTTAAGAGGAGCGCTTAGCGCAAGCGAAGGCGCGAATTGAAGCCCCAGTAAACGGCGGCCGTAACTATAACGGTCCTAAGGTAGCGAAATTCCTTGTCGGGTAAGTTCCGACCTGCACGAAAGGTGTAATGATTTGGGCACTGTCTCAACGAGAGACTCGGTGAAATTATAATACCCGTGAAGATGCGGGTTACCCGCGACAGGACGGAAAGACCCCATGGAGCTTTACTGTAGCTTGATATTGGGTAACTGTAAAAGATGTACAGGATAGGTAGGAGCCAGAGAAAGCAGGACGCTAGTCTTGCTGGAGGCGCTGGTGGGATACTACCCTTGTTTTACGGTTGCCCTAACCTAGGTTGAAAATCGCAATCAGGGACAGTGTCAGGCAGGCAGTTTGACTGGGGCGGTCGCCTCCTAAAAAGTAACGGAGGCGCCCAAAGGTTCTCTCAGAATGGTTGGAAATCATTCATAGAGTGTAAAGGCACAAGAGAGCTTGACTGCGAGAGAGACAACTCGAGCAGGTAGGAAACTAGGGCTTAGTGATCTGGTGGTACTGCATGGAAAGGCCATCACTCAACGGATAAAAGCTACCCTGGGGATAACAGGCTTATCTCCCCCAAGAGTTCACATCGACGGGGAGGTTTGGCACCTCGATGTCGGCTCGTCGCATCCTGGGGCTGAAGTCGGTCCCAAGGGTTGGGCTGTTCGCCCATTAAAGCGGCACGCGAGCTGGGTTCAGAACGTCGTGAGACAGTTCGGTCCCTATCCGTCGTGGGCGTAGGAAATTTGAGAGGAGCTGTCCTTAGTACGAGAGGACCGGGATGGACACACCGCTGGTGTACCAGTTGTCATGCCAATGGCACCGCTGGGTAGCTAAGTGTGGACGGGATAAGCGCTGAAAGCATCTAAGTGCGAAGCCCCCCTCGAGATGAGATTTCCTTTGTGTAAAGCAATAAGACACCTCTAAGACTAAGAGGTAGATAGGCTGGAAGTGGAAGGATAGTGATATCTGGAGCAGACCAGTACTAATCAGTCGAGAACTTGACCAAAGAGATTGTAAGGTAAGGAAGTTGTTATTCAGTTTTGAGTGTAAGAGCTCAAAAAGAGGAAGAAAAGTGCGGTGGCGCTAGCAAGAAGGAAACACCCGTAACCATGCCGAACACGGAAGTAAAGCTTCTTAACGCCGAGAGTAGTTGGTGGGAAACTGCCTGCGAGGGTAGGTAGCTGCCGTGCTTTTTTTAATAATCCGGTTTAGCTCAGCTGGTAGAGCGCTTGACTGTTAATCAAGATGTCGTCAGTTCGAACCTGGCAACCGGAGTAAAGTGAGAAGGAAAGATGAGAGTCTTTTCTTTTTTTATTGCACTTTTTTGATTAAGTTTTTACCCTTGATTCCGTTTACAACGTTGAACTGATAATGTTACAAACGTGTTATGTTAATAAATTTGTGCGCATTTAGACCAATTTTATAGTAAAATAATGTTTGTATGTCAGTATAAGGTTTATTAAAGAGGAGGGAATTAAATGGTAGGAATTATCCTAGCAAGTCATGGTGGATTTGCAGATGGTATTGCACAATCTGCTCAAATGATTTTTGGTAAACAAGATAATTTTGCACATGTTATCTTAAAGCCAGATGAAGGTCCTGATGATATTCGCGCTAAGATGGAAGATGCCATTGCTTCATTTGATAATCAAGATGAAGTGTTGTTCTTAATCGATTTATGGGGAGGTACTCCTTTTAATCAAGCAAATAATTTGATTAAGGATAAAGCAGAAAAAGCTGCTAATTGGGCTATTGTTACAGGTATGAATTTACCTATGGTTATTGAATCTTTGTCTCAAAGATTTTCTGTAAATTCAGCTAAAAAAATTGCTACTGCAATTGTTGAACCCGCAAAAGACGGAATTAAGACTCAACCTGAAAGCTTAATGCCTAAAACTACGGTTAAAAAAGAAGTCACTAGTTCAAAACAACCTACAGGCTCAATACCTGAAGGAACAGTACTAGGTGATGGTCATATTAAATTTGTATTAGCACGAATTGATTCACGTTTATTACATGGCCAGGTAGCTACTGGCTGGACAAAGGCTACACTTCCTGATCGTATTATCGTTGTTTCAGATAATGTTTCAAAAGATAAATTGCGCAAAACTATGATCGAAGAAGCTGCTCCTGCAGGTGTTCATGCTAATATTGTTCCAATTAAAAAGATGGCTGAAGTTGTCAAAGATCCACGTTTTGGTAATACACATGCATTAATTTTATTTGAAAATCCTGAAGATGCTTTACGCGCAATCAAGGATGGCGTGGATATTAAGACATTAAATATTGGATCAATGGCTTACAGTAACGGTAAAGTAAATGTTAATACTGTTTTAGCAATGGATCAAAAGGATGTAGACACTTATCGACAATTGGAAAAGATGGGCGTTAAATTTGATGTTCGTAAAGTTCCTTCAGATAGTGCTGAAAACTTCAATAATTTGTTAAATAAAGCTCAAAAATTAATTGATGAGCAAAAGAATAAATAATCTATTAGGAGGATAATAAATGAATATTATTCAAATGATACTGGTTGTTTTAGTTGCCTTCTTAGCTGGTATGGAAGGTATCTTGGATCAGTTTCAATTTCATCAACCTATAGTTTCATGTACTTTGATTGGTTTAGTTACTGGTCATTTGACTTTAGGTGTTATTTTAGGCGGTACTCTTGAAATGATTGCATTAGGCTGGGCTAATATTGGTGCAGCTATTGCTCCAGATGCTGCATTAGCTGGTGTTGCTTCTGCTATCATCCTGATTCAAGGTGGTAATGGACAAAAAGGCATTGGTACTGCTATTGGTATAGCTATTCCTTTGGCTGTAGCTGGGTTATTTTTGACTATGGTTGTTCGTACTATTTCAACTGCCATTGTTCATATTATGGATAGAGATGCCGAAAAGGGAAATTATCGTAAGATCGACATGTGGCAATATATTGCTATTGCTTTGCAAGGTTTGAGAATTGCAATTCCTGCAGCTTTGTTATTAGCTATTCCATCAAATGTTGTACAAGGCTTACTTGAAAAAATGCCTGCATGGTTAAATGAAGGAATGTCAATTGGTGGTACGATGGTTGTTGCTGTTGGTTATGCAATGGTTATTAACATGATGGCTAACCGTGAAGTATGGCCATTTTTCGCAATTGGTTTTGCTTTGGCAGCTGTTCAAGATTTAACTTTGATCGCTTTAGGTGCAATTGGTTTAGCATTAGCATTAATTTATTTAGCATTAGAAGGTAAATCTTCAAACAATAATAGTGGAAATGACGCTTCATCAGGTACTGGTGACCCACTTGGCGACATTTTGAATGATTATTAAAAAGGAGGATACGATTATAATGGCTGATAAAAAAATCCATTTAACAAAAGCTGATCGTATGCGTGTTTCATGGCGTTCAACTTTTTTACAAGGTTCATGGAACTTTGAAAGAATGCAAAATGGTGGTTGGGCATACAGCTTAATCCCTGCTTTGAAAAAACTTTATCCTGATAAAAAAGATTTGGCAGAAGCACTTCAAAGACATTTAGTATTTTTTAACACTCACCCTTACTTAGCAGCTCCTATTTTAGGTGTTACTCTTGCCTTAGAAGAAGATCGTGCTAATGGTGCTGAAATTGAAGATGAAGCTATTCAAGGTGTTAAGGTTGGTATGATGGGACCTTTAGCTGGTGTTGGTGACCCAGTATTTTGGTTCACTATGAGACCAATTATTGCTGCTTTAGGTGCTTCATTAGCTATTCAAGGTAACGTTATGGGACCTATCTTGTTCTTTGTTTTATGGAACATCATGCGTATTGCCTTTTTATGGTATACACAAGAACTAGGTTATAATTTAGGTTCTAAGATTACTGAAGACTTATCTGGTGGTTTATTGCAAAAGGTTACTCGTGGTGCCGCTATGATGGGTATGTTCGTTTTGGGTGCTTTGATTGAACGTTGGGTTAAAATTGATTTTAAGCCTATAGTTTCACAAAGTCCTATCCAAAAAGGTGGATATATTGAATGGAGTAAATTACCAGCAGGTGGTAAAGGAATTCAACAAGCATTATTACAATGGGACATGGGCAAAGGCAAATCTTTGACTCCTGTTAAGACAACAACATTGCAACAAAACTTAGACTTATTGATTCCTGGATTTGCAGCATTATTATTAACATTCTTATGTATGTGGTTATTAAAGAAGAAAGTTTCTCCGATTATCATTATTTTAGGAATTTTCGTAATTGGTGTTGCTGGACACTATATTGGATTACTTTAATTTAAAATGGCACAATCTTTGAATACAAAAGTTGACTTAACAGTTGATGCAACATGGTTTAGATCTATTGCTGTATATGGCAAAGTTATGGTTGGCGATAAAGCATTTGAATTTTATAATGATAGAAATGTAGAAGACTACGTTCAAATTCCATGGGATGAAGTTACAATGGTTGTAGCTGATGTTTATTTTGGTGGAAAATGGATTCCTCGCTTCGAAATTCGTACTAGAAAAAATGGTACATTTATTTTTGCAACGAAAAATCCCAAAAGAACATTAAGAGCAATTCGTAACTATATACCTGGCGATCACATTAGACGTGCATTGAGTGTAATTCAAAAAATTAAACAGCGATTTACTCGTAAATAGAAAAAAAGGGCGTTTTTCAAAAACGTCCTTTTTTCTATTTATTAAATGTATTTGTTTCTACTGATTGGATAAATTCTGCTAAATGTGCGTAATAAACATCAGGATTATCTACCATATGATGATGTCCTCCATAAGGAGTAGTTACCAATTGTGAATTTGGAATTAATTTATTCATAGTTTTTGCAGTTTCTAGTGGCATAGTTTCATGTTCACCAAAAGTTAATAAAGTTGGAACTTTAATCTTATGAAGTTGATCTCTAAAATGCCAATCTTTTAGTTTTCCAGTTATCACAAATTCGTTATCACCTTGAAAAGCATTATATACTGCTGTTCCACCTAAATCTTTTAAATGGTATAGCTTTGAAGGTTGCTTTCGATCAACGAAATTAATGTTTAAGATTTGAACATCTGATTGATAACGTTGATTATCATATTCACCGCTAGCTTCAATACGTCTCATAAAGTCAATCTCTTCTTTGGATAAAACCTCCTTGCGGCGCTTATTTACTGCGGCTGCGTATTCATCAATTTCATCAACCATTGAAGAAATGATAGCACCATTTAAATGATTACCATATTTTACAGCATATTCTTGAACTAATAATCCGCCCCAACTTTGACCAATTAAGTAAAAATTATCAATACCTAATTTTTTTCTGACCTCTTCAACTTCATCTAAGAAATATTCATAGGTAAGATATTTTTTAGCAATTTTAGGATCACTATAATCAGGTTGATCTGAATATAATGAACCCAATTGATCATACATGTGAACTTGAACATTTAAACCCTGTTTAGCAAGTTGATCAGCGGCATCCTCCCAATATTCATGGTTACCGCCAGGACCGCCATGCAGTGCTAATAAATGAATATCTCCATTTCCTTGGGTGTTAGTCCATAAATGATAACCATTATCAAGAGTAATAATGGTTGTTCCTTGTTTCATAATTCAAATATCTCCTTAATTTTTAGTTTGATAACAAAACATATGTTTATATTTTAACCTATCTCCCAAAGTATTTGAAGGCTCTTTCATGAAATGCCAATATTAAATATAAGTTATCTTGCTAAAATAAATGATTATTAGATGTTAAAATTTAAATGTATTAAATTCGAGGAGAAAATTAATGGCAATAACTATAAAAGATGGGGTTTTAAATATACCTGGTGCACAAAACAAGTTACGCAAAAAAGGTAAGGAAATCCCTGATTTTTTGAATGATTATACTTTACTTGATATTGAAACAACTGGATTAAGTCCAATATATAATCGGATAACTGAACTTGGTGGGATAAAGGTTCGTAATGGGGAGATAGTAGATCAATATACCAATTTAGTGAAATTTCCTGATTCAACTAAAGTTCCTGCATTTTTAACAAAAATGAACGGAATTAGTGAAGAATTAATTAATGAAAAAGGTGTCCCAGCTGCAGTTGCTGCTGAGCAGTTTCGAAAATTTATCGGGTCAGATACAATCATTGGCTACAATGTAAATTTTGATCTGAATTTTTTATATGACTTAATGAAAAAATACAAATTACCAGTGCTGTCAAATAATTATGTAGATGTATTACGATTTGCACGTGTATTTTACCCAAGACAACATAATAGATTAATTGATGTAATGCAACGGGCAGGAATTGCTCAAATAGAACAGCATCGCGGTTTAGATGATTCAATTGATACTAAAAAAGTTTATGATGATTTTAAAGAAAATTTCACACCAGATATGTTGAAACAAGTCCAAAATAAAATTAAAAATGTTGATTTAACTGCTGATGATATTGATCTCATTCAATTAGGTTTCCGTAATCCAATAAATGCAAAAAATATTGTTTTAACTAATAATTTGCAGATGGATCAAGCAGATGGATCTAAAATGATAACTAATTTAGGTGGAAATTTGCAAGAAAAACCAATGATGAATACTAATTATTTAATTATGGGAGATCATGATTTCTTAAAAAAAGATAATCTTGAATTAAATGAAGCGCGTAGTTTAATCAAAAATGGCGCAAAAATAAAAAGACTATCTGAAACTTTCTTCTTAAATATGTTAGATGATTGGGCACGTAGTTAATGAAGAAAAGGCTTTAATTGTAAAGCCTCTTTTTTTATAATGTAGATAATAATATGGAGGGTATTTTCATGGCAAAACGCAGAAGAAAAAAGAAGCAATCCGCAACAACAACACTTATTACCAGTATTATTTTGTTGGGCATTTTGATATGGGGTGGTTTATTTAATTCAGGCAAAAGTACAACTTCAAATAATACTAACGCACCTAAATTTAGCATATCTAGCAAACAATCTAGCTCTAGTCAAAAAAAAGCTGTCAGTCAAAGTCCAATTCAATCAGCTAGTAGTGCCAATAATGAATATGGTGGATTATCTGATAATGATTATCAAAAATTAGCGAATCTGAATTTTAAAAGTGGTAACAGTTCATACATTGTAGTAAACAATGATAAATCAACTTTGATTAAAAACGCTTGGAAAGTTAATAAGGTAATTTATTCTAACTTAGATTCATTAAACCGAACTTCTCATTCAAATACTGCATTTTTAGAAAAAAGAAATGTCGCAAATGATTCATTGCGTGTTCGCCAATTTGTGAATCCAACTGCATGGCATTCTAATAAGCGTAATGGTGTGCAAGTATATAATCGTGGGCATTTGATTGCATATTCAGTTTCTGCAGGAATAGATCAAGATGGAAACTATAATCCACAAAACCAATCAGGAGATCAAAATAATCCTAAAAACTTATTTACTCAATCAGCTTATACTAACCAACGTATCCAAACTATGTTTGAAACAGATGTTAGGAAAGCACTACGTGATAATAAAAAGGTAATTTATCAAGCTACACCAATTTTTAGAGGTAATGAATTGATGGCTAGAGGGATTAACTTACAGGCGGTTTCTTTAGATGGTAGTTTAGATTTTAATGTGTATATTTTTAATGTTCAACCTGGATTTAGTTTTAATTATAATAATGGATATTATCAAGTAGATCACAATATGCAAGTTCAATAAAAGGAAAGTAATAATGAATATGAAAAAATATCAACGACAAATAGATAATTGTACTGCAATTTTAGTAGGTAAAGGCGCAACAATTGATGGTTCGACTATTATTGCAAGAGATGAAGATAGTCATGGTGGAATTAATGAAAAGACATATGTTCATTATCCAGCAAAAGACTACGATGAAGACTTCATATCAACTTATAATAATTTGCAAGTTCATTTAACTGGACATGGTTGTGCATGGACTTCAACTCCTAATGCAGATAAAAGTGCTGGACGATGGGATGAACAAGGGATCAATGAATATAATGTTGCAATGAGTGCTACTGAAACAGAAGCAACTAATGCACGTTGTTTAGGACATGATCCATTGGTTTCAAACGGTGTCAATGAAGATTCAATGCTTTATTTAGTATTGCCTTTTATTAAAACTGCTCGCGAGGGTGTCCAACGATTAGGTCAATTAATTGAAAAATATGGTACAGGTGAATCAAATGGGATTGCCTTTAGTGACAATAAAGAAGTCTGGTATTTTGAAACAGGTGCTGGACATCAATGGGTTGCAGCTCAAATTCCAGATGATTCATATGCAATTTGTCCTAATATTATGGTAATTGATCAAATTGATTTTGAAGACCATGATAATTTTATGTATGCATCAACAATCCAAGATTTTGTTGAAAAATATCACTTGAATAATGGCAAAGGTTTTAATTTTAGAAATATTTTTGGAACCCAATCAGAAGCCGATAGTTACTATAACACACCTAGAACTTGGTATGGACAAAAATTATTTAATCCATCAATTGAACAAGAACCAACTAGTCAAAATATGCCTTTTACTAGAAAGCCTGAGCGTAAAATTGCAATAGAAGATGTCGAATTCTTCTTATCAAGCCACTATAATGGCACTCAATATGATCCAATGGATACGTATGCTAGTGGTGATGAAAAAAAACAAAAAATGTTTCGTTCAATTGCTCTTGACCGCAATCAATCAAGTAATATCTTACAAATTAGAAATGATGTTCCAAGTCAATATGCGGCAATTCAATGGATTAACCTTGGCTTTTATGCATACAGTCCATATGTGCCATTCTATGCAAATTGCAATAATACCCCTGCTAATTATCAAGTTGCTGATTCTTATGTTGATGCAAATGCTAGTGCTTATTGGTTATATAAGAGTTTAGAAGTCTTAATAGAGCCTAGGTATCATCAATTTATCAATCAAGTTAATGCATATCGTGATGAATGCCAAAGCTTCGGTGTTGCAAGAATAGATGAGATTGATAATGTTGCAAAAGATTTAGGTGGAACACAATTAACAGACTTTTTGACTAAATCCAATATTGCTACTGCCAACAATGTAACTCAAAGAACTGCTGAATTAATTAGTATTTTGACTAGACAAGCTCTAGAATCATCCGTATACAAATTTGATTTAGGAGATAATTTATAAAAAAGCTTTTTAATTTGTAGCCAGAAAAAATTTCACTTAGAATTAAAGTTGATGAACTAATAAGATCTAGATTTAACTGTGAGAGTATTATGTCTGAAGATAATTTTGTACAAATAAAAGACCTGCATAAGGTTTATGACAATGGATATGAAGCAATTAAAAAGGTAAGTTTTTCTGTAAAAAAAGGAGATCTAGTATGTTTATTAGGTCCTTCTGGATGTGGGAAAACTACGATTTTAAATATGATCGCAGGATTATTGAATCCAACTAGTGGTGATATTTTGTTTGATGGTAAGTCAGTAGTAAAAACTCCACCATCTGAGCGTCAGATAGGGTATGTTTTTCAAAATTATGCACTATATCCACATATGACAGTTTTACAAAATGTAATGTTTCCGTTAACTGTTGGAAAAAATAAAAAAAGCAAACAAGAAGCTGAAAAGATTGCCAGAAAGTATATGGAAATGACACAAATTACTGAATTTGCTAAACAAAAACCTGGACAATTATCTGGAGGTCAGCAGCAGCGTGTTTCAATTGCAAGAGCATTAGTCCAAGAGCCTAAGATATTATTGATGGATGAACCATTAAGTAATTTAGATGCAAGATTACGCTTGAAAATCAGAGAAGAAATCCGTGCATTAGTCAAAGAAGTAGGAATTACGACTTTATTTGTGACCCATGACCAAGAAGAAGCTTTGTCAATTGGGGATAAAATTATTTTATTTAATAAAGGTGTTATCCAGCAAAATGATAATGGGCAAAACTTTTATTTGGAACCAAATAATTATTTTGTGGCTAATTTTATTGGTAATCCGGTAATTGATAATTTTAAAGTGACAATTGAAGATGGCATGGTAAAAGGTGATAATTTCACTTTAGATTTAAAAGATTTTGATCAAAGTAGATTTAAACAAGATAATTTATCAGGTGAATATATCTTGTCTGTTAGACCAGAAAATGTGATTCCTGATATTGATGGTTCAATTAAGGTGCAAGTTAATGATGTGGAATTAATTGGGCGCGAACGAATATTAAAATTTAATAGTGATGGGATGCAGCAACGATCATTAGTTAATTTGGAGCAAAATATCAAACCAGGTGATCAAGTTGCATTCAAGTTGCGTCTGAACCGTGTATTTATCTTTACAAAAGATGGAGAGCGGGTGTACTAAAATGCAAACAAATCAAAAAAAAGCGTGGATTTTTTTAGCACCAACCATTATTTTTGTGACTTTCTTTAGCATTTGGCCAATAATTCGTGCATTTACTATGAGTATGCAAAAAGGTTCATTGATTAATCTAGAATGGACTGGCTTTAGCAATTACAACTATATATTTCATGATCCTGAATTTTGGCGTGCAATGAAAAATACTATTTTATATGCATTAATATCAGTGCCAGTGGGATTAGTTATTTCGATTTTTTTGGCTTGGCTAATTTTTACCCAAGTAAAACATAGTACTTTGGTTGAAGCTACATTTTTTATGCCTTATGTAACAAGCACTATTGCTATAGGTATTGTATTTAGATACATATTTAATGGTGAATATGGGATGTTGAATTTCATTTTGAGATCTGTACATCTGCCAGCACCTAATTGGATTGATGACCCTAATATGAGTTTGACTACGATCATTATCTTTGGGATCTGGACATCTCTAGCATTTAATATAGTTATTTTAATGGGTGCTTTGAGAAATATTAATCCTAATTTTTATACAATTGCTGATATGTATGGTGCAAGTGATTGGGAAAAATTTAGTCGAATCACATTGCCACAACTAGTGCCAACTATAGCGTTTTTATTAACAATGAATATGATTGGAGCATTCAAAGTATATACATCTGTATATGCTTTGTTTAATGGCCAAGCAGGTATTGGAAATTCTGCATCAACCGCAGTATTTTACATTTTTAATAAATTCCAAATGGTAGGAACTCCTGGTGTTGCAATGGCTGCAACTGTAGTATTATTTTTCTTGATTTTATTTGTGACATTCTTGCAACGCAAGATGATGAAAAAGATAGGACGCTACTAAAATGAAAAAAATTCGTTGGGGTACTTTAGTTGCCTATATAATTTTGATTATCTTTGCTATTATTACTGTTTATCCATTTATATATATGATTTTAGGTGGATTAATGAGTTTTAGAGAAACAACAACGATCCCTCCAACTTTATTTCCACATAAATTTAATTGGTCAAATTATAATAAGGTTTTTGCACAAGCTCCATTTGCTAGATACTTTTTGAATACCTTTATTACAGCCTCTGTTACTACTATAGTAAGCTTGTTTAATGCGCTGCTTGGTGCATTTGCAATGACTAATTTAAAATTCAAGGGTAAGGGTATTTTCCAAATGGTATTACTATCTTTATTAATGGTACCTGGAGAAGCAATTATATTTACTAATTACAATACAATTGCTCATTTAGGATTATTGAATACTTATTTGGGATTAGTGTTACCATTTTTAACATCGATTTTTTACATGTATTATTTGCAAAGTTACTTCACCGCAATTTCAGCGACAATTTATAAAGCTGCCAAAATTGATGGTGCAAGTGATTGGGAGTACATTTGGCGGATATTAGTGCCAATGTCTAAAGGAGGATTATTTACAGTAGGGTTATTGAGCTTTATTTCAGGATGGAATGCTTTTTTGTGGCCATTATTAGTAACTAATGAAGATAGTATGCGTTTGTTGAACAATGGATTAACCGCTTTTGCATCTGATGCTGGAGCTGAAACTGAACTTCAATTAGCAGCGGCTACTTTAACCGTGCTTCCAATCTTAATTATTTACTTTATTTTTAGAAAACAGATTATCAATGGAGTAGTGAGAAATGACCTTAAAGCCTGAAAATAAAACAACTATAACTTTTTATAATGGGTTGACTACTATTGGCGGTCCAATGATAGAAATTGCTTATAATAAGTCACATATTTTATTTGATTTAGGGATGGTTTATCGACCAGAATTGAAACTACCTGATGAAAAATATGCAACTTTGATCAAGAATCAATTAATTGGGGATGTACCAAACTTTTATGATCCGAAAATTACTGGCAAATCACTTGATACTAATAGATGGGAACATGCTGGTGCTTATATTTCGCATTTACATTTAGACCACAGTAAGGCGATGAATTTATTGGCTCCTGAAATCCCATTATATACAAGTAAAAATACTGCTAAGTTATTACCAGTATTAAACGAAAATGGTGATTTTTTATTACCTGCTGCAGATCATGAAAAAAATTATACAAGACCAATAATTGCTGCTGAATTTGGCAAACCCATTCAGATTGGCGATTTGATTATGACTGTGTGGCAAAGCGATCATGATGCATATGGTGCTTCTGGATTAATTATTCAAACTCCAGATAAAAAAATTGCTTATACAGGGGATATTCGTTTACATGGATATCATAAAAATTGGGTTGAAAAATTTATTGACCATGCACAAAATTCAGATGTCTTAATTATTGAAGGGACAGGAGTGTCATTTCCTGAACAAATTGGTCAGGAGTTTTCAGGATCAAAAGATGAAACTGGATTAATTGGAGATATTATAAATCTAATTATCAAAAACCCTGATCGTCAAATCACTTTCAATACTTATCCAACTAATATTGATCGCCTGCTTCAGATTATTGATAAATCACCACGCCAAGTAGTGTTACATGCACGTCGTGCCCATTTATTAAAAAAAGCACTGGATATTGATGTGCCATATTATTATTTACCTGATGAAAAAAAGTTTACTGAGCTCAAGCCAGAATTAGTAATAGATTATGATACTTTGTTAAATGATACACAAAGATATTTCTGGCAAGTTGATGCAAATTATGACAAACTTAAGGCGGATGGTTTGTACATTCACAGTAATGCAGAACCACTAGGTGATTTTGATCCTGCTTATCGTCTTTTCATTGATGCTTTGCAAAAAAACAACATTGAATTTGTAGCTTTACGCAATTCAGGTCATGCAGATGCCCATGAGTTGCAGCAAATAATTTCTGGAATAAAGCCCAAAATTTTGATTCCAGTACATACTTTGCATCCTGAGTTGGAAAAAAACCCATTTGGTATAAGGATTTTACCTAAGCGTAACCAAACTATTACGCTTTAGTTTAATCAAAAAAATTTAGTTTAGTTTTATTTTTTATGGAGGCTCGCTCATGAAGTTTGCTAAAAAACTAGCTGCTGTTACAATTGCTGGATTGGCATTAATTGGTCTTAGTGCTTGTTCAAATAAGGGGGAATCTAATAATAGCTCTAGTTCAGAAAAGATTCCAACTAAAATTACTAAAAAAACTCAAGTGATATTTTGGCATGGAATGACAGGTGTACAACAAGCTACATTAAAGACATTAACTGCGCAATTTGAAAAAGATAATCCTAATATTACAGTTAAGCTTGAAAACCAAGGAACTTATCCAGATTTACAAGCAAAAATAAATTCTACTTTGCAATCACCAAATAATCTGCCAACCATTACTCAAGCATATCCTGGATGGTTATGGAGTGCTGCAAATAATAAGATGTTGACTGATATGAAGCCTTATATGACAAGCAAAATTGGCTGGGGTAGTGTAAATGGTGCTGATATTAGAAGTGAATTATTAAAGGGGGCTCAAATTAAGGGTGTCCAATATGGAATTCCATTTAATAAATCAATTGAAGTATTAGTTTATAACCAAGATATGCTTAAAAAATATGGTATAAAAGTGCCAACTACCATGGCTGAATTAAAACAAGCTTCAAAGACAATTTATGAAAAATCTGATCATAAAGTTGTTGGTGCTGGATTTGATTCATTGTCTAATTACTACACATTAGGGATGAAGGATCGCGGCGTAAACTTTACTGATAAGATTAACTTCACAGGTAAAGATTCTAAAGCTGTCATTAATTACTATGCAGATGGTGTTAAGGCTGGATACTTTAGAACAGCGGGATCTGAGCATTACTTATCAGGTCCATTTGCTAATGAAAAAGTTGCAATGTTTATTGGAACTTCAGCAAGTGAAGGATTTGTTAAAAAGGGTGTAGGTAACAAATTTACTTATGGAGTAGCTCCTCGTCCATCTGAATACACTATGCAACAAGGTACTGATATTTATATGTTCTCAAAGGCTTCTGCAATGCAAAAAGCAGCTGCATTTAAATACATTAAATTCTTAGTATCAAAGAGTTCACAACTTACTTGGGCAAATAAGACAGGATATATTCCAGTTAACCAAAGTGTAATTAACTCAAAAGAATATAAAGATAACAAGTCTTTGAAATTACCTGCTAAATTAGATAAGGCTATGAAGCACTTATATAGCTTACCAGTGGCTAAGAATTCAAATGCTACTTACAGTCAAATGAATACTATTATGCAAAATATTTTATCTGCCGCAGCTAAAAAGCAAAACATTAACTCGCAAATTGAAAATGGTAAAGCTAAATTTGATGCTGCATGGAAGCAATAAAATTTTACTGATAAAGACTGAATTGAAGAATCAATCATTTAATAAATGACTGGTTCTTTTTCTTTGAACTTGTTTTTTGTATAGTAAAAAGCATAAAAAAATAAATTCTTTTCAAAAAAATTTGACGCAAGTTCCAAATTAGGGTATAGTATTTTGTGTTGGTAAGAAATTACCAAGGTATTGGGTTATAGCCAAGCGGTAAGGCAACGGTTTTTGGTGTCGTCATGCGCTGGTTCGAATCCAGCTAACCCAATTAAAATAAGAACTTTAATGTTTCAATTAACATTAGAGCTTTTTATTTTAAATTATAATTTTTTCATAGTAAGTACCTATATTGGAGGAGTAGCGAAGTGGCTAAACGCGGCGGTCTGTAAAACCGCTCTCTCTGAGTTCGGTGGTTCGAATCCACTCTCCTCCACTATATTGGGTTATAGCCAAGCGGTAAGGCAACGGTTTTTGGTGTCGTCATGCGCTGGTTCGAATCCAGCTAACCCAATTGTTCTTAGATATGAACACCCAACCCGACGAATAGACGTTTCAGTAATGAGACGTCTTTTTGTTTTGGAAGCATATATAAGATAAATTTGGATAATTATAGTAAAATATATAGAAGCTTTTAGATAGGATGTGACAAGTTGCCTAGAATAATTCATATTGGTGAAGACACATTTGAAACAGATTGGGATGAAGCTTTAACTTCACTTAAAATTGATGATGTTCTGATATTAAAGCCAGGATTTTATCAACTACCAAAAGATATTTTATTTAAAGATATAACAATTAAAGGAACAGGGTCTACTCCAGAAGATACAGTTCTTTTAGGGTATATCGGATTAAAACAAGATGCAAAATACTTAAATTTAGAAAATCTTTGTTTAGACAATCAAACAGACCACAACGCATTATTCATACCTACTATGGCTGATGCTTATTTAACTCTGCGCAATTTTGTGTTACGGGTTAATAAAGATGATATTGCAGCAATTGCGATTAATGGGAAAAGTACAGTTGAATTATATTCATCTAAAATTATTGGTGGGAGTGTCTCATTTTTTAAGACTGCTGATTTTAGATTAGAGATGAATGATACTTTTATTGACTATTATTCAGATGAATATTGTGCGTTGGCACTAGAAGGACATGGAACTGCTGTGATTAATAATAGTAAAATCATTGGCAGTTTAAATACTTTTTCTGAATCAAATGTCGAGATCAACTTGAACAATAGTATCCTTAGCTTTTTGATTTTGCATGGTCAAGCCTGGCTAAATATGTTAAGTACTAAGATTTTGGACAAGAGCGATAGTTGTTTTATGGCAGATGATAATTCTTGGGTGAATTTAATTGACTCAACTTTTGCTGGGGGGATTTACTTCGACAAAAATGTTCGAGTGATTATGCAAAATTGTCGAGCAGATCGATTAATTGCGGTCAATAAAGCTGATTTAACTATTCAAAATTCTATATTTAGCTCACATGCGGATTTTCAAGATGAAGTGAATTGTTATGCAGATCAAGTTACTTTTAATGGAACTTTTGAATTTGAATATTATTTAGCCATGAGTGGTAATGCCTCATTAATTGGAAAAAACTTAATTTTAAATAGTAATACTGCAATTATGGCGATCTTAGATAATGCCAAAATAAATGCACAGATATTACATAGTGATAAAGATCCAATAGATATTAAATGTGATCATGGTTCTAATATAAAAATAACAAATTGTAATTGGAAACAAATTAATGATTAAAGTTTTAAATGCTGCAATATAGACCAATCTGTATTACAATAAAGATAATTTAAAAAGAACGAATTAATTAGAGGCAACAAAAATGCAAGAACCAATATATATTCGAATTCATAACCAAATAAAAAAGAATATCGAAAATCAAGTTTATAAAGTAGGTCAAAGAATTCCAGCTGAAAGACAATTAGCATTGCAATTTCATGTATCACGTATGACATTGAGACAGGCAATTAAGACACTAGAAGATGAAGGGATTTTAGAGCGTAGATTAGGTAGTGGAACTTATGTTGCTAGTCAAAAAGTACAAGAAAAAATGTCTGGTGTTATGAGTTTTACTGAAATAATGGAAGCTAATGATCAGATTCCATCAAGTAAATTAATATCATATCGAATTACCCAACCATCTTTATCAGAACGTGAGAGATTGCATTTAGCTGAAGGTGATAAAGTATTGAGAATGGAGCGAATTCGTTTTGGTGATTCAATTCCAATTTGTTACGAAGTAGTTACTATTCCTGCAACTTTAATTGAAAAGTTTTCTAAAAAAGATATTTCAACCAGCCTTTATAAAACCTTAGAAGAAAAGGGTGGATACAAAATCGGCAAAGTGATCGAATATATTGGCGCTAGTGTCGCTAATGAAAATGACGCTAAGTTACTTGAAATTCACAAAGGTGAAGCTATGGTAACTAGAAGACAAGTAACTGAATTAGATAATGGAAAACCATTTGAATATACTCGTGCTTTTTATGTAGCTGATAGATTTGAATTTACCTTTTCAAGATAAAAATAAAGCAATGATTTAACTTGCAAGCAAAACAAGTTATTCATTGCTTTTTATTTTAGGTCTTTTTTAATTTTTGAAGTTGAAATTCCAGGAGTTCTTGGTAAGTATACTACTTTACAATAAGGCTTCAAAAAGTCAAACTTGCCCTTCCAGTCATCACCCATTACAAAGGTATCAATGTCATATTTTTTAACATCTTTAACCTTTTGATCCCAGTCTTTTTCAGGAATTACTTCATCCACATAACGAATAGCTTCTAAGATATATTTGCGATCATGGTAGCTGTTGTATGCTTCTTTATGTTTTTTGAATTCATTAAATTCATCTGTAGATAATCCTACAATTAAATAATCACCCAATTCTTTTGCTCTTTTTAATAATCTTACATGACCATAATGTAGTAGGTCAAAAGTCCCATAAGTGATAACTTTCTTCATAAAAATCTCCTCATAACTTACATCTTGTTCATAATAGCATATTTTATTGAAGAAAACGTAAAGCTTTAAGCTAATTACAAAGATATTTGATAAAATAATTTAAATAGGATGGACGAAATGAAAACTTTACTTTTTAAATTATATTTATTTACAATGCGTATAATTGCGCACTTTACTATAACTGATAACTCATATGTAGTTTTAAATGGTGCTGGCAGGTCTGGATCTAATGGGTATGTGTTTTATCAATACATGCAAAAAAATCATCCAGAACTAAAGGGCTATTTAATTGAACCTTGGCCAAGTTCTCACTTGAAATTGCACCAATGGTTATTAATTGGAAAAGCAAAATATATTTTTACTACTCACCAACCATTTAAAATAAAAAATTCTCAAATATGTGTATCTTTTTGGCATGGAGTTCCCTTGAAGCGTATGGGATTATTAGCTGAAAATACTGATTTAAAAAATGATTTACATAATCAAAAAATCTGGGAACAAAAAGCAGATGTTGCAGCATCTTGTTCTGCTTTATATGAAACTTTGATGAGTGCTTGTATAGGAATTGAAGGTAATAAATATCAAAAAACTGGTTTTCCTAGAATTGATGCACTAAAAAATCCTGCAATTTCTAAAAAACAATTATTAGAAGATTTATTTGATCAAGTTGATTCTGATGCAAAAATTGGGATTTACATGCCAACTTTTAGATATGAATTAGAACTTACAAAAGTTATGAAACAAATTGAAAGTGGTAACTTTTTTGCCTTTGATAATTTTGATGGGGATGAGTTAAATCAAAATTTAAAGCAAAATCATCAATACCTAATAGTTAAATTGCATCCCTATGAGATGAAATTAGTGCATGATCAACACTACGACTATAGCAATATTACTTTTTTGAGCAACGATTATTTATTTGATAAAAATCTTGACCTTTATCAGCTATTAGGTCAGACGGACTATTTAATTACTGATTTTTCTTCAATTTATTTTGATTATTTATATTTGAATAAACCAATTTATTTTGTAACTAATTATTTGACCCAATACCAACAAAAACGTGGATTACTGCTTGAACCATATAAAGATATAGTCCCAGGAAAATGCATTAATTCACAACTTGAGTTAATACAAATAATCAATCACGCAACAGATAATTATGGAGTGTGCAGACAATATTGGTTAAAGCAAATCAATCAAGTTGATGGTGAAGATTATTGTCAAAATGTTTATGAACGTATTTTTGAGAGGTAAAGCATAAGTGAAGAAAACATTACTAAATATTTTTTATAATGCAATTTATCAAATCTTTTTGGTTTTAGTTCCTTTAATTACTGTTCCTTATTTATCAAGAGTGCTAGGACCGAAAACTTATGGTATTTACAGCAGTGTGAATAATACTATACAGTTTTTGATGGTTTTTTGTACTTTATCTGTATCTTACATTGGGATGAGAACAATCTCTAGAACTCGAGCTACTAGTACTCCTGAAGAATTAACAGAAGCTTTTTGGGGATTATGGTATTTTCAAGGGATTGCAGGATTGATCACAATAGTTATTACTGTTTCATTTGCGATAGTAACTAAGATGCAATATTGGAATTTTTTTATTTTAATGGTTCCATATTTAATTTCTGCTCAATTTGATATTTCATGGTTTTTCCAAGGATTAGCAGACTTTGGCCGAGTTGTATTAAGAAATACCCTAGTAAAACTAACTAGTGTTGTTTTGATTTTACTTTTAGTAAAGTCTCCAGCGGATTTATGGAAGTATTTTTTGATAGTGTCCGTTTCTACAATGCTTGGATCCTTTGTATTTTGGGTAGGAATTCGAGAATATGTAGGACATCCTACAAAATATTTTTATAAATTCCGTGAAAGTGTAAAAGCAATCATTATTTTGTTAATTCCACAGATTGCAACCCAAGTTTATACATCACTAGATAAGCCAATTTTGAATGCTTTCCAAAATTCTACACAAGTATCTTACTATGATAATTCACAAAAAATCTCAACTATGATTTTAGGTGTGATTACTAGTATTACTTTAGTTATGATGCCTAAAATGGCTAGTGAAGGTAAAGAAAGGCAAAAAACTGTTTTAAGAAAGTCACTTGAAGCAACAGTAATGCTTGGAACGCTGTTTGCAGTGGTAGTTATGGTTAATACTAAGCAATTTGTACCATTCTTTTTTGGGGCAAAATATATACCAATGACTCCTTTGATGTTTTTCTTCACTTTGACTATTATTATCATTCCCATGGGTGGAGTTTTTGCAAACCAATTTGCTTTAGCTAATAAACGAGATCGTGATTATGCAGTGCCAGTTATTGTTGGGGCGCTATTAGAAATTGCACTAAGTGTGATTTTAGATCGTACATTAGGTGCAGCAGGAGCTATGATCTCAATATTGACTACAGAGTTAGTCGTTTTGATTTTGAGATTATGGATTGTTCGTGATGGATATAACTTTAGATATGTGTTCCATGATATTCCTAAGTACTTTTTGATTGCATTAATCAGTTTTGGAATTGGAATGGTAGTACCTAACATTATCCATTCTGCCTTTTTGAATATGGCATTTAAGTCCATAATTGTTATGATTTTATATACAGGATTAATGTTTTTATTTAAACTTGATCTAAATCAGGATATTATAGTGTTAGTAAAGCGTATGCTAAAAAGAGATTCTCGAGGATAATTTATGAATAAAGTTTCTATACTTGGTGTCAATTTCGATAATATGACCCTTAATCAATTTAAAAATGTTTTTATTAATCGATTGAATAATCATCTATCAACTCTAGTTGTAACTGCTAATCCAGAGATTGTAATGGCCGCAAATGAAAATCCAGAATTTATGAAGTTGATCAATCAAGATGCTGATTATGTAACAGCTGACGGTATTGGTATTATAAAAGGCGCTAAATGGTTGAAAAATCCACTGCCAGAACGAGTAACTGGTTATGATTTATTTACATGGTTTTTATATGTAGCTAATTTACGTAGTCTAAAAGTATATTTGATTGGCGCAAAGCCTGAAGTAATTGATGCAGTAAAACAAAAAATTGATCAAAATTATCCTAATATTAATCTAGTAGGTGCAGATGATGGTTATTTTAAAAATACCCTAGATGTAGTTGCTAATAAAATTGCGAATACTCAACCAGATATGGTATTTGCAGCATTAGGTTATCCAAAGCAAGAACAATTACTAGCAATATTGCGATCAGAAGCAGTTCCTGCAATGATGATGGGTGTAGGGGGCAGCTTTGATGTGTTTTCTGGAATGGTCAAAAGAGCGCCAGAAGCTTTTCAAAAAACGCATATGGAGTGGTTTTATCGCTTGATAAAAGAACCTACGCGTTTCAAGAGAATGATGGTTTTACCTAAATATGTTACTGAGGTAAGAAAAGAAAAGAGAAGGCATAGAAAATGAAAGTTTTACATGTTAATGCAGGCTCAGAAAATGGCGGTGGATTATTTCATATTATAAATTTACTCACCGAGGCTAAAAAAAGTAAGCAAAATTTTGAATTATTGACATTTGAAGATGGACCAGTTGCTAAAGCTGCCAGACAAAATGGCATTAAAGTATTTACTTTTAATGCAAAAAGCAGATATAACTTATCTATCTTAAAAAAGTTGACGAAATTTATTAATGACAACAACTTTGATATCGTACATACTCATGGTGCCAGAGCAAACTTATATCTGTCATTAATTCATAAAAAAATTAATGCTAAATGGTTAATTACTGTACACTCTGATCCAACTAAAGATTTTGAGGGTAGGAGTTTAATTGGAGAAGTATTTACCAAGTTAAACATTCGCGCTTTAAAACAAGCAGATGGCGTAATTGCAATAACTAATAATTTTGCTAGATTACTAATAAATAGAATTGGTATCAAGGTTAATAAGGTTTTTGTGATTTATAATGGTATATTTTTCCATTCAATAAAGCAAATCCTTAAAAAATATGCTCATCCATACTTCAATTTAGTAAATGTAGCACGAACAGAAAAAATCAAAGGTCAAGAGTTGTTAATTCAAGCAGTTGCTGATATCAATGACCCTAATATGCGGCTACATATTGCAGGTGATGGCAGTGAATTAAACAATCTTAAAAACTTAGCTAAAACTTTAGGCATTAATAATAAAGTTATCTTCCATGGCTTTATGAGTCATGGTAAATTAACTGAGCTATATCGCAGAATGGACTTAGCAGTATTAACTTCTTATTCAGAGAGTTTCCCATTAGTTTTACTAGAAGCTGCAGATAATTTGATTCCCATCTTGTCAACTGACGTAGGTGATATTGAAAAGATGATTCCTAATGAAAGCTATGGCTTTGTGGCACAGATTGGTAGTGTTTCTTCAATCAAAGAGCAGATTGTCAATGCAAGAAATAAAACTCAACTTCAATTAGATGAGATGGCTAGAAAAGAAAAAGATTATTTAGTTGAGAACTTTTCTATGAAAAATCAACTAGCAGCTATTTTAAAAATTTATCAGGTGGTTTTAAATGACTAAAGACTATAAGACCAAGATATTAATTTGGCTGTTAGGATTTAGTCCACTAGTGAGTGCAATTGTCCAGACTGCAGGTGGGTTTGTTGGAGAGTTTGCAGTTAATGGTACTTATGCTTTAGTAGCTGCACTGGTTTTTGTCTTTATTCCTAATATTAGAGATTTTGATCAATGGTTTTTAGAAAAAACAAATAGTATTTCAACTTTAGTCTTAGCATTAATTTCAGTTTTAGGTATAAACAAAATAATATTGTATCCACAAAATATTATTTTGTTTTTTGTACCATTAACTTTTGCTGGCAGCCTGTATTTTTTAGAGCGACATTATAATATCAAAAATATTTTGATTTTATTAATCAATTTATATCTAGGATGGGCAAATGTTGTAGATGTTAGTTCACTCTTATTTTTATTGATCATTAGTACTGGTATCTTAATATATCTAATTAGAGGTTTTATTACTCAGACTTTAGTTATACAAAGATCTGTCTTATTTTTATATTTAATAAGTGCAATTATTATTTTCTTCACTTATACGCTTGATACTGAATCTTTCCCAATAATTGTGACGGTTGGTGCAATTACACCGATTATTTTAACTGTTGTCTTAGCATTTTTTATTGTTAGATTCCAAAAAAAAATATACTTTAACATTCGTTTAGTTTATAGCTTATTTACACTAATCATGATTCAGCAAGCAGCGGTTATTGTATCTAAGATTCAATTTAATCCAATGATGCTGATATTGACTTTCGTTTATAGTGTTTGCTTATTTAATATTTTTGGCAATAAAAAATTAAAAATGCAAGACACAAAGATTTCGGTCATTATTCCTACTTATAATGGTGGAGACACTATTGTTAAGACATTGCAATCTGTCATTATGCAAAACTACTTAAATTGGGAGATTGTCATAATGGATGATGGTTCAACAGATAATACTGGGATAGTGATCAAGAATTTTCTTGCTAATAATAAATTGCCAATTAGATATTATTATCAAAAAAACCAAGATCAATTAAACGCAATTAAACATGCTTTATCCTATATTACTGGACAAGTAGTTTATATTTTGCACTCAGATGATGTGTTGCATTCAAAAAATGTCTTTAAATTAGGCATTGATAGTCTACAAAGTGAAAATAGTGATGGAGTATTCATTAATTTGCAAGAAATTGATGGGCAAAATAATTCACTAAAAACCATTAAAACTAAATCATATTATTTAAGCAATGCAACATTAGTGAAAGCTGCTCTTGCCAATGGTCGTAATCCATTTGTAGATTTTGCTTTTTGGCAAAGAAAGTCCTTTGAAAAATATGTTAAGCAAAATTATCTAACTGATAATTTGCCTGCTTGGTATAATGCAAAACAAAATTCTGGTTTAAAAATGGTTAATGGTAATTTTATTGGGTTAAATTATCGCATTTTTGAAGGGAATTATTTAAATTCAAGTGATGGTAGTGTCAATGTTTTATCTGGAGAATTACGACTATTGCATCATTTATTAGCACACTTTGTTATTCCTCAGTTTAACTTGCAGTCAGTTTGGTCAAGAGGCATGAATAAGCTGCATTTATCAACTTTATGCCCAGTATTTTATAGAAAAGGCAAAACTCAGTTAAATGGAATTACTCAAAAAGTAATTAAATTGCGCCTAAAAGATTTTTCTCATCCCTATATACATACTATAGTTCAATTTGTAGAAAATTATGATCCTAAAAAAACTACAACAGTGATAATTCCAGAACGTATAAAAATATATCATGGTGCAGATATTAGATTGTTTAACAGAGCTTTGGGCAGGGATCAACTTGAACCATTTTATTATGAATTCATGGAAATATTGTCAAAAGGCTATGGGACAATAGAGGTATCAGCGCTGCAAAGAGATAAGTTAAGTCAATTATTAGAATTTTTTACAATTAGAGATTATGTAAAGATTAAGGAGAAAAAATGATACCGAAGATAATTCATTATGTTTGGGTTGGAGGCAACCCTAAACCCAAGGCAATTCAAACTTGTATGAAAACTTGGAAGAAGCATTTAAAAGACTACAAAATTATTGAATGGAATGAAGATAATTTTGACATTCATGAAAATAAATATGTCGAACAGGCATATAAGGCAAAAAAGTGGGCCTTTGTATCAGATTATATCAGAGCTAAGGCTATTTATGAATATGGTGGAATTTATTTAGATACAGATGTTTTGGTTTTAGATAATTTAGAAAGTTTGCTAAATAATCGTGCCTTTGTAGGATTTGAGAACAAGGATAATCCATTTACCGCAGTTTTTGGTGCTGAAAAACATCACCATTTGATTAAACAAATGCTTGATTATTATAATAATCGCGACTTTGAATTTGATTCAAATGATCAAATGGCTGGAGTTAATACGGTATCTGTTTCAGATATTTTGAAAAAAAATTATGGTGCCAAACCAAATGACCAAGAGCAATGGCTGACTTATGGAATTCATGTTTATCCAGATGGTGTATTATGTAATCCTTCAAAAAATTCTAAAACTATTCATGTTTTTACTGGAACTTGGATGGAGGGGGAAAAGCCTTTAAAGCGTAAAATTGTTACAGCATTAAAATTAAGAATAAGAACTCCCTTTGAAGCAGGATTATATGCAAAAATATTTAGATAAAAATTGCGTTGTGATATACAACGCTTTTTGTTTTTGAGTATAATATTAAGCAATATAAGTATTTGGAGAAATAAAAAAATGATCAATTCACAATTAAAAAAAGATGATTCGCTTGCACTTCATACTGATCTTTATGAAATTAATATGATGTATACCTACTTTAAAAAAGGAATCGCTGATCGTGATTCTGTTTTTGAAGTGTTTTTCAGACAAGAGCCCTTTGGTAATGGTTTTGCAGTATTTGCTGGATTAGAGCGTGTAATTGAGTATATAAACACACTTAAATTTAGCGAATCTGATTTAGAATATCTAAAAAAAGAAGAAGGCTATGAAGATAGCTTTATCGATTATTTACGTAATCTTAAATTGAAATTAAGTGTCAGATCTGTTAAAGAAGGTGAGCTAGTTTTCCCTAATGAACCAATTATGCAAATTGAAGGTTCATTAGCTCAAGCACAGCTTGTTGAAACAACAATTTTAAATGTAATTAATTTTCAAACACTTCTTGCAACTAAAGCTGCAAGAATTAAATTGTCTGTTGGGACAGATGGTTTAATGGAATTTGGGACGCGACGTGCCCAAGAAACAAGTGCAGCTATTTGGGGAGCAAGAGCGGCATATATTGGAGGATTTGATTCAACTAGCAACGTACGCGCAGGAAAATTATTTGGAATTCCAATATCTGGTACACATGCTCATGCGTTAGTTCAAGCATTTGGCAGTGAATATGATGCATTTAAAGCATATGCACAAACTCATAAAAATGTAGTATTTTTAGTGGATACTTATGATACCATCCGCAGCGGAGTTCCTAATGCAATTAAAGTTGCTAAAGAAATGGGTGACAAAATAAACTTTTTAGGTGTTAGAATTGATTCAGGCGATATGGCATATATTTCTAAACAAGTCCGCAAACAACTAGATGATGCTGGATTCAAAGATGCTAAGATTTTTGCTTCAAATGATTTGGATGAAAATACAATCACTAACTTAAAAATGCAAGGTGCAAAAATTGATGTTTGGGGAATTGGTACTAAGTTTATTACAGCCTATGATCAACCTGCATTAGGAGCTGTATATAAATTAGTTTCAATTGAAGATGCTGAAGGAAAAATGCGTGATACTTTGAAGATATCTTCAAATACCATCAAGATTTCAACTCCAGGTAAAAAACAAGTCTGGAGAATAACATCTAATATCAAAAAGAAAAATGACGGTGATTGGGTTTCACGCTATGGTGAAGATCCTCGAAAATTCAAGGCATTATTCATGTTCCACCCACAATATACTTATATTAATAAAGTTGTGACTAACTTTACTGCTCGTCCTTTATTACAAGATGTTTTTGTTAATGGTAAGCAAGTATATCAAGAGCCGAAGCTTATTGAAATAAAAAATACAGTAGCTAAAAACCTTGATGGTTTATGGGATGAATATAAGCGTAGTTTGAATCCACAAGAATATCCAGTTGATTTATCTCAAAGCTTATATGAAAGCAAAATGGAAATGATTAACCACATTCGCATAAAAATTCGCAAGAGAGGCATTAAATAAATGACACCATTACAGAAAAAAATTGTTGCATATGAAAAGGTTTTACCCCAGATTGAACCTAAAAAAGAGATTCGTAAATCAGTTGATTTTATGAAAAATTATCTAAAGGCTAATCCATTTATCAAATCTTATGTGTTAGGGATATCTGGTGGACAAGATTCTACATTAGCTGGAAAACTAGCTCAAATGGCAATTAGTGAAATGAGACAAGAAACTGGTGATCAATCTTATCAATTTATTGCTGTAAGATTACCATATGGAGTTCAAGCCGATGCTCAAGATGCTGCAGATGCAGTTGAATTTCAAAAGCCTGATCAAGATTTAATTGTAAATATAAAAAAGCCAGTTGACGCAATGGTTGAAACACTAAATGACGCAGGTGTAGAAATATCTGATTTTAATAAAGGTAATATCAAAGCTCGCCAAAGAATGGTAGTTCAATATGCAATAGCTGGTGCAAATAAAGGTGCTGTTATTGGAACTGACCATGCTGCAGAAAATATTACTGGATTTTTTACTAAATATGGTGATGGTGCAGCTGATTTAACTCCATTATTTAGATTAGATAAAAGACAAGGTAAAGCATTATTAAAAGAATTAGGTGCACCAGAGCACTTATATTTGAAGACTCCAACAGCAGACTTAGAAGAAGATCGTCCAAGTCTGCCAGATGAAAAGGCGCTAGGCGTAACTTATACTCAGATTGATGATTATTTAGAAGGTAAAGAGATAGATCCTAAAGCTGCAGAAAAAATTGAAAACTGGTGGAAAAAAAGTGAACATAAGCGTCATTTGCCAGTAACAATTTTTGATGATTATTATAAAAGATAAGTAATGCTTGTTTTCTACTATAAAATTTTTGTATAATAAAACATGACATGAGGGAGTAACTGCAAGTTATATTGTGATAAATCCACCAACCGAAAGTTAAGCTTTCTGGGTTTATCTTAAAGTGTGAGACTTATGTGCCTAGGCACATAAGTCTTTTTTCTTAGAAAGGATATTAAAATTGGCAAAAAATTATTATAGTCAGTCAATTGAGCAAATTGAAAAAGAATTTGACACTTCTACTAAATCTGGCTTATCAAGTTCTCAAGTAACTGATCGTTTAGCAAAATATGGTAGTAATGAATTAACCGCAAAGAAAAATCGAAGTTTATTTTTACGTTTTATTGATCAATTCAAAGACTTTATGATTATTGTCTTAATTGTAGCTGCCTTGTTGTCTGGATTTGTAGCAAATGAATGGACAGATGCAGCGATTATCTTGATTGTGGTTTTGCTTAATGCAATTTTAGGAGTTTTCCAAGAAGCTAGGTCACAAGCGGCAATTGATGCTTTAAAAAATATGGCTACAATGTCGGCACATGTTCGCAGAAATAATGAGATATTGGAAATTCCAAGTACAAAATTAGTTCCTGGGGATATCGTGTTATTAGAAGCTGGGGATGTAGTTCCTGCAGATATGCGAATTTTTGATGCAAATAGCTTAAAAATTGAAGAAGCTGCACTCACTGGTGAATCAGTTCCTGTTGATAAAAATAGTGATGTGATTGATGAAGGTGATGTTGCACTAGCTGATCGCACTAATTTAGCTTTTGCTAATACTAATGTAACTTATGGGAGAGCAGAAGGAATAGTTGTAGCAACTGGGATGCATACTGAAGTTGGTAAAATTGCTGGGATGTTAAACAACACTGATGAAACAGATACTCCATTAAAAGAGAACTTGAACCAGTTGGGGAAAGTTTTAACTATCTTGATCTTAATTATTGCAGCAGTAGTGTTTGCAATTGGAGTTATTTTCAACCGAAATAATGAACCTATGAACCGATTATTAATTGATATGTTCTTAGTTGCTGTATCTTTAGCTGTTGCCGCAATTCCAGAAGGATTACCTGCAATTGTAACGATTATTTTAGCATTAGGTACCCAAAAAATGGCTAAGCAAAAAGCTATCGTGCGAAAATTGCCAGCAGTTGAAACATTAGGCGCTACAGACATTATTGCTTCAGATAAAACGGGTACTTTAACTCAAAACCAAATGACTGTGGAAAAACTATTTACAAATAATGAATTTATAAATAAAGTCACAGATCAAAATAAAGCATTGCTTTCAATGGTCTTAGCAAATGACAGTCAAATAAAAGATGGTGGAGCGTTATTAGGTGATCCGACTGAAACAGCTTTAATTCAGTATGCATATGATCAAGATATCAATGTGCAAAACTTGTTAAAAGCCTATCCACGTGTTCAAGAATTACCTTTTGATTCAGATAGGAAATTAATGAGTAGTATTAATAAATTTGCAGATGGTAAATATTATGTTGCAGTAAAAGGTGCACCTGATGTATTACTAGATCACATTACTGATGTTGAAATTGATGGAAAAACAATTCTGATTACTGATCAATTACGCAACAAGATATTACAGACTAATCAAGATATGGCTAAAAAAGCTTTACGGGTTTTAGGTTTAGCATATAAAATAATAGATCAGCCTTATTCAGACGAAAAATTGACAAGTGAAAATGTTGAAAACAAGTTGATTTTTGCAGGGTTAGTTGGAATGATTGATCCTCAAAGACCTGAAGCTCAAGCTGCTGTGCAAAAGGCACAACATGCAGGTATGCGTACAATTATGATTACAGGAGATCATCAAATAACAGCTCAAGCTATTGCTGAAAGATTAGGTATTATAAATTCGGGCCACTCTGAGCGTGTAATTACAGGGCAAGAGTTAGATCAACTATCAGATCAAGAATTTAATAAAAAAGTCACTAACTATAGTGTTTATGCGAGGGTTTCTCCAGAACATAAAGTAAGAATTGTTAAAGCGTGGCAAAATAAAGGCAAGATCGTTGCTATGACTGGTGATGGAGTCAATGATGCACCTAGTTTGAAGCAAGCAGATATTGGTATTGGTATGGGAATTACTGGTACTGAAGTATCAAAGGGTGCCAGTGATATGGTTTTAGCAGATGATAATTTTGCGACAATTGTTGTTGCAGTCAAAGAAGGACGAAAAGTTTTTGACAATATTCAAAAAGCTATCTTGTATCTGATGAGTTGTAATGTTGGTGAAGTATTAACAGTATTTTTAATGACATTATTTGGCTGGGATATATTATTACCTGTGCAATTATTGTGGATCAACTTAGTTACTGATACTTTTCCAGCAATTGCTTTAGGAGTTGAACCTGCAGAAAAAGGTATCATGGATCGAAAACCTCGTGGTAAAAAATCTAACTTCTTTTCAGGAGGCGTTGCAGGATCAATTGTTTATCAAGGTATTTTAGAAGGAATATTAGTTTTATTAACTTATCAAATTGGATTACATGTGGGTCCGCACCTAACTGATCTGCGATTACAACATGGGGATGCATTAACAATGGCATTTTTGGCATTAGGGTTAATTCAATTGTTCCATGCTTTTAACTCCAAGAGTATTCATCGTTCGATTTTTAATAAACAAACTTTCAAAAATAAATGGTTCAATTATGCTATTATTTTTTCAGCAATTATTATGGCTGCAGTTGAGTTACCATTTATGACTAAATTATTTAATGTAACTGAATTAAACTTAACTCAATGGTTAGTAATATTAGGAGCTGGAGTTTTGATGATTGCAATAGTTGAGATTGTTAAACTAGTTCAAAGAAAGAATGCAAGATAATAAAAAAGCAGGAAATTTATTCCTGCTATTTTTTTGCGTTAAAATAGATAGCTATGAATGAAGAACAATTACAAAACTTAGTCGAAAAAATTTCAATAAAATATTTTAACTTGCCATTTACTCATCAAGTTAAAATAAATCATCGCTTGAAAACTACTGGTGGCAGATATAACTTACAAGATCATCATATCGATATTAATGCGCATTTTTTAGAAGCTAAATATCATGATGATTTAGTTGGTATTATCAAACATGAATTAGTGCATTATCATCTGCACTTGCATGGATTAGGTTATAGACATCGAGATCGTGATTTTAAGCAATTATTGAGTCAAGTTGGCGGTAGTAGATATGCACCAAATATTGGATTTATGAATAAACAAAAAATAAATTATATATATAAATGTGAATCCTGCAATCAAAAATATTACCGCGTTAGAAAAGTTAATACCAAACTATATCGTTGCGGTAAGTGTAGAGGAAAACTGTATCTTATTACGTAAATAATAGATCATGTTTAATGATAAAATCAAGTAAAAATATAGCAAATTCAATTAATTAATCAAATTTACAAATATTATTGATTTATATATTTTTGTGATAGATAATGAAAGCGGGTAAATTGAGTTACGTAACTTACCCTGGATATTAGGTCTTCTTTTAAAGAGAAAAGAGTGATAATAAATGTCTCAGGTGTTGATGCAAACAAATCAAGGTAAAAGTATTAGTAAGGGTTATAAATATTTTATGGTATTTTTATGTATGTTAACCCAAGCTATACCATATGAAGTGGCCCAAACTATACAGCCTTTATTTGTTCATCCTATAGTTAGTACTTTTCATTTTACATTAGCTTCGTATACATTAATTTTTACTTTTGGTGCAATGTCAGCATCGATTGTTTCACCTTTTATAGGAAAAGGATTACAAAAATTTAACTTCAAGTTGATGTATTTAGTAGGTATATGTTTATCATCTTTAGCATATATATTATTTGGACTAAGCACGAAATTAACTAGCTTTTATGTAGCTGGAATAGTTTGTATGATTGGTTCAACATTTTATTCGGGTCAAGGTGTACCTTGGGTAATCAACCACTGGTTTCCTAATAAAGGTCGTGGAACCGCATTAGGGATTGCTTTTTGCGGAGGCTCAATTGGTAATATCTTCATGCAACCAATTACTCAAAATATTTTGTCACGCTATATGACTGGAATGGGAAATGCAGCTAAGTTAACTTCAATGATGCCGTTTTACATATTTGCGACAATTATTTTTATTGTTGGTGTTACAGTTTCAATATTTATCAGAACTCCCAGAAAACAAGAGCAAGCTATTTTGATGCAAGTGCCAAAAAAAGCTGTTAAAACTTATGATTTTCAAGGTTGGAGTGCAACTGAAGTACTCAAAATGAAATGGTTTTGGGTTTATAGCATTGGCTTTTTAATCATTGGATTAGGACTAGCTTCATTAAATGAAGATTATGCGGCATTTTTAGATACTAAGATGGCTTTAGCAAGTGTTGGATTAGTTGGATCAATGTTTGGAGTTGGCGGATTGATTGGCAACATTAGTGGTGGAATCTTGTTTGATAAGCTAGGAACTACTAAAGCAATGATATATGCGGCAATTATGTATGTTTTATCAATTTCAATGATGATTTTAGTAAGCTTCCAAAATTATGGTGCAAAAATCAACTTATGGGCAGGTTGCGGATATGCATTATTTTGCGGGTTAGCTGTATTTACATATATGTCAGGTCCTGCATTTATGGCAAAAGATTTATTTGGTGCAAAAGATCAAGGAGTTATGCTCGGATATATCGGACTTGCATATGCAATAGGCTTTGCAATTGGCGCTCCATTATTTGGTCTTATTAAAGGAGCTACTAATTTCACAATTGCTTGGAGCTATATGTTAGCTTTTGTAATAATTGGTTTTTGTTTATTAATATTAGCTACAGTCAAAATCAAAAGTATGCAAAAATTCATAGGATGAAAATAATATTATCTTTTTTATAAATGAAAGAAGGAATTATTATGTCTAATGAAAATTCTGTCGCACAAAAGCAACCTGTTAGCCAGGGGTACAAGTATTTCATGGTATTTTTGTGTATGTTGACACAAGCTATTCCTTATGGAATTGCACAAAATATTCAACCATTATTTGTACACCCATTAGTTAATACCTTCCATTTCACATTAGCCTCATATACTTTGATTTTCACTTTTGGTGCGGTTGCTGCATCAATTGCTTCACCATTTATTGGTAAAGGTTTAAGTAAGATCAATTTTAAAGTTATGTATTTAACTGGTATTGGATTATCAGCACTAGCTTATGTAATTTTTGGAATTAGTACAAAATTGCCACAATTTTATGGTGCTGCTATTTTATGTATGATTGGTTCGACCTTTTACTCAGGTCAAGGTGTACCTTGGGTAATCAATCACTGGTTCCCATATAAAGGCAGAGGTGCTGCATTAGGTGTTGCATTTTGTGGTGGTTCAATTGGTAATATTTTCTTGCAACCAATTACTCAAAGTGTCTTGCAACACTATATGGTAGGAGGTCCTAAGACTGGGCACTTAACTTCAATGGCGCCATTTTTCTACTTTGCAATTGCATTGTTAGTTATTGGTATATTGATTGCTATTTTTATTAGAACTCCTAAAAAAGATGAAACTGTAGTAACTGCCTCTGAAATTGCTTCAAGCAAAGTAGCAGCAGCTGATAAAAAAGCTCATGAATTCCAAGGCTGGAGTGCCACTGAAGTATTAAAAATGAAATGGTTCTGGGTATTCAGTGTTGGATTTTTAATCATTGGATTAGGATTAGCTTCATTGAATGAAGATTATGCAGCATTTTTGGATACTAAGTTATCATTAACAGATGTTGGATTAATTGGTGCGATGTATGGTGTGGGATGCTTAGTTGGTAATGTAACTGGTGGTATCTTATTTGATAAGTTAGGAACTGCTAAGTCAATGACTTATGCAGCAGTAATGTATGTATTATCAATTTTGATGATGGTATTTGTTAGCTTCCAACCATATGGTTCAGGTGTTAGCAAAACTGCAGGTATTGCATATGCGATCTTTTGTGGCTTAGCTGTATTTTCTTACATGTCAGGTCCTGCATTTATGGCAAAAGATTTATTTGGTGCAAAAGACCAAGGTGTCATGTTAGGTTATGTTGGCTTAGCTTATGCAATAGGCTTTGCAATAGGTGCCCCATTATTTGGGATTATTAAAGGTAAAGCAAGTTTCACAGTAGCATGGTATTTCATGTTAGCCTTTGTCATTGTTGGCTTTATTATGTTAGTTATTTCAGTAATAAAGATCAAGAAAATGCAAAAAGATCTTATTGCTAAAAATGGAAATGCTGTTTTAGAAAGTTAAAAGAGGGATTTTCAAATGTGTACAGGGATCAGATTTGATGATGATCAAAACAATTTATATTTTGGTCGTAATTTAGATATTGCTGGCGATTATGGTGAAAAAATAATTGTAACTCCAAGAAATTACAAGCTACCATATAAGTTTTTGGATGATAGTAAAACTACTAAAGCTTTGATAGGAATGGGTTTAGTAGTAGATGACTATCCATTATATTTTGATTGTTGCAGTGAAGATGGTATTTGTATTGCAGGACTTAATTTCCCCCATTATGCAAAATTTGCTGAATCCGCTAGTCAAAATAAAACTAATTTAGCTCCTTATGAATTAATGCTATGGGCAGTTGAGAATTTCAATAGTGTTGAAGATATCAAGAAAGCCTTAAAAAATGTCGAATTAGTCAATAAAAGCTTTGTTCCTAAGATGGGAGTATCACCGTTGCACTGGATTATCAGCGATGCAGATAGTGCAATTGTAGTTGAACAAAGCCAAGAAGGTCTAAAAGTGTTTGATGATAGGGTTGGAGTTTTAACTAATAGTCCTGATTTTGCTTGGCAATTGACCAATTTAGATAATTATGTTGCATTAAATCCAAAAGATGTGATTAAAAGTGACTGGAATGGTCAAAATGTACATCAATTAGGTGTAGGTACTGGAAGTTTAGGCTTGCCAGGAGATAGTATTCCAGCATCAAGATTTGTAAAAGCTGCATATTTAAATGCTTTTTATCCAACTGTTACTGGTGAAAAAGCCAATGTTGCAAAATTGTTGAATATTTTAAAGGCAGTTGCGATGGTTAATGGTAGTGTAGTCAATGATCATGGACAATTAGAATATACTGTTTATAGTTCATGTTATAGTCAAAAAACTAAAACTTATTATTATAATTACTACAATGATTTTGAATTAAAGAGTCAAAAATTAACTGAAGAAAATAGTAACAGTAACAAATTGACAGTTTATTAAAAATATGCAATTTGATTAATATGTGAAATTTTGATATATTATCTAAGTACGCGGGCGTGGCGGAATGGCAGACGCGCAAGACTAAGGATCTTGTGATCGCTTTTAGATCGTGGAAGTTCGAGTCTTCTCGCCCGCATACTTGGATTAGGAAGTTACTTTAGTGGTAGCTTCTTTTTTTCTTTGCTAAAATACAGAGAACACTTAAGATAAAAGGAAATAATATGCATACTAAAACTAAGAATTTAACAATTGCTGCAATATTTACCGCAATTATTTTATTACAAAACTTTGTTCCATTTTTAGGATCTCTTAGAATAATACCTGCTCTGCCAGCAATTACTACAATACCTGCGACTATTGCAATATATGCTTTGCTAACAGGACCTAAGGCTGGAAGTTTATTGGGATTATTTTGGGGAATAATTAGCTTATATCGTGCATATACTCAGCCTGGAGATTTGGTTAGTTTAATGCTATTTCAAAATCCCATAATTGCAATAGTTCCACGAGTTTTAGCAGGCTTTTTCCCTGGATTAATTGGTAAATATTTATCAAAAATTAATTTCAAAAAACAAATTCTTGGGTATACTTTAGGAGGGCTATCTGCATCTGTAGCTAATACTGTATTTGTAGTGTTATTGACTAGTTTGATTTTTATGAACTCAAAAACTCTAATGCATAATTTAGGAGATGTTCAAAATACACCAATTATTACAGTATTAAGTGTTGCACTAGCAGCTAATGGAGTCAGTGAAGCGATTTTTACAGCCATTGTCACTCCAATAGTAGTTAAGCCTTTAAAACAAGTTTTAAATAGACATTAAGAAAAGGATTCTCAAATTATGGTAAAAAAGTCAGCAAACAAAACAACTGGCATGACTTTAGTTAAAGTTTTTGGAATATTGTTAGTTTTAATAATTGGGTTAGTGTGTGTTAGATATTATCGTCGTTATGCAATAAATCAGCAACAACAACTAGCTCAGCAGCAAGCTGTACAAAAACAACTAAAAATCAAAAAAGATTTTATTAAGACAATTGGTCCCATTGCCCAAAAAGTTGATCAAGATTATTCACTATTGCCAAGTATCACAATTGCACAGGCATGTTTAGAAAGTGATTATGGTCAAAGTGAATTGTCACAAAAATATAATAATTTATTTGGAGTAAAAAGTGCTAACTCCAATGTTTCTAAAGTTTTGACTACTAAAGAATTTGTGAATGGTAAATGGGAAAAAGTAAAGGCGAGATTTCAAGTATATGATTCTTATGAGGCATCTATTAGAGCCCATGCTAGGCTATTTCAAGTAGGAACTACATGGAATCCTAAGCAATATGAACATGTGCTAGCTGCAAAAGACTATAAGACGCAAGCTCGTGCGTTAGTTACTGATGGGTATGCAACTGATCCTGATTATGCAGACAAGTTGATAAGTTTGATTGAACAGTTTGATTTATCTCAATATGATAAGTAGATTTAATTAAAAAGAGGCACATTATGGTTCGTGATCGAATTCCTTGGAAGCAATATTTTATGATGCAAGCGTTAGTTATTGCACAGCGTTCAACTTGCAATCGAGCATTAGTTGGCAGTGTTTTAGTTAAAGATAAGCGCATAATAGGTACAGGATATAATGGTTCTGTTTCAGGTCAACCTCATTGTGATGATATTGGTCATCAAATGGTTGATGGACATTGCGTTAGGACAATTCATTCTGAAATGAATACTCTAATTCAGTGCGCCAAAAATGGTGTTTCAACAGATAATACTGAAATTTATGTGACACATTTTCCTTGTTATAATTGCACTAAGGCTTTATTGCAAGCAGGAGTCAAAAGGATAAATTACTATTATGATTATCATGATAATCCATTGGCATTAGAATTATTAAATCAAGTTGGAATAAAAGCAGACCAAATCACAATTGATCGTAAATATGTAGAAAGTTTGGCACATAAACTTGAAGATGAAACCTAGAATTATTTACATTGTTTTATTTTTAGCTTTGGTTTTAACAGCTTCAACTAAGAGCTTCATTGCAGATAATTTGCATTTATTAACTAATAAAACTCAAATTATTATTAATGACACTAACAATTTTTATCAAAAAAAGCCGCAACGACCTAAAATAATAATTGAAACTGTAAATCATATTGATAATTTAAAGCCAAATCATTTAAATGATATTTCACATACTATTTACATAGTTTTTGGTCGCAAAAATAATAAGACCAATGTACAAATTTATCGATCAAAAGATATGGTTAATATAATTAATCAAAAATTTGTTTATGATCTTATTTCTAGTCAAGCAAGTGCACTAAAAAGCAAAGATAAGCAAAAAGTAAATTCAGGATTGCAGTTTTTAATAAAAGCATGTATTACTAAAATAAATCAAGAATTCTCTTATGACAATGCACAATATGAACTAACTCAAGGGCAAATGACTAAATTGTATCACCCTAACAGTATGAACATGGCATGGGCAATAGTAATTGCATTAGCCGTTGGGGCAGTGTTTTGGCATTTTAGAAAGCAAAAAATATAAGTTGTAATGGAATTATCATTCGATATGAGCTTGAGTTTGTTTATGGTTATACCATTCAAAATAGTAAAAAAGGCACAAACAACAACTGTTATTGCACCTTTAAAGTTATGGTTCTATTTTAAGCTAATTAATGTATTTACGTATTTGTCCGTCTGAGAAGTATTTACCGTATTTTTGTTTCAGTTTAGAAAAGATTTCATTATCACTAATGTTCATTTCCTTTAAGGTGCTTGCCAAAATCTTCAACCCATTAAGCTGCTCTTGTCTGACACCTTTTTCGATAACATTGCGAAATAACAAGTCATCCGTAATACGCTGATTTTCAATCTGTCTTGAAAAATCTCATTCATTTCCATGAGGTTTCCTCCTAATTATAAAGTAAGGCAAAAAGTATAATTTACCCCCTATATATTAGTTACGACTTTTATTATTGTTTTTTCGTTTATCAATTAAATTTATTTTTAGTTGCCATAGACTATCAACTTGCCCTATTTATACTCACAACAATTATCACATAACATAAATGGTAAATATTCAATTACCAAGTTATTTTATACATTAAATAAATAGCGATAAAACAAGCTTTTAAAAACAAACAAATATCAATTGTTATCGCTTGCAAACCTATATATATACCAAGGACTATCCTCTATAAATAAAAAACAATTTACTGTAAATTAATGGTTGCAAAAGATTTAACTAAGGGGTTATAATAACCCCGTACATATGAAAAAGTTATATTTTAATATTGGAGGTAACGACATTGAAGAAAAAGTTTTTTGATAAACAAAATCGTTATTCGATTAGAAAGCTGACTGTAGGTGCAGCTTCTGTGCTTATCGGATTTGCCTTTATGTCAAATTCACAATCTGCAAAAGCAGCAACTGAAAATGGTAATAATACCAATACTGGTTCTGCTAATACAGAAACAACAAAGGGTAATGCTGAGCAACCAGGAGGTCAATCTCAAACTGGTGTGAAATATAAAGATGCAAATAGTGTTGCACCACAAACCTCGGCTAATGACCAAGCTAATGGAGTAGAAAGTAAAACACAATCTGCAGCAAATGATACCAAAACTCCTGTAACAAGTAGCACACAAACTACCCCTGTAGCTACTAATGTGCAAAAACCAGTAGCTCCAAAAGGTTCACAATTTAGACCAACGAACTTTGCACGAGTACCACAACCCAGAGCAACAAAAGCTCAAAACACACAAACTGTTAATGATTATTCACAATTTTTAAGTGCATTACGTGATACTAGTGTAACTAACATTGTTTTAGGTCAAAACATTGACTTTAGCGGTGCAACTTTGCATTCAGGTCCACTTAATGGTAATACGTTAAATCCTTACGAACAAATTAACAACCAAGGTATTGCTCGTAAGTTAACCATTGATGGTGCTGGCTTTACCTTGACTATGGGTAATAAGTACATTGACTTTACTGACGCCAACCAAACAGCTACTAATAATTGGGACATTACTTTAACGAACTTTAAGAACATTAGTTCAACTAGTACCTATGGTGCTCCATTTTACTTTGATGTTAGTGCAGTAAATGGTGAAAAGGATTACGTAACTTTTGATAATGATACTATTAATGCTAATCGTGTAGTAGCTGCTGCTGGCCCTGCCGGTTCTGCTAATGAGCAAGGTATTAATGTTAAATTCACTGGCGACAATACTATTAACACTACATTTACACCTACTGCTAATACTTCTGTGAGTGCTAACAGTGCATTTGCAGTTAATAGTGCTGAAGTGGTAAATGGTAACACAACTATTAATGCAATTTATACTCAACCTTATGGACCAAATGCAGCTAATCAAGGTGCTGTGTTTACCATTACCAACGGTAGCGATTTAAAGACTGCTCAAGACAGCAACTTTGTCGTTGATAATGGCGCTACGATGACTATCAATACTAATGGCAAGGACAGCCAAGGTAATGATTCTAAAAACATTATGGGCATCAGTTTCGATGGTAATGCTAAGGGTGCAAACATTGATACCGCTAAAGAAGGTGTCGTTCGCGTTAAAAACGGTGGTAACCTTGAAATGAACATGACCCAAGGTGCTTCACAAGCTATTTTTGCAAGTCATGTTGATGTTCAAAATAATGGTAACTTAACCATTGATACTAAGCAAGATACTACTGATTCACTTGCTACTTCTAACCATGGTAACCACTATGCACCTATCACTTTAGGTAATACTACTGCAGCAGCTGGTGATACTAATGATGAATTAAGAGTTAGCCAAGACGGTGTCTTGAAGATTACTCGTAAAGGTGTTGCAAAATCAACTTCTCCATTAATTTCTTATGGTAACTCAGGTGTTAGTGCAGGTAAGAACTTCAATTTAGACATTCGAGGTACACTTGACTTACAAGATTCTGCTCAAGATCCTGATACTATGAGTGGCGTTGCTAATGGTACTGATACAGAAGCTTGGGCTGGCTTGATTACTATGTGGGGAACCAGTGCAAAGGATATTGTTCAATTCAATAATCCTGATTATGTGAACTTGCAAAGAACTGGTGCACAACATGGTAGTTTGTTACGTCTTGAAGGTGATACAAATAATACTTATATTAACAACGGCTACACTGCCACAACTCCATTAGCTCAATGGAGTCAAGGTAATTTTGATGATCCATCATTTGTATGGTACATTACTCAAGAACATAACCAAAATAACTGGGGTAATAACTCCAACACTTTTGCAAAGAAAGGTGAAAATCCTAAAGCATTACTTGCTGGACAAACCGCTTCACAAAAATTAATTGACTCCAACCAAACTGCTGTAACCTTAGCACCTAACCAAGTTGGTGGTGGTCAAAATGGCTTGACTAATGGTAATGCAACTTCTGGAACAGATGGTGTAGCTTACAAACCTAACTATTTGAACCAAATTGCTAACCAATTTAACTGGTGGACTCCACAACGTATAGCTATGGGTTCTAAGTTATCTGATAATGGCGTTAAGATTACTGACGCTGATAAGTATCAACCAGAAACTCAAGCACTTAATGCAACTACTAGCCAAAAATTAAGTGACTTAACTGCTGCCAATGGTATCAAGGACTTACTTGACTCAGCTGGTCAAACAGTTGCAAAAGATGGTTTAGTAAATAATGTTAAGTTTACTCCAAATGCAGATGGTGTTGAATTAACTGACTCAGCTGGTAACACTATTGATGCAAATGCTAACTTCCCTAAGGCTGGTGACTACAACGCAAATGCTACAGTAACATATGCTGATGGTTCACAAGATACTGATGTAATCATTCCTATTCATGTTACTGATCAAGCTGACGCGTACACACCAGAAACTAAGCCAAATGAAGTAGATAAGGGTGCCACATCAGTTCCTGCAGCAAATGGTGTTACTGACTACAAGAATGATAAAGATGGTACTACAACTACTACATTCCCAGATCCTAATAACAACAATACTCCAACTGCACCAACAGTAACTTGGGACAATCCAAAACCTGGACAAGATCCTAAGACTGGTGTTCCAGATGGTGTAGATACTTCTACTCCTGGAATTTACGACAATATTCCAGCAACAGTAACTTACCCAGATGGTTCTAAAGATAAGATCAATGAAACTGTAGTTGTAGGTAATGTAGTTGATGTAACTAATAATCCTAAGCACGATGATCCTACTCAACCAGGTGCAATTCCAGATGGATATGAATTAGTAAACGTAACTATCACTAATGGACACTTCGGTTCAGATACTTCAGCAACTACTCCTAAGGAGTACTTAGTAAAAGATAATACTTCTAAAGAAGAATTTGTATCTGCTGTAGATCCAAAAGCTAATGATGGTTACTCACAAAGTTCTGAAAATTGGACTCCTAAATTACCAGCAACATTCGGCAAGTCAGATATGAATGAGACTTACAATGTAGCATTTAGTAAAGCTGCTCTTGACAAAGATCTTTACCAACCAACTTACGCTGGTCAAACTATGAAACCAAGTGATTCTAAGACAGTTTCCCCTAACTACACTCCAAGTGCAGATGGCAAGATCAATGTTGGTAGTAAAGCGCCAGAAGGCACTAAGTACACTGTTGACAATACTGGTTTACCTGCAGGTATGACTGCTACAGTTGCTGATGATGGTACTGTAACAATTACTACTGTTAACACACCAGAAGGTGCTGTAAACATTCCAGTTACTGTAACTTACCCAGATGGAACTACTGATAAACCAGATTCAGAAACAGTTTATGTACCAGTATATGTAACTGATAACAAAGGCGATGAAACAGTAACTTGGGGCGACAACGGTGCAGTTGTAACTAAGGTTGATACTTCAAAACTTAACGCTCACGAAACTAGTGACAACTCACAAGTTTTGAACGCAGCTAGTGCAGTAACTGTTAACGGATACGCATTAGGCTCTGATGGTAAGCTTTCAACTACTGCAACACCTATCACTGTAGATCCTTCTAAGGTAACTTGGTCAACTACTCCAGATACTGTAGTTGCTACTGCAAGCAAAGATGGCAAGCAAATCCCTAACGAATCAATCAAGGTTGATTTGAAAGGTAACGCTGATGCACAAAACATCTTAGGCTCAAAGAATGGCGTAGTAACTACTGATCCATTTACTATTGATGCTAAAGGTGCAGGTGCTAAGAACGTAACTACTCCAGTTGATGTAACTGTTGGTTCTGATTTAACTTCTGATCAATTCAGCAAGTTAGTTGATAACAATATCCCTACTGATGAAATTGCAAGCACAACTTGGGGCACTAAGCCAGATGCACAAGGCAATGGTGGTGTAATTAAAATTACATTTACTGATAATGGTGCAAATGGTCAACCAACTTACTTGAACATCAATATTCCTGCAAGTTCATTGCATATGGTACCTAAGAATACTACTGATCAAGCTGACGAGTACACACCAGAAACTAAGCCAAATGAAGTAAAGAATGGTGCAACTTCAATCCCAGCTGAAAATGGTATTAAGGACTACAAGGATCAAGATGGTCAAACAGTAACTACCATGCCTGATAAAAATGGCAATCAAAAGGCTCCTACAGTAACTTGGGATCATATTGATGATAAAGGTATGCCAATTGATCCAGCTACTGGTAATCCAATTGACACCAGCAAGTCAGGTATTTACGATGATGTTCCTGCTAAAGTAACTTATCCAGATGGCTCAGTTGATGACAATGTTCCAGAAACTGTAGTTGTAGGTGATGTTATCGATGTAACTAATAATCCTAAGCACAATGATCCAACGAACGATCCTGCACCAGAAGGTTACATATATGAAACTTTCAATGCTGTAAATGGTTCATTTGCTCCATTAGCTAATACCCCTGCTGCAAAAGCTGCTAACCCAACTACTAAGATCTTCTTAGTTAAGAGTGGTACTGCTAAGGCTGATGTTTTAGCACAAATGAATCCAACAGCTGATCAAGGTTACGATCAAAACACTGGTACGTGGAACCCAGCAATTCCTGCTACATTTACTGTAGGTAATGGCAATTACACTATTACCTTTAGTAAAGCAAATACTGATACAGATGCATCACAATACGATGTAACTTACACACCACAAATCGTTAAGGGTGGAGATTCTGTAACTGTTGATCCAGTTGTAACTAAAGGTACTGATAAGACACCAAGTACTGTTCCAGATGGCACTAAGTACAGCTTCGACAATGGTACACAAACTACTACAATTGATGGTGTAACAGTAAATATTGATCAAACTACTGGTAAGATCACATTCACTGCTCCAACTGACAGTTCAGCAACTATGAACATCCCAGTTAAGGTAACTTACCCAGATAATACTGCTGACAAGCCTTCAGTAGATGATACAACAGCAACTGTATATGTTGTAAATGGTTATCCTATTGATAATCCTGCAAACGATCCTCAAAATGCTGGTGATGCAATTAAGGGTAAGGATAACTTGCCAGGTAACACAACTGAAACATATGATCCTAACAAGACCCCTGATCCAAATAAGAGTGGTAATCAAGATACTAATGTTACTGTAACTATTCCAGGTGTTGGTTCTGTAACTGTTCCATCTAATGTAATTTATCCAGATCAAAAAGCACCACAAGTAACTTATCCACAAAATAATCCTGTAGAACAAGGTGGTTCAACTGTAATTAAGCCAACAATTCCAGAAGGCGAAAAGCCAACGTTTAAACCAGGTGACACTTCTAACTTGCCAAGTGGAATGGGTGTAACTGTTGATCCAAATACCGGTGATATTACAGTAACTACTAAAGACACTACACCAACAGGTGACACAACGATTCCTGTAGTAGTAGATCCAGGTAATGGAGATCCAACATACACAGTTAATGTTCCTGTAACAGTTACAAAACGAGGTGACACTGGCACTAAGCCTATCGTTCCTGACCAAGGTGCAATTGTAATTACTTACTACAATAAAGATAAGGGATTAGGTGAAACTGTTTCTCAAGCACCAGATATCACAGGCTCAAAGGGTCAATCTGTTTCAGCAGCAGAGCTCAAGTCTGCTATTGATCAATATATCCCAGCTGGTTGGGTAATTGATCCAAGCTTTGTATATCCAGATGATATGACAATTCCTGGTACTGTTAATGTTCCTGTTGTTAGAGCTGACCAAGGTCAAGTTCCTCCAACAAGTGGTGATCAAGGTGGAAACAAGAACCCATCAACTGGTGGCAACCAAGGCGGAGATCAAACTCCATCAACTGACAACAATAACAACCAAAACACCAACAATAATGGTGACAACGGTATGAATAACTCAAACAATGGTAACTCTAATGCAAATTCAAATGCTAACACTGGTAAGAGCAACTCAGGCAATGGTAACTCAGGTATGATGAACACTTCAAACACTATGAACAATGGTGCTAAGACTTCATCAAAGGGTTCAGCAAACATGAACATGAATGCAAACTCTAAGAAGTTGCCACAAACTGGCGAAGCTAAGAACAATGCTGGTATCTTTGGATTAGCAATTGCTTCAATTGCTGGATTATTCGGTCTAGCAGGTTCACGCAAACGTCGTGAAGATAAATAATAATCACTAGATTATAAACAAAAAAGGATGAGACTCGATGTCTTATCCTTTTTGTATGCAATGAATTTTGAAGATTTATTGTAAATCTATTGTAGAGCAGTGTTTAAACTTGTATAATAACCATATAAAAACAAGTGTGTTACAGCACGCTTGTCGTGTCACTAAATGATGGTGGCATTTAAATTGGGTAAAAACACCATCCATCAACGATGGTGTTTTTTAGTGGATTTACTTGAATCTTTTTCTTTATCTGATTCAAGTAATTTTTTTACTTTGTGCAATAAATGTATGGCTAAATAAAGTATAGTTATTTGGTTAACTGTAGAAATCAAACTATTTAGTGACTTCTTGATAATCCTAAAGTTTATTGCAAGCAAAAAGTCTAATACGAAAAAACCGATAATGCCCCAAAAGAAAAATATGGACACATACATATTGACACATGATGTTTATTGATAGCTCTTACATGATAAGATAAATATATACAAGAAAGGAAGACCTTTTATGCAAGAAAAATTAGTAATTGAAAATGAATACGTTAAAGTCAAGGGTTTCTGGGGCAAAAATCCTAAAACAACTGGAAAAGCTCCATTAGTTATTTTTGCGGAAAATGATCAAGATGATCATAGCGAACAATATGCAGATTATTTGAATGGATTAGGAATTTTAACATTTCGCTTTAAATCAACTACAGATTTTGCGGAAGCTAAGAAAAAAATATTGGCTGTATTTGAAACCTTAAGAGTCAGTAAGCAAGTTGCGGGGGAATATATTGTCTTAGCTGGTAGTAATCAAGCTGGTAGATATGCAGGATTAGTTGCTAGCCAAATTGGTAGATCGCTAAAGGGATTAATTTTGTTAACACCAGAATTTAAATCAGATGATTTAGATGTAATGAAGAAGTATCAAGGTGCTACCATGATTGTTAATGGTACAGATGATACTGAAAATAAATTAAAAGATGTTGCAAAAATCGCTAATAGTATGCCCAAAGCGCAGCTACTTGAGATTCGTGGTGGCAAGCATGAATATAGCGAGCAAGATGTGAATCGCATTGAGCATTTGATTGGAACATTTTTGAGGACAGAGTTGAATTAGAGAAAGAAAATAACCGATCTTGTTTTCAAATGACATTAAAGACGATTACATAGATGTATCAAATATTAAAGCAAAGAAAAATTATAATGTTGTAGAGCTTTTTGCTGGAGCTGGTGGCTTAGCATTAGGACTAGAGCAGGCAGGTTTTACAGATAAAGGATTAGTAGAAATCGATAAACATGCTGTTGCAACTTTGAAAAAAATCGTCCAAATTGGAATATCATTAATGAAGATATAACTAAAATAACAGACACAAAAGAAGGAATATATAAATATATTCCTAAAAATATAGAGATTGATTTGTTAAGTGGTGGATATCCATGTCAGGCATTCTCTTATGCCGGCAAAAGACGAGGATTAGAAGATACTAGAGGTACTTTATTTTACAACTATGCAAAAGTACTTGAACAACTAAAACCTAAAATGTTCTTAGTAGAAAATGTTCGTGGACTAACTACTATGGATCATGGACGGACTTTAAAGACAATGATCGAAGTATTTGAAAATATTGGTTATCATACTACTTATAAGGTATTGAATGCATGGGATTATGGTGTAGCTGAAAAGCGACAAAGAATGATCTTGGTTGGAATTCGAAATGATCTAAATATTAAATATAGATTTCCTAAAGCTCATGACTATAAACCAGTTTTGCGTGATGTATTGCAAAATGTTCCAGATAGTCCAGGTGTAACTTACTCTAAGAAAAAATATGATGTTTTAAAGCTAGTTCCTGCAGGTGGATATTGGAGAGATTTGCCAGAGAAAGTAGCTAAAGAGTATATGGGATCAAGTTGGAACTCTGGTGGTGGGCGTACGGGTATGGCACGAAGATTAAGTTGGGATGAGCCAAGCTTAACTTTGACTACTTCTCCTTCTCAAAAGCAAACAGAACGTTGTCATCCTGATGAAACTCGTCCTTTTACTACTAGAGAGTATGCTAGAATTCAAAGTTTCCCTGATTCATGGCAATTTGTAGGCGGAGTAGGAGCTATTTATAAACAAATTGGTAATGCAGTTGCTGTGAATTTTGCTAAAGAAGTAGGTTTATCAATTGTTGCAGCACTAAATAGTGAGGAATAAAGAGTAAGCTAACATGAAAAATGTACTTAATGAAGTTGTAGAATCAATTGAAAATGGGGTAGGTGTTTATCAGACATCTTTAGTATATGGGATGCATGAAGTTGACAAAACAATATATATCGATTTTTATTATTGATAAAATTAATATGAATCAAGAATTAATAGAATTTGTAACAAGCTGTCAAATAATGGTGCGCAAAGGATATAAAATCAATTTAATGATGGTTGGTTCTTTTGCAGCAGTTTCTGAATTACAAAATACAAAAGGTATTACATTTTTATTGCGCAGTGGAAAAATTAATTGAGACACTAAGTAATACAAAGATTATTAATCATTTATATAGTTGATTGATATTATAAGCTATATCACTATTTCTAATGATATAAGGGTCATGAGATACTATTAATATGGTTTTTCCTTTATTTTTAAGTCGAAGTAACTCTTCAAAAATATAATGTTTATTTTCTGGATCCAATGATCCAGTTGGTTCATCACATAATAAAAGGTCACAAGGTTTTAATAAGCTTCTGATTAAAGAGATACGTTGCTGTTGTCCGCCAGATAAACTTCCAACTATAGTTTTTTCTGGTTGAGTGATATTGAATTTTGTTAACATTCTTTTCTTTTTAGAGTTAAAATCTGTCCAAGATTGAGAACTATCTAGTTTTACAATGTTGATATTTTTCTTAATAGATTCATCATTCATTAAAGCAAAATTTTGAAATAAGTAACTAATTCGATTTTTAAGAATAATACGTGCATGATAACTATTAACTTTAGGAGCAGGAGCACCAAATAATTTAATTTGACCAGAAGTTGCCCTTTCAAGTAGTCCAATGATATTTAATAATGTTGACTTACCAGAACCACTGTTGCCATAAATGGTGGTAATTGTGTTTTCGCAAACTGTTAAATTAAGGTTGCTAAATACAGTATTTTTTTTGAATTTTTTAGTAATATTATTTAATTCAATAACTGTTTTATTCATTTAAAAGTCTCCTTATTATAGATTTACCCAAAATACTTCTACCAACTTCATTAATTACTAAGTCAATAAATAAAAGAAGGATCCAAATTAGGAATAATTCTATTGACCAAATGCTTAATATTAATGAGCCTGAAATTATAGTGGTAATTGCTGACAATAACCATAGTAATCTGTAAAAAAAACTGTATTTAAAAGATGAAATTCCCAAAGATTTTTTGATTGCATATTTTTTTCCATAAACTGAAAAGAATAGATAGATTATTGCAATATCAATAATTATAAAAGTAAAAATACTTATAATAATAGAAATGATGTTTGCTTGAATATTACCCATAGCTTGTTTCATTAAATTTAGTGGCAAATCACGTGCTTTAATTAACTGAGGTAAATTATCAGTTAAATTATATTGTCTTAATAATGGTAAATATTCTTTATAAACTATCGAAGGAGATTTTTTGTACAATTTAATTTTTAAAGGTTCTCGAGAATCTCCGGTAAGCATATTAATCATGGTTGGCAAATTATTTTGCGTAAGAACAGAGATATAGTTGTAGTAATTAGTCTTTTTACCAATTTCATCAATTAATTTTTGATTGTTTGCAATTATAATAAATTTTATATTTTTAGATTTACCAATATTATTATTTATAAAATTCTTTGCAATTATAGTTTTATAGTGTGCATATTTTTGAGGTAATAAAACTGTAGGTGCTGATGATGTATTATTTATTACTACTTTTTTGCCACTTACTGTATATAATGGATTTAATTTTAAATAATTTGTATTAATTTGTGCTGATCTATAAGGATTATCAACTGGTGGGTATTGAGGAGTTGTGTTAATCAATAAGGCTCCTTTTTTTTCAGCAAACGGATAGATTATCTTTGTATCTAATTCAGACGAATATTGTGGATTTGTCAAATCTGCCTGATTATATCCTATTGAAGTAGGGAAGAATACACCGTAGTCATTAAAAATATTATTTGCTTGTGAACGTGATTTAAAATACTGATATGTACTTTGCCCTAGTGGGAAAAGATTCATAGCAATAATAATCAAAATTACTATTTTTATTGGATACAATAGGTAAAATATAGATTTTGCATAATTTCTTTTAATTAATAACCTATTAGTGGGTAGTTTATACAAGATAAATACAATTAGGTAAACAATAAAAATCTCGCCTAGTAAAAATAATGCCGTTGCTGAAATAATTTGCTGAACTATATTTAAATGAAAGCAGCAAATAATAGTAGCAGTAATTAAGGTTGAAATAAAAATAGGAAAATAAAGATTAAATGCAGTATTTAAGTTAGATATTCCTACTAGTTTATATATTCCAAGATCATAGCTTGAAAGTATGCAAAACAATATTAAAAATATTATCTGGAAAATAGTAAATGTAAGAGCAATCTGTCTTAAATCATATGTATTTGTATTGAATATAGTTGGCATAGTTTGAGGCCAAAAGTCTTGTTCTGTATAAGTAGTTTGAAAACTATGATTAATTTTATTAGCAAGTTTTTTTCTAAATTTTGAGAGAATAGTTGGATTAGTTGATTGTATGTAAAAATACCCTTCTCTGTAAGGATGTTTATAATTCAGTTGTTTTACTGTAAAATCAATTGAACTAATTTTCTTCAAAGGTATAACACCATTTATTTTTTTAGTAGAGTAAACTTTATTAGTTACAAATTTAGTTTCAAAATTATTTTGCAATAGAGTTGTTGATAAATTGCTAACTTCAAAAGTTATATCATCTATTGAATGAGCATAATTTACTTTTTTATTTAAACCATGACCTTGATACCAAGTTCGTTTTAAAAAAGGAACTTTTAATTCATTACTTACAGAATAAATATCGTTTATTAGTGTTTTATAATTTTTATTTGAATATGTATGAATAGGTATATTTAATTGAGTAAAATGAGTTGATAAATCATTTTCTCTTTGTGCTGTTTTTAAATTTTCATTAGTCATAATGAATAATGTCCATAAAAATATGGTAAATATTGAAATAAAAATTAATGAGTACCTCAAAAGACGTTTAAACATAATAATGTCCTCATATAAAATAAAAGCCACACACGTTAATGAGTGGCTTAATTATAATGGAGCAGTTGTTTACACTTATATTCAGATTATTTTTACATCACATAATCAGTTGATTTATCAAAGATTACTCCACGTGCATTTTGACCATTTGAAACACTAAATGTAGCCTTTGGATATTTTGCATGAACTTCATCTTCAATTTGTCTGCGAAGCATTTCATTATTTGCTAAAACTGATCCAGTTAAGGCAATTTTCATAGGCTTAGGATCTTGATATCTGTCTAAACAAATCAAAATATCTTCAGCTAATAAGTGTGCTTGTTCTTTGATAACTGCAGTAGCAGCGGCATCACCGCTATCAGCTAATTTGGCGATTTCAACTGCCATAGCGGCAACTTGTGGACGAGTCATTTTGTAAAATGGAGCGTTACAATCTTCCATTCTTTCAACGCCAAAGTAAGTAGTGAACATATCCATTAATGCATCGCTGTGTCCTTCATCATATACACGGAGAGCATGTTTCATCCCAGCTACAGCAATTTGGTAAGCACTACCCTCATCGCCTAAGATTTGACCATAACCACCAACGGAAATCAAATGACCATTTTGTAAACCATTAACAATTGACCCAGTACCAGCAATAACTAAAGCACCATCATCGCCTTCTAATCCATTGTATAATGCCAAGACCGCATCAGTGATTGCCTTTGTTGGCACATTATTAATTCTAGCTGATATTTCACGTGCGACTTCTGCTTCATGTCCATAAATGGAAATTCCTGCAATACCAACTAGCACTTTTTGAGGATCATCACCAATTTCAGTAGCGATTCTTTGGACAGCAGTAACAATATTAGTGATCCCACCATCGTAGTCAATAATAATATTACCTTGACCAGTTTCAGCACTGGTTATTTTGTTACCTTTTTCATCGTAAGCAATCGCAGTTGTATGAGTTCCTCCTGCATCAATACCAATCATATAATTCATATTTATCTAACCTCTCAATATTTAAAGCGTTTTGAAACTACTTAATTATAAGCTATGTAACCGTTATAGTCTAATAATTAGAATAAATCTTAAAATTTTTTTGTGATACAAAGGCAAAAAAATCTTGAAAATCAGTTTCATCGCCTGCAAAATTTTGGCTATAATATAATATGTAAACGTTACCATTATTTACAAATATACTAAGGAGAATCCAAATGACCAAAGAACAATATCGTATTGAAAGTGACACAATTGGACCAGTAAAAATCCCTAAAAATGCTTTATGGGGACCACAAACAGAACGTAGCCGCAACAACTTTCCATCAGGTGAGCTAATGCCATTGCCAATTATTAGAGCATTCTTACATTTAAAAAAAGCTGCTGCACAATCAAATGCTGAAGTGGGTGATGAACCAAATGAAAAGGCAGAGGCAATTGAGCAAGCAATAGATCAACTGCTTGCATTATCAGATGAAGATTTACGCAAAGATTTTCCATTGCATGTTTTACAAACAGGCTCTGGTACTCAAAGTAACATGAATGTAAACGAAGTTGTTGCAAATCTAGCAAATAAATTATATCCAGGGTTAGATATTTTGCCTAATGATGATGTTAACCGTGGTCAAAGCTCAAATGATACATTCCCAACGGCAATGAATATTGTCGCAGTTGAAGCACTAGATAAACTAATTCCAGCAATCAAGCATTTAATTAAAGAATTAAAAGATAAGCAAAATAAATACTGGAAAACAGTTAAAGTTGGTAGAACTCACTTGCAAGATGCTACACCATTGACTTTTGGACAAGAAGTTTCAGGTTATATTTCTGCATTAAAACATGATTTATCTTATATTGAAACTCTCATGCCAACCTTATATGAATTAGCAATTGGTGGCACTGCAGTTGGTACTGGGTTAAATGCAGCACCTGGTATGACTGAAAAGATCGCAAGCAAATTATCTAAAGTTTATGGTCATGAATTTAAAGTTGATACTAATAAATTCTGGGGATTAGCTCATCATTCAGGACTTGATGTATTGCATGGAGCATTGAAGACTTTGGCAGCTGATTTATTCAAGATCGCTCAAGATATCAGATTCTTAGCATCAGGCCCTAGAGCTGGATATAATGAATTAAATATCCCTGCAAATGAGCCAGGATCTTCTATTATGCCAGGTAAGGTAAATCCAACTCAATCAGAAGCAGTTACTATGGCTGCAGCTAAAGTCTTTGGGAATGATGTTACAATTACATTTGCGGCATCACAAGGAAACTTTGAGATGAATGTTTTCAAAACAGTCATGATTGCGTCATTTTTAGATTCGGCGGATATTTTGACTGGTGTAATCACAGGTTTTGCAGATAAAATGATTCATGGATTAACAGTTAATGAAGATAGAATGGATAACTTACTTGAGAATTCATTGATGACAGTTACGGCCTTATCGCCACATATTGGTTATCATGAAGCTGCAACAATTGCTCAAATGGCGGATAAAGAAGGCATTACATTGAGACAAGCTGCACTAGAAAGCAAGAAAGTTACCTCAGAGCAATATGATCAATGGATGGATATGTTAACGATGACTAACATTGATCGCACTAAGCCAGAAGAGTAGATAAGAGGAATTTAAATGGTAAAAGATTATGTAACAAATCCAAGTGAACTTAAAGATTACTATGATGCAATTATTGTAGGATCAGGTGGTGCTGGGCTAACAGCCGCAATTCAAGCACATGAGTTAGGAACTGATGTAGTAGTTTTTGAAAAAAATGAAAAACTAGGTGGCAATACAATCAAAGCTTCATCTGGGATGAATGCTTCTGAATCTAATGTTCAATATGAAAAAGGAGTCATTGATAATAACCATGACTTTTTCAAAGAAACACTAAAAGGTGGAGGATTGTTAAATGATCGCCAAATGCTAGCATATTTTGTAGAGCATTCAGCGATTGCAATTAGCTGGCTAAAAGATCATGGAATTGAATTAAGCGATTTAACTATAACTGGTGGCATGAGCAAAAAAAGAGCCCATCGTCCAGCTTCGATGGAGCCAGTAGGTGGATATTTAGTTAAAAATATGCTCAAAAAAGCCCAAGAAGAAAATATCCCAATCTTTAACAATGCAAAAGTTACTCAATTACTAAAAAAACATGATCAAGTTACTGGTGTAGAAGTTGAAATTGATGGAATCAAAAAAATTATCCAGTCCAAGTCAGTAATGTTAGCTAGTGGAGGATTTGGTGCATCTAAAAAGCTAATTGCTAAATATCGTCCTGATCTAGAAAAATATAAAACTACTAACCAAAAAGGCGCTACTGGAGATGGATTAGAATTAGCTGAAAAACTAGGTGCCCAATTAATCCAAATGAACTTTATCCAAGTTCATCCCACTGCTTATACTGATGGCACTAGAGTTTATCTAATTGGTGAAGCAGTGCGTGGTGAAGGTGGAATTTTAGTAAATAAAGCAGGGCAGAGATTTGTTAATGAATTGAATACTCGCAAGATTGTGTCTGATGCAATTACTAATTTACATGAAGATGGTGCATATTTAGTCTTTGATCAAGGAATTCGCAATCATGTTAAAGCAGTAGAATTCTATGATTCAATTGGTTTAGTTGAACATGGTAATACTCTAGTAGAACTGGCTAAAAAAATTGGAGTCAATAGTGAGTTGACATCTACTGTGGCTCAGTGGAATCAAGATATTAAAAACCATGATGATACACAATTTAAGCGCACAACTGGATTAGATCGACCAATAAATAGTGCACCATATTATGCAATTCATATTCATCCAGCAATTCATTACACAATGGGCGGAATCCATATTAATACTAAAACTGAAGTTTTAGATACTAATGGTAATGTGATTAAGGGCTTATATGCTGCAGGAGAGGTATCTGGTGGATTACATGGTAATAATAGAATAGGTGGTAATTCAATTAGTGAAACTGTTATTTTTGGTCGTCAAGCAGGGATTCAGTTAGCTAAAAATAAATAAATGCATAAAAATATGGTAGTCAATTTGTAGCTACCATATTTTTTATTTGGAATTTTTCTTTTCATTAATTAATTCAATTGTGCGGTTCATGTTGGCACATAAAACTTTATCTTTTAATAGCATATTAGTAATAATATCAATGATAAAAGTAATCGCAAATTGAGAGTTTATAAATTTAGTATTATCAACAAATCTAATATTTGTCCCCAGTAATACAATATCAGACATATTAGCTAAGGGACTATTTTGCGTACCAGTTATCGCAATTGTCGTTGCATTACGGTCTTTGGCAAGTTGCACTGCTTCATTAACATCAACTGTGTTACCAGAAGATGATAGAGCAATAATGACATCATCTGGTTTTACTAAACTGCTAGACATATACATCAGATGACTCTCAGTCATATCAAATGCTGAAATCCCCATTCTTATTAAACGCTGGGCTAGCTCTTGTGCCATATATCCAGAACTGCCAATCCCATAGACATAGATACGCCTGCAATGTTTAATTGCTAGAGTGGCACTTTCTAAATTAGCTTGTTTTAGTCGTTTCTTTGTTTTTAATAAGACATCTTCATAAAACTCCTGTACTTGCGTGGCAATATTTGTTTTGCTTTTGGTAGAGATTTGTTTAACTTCACTATCTCTTGCTAGAGCTAATTTAAATGAATAAAAATTTTCATGGTTTATTTTTTTGACAAATCTAGTAATTGTCGCAGTTGACACTTGTGCTACTTTGCCAAGCTGTTCAATGCTAATATCTTGGACTTGTTTGGGATGCTTTAAGACATACAAAGCAACCTTTTTTTCTTGTTTGGGCAATGTAGCATATAGATTTTCTAATTTGTTAATCACGCTCACTTGATCACTTCCTTACATATAATGATACAAAAAAAGACCCAATGCCACAGCACTGAGTCTAAATAAATGAATTTTATTTTAAAGCATCAACAAAACCTGTAGCAATTTGTAGTGGTCTGGTAATTGCTCCACCAACAACAACTGCATGAGCACCTAAGTCGATAACTTTGCGTGCTTTTTCAGGACGATCGATCTTGCCTTCTGCGATTACATTAGTATTAGCTTTATCTAATACAGCTTTTAAATATTCAAAATCATTGTCTGCAATATTCATACCCTCAGTATCTGGAGTATATCCATGCATTGTAGTCCCAATTAAATCAAAACCTAATTCGTTAGCTTCTTGCACATTATCTAAATTAGCAGTATCTGCCATTAATAAGGTATCAGGGAATTCTTTTCTAAATTGTTCTACGATATCTGCTAACTTATCGCCATTAGGACGAGGTCTTCCAGTTACATCAGTTGCCACAACAGGAACACCAGTAGCAGCTACTGCACGCATTTCTTTCATAGTTGGAGTGATATAGACTGGAGAGTCAGGATAAACTTTTTTAATGATACCGATAATAGGTAAGTCTACTTCATCTTGAATTGCTTGAATATCAACTACAGAGTTAGCTCTAATGCCTGATGCATGAGCCATATTTGCAGCACGAGCCATTCTTGCCATAATGAATGAACTATATAGTGGCTCATCTGGCAATGCTTGGCAAGATACAATCAATTTGCCCTTTGTTTGCTTTAAAAAATCCATTATTATTCCTCTTTAATTTTTGAAGTATTTTTCGTAAATCTTCTTTGCACCTTCGCGCATTTCTGGAGTAGCCTTCTTCATTGGTTCGCGAGTGTAGCCTGCATGAACGCCCATTTCTTCAAATACTAATTTAATTGACTGGTATAATCCATTGTTTAATAAATCAGTAATGAAGTCATTGCTTTCTTTTTGCAATTTACGAGCTTTTTCTAAATCGCCTGCTTCTACAGCTTCCATTTCAGCCTTTGCTTTTTTAGCGTTTAGGTTGTAAGTAGAACCAATTGCTCCATCAACATTCAACGCTAATGCTGGTAGTAACATTTCGTCAAATCCTGATAATACTAACTTGTCTGGGAAGCGATTGCGGATTCTTTCAAGTAAGTAAAAGTCATTGTTAGTGTATTTAACACCAATAATCTTCGGATTTTCAAACAATTCTGCAAAGTTTTCTAATGAAAGAGAAACACCAGCTAATGCAGGAATTGAATAGATAATTAACTTAACATCTAAGTCCTTAACAATTTCGTTGTAGTAATTCTTGATTTCATCAAATGAAAACTTGTAATAAAATGGTGTAACTGCTGAAATTGTCTTGAAGCCTAAGTTAACTACATACTTAGCTAATTCTTTTGCTTCATGTAAGTTAGGTGAACCAACTTGGGCAATTAAATCGATACCTGAATCATGTGCTTCATCCCAAGCAATATCGAAGATTTCCTTTTTTTCTGCAGTACCTAACATAAATGTTTCACCAGTACTACCACCAACGTATAAACCATCGATGTGGTTAACGTCAATGTTGTAGCGAATCATTTCGCGTGTACCTTTTTCGTCGATGTTCCCATTTTCATCAAATGCGGTCATCAAAGCTGAATATAATTTTTTCATTGAAATTTAATTCCTTTCAAACTTGCTAAAAATTATTATTTCTTATTGTAATTTGTAATAGTCATCGAATAATTCAACCGACACGCATAAGATACAACATAAAAATAAATTTCGCAAGCTAAAAAAATGAAAATAATTATCACTAGCCTTTGAAAGCACTATCATTACTGGTGCTAAAGAATTTTAACTTTTTTTAGATTGAGAAAAAATTTTGCTAATGATACTATGTAAGCGAAACCATTTTTAGAAATAAGGAGTAATTATGAAGGATTATTATTTAGCATTTGATGTAGGAGGAACATCAATAAAATATGGATTAATTGACAAAGATTTACATTATTCTAACCAAGATAAAGTACTTACTAATCACAACCAAGATGGACAAATTCTAAAATCACTAATTGAAATTACTAAAGTAATGCAAGCAGAGTTTTCAATTAAGGCAATTGGTGTATCAACAGCAGGGATTGTTGGAAAAGAAGGCGAGATTAAATTCGCAGGGCCTACAATTCCTGGATATACAGGAACCCAAATAAAAAAAGAACTTGAAAAAAGTTCTGGGCTTAATGTTAATGTAATTAATGATGTTGACGCCGCATTAATGGGTGAAAGACTAGCAGGAGCTGCAAGAAACTCTGATTCTGTGTATTGTGTAGCATTAGGCACAGGAATCGGTGGTGCATATTATGATGGGAAACTAGAAGCTGGGTTCAATGATAATGGTAATTCTATTGGGTATACCTTATATGATCCTAGAAGTAAAACTTATTATGAACAAAGAGCGTCAACTTTAGTATTAGATGCACAATTGAAAAAATTAGGGATCAGTGTTCCAGATGCATTTGCCTTAGCCAAAAAGGGCAATGAGCAATACATGGCGATTATTGATGATTGGGCTTTAGAAGTAGCAACTGGATTGAGCAATATTTTACTTTTGTTTGATCCAGAAGTTCTCTTAATTGGTGGAGCAGTGTCTTTGCAAGGACAATTTTTAATTGATTTATTGGAAAAACATCTAAAAATATTAGTTCCTAAAGGATTATTGCAAGCTACTATTAAAACGGCTCAACTAGCAGATCGTGCACAAGTGTATGGGGCAATTGCAGAGTTTTTTGAATAATGATATAGGAATGAGTAACAATTAGCTATACCAAAAAATAAATTATTTTAACCTAAATCGTTTACATGAATAATAGTTTGGAGTACTCTAAAGCTCGTAATAGTTATCAAAAATTTAATAGCAAGTCAATCGTACGAAGTTAATATCTCTTTGGTACGATTTTTTTATTTAATCAAGTAAAGGAAAACAAAATGTTTAAAAGTAAACGTTTCTCTCATATGGGACAAACATTTTCGCAGCTGGGACAGGCATTTATGCTGCCGATTGCTATTTTGCCAGTTGCTGGGTTGTTATTGGGGCTTGGAGGAGCCTTAACTAATAAAGCAGCTATTGGAGCATATCCTTGGCTTAATCAGCAATGGTTACAGACAATTTTAAAAGTAATGAGCTTTGCAGGAAATGCTGTATTTACTAACTTAGCTTTGATTTTTTCAATTGGATTAGCAGTTGGTTTAGCTAAAGGTGACAAAGGGACAGCTGGATTAGCAGGTGGTGTAGCGTATTTAGTTTATACAGCGACAATTGCTGGACTACTTCAGATGTTTTCACCTAAAAATACAATTGATACAGGTGTGTTAGGTGCAATTGTTATTGGTTCTATTGTGGCATATTTGCATAATCATTATCGCAAGATTGAGTTACCACAGTTCTTGGGCTTTTTTGGTGGATCAAGGTTTATTCCAATTATTTCATCACTAGCAGCAATTGTAATTGGAGCAATTTTCTTTGTGATTTGGCCTCCAATTCAAAGCTGGCTAACTATAGCAGGTTATGAAATTGCAAAGATGGGCAGTTTTGGTAGTTTCTTATATGGATTTTTGTTGAGATTAACTGGGGCAGTCGGATTGCACCATACGATTTATCCGATGTTTTGGTACACCGCATTAGGTGGAACGGCTAAAGTTGCAGGCAAAACTGTAATTGGTGCACAAAATATCTTTTTTGCTCAATTAGCTGATCCTAACCATCATGGGTTATTTACTTATGGGACAAGATTTTTTGCTGGGCGATTTGCTACAATGATGTTTGGCTTGCCAGGTGCTGCAATTGCGATGTATCTATGTTTACCAAAGAAAAATCGCCAAAAAGATGGTGGATTATATCTATCTGGTGGATTGACTTCATTTTTAACAGGGATTACTGAACCAATTGAATATACATTCTTGTTCGTAGCGCCATGGCTATATGTGATTCATGCTTTGCTTGATGGGTTATCATTTTATGTTGCAGATATTATGAATATTAGAATTGGTAATTCATTTTCAGGTGGATTAATTGATTATCTATTATTTGGAGTTTTGCAAGGGCGCGACAAGACCAATTGGCCTAATGTGTTAATCATGGGTGTTATTTGGTTCTTTATGTACTTTTTCATCTTTACTTTTTGTATTAAAAAATTCCATGTAAATATCCCAGGGATGCAGACAGATGATGATAGTAGTGCAGATGCAATTATGGAATCTGCTCCTAAAACTGATGACAAACTTTATAATGAATCAAGTGAGATCATTGCAGCATTAGGTGGCCGCAGTAATATTAATACTGTAACTGCATGTGCTACTAGATTGCGAGTATCATTAAAAGATAATTCTAAAGTTAATGAAGCTGTCTTTAAGAAATTAAAAGCAGCTGGTGTATTAAAAGTTGGCGATGGTGTGCAAGCAATCTTTGGAGGTAAGGCTGATTTATATAGCCAAGAAATTAATGATATTTTGACTAATTCGATTGAAATTAAACCTAACACAAAATTAGCCGATGCAAAACCAAGTTCTGATGCAAAACAAAAAATAAATCATGAAGTTCAGTTTCTTGCTCCAGTAAATGGCGAATATAAACAACTTGAACAAGTGAAAGATCCTGTATTTTCACAAAAAATGATGGGTGAAGGATTTGGCATAGAGCCGGCAGATGGTAATATTTATGCGCCAGTTGCGGGAACTATTATGTCAGTGTTTGATACTAAGCATGCTTTAGGGATTAAAACTGCAGATGGATTAGAAGTGATGCTTCATTTAGGAATTGATACAGTTGAATTAAAGGGTGCACCATTTGATGTAAAAGTTAAACAAGGCGATAATATTACTACGGATACTTTATTAGTCAAGATGGATGTCGACCAGGTCAAAAAAGCTGGTAAAGATCCAGTTGTGTTGACATTAATTACTAATACAGCTAATTTAGGCATTAAAGTAGTCAAACAAAATAATACTGATGAACAAGTTAAAGTGCATGAACCAGTATTTGAAGTAACTGAATAAATTATTTCATTGCATGTAGCTGATAAAACCTGTAGAATATAAGTGTAAAAAAACAGACGTGCTGAGAACACGTCTGTCATGTCACTAGTTAGATGGTGGCATTGGTTAAAGTTTTTAAAAATTCAAGCCAACATCAACGATGATGGTTTGTTTTTTTGCCGTTTTTTCTTCGAATCTTTTTAGATTTAAAGTTTTCTTTTATTTCACAAACCATCAAGTAGATTATCACAACTAATTGGATAATTTTAACTACTTTAGTCAATACGCTTTTAGTTACTTCTAAAAACAAATTGATAGCCATTTGTAAAACAAACAATTCGGCAAAAAATCTGATTATGTCTACAAGAGACATAAAGCTAGACAACCTCCTTTCTGAGTTATTCTGATTACAAATACAAGTTAATATACTTATAAGCATCACTCCTTTGAATAGAAGTTGCCACCATCACTACCGCGACTTAAATAATGATACAGGAATAAAGCTAAATTAGCTATGCCAAAATAAAAGTTATTCATTGCATGTAGCTGATAAAATCTGTAGAATATAAGTGTAAAAAACAGACGTGCTGAGAACACGTCTGTTATGTCACTAGTTAGATGGTGGCATTAGAAACGGTTGTTTAGTAAATTAGACCATCATCACCGATGGTCTTTTTTGTCAGCTTTTTTCTTTTTGTTCCTTTTGGATTTAAAGAATTGTTTTACATGGTGAATGATTAAGTAAATTTTGACTACTTTCATTACCATAATAGGTATTTCGTCTAAGAACCGATTTATAGCGGAATAGGCGACCAGTTGTAAAACATTTAAACTGACAAAAAATAGGATGATGTCTTTTATTGACACCCCTAGGCAACCTCCTTTCTGGGTTATTCTGATTACAAATACAAGTTAATATACTTATAAGCATCACTCCTTTGAATAGAAGCTGCCACCATCACTACCGCGACTTAAATAATGATACAGGAATATTCACTAATTAGCTATACCAAAATAAAAAATCAATAAATTTCAAATAAAGCGTTTACATAGATTGTGATTTGTATTACTATAGATCTTGTAATAGTTATCAAAAATTTAAATAAATGGTTCAATCGTACAAAAAACAGCACGTCATGTTTTTGATACGATTTTTTTATTTTATTAGGATATTAGAGGTAAGAAATGAAGGTCTCAATTAATACAGCCGTATTTCTACATGATATGGAAAAAGGAATAAGCCAATATGAATGCTTGCAAAATTTAGATGGTAAGCCAATTGATGCAATTCAAGTACGTGGTGAATTCTTTAACAAGAACACTAAAGATGATGAGTTGCTTCAAATTGCTGAACTTGCAAAAGAACATGATTGGCCAGTGTATTATTCAGTCCCAGAAGAATTGTTTCGAGAAGACACATTCGCTGATGACTTAGAAGATAACTTGAAGATGGCTGAAAAGTTTGGAATGAAAGGAATTAAATATTTCTTTGGAAATAAATTCCTAGCATTTAATGATGAACATATCAACAAACTCAGAACCATATTGAACAATTCAAGTGTAGAAGTTACCTTGGAAAATCAACCGAATGATTTTGGAAAATTGTCTGCAGTTGAAAGCAACTTAAAATGGATCAAAGATTCTAATTTAAAATTAGGTTATACCTTTGATTCAGGAAATTGGTATTGGATTGATCAAGATCCAACAAAAGCATTTGATGTGTTGCATCATTATATTACTAATTTCCATTTGAAGGATATTCTTGATCATGAAACAGTAATGCTTGGGCAAGGCAAAACAAATTGGAAAGATTTGGTAACTAGATTAGATAAGAATGTTCCAGTATTTTTAGAATATGATATTCCAGAAAAGAACTTAGATCACGAAATTGAAATAGTTAACGAAGTACTGAAAAGAAGGTAAAAGACTATGATTATTACACCACTTAATACAATTAGTCGATTTAAGGGAATTTCTCCAAATTTAGATGTTGCATTTGATTATCTAAGCAAGTTAGATCTAAACAAGGTTGAATTACATCCTGAACAATTCTTTATTTCAGATGGGGTAAAGCTGAGTGTGTTTGATTACATGCCAAATAATGGCAAACCTGGTGAAAACTTTGAAGCACACAAGGAATGGATGGATATTCATTTAGTTGTTAAAGGTGAAGAAAAGATGCCTGTTGCAAGTGCACAGACTGTTGAAGAAAAAACACCTTATAGTAAAGAAAAAGACATTGCCTTTTATAAAGGTAAACCTGAAGCAATTGCTGATTTGTATCCAGGGGATGTGTTAGTAGCATTTCCTGAAGATTATCATCAACCAGGGGTAAAGGACAATGATAATGTTGTTCGCAAGTTGGTTATGAAAGTTAAAGTTGATTTTTAAGGTTTTATGAGGTAAATAAAATGAATACAAATTTAGTTAAATACGGTGTTGTTGGAACTGGATACTTTGGTGCTGAATTGGCTAGAGCAATGCAAAAAAATGACCATGCAGAAGTTGTAGCAGTTTATGATCCTAATAACGGTGAAACTATTGCAAAAGAAATTGGTGCAGAAGCTTTAGGGTCTCTTGATGAATTAGTATCAAGAGATGACATTGATTGTGTTATTGTAGCTACTCCTAATTATTTACATAAAGAACCTGTTATTAAAGCAGCGGAACATCATAAGAATGTATTTTGTGAAAAGCCAATTGCATTAAATTACCAAGACTGTGTTGATATGGTTAATGCATGTAAAAAAGCTGGTGTAATTTTCATGGCAGGACACATTATGAACTTCTTCAATGGTGTACATCATGCAAAACAATTAATTAACCAAGGCGTGATTGGCGATGTATTATTTGTAAAATCTGCAAGAAATGGTTGGGAAGAACCACAACCAAGTATTTCTTGGAAGAAAATGCGTGATAAATCAGGTGGACACCTTTACCACCATATTCACGAATTAGACTGTGTTCAATTTATTATGGGCGGTTTACCTAGTGCAGTAGAAATGTATGCTTCAGATATTGCACATACTGGTAAAAGATTCGGTGATGAAGATGACATGATCATGATGAACCTTAAATTCCCAGGAAATCGTTATGCACACTTAGAGTGGGGTTCAGCATTCCGTTGGGGTGAACACTATGTAATTATTGAAGGTACTAAAGGTGCTATTAAGATTGATATGTATGACACTGCTGGTACTGTTCGTGTAAATGGTAAAGAAACTCACTTCTTAGTTCATGAAACTCAGCATGAAGATGATGATAGAACACGTATTTACCATAGTACTGAAATGGATGGAGCTATTCAATATGGTCACCCAGGTAAATTAACACCATTATGGTTACATTCATTAATTGTTAAAGAAATGAAGTTCTTAAATGACGTTTTGCATGGTATGGAAGTACCTGATGAATTTAAGAAGTTATTAGATGGTACAGCTGCAGAAGAAGCTATTGCTACAGCTGATGCTGCAACTTTATCTAACAAAGAAGATCGTGAAGTTAAAATTTCAGAAATTACGGGAGAATAAAATTCACCAATAATTAATTAAGAGGATTGATTTAAATTGTACGTTGTAAAAAATAATCAGTCCTCTTTTTTATAAATAAGGGGAGTATATATTATGGAAAGTAGTGGACCAGCAGAGAGTGCCAAGGGATTAAAAACAATTAAAGTAAATGCTAGACCTTTTGGTATGCGAGATAAAATTGGTTATATGTTTGGTGATATTGGTAATGATGCTATCTTAGGGCTAGTAAATAGTTTCTTAATGATTTATTACACCAACGTTTTAGGTATTGCAGGTAGTGTTGTAGGTATTCTATTTTTGATTTCAAGGTTTATAGATGCTTTTTCTGACTTAACTGTAGGTAGAGTTATCGATATGGCTGAATTAACACCACAAGGTAGATTTAGACCTTGGATTAAACGAATGAAATGGCCATTTTGTATAATTTCATTACTGTTATTCGTACCATTTGTAAATGGCTGGGCAATGGCACCAAAAATTGGTTATATCTTTATAACATATTTAATTTATGGAATTTTGTTATCATGTATCAATATCCCATATGGTTCTATGGCTTCAGCTATCAGTGATAAGCCTGATGAAAGAGCAGCACTTTCAACCTATAGAAGTGTTGGTGCAGCTATTGGTATGTCTGCAACTGGATTTTTGATTCCTATGTTTATTTATACTGTTAAAGACGGACAAAAAACATTGTCTGGTAATAGATTTTTCATTATCGCTATAGTCTGTGTTTCAATTGCGTTTATTGCATATACAGTTATTTATGACTTGCTTGTAGAAAGAGTGCAAGTACAAAAGAAAGAAAAAGTTTCAGTTTCTCAACTTTTAAAAGGTTTATTTACAGATCGTTCAATTTTAGCTTTAATCATTGTTGACTTCTTTGTAGTGCTAACTCAAATTTTATTTGGTATGACTACAACGTATTTATTCAATGACTATTTCCACAATGCTGCTGCTATGTCAGTTGCTATGCTATTTAACTGGGGTACTGTAATTATTGTTGCTGCACCTACAATGTATTTCGTTAAAAAATTTGGTAAAAAAGAAGTTGTTTCTGTTGCTCTTCCAATTTCATCAATTGTTTTCTTCTTACTATACTTCTTACATACACATAACCCATGGCTATATGTAGGATTATTGTTCTTTGGAACTATTGGTTACTCAGTATTTAACGTAATTGTTTGGGCATTTATAACTGACGTTATTGATTCTCATCAATACCATACAGGTCTTAGAGAAGACGGTACTGTTTATGGATTAAATTCATTTTCTCGTAAAGTTGCACAAGCTGTAGCTGGAGGTATTAGTGGATTCATGTTAGCACTTATTGGATATCAATCATCTAATACAGGTGGTGCAATGCAATCAATGGCAGTTGAAAATAGAATTTATGTGTTAACTAATTTATTGCCAGCCATACTATTTGGTGTTGCTGCATTAATCTTAATTTTTGGCTATCCTCTTAACAAAAAGACAACTGATAAGATTGCCATGGAATTAAGACAAAAGCGTGAAGCAGATGAAAAATAAAGCTAAACTTGTTTCTTCAGCTATGTTAGGGATTGGCTTATTGTTAATAAATACACAAATTGCCAAAGCTGATACGGTTAATCAAACAAATAATTCAGGTTCAATGTCTATGTCAAAAAGTAATGATAAAGTTACTGAAAACAATGATTCTCCCACATACGAGCAAAAGAATATTGTTTTAAATAATCAAGGTCAAGAAATTCCGAAAGACACACTTGATAAATTAAGCTCTAAAAGCACAACTATATATGTAGATTACAAGACTAACAATAATAATGCTCTGCAAGCTTTATGTGGTCTATCGGATAAAGATGCTGGTCATAACAATAATTATGCAAGCATTTATGTAAGAAATAATGGAACTTTAGGTGCAGAAGTTAGAGATGCAAAGGATAATATAAATTATTTATTTGAAACTCCAGCCAGTGTGAATGGTACTAGTAAAGGAATAGATCAATCAAATAAGGTTGCATTTGTTGCCAATGCCAGTGATAAAACTTATAAATTATTTTCTAATGGTACTTTAGTATTTAGTCAAAGTGTTTCAAATTTTAAGCCCATAAATGAAATTCTTGGTTTAAACGACATTAGACTTGGCGGTGTTGATAGAAGTGGTAATAATGCATTTGGGTTTGATGGAACAATTAATGACATTAAATTTTATAATGAAGCAATCTCTGATACCAATTTATTAGCAATGACAGAAAATCAAGAAGAAAACCATCTAATTTTTAAAGCAGGAGACGCTACTGAATCTAATTATTTTAGAATACCTACTTTAAATAAATTGAATTCAGGTCGTTTAATTGCTAGTGCAGATGCAAGATACGGTGGTACACATGATGCAAAAAGTAAAATAAACATTGCTACAAGTTATAGTGATGATAATGGACAAACTTGGTCAAGTCCTATATTAGCTTTAAAATTTGATGATTATGCTCAACAGTTGATAGATTGGCCCAGAGATCCTATTGGAAAAAATGTACAAATTCAAGGCAGTGCTTCATTTATTGATTCAGCAACTGTTCAAAGTACAAAAAATAACAATGTGTACTTATTTGCTGACTTTATGCCAGCAGGAATAGGAAATGGTAATTCGTTAAAAACAGATTCTGGATTTAAAGAAATCAATGGAAAGTATTATTTAAAATTACGCTTGAATTCGAGTTCAGCATATGATTACTCTATTAGAGAAAATGGCATAATTTATGATGATTTAACTGAAAAACCGACTGAATATAAAGTAGATAGTGATTATAATCTATTAAAAAATAATGAACCATTATATGTTGAACAATATTCAGTTAAATTTGATGGAAATAATTTACTTGAATACCATAATGGTAATCAAGTAAAAATGAACATCTTTTATAAAGATGCATTGTTTAAAGTGACACCAACAAATTATGTCGGCTACACTGTAAGCAAAAATAATGGCGAATCTTGGAGTAATCCTACAGTTTTACCACCTTTTATGGGACTAAATCATAATGGTACATATTTATGTCCAGGACAAGGTTTAGAAACTAGTGATGGAAGATTGATTTTTGCATCATATGCTAATAAAGCAATGGTGTATATCATTAGTGATGATGGAGGATTAACTTGGCATTCAGTTCAAGCTACTTTGCCTTTTGCTAATGCAACTGCTGAAGCACAAATGGTGGAGTTAAAACCTAATGTTATACGTACGTATATGAGAACTACAACGGGTAAAATAGGATACATAACTAGTTATGACAATGGAAACACATGGAATAATGTTAAGTATTTAGGTTTTATTCATAATACTTCTTATGGCACTCAACTTTCAATCATCAGATATTCTCAAAAAATAGATGGACATGAGGCTTTAATAATGAGTACTCCTAACTCAACAACTGGTAGACGAAATGGACAAATCTGGGTAGGATTAGTTGATGACTCTACAGGTGAAGTTGATTGGAAATATCATTATAATGTAGATAAACCTGAATATGGATATTCCTATTCGGCTTTAGCTGAAACTTCAAATCATAAAATAGCCTTATTATATGAAAAGTATGATTCATGGTCTCGAAATGAATTGCATTTAAAGAATATTTTAAAGCTAGAAATCTTTGATTTGAATGATCTGCTAAAAAATAATTAATTTAGTGAAGAAGAAAGGGGCTCTTATAGTATGAGTGATATACAATCTGGACCATGGTATAAGCAACTAAGCCATGATCAGTGGAAATCGTTTTGGGCTGCGTTTATTGGATACTTTCTTGATGGATTCGACTTTAACATGGTCAACTTGTTGTTAATTCCTATTGCAGCAAGCTTCCATATTCCATTGATTTTAGCTTCAACGCTAATTTCAGCCGCATATCTATCAAGATGGTTTGGTGGATTGTTCTTTGGAGCTATCGGAGACCGCTTTGGTCGTAAAGCTTCAATGGTTACTTCAATTTTGCTATATGCAGGTGGTACATTTATTTGTGCTTTTGCTCCAGCATTTTGGGTATTGTTTGCAGCTAGATTGTTCATTGGATTAGGTATGGCTGGTGAATATAGTTCATCAACAACTTATGTAATGGAAACCTGGCCAAAGAACATGCGTAACAAAGCCGTAGGGTTTGTTGTGGCAGGATTTTCATTAGGTGGTGCAGTTACTGCTCAAGTATTTAAGTTGTTATCTGCTTTGCTTGCTGGAACTAAATATGCACCATATACTTGGAGAATCTTCTTCTTTATCGGTTTAATTCCTGTAATTTTTGCTTTATGGATGAGACGTTCAATTTCTGAATCTGCTGATTATAAAGAAATGAAGAAACAACAAGAAAAAATTGCTAAAAAAGATCCTAACTACAAACCACCACGTGATATGTTTAGTGTTTTGTTTAGATCAGATCCAAAAGTAAACATCTTCAACACAATTTGTACTGTTTTGACAATTGCATTATTAGTTGGTGTATTCTTACTATCAAGTAAACTAAATGTATGGGAATCTGTTATTGCATGGGTATTGATCTTTGCGACTATGTATTCATTTATCAGACAATTCATGGGCAAGAGGTGGCCTATTGGTGTAGGTATCTTGTTCATCATCGTTGGTGCTAACTTGATCAATGGACCTATGCAAGCTTTAATGCCAACATATTATGAAACTGTATTGCACTTTTCAAGAGCAATTACAGCTAACTTAACTTCTGTCTTTTGGATGGGTCAAGTTATTGGTTGTATCTTAGTTGGTTTTATTGGTGATAAATGGGGTACTCGTAGAGCATACTGGATCGGTGATTTATGTTCATTAGTTGTAATGGCACCTGTATTTATGATTACTCGTCAAATGATGGACAATAATAAATTATGGATGGTCGCATTCATCATCTTCTTAATGAGTTATGAAGCATGTATTGCCTTTTCAGCTTTGATACCTAAGTTTATTGGTAATTACTTCACAACTTCTGGTAGAAATGCCGGTGTTGGATTCTTAGTTAATGCAGGTGGTTTAGGACAAGCTTTAGCTCCTGTTTTGACTTTGAGTTTATCAGCAAGTGTATTTACACCAATGGGATTAGGATTAGGTTGGACATTATTCAGTATCTTACTTATCATGACAACTATTGTAATTGTCAGCTTGTTAGTCAACTTACCTGCAAGATTGCAACAATGGATTCATCCAGAATTCTTGCGTAAGCAAGACTGGTCAGATAAGGATATAACTTCTGTTGCAGATGAAATTAAGCAAGATGCTGAACAACAACAATAATTCTTATTGAAGAAGTTCCTAGGAGATAGTTTCTAGAAACTTCTTTTAGTTGAAAAAATATTAATGTAGGTGATCTTTTGTGTCGTATCTTGTTCAACTTGTCATTATTTTATTATTAACAAAAATTGGAGCACATTTATCAGATAAATTCAACATCCCTAGTGTTATTGGAGAATTACTAGTTGGGATAATCGCAGGACCTGCCATCTTGCATGTCTTAATGCCAACTACATTTATTCATTACTTTAGTGAAATTGGTGTCATTATCTTAATGTTTATTGCAGGGCTAGAAGGAGATCTGCATTCATTATTAAAATATTGGAAACCATCTTTAACGATTGCTATTTTAGGGGTTATTTTTCCAACAGGAACAGCCGCTTTATTATGTAATTTAGTTTTTGGATTTTCACTAAAGGCTTCTATTTTTATGGGATTAGTCTTAAGTGCCACTTCAGTCAGTATTACAGTTCAAGTATTGCGCGAGATGGGAAGACTGAATAGCCGTGAAGGTAACATGATATTAGGTGCTGCAGTTGCTGATGATATTATCTGTGTGATTTTATTAGGGATCAGTGTTAGTTTGTTTGGAACAGGATCTACTGGATCCAAGTCAATCACTATGTTACTAATTCCCATGCTAGCATTTTTTGCCATTGTTGTAGCGTTAGGAAAGTGGGGAGTTCCCAAGTTTACCAAATATTTTGGCAATTTAAATGCAACTGAAAGTGATACAGCGGCTGCGATGATATTATGTTTTGGATTTGCGGCATTGGCTGTTGCAATGGGTATGAGTGATGTATTAGGTGCATATTTTGCAGGACTTGCAATCTCTGAGACTCCTTATAAAAAACAACTTGCGCCCAAAATCGAACCAATTGGTTATGGAGTATTTATTCCAGTGTTTTTCGTAAGTATTGGATTAAATATCAAGTTCACTGGGATGAGTAAAGACATTGTCTTTATTGTTTCGTTGATTATCATAGCTATCTTAGGTAAACAAATTGGTTGTGGTTTAGGTGGTAAGATGTTCGGATTAAGTTGGGATGAAGCCAATATCGTTGGAGGTGGTATGGTTTCTCGTGGCGAGATGGCATTAGTTGTAGCAAACGTTGCATTAGATGCGCATCTGATTGATAGTAATCACTATACTGCAATGATTATAGTAACTGTAGTTACTACTTTGATTGCTCCGTTTATTTTAAAATATTTCATTCAAAGAACGGATAAAAAAATACAAAAGGTTTTAGATAAGGAAGAAAATTAAATGGGAAAAGTAGGTTTAGGAACACTAAACTGGATCGTCTTGATTGTTTATCTACTAGCAATGCTACTAGTAGGTGCATATTTTACAAGACGTGCCAGCAAGAGTACAGATTCATTCTTCACAGCTGAAGGAAAGATTCCAGCATGGGCAGCTGGGTTTAGTATTTATGCGACAACGCTTAGTGCTATTACCTTTATGTCAACGCCTGAAAAATCATTTTTGACAGACTGGGGATATTCAGTAGGTAATTTATCAATCATTGTTATTATCCCAATATTGATTAAATATTACGTACCATTCTTTAGAAAGTTAAAAGTAACTACTGCATATGAATATTTGGAAGCTAGATTTAGTCCAATTATGCGTGTATTAGGTAGTGCATTGTTCATTTTGTATCACATAGGTCGTGTAGCGATTGTCATTTACTTACCAATTATTGCGATTACTTCTGTTTCAAATATTAACAAGATTTTAATTGCATTCTTTGTTGGTGGATTGTGTATTGTTTATACATTCTTAGGTGGTATTGAAGGTGTTATCTGGAGTGATGTTATCCAAGGTATCTTATTATTAGGTGGTGCTATTTTAGTGAGCGTATTAGGTGCACACTATATTCCAGGTGGCTGGGGAACAGTTGCCAGAGATGCTGCAGCAAATGGTAAGATCTTCTCTGCACTTGACTGGAAAGTAAGTGACTTATCAAGGTTTATTCCATTGATTTTTGCAGGGCAGTTGTTTAACTCACTGTATCAATATACTGCCAGCCAAGATGTTGTCCAGAGATATCAGACTACTTCTTCTATTAAAGAAACGGCTAAATCATTATGGACTAATGGATTACTTGCATTTATTACTATTCCTATCTTCTTTGGAATGGGTACTGTATTATATAGTTTCTATAAAAATGTTGGTACCTTGCCAAAAGGCTTCAACACAAGTGCGATTGTGCCTTACTTTATCGTAACTAAGATGCCAGCTGGTATTGCTGGATTAATTATTGCAGCGATCTTTGCTGCAGCACAGTCAACAATTGCTTCAAGTTTGAATGCTATTTCATCTTGTGTAATTACTGACTTTAAGCAAAGATTTTTCAACCATACTTTCAAAAATACAAGTGATGTTACTTTAGCTAGATGGGTGATTGGAATTGCTGGTTTGTTTAGTTTATCAATTGCTATTTACTTCTTAATTGGTAATACTTCAGAAACTTGGGATCTATTCTTAACAATTACTGGCTTGTTTGGTGTTCCTATTGCAGGTATCTTTGCTGCAGGTATCTTTACTGAAAGATCAAATACTGCAGGTGCTTTGTGTGGATTGATTATTAGTGCGATTTTAACGTACTACATTCAAACATTGAAGGTATCTCCATTTATCGTAAGTTGTGTATCATTTATTGCATCATTTGCAATTGCGTATGTTGTTGGTGCATTAACTCATGGATCCAAAAAGAATATTAGAGGATTAACAGTTAGAACGATTGATGAAGCGCATAATGTTTAATAATAAAACTAAAGGGATCAGTTTTTAAATCGACTGATCCCTTTTTTTGATAGGTGAAAAAGATGGATAAACTAAGTAACAAGCAGCTAGAATTAATCAAACAACTGCAGTCACTGGCACTATTATTGCGTGATAATAAATATGATGGCATTAGTGAAATAATGGGTAAATTGAATGCTATCATAACAGATTTAAAAAAGACACCTTATGAAGGGATAACTTTAAACATAAAAGTAGGTAAGGTATCTGACTTAATCAATACTGCTATAGCATTTGATGGGATGCACTTGTCAAAAGATGAGGTAGTGATTTGGAGACAGATAAAAGAACTCGTTAATCCAGGTAGGAGAGCAGATGCCCTAACTACTGCATTTAGTATTGTTTTATCAAGATTATTTTAAATATGAAAAAAGGCGGTTTTTAAACCGTCATTTTTTGTTCAATCATTGGTGCTAGGTATTTAACTAATAAGTCGATTCCTTGGTCTGCATAGTGAATACCATCAGGTAATAATAGATTTTTAACTGATTTATTTGACTGCATGATTTTAAACATATCAAGAAATGGAATTTGATGATTGCTGGCAATTTTTTGGCAAGCATGATCAAAGATCTTATATCGATCAAGGTCATAGAATTGTCCTTCTGCAGGATTTTCAAAATCTGGGCTAGAAGGCCCAATCATGAGCATTTTTTTAGCACCAATAATCTTAATTAAGGATTCAAGATTTTTTTGATAGTTTTTCAAAGGAATACCCCAATCAGTTGCTGCATCATTTGATCCATACCATAAGATGACTAGATCTGCAGCAGGGTCTAGTTTTTTGTCAATAAAATCTAATGCATCATCAGTTGTTGCACCAGACATTGAAATATTTTCAATGTCATATTGATTATTTGTAACCGTATTTAGAGCTTTTACTACACGATCGGTGTTGCGTCCATTGATATAACCATTAAAGATAGAATCACCTAATAAAACAATTTTTTTCATATTTTTATCCTCGAAAAACTTACTTTGAGGCTATCTTAACACAAAAAAAGCCCGCCTCAGCAGACTTTTGAAAATAAACTATCTAATTTCAATATATTTTGCAGGAACCCATTGATTTTGATTACCTAAACGATACATCAATTTGCCATTGATCATCTTTTGAGCGAAGATTTTCCAATTAGAGTTAGTTGGCAAATATCCTGTGAATTGACCTGCACTATTTAGCATTGCTACTTTGTAGTTTGGATTATTGTGCAATACTGGGATGTAGCCAATAGTATTGAGTGGTTGTTCTGATTGTCCTAAAGCAATATATTTTGCAGGAATCCATTGGTTTTGATTGCCCAAGCGATACATCAATTGCCCGTTAATTATCTTCTTAGCAAAGACTTTCCAATTAGAATTAGTTGGTAAATATCCAGCTAATTGACCATTACTACTCCATAGAGCAACTTTATAGTTAGGGTTGTTAAATAATCTAGCAACATATCCTGTATCAGTTATTGGGGTTTCATCAATCACTTCATTAGCATTTTCTAATTTAACATTGGCAGCTTTAATCCATTGATTACGACCAACATTGTACCAAGTATTACCATTTACTTTGACATAACCAAATACTTTCCAGCGTGAATTTAATGATAAAGATTCACTAGTTGGGGCACTTTGTGGTGTTGTGTAAACTAAAACTCCTTCTTGTGGGACATTGATTACTTTGACCACACCATTTAATGCGACATAATCAGAGATTACATTAGGTGTTGCAACTGAAGTTGATTCTAGTTCTTCTGGATGTTCTAGGTTATATAATGCAGTTTTGGCACTATCTAATTTTGTTTGAACAGTATCTTGCACTTTTTTAGCTGCATCATATATTTGTTGAGCTTTTTTAGTAACTGCTTGTGCTTCAGCTAACTTAGATTTTAGTGGTTCTAATGCTTTTTGGGCGTTAGCTACTTTAATTTTAGCAGCTTCTAACTTGCCTTTTGCTTGGTCAAGTGACTTTTGTGCGCCAGTGATTGCTTTATCTAAAACAGCAGGATCTTTTTTAGCAGCTTGCAATTGCTTTAAACCAAGTTTTGCATCAGCTAATTTTTTAGCCGCTTCATTTGCATCGGCGGTCTTTTGTGCTAGATTATCATTTGCTTGTTTCAGAGCATTTTGTGCTTCAGTTTGTTTTGCCTTAGCTGATTTTAACGCATTATTTGCTTGATCTAATTTGTCTTGAGCTTTTTTCAAAGCTGCTTGCTTTTCAGGAGTTGTTGCATCATTTAAAGCTTTAGTTGCACTTGTTAATTTTGCTTTAGCCTGCTCTAATGCAGTTTTAGCACTAGCTTGTTTTGTTTGATCTTGTGCTAAATTACTTGTAGCATTATCTAGATTTTTTTGAGCTTGCTCAATTGCTGCAGCATTAGGGTTATAATTATTGACTAATGCTTTGAATTCATCTACTGAATATGAACCTTTATCGCTTCTTGATAAATCTTGAGCAACAATAGTGCCTTTTCGTTTACTTGCTCTTATTGCCATGCCAAATTCTTTAAGATCAGGGTTAATTAAGGTTAGATAGTGGCCAACATTTTTGAAATCGTCAGGATGCTCGTTTTGCATTGCGATTTCATTTGTGCGATATTTTGCCCAATCAGGATGTTCTACAAGTAGATTATTGAATAGCGCTTCTTCTTCCATCCAACCTTTAACTGGTTTTATGTTAGAACCAGATGTCCATGATAAGTTTTCAGCATTATATGCATATTTTGAGTGATTTAATTCGTTAGGATGAGAGAGTTGGTAATCAGCATTGTAGTCTGCATTAAGGATTGCAGAAGCAGTATCACTTAATGAAATTCTATATTCAAGAAGGTGATATCGAGTTCTAACTGCATTTACCTTATCTAAAAAATCCAATGCTTTTTTGACATTTGTTAGACTTGCTGCATCTGCTGGATCATCTAAATTGACAGCTCTTGAATACCATTCAGGTTTTTTGTGGTCTGCTCCAGTAATAATATCCAATGCTTTTTGCGCATCTGCTTTTTGTGCAGAAGTTGCAACACTACTATTGATAACTGAATTGAATAAACCAACTGCGTTATTTTTGCCTTGCTTTAGTGCAGGAGTTGAGTTTTTCTTTAAATCAGCAAGTGTCTTTTGCGCCTTAGTTAAAGCAGCTTGACTAGTAGCAAGATCGTTTTGCACTTGTGTGTAAGCTTGTTTGGCAGCATCACTTTCTTGTTGTGCTTTATTTTTTGCTGCAATCAATTCAGGTAAATTAGCTGCATCTTGAGCTGCCTTTAAGTCGTTTTGAGCTTTAGTTTGGGTAGATTTAGCTGAGGTTACTGCATTATCTGCTGTTTGAACATTTTGTTTTGCGATGGCGGCTTTTTGTTCAGCAGCAGATTTAGCAGCATTTACTTGTGTAGTTTCAGCTGATAAGTAATTTACCTCCATCTTTTTTTGAGTAATTTGTTCATCAAGAGATGCAGTACTTGCTTTTTGATTATTTGCTTTATCTAAAGCAGCTTTTTTATCTATTGCATTATTTTGAGCTGCAGTTTGACTTGCAACTGCTTCATCAATTAATTTTTGCTGAGCATCAACAGCTTTTTGTGCTGCAGCTTGATTTTTCTGAGCAACATCTAAATCTTTTTTAACAGATTTAGCATCATTAACTGCTTTTTCATAATTCTTTTGTGCAACAACAACATTATCTTGCGCTTTTTCAATTGGCGTTTTAACTTTTGGTGCTTTTTGGTCAACAGTAGCAGCTTTTGCTTTATTTTGCCCACTTACTAAAATAAAAGTTGATAAACTAACTGCGGCTAAGCTTGTTATTATAAGTTTTCTCTTATTCATACTAATCCTCCATAGATAACTTATTTGATAACAATTTTAGCTGGTGATTTTATATAATTCAAGTTATTTTATTGTCATATTATTCAAAAAGTAAAATCTTATTATATATGGTTCATAAAACATGTACAATAAGTGTGTAAAAAAGCAAGCGTACTTCCCATATGCTTGCTCTTGTCATCAGTAAGATGGTGACATGATTGGAATTATTTAAAAGTACAAGCCATCACCGTCGATGGTTTTTTTGTTTCCCTTTTTCTTCTTATCCTTTAAAGATTTGAAGAACTGTTTTGCATGGTGGTGGATCAAAAATAAGATTGCTTATCTTAAAGACAATCTTAGGTAGTTTTCTTTTCTGGGAAGAGAATAAAGGATCTTTGTATATACCATTTTTACTTTAAATTTCTAATAACATTTGTTCTAAATAAAATTAAATTTAAAACTACGATTCCTGCAGTGACTAAAAAGACAGCACTGTATCCAGCAAATCCAGAGATTGCTGATCCAAGAAGCGGTCCTATGATATTGCCAATATACATCGCAGACTGATTCCATGAAAAAATTCGCCCAGTTACTTGAACAGGTGAGTTTTTAGTAAGCATAGTTTGCACTTGAGGGAATAAACATGCATCACTAAATCCGACCATGAATCTTAAGACACCTAATTCTATTGTGTTTTGCACAAAGGCAGTTAGTAAAAAGAAAATCCCTGCGGCAATAAATCCAGCAACAATAATCTTATGTGGACCAATTTGGTCAGCTAGTGCTCCAAATCTCGATGCAGCTAAAAATGTGGCAATTCCTGGAAGTGCAGCGATAATTCCTGCAACAAAAACGATATTTCCGTGATTATTCATTAATTGCCTTACATATAATGAAATAATTGGATCAATTGAGTTATTAGCAGCTTGAATTATTAAAGTTGTTAATAATAATCCAAAAATCAAGCTAGGGCTTTTTAATGACTTAATAACACCACTAGCTTTATCGAATTTCTTTTCAGTAACAGGCTTAAAGCCTTCTTCATGAACAAAGAAAAATGACAGTACAAATGAAACTAATAATAAAAATCCAGTAATCAAAAAAGTAATTCGATATGAAAAGATTGAAACAAAAACACCACCTGCAAATGGTCCTAATAAGTTTCCTGCAGTGAAAGTGGACATCATAACACCCATTGCTTGACCGGCTTTATCCTTAGGAGTTTCTGTAGCAATCAGCGCATTTGCGTTTGAAACAAAACCAGAAAAAATACCTTGTAATAATCTCAAAATAAGTAATTGAAAAATATTAGTGACTAATCCCATTGCACCTAATACAATTGCCATACCTAATGAGGCACGCAAGATCATCAATTTGCGGCCTTTTTTGTCTGCTAATTTTCCCCACCAAGGAGAAATAGTTGCCGAAACAAAATATACACTAGAAAAAATTACCCCAGACCAGAAGTTAAGCTGTTGATGGTTAAAATGACCTAATGTATCAATATATAGTGGCAGAAAGGGCATAATTTCAGAAAATGCGATTCCTGCAAAAAAGACTGCAATTGATAGTATGAATAGATTTCGTTTCCAAACTGGCTTTTTTTGCACAGTTATCATCCCCAAAAAATAAAATATAATTTTTTATTATAGTCCTTTTATGAAAGGATGAATTTTACATATATGTTACGGACAAAAGTACTTATATATTAAGGCCACAGTGCTAGTTAAGAAGGGAATTGATTATATTAAAAAAACGCCTCTAGGCGTTTAATTTATGTTTAAAGGCTTCTGTTAATAATGCAGAAAAATTAATATTTGCTTCTTTTCCCTGTACATTTAAATATTCAGGGATAGTAAGTGTCTTTTTAACAAGTTTATTTTGTTCTTTGATTCTTGCGAGTTTTAAATCCACCTCTATAGGTGTTACAAATTCATTTCTTTTAAGATTCTTATTTAGTTTAAATACATCTTTAGTTGGTTTGTTCACTGTTTCATCATAATCTTCAGCTGTCAACAAATATCCCATCAATGCATCGTGTGCATTTTTTAATGCCTTATCAATAGAATTTCCATAAGTTGCAGCATATGGGTCTAAATCAGGAAATGAAACTTCATATTGATTATTTTGATTATTTTTTTCTTTATGAATTTTTGCAAAATATACAACCATAATGCTTCCTGCTCGTGTGGCGTAAATACTATCAAGAGTTTCTTTAGGAACATCTTTTTCTTTTCCTATCATAGCACTTTTGACCGAATACGAGCGAAAAACGACCGAATGCGAAAATTTTAAGAGTAACAAGAAAAAGCTGATATCATAAAAATTAGCAAGAGAGCGTAAAAATAAACCTAATTAAAATATAGTACTATTGAAAGATTAAATTGAAAAGATTATTATAGTTATTTTTTTGTCGTATGTTGACAGTCCATAAAAGATAAATTGAGTTAAAAATTAACGCTTTTTTTTGCAAACAATAAGATTCAAGTTGAGTAATCGATTACACGAAAATTATTATTTTTTAGGAGAACAAAAATGAAACTTAAAAAGACATTATCTTTTAGTATTACATCAACAACTTTAATGCTTTTAATTTCATCACCACTTGCGAGTGTAGTTAGTGCATCCGAAATTGATCCAAATACTAAAAATACACAAGTAGAAAAATTATCTAAAAATTCAATATCTCAAAATACTATTAATAATATTGATAAATATGTTGCTGTTAAAGACAATAGATATGTACTTAAACTTCCTCAAAATAATTCTTTTACACCTTTGCAAATTAATGAAGCTTCTAAAATGATAAAAGATGCTAATGAAAATATTATTTCTGAGAATTTAGTAATTGATCCAAATACTAAAGAAATGGTATATATTAGTCCATTCTTTAACCTGGCAGCATATAATAGCCATTACACATTTAAAAACTTTTGGTGGGGAACAAGATATTACTTTACATCCAATTCTGCTGTAAATGAATTTGTTCATAAATTTACCGATCACTCATATATAATTAATGCTGCTTCTTTTGTTGCTGCAATAGGGTATGCACCTGCAGGTATTATTGGTGCACTTGGTGCAGCATATTTTGGAAGAATGGCCAATGACTTAAATTATTATAATAATCAGCATTTGCACAATCAAATATATATGGACTTAAATTATACGGGAAATTACAGTTTTCATATTTTAGCTTAAGAAGGGGTCAAAAATGAAAGAATCTCAAAGCATGTATATTTTATCGGTAATCAATAGTATAGCGTTTACTATCAATATAATTATGGGATTAATTATCTATAACAAGAAAAAAAGAATTGCTAAAGGTTCATCAGATTATTTAACCTTATTTTATCTCTTACCAGGAGTTGGTATCACAATTACAGGAATAGCATTCTTGTTTATGACTTTGATGATTTTTGGCTTTGATGTAAATAGTATGTTTCCAATTGTAATAATTTTAATAGGGATAATATATTTAGCAATTTTCTATGTAAAAAGAAAAAAGTTAAAGTAGTATGAAAAAAATAAAGAGATAGGGTGTTCATTATGAAAATGCATAAAATTACAATTATTATGTCTAGTATGGTAACAGTACAGGGTTGAGCTTGACCATCTTTAACAATGTTGCATCTGCTTCTACATGGTACAATCCCTTGCCGACAGATAATATCGAATGTAAAACAGGCTATTCTTACAATATGAAAAATATGCAAAATGGGCAATGTAGAATTAAGTGGTCGAATGTAATAAACCATACAATTAATAGTGTGGTATCAGGTGTTATTGGAGGAGCTGCTTCGGCAAGTGGTCATGAATAAAGAAAGTAATGAACAAGAATGCTATTCATTTAATATCTATACTTGCCGCAGCAATTATTATGTTTTGTTTTTTACATGAGGTATCATGCTGTTAATGCCAATGTTGTAGATAATGGGCATATTAAAGAAGTGCTTATTCAAAAAAATCAAGAAGTCCATGCTTATCATGAAGATTTTAAGATTACACAAGTGTCTGTAACTAAGCAAAATGATGAAGTAAAAGTTAAATTGCAAATACAGTTGCACAAAACCGGGCAAAGCAATTATGGCTTTCACAAAAATAATCCCAACTTTGGAGAAAATATGTGGCTGAATGTCCCTTATAGTATTGCTTTTCCAGCCAAAGTCACAACAATAGATAATAAAAAATTGAGTTATAAGCAGTTGTTAAATAAAACAGATATTACAGTTAATGTATTAATGTCTGTCCCAATGCAGATGTATAATCGTGCGGATAAAAAAGCTCGTTTTAGTTTTTTAGTGCCTACAAATAGATCATATGTAAAATATTCGTTATTATTAGAGTAAAAGTGTGGAGGAAGGTTTCTGGATGGTTTCATGGATAATAATATTTTAGGAATTTGTTTAAGTATTGTAGTACTTTTAGCAAGTATGATTTTTGAAATCAATAGTTTTTTTTATCTGGTTAATCATAAAGACACTTCTAAAAAAGAAGTTTTCTTTTTGGTTGGCCTTTTTCTTTTTCTTTTTATATTAGATGTTGTTGACACTACAATGTTTGCCAATATTGCTACAGTTATAGAAATATTAGGTATATATTTGTTTTATAAAAAACGCTTTGGAAAATTTAATACTTTAAGCTCTATAGTTACAGCCGTAACTTTATCATTATTTGCAGAAATTATATCTGGCGCCTTGAGTCCCCATATAAATCATAAATTTTCAATACTTCCATTTTCTCTTAGCTACATAATTTTAATTATAATTCTAGCTGTATTACTTAGAAAACTTAACATCAAAAAATATCTATTAGGACTTAATAAACATATAGTACTAATTTTGGAAGCTTATGTTTATATCACTTTGGTCTTTATCAGCTTTTTGAATCTTCACTTTGAAAAAAATCCACTTTCATCTTTTTTCAGCATAGGAATCTTAGTTACTCAAATTATTTTTTCAGTGTTTATTTATAGAGCAACTCTCAAAATTCAAAAAGATAAATTAACCCGTCAGCAACAAAAAATATTGATTAGTTATATGAATAGCTTAGAAAATACTCAAAAGACTTTGCGTAAATTCAAACATGATTATCAAAATATGCTTAACAGCTTAGAATTATCAGCTTCAGATGATACTAGTCATGCACTGCTTAAAAAGCTGGAACAATATTCAAAAACAAAGTTCAATAAAGAAGTGCTTTGGAGATTTAATGATGTTAACAATGTTTCAGATCCATTATTAAAAAGTATTATTATTGCTAAATTAGACAAAGTTTTTCAAAAAGAATATTCATATCACTTCGAATGTACTCAAAAAATCACGCAATTGCCTGCTATTAATACATTTGACTTAGTGCGAATTATTGGAATTGCATATGATAATGCGATTGAAGAGAGCAAACTTGTAGCACAAAAATATCATGATAATAAAAAAGCTGAAATAAATTCAATGTTATATCAACCAGAACCTGGATCAATAGAATTTATGGTAAAAAATAAGATAATAAATGATCAAATTTCTAACAATGATTTAACTACTGCAGGATTTACAACCAAAAAAGTACACCTAGGTGTTGGGTTAACAAATGTAAAAGAAATTATTAGGCAATATCCTCAAGCATATTTTAAATATGAAGTTAAAAACAATTGGTTTATTTTTCGATTAATAGTAAATAAGGTATAAAAAATGAAATATCAAATATTTGTTTGTGATGATGATATCTTGCAAGTACAAAATATTGCAAAGCATATTGAAAATACGCAAACAATTTTAACTAATGAAGAAGATAAAAATGGGGCTACATTTGAACAACCAGTAATTACATCAACATATAATCAAGCAATAGAAAAAATAAATTCTGAAACTATAAATGGTGGTATTTATTTTCTAGATATGATTTTAGATCATGAAAAAACTGGCTTGGATTTAGCAACTAGAATTAAAGATAAAGACCAGTTTGCACAAATCATTTTCATAACGACACATGATGAGATGGCATATTTAACATTTCAATATCATCTTGAAGCATTAGATTATATTATCAAGACTGATGATCAAGCTGAATTGCAGGATAGAATTACGCAAACAATAGAGCTGGCAATCAGAAAATTAATTGAAATAAAAACTATCAGTGAGGCTACTTTTTCGTACAAATTAGGGCATTATATTTATAAGGTTAATATTTCAGATATATTATATATTGCGACAACTTCAGCTGCTCATAGATTAGAATTAGTTACTAAAACTGGGATTAGTGAGATCCCTGGCAATATCAAAGAAATAGCTATAGATATGCCTAAGTTAGTAAAAATATCTCAGTCTTATTTGGTAAATCAAAATAACATAAAGGAAATAGATTTAAAAATGCGAATTGTTTCTTTTGGAAATAATATTAGAATACCATTTGCCAGAAGTAAAAAATATGTGTTAAGACGCCTTGCTAAAGAATATGGGTTATGAATTAATGCTATAATTTCAACATAAAGAAAGGTGAGAGCAAACCATGTCACAACCAATAATTGAAATTAAGCATTTACATAAAAACTTTGGCTCAACTAAAGCATTAAAAGACATAACTTTTAATGTAAACAAAGGTGAAGTCTTTGGCTTTATTGGCCCAAATGGTGCAGGAAAGTCTACTACCATTAGGATTTTACTAGGTATGTTGAAAAAAAGCAGCGGTCAAGCTACTATCTTAAACCATGATGTGTGGAGTGAAACTAAACTAATTCACCCACATATCTCCTATGTGCCAGGAGATGTTTATCTGTGGCCTAATTTGACTGGAGGAGAGATCATTAACTTTTTGTTAAAGCTTCATGGTCAATCGCATACTGCTAGAGTAGATGAGTTAATCAAGTTGTTTCAATTAGATATCACTAAGCGTGCACATACTTATTCAAAAGGCAACCGCCAAAAAGTTGCGCTAATTGCTGCCTTTGCAACTGATGCACAGGTTTATATATTTGATGAGCCAACAAGTGGGTTAGACCCATTGATGGAGGATCTATTCAGATCTGAAGTAGAAAAACTAAAACAAGCAGGCAAGACTATCTTACTATCGAGTCATATCCTCAGTGAAGTTGAAAAAATGGGCGATCGTATTGGCATTATTCGTGATGGTCAAATGATTGAAGTCGGGAACTTAAATGAGATGCGCCAGCTTAGCCGTACTATGGTAGTTGTATCAACTAAAAAGCCTATCGAAAGCTTATCTTTACCAGGCGTTCATAATGTAAAAACAAATGATAATGAATATCAGATATCAGTTGACAGTGACCAAATTGGCGCAGTTATTGAAAAATTATCTCAATATCAAATTCTGTCATTGCAAGTAAATACGCCAACTTTAGATGACTTGTTTTTGCGTTATTACAATCAAAAAGGTGATAACAGATGAAACAATTTAGACCTTTAATGGGCTTTACTTTAAAAAAAGACTACAAAAAAATCATCTTGTGGCAATTGGGATTACTTGCATTATTCATCATGGCCGCAAATAAAGTTGCTGCCTTATATGTAAATAAAGCTTCAATTGCTGCAATGTTTCAAACCCTGAAAACTCCTGCAATGATTGCAATTTTAGGTAAGTTTTCATTAACGCAATCTGCTAGTGTAGCAAGTTTATATGCAGCTGAAATGTTAGTATTTACTAGCTTAATCATTGCCATTATGAATATTTCAATTGCCTTGCATACTTTAAGCAATCAAGAAAATGGTGCGGATGAGTTGCTCAATGCTGCTATTAGTAATAAAAATCTTACTTTGAGTGTTTCTTTTGTAGAAATGGTTTTAGTCAACGTCATTACTAGTGTGGTTAGCTATATTTCATTAGTGGTAGTTAATCTATCTGGAGAAAATTTAGCAGGGAATCTATTATTCAGCATTGCAATGGGATGTTTTGGCTTATTTTTTAGCATGGTAGTTTTTTTAGTTTGCCAACTTGTATCTAGTAACCAAGCAACTATTTCTTATGCAATTTTAGCTGTTTTATTTGTTGCAAGAATGCTCACTGATGTGCGTATTCCTGACTATACTAGTTGGACAATCTATGGCTTAATTGAAAAACTCAACGTTTACACAACTAATAATTTTCAACCAGTATTGATTTTATCTGCATTAGTGCTGATCTTTGGTTCAATAACTTATTTATTACACCAAAATAAAGATTGGGGAGCAGGAATTATTCCGAACTTTGCTTATCATAAAAAATCAAGCAAGTTATTATCAAATCAATTTGCATTAGTATCAAGGCTCAATATTATTTCAATTATAGCTTGGATTATTGGCTTAGTTTTACTAGGTTTAATGTATGGTTCAATTTATGGTGATATTGGTAATTTATTGAAGTCTAATCCGACTTTCGGTCGCTTAATTGGCAAAGCTGCTGTTCATGAAAGCAACAAGATAGTTATCTTTGCCTTCACAAATAAAATTGCAGCAATTTTTGCAATTCTTGCTACAATCCCTGGCCTTAATGTAATTAATAAATTAAACACTGATGAACAAAAAGGTTACTTAGAATTAATTCACAGCAGCCAAAGTAGGCTAAAAACTTATTTAAGCTATCTCATCAATGCATATTTAATTGCTAGTTTAGTTTTTGTTTTAGGATCCGTTGCTTTAATTATCTCTGGACAAAAAAATAGTTTAGTTGGCGACATTAATCTAGCTGGCTTGTGGAGAATTGTTCCAGGATATTTGAGTGCAACATTAGCTACTGTCGCAATTGCAAGTTTGATCAGTGCATTTTTGCCCAATCTGCAACAACTAAGCTGGATCTTGCCTTTATATGGAGTGTTCACAAGCTATCTAGGTGGAATTTTTAAATTGCCAAAATGGATGAATAAATTAACTCCATATGGTTGGATCAACAATGTACCAACTGCGCATGTTGAATGGGTGCAAGTGTATCTAATATGTGGGTTGGTACTAGTTTTGAGCATAATTAGTTATTATGGATATAAGAATCGTGATTTATTAGTGAACTAAAAAAGCAAGCTAATGTGCTTGCTCGAATAAATAATTTAATCTCAATATTCCCTCATAACGGTTGGGATTCCTGAAGATCTGCACTTTGGTACTACCTGGGTGCAGGTCTTTTTGTGTCTTGGTGTAATCTGTGATTGAGTGGGGAACACTATCAATCAAGATGAAAACATAATCTGCCCACTGCATCCCTGTCCAGATTTCTCTTTCTTGTTCTTCATATGCATCATATAGACGAGTTTTACAATATTTTCGAATCTCTTGTTCAAAAGCTTGAGCTCTTTTATTGCCAACTACAGTAATATGCAAATTCTTTAGCCAGGCTAGCTTATATGGTGAAACAATCTCAACAACTTCATCTTGTTTGGTAATAGTAACTTCATTTTGCTTAGCAACTTTCTTTTTCGGCTTTTTCTTTGGGATGTGTTTAGCATGCACTGCTAAGTTATACATCCTAATTAACTGAAATGATTCACCTTCATCGAACTTGCACACTTTAATTGCAGCTCCATTGTAGTAATTTGGGTCATATTTTTGTGCAGAAGTAACTTCAATTGGGTATAAATTATCATTTAAGCTGTGGATAAAAGGCTTGCCCTCATCTAACTCCAGATATCCATACAAAAATGCATTATCAGTTGAAGATTCTTTTGTTAATTCATTGAATATCTTGATGAATTTTTGGTTCAATTCATCTAATAATACATATTGGTTAAAGGTGTCAATGTTCAACTGAGTAATCAATTTGTTAAGTGTTTTCGGAATTACCTGGCTATCATAGATATATTTTTTCCTTAACTGCTTCAATTCATCATGTAGTTGGTTGTTTACTTTAGCTAAATGATTATCTTGCTGTTTAAAAAATGTTTCATTATAAGTTAAGGCATCATTTTCTTTTTTCAAAAATTTAATCTTAGAATTAAGATAGTTCTGCTCATCTAATAAGGAATTGAATTTTTGTTCTTTTTTGATAAAAATACCAATCATTAAGTTCAAGAAATTAACTTGGCGCTCTAAATTTTCTTGAACAGTTAAACTTTCGCTAAAGCCTAATTTCCTCCAAAAATCACTAGCTTCATCGATCTGTTCTTGTTTAAAGGCTAAATCAATTTCTTTTTTTCTGATTTCACGCTCTTTTTGTTCGATTAAATCTTGTGCAGCTTGTTTAGTTTGCTTAATTTGTTTAGTTAACTCTTTGTTTTTTTGCTTAATTTTTTTAGATTCATAAAGATATTGCTGGCGCAGCTTTTTACTCAGAGCTTTTTGTTTAGCTAATTCGTTGTTTGCTTTTGACAAGTGTTTTTCTAAATTCTGCAGATCAGTAGTTTTTCCTTTTTTATTAATAACACTAGCTTTATGTTTAATCTTTTTTGCCCTTTTGAATAAGGCAAGTTTTCTTTTGTAAGCAACTTTTTGGTCTTTTTCTTTTTGCTCAAAAATATTATATGTTTTCATGCATCATCGCCACCCTTCAAGTTTTATTATACGGGAAAATGTGTTCTAGTTGGTAAATAAAAAACAAAATAACTTGAAAAGTAATGTTTACAAATGTAAACTACTAATTGAGGTGATGATATGTCTGAATCAATTACTCCAGCTGAGTGGCAAATTATGAAAGTTATCTGGACGCTCAAAAAAGCGACCAGTAGCCAAGTAATTGACCAGCTGCAAGATCAATGGAAACCTGCAACTATCAAAACATTATTGCGTCGGTTAGTTGACAAAAGGATCCTTAAAATTGACAAAGATAACAGAGCATATGTTTATTCATCATGTGTCCATGAACAAAAAATGATGGATGAAAGTGCTAAGAAACTATTTTCGCAGTTTTGCGCGATGCATACAGGTCAAACTTTAAATGACTTGATTAAACAAGCTGAACTATCTAAAACAGATATTATGCAGCTGCAAAAAACATTAGATCAAAAAGTAACAACAGCACCTGATATGGTGTCATGTAATTGTTTGAAAGAAGGCTAATTATGAATGATGAAATGAAACATATGGATCATATGCACATGGATCATGATATGCATAATATGGATCACAATATGAATATGAACCACAATGATATGATGATGCATGGTGGTCATATGATGCATATGGGAGATTTGAAGCACAAGTTTTGGTTTTGTCTGATTTTAATGATTCCGATTATTATCATGAGCCCTATGATGGGAATGAAGCTACCATTTCAATATATTAATGAACCCTTTACTGATTATGCGGTAGCAATTTTAGGCAGTGTTCTGTTCTTTTATGGTGGTAAACCATTTTTTACAGGTGCCTTAGGTGAAATCAAATCAAAAAAGCCCGCAATGATGACACTAATTGCGATGGGGATATCAGTATCTTATATCTATAGTATCTATGCAGTTATTGCTAATGACATTATCCATGTCCAAAAGCCAGTTACTTCTTTTTTCTGGGAGTTATCAACACTAATTGTGATCATGTTATTAGGACATTGGTTAGAAATGAATGCCGAAATGAATGCAGGTAGTGCATTATCTAGCCTAGCTAAACTATTGCCAGACACAGCTCACATGGTAATGGGAGATAAGATACATGATATTAAACTAGAGCAGTTGCAAGTCGGCGACATAGTTCAAGTTCGCAGTGGTGAAAAGATTCCTGCTGATGGGAAGTTAATCTCTGGATCAAGTTCAGTGAATGAGTCTATGGTTACAGGTGAAAGCAAAGCTGTCATAAAAACTGTAGGGGATACTGTATTTGGTGGCTCAGTTAATGGCAATGGCACTTTTGATATGAAAGTCATAGGTACTGGTGAAAGTGGCTACGTTGCAAAAGTAATGAACTTAGTTAATCAGGCACAACAATCTAAGTCAGATCAACAAAACCTGGCTGATAAAGTTGCTGGGTGGCTGTTTTATGCGGCAGTCTTTGTATCACTGTTGTCATTTGTTATCTGGTTAATGATTGATAACTTGCCAACTGCACTATCTATTGCAGTTACTGTTTTAGTAATTGCATGTCCTCATGCATTAGGATTAGCAGTTCCATTAGTAATTTCTAGATCAACTTCGATTGCCGCAAAAAATGGCTTGTTAATTCGCAACCGTAATGCAATGGAACATGTATCAAAGATTAAGTACGCTTTAATGGATAAGACAGGGACTTTGACCAAAGGCAATTTTGCAGTTACTAATTATGAAAGCTTAGATAAAGATTTAACTTCAGATCAAGTATTAACTATTATGGCAAGTCTAGAAGATGGATCAAACCATCCACTAGCAACAGGGATCTTGCATGAAGCTGATAAATTAAATCTGCAATATACACAAGCTCAAGATATTAAACAAGAAACAGGCCTAGGTATCTCTGGCACAATTGATCAAGTGAAATATTATTTAGTATCACCAAAATATTTGCTTGATCATAAGTTAGAATTTGATAAAGCAAAATTCAAAACATTAGCAAGCTCTGGCAAGACAATATCTTATCTAGTTTCAAATGATAAAGTCTTAGGATTAGTGGCTCAAGGCGATAGTATTAAGCCAGATTCTAAATACTTAATCACTGAATTGAAAAAACTTGGAATTGAAACTGTGATGTTAACTGGGGATAACCAAGTTAATGCTGACGCAATTGCTAAGATTTTAGGTATAGATCAGGTTTATGCACAATTGATGCCTGAAGATAAAGAAAAAATTGTGGAAAAATTCCAAAAACAAGGTGAAGTATTGTTTGTAGGTGATGGAGTTAATGACGCACCAAGTTTAGCAAAGGCAGATATTGGGATCGCAATTGGCTCAGGCACTGATGTTGCAATTGATTCAGCTGATGTAGTTTTAGTTAAAAGTGACCCAAGTGACATTATTAAATTCTTACATTTAGCTAAAAACACTAACCGCAAGATGGTTGAAAACTTGTGGTGGGGAGCCGGATATAATATTATTGCAATTCCACTTGCTGCAGGAATATTAGCACCAATTGGCTTTATGTTAAACCCAATGGTAGGTGCATTAGTGATGTCGTTATCAACGATTATAGTTGCATTAAATGCAGTAGATTTGAAGATGTAGTTAATGATTTAAATAAAGCAACTGATGATAAAGCAGCAAAATAAGACAGCATTAGATACTGCTAATAATGCAAAAGCTGATGCAACAACTGAGTACAATAAATATGATGCACAAACTGCTGAAACTATTGCGCAAAATAAAGCCGTAGGTGACTTACAAGCTAAAGTCGCCTCTGCACAAAGCGCATTAGATGCAGCTAAAGCAAAGTTAGCTAAGTTAGAACAAGCAGAGGCTGAAGCTGAAGCTCAAGCCAATGCCCAAAAGACAACTACTGATGAAACTCTAATGAGTGAAATTGCTTATGTACCAGTAATTAACAGCAATGCTAACTACAAAGTTGCTTTGCGTAATAACAAAGGCAAAATGACAGGTGAATACATTAACACTAACTCAAATTGGAAAGTAAATGCAAAGCGTATCAGTGATAAAGGAGACCAACAAATCAGAATTGGTAATGAAAACCAATGGATTCCTGTGAAGTATACTAATTTTAAGTTTAACAACTAAATAAAGAGGAGCTGTTCAAAATGCTCCTCTTTTGTTATGCTAACAAAAATTTATATAACGGAATTACTTCAATCTTTACTTCATTTTGAGTAATTGTTTTTTCTTCTTCATAAGTTATTATTCTGAATTTTTTGATAGTAGTATCCTTTTTGGCTAGTTTAATCAGATTGTCTATCTCACGCTTTTTAGAAAATTCATCTAGTGTCCAGCTGACTTGGATAGCTTCTTTTTTACTAGGTATATAAAAGTCTATGTCTATTCCAGTTTTTGCAGAATGCAGATAGAATACATCATCATGATAGTTATTGAATAAATTAATTGCCACAATGTTTTCTAATAATGCTGGATCTTTTTGAAATAAAAATAGATTTAAAATCCCGTTATCTAGAAAGTAAAATTTAGGGATACTTTCACGCTCTGAAAATTTAGAAGCAAAGTTCTTAATATCAAAAAGCAAAAATGCTTCTTTGGCATAATCTATATAGTTGATAGTAACAGGTGTGCTAATTGGATTTCCTGTGTTTTTGATATCTTTAGTTAAACTAGTGTATGAGATTTCATGCATTACGGTTTGAGCTATCTTATTAATTAATAAACTCAGTGATTTTTTGTTTCTAACATTATTGCGCTTGATAATATCGCCTAAGTAAATATCTTGATAGATATTGGTTAAATAGTTTCTAGCATATACTTGGTTTAAGCTCTCAGGCAATCCTCCATCATGTAAGTAAGCTGTAGTTGCAGTTTTGATTTTAGCAAGATCAGAATTTGTGTATAGTGCTCTTTGGTCATGAGTGATATCTTTAGCAGTTAAATATTCATCTAAGTTAAATGGGGTGATGTATTGCATCATATAGCGGCCGCCAAGTCTGCTAATAATCTCAGAGCTCATCATCTTGGAGTTACTGCCTGTAATGTATACACGTTCATTTTGGTCAGCCAACCTCCTTGCAAATCTTTCCCAGCCATCAATATTTTGGATTTCATCAAAAAAGTAATATGTCTTTTGATCACTGAGTTCGTTAGCCACCAGCACTATGTCATTAAGATCTGTTACATTCATATTTTGAAGTCGTTCATCTTCGAAATTGATGTAGATGATTTGATTCCAATCAGTTCCATTTTTAACTAGATCTTGGACAATTTTGTGCATTAATGTAGTTTTACCTGCACGTCGCATTCCAACCAGTACATAATTATCATTTGGTTCAAAAAAGTAACTTCTAGGGACTATCTTTTCATGTTTAATAATGTCTTGTTGGTTGAAGATGATACTTTTTAATAAACTAGATTGCAATTTTTAGCACCTCATTAAGTATACTTTATAAATTATTATACTATTGTAAAGCATACTTAACAATATTCTGAATTTTTGAAAAATATACTTAACAAATTGCACAAAAATAAGAGGAGCTTTATTGAAAACTCCTCTTTGTGTAATTGAATTATTTAACTTAGATACCTTTACTTAGCAAAGCATTTTTTGAAAAGGGGAAAGGCTTGATAGATGAACACGATCACGATCTAAACAATATTAAAAACTTAGTTCAACAGATTAATGAAGAAGTAAAAAATAAAACATGTTATAATTAAACAAAAAAAGAGCTCAGTGCTAACTGAACTCCTTTTACAGCCCGCTTTAAGAGCGGGGGCGATGATATTTTTTGACGAACGTCTACTCAATAACTTTCCAAAGTTATAATGTTGAGTGGCGTTTTTATTTGTTGTGATGATCTAAATATGTTAGCAATGCTAACATGAACATCCCCGAATAAAAGCATTAACAACAAATGGCGCTGAAAAAAATTCAACGCCTTTTCTTTACATATCACCATTTAAAATGGTATCTTTTACAATTACATAATCAACTTTAGTAATTGATTCTAAATCTTTTCCTCCAGCATAAGATATCGATGATTGCAGATCTTCTTTCATGGCATTTAGTGTATCTTTTATAGATCCACGATAAGGCACCAATAATTGTTTACCTTCAACATTATGGTGTCCATTTTTTTGCACTTCTGAAGCAGATCCCCAATATTGCTTATATTCTTTGCCATCAATTTTTAAAATATGACCAGGTGATTCTAAATGCCCTGCAAGCATTGATCCAATCATTACCATACTGGCACCAAATCTTATTGACTTAGTAATATCGCCATTATGACGAATTCCACCATCTGCAACTAATGGTTTTCTAGCAGCCTTGCTACATAAACGCAGTGCAGCTAGTTGCCATCCACCTGTTCCAAAGCCAGTTTTTAATTTAGTAATACATGCACGCCCAGGTCCTACACCAACTTTAGTTGCATCAGCCCCGGCGTTTTCTAATTCACGAACAGCTTCTGGGGTTGCAACATTTCCAGCAGTCAAAAAAGTATCTGGTAATTGCTTTTTGATATGTCTGATCATGTTGATTACATAATCACTATGTCCGTGTGCTACATCAATTGTGATATATTCTGGATTTAAATGTTCGGATTTTAATTGATCAATGAAATCATATTCTTCATCTTTAATTCCTACAGAAATTGAAGCATATAAGTTTTTATCATGCATTCGTTTTATAAAGTTAGCACGATCTTCTGGATTAAAGCGATGCATTACATAATAATAGTCATTTTGCGCAAGCCATGTAGCTAATTCCTCGTTAATTACACTCTCCATATTTGCAGGAACTACGGGAATTTTAAATTTCTTAGGTCCGAATTGCACACTGGTGTCTGCGTCTTTGCGAGATTTAATAATACATTTATTAGGTACTAGTTGAATGTCATTATAGTCAAAACTAATCATTAGTGATTGCCATCCCTTTTTCTATTTCAAATACTCAGTTAATATAATTGATTAATTTCAATATGTCAAATTAAATCCGTACAATTTTATTTTAGTAAAAACAAATTGTTCGAATAAGTCCTTGCGTAAAAATCAAAACTTTTGTAAAATGTTTAGGTTGAGTTTTTAAATAAATTTTGAGGTGACATATTAATCATGGAATCAATCGTAGTTGTCGGTATGCAATGGGGAGACGAAGGAAAGGGCAAGATCACTGATTATTTAAGTCAATCAGCCGATGTTGTTGTTAGATCTCAAGGTGGAAACAACGCTGGACACTCTGTTGTAATCGACGGAAAACGTTATGCATTGCGTTTAATGCCTTCAGGAATTTTTGGTAAAGACAAGATTGTAGTTATTGGTAATGGCGTTGTATTAAATCCTAAAGGATTATTAGAAGAAATCCATTATTTAAATGATGCAGGCTTTACTACTGATCATTTACGTATTTCTAACAGAGTACAAATTACGTTGCCATACCATATCTTGCTTGATAAGTGTCAAGAAGAAGCCAAAGGCGATAAAAAAATTGGTACTACTCAAAAAGGAATTGGACCTACCTACATGGATAAAGTTGCCCGTGTTGGTATTAGAATGGCTGATTTACTTGATCGCGATATTTTTGCAGAAAAATTACGTGCTAATTTAGATGCTAAAAATGAATTGTTCACCAAAATTTATCATGTTGAACCATTAAAATTCGATGATATTTATGAAGAATACTATCAATATGGTCAAGAATTAAAAGATTTAGTGACAGATACAAGTATCTTAATTAATGATGCATTAGAATCTGGCAAGCGAGTTTTATTTGAAGGTGCACAAGGCACCATGCTTGATATTGACCAAGGAACTTATCCATATGTTACTTCTTCAAACACTGTTGCAGGTGGAGCTTCAACTGGAGCTGGGGTTGGACCAAATAAGATTAAAACTATTGTTGGAATCTGCAAAGCTTACTGCACTCGTGTAGGGGAAGGACCATTTCCAACTGAATTATTAGATGAAACTGGTGACGAAATTCGTGAACGTGGTCATGAATATGGTACTGTTACTGGTCGTCCAAGAAGAGTTGGTTGGTTTGATAGTGTTGCAATGCGTCATGCCAAACGTGCAGATGGTACTGATTTATTGAGTCTTAACTTGCTTGACGTATTTTCTGGTATGAAGAGCGTAAAAATTTGTACAAATTATGAATTAGATGGTGAAATTATTGATTATTACCCAGCTGATTTGAAGACTTTATATCGCTGCAAGCCAGTTTATGAAGAATTACCTGGTTGGGACGAAGATATTACAGGTATTAAAAACTATGAAGATTTACCCCAAAATGCTAAAAACTACTTGAAGCGTTTATCTGAATTAGTTGGCATTCCATATGCTACAGTATCAGTAGGTCCTGATCGTGAACAGACTATTATTGTTAATAAATTGTGGAAATAAGGATATATTATCATGATTGAACGTTACACTCGTCCAGAAATGGGCAAAATTTGGTCATTACATAATCGTTATGCTTCTTGGTTAAAAGTTGAAATTGCAGCAACTAATGCTTGGGTAAAACTAGGTGAAGTTCCTGCATCAGATGCTAAAAAAATTGCTGAGAATGCAAGTTTTACTGATGAAGAAATAGCTCGCATGGAAGAAATTACCCACCATGATGTGGTTGCTTTCACTAGAACAGTTTCTGAATCTTTAGGTGATGAAAAAAAGTGGGTTCACTATGGTTTGACTAGTACAGATGTTGTGGATACTGCAAATGGTGTTGTCTTAAAACAAGCTAATGAATTGTTGAAACAAGACTTGGTTAACTTGCGTGAAACTGTAGGCAAATTAGCAAAAAAATATAAAATGACAGTAACTATGGGTCGCACACATGGAGTTCATGCAGAACCGACAACTTTTGGGTTAAAGTTGGCACGTTGGTATGCTGAATTAACTCGTGATATTGAACGATTTGATCATGCAAGTGCAGGTGTTGAAACTGGAAAGATTTCAGGTGCTGTAGGAACATTTGCTAATGTGCCACCAGAAATTGAAATTAGTGTCTTAGATGAATTAGGCTTAAATCGTCAACCAATTACTAGTCAAGTCTTGCCTCGTGATTTACATGCAGAATACATTATGACCATTGCATTAATTGCTAGTGGGATTGAAGAATTTGCTACTGAAATTCGCTCGCTGCAACGCTCTGAAATCCATGAAGTAGAAGAGCATTTTAATGCAGGACAAAAAGGTTCATCTGCTATGCCTCATAAGCGCAATCCAATTGGTTCTGAAAATGTATCTGGACTTGCTAGAGTAATTCGTGGTTATGTGACACCAAGTTTAGAAGATATTAATTTATGGCATGAAAGAGATATTTCTCATTCATCAGTAGAACGTATTATCTTGCCAGATGCTACTGAATTGCTTGATTATATCTTGAATCGTTTTAATCGTATTTTAACCAATTTAGATGTTTTCCCAGATAGAATGAAACAGAATATGGATCTTACCTATGGCTTGATTTATAGTCAAAGAGTTTTGTTGAAGTTAATTGAAACTGGATTATCTCGTGAACAAGCTTATGATATGGTGCAAAGATTAACTAAGAGATCTTGGGATGAACATCTTTCATTTAGAAAATTAGTTGAAGCAGATCCTGAAATTACTTCACGTTTATCTGAAAAACAAATAGCTGATGCATTTGACTATCATTATCACTTACGCTATGTTGACAAAATTTTTAAACAAGTTGGGCTTTAAGCCTTTACAAAAAATATAAAAACGTGTAACTTATTAATCAAATAATAGTTCCTTTAAGTTTAGTCCAGAGAGGCTAGTAAGGTTTTGATTAAATAGATAAATAATAAGCCACTAGTCTTGAAGAATATACTTTAGGATTAGTGGCTTTTTTGATACGGAGGGTTATAAAATGGCCAAAGAAATAATCGACGCAATTAATATGAAACGCGCTTTGACAAGAATGACTTATGAAATCATTGAACAAAATAAAGGTGTAGATGACATTGTCTTAGTTGGAATTAAGACTCGTGGCGTTTATCTTGCAAAAAGAATTGCTATGAGATTAAAGCAACTAGAAGGAGTTGAAGTTCCAGTTGCTGCGTTAGATATTTCTCAATATCGAGATGATATTCAAAATGCTAAAAAAGATATTGAAAAATTACCATTTGATATTACTGGTAAGCATGTGATTTTAGTTGATGATGTTTTATTTACAGGGCGTACAATTAGAGCTGCAATGGATGCTTTAATTGACCAAGGCCGTCCAAAGTCGATCAGTCTTGCTATTTTGGTTGACCGTGGTCATAGAGAGTTGCCAATTAGACCTGATTTTGTCGGTAAAAACATTCCGACTGCATTAAATGAAAAAGTTGATGTCTTTGTTGAAGAAATTGATGGCAAAGATGGTATTGAAATAGAAACAATAAGTTAAAGACCATTTTAATTGTCTCCAGAGAGAGCAAAAAGGGTCTTAAGATTTGACGTGAGGTCATAATTTTAAAGCCCGAAAAATTCGGGCTTTTTGTTTACTTAAAAATAGGAGAAGCAAGATGAAGAATTTTGTAACTGTTGAAAATTTAGAACCTACAGATGTAATCAAATTAATAAAACGTGCTCAATATTTTGAACAAGGTGGTAAAACAGAAAAATTTCAAAAACCAGTTTATGGGGTAAATATGTTTTTTGAAAATTCAACTAGAACTCATACTAGCTTTGAGATGGCAGAAAGAAAATTAGGAATGACAATTCTACCTTTTGATCCTCAATCAAGTTCAGTGAATAAAGGCGAAACCTTGTATGATACACTATTAACTTTTGATGCAATTGGAATTGACTTAGCAGTTATTCGTCATTCAAAAAATGACTATTATAAAGATTTAATTAATTTAAAGCCAAATCAAACTTTAGATATTGGGATTGTTAATGCAGGGGATGGTTCTGGTCAACACCCTTCTCAAAGTTTGCTTGATATGATGACAATTTATCAACAATTTGGTCATTTTGATAATTTAAAAGTCGCAATTGTAGGCGATATTACTAACTCCCGTGTTGCAAAAAGCAATATGGAGCTTTTAACTAAATTAGGCGCTAAAGTATATTTCTCAGGTCCTAAATATTGGTACGATGAAGCATTTAATGAATATGGTGAATATAAGACATTGGATGAATTAGCGCCAGAAGTTGATGTATTGATGTTATTGCGAGTTCAACATGAAAGACATGATGGAGATAAAAATGAAGCTAAATTTTCGAAAACACGATATCATCAAGAATTTGGATTGACAGTAGCACGATATGAAAAATTAAAGCCAAAAACGATTATTTTACATCCAGGTCCTATTAATCGCAATGTTGAATTTGCTAGTGAACTAGTTGAAGCAGATAAGTCACGCTTCAAAAAGCAAATGCATAATGGAGTTTATATGAGAATGGCGATGCTAGAAGAAGTTATTAAAGGAAGACATTTAGGTGGACTAAAATGAAAACGTTGATCAAAAATGGAACTCTTTATGTAAAAGGCGACCTAATTAAAGCTGATTTATTAATTGAAGATTGCATAATCAAAGCAATTGGAAAAGGCTTTAAAGCAGATAAAATAATTGATGCTCAAAATATGTTAGTATCACCTGGTTTAATTGATGTTCATGTGCATTATCGAGAACCTGGATTTACTAATAAAGAAACTATTAAAACTGGGTCTGCAGCTGCAGTCAGAGGTGGGTATACAACAGTGTGTACCATGCCTAATTTAAAGCCAGTACCAGATACTGCTGAAAAATTAGCTGCGCAAATTAAATTAAATCAAGAAAAAGGATTAGTTCACATTAAGCAATATGGTGCAATTACTAAAGATCTCACTAGTGATGAATTAGTTGACTACAAGGCTATGAAAAAAGTTGGGGCATTTGGCTTTAGCAATGATGGTCATGGAGTTCAAAAAGCAGGAGTTATGTATGAGGCTATGAAAAAATGTGCTGAAATAAACTTGCCAATTTGTGCCCATATTGAAGATGAAAGCTTATTAAATCATGGTGTGATGAATGCTGGTACAAAGTCTAAAGAATTAGGTTTAAAGGGAATGAATGCATTAAGTGAGACTTCACAATTAGCCCGTGATTTAGTTTTGGCAAAACAAACTAAAGTTCATTATCACGCCTGTCATATCTCAACTGCAGATAGTGTTGAACTAATAAAAATTGCTAAAGATCATGGAATTAATGTGACTTGTGAGGCAACTCCTCACCATTTATTGTTAAATGACGAAGATGTAAAACTAGATGATAGCAACTATAAAATGAACCCACCATTGCGTTCAAAAAAAGATCAACAAGTACTATTAAAAGCTCTAGCAGATGGCACAATTGATATGATTGCAACAGATCATGCCCCTCATGCAACAGAAGAAAAGGGAGCAGATTTTGTAAAAGCTGCTTTTGGAATTACAGGTAGTGAAACCGCTTTTAGTATGATTTATACTAAACTTGTAAGGATGCAAAAAATTATTAGTTTATCACAGCTGCTTGATTTAATGAGCCAAAATCCTGCTGAAAAATTTAATATGAAAGCGGGCAAAATTGAACCTGGAATGCCTGCAGATCTTGCAATTTTTGATTTAGATCATGAATTTGAGATAAAGGCCGCAGATTTTGCATCAAAAGGGAAAAACAATCCCTTTGTAAACCAAAAAGTTTATGGTCAAACAGTAATGACAATAGTTGATGGGAAAGTTGTTTATACGAGGTAGTAAACATGAAACGATATTTAGTCTTAGAAGATGGGACAGTGCTAGAAGGCATCGCTTTTGGTGCAGATAAAAAAACTATTGGCGAAGTTGTATTTACAACAGGAATGACAGGATATCAAGAAGCGATTACTGATCAGTCATATGCTGGGCAAATTTTAACCTTTACTAACCCGTTAATTGGTAATTATGGAACTAACTTAGATGATTATGAATCAATTAATCCAGAATGTGTTGGAGTTGTTTGTCATGAAGTTGCTAGAGTGGCAGATTCTTGGAGAATGCAAGATAGTTTTGATGATTTTTTGAAACAAAAAGGTATTCCAGGAATCAAACGAATTGATACCAGAGCATTAACTAAAAAAATTCGTGAACATGGGACTATGAAAGCTTATTTAGTTGATGAAGTATCAGATGTTGATCAAATGACTGATGAATTACAAAAGGCGATTTTAAATAAAACTATCGTTCAAACAGTTTCTACAACTAAGCCTTATCCAAATCCTGGCGATAGTCGCAATATTGTTTTGGTTGATTATGGAGTAAAACATAGTATTTTACATGAACTATCAAAAAGAGATTGTAATGTCATTGTTTTACCATATACTGCAACAGCTGAAGAGATTTTACGACTAAAACCAGATGGTGTCTTGCTTTCAAATGGGCCTGGTGACCCTAAAGATTTGCCAAATGCAGTTGAAATGGTTAAAGAAGTCGAAAAACATTTACCATTATTTGGCATTTGTTTAGGACATCAATTATTTGCTTTGGCAAATGGTGCTGATACTTACCATATGAAGTTTGGTCACCGCGGATTTAACCATCCTATCAGAGAAATTGCTACTAACAGAATTGACTTTACTTCGCAAAACCATGGTTATGCAGTTGATCCTAAATCAATTGATAAAGATCAATTGATTGTCACACATGTTGAAATTAATGATGGCACAATTGAAGGATTGCGGCATAAACGCTATAAGGCATTCAGTGTCCAGTTCCACCCAGATGCAACTCCAGGACCTCATGATGCAGTAGATATATTTGATGACTTTATGCAAATGGTAGACCAACGAAAGGAAGAACAAAATGCCTAAAAGAACTGATATACATAAGATTATGGTAATTGGCTCAGGTCCAATTATTATTGGACAAGCTGCAGAATTTGATTATTCAGGCACTCAAGCATGTTTAGCTTTGCGCGAAGAAGGATATGAAGTAGTCTTAGTTAACTCAAATCCTGCAACTATTATGACTGATACGGATATCGCAGATAAAGTTTACATGGAACCATTGACTGTTGAATCAGTTTCTCGCATTATGCGCCAAGAATATCCTGATGCACTCCTTGCAACATTAGGTGGTCAAATTGGATTGAATTTAGCAATTGCCTTGCATAAAAGTGGGATTTTAGATGAACTAGGAGTTGAGTTATTAGGAACAAAACTTGATGCAATTAATGAAGCTGAGGACCGTGAAGAATTTAAAGAATTGATGATGCGATTGGGCGAACCTGTCGCTGAATCACAAACTGTCAATACTGTAGAAGATGCAATCGAATTTGCGGGCAAGATCGGATACCCTGTTGTAGTTCGTCCTGCATTTACCATGGGTGGAACTGGTGGTGGAATCTGCAGTAATGCCCAAGAATTAGCAGAAGTTGTTGCAAATGGATTAGATTTAAGTCCAGCAACTGAATGTTTAATCGAAAAATCAATCGCAGGATATAAAGAAATCGAATATGAAGTTATGAGGGATGCCTCAGATAATGCTATGGTAGTCTGTTCTATGGAAAACTTTGATCCAGTGGGGATTCACACAGGTGACTCAATTGTTGTAGCGCCAACTCAAACTTTATCTGATCGTGAATATCAGATGCTTCGTGATTGTTCATTAAAAATTATCCGTGCTTTAAAAATCGAAGGTGGATGCAATGTCCAACTAGCTTTAAGCCCAGATTCATTTAAATATGATGTAATTGAAGTTAACCCTCGTGTATCAAGATCATCTGCTTTAGCTTCAAAAGCTACAGGTTATCCAATAGCAAAAATGGCTGCCAAAATTGCGGTAGGATTGACTTTAGATGAGATCAAAAATCCTGTAACTGGTACTACTTATGCAGAATTTGAACCAGCATTAGATTATGTTGTGGCTAAAATTCCACGCTGGCCTTTTGATAAGTTTGGTCAAGCTGACCATCATTTAGGCACTCAAATGAAGGCTACTGGTGAAGTTATGGCTATTGGTAGAAATCTAGAACAAGCAATGCAAAAAGCAGTTCGTTCACTAGAAATCAAAGAAAAGGATTTATTTTATCCAAAAGCTCAAGCAGCTAGTGATGATGAATTAGAAGAAAAATTAGTTCATGCACAAGATGATCGACTATTTTATATCGCTGAAGCATTTAGACGCAATTATTCATTAAAAGAAGTCCATGAGTTTACTAAGATTAATCTTTATTTTTTAGATATTGTTAAACATATTACTGAATTAGAAGTTGCTTTGCGCAATCATCCAAATGATCTTGAAATGTTAAAAGAAGCCAAATATTATGGCTTTAGTGATGATACTATTAGTAAATTGTGGAATAAAAAAGCTATTGAAATTCGTCAAATGCGTAAAGAAAATAAAATTATGCCTGTGTACAAGATGGTTGATACGTGTGCTGCAGAATTTGAATCTAATACTCCATACTTTTATTCATGTTATGACAAGGAAAATGAAAGTCATAAAACTGATAAACCTTCGGTTCTAGTATTAGGATCAGGTCCAATAAGGATAGGTCAAGGTGTTGAATTTGACTATGCAACAGTTCATGCAGTCAAGGCAATTCAAGCAATGGGTTATGAAGCAATTATTATGAATTCTAATCCAGAAACAGTTTCAACTGACTTTTCAATCTCTGATAAATTATATTTTGAACCATTAACGCTAGAAGATGTGTTAAATGTTACTGATTTAGAGCAACCAAAAGGCGTGATTGTCCAATTTGGTGGTCAAACGGCGATTAATTTGGCTGCAGGGTTAGCACAAAATGGAGTAAAAATCTTAGGAACTAGTGTGAAAGACCTAGATCGCGCAGAAGATCGTGAATTATTTGATCAAGTAATAAAAGATCTTGACTTAAAGCAACCTCGCGGCGAGATTGCGATGAATAAAGATGAGGTTTTAGATCGCGCTCATGATATTGGATATCCAGTTTTAGTGCGTCCAAGTTATGTACTAGGTGGACGTGCAATGGAGATAGTTAATAATGACCAAGAATTAGAGCAATATCTAAAAGAAAATGCTGATTTAACAATTGACCACCCGATTTTAATTGATGCATATCTGGAAGGATATGAATGTGAAGTTGATGCAATCAGTGATGGTAAAAATGTCTTAATCCCAGGCATTATGGAGCATATTGAACGTGCTGGAATTCACTCCGGAGACTCTATGGCGGTCTATCCTGCACAAGATTTTTCAGATAATGTAAAACAACAAATTGTTGCAGATACAACTAAATTAGCATTAGCACTTAACTGTGTAGGAATTATGAATATTCAGTTTATTGTGCGTGATAATCAAGTATATGTTATCGAAGTTAACCCAAGGGCTAGTCGTACAGTTCCATTTTTGAGTAAAATCACTGGCATTAAAATGACTCAAGTTGCAACTCAAGTGATTTTGGGTAAGACTTTACCAGAATTAGACTATAAAACTGGATTATATCCAGAACCTAGTGAAGTCTTTGTAAAGGCACCTGTCTTTTCATTTAATAAATTATTAGATGCAGATTCAATGCTAGGACCTGAAATGAAGTCAACTGGTGAAGTTATGGGGACTGATCATACTTTTGCTAAAGCATTATATAAAGCATTTATCGGATCTGGTGTGAAATTACCATTGAATGGGTCAGTATTGTTCACAGTAAAAGATAGTGACAAAAAAGCTGCTTTAGTTTTAGCAAAAAGATTTGCTAAAATTGGTTACCGTATTTTTGCTACCCAAGGTACTGCAGAATTCTTTAAACAAGCTGGATTACATGTAACTGAAGTGGGCAAAATTGGTGAAAAAGATGAAGATAATATCTTGAAAGTATTGCAATCAGGCAAGATTGATATTGTGATCAACACAATGGATCATGATCGCTTAAAACAATCAGATGGTTTTGTAATTAGACAGACCGCAATTAAGCATAATTTAGCTTTGCTTACTTCATTTGATACAGTGGCTGCTTTATTAAGGGCATTAGAGAGTCGCTCATTTGCTACAGAAACATTGAAAGAGGCCTAAAATATGGACTTAGCAGTTAATTTACCAGGACTAAAATTAAAAAATCCAATTATGCCAGCGTCTGGAACATTTGGCTTTGGGGATACATCAATTGCCCAAAAATATGATTTAAATGAATTAGGCGCAGTGGTATTAAAAACAACGACTCTAAATGCACGACTTGGCAACCCCCAACCACAAATTGCAGTATTAGATAATGGAAATGCTTTAAATTCAGTTGGATTAAAAAATCCTGGTGTGGATGTAGTTGTTAATGAAAAAATTCCTGAATTACGTAAAAAATATCCAGAGTTACCAATAATTGCTAGTGTTGGGGGTGAAAAAGTTGCTGACTATATAACTATAGCCCAAAAAATTTCTGAAACTGGATTAGTTAATGCACTAGAAATCAACATCTCTTGTCCTAATGTGGACAAAGGTGGGATGGAATTTGGAGTTGATCCAGACATTGCTTATGAATTAACTAAAAAAGTAAAAGCTGTGTCTAAAGTGCCAATTTATGTGAAATTATCACCTAATGTGACTGATATTAAAGTAATTGCTAAAGCTGTAGAAAAAGCTGGAGCAAATGGGATTGTTTTGATTAACACAGTTATGGGAATGAAAATTGATCTTAAAACTCGTCAATCAGTAATTGGCAGACCAATGGGAGGTTATTCTGGTAGTGCAATACATCCAATTGCAATCAGGATGGTTTATGAGGTTGCTCATAGTGTTAATATTCCAATTATTGGTGTTGGCGGAATTGAAACTGCTCAAGATGTTGTTGAAATGTATTTAGCAGGGGCTAGTGCAGTGCAAATTGGAACTGCTCATTTTAAAGACCCTTTGATTTGTCCTCATATTGTGCAACAATTAACACAGTTGATGTTAAAAATGAAAATTAACAGCATAACTGAATTAATTCAAGAGGTTAAACAAAATGAAAATTAGACGTCCAATTATTGCATTAGATTATTCAAGTAGTGAAGATGCTTTAGCATTTTTATCAAAATTTAATGATGAACATTTATTTGTGAAAATCGGCATGGAATTGTTTTATGCAGAAGGCAAAGACATTGTTAAAAAAGTTCAAGATATGGGTCATGATGTTTTTTTGGATTTAAAATGTCATGACATTCCACATACTGTCTATCGAGCAATGCGTGTGATTGGTAGCATGGGAGTTAAGATGACTACGGTTCATGCATTAGGTGGCAGTGAAATGATGCAAGCTGCAAAAACTGGATTAAATGAAGGTGCGTTAATGAATGGGTTTGAAGAACCTAAATTAATTGCTATTACCCAATTAACTTCAACTGATCAATATATGGTCAAAAAAGAGCAAATGCTAGAAGTTAACTTGCAAGAAAGTGTAATCCATTTAGCAAGATTAGCTAAAAAGGCAGAATTAGCTGGTGTAGTATGTTCTGGATATGAAGCTGAACTAATTGCTCAAAGAATGGGTGATAAGTTTTTGCGAATAACACCTGGCATTAGACTAAAAAGTGATTCATATGATGATCAAAAACGTGTTATGACACCACAATTAGCTGCAGAAAATGATTCATCAGCAATTGTGGTTGGTAGATCAATTACACAAGCTCAAGATCCTGTTAAAACTTATAAAAAGATTCAACATCTCTGGGAGGAGAGTCTATGAAAGAAGTTGCAAAAGATTTATTAAAAATAGGTGCAGTAAAATTATCTCCAAATAAGCCTTTTGTATGGGCTAGTGGTTTAAAAAGTCCGATATATTGTGATAATAGATTGACTATCTCATATCCTAAAATTCGTCAGACTATTGCAAAAGGTTTAGCTGCAATTATTAAAGAAAAATATCCTCAAACTCAAATTATTGCAGGGACTGCAACTGCAGGGATTCCACATGCTGCATGGCTTGCACAAGAGCTGAATTTACCTATGATTTATGTACGCTCCAAGCCAAAAGACCATGGGAAAAATAAACAAGTTGAAGGAGTCTTACCTAATGGCGCTAAAACAATTGTTGTTGATGATTTATTATCAACTGGTGGATCTGTTTTAAAAGCAGTTGATGCAACCAAAAAAGCGGGTGCGAATGTTTTAGCAGTTGGGGCAATTTTTTCATATCAATTAAAACAAGTTGATGAAAACTTTGACAAAGCTGAATTACCTTACTTTACTTTAACTAATTATCGAGAGTTAGTTGAAGCTGCTAAAGATATTAATTTTATCAGCGAAAATAATGTAGAGATTTTATTAAAATGGCACCAAGATCCAAAAAATTGGATGGAATAGTTTAATGAAAAAGGCTCCAACTTGGCAAGCAATAGGACATGAGTGGAGTGGTTATGTAGCATATTTTGTTAGTTTATCTACCAGTAGAGATGATAGCTTGTTCATTAACTTTGACAATATGGATGATCCCTAACAATCGAGTATTGAAATTATTTGAATATTAAAAAAAGCCAGTTGTGACTGGCTTTTTTGCTAAGCTTTAGTTCGCTAAGCTCTTAACTAATAAATCTGCTACTTGTCTAGGTGACCATGGGTTTTGTCCGGTAATTAATTGACCATCTTGTACTGCAAATGGACTATATGCACGACGCTTTTCAAAAATTGCTCCATGTTGTTTAGCAACTGTTTCATTTAAAAATGGAATGTAACGTCTTTTGCCACTAAGAATTTCTTCAGTAGTATCAAATCCAGTAATATGTTTATCAGTTACAATGTAATGTCCATCATCATCTTGTAAGTACAGCAATGCGGCAATTCCATGGCATACTGATGTTAAATAACCACCATTTTGGTAAATCCTTAATGAAATTTCATGTAACTTTTTATTATGAGGGAAATCCCACATAACTCCATGCCCACCAGTAAAATAAATTGCTGCATAATCATCTGGATTGATTTCATTGGGATTTAAAGTATCTGCTAATGCTTTTTGACGCCAAATAGGATTATTATACATGTTAAGATCATCTTGACTAGCATATTTAATACTACGAGGATCAATTGGCACATAACCACCATTTGGACTAGTGTAGTCGATTTGGTAACCATTTTTCTCAACGACTTTGATAAATTCTGTTGCTTCACCAAGCCATAGCCCAGTAGCTGATTTGGTATTACCATATTGACCTTTATTTGTTGAAACTATTAAAATTTTCTTTTTCATGTCTTTTTCCCGTATTCTATAAATTGTTTTTTGAATTTAAATTTTCTAATGAATTAGCTAATTGCTTTAATAACTTAATTGAGCCAGTCAAGTGAACCTTATAAAAACGTTCTGTGCCTACTTGATCAACGGATACTAAATGTGCATCTAGTAATAACTTTAAATGGTGAGATACTGCAGGCCTTGAGAGGTTAGATTTTTGAGTTAATTGTGTAACACTCATTGGTCCTTGGCAACACAATGTGACTAAAATATTTTGTCGATTTTTATCTTGCAACATTGCAAAAATCGGCAAACCATCGTGAAATAACCTTAATGCTTCATTTTCTTTCATAAAATCATTTTTTCCTGTGTTTATATGTTTAAGTACTTAAACATATAATATCATCTTTAGACTAGAATACAAATATCTTGCTTATTTTTTATAAAATCGTGGCACCAAGTGAATTTCTGAAATGATCTAATGCCCATTGTTGCCCATGTTCAGTAAAAGTTGCTACTGCATTTTCAGGAATAGTTAATTTATAATTCAAATTATAAGCACTAACAGCAGTATGCAATACGCAAATATCTGTACAAATTCCGGTTAACCATAGATCCTCAATCCTGCGTTCTCTCAGATAATTATCTAAATTAGTATTTTGAAAAGCAGAATAACGATTCTTATTGTATTGATATACATGATCGCTATTTTTGTGTTGGTCGTACCATTTTTTGACATTACCATATAATGATTGACCTTTAGTGCCAACAATACAGTGTGGTGGAAATAGTTTATATTCTGGGCTAAATTTATCACCAGTGTGTCCATCAGTAGGAAAAATCACATAATCTCCATTTTTCAAAAATTTATCTGCTAGAGCCACTAATTCAGGATCTAATTTTTGAGCGGGCTTTCCTGCAGTTAATGCTCCATCATCTGCTGCAAAGTCATAAGTATAATCAATTATCAATAGCGCTTTTGTCATAACATGCTCCTCCATAAAAAGACTCAAATGATAATGACTTAATTTTAGCAAGGATAATGAAATTTTATGAGGAATTAGTCTTGATAAAACTTTAAAATTATTGGGTATAAACTCTTTTTTGAAATAACTTTTTATGGTAGATTATAAAAGTAATAAATAAGTCACTAGGGGAGCTTTAAGCTGAGAATTTACCCTTTGAACCTGAACAAATTAATTTTTGCGTAGGAAAGTGAAATCAATACTTGAGAAATTAATCTCCTTGTTGGCTTATATAGTTGATGAGGAGTTTTTGTATGATAAAAAAAGAAAATAAATGGTCTGTTAGAGCAGTTATCTTAGTTGCCCTAATTGGTGTTGTGATGGGAGCAATTTATCAATATGCTTTCAATCCCTTATATAATGTGATCAAAATTATTGCTACACCCACTGGATTAGCACCAGTAGCAGATCAATTAACTCAAGGTATTTGGTATATGGCAGCACCACTTGCAATTTATTTTGTACCAACGATTGGTTCTGGGACAATTGGTGAAACTTTAGCAGGATTTATTGAAATGGCATTAGGAAGCCAATGGGGCTGGAGTAATTTGCTTGCTGGAGTAGTGCAGGGTATTGGTAATGAAATTGGATTTTTCCCCAAGCAAAAAAGATATGATCGCTTTTCTTGGGCATCTGTTTTAACTGGAGCATTTTTTGCTAATATTGCTGGATTTTTAAGTACTTATTTCTTATATGGATATAGTAAATATCCATTTGGTTTATTAGTTGAAATGTTTATAGTTAGCACATTATCCGCCTTATTTTTCGACGGGATATTGGTAAAGTTAATTACTAAAATGTTTGATCGGATTATGAAGACTGAATAAAATTATATCTATTTTAATAAGAGCGGCTAATTAATAGCTACTCTTATTTTTTATGTTAAAAAATGAACTATAATGAATATAAATAAAAAGATATCGAGGCCATAATTATGGATAATAAAAGAATAACTACAAGATTAATAATGGCTATCTTATCTGCTGGGATGCTGTCTTTTTTAGGTATCTTAGATGAAACGGCTACTACAGTAACATTTCCTACTTTAATTAAAGAATTTAACATTACTACAGATCAAGTTCAATGGATGAATACATTAGTATTGTTAGTGATAGCGATAGTTGTTACATTAAGTTCTAAAATCAGGTTAAAAATCCCAACTAAGAAGATTTTTACGATTGGCGTTTGCTTATTCATGGTAGGGTTAGTCATTGATGCTTTTGCGAAAACTTTTGTATTACTATTATTTGGTAGAATGCTGCAAGGTATGGGAACTGGCTTTGGATTACCTTTAATGTACAATATTATTTTGACCCAAGTGCCCCATAATAAATTAGGTACAATGATGGGACTTGGCACCATGATTACTGCATGCGCTGTTGCATTAGGCCCTGTTTTTGGTGGGGTTGTTACAGATACTTTGGGTTGGAGATATATTTTTATTATTTCAATTCCATTGATTGCAATAGCTTTGATAAGTGGCAATTATTCTATTATGCAAATTAATCAGTTAAAAAATATCAAAATAAAGTTTACACAATGGATTTTGATATCTTTATCATTGATTCTTTTTATAATTGGTTTTACTAATATTGCTAGAAATAAAATATTAAGTTTTCAAGTATTTGGGGTAATTTGTTTAGGTATTATCTGCTTAATTGTATGGATATTTATTGCCCAAAAAGATGTTCATCCACTGATCGATCCTTATATTTTTACTAATCTTAAATTTAGTGGACAGCTATTTGCATACTGCATGGTAAAAACTGTTACCTTAGCTCTGGGCTTTAGTTTCCCAATATATGTTCAAGTTATTAACCATGGTAGTATTTCATTATCTGGTTGGTTAGTATTTCCAGGAGCTGTCTGCAATGCGCTAATGGCATTGGTTGCTGGAAGATTACTTGATAAACATGGTGCAAGAATTCCAATTATTATTGGGATAGCCAATTCCTTAGTTTGGTGTATAGTTATGGCTATTAATGGTAATCATTTGAATAATCTTACAATAATGACTTTATATGCATTATATTATATAGGATATGGGTTAAGTTTAAGCACGCTAATGACTAGCGGATTAACTGCCTTGACTAGTAAACAGCAGGCTCAAGGTAATGCTATTTTTAATACTTTTCAGCAATTTAGCGGCGCTATCGGAACTGCACTTGCAGGGGTGTTAATTGCTATGGGGCAAAAAATAAGATTTATTTCATACAGTAAAGCAACAGCTGTAGGAGTGAAATGGACTTTTATAGCTTTATGTTTTTTAATGATAATCGCTTTTATTAATGCTTTAATTTTTGTACCGAAAAAGCTAAAAAATTATATCTAAAAATGAGAGTAGGTAATGTACAACTACTCTTATTTTATTTATAAAAATAAGCTATTTTTTATAGCTATATGTGATAAAATTAACATATAAAATCACAGGGGGAGTGATAGCTATGAATGAAAGAAATAGAAGCGTAAAAGAAGCTATAGCTAATTGGAATCCACGATATAAACGAAACGTGTATTTATACTTGTGGATTTATGGGATATTAGGAGCAGTAACTGGAATAACTAATGATGCTTTGTTATCATATTTACAAATTGTTTCACCAGGATTGATTTCAGGATTGAATATTTTTACAGCAATATCTGCTTTATTAATGTCATTTATAATCTTATCTGTTCATGAAGTTGGTTATCGCAAGATATTATTGTTGTTGCCACCAATATCAACTATATTTTTGATTTTGACCACAATTACAACTAATCAGCCAATCATCATGATTGCATATGTAATTTCAATGACTTCAATTGGCCTTTATGACATAATTTATCCACTAATGTGGACATCTTATATACCAGAAAAGATCAGAACCAAATGGTTTACAACTGTTATGATAGTAAATTTGGTTACACAGACTTTGTTTGTTTTCATAGGTGGGAAAGCAGTAGTATATTTATTTAGCAAATTAGACCATATCACTTATGATCATGCTTCTGCATTGTCTGCTCACCCAGAATTAATGCATGGGATGCTTTTGGATACTTATACAAATGCATTTAAGATCGTGATTGTATTTACTGCTTTAATAAATATTTTTGCATTTATTCTGGCATACTTTATTAAAGATGAGCCTGCTGACTATCGTAATACACAACAAGATGAATCTGAATTAACTAGGCTAGATACATATAAAAAATTATTCAATAAAACTACCTGTATGTGGATTGTCTATGTTTGTGGAATTCAATTAGGAGCTAGATTGGTTGTCCCATATATCCCGATTTATTTGAATAATTTCTTACATATTCCACGTGGCATCACTTCGACTATTAATACTGTTCAAACAGCAGCTATGTTCATTGGTTATATGTTTGCGCCATTTTTGGAAAAGAAGTTGGGTACAGTTGTTTCAATTGCTTCTGGGACACTAGCTTGTGCACCATTGATGGTTTTGCTTGCTAATGGTCGTGCGATTGCACCTGGAATTACAATGTTTATAATTGTTGGAATATTATTATTCTTGCGCAGTGGATTAGCAAATGCAACAATGCCTATTAATCAAAAATTTCAAATGCTTATTGTGGATAAAGACTTGCGTCCCGCATATACTGCCGTAGTTCAAGTGGCAATGGCGGTAGTCGGAATTATTGATGGATTATTCACAGGATTTTATTTGTTTAAAACGCCAAATGGATATTTCACAGCATATTACATTGCAGCAGCAATATATGTGGTTTTAAGTATATTATTAATTGTGGCAATGGCTAAAAAATACAACCGAATTGATGATAAATAATTAGCTATCAAAAAGAGCTCTCAGGGACTTGAGGGCTCTTTATTTGTCTTGATTTAAAATTGAACGAATTTTTGTTGTTAACATATCGATTGCAACATTATTTTCACCACCTTCAGGGATAATAATATCTGCATATCGTTTAGTTGGTTCAATAAATTGATGATACATTGGTTTAACAGTTGCAAGGTACTGATTAATTACTGAATCAATGGAGCGACCACGTTCTTTAATATCGCGCTGCAAACGTCTGATGAATCTAATATCATCATCTGTATCTACATAAACTTTAATGTTCATTAAGTCACGCAATTTTTTATCAGATAAAACTAGAATGCCTTCTAAAATAATAATATCTGCAGGTTCTAAATGAACTGTTTTTTTGCTGCGGGTATGAATTGTAAAATCATAAATTGGCATTTCAATTGGTTGTCTGTCTAGCAGCATTTTGAGCTGTTTGATTAATAAATTCATATCAAAAGCATTAGGATGATCATAGTTTATTTTTTGGCGGTCTTGCATTGAAAGATTAGAGTTATCTTTATAATAAGAATCTTGAGTCAAAATCATAATTCGATCATTATCATGAATTAATCGAGCAACTTCTTGGGAAATCGTAGTTTTCCCACTACCTGATCCACCAGCTATGCCAATTATAATAGGTCTTTTTTTCATTGAATAAAAACTTCTTTCATAAGTTGATACAACTTGTATTAGTATACACGTATACTAATGATTTCAACAGTTTAGATTACAAAAGTTCCAATAAGTTATGATATTGAGGATTTATTTTGAAAAAATGCTGAGCATATGAACATTGTGGAATAATTTTAAAATTATTTTGTTTGACGAAATTTATTAATTCTGATGTCAATTGTGCGGCAATACCACATCCACGCATTTTGGGACTAACTACAGTATGTGTGATAGTTAGTATATTTTGTTTTATTTGGTAATCTAATTCACCTGCTAGTTTGTCATTATCGAAAACTAAAATTTTATTTGGCACTTGTTTAAATTTCATAATCATAACCTCATTAATAAAATTTATTATATTGATTACTTTTAGTTTAACAATAAAGTCAAAATTAGTCCTAAATATAAAAAGGGTACAAGCGGAATTTGCGTTGTTGAATTAAGATGATTCTTTTCAAAAAAGTACCATAATAATACTAAAATTGCCGCAAAGAAAAATGCTAGATTAGCAATATTAATTGAAAAAAAGAATATGATTAATAAATAGACTATCAGATCTCCAGATCCCATTTTTTGCTTGTAGATAAAATACCCCATCAGACAACTCATAATGATGATAGCAATTATATTTTCAATAGTAATATGTTCAAAATTAATGACAAAATTTATAATTGCTAAAAAGCTTGGAACAAATATCAACTTAATATCAAAATACTGATAATAATAATCACTCAGTGCGATTGTTAAGATGCAAAATAAAAAACTAGCTATTAGTAGATTATTTTGGATAGAAAAATCAATGAACAAGAAACTAAGGCCACCAATTAATTCAAACGCTAATAAATCTTTTGGTATTGCAATTTGACAATATCTGCATTTTCCATTTAACAAGATATAAGAAATAATTGGAATCTCGTCGTTTAATTGCAACTCAAACTTGCAATTATTGCAACAGCTGCGACCATAAACTAAGTTGGAATTTTCTGTGTGTTCTAATCTATCTACAATAACTAATGCATGGGATGCTAGACATGCACCGATGAAAAAATTAATAATTAAAAAAAACATTTAAATATCCTCCTATATATTAATTACGACAAAATTTGCACTTTAGTCTTAAAAAATTTGATTTATTTTTTAGAACGTGTAAAATAATAAACGTATATTTTTCAAAACATGTCATATGGAAGAAAAGAAACTCCCGGATGTGTGAACAATTTTTAGGAGGAAATAATTAATGCCAACCATAAACCAATTGGTAAGAAAAGGTCGTCATTCAAAGATGACCAAATCAAAATCACCAGCTTTAAACTATAGCTACAACAGTATGAAAAAAGAACAAGTATTTAACCCAGCACCTCAAATGCGTGGAGTTGCTACTCGTGTAGGTACTATGACACCTAAGAAACCTAACTCAGCATTACGTAAATATGCTCGTGTTCGTTTATCTAACTTAACTGAAGTTACTGCATATATTCCAGGTGAAGGTCATAACTTACAAGAACACTCAGTTGTTTTAATTCGTGGTGGTCGTGTAAAAGACCTTCCTGGTGTTCGTTACCATATTGTTCGTGGAGCTCTTGATACTGCTGGTGTTGATGGCAGAAAACAAGGTCGTTCTAAATACGGTACTAAGAAAGGTTAAGGAGGAGTTTATTAATGCCTAGAAAAGGACATATTGCTAAAAGAGATATTTTGGCAGATCCAGTTTATAATTCAAAACTTGTTACTAAACTTATCAACCACTTAATGTTGGATGGTAAGAGAGCTAAAGCTTCATCAATACTTTATGATGCATTTTCAATTGTTCAAGATAAGACTGGCAAAGAACCAATCGAAGTTTTTGAAGATGCAATGAACAACATTATGCCTGTACTTGAAGTTAGAGCACGCCGTATTGGTGGTTCAAACTACCAAATTCCTGTTGAAGTTCGCCCAGAAAGAAGACAAACTTTAGGTCTTAGATGGTTAGTTTCATACGCACGCTTACGTAATGAACATACTATGGATGAACGCTTAGCAAATGAAATTATCGATGCTTCAAACAACACTGGATCAGCTGTTAAAAAGCGTGAAGATGTTCACCGTATGGCTGAAGCTAACCGTGCATTTGCACACTATCGCTTTTAATTATTAAAAGGAGAAAAATCTTATGGCTAATAAACGTGAATTTTCATTAGAGAAAACACGTAATATCGGTATCATGGCTCACATCGATGCTGGTAAAACAACAACTACTGAACGTATTTTGTACTACACTGGTAAAATCCACAAGATTGGTGAAACCCATGAAGGTGATAGCCAAATGGACTGGATGGATGAAGAAAAAGAACGTGGTATTACCATTACATCTGCAGCTACAACTGCACAATGGAAAGACTACCGTATTAACATCATCGATACTCCAGGACACGTTGACTTCACTATCGAAGTAGAACGTTCATTACGTGTTTTGGATGGTGCCGTAACTGTTTTGGATGCCCAATCAGGTGTTGAACCACAAACTGAAAATGTATGGCGCCAAGCTGAAACTTATGGTGTTCCAAGAATTGTTTTCGTCAACAAAATGGATAAAATTGGTGCTAACTTTGATTATTCAGTTAAAACTTTGCACGAACGTCTAAATGCTAACGCACATGCAGTTCAAATGCCTATTGGTGCTGAAGACCAATTTGAAGGTGTTATTGACTTAATCAACATGGTTGCAGACATCTATGATGAAGATAAATTAGGCTCAAAATGGGATACTGTTCCAGTTCCTGATGAATATGTTGAAGAAGCAAAGAAACGTCGTCAATTATTAGTTGAAGCTGTAGCCGATGTTGATGATGATATTATGGAAAAATATTTGGATGGAGAAGAAATTTCTGCTGAAGAATTAACTAAAGCAATCCGTAAAGCAACTTTGGATTTGAAGTTCTTCCCAGTATTTGCTGGATCAGCCTTCAAAAATAAGGGTGTTCAAATGATGCTTGATGGTGTTATTGACTATTTACCATCACCTCTTGACGTTAAGCCTTATATTGCAACAGATCCTAAGACTGGTAAAGAAGTTGAATTATTAGCAGATGATAACAAACCATTTGCAGCTTTAGCATTTAAGATTGCAACTGACCCATTTGTTGGTCGTTTAACATTTATTCGTGTTTACACAGGTTCTATGCAATCTGGTTCATACGTATTGAATGCTTCAAAGAATACTCGTGAACGTGTTGGTCGTCTGCTTCAAATGCACGCCAATACTCGTAACGAAATTCCTGAAGTGTTCTCAGGTGATATCGCAGGTGCTATTGGTTTGAAGAACACTACAACTGGTGATTCATTGACTGATCCAGACCATCCTTTAATTTTGGAAAGTTTGCAAATTCCTGACCCAGTTATTCAAGTTTCTATTGAACCTAAATCAAAAGCTGACCGTGATAAACTTGATGTTGCTCTTCAAAAGCTTACTGAAGAAGATCCTACTTTTAAAGCAGAAACTAATCCTGAAACTGGTCAAACATTGATCGCTGGTATGGGTGAGTTGCACTTAGATATTCAAGTTGAACGTATGAAGCGTGAATTTGGTGTTGAAGCAACTATTGGTGAACCCCAAGTTGCTTACCGTGAAACCTTTACTAAGGAAGCTAAAGCACAAGGTAAGTTCATCCGTCAATCAGGTGGTAAGGGTCAATATGGTGATGTTTGGATCGACTTTACTCCAAATGAAGAAGGTAAAGGTTACGAATTCGAAGATGCTATCGTTGGTGGTGTTGTTCCTCGTGAATTTATTCCAGCAGTTGACCAAGGTTTACAAGAAGCTATGCAAAATGGTGTTCTTGCAGGTTATCCTTTAATTGATGTTAAAGCTAAGTTATATGATGGTAGTTACCATGAAGTCGACTCTAGTGAAGCTGCCTTCAAAGTTGCTGCATCTCTTGCATTAAGAAATGCAGCTCCTAAAGCTGGTGCTGTAATCTTAGAGCCTATCATGAAAGTTCAAGTTACAACTCCTGAAGAATACTTAGGTGATGTAATGGGTTCAATTACTGCTCGTCGTGGTAATATGGATGGTATGGAAGATCGCTCAGGTGCTAAGATTTTGAACGCTATGGTTCCATTAGCTGAAATGTTTGGTTATGCAACTACATTACGTTCATCAACTCAAGGTCGTGGTACATTTACAATGGTATTTGATCACTATGCACCAACTCCAAAATCTATTCAAGCTGACATCATTAAAAAACGTGGCGGAAACGCTGAATAGTAATTCAGAAAAGAAAATCTCAAATTATTAAATTAAATTTAAAATATATTTATTTTAATCGAGGTATTGGTAAATCCAATATCTCTTTTTTTATAAAAAAAGTAGTAAAAAGCTTGCTATTTATGCTTTTACAAAGTACAATAATATTTGTGCGATTTTAAAGGGGTATAGTATACTCTCGTACAATATTTGTTATAGCTAGGATGCAAAAGGTTGCGGCACACCCGGATGCATTGCCACGATGGATGGTCGGTAATTTTTGCGGAGCTAGTCATCTTTAATAAAGAGACGCCAAGGAGGTAATTTAATGGCAAGTCAACAAATTCGTATTAGACTAAAGTCTTACGAACACGGTATTCTCGATGAATCTGCTGTTAAGATTGTCGATACTGCTAAGAGAACAGGTGCTGAAATTTCGGGTCCAGTTCCTCTTCCAACAGAAAGAACATTGTACACAGTTCTTCGTTCTCCACATAAGAACAAAGACTCTCGTGAACAATTCGAAATGCGCACACACAAGCGCTTAATCGACATTTTGAATCCAACACCTAAAACTGTTGATTCATTAATGAAGCTAGATCTACCAAGTGGTGTAGATATCGAGATCAAACTTTAATTTTATAGAAATATGGAGGTGTAAACATGACCAAAGGAATCTTAGGAAGAAAAGTTGGTATGACTCAAGTCTTCACTAAAGATGGTATCCTTGTTCCAGTTACTGTAGTCGAAGCAACCCCTAACGTTGTTATGCAAGTTAAGACAGTTGAATCAGATGGCTATGAAGCAGTACAACTTGGATATCAAGATAAACGTGAAGTTTTGAGCAACAAACCAGAAAAGGGTCATGCTGATAAAGCAAAGACTTCGCCTAAGCGCTTCATTCGTGAAATCCGCGGAGTTGAGCTTAAGGACTACGAAGTAGGTAAAGAAGTAACTGCGGATACATTTAAGGAAGGTGACGTTGTAGACGTTACTGGTACTTCAAGAGGTCATGGTTACCAAGGTAACATTAAACGTTTTGGCCAATCAAGAGGTCCTGAAACACACGGTTCAAGATATCACAGAATTCCAGGTTCAATGGGTTCAATTATTAACCGTGTACCTAAGGGTAAGAGATTACCTGGACATATGGGTGTTAAAACTGTTACTATTCAAAACTTAGTAATCGAAAAAGTAGTTGCTGACAAGAATGTTTTGATGATTAAAGGAAACGTTCCTGGAGCAAAGAACTCATTAATAGTTGTAAAATCTGCTGCAAAGGCTGAAAAATAGGAAGGAGGACATAAATGGCTGATTTAAAAGTAATCGATCAAAATGGTAAAGATGCTGGTAAAGTTGCTTTAAATGAAAAAGTTTTTGGGATTGAACCAAATGAATCTGTAGTCTTTGAAGCGATTATGCGTCAAAGAGCAGGAATGCGCCATGGAACATCTGCTGTTAAGAATAGATCTGCTGTTCGTGGTGGTGGTAAGAAACCTTGGAAACAAAAAGGTACTGGCCGTGCTCGTCAAGGTTCTATCAGATCCCCTCAATGGAGAGGCGGTGGTGTTGTATTTGGACCAACACCTCGTTCATACGCATATAACATGGCTCGTAAAGCTCGTCGTTTAGCAATCAAATCAGTATTGTCACAAAAAGTCATTGATAATGATTTGATCGTAGTAGATAAATTAACTTTTTCTGCACCAAAGACTAAAGAATTTAAAGCCGTTTTAGGTAATTTGAATATTGATAACAAAGTTTTAGTTGTTACTGATGACGAAAACACTATGCTATCTGCACGTAACCTAAAAAATGTTAAAGTTGTTCCTGTCAATGGCTTAAATGTTGTTGATGCAGTTAACTATGACAAGCTTGTCTTGACTCAAGATGCAGTTACAAGAATTGAGGAGGTTTTGGCATAATGAATGCACATGACATCATTTTAAGACCAGTTGTTACTGAAAAGTCAACGAATTTGATGGATGCTAAAAAGTATACTTTTGATGTGCTTTTAACTGCTACCAAGACACAAGTTCGTAATGCCATAGAAGAAATCTTCAATGTTAAAGTTGCAAAAGTTAATATCATGAATGTTCGTGGTAAAGACAAGCGTGTTGGTAGATATACTGGTAAAACAGCTCGTCGTAGAAAAGCAATTGTTACTTTAACTCAAGATTCAAATGACATTCAAATCTTCGCTAATGAAGATAAAAAAGATTAATATAGGAGGTTAGTCAATTGGCGATTAAAAAGTATAAGCCAACCACCAACGGTCGACGCAATATGACTTCTTCTGACTTTGCAGAAATCACTAAAACTACTCCAGAACGTAGTTTAGTTGAATCTCAGTCACATACTGCAGGTCGTAACTCTTATGGACATATTACTGTAAGACACCGTGGCGGCGGTCATAAGCAAAAATATCGTATTATCGATTTCAAACGTAATAAAGATAATGCAAAAGCAATTGTAAAAGCAATTGAATACGATCCAAATCGTACTGCAAATATCGCATTGTTACATTATACCGACGGTATTAAGACATACATTTTAGCTCCTAAAGGCTTAAAAGTTGGTGATATCGTTGAGTCTGGTTCTCAAGCAGATATCAAACCAGGTAATGCATTACCATTAGCTGATATTCCTGCAGGTACTTCAATTCATAATATTGAATTAAGACCTGGTAAAGGTGGTCAATTAGTACGTAGTGCTGGTGCCGAAGGACAAGTTTTGGGCTCAGATGGTAAATATACACTTGTTAGATTGCAAAGTGGAGAAGTTCGTAAGATTATTTCTACAGCTCGTGCAACTATCGGTGTTGTTGGTAATGAACAAAACTCATTAATTAAATTAGGTAAAGCTGGTCGTAAGCGTTGGTTAGGCAAACGTCCTCAATCTCGTGGATCTGTTATGAACCCTAACGATCACCCACATGGTGGTGGTGAAGGTAAGGCTCCTGTAGGTCGTCCTCAACCAATGACTCCATGGGGTAAAAAATCACGTGGTGTTAAGACTAGAAATACTAAGAAGGCTAGTGAGAAGTTAATCATTCGTCACCGTAAAGGTAACAACTAACAGTAAGGAGGGTACTTATTAATGAGCCGTAGTATTAAAAAAGGTCCATTTGCTGATGAACATTTATTAAAGAAAGTTGCAGCACAAGAAGACGCTAAAAAGAAACAAGTTATTAAAACTTGGTCACGTCGTTCAACTATTTTCCCTTCTTTTGTTGGGTTAACTATAGCTGTATATGATGGTAGAAAGCATGTACCAGTATATATCACTGAAGATATGGTAGGTCATAAGTTGGGTGAATTTGTTCCAACTAGAACTTTCCATGGTCATAAAATTAATGCTGATAAAGCAACTACTGCTGCAAATTAGAGGAAGGAGAATATCTAAATGGCAGAACAAATAACTTCAGCTAGAGCTGAAGCAAGAACAGTTCGAATTGCTGCAAGAAAAGCACGTTTAGTTATCGATTTAATTCGCGGTAAAAGCGTTGCTGAAGCATTAGCAATTCTAGAATTTACGCCTAGAGCTGCTTCTCCAATCGTTGAAAAAGTTTTGCGTTCAGCAATAGCAAACGCAGAACATAATTACGATCTTGAAAGTGCAAACCTCTACGTTTCTGAAGCTTACGTTAATGAAGGTGCTACATTGAAGAGATTCCGTCCCCGCGCTAAGGGAATGGCTTCACCAATTAACAAAAGAACTAGTCACGTAGTTGTTGTCGTTTCAGAAAAGAACGATTAGGGAGGTAAATAATGGGTCAAAAGATTAACCCAATTGGTTTCCGTCTCGGTGTTATTCGTGATTGGGAAGCTAAATGGTATGCTGACAAAGGCTACAAAGATACTTTAAATGAAGATATCCGTGTAAGAAAGTTTATTAATAAAAAGTTACAAGATGCATCTGTTTCAACTATAGAAATTGAACGTGCAGCAAACCGTATTAATATTTCTATTCACACTGCTAAACCAGGAATGGTTATCGGTAAGGGTGGAGCTGAAGTTGAAGCTTTAAGAAAAGAACTTATTGCTATGACTAATAAGCAAGTTCATATTAATATTATTGAAATCAAGAAACCAGATTTAGATGCTAAATTGGTTGGTGAAGGTATTGCGCGTCAATTGGAAGCTCGTGTTGCTTTTAGACGTGCTACTCGTCAAGCTACTCAAAGATCTATGCGTGCCAATGCAAAAGGTATCAGAGTACAAACTGCTGGTCGTTTAAATGGTGCTGATATGGCAAGAAGAGAATGGCACACAGAAGGTAGTGTACCTCTTCAAACTTTGAGAGCAGATATTGATTATGCTTGGGTACAAGCATTGACTACTTATGGTCAAATTGGAGTTAAGGTTTGGATTAATCGTGGTGAAATTTTACCTGGTCGTAAAAATAAGCCTAATTCTAACAAATCGAAAGGAGGAAACAAGTAATGCCATTAATACCAAAGCGTGTAAAACACCGTCGTGAATTCCGTGGTAAAATGCGTGGCGCTGCCAAAGGTGGAAAGACTATCGCATTTGGTGAATACGGTTTGATGGCACTTGAATCCCACTGGATTACCAATAGACAAATCGAAGCCGCTCGTGTTGCGATGACTCGTTACATGAAACGTGGAGGTAAAGTTTGGATCAGAATCTTCCCACAAAAATCATACACTGCTAAAGGTGTAGGTGTACGTATGGGATCTGGTAAAGGTGCACCAGCAGGATGGGTTGCTGTAGTAAAACGCGAAAAGATTATGTTTGAAATAGGTGGCGTACCTGAAGAAGTTGCGCGTGAAGCGTTAAGACTTGCTTCAACTAAGCTACCAATCAAATGCAAGTTTGTAACTAAAAGTTCGGAAGTAGGTGGCGAATCTAATGAAGGCTAAAGATATCAGAGCATTAACCACTGATCAAATGTTAGAAAAAGAAAAGCAATATAAAGAAGAACTTTTCAATCTACGTTTTCAACAAGCTACGGGTCAATTAGAGAACACCGCTCGCTTGAGAAAAGTTCGCAAAAATATCGCAAGAATTAAGACAATTCTTAGCGAAGAAGCATTGAAGCAAAATTAAATTAATGGAAGGGAGTTATTAACTTGAGCGAAACAAACGAAAGAAATCGTCGTCACGTATATCAAGGTCGTGTGGTTTCTGACAAAATGGAAAAAACAATTACAGTTGTTGTTGATACATACAAAAATCACCCAGTATACAAAAAGCGTATAAAATACTCCAAAAAGTATTACGCACACGATGAAAATAATGAAGCTAAAGTTGGCGATACTGTTCGTATCATGGAAACCCGTCCATTATCTCATGCGAAACGTTATCGTCTTATGAAGATTGTTAAAAAACGCGTTTAATTTGCGGATTTAATTGAGGGGAGGATTACATAGTGATTCAAAACGAAACTCGTTTGAAAGTCGCTGATAATTCAGGTGCTAGAGAACTTCTAGTTATCCGAGTTGCTGGTGGTTCTAAGCGTAAGTATGGTAATATCGGTGATATTGTCACTGCAGCTGTTAAACAAGCAACACCAGGTGGCGTTGTCAAAAAAGGTGATGTTGTCAAAGCAGTTATTGTAAGAACAAAATCTGGCGCACGTCGTGAGGATGGTTCTTACATCAAGTTTGACGAAAATGCTGCTGTTGTAATTAACGCAGATAAGAGCCCTCGAGGAACACGTATCTTTGGACCTGTTGCTCGTGAACTTCGTGAGCACGATTTCATGAAGATCGTCTCTTTGGCTCCTGAAGTTTTATAGAATTAATAGGGAGGTGCTCTGATGTTCGTAAAGACAGGCGACAAAGTTAAAATTATTGCTGGTAAAGATAAAGGCAAAGAAGGAAATATTATTTCCGTTGATACTAAAAATAATCGTGTAGTTGTTAAAGGTATCAATAAAATCAAAAAACATGAAAAACCTTCACAAACTAATAACAATGGTGGTGTTGTTGAAAGTGAAGGATCAATTAATGCATCTAACGTTATGCTTATTGACCCTGAAACTGGCAAGGCAACTAGAATCGGTTATAAAGTTGTAGATGGTAAAAAAGTACGTTTCGCTAAGGTTAGCGGAAAAACTATTGATAAGTAGGAAGGGAGGATTTAAATGGCAAATCGTTTAGCAGAACAATATAAAAATGAAATTGCACCTGCAATGGCAAAAAAATTCGAATACAAATCAGTAATGCAAATTCCTAAAATCGATAAAATTGTTTTGAACATGGGTGTTGGTGACGCAGTTTCCAATGCTAAGAATTTAGATGAAGCAGTTGAAGAATTAACATTAATTTCTGGTCAAAAGCCTTTAATTACTAAAGCTAAGAAATCAATTGCTAACTTCCGTTTACGTGAAGGTATGTCAATTGGTGCTAAAGTAACACTTAGACGTGATAAGATGTATGATTTTTTAAACAAGTTAATTAATGTATCATTACCACGTGTTCGTGACTTCCGTGGTGTATCTACCCGTTCATTTGATGGTCGTGGTAATTATACTTTGGGTATCAAAGAACAATTAATTTTCCCAGAAATTGATTTTGACAAAGTAAATCGTACTCGTGGATTAGATATTGTTATTGTAACTACAGCTAAGACTGATGAAGAAGCTCGTGAGCTATTGACACAGTTTGGCTTTCCGTTTGCAAAATAATTTGGAGGACTTTAATGGCTAAGAAATCTCAAATAGTTAGAAATCATCGTCCTGCTAAGTTTTCAACTCAAGCATATACTCGCTGTGAAAGATGTGGTCGTCCACATTCTGTATATCGCAAGTTTGGTTTATGCCGCATTTGTATTAAAGACTTGGCACACAAAGGTCAAATCCCTGGTCTTAAAAAGGCTAGTTGGTAATTTACAAGTAAGGAGGAATGCGTAAATGGTCATGACTGATCCCATTGCAGATTACTTGACTAGAATTAGAAATGCCAATATGGCAAAACATGATTCTGTTGAAGTGCCTGCATCAACAATGAAAAAATCACTTTCTGAAATCCTTAAACAAGAAGGTTTCATCCGTGATTACGAAGTTACTGATGATAATAAACAAGGTATCATTAAGATCTTTTTGAAGTACACTCCTGATGGTGAGAGAGTCATCTCAGGTTTAAAACGTATTTCAAAACCAGGTCTAAGAAATTATGTAAGTGCAGAAAACTTACCTAAAGTTTTAAATGGCCTTGGCATTGCTATTGTTTCAACTTCTGCTGGTGTTATTACCGATAAAGAAGCTAGACAAAAGAATGTTGGTGGCGAAGTTATCGCCTATGTTTGGTAATTTTCGACAGAAAGGAGAACATAATTAATGAGCCGTATTGGTTTTAAAGTTATAAACGTCCCTGACAGTGTCACCGTTACCAAAAAAGGTGATGATATTACTGTTAAAGGTCCTAAGGGCGAATTAACAAGATATTTTGATCCCACAATTAAATTTGAACAAAAAGATGGTGAAATTCATTTCACCCGTTCAAATGACAATGATAAAGCACTTCATGGTACTGAAAGAGCAAATCTTGCAGATATGATTGAAGGTGTAGTTAATGGCTATAAAAAGACATTAAAACTTATTGGGGTTGGATATCGTGCTCAAGCACAAGGTAACAAGCTTGTGCTAAATGTTGGATATTCTCATCCAGTTGAATTTGAATTGCCTAAAGGTATTGAAGTAAAAACTCCATCTGCTACAGATATTGAGATTGATGGTATCTCAAAGCAAATGGTTGGTCAATTTGCTGCTGAAGTTCGTGCAGTTAGACCTCCTGAACCATATAAAGGTAAAGGTATCCGTTACACCGATGAACATGTTCGTCGTAAGGAAGGTAAAACTGGTAAATAATAATTAATTTTTGAGGTGAAATTGTGATTTCAAAACCAGATAAAAATAAGTTACGCTTAAAGCGTCATAAACGTATTCGTGGTAAAATTTCTGGTACTGCTGAGCGCCCACGCTTAAGTATTTTTCGTTCAAATAAAAACATCTACGCTCAATTAATTGATGATGTAGAGGGTGTTACGCTCGCAAGTGCCTCAACTTTAGATAAAGGTGTGTCTTCTAAAGAAGGTACCAGTATCGAACAAGCTAAAGCAGTTGGTAAATCAATTGCTGAAGCTGCAAAGAAAAAGAACATCACTAGTGTTGTATTTGATAGAAGTGGGTACTTATACCACGGTCGTATTGCAGCATTAGCTGATGCAGCACGTGAAAACGGATTAGAATTCTAGGAAAGGAGAATATAACTAATGGCAAACCGCAACGATTCTCGTAGAGAACGTAGAAATAATGACGAAATTGAAGATCAATTAGTTGCTGTAAACCGAATCACCAAAGTTGTAAAGGGTGGTCGCAGGATGAGATTTGCTGCACTTGTAGTTGTCGGTGACAAAAAAGGCCGTGTAGGCTTTGGTACTGGTAAAGCTCAAGAAGTCCCAGAAGCAATCCGTAAAGCTGTAGAAGCAGGAAAGAAGAACATGATTAATGTTCCTACTGTTGGAACAACTATTCCACATGAAGTAATCGGTCACTTCGGTTCAGGAAATATTTTGTTAAAACCAGCTGAAGCTGGTTCTGGTGTTGCTGCTGGTGGTGCCGTACGTATTGTTATGGATATGGCAGGTATTGCTGATGTAACTTCCAAGTCACTAGGATCTAATACACCTATTAATGTTGTTCGTGCCACAATTGATGGCTTAAAGAAGTTGAAGACTCGTTCAGAAATTCTGAAGCTTCGCGAATCAGCTAAGAGCTTACAAGATTAGGAGAGACTAAATGACTGATTTAAAGATTACTTTAATTAGAAGTGCTGCTCATCGCATTCCAAGTCAACGAGAAATTGTTAAGTCACTTGGATTAGGCCGAGTTAACAGTACAGTAGTATTACCTGATAGTTCTGCTACCAGGGGTGCATTGATGAAAATCGCTCACTTAATTTCTGTAAAAGAAGTTAATAAATAAAACTTTAAAGAGGAGGTGCTGAATTAATGAAACTTCATGAATTAAAACCTGCCGTAGGTTCACGTCGCGATAGAAAACGTGTTGGTCGTGGAACTTCAAGTGGTTATGGTAAAACATCTGGCCGTGGACAAAAAGGTCAATTGGCTCGTCAAGGTGGACATACTCGTTTAGGCTTTGAAGGTGGACAAATGCCACTATTCAGAACTATGCCTAAGCGTGGATTCAATAATGTTAACCGCAAAGAATATGCAATAATCAACTTAAATGATTTAAACAAATTTGAAGATGGTAGCAACATAACTGTTGAAAGTCTTAAAGAAGCTGGATTAATCAAAAAAGAATTAGATGGTATTAAATTACTAGCTAATGGTGAGGTTAAAGTAAAAGTTAATATTAAACTTAACAAAGTTTCAAAAGCTGCTAAAGAAGCAGTAGAAGCTGCTGGTGGAACAGTTGAGGTGATTTAATGCTCACGACCTTGAAGAACGCCTTTAAAGATAAAGAAATAAGAAATAAAATTTTCTTTACTCTCTTTATTTTGTTGTTATACCGTATTGGTGCAAATATTACAGTGCCTGGTGTCAACGCTAAGGCGATCACCCAAGTTGCTCAAACAGGTTTAGTTCCTATGCTTGATACTGTGAGTGGTGGTGGATTGGATACTTATTCAATCTTTTCACTTGGGGTTTCGCCTTATATTACCGCACAAATTGTTATTCAATTATTGCAAATGGATATAGTTCCAAAACTTGTAGAGTGGGGTAAGCAAGGTGAAGTTGGACGAAGAAAAACTAATCAAGTTACAAGATATCTTACTTTGGTAGTTGCCTTTGTTCAAAGCATAGGTATTACTCTTGGATTTAATGTGTTGACTCAGATGGGGCTAGTAAAAAATCAAACTCCACAAACATATATTGAAATTGCTATCATTATGACTGCTGGTACTATGTTACTAACTTGGCTCGGTGACGAAATCACTGATAAGGGATTAGGAAATGGTGTTTCAGTAATTATTTTTGCGGGCATTATCGCAAGATTACCAAATGGTCTTTATCAAATATTTAAAGAGTCAATTTTAAATGCGAGCGATAATGATCGTTGGAGAGGTATATTGTTCTTCATCGGAGTAATCATTGCAATTTTAATAGTAACTCAACTCGTAACATGGGTTGAACAAGCCGTAAGACGCGTACCCATTCAATATACTAGAAGAGCTGCTGTTAGTGGATCTGAAAGTTTTCTACCATTAAAAGTAAATGTTTCTGGTGTTATTCCTGTAATTTTTGCGAGTTCATTTATTATTACGCCAGCAACAATTTTGATGGCATTTCAGAGAACTCAGGGAGATCAACAATGGTACAAAGTACTTACTGAAATCTTCAGTTTACAAACTACTCCAGGTGCAATAATTTATACTTTGCTAATTATATTATTCACGTTCTTCTATGCATTTGTTCAAGTAAATCCTGAAAAGTTAGCAGAAAATTTGCAAAAACAAGGTGCATATATTCCAAGCGTTTGGCCAGGTAAAGATACTCAAGAATATATTTCTAAATTATTGATGAAATTATCCACAGTTGGTGCGATATTTTTAGGATTAGTTGCATTGATTCCTCAATTAGCAACTAATCTTTGGGGATTACCAAGCTCAATTGGTCTTGGTGGTACTAGTTTATTAATTGTAATTGGTGTTGTACTTGAATTATGGCGCCAAATTGATGGATTATTGATGAAACGTGAATATGTTGGATTTATAAGATAGGTGTATTTAATGATTAATTTAATTTTATTGGGATTGCCAGGGGCTGGAAAAGGAACAGTTTCTGAAAGAATTGTTGATAAATATCATCTTGCACATATTTCAACGGGAGATATGTTTAGAGAAGCAATGGCTAACAAAACGCCCGTTGGTTTGGAAGCAAAGAAGTATATTGATAAAGGTGATCTTGTTCCAGATGAGGTTACGGCAAAACTTGTTGAAGAAAGATTAGCTAATCCAGATACATCTAACGGATATATTTTGGATGGTTTTCCTAGAACAGTGGTTCAAGCACAAATGCTCGATAAAATCACTAATAAATTAGATAAACCTTTAACCAATGTAATTGCATTGGATGTACCTGAAAAAGTTTTAATTAATAGATTATCAGCAAGATACATGTGTAAAAATTGTGGTGCGACATATAATAAAATTTCTAATCCAACTAAGATTGAAGGTACTTGTGATCGCTGCGGTGGACATGAATTTTATCAACGTGAAGACGATAAACCAGAAGTTGTGAAGAATCGTCTAAGAGTCAATGAAAAAATGAATACACCATTACGTGATTATTACAAAAAAGAAGGAATTCTTTCTGTAGTAAATGGTAATCAAAAACCAGAAGTTGTTTTTGAAGAAATTGATAAAATATTGAGCAAGAATTAATATATTTTGTATATTTAAATTCACGTGATATACTTTGAAAGTATGACTGTTTTAATTCCGGAGGAGAAAAAACTTTGGCAAAAGATGACGTCATTGAAGTAGAAGGTAAGGTAGTTGATACCTTACCTAATGCTATGTTTAAAGTCGAACTAGAAAATGGGGCAACTGTATTGGCTCATGTATCTGGTAAAATTAGAATGCATTATATTCGAATTCTACCTGGCGATAGAGTAACGGTTGAATTATCACCATATGATCTTACTAAGGGTAGAATTACATATAGATTTATTAAGTAACGGAGGCAAACATGAAAGTTAGACCATCTGTTAAGCCAATGTGTGAACATTGCAAGGTTATTAAGAGACATGGTCGTGTTATGGTGATTTGCTCAGCAAATCCTAAGCACAAACAACGTCAAGGTTAATATTAAAAGTAAATATAGGAGGTGCATTAAATGGCACGTATCGCTGGTGTAGACTTACCAAGAGATAAACGAGTAGTAATAGCTCTTACATATATTTATGGTATTGGTGAAGCTACTGCAAAGAAAATTTGTGAAGATGCGGGTGTTTCTGAAGACATTCGTTCAAAGGACTTAACACCTGAAGACCAAGAGAAACTCCGTGTTCAAGTTGATAAGTATCGTGTAGAAGGTGACTTACGTCGTGAAATAAGTATGAATATCAAACGATTAGTTGATATTGGTTCTTATCGTGGAATTCGTCATCGTCGTGGCTTGCCAGTTCGTGGGCAAAATACCAAGAACAATGCCCGTACACGTAAAGGTTCTAAGAGAAACCGTTAATTAAAACTACAACATAGGAGGTTTATTAATGGCAGCAAATAAGACAACACGTAAACGTCGTGTTAAGAAACATGTTGAAAATGGTGTTGCACACATTCATTCAACATTTAATAATACTTTAGTTATGATTACAGATGCTCAAGGAAATGCCGTTGCATGGTCTTCAGCTGGTGCATTAGGTTTCAAGGGTAGTAGAAAATCTACTCCATTTGCAGCACAAATGGCTGCTGAAGCTGCAGCAAAAGCATCAATGGATCAAGGAATGAAACATGTAGAAGTTTCTGTAAAAGGACCTGGTGCTGGTCGTGAAGCAGCAATTCGTTCCCTTCAAGCAACTGGTTTGGAAATCACAGCAATTCGTGATGTAACACCTGTACCACACAACGGTTCTAGACCACCAAAACGTCGTCGTGTCTAATTCCGTATATTGTCGAGGACATTACGTTTTGAAAGGGGCCCAGTAATGATTGAATTTGAAAAACCAAATATTACCACAGTTGATCAAGAAAAAACTTATGGTAAATTTGTTGTCGAACCACTGGAACGAGGTTTTGGAACTACATTAGGTAATTCACTTCGTCGTGTTTTATTAACTTCAATTCCAGGTACGGCACTTTCTTACATCCAAATTGATGGCGTTTTGCATGAGTTTTCTACGATTCCTGGTGTAAAGGAAGATGTCGCAAAAATCATCTTAAATTTGAAAAAACTAGATTTAAAGTCTTTATCAAAAGAAGAGAAAATTGTTGAGATTGATGTTGAAGGTCCAGCTACTGTAACTGCTGCTGACTTAAAAGTTGATCCAGACATCATTGTTTTAAATCCTGATCAATATATTTGTACCATTGCCAAAGGCGGACATTTGCATATGCAAATTGCTGTTAAGACAGGTCGCGGATATGTTCCAGCTAGTGAAAATAAAACAGAGGATATGCCTATAGGAGTTATACCTGTAGACTCACTATTTTTGCCAATCAAGAAGGTTAATTATCAAGTTGAAAGTACTCGCGTTGGAAAACGCGATGATTTTGATAAATTGACTTTAGAAGTTTGGACAGACGGTTCAATCACACCTAGTGACGCCCTCAGTTTCGCATCAAAAATATTGATTGAGCACTTCAAGATTTTTGAAACAGCTGAATCTAAAGATGATTTTGGTGGCGAAGTTATGGTTGAAAAAGAATCTGATAAGAAAGAAAAGAAGCTTGAAATGTCAATTGAAGAGCTAGATCTTTCTGTTCGTTCATACAACTGCTTGAAACGTGCGGGCATTAATACAGTTCAAGATTTAACTGATAAGACTGAATCTGATATGATGCATGTACGTAATTTAGGGCGTAAATCATTGGAAGAAGTTAAAAACAAACTCGCTGAACTTGGATTACATCTACGTGATGATGATTAAAGTTCGCTATAAGGAGGCAAACTAATGGCATATCGTAAATTAGGACGCGACAGTGCACATAGAAAAGCAATGCTTCGTGAAATGACTACACAATTATTCATCAACGAAAGTATTGTTACAACTGAAGCACGTGCAAAAGAAATCCGTAAAACTGCTGAAAAGATGATCACTTTAGGCAAACGTGGAGACTTGCACGCAAGAAGACAAGCTGCTGCATTTGTACGTAATGAAGTTGCTGATATTCAAGAAGAAAAAGATGCAGTTGTTGTAAAATCTGCATTACAAAAATTGTTTAGTGATATTGCACCTCGTTACAAAGATCGTAATGGTGGATACACTAGAATTATGAAATTGGCTAATGTACGTAAAGGTGACGCAGCACCTATGGTTATTCTAGAATTAGTTTAATCATTTAACTTAATAGCTATTAAGAATTATTCATGGAAGTGAGCATGAGCGTGATGATGATGGTTTAATGCCAAGTCTAGCTTAGATGTAAAGCATCCCTCTCCATGGATGATTTTTTTTATGCTTTTTTACAAAATTTGGTAAAATATCAATATGTTTATAAATTTGAGGTACTCAGATGGAAAATAACATTATTGAAGTAAAAAATGTAAGCTTTACATATACTGATACAAAATCTCCTGCTATTAAGGATTTAACATTTAGCATAAAAAGACAAACTTGGACATCTATTATAGGGCATAATGGTAGTGGCAAATCTACATTGACAAGATTATTAAATGGGTTATTGGTACCAGACAAAAATGAAGAGGAACCTCCTCAAATAATTATTGATGGAATATCATTAAATAAAGAGAATGTTTGGAAAATTCGTCAAATATTAGGTATTGTATTTCAAAATCCTGATAATCAATTTGTTGGTGCGACGGTTGCTGATGATGTAGCTTTTGGATTAGAAAATCTTGGAGTGTCTAGATCCAAAATGCTAAAAATGGTTGATGATGCCCTTAAAAAAGTTGATATGTTGGAATACAAGGATGCTGAGCCAGAAAATTTATCTGGTGGTCAAAAGCAGCGAATTGCAATTGCAGGAATTTTAGCAGTTCAGCCTAAAATTATAATTTTAGATGAATCAACGTCTATGTTAGATCCAGAAGGACGTAAACGCATCTTAGACTTAATACGGCAAATGCAAAAAAGAGAACATTTAACCATATTATCCATTACACATGATATTGATGAAGCAAACATAGCTGATCAAATTATGGTGATAAATGATGGAAAATTAGTTGCAAAAGATATTCCTAATAAAATATTTCAAAATACAAAATTGATAAAGCAAAGTGGACTAGAAATGCCATTTGAGTATCAATTAATACAGCAATTAAATGATCATGGAATTCAAATTGATAACACAATAGATAATAAAGCAAAGTTGGAAGAGAAATTATGGCAATTAAATTCAAAAATGTAAGTTATACATATATGCCAGGCACTAGTTTAGAAACAAAAGCATTGAAGAATGTTAGTTTTGAGCTCAAAGCTGGTAAATTTATAACCATTATTGGACATACTGGTAGTGGTAAATCTACATTAACGCAGATGTTCAATGCATTATTAAAACCAACTTCTGGGCAAATTGAGGTAGCAGGATATAAAATTAATTCTAAAACTTCTAATAAACATTTAAAAGGCCTGAGAAAGAAAGTTTCATTAGCTTTCCAATTTCCAGAATCACAGTTATTTGAAAGTACAGTTTTGAAAGACATTGAATTTGGACCTAATAATTTTGGATATTCAAAAAGTAATGCTGAAAAAATGTCCATAAAATGGGCTAAAAAAGTAGGATTGCCAACTACTGTTTTTGAAAAGTCACCTTTTGAATTATCAGGTGGACAAATGAGGCGCGTTGCATTGGCAGGTGTTATGGCGTATGAGCCAGAAATATTGTGCTTAGATGAACCCGCAGCAGGACTAGATCCGCAAGGTCGCAAGGAGATAATGTCAATATTTGAAGATTATCAAAAACAAGGACATACTATTGTTTTGGTTACACACAATATGGAAGATGTTGCCAATTATGCAAATGATGTTTTGGTTATGGAAAATGGAAAGTTAATTAAACATGACACACCAGAAAATATATTTAAAGATTCTGATTGGTTAAAAAAGCATCATTTAGATGAACCGATAGCAGCTAAATATGCTAGTGATTTAAGTCAAAAAGGTTTTATTTTTGAAAAAAAACCAATTACTTTAGATCAATTAACAACTGCAATTGTGAAAAACATAGAAGGTGAAATTGGTGAGTAAAATCATTATAGGACGCTATATACCAGGTGATTCAATAATTTACAAAATGGATCCTAGAGGAAAATTATTAGCTGCGTTTTTATTTATTGTAGTTATATTTTTAGCTAATAACTGGCAAACTTATACTATTGCAATATTATTTAGTATATTAGCTATGGTAGCTACTAAATTACCAACAAAAACATTTTGGAATGGAATTAAGCCTTTTATTTGGCTAATTTTATTTACTGCTTTACTTCAAATGCTATTTACTGGCGGAGGACATGTTTATTGGCAGTGGGGTATATTTGTTATTTCATCTTATGGCATTGTAAATAGTATTTATATTTTTATTAGATTTACTGTTATTATCATCATATCAACTGTAATGACTTTGACAACAAAACCTTTAGAAATTGCAGATGGGATGGAGTGGATATTAACTCCATTAAAAATAGTAAAACTTCCTGTAGCTGAAATTGCATTAATTATGTCAATTGCCTTGAGATTTGTGCCAACTTTATTTGACCAAACTACCAAAATAATGGATGCCCAAAGAGCACGTGGAGCTGATTTCAATGATGGAAATTTAATTGATCGTGGAAAGGCTATTGTGCCACTATTAGTTCCATTATTTATCAATTCATTAGAAATTGCGTTAGATTTATCTACGGCAATGGAGTCGCGCGGATATCAAGGAAGTAGCGGTAGAACCAGATATCGAGTTTTAAAATGGTCAAAATATGATTTGATCAATTTAGGATACTTTGTATTATTAACAATTTTATTAGTTTTATTTAGGACGAAATAATGACAACTAGATACAAAATGATGATGGCCTATGATGGTCATCTTTTTCATGGATTTCAAAAACAGCCTAATCAAAGAACTGTGCAAGGCACTGTTGAACAGGCATTAATGAAAATGACTAAGGGTGAACGTGTGATTGTCCATGGATCTGGGCGTACAGATACTGGGGTACATGCATTAGGGCAGATAATTCATTTTGATTATCCTAATAAAGAAATTCCTGCCAATAAGATGTTATTGGCACTTAATTCAATGATGCCAACTGATATTATTTTTAAAGAAAGTGAAATCGTTGATCAAAATTTTCATGTTCAATATTCAACTAAAGGAAAATGGTATCGCTATATTGTAAATTTGGATCATTTTGTTAATCCGTTTAAAAGGTTTTACACTGGGCATTATCCATATCCACTTGATATCAAATTAATGCAAGAAGCCAGTAAAGATTTATTAGGGACACATGATTTTACGAGTTTTGCCGCAAGTGGAGGTCAGATAATTGATAAAGTTAGAACGATGTATTATGTCAATGTCTGGGCAAAACAAGATGATAATGAAATTGTCTTTGATTTTATATGCAGTGGTTTTTTATACAATATGGTTAGGATAATGGTTGCTGCTTTATTAGAAATTGGAAATAAACGACGCCCCGTCCATGATCTGCAAAGAGTAATACTAGCTAAAGATCGGCAACAAGTAAGACAAACTGCGCAACCGAATGGTTTATATTTATATAAAGTTTTTTATGATGAGGTTCCCCAAAAATATCGAATCGATCTTCAAAAAAATTGACATAGACATGATTTCGGCGTATTCTAATTAAGTATGTTTGTCCACGGTAGGCCCCGGAAACTTATTGTTTGTCAAACTACCCAAAAACGGAGGAATTTAAATTGCGTACTACACCATTAGCAAAAACTAGTGAAATTGAACGTAAGTGGTATATTATCGATGCAACTGATATTGCGTTAGGACGTTTATCAACTGCTGCTGCCACTATTTTAAGAGGTAAGAATAAGCCTCAATATACACCAAATGTAGATACTGGTGATAACGTTATTATTATTAACGCTTCTAAGTTAAAACTTACTGGTAAGAAACATACTGATAAGATTTACTACCACCATTCTGCATGGCGTGGTGGCTTGAAGGCTACACCAGCAGGTGAATTACTTGCTAATAATCCTGTTAAATTAGTTGAAATGTCAATTAAAGGTATGCTTCCAAAGAATACTCTTGGTCACCAAGAATTCTTGAAATTACATGTATATGCTGATGCAGAACATAAACATGAAGCACAAAAGCCTGAACAATTAGACATTAATAAGTTAATCTAGGAGGTTAAATAATGGCACAACAAGCAGCATATGCTGGAACTGGTCGTCGTAAAGATTCTGTTGCCCGCGTTCGTTTAGTACCAGGTAACGGTAAGATTACTGTAAATACTAAAGATGTAACTGAATACATCCCATTCCCTAACTTGGTTAAAGATTTGAAGCAACCTTTGACATTAACTGAAACTGAAGGTCAATATGATGTAGAAGTTAATGTTAATGGTGGTGGATTCTCAGGTCAAGCTGGTGCAATTCGTTTAGGTATTGCACGTGCTTTGTTAGACGTAGATCCTGATTTCCGTAGCCCATTGAAAAAGGCTGGTTTCTTAACTCGTGACCCAAGAATGAAGGAACGTAAGAAGCCAGGTTTGAAGAAAGCCCGTAAAGCTTCACAATTCTCAAAACGTTAATATTTATTTTCGAAAAGTTGTTATATCAACGTTTTGGAAACTTCAATTGGTCACCTATGGTCACTGCTATAGGAAACTAAAACGACTTAAAGCATTCGCATATTTTGCGAGTGCTTTTTTGCTTGCATTAGAATAAATTGAAGAGAATAATGATATTTAAACTACTGAAAATTGTAAATAATCTAATGCCAATCATTTATAATGAAAAGAATTCATAGTTTCTGTACAGTGACAAATTTATGGATAAAATGGAAAAAAACTTGCTAAAGAGAAAGAAAATTAACTATGCCTTTAAAAGATATTGTTAAAGTTGAATCCATTTTATATAGTAATTCTAAGTGGGGACATGCACCTTTAAGTAAATTTGAATTTTTTAAACCAATAAAAAAAGCCTCATCTGATAAAGATGAAGCTAAGTAAAATGATTGATAAAAATAAATTATATATTTACTCCTTAATCAACTCACTAAATGTGTAAACTAATGATTGATATGGATAATATTTACCATTGATTACTAGAGGTTGCGCTAAAACATAGCCCTTTGTTTTAGTAATAATCATTTGCTGGGATGAAGGTTGCAGATTACTAATCACAAATTCATATTCACCTTTTGTTAGAAAATGATTCAAGATTGCATAACCACTTATTTCTGGCTTAATTGCATATGATTTGCCATTTTTTAAATCTAGTAGTTGAATTTTAACTTTGGTAGCTGTTGTTGGCACTATTAAAGTAACTCGATCTGCAGCATGGTTTAATCTCACTTTTTGTTTGATAATAGTTCTTGGTTTAATAATGGCGGGCTTTGCATCATATTGATCAGATAATTGGCTTCTTTGAGCTGCAACGACCATTCTAGCGTGTGTGACTTTAGGCTTGGTTAACAACGCTACGCCTGCTCCAAATAACATGAGTAAAATAGATATCAAATAATACAATTTTTTTCTTATAGGATTTAAATGTAGTGATAAATTAGTCTGCGACAAAATAATCAATAATAATGCAAAAATTGGTTGTCCATAACGGTCTTCTGCTTCCCATAAAAATGTATGAAATACTAAATATCCAACTGCAGTAATAACTGCGAGCAATGTTATTGGATTAACAATATTGTCTTTAATGATTTTTAGACAACTAAACATCCCAACTAAAAAGATAATAATAAATCCTACCCTAAATAAAACTTCGCCTGAATGACTGAAAATCAACTTGTGATTTTGATAAAAAGTAGGCGCTTGAATATAGCCACCAGTATAATCATGCTGGAAAGTATCGACATTTAAAATGGTGGCGCACTTGTGATACCACTGATCTAAAATGCCCCAAAAACCTAATTTATGTAATCTTTGTGGAAAAGCTGTGTTTAAATAGTTTTGTCGAGCTGATTTAGATGGTAATTTTAACAGTGTTTCAACATCACTATTGTTATAAACTCCTTGAGTACTAGGTGAATAGCTCATATTAATCCAATGCATTGTTGGAAAGGCATATTTGTTGTTAGTAGAATATTGTGTAGAATTTTGGAGTAAATTGTTAGTAGGAATTGATGATGCAAAAGCTAGCAATATTACTAGCATAGGAACTAATAATGCCTTTAATTTGACTCTATCTGCTATCAACAAATAAAAGAGCACGATAATTATAGCTACAGCTAAAATTATTAGATTTGCTTTAATCAATTGTCCTAATAAAATTAAAATAAATAATAAAAACCCATTGATAACTTTTTTCTTAGCAGAATATTCATGCCAATTTTTTAAAATAATAAAGCTAAGTAATAAAGCAAATAAGATAGGCAGATCAGTATAGACAACTTGCAAATAATAAGTGTATGCAAAAGGCGTTACAAGATAAAACAGTAATAGCCAGATGATATATTCATTAGCATGATTATTTTTTTTGAATAGATTAATACTGATAATAATGAAACTATCCAAAATTAGTATTGATAAGACATGAAAAGAAGTATTAGTGGTTAAACTAAATAAGTTAGTTATACGCAACCAATAAGATAATAAAATTGCGATAGGTACATTATTAGCGTAGCGGAAAAAATAGGAAGTATGATTCCACTTATAAATATTGCGACTGAGCAATTCTGCTTGATATAACACTCTAAAAGGATCATGATAAACACTTGCTGAAAAATAATTCAAGATTATTAATTGTACAATAATGATAATTGCAAGAGTCATTCCAATTAACCAATTAATTTGTTTAGAAGTTAGTTTTTGAATAAAAGGTTTGATAATGGGATGCAACAAAAAAATAAGCCCTAGTATTGTGATTACTAAGCCAGTTAATTTTAGATTTTGTTTGGAAATTAAATTACTAACACTTCCGATTATTAATCCTAAAATTAATAAAATTGGAAATAAGTTGAGCCAACTTCGTTTTTTGACCATAATAATACCTCATAAGTTAATATTGATATTATAGCACTGTAATATGTCGCAATTATTACACACAAAAACACATAATTACTTTTTTGCAATAATTATGTGTTTTGAAAATTATTTATTAATATTTTTAGCTAAATAATCGTATAACATTGCCTTTTTTACTTCTTTAGTATCAATTCCTAAAACTTCTGCAATCTTATATGCATAAGCCATCGCAGTAGCAGGACCTCGACTAGTAATAATATGATGATTGGAATCAACTACAACCATATCTTCTTTAAATTTAGCTGTTGGTTCATCATGCAAAATTTCTTGATCAACATTTGGAAAACAAGTAAATTCTGTATTTTTCAATAATCCAAACTTAGCTAATGCCAATGGACCTGCGCAAATTGCACCATTCCATAAGCCTTTTTGGTGGCGCAATTCTAATAATTGACCTAATTTTTTGCTATCACGTAAATTATTTGCTCCAGGTTGGCCTCCAGGAAGTGATACAAAGTCATAATCTAGTATTTTTTCATCAAGTAATCTATCAGCAATGATAGTAATATCATGTGTTCCAGTAACTTCTAAGTCAGTTAACCCTATTACATCAGTATCAATACGCAATCTTCTGAAGATGTCTACTTGGGCTAAACCCTCAATTTCTTCAAAGCCATTAGCAAAAATAACCGCAATTTTTGGCATATCTATCATCCTTTCTTTGAATCACTTCTATTTTACTTTATTTTTTCATTAAATTCATAAAGTTAAGCATATAAATCATTTGTGTTTATAAGTGTGTTAGTACATGATAAAATTAATGTTATGATTATTTTTTTGAGAGGTGAAGTATTTGGCAACTGAAGTATATTTAGTAAGACATGGTGAAACAATGTTTAATCAGTTAAATAAAGTTCAAGGCTGGGCTGATTCACCACTAACAATTAAAGGAATTAATGATTTAAAAGTTACTGCAAAAGCTCTGTCTCAAACACATTTTGATAATATGTATTCATCTGATTTAAAAAGAGCTATTGATACAGTTCATCTAATGAAAGATGCCAACGAAGTATCTACTATTGGCAAAATTAGGAAGCTACCTGAATTTAGAGAAGTATTTTTTGGAACTTTTGAAGGTGATGATATTAATCAAACATGGGATCAAGTTAGTGTTGCTGCAGGGATGAAAAAAGAAAGTAATGTGATGAAAATAATTAATCACATCGGAATTAGCGAATTTAGAGAAGCCACCAAAAAAGCAGATCCACGTCATTTAGCAGAAAATTCTGAAGAATTAGATACTAGAATGGTTAAGGCTATTAAAGAATTAAAAGAAATTACCCATGATGAAAATCGAGTTTTACTTGTAACTCATGGAGATTTTATCAAAACTCTAGGAATCAAATATTGGATTAAAAGTGATGGTTTTCATGATATTGCTTTTCCTGATAATGGCAGTGTATCACGTGGGATATTGCATAATAATGGCAGTTTTGAAATTGTTGATTATAACGTAAATGCAAATAATCTATAAGTCTCACTGCAAATGTGAGACTTTTTTGGTACACTAATTTTTGAAGGGATAGATTATGTTATGAATCAAAAAAAGACTACAGTTCGTTATTTTGAAGTCACAACTCTGAATATTATTATTACGATAGTAGAATTTATTGGTGGTGCAATCTCTGGATCATTAGCATTATTGTCTGATGCTGTACATAATCTTGGTGATGTTGGTGCAATTATTTTGGGATTTATTGCTCAATTAATTGGTCAAAAACAACGTGATAAAAATAAAACTTTTGGATATAAAAGAGCAGAGACACTAGCTGCTTACACTAATGGAATTATTCTAATTGTGATTAGCATTGTTTTACTAGTAGAAGCAATCCAAAGATTCTCTAATCCAAGTAAAATTCAAGGTCAATTAATGTTGTGGGTAGCAACCGTTGGGTTAATTGCAAATGGAATTTCGATGTTTGCAATGCATAAAGATGCTGATGATAGTTTAAATGTTAAAGCGACATTTTTACATATGATGTCTGATGCGTTATCTAGTGTTATCGTAGTAGTCGGTGGAATTATTATTTCAATTTGGCATATCAATTGGCTTGATCCAGTTTTAACTTTGCTGGTATCTTTATTTATTTTAAAAGAGGCTTTCAGTATTGTTAAAAAAGCCACCAATATTTTGATGGAAGCTAATCCTAATATAGACTTAAGTAAGATAAATGAAATTATTTTGAGTTTTCCACAAGTAGAAAATGTCCATCATGTTCATGTGTGGAAATATAGTGATAATACTATAATGTTAGATGCACATATTAATGTTGCAGGTGATACAACTATAGGTAATTTTGAAAATCTATATCAAAAAATTGCCTTAAAATTGAAACAGCAACTAGGAATTAGTCATGTAACTTTACAAGTTGAATGTAAACGTGGACTTGATGAGAACTTGATTGCACCAACTAAGACAGATTAGGAGAATGAATATGCAAATAAGTATGTGGACAGGGCTGTTAGTTTTAGCTGTTGGAATATACGATATAGCTTATGCAATCAATAGAAATAAAACGGCTAAAAAAAGAAGTCTACCTTTTGTTTTTTTAGGGATATTATTTATTATTACAGGAATTGTAGTTTTAGTTATAGGTAAAAGATGACGAAGTTAATTTTAGTAAGACATGGTGAAAGCTTAGCAAATGCAGCTAATGTCTATACTGGATGGAATGATGCGGCACTGAGTGCAAAGGGTATAATGCAAGCAAATATTGCTGGCCAATTAATTAAAAATATTTCATTTACACCAACTCATATTCATACTTCCGTATTGTCTAGAGCAATTGTTACAGCCAATATAATTGCTGAAGTAGGCAATTTTTTGGATGTTCCAATTACTAAAACTTGGCGTTTAAATGAACGACATTATGGAGCATTGCGCAGCATTAATAAAGATGTTTCACGCAAAGTCTTTGGTATCGAACAAGTATTAAAATGGCGCAGAGGATTTGATGCAGTGCCACCAATGCAAGGTTCTCCAGCAATTGATAGGAGGTATGCATTATGTGATCCTAAATTAATGCCACGTGCAGAAAGTTTGCACCAAACTCAAAATCGCTTAATGCCTTATTATTATGATCATATTGCAAGTAGATTAGTGCAAGGTCAAGATCAGCTAATTGTTGCGCATGGATCTAGCTTGCGTGCGTTAATTAAAAAGATTGAAAATATAAGTGATGAAGATATTGTTAAATTAGAAGTGCCCAATGCAGAACCAATAATTTATGAATTTGATTCTAAAATGAATATTACCAACAAAGAAATATTATGATATGCTTATAGTTTCACTAAGATCATTACAGCTGATGAGTTTTTATGGTAAAATTTTAACGAGCAAATAATTATTATAAGTAAAGGGGACCCTTATGCGTAAAATATTCTTATTACGTGGTGCGCCTGGTTCGGGGAAGTCTTCTTTTATTGCACGCCATCATTTATTACCATATGCAATTAGTCGCGATGATATTCGCTTATTGCAGGCTGATTTAACAGTTTATTATCAAAAAGATGCAGACTATTTGCATCAAGTGATACCACGCCATGTTAATGTTAAAACAGCGCAACTGGTAGATGAGTTAGTTGAACATAAAATGTCATATGGTGAGACAGTTATTGTAGATGGTACCCATATAGCACCAAGTGCGATCGAACATTTTAAACCATTTGTTGATAAGTATCGTTACGACTTATATGTTGTGGATTTAATGCAACATAATACATTAGAAAATCTACTTAAGCGCAATCAAATTCGAATGCATTATGATTGGGTGAAACCCAGTGTAGTTAAGCAAATGTATGAGGCATATCGTGCACATCCAGAAGTTCCTGATTGGGCACGAGTAGTATATCCTAACCAAATGGATTGGGCTCTTAGCCAAAAAGAAAGCAATCTTGATCGTTATGCACATGTTATTGCGATTCCAGACAAAGTAAGACCAGAGGATTTTCCACATGTGCATATATCTAATTTCTATTTTTCATTTAATAATGAATTTACCGAGCAATATGGTTCATATAGAAATGTGATTACACTTGCAAAAACTCCAGAAGAAGCAATAAATGAGTTTAAACTACCATTTTTTGTATTTAAATTTCATCATAAGCACTTCTTGATTTCAACATATCCGATTAGAAATGAAATGTTAGATCCGATTAGAAAAGTGCGTGGAGTGTGGACATATTCAACAGGATTGTTTAATGTAGCTGATTTTGTTAAAGAATTTCCTGTAAATAAAAATCAACATGTACATCAATTTAATCTAAGTAATCTAGATCCTACCAGACTACTACATATTTGGTAAAAAAAAGACACTATGGAATTTTTCCACAGTGTCTTTTTTTATTGTTAATTTAGGTATTCGCCAGGATTTTCATCGTTACGCAAGGTAACACCAGCTTGCAAATCCTCAACTTCAGCTACTACAAAGTGCTTGCGTTCTAATTTATCCACAATTGTCTTCATCGTATCTTGAGAAACACCAGATGGGAGTGTAAATAATGTTCGGCGAACAAAATTACCTGCAGCTTCACCAGAAGTATCTAATGTCATAGCTCCTGCCAAATTAGTATATTTTGAAATAATTTTTGACATTTTAACTAAATTACCACGATTATTATCAGATAAAACTGTTAATACATATGAACCAGTCTTGATATTCCATGCATCACTTAACATATCAAGTAAGCGTGAGTGAGTTAAAATACCATAAAAAGTGTTGTCTTCATCTAATACCGCTATATAAGGCAAGTCTTTAATATTAAAAAACACTTTAAAAAATGGTGAATCAACTTTAATTGTCTTTGTGGCATTTTTCAATAAGTATGTAACAGGTAAATTCATATCCCCGCCTTGTGATTTATGACGGTATATATGCATCTTGTAAATATTACCCCTAAATAATTTACCACTATCATCCAAGATAGGAACACAGCGATAACCTGAATCTTCTAAAACTTTTAAAGCTTCAGCTAATGTGACATTTTCATTTACAGTAGTCAAATAATCTTTTTTGATAACTAAAGATTTAATAAGCATGAACGTAGCCTCCAATCGTATATGAAATTGCTTCAAACAATTATAACATAAAAAAATTTGAAGTTAAATAACGAAAATATGAAAATATTAGACTAAAAAAAGAGACCTTATCTAAGGTCTCTAATTCGAACTAAGAATATTATTGACGAACTTTAACGCCAGTTTCTTTGAAAGCTTTAGTCATGACTTCTTCAAGTTGTTCAGCAGAAGCTTTCATTAATTTCTTTTCTTCATCGCTTAAAGGCATTTCAATAATTTGTTCTAATCCTGTGCGGCCAACTACTGCGGGAGTTCCGATATGAATATCATGTAAACCATACTCACCATCTAAATCAACAGACAATGGTAATACAGCATGTTCATCGCGCAAAATTGCCTTGGTAATTCTAGCTAATGCAGTACCAATACCGTAGAATGTAGCACCTTTTAAGTTGATGATCTTGTAAGCCATGTCACGAACTTCATCATGGATAGCCTCTAGTTTGTTTTGGCCAACTTCTGGGTGATTCTTTACCCAATCAGCAACTTTTACGCCACCAACATTGTTGTAACTCCATACAGGGAATTCAGTATCACCGTGTTCACCAAGCATATATGCATTTACAGAACTTGGGTCAACGTTTTCCATTTCACCAATAACTTTTTGCAAACGAGCAGAATCTAGTGAAGTTCCTGAACCAATAACTCTTTCTTTAGGAAATCCTGACATCTTCCAAGTAGCATGAGTTAAAATATCTACTGGGTTAGCAGCAACTAAGAAAATACCTTGGAAACCTGATTCAACGATTGGTTCAACAATTGAACTTAAAATCTTCAAGTTTTTGTTTACTAAATCAAGTCTAGTTTCACCAGGCTTTTGTGGTGCACCAGCTGAAATAACAACTAAGTCAGCGTCTTTTGCATCTGAGTATTCAGCAGAATAAATCTTCTTTGGTGCAGTCCAAGGAGTAGCATCTGCTAAGTCAATTGCGTCTCCTTTAGTACGATCTTTAACAATATCAACAATACCTAATTCTTGTGCAATACCTTGTTGTACCATGGCAAATGCGTAAGATGAACCTACAGCACCGTCACCAACAAGAATAACTTTATGAGGTCTTTCGTCTCTAACCATTAAAATATGCTCCTTTTTGAATGATTAATGAATTTTTACATAGCAATTATAACATGCAACACACACTTAAACTAACAATTTGTATATATTGAACTAATTCTTAATATAGTAATCGCTTACCTATTATTGAATATGCAGAACATTAATAGCTAATATTTGCTTTGTGTTAAAATTAAAGGATAAATAAGTTATGAGGAAGTTTAAACTATATGAAGTTAATTGCAGGATTAGGAAATCCAGGCAAAAAATATGATCGAACAAAACACAATACAGGTTTTATGACAATTGATCATTATTTACAAAAAAACAATCTAAAATTATCACAAAATAAGTTTGATGGTTTATATTCTAAGGAAAAAATTAATGGCGAAGATGCAATTATTTTAGAGCCACAAACTTATATGAATGAATCTGGTCGATCAATTAGCCAAGTTGCTAATTTTTATAAGATTGATCCTCAAGATATTTTGATAATTCAAGATGATATGGATATGCCCATTGGAAAAATTAGAATTCGTAAAGATGGAAAATCTGGTGGACATAATGGAATTAAGAGCATTATTCGCGATTTAGGCACTCAAAAATTCAATCGTTTAAAAATTGGAATTCGTCATCCCGAAAAAACTAGCGTAGTGTCATGGGTATTAACACCATTTAACCAAGATCAACAAAAGATGATGGATGAAGCGTTTGAAACTTCTGCGGCAATTATTGATGAGTTTATCGCAAATAAAGATGCTAATTATTTGATGAATAAATATAATTAAAATGAAACTTACAGATATTATTGCTCAAGATAAAGACTTGAGCAGCTTTATTAAAAAGATCCCTACTGTTAAAAACTCGCTGTTAACAGGAACTAACAGCGGTGCAATTGCGGTTTTGCTATTGCAAATAGCTACTCAATTAAATAAAACAATTATTTTAATTGAAGAAACAGAAAGCAAAGCTCAAAGCCTAGCTAGTCAAATGGGATCAATTATGCCTAACATGGTTAAAATGTTCCCAGTGGATGATTCAATTGCAACTCAAAGTGCTGTTGCATCCCCAGATGAACTAGGACAGCGTGTTAGTGCGTTAAATTTTTTATTAGAAAATAAACCAGGTTATATCGTAACTACGGCTCAGGGATTGCAATTTAAATTAGCTCCTAAAAAACAATACCTTGATTCAACTAAGATATTTAAATCTGGGATGCAATATGACTTAACTGAATTAAATAAATGGTTAATTCAAGCTGGTTATCAAAAAGACTCATTGGTTGCAAAACCAGGTGAGTTTTCTTTGCGTGGGGATATTTTAGACATTTATCCAATTAATCAACAAGAACCAGTAAGAATTGAGTTTTTTGGAGATGAAGTTGATACAATCAAGCAATTTGATGCAGCTAATCAGCGTAGCACACAAGCATTAGAGAGTGTTGAGATACCTGCTGCAAGTGACAGGATTTTTACTAAAAAAAATATTGCCAATGCTTATCAAAATATTCAAGCAGATATTGCCAATGCACCTGCTAAAAAAGATGATATTTTAAATCATTTTCAAACAACATTAGATGAATTAAAAGCTGGCAATGTTCCTGAAAACTATAGCTTTTTAATTGATTATTTATTGCCTGAATCTGCGAGTTTATTAGAATATTTACCAAAAGAAGGACTAGTAATATTTGATGATTGGCCTTTAATCAAAAAATTAGCTGATGAAGTTGACCAACAAAATAAAAGCTTTTTTGATGATGAATTAAAATTAGGTGCGATGTTGCCACACCAAGTTTTAAGAAGTGATTTAGAAAAAGTCTTAAAACAAGATACTCATAGCAGACTTTATTTATCGACTTTTCAAAAAGGTATGGGAAGATTGCGCTTTGGTCAATTATTGAATTGGCAAACTAGAATACCTGACCAATTCTTCAGTCAAATGCCAATGATCAAAACTGAATTGCAAGGTTATGCCAAAGCTAAACAAACTGTAATTTTGCAAGCTGATAATAAAATTCGTGCTAGTCAAATGAGCCAAAATTTTGCGGATTTTGATATCGATGCACCAGTTCATCAAGCAGATGACATAATCGAGCACCATAGCCAAGTTATTGTAGGGCAATTTAATACAGGTTTTGTTTTACCAAATGCTAATTTAGTATATTTGACTGAACGAGAATTATTCAACCAGCAAATCCACAAAAAGCGCCGAATTCAAACTCTTGAAAACGCCCAACGTTTGCGTAATTATAATGACTTAAAACCTGGCGACTATGTTGTTCATGTCAACCATGGTATCGGGAGATTTGAAGGGATTAAGACTCTTACAGTTGATGGAAAAAAGCGTGATTATATCACAATTACTTATCAACATCACGATCAATTATTTGTCCCAGCTGATCAATTACGTCTAGTTCAAAAATATGTTGGATCTGAAGGCCATAGGCCACATGTTGACAAACTAGGTAGTAGTGAGTGGGTTAAAACTAAAAAGCGAGTTCAATCAAAAGTTGAGGATATTGCTGATGAATTAATTGACTTATATGCAAAAAGAGAAGCTGAAAAGGGATTTGCATATTCAAAAGATAATGATTTGCAAAAACAATTTGAAGGTGCATTTCCTTATGTTGAAACACCAGACCAGTTGCGGACAGTCAGTGAAATTAAAGGAAATATGGAACAAGCACGTCCAATGGATCGTTTAGTTGTTGGAGATGTTGGTTTTGGCAAAACTGAAGTTGCATTGAGAGCTGCATTTAAAGCGATTCAAGATGGTAAACAAGTAGCTTTTTTGGTGCCTACTACAATTTTGGCACAGCAACACTTTGAAACAATTCAAGATCGATTCAAAGATTTTCCAGTCAATGTAGCCATGCTATCGCGTTTTCAAACACGTAAAGAAACTAAAGAGATTATTGAAAAATTAAAAGAAGGAAAAATTGACTTAGTTGTTGGTACACATCGACTTTTATCAAAAGATGTTAAGTTCAAAGACTTAGGATTGTTGATTATTGATGAAGAACAACGCTTTGGAGTAAAACACAAAGAAAGATTAAAGCAATTAAAGGCAAATATCGATGTCTTAACACTAACTGCAACACCAATTCCCAGAACTTTGCATATGTCGATGGTTGGGGCACGCGATTTATCTGTAATGGAAACTCCACCAACTAATAGATATCCAATTCAAACTTATGTGATGGAGCAAACTCCAAGTGTCATTAGACAAGCGTGTTTGCGTGAAATGCAGCGCGGTGGACAAGTGTTTTATTTACATAATAAAATTAGTGATATTGACCAAACTGTGGAAAAGTTGCAAAAGTTAATTCCACAAGCCAAAATTGAAGCTATTCATGGGCGAATGAATGAAAACCAAATGGAAGATATTTTGTATCGCTTTTTGAATCGACAATTTGATATTTTAGTTACAACTACAATTATTGAAACTGGTATTGACATGCCAAATGTAAATACTTTGATTGTAGAAGATGCAGACCATTATGGCTTAAGTCAACTATATCAGTTGCGCGGACGAATTGGACGTAGTGCAAGGCTTGCTTATGCATACTTTTTATATCAACCAAATAAAGTTCTGACTGAAGTTGGAGAAAAGCGATTGAATGCGATTCGTGATTTTACTCAATTAGGTTCTGGGTTCAAAATTGCTATGCGTGATTTGTCAATTCGTGGTGCAGGAAACATGCTAGGTAAGCAGCAGCATGGCTTTATTGATAGCGTTGGATATGATTTATATTCACAGATGCTAGATGAAGCAATTAAACAAAAACGTGGTAAGAAAAAGCTGGTTAAATCAAATAGTGAAGTTGATGTACACCTAGAGGCATATATTCCAGATACCTATATCAAAGATCAAATGCAAAAAATTGAGATTTACAAAAAGATAAAAGCAATTGAAAATGATGATGATGCCCAAAATGTTGAAAATGAATTACTAGATAGATTTGGTAGTTATCCAGAAGCTGTTGAAAATTTGTTAACAGTTTCAAAATTAAAAGCTGCAGCTGATTTAGCACAGGCAATTTTGGTTTCTAAAAAGCCGAGACAAGTTAAAATTGAATTTAATAATCATGCTAGCCGTCAATTAGAAGGACCAAATATTTTTAAAGCATTAGAACATGTAAGCATGAAAGCAAAAGTTTCAATCAATCAAGAAAAGCATTTGGTTGTGTTACTAGAAATACCAGCCGATATGAAAAATAGGTTGTTGTTTATGGAAGTACATGACTTTTTGATGATGGCAAGTGAAATAGTACAGAGGTAAATTATGAGAATAGATAAGTTTTTAAAAGTGTCAAGATTAGTAAAAAGAAGAACTATTGCTAAAGAAATGGCTGATCAAGGACGTATAAAAGTTAGACGCACTGTGAAATCAAGCTATGACGTAAAATTAGGTGATGTGATTGAGGTAGGATTTGGCACTAGACAAATTAAAGCCAAAGTTTTAAATATCCGAGAAACTACCAAAAAAGCAGAAGCTAGCGACTTATATGAATTAATTGATTAATGACATTTAATAACATAGTTGATATACTATAGCTAGTTTGTAATATGGAGTTGAGATGAAAAAATGAAAGGTCCTAGAATATATAATGTGTTGAGCGATGAAGAAAGAATCGCTCGTTTAAAAAGAAAAGCTGAACAACACATCAAAGAAGTACATCGTGTTCGTAAAAATAAAATATACGCAACTTTTGCTGCCATTATATTATTCTTAGGGATTAGTTTGGCACGTTCATTAAGTGTCAGTCATAAAATCAACACACAAGTGCAATCTAGCAAGCAGCAATTAGCACAAGTAAGTCAAACAAATAAAGAATTAGCTGATAAAAAAATGGATTTAAATGATCCATATTATGTGGCAAAATTAATTCGTTATAAGTTTTATTATTCTAAAAAAGGTGAAACTATTTATAATATTCCAGAAAAATCGGATGAAAATCAATGAAATATGAAATTGGACAAAGAATAACGGGAGTTGTCAATAACATAACTGACTTGGGCATTTTCGTGACACTTTCTGACAAGCGACATGGGTTAATATTTCATGGAGATTTTGCCAATCAATGGCCACGTCAGCGATCAAGGTTTGAAATAGGTCAAGAAGTTAGAGTCGTTATTACTAATATTCATAATGGAAAAATTAGTTTATCATATATGCAAGTGAATAATCCTGAAATAGTTGATCCAACCAATCAATTTTCAGAAATTGAACCAGAAAAACTAATGGAAAAATTAGCACAAACATTGATAACTGATGAAAGTGAATTACAAAAATTAAGAGATGACCAATAAAGGTCATCTTTTTTATAGGATTGAAAATGAAAATTGAGACTTTTTTTAATGATCACAAGATTGATCTAAATAAACAAAAAATCATTGTTGCAACTTCTGCAGGCCCTGACTCAATGGCATTATTAGATATGTTGCATCAAACAAAGGCAGAAATAATTGCCGCTCATGTAGATCATCTAATGAGGCCAGATAGTTATCAGGAAATGGAAGTTTTAACTAATTATTGTGAAAATAATTCCATTGAACTAGTAAATTATATTTGGGAGAAAAAATTGCATCCCAAAACTGGACTAGAAGCAGCAGCTCGCAAAATGCGGTATAAATTTTTAACAGATTTAGCAAAAAAAACAGAAGCTGATTTCATCACCACAGCCCATCATAATGATGATTTATTAGAAAATATTTTGTTAAAATTCATGCGCTCTGGCTATCCAGAAGAGATGAATTCATTACATGCAATTAACAAAATAAATGGTGTTTTAGTTATAAGACCATTATTAATGTATGATAAAAAGACTTTATTGAAATATGACCAAGGCCGCAAAATATCATACATTATTGACCATACTAACAATCAAGATATTACTTTAAGAAATATTTTACGACATAAAGTAGAGCCCATTTTAAAGGTTAATTCTAATAATTTGTCTGAAAAAGTTGATCACTTTACAACTCAAATGGATTTATTAACTCAGCTTGCTAAAAAAGCCTTTTCTAATGTCAAAATTGTTCCATTTTTAGCAGATAGCATCCAAATTAATAAACAAGATTTGCAAAAATTTAATATAGCTGAACAAACATACTTGTATGAACAACTCATCTGGGACAAATGGAAAAGGCATGTTAATTTAACAAACAAAAAGCAAACTCATGGATTTGTGATTAGTGAAACTTCTAAATATATTTATTTAATCAAAAAAACTAACTTGTTTTATCAAGCACAAAAAAATATCAAAATAAATGTACCTTTTGTATTTGGTCAAAAAACTTTTAAAATTGTAACAAATCCTAAAAATAACAATGATATTATAGGAAAATTTAATGCAGCACCTGATATTGCCTTTGCTTATGGATCAATTCAACCAGGTACAAAATTATTTTTAGCAAATAAACACCATACTAAGGCCAAAAAAATATTTGCGGCAAAACAAGTACCGTTTTTATTGCGGTCAACTTGTTTAAGTATTTATGATCAAACAAGTGAAGAAACACTTTTTGTGCAAAAAGCTTATCAAAATCAAGATATTAAACCAAATCAAGTAACATATGGTATTATGTTAGTCAATAAAATTTAAATACCTAATTAAGTTAGTATAAAAAGTTAGTTACACATTGCTAATTGTGTTAGAATTTTTAAGGTAATCAAAAAAACTTCATGGAGGTTTTACATGAAAAATAATAGAAATCGACTATTTTCAAATGGCCTTTTCTACATCATAATTTTCATTTTACTTTTAGGTGGAATTAATTGGGCTTTAGGTGGCAATCGCGGAAGCGGTGCTAGTGAGACCATTAAATACTCCGAATTTGTAAATGATTTAAAAGCAGGAAAAGTTAAAAACTTTAGCGTTCAGCCTTCAAATGGTGTATATAGTGTATCTGGTACATTTAAAAAAGCACAAAAAGCGGAAAAAACTTCTGGAAATGCTATGGATTTCCTTGGCGGCGGTAATGCTTCATCAAAGGTAACCAAGTTTACTACAACAATGCTTCCAAATGACTCAAGTGTTAAAACAGTTGAAAGTATTGCTCAAAAAAATGGAACTGGAATTACCTCTCAAGGTGAATCACAATCTGGTGCTTGGATTTCTACGCTTGTAATGATTGTGCCTACGATTATCTTCGTTGTCATGTTATGGATGATGATGAGTCAATCAGGTGCTGGTCGTGGCAACGGTGGAGTAATGAACTTTGGTAGATCTAAAGTCAAACCAGAAGATCCAACTAAGAATAAAGTTCGTTTTTCAGATGTTGCTGGTGAAGAAGAAGAAAAGCAAGAGTTAGTCGAAGTTGTCGAATTTTTGAAAGATCCATCAAAATACTTGAAACTTGGGGCTAGAATACCTTCTGGTGTTTTACTTGAAGGGCCTCCAGGAACTGGTAAAACTTTACTTGCAAAAGCTGTAGCTGGTGAAGCTGGAGTTCCATTTTTCTCAATATCTGGTTCTGATTTTGTTGAGATGTTTGTTGGTGTTGGTGCATCACGTGTACGTGATTTGTTTGCTAATGCTAAAAAGAACTCTCCAAGTATCATCTTTATTGATGAAATTGATGCTATTGGACGTCGTCGTGGTAATGGAATCGGCGGTGGAAATGATGAACGTGAACAAACTTTAAACCAACTATTAGTTGAAATGGATGGTTTTGAAGGTGATGAAGGTGTCATTGTTATGGCAGCTACTAACCGTTCTGATGTCCTAGATCCAGCTTTGCTTCGTCCAGGCAGATTTGACCGTAAAGTTTTAGTCGGTAGACCTGATGTTAAAGGTCGTGAAGCTATCTTAAAAGTTCATGCCAAAAACAAACCACTGGGTGCAGATGTTGACTTAAAAGAAGTTGCTCGTCAAACTCCAGGATTTGTTGGTGCTGATCTAGAAAACGTTTTGAATGAAGCTGCATTAGTTGCTGCAAGAAGAAACAAGACAGAAATCAACCAAAGTGATATTGATGAAGCAGAAGACCGTGTAATTGCAGGACCTGCTAAGAAAGATCGCGTAATTTCTGATAAAGAAAGACGCATGGTCGCATATCACGAAGCTGGACATGCTATTGTTGGTTTAGTTTTAAGTGATTCTAGAACAGTTCGAAAAGTGACTATAGTACCACGCGGTCGTGCTGGTGGTTATAACATTATGTTACCTAAAGATGACCAATTTTTGTTGACCAAAAAGCAATTAATGGAACAAGTTGCTGGTCTTATGGGTGGTAGAACTGGTGAAGAAGTTGAATTTGGAAGTGAATCAACTGGTGCTTCAAACGACTTTGAACAAGCTACAAATATTGCACGTGGTATGGTAGTTCAATATGGAATGAGTGATGTTGGTTTAGCTGAACTAGAAAAAGCTGATACTCAATATGCTACTAAACCATATAGTGAAGCTACTGCCGCAAGAATTGATGAAGCAATTAAGAAGATTTTAGATGATGGTCATGAAACTGCTCGTAAGATTATTGAATCTCATCGTGATTTGCACAAGTTAATTGCTGAAGCTTTGCTCAAGTATGAAACTTTGAATGAGAAGCAAATTCAATCTTTGTATAAGACTGGTAAAATGCCTGCTCCTGCAGATAGTGAATATCCTAGCGAAAATGGTGCTTCAACTTATGAAGAAGCAAAAGCAGCGATGGAGAAAAAAGATCAAGAAAGAGAAGAAAATGCTGATTCAAATAATGATGATGAAATTACTTCTGCACAAAATCCTGATCAAGCTGGAGGAACACCTGATCAACCAGACGATGATACAGATGATGAATAAAACTTCATAAAATAAATAAACCTCTTTTTGACATAATTTAGTCAAAAAGGGGTTTTGTTTTGCAGAAAATACTATTATATTTAATATGCATAAGCAAAATAGGGAAAGTTATAAATATGAAACGATTAAGAACTTTAAATAAAATGCAATTAAGTATTTTAAGTGGGTTAATTTGTGCAATTGTATTTTGTGCAATTACAACTATTACTAGCAACAATCCAATCTTTGGTGGAGTGATATTTTCTGGAGATTTGCCTGATCAATATCTATCATTTTTCCAGTATTATCGTTATATGTGGACTCATTTAGGTCAAATTAGCTATAGTTTTTCAAATGGATTAGGTGGATCTATGGCTGGTAATATCAGCTATTATTTACTAAGTCCATTTAATCTAATAATTTTGCTATTTCCTGCTAGCAAAATAAATATTGCATTATATATCATTATTTGGTTAAAAATTGCTGTTGCCAGTGGCACATTTACTTGGACAGTTTCAAAATTATTTAAATTTGAAGACAATATCTATCCAATTTTTTTAGGTCTGTGCTATGGACTAAGCGCATATGTAATGTCATATTTTGGCAATTTGATGTGGCTAGATGGAATAATATTATTGCCAATTTTAATTTATTGCTTGTATCAGCTAATCTTCAAAGATAAAAGATTGTTATACATAATATTACTTGCAGTAACTATCATTGCTAATTACTATATTGCCTATATGATTTGTGGCTTTTTAGTCATTGCCTTTTTATATATGACAATTATTAGATTTGATAATTGGAAAACTTTTTGGAGACAAACTTGCAGGTTTATTATCAGTTCAGTGCTTTCTGGTTTAATTAGTAGCTTTGTATTATTGCCAACTTTCTTGAATTTAAAAAGTAATAAATTGAATGTAGCAGGTACTGCAACTTTTAAGTTAGATTCTGAGCTGGTTTTTAGACAAACAATTTCCAAATTATTTATGGGTGATATTGATACTACAATGCCTACTTTATTCACTAGTACTATAATTTTGATTTTGTTTATTACATATTTTTTGGATTCACATAATTCAATTAAAGAAAAATTATTGAATGGTGTAATTGGATTAATATTTGTTGCCAGTTTAACTAGTACACGACTGTATTTGTTATGGCATGGTTATCAACAGCCAGTTTCATTTCCTTATAGATTTACTTTTTTGATTATTTTTTGGGCATTATTATTAGCAAGCAAAGAACTAGCTCAAAATTCATTTACTAGGCAAAATATCTTAATTTCAACTAGCATAGTATTAATTTTAGCTGTCATTGCTAGTTTTTTGAGAAAAACAGCTAACACATTCAATATTTATATGATACTGACATTAGTTTTAATACCAGTGTTCATGGTTTTATTGATTCATGCTGATAAATCATCTTATAAAATAGCGCTCTGCCTTGTTGGAGTAGGTGAAATAGTACTTAATGGCTATAGCTGGATAAAACCATATGGGATCAAAGACAATTTTTATTCATCATATATTTCACAAAATCAAGCTTTAATTGCAAAAATTCCTGCACAATATAAAGATCAAAGAATTGCTAAAAATTACTTTTTAAATAATGATCGTGGTGAAAGCTATACTTTTAATTATCGTGGGGATGAGATCTTTTCTTCAAATAATAATCCAAAATTAAGTGGTTTTTACTCTGATTTGGGTTTATCTGGTTTTGGTTATTATTATTTTTATCAGAGTGGAACTCAAGTAACTGATGCAATTTTTGGTAATAAGATTTTTATAAATAGTGCTATTCCTAATCAAAAGATTTCTCCACAATATATTAGCTATGGATTGAGAGATGATTTAAAAAATAATTCAGTATTAGTAAAGAAAAATCCGTATACTGTATATAAATTGCAAGCTTTACCATTAGGATTTTCAGGAAATTTATCTAATAATATTAAGTTATCTGCAACAGATCCTATTCTGAATCAAAATAATGTGATCGATAGTCTAACTGGAATTAAAGAAAAAGTCTTGTCTTATGGAACAAATCCAACATTAACTACCAAAAATATTAAATTAAAAAAATCAGTAGCTTATTTTGACAGTTCAAAAATAAAACCAGAAAAATATGGAACTATGGTATTTAAATATACTGGACTAAAGCCCAATCAATCAGCTTATATTATGCTAGATGGGAGTTTTATGCCTTATACTGATGCCTTGACTGAATACCACACTCCTAAAAATCGTATTAGACCTATTCAGTTATTTGTCAATAATAAATTAATTAATACTCAGCCTCAGACCTATCAACCAATTGGAGTTCGTGCTAATGCAAAAGGTAATATTATTTTTAAGGCAATAATTAGTCCACAATATAGCCATGTATTGACTTTTAGAATTCCTAAATTAGTTTTAATAAATACTGCTAATTTAGCTAAAGCGATAAATACAGCACAAAAAAATAAGTGGAATCTGCGAATCTTTAAAGATAATTATTTATCAGGTTCTATAGACATTAAAAAAGGTCAAAGTTTAGTAACTACTATTCCCTATGCCCCTGGCTGGAGTGTAAGTGTTGATGGAAAAAATGTTCCAATCACAAAAACATTGAATTTATTTATTGGCATAAAAATGGCTTCAGGACATCATAACATTGTATTAAAATATAGAACTCCAGGCTTTAAAGCAGGGCTAATTATTAGTATGTTAGGTTTTATTTTAGCTATAGTATATGTAACAGTTAGGAGAAAAGAACATGAGTGACTACTTAATTAAAGCAATTGATAAAACAAAAACATTAAGATTAATGACCGTAAATGCTAAAAGCTTAGTTAGTGAAGCTCAAACAAGACATGATACTTGGAGTGCATCTTCTGCAGTATTGGGTAGAACATTAATTGGAACATTATTATTAGCCGCAAGTGAGTTAACTGGCAATCAAGAATTAACAGTTAGATTATTAGGCGATGGACCAGTTGGAGCAACTATTGCGACAGGGCGTGCTAATTATACTGTAAAAGGCTATATTCAAAATCCACATATCGCATTGCCTCCTAGAAAAGATGGGCACATTGATGTAAAAAAGGCTGTTGGTAAAGGCTGGCTGCAAGTAACTAAAGATATGGGATTAAAAGAGCCATATACTGGTGAAGTGCCAATTGTTAGTGGCGAGATTGCAGAAGATTTTACTTATTATTTAGCAAAATCTGAACAAATTCCATCAGCTGTTGGATTATCTGTTTTTGTTAACCCAAATAATACTATTGGTGCTGCTGGTGGTTTTATTTTGCAAGCATTGCCAGGTGCATCTGATGAATTGTTAGCCGAGGTGGAAAAGAAAATAAAGGCATTGCCACATATTTCTGAATTATTATTAGATAATGTAACTCCAGAGCAATTAGCTAAAAAAATCTTGGGTGATGATTGTAAAATCTTAGAAAAAGATCCAGTTGCTTTTAAATGTGATTGCTCTAAAGCAAAGTTTGCTAAAATGTTAGAAACTCTAAAAGGTAGCGAACTAAAAGAAATGATTGATGAAGATCATGGTGCAGAGTTAGTTTGCCAATTCTGTGGTAATAAATATCAATATAGTGAGCAAGATTTAAAAGATATTTTGGCCAAAAAACTAACTAAAAAGTAATATTTTTTTAACAAGAGTCCTTGTAGTTTGTACTCTAGGGCTTTTTTGATATTATTATATAAGTTGAAAGGAAGAAATTACGTGGCAAAAAGTTGGAAAATTAGAGATATTACCATTCCTAACCAAGTTGTGGTGGCTCCAATGGCAGGAGTTTCTAACACAGCTTTTCGTTTAATATGCAAAGAATTCGGTGCTGGATTAGTAGTTTGCGAAATGATTTCAGACCATGGAATTATTTATCGAAACAAAAAAACACTTAATATGATGCAGGTAAGCCCGCTAGAACACCCTATGAGTATTCAAATTTTTGGTGGAACTGAGGATACTTTATTGCAGGCAGCACAATATGTTGACCAGCATACTGATGCAGATATTATTGATATCAATATGGGATGCCCTGTACCCAAAGTTACAAAAACAGACTCTGGGTCTAAATGGTTATTAGATGCAAACAAAATTTATCAAATGGTTCATGCTGTAGTGCAAAATGTGGAAAAACCAGTCACTGTAAAAATGCGAATTGGCTGGGATCAAAAACATGTTTTTGCAGTTGAAAATGCACTTGCTGCACAAGAAGCAGGAGCTAGCATGTTAGCGATGCATGGTAGAACTCGAAAACAAATGTATCAAGGTGAAGCTGACTGGGAGATTTTACATGAAGTTGCACAGAATCTAACTATTCCATTTGTAGGAAATGGGGATGTGACAACTCCAGAACTTGCAAAAAAAATGTTAGATGAAGTTGGAGCAACTGCAGTGATGGTAGGAAGAGCCGCACTTGGTAATCCTTGGATGATAAAAGACATGGTACACTATATCGATACTGGTGAAAAACTGATTCCACAAACAGTGAGAGAAAAAGTTGCGACTGCAAAACATCAGCTACAAGGCCTAGTTGAATTAAAAGGCGAAAAAGTCGCGGTACCAGAATTTAGACAGCAAGCTGCTTATTATTTAAAAGGAATTCCACGTTCTGCTAGAACTCGTGCTAAAATAAATGAAGTATGGACCTTTCAAGAAGCAACTGATTTATTAGATGAATTTGTTGAAACATATGAAAAACGTGAACAAATGCGTCAAAATAGAGCCTTGACAAAGTAAATAATTGGAGGAAATAAAGTGGCAAATAAGAATAAAAACAGTGAAATTAATGACCAACTCCTAGTTCGTCGCCAAAAGATGAATGAATTAAGAGAAGAAGGAATTGATCCTTTTGGCAGTCGTTTTGAAAGAAAAGATTTAGCAAGAACTCTTGATGAAAAATATGCTAAAGAAGATAAAGACGAATTAAATGAAGAAATGCCAGAAACCACTATTGCAGGTAGAATGCTTGCAAAAAGAGGCAAGGGTAAAGTTGGTTTTGCAGACTTATATGACAGAACTGGCAAGATTCAAATTTATGTTAGAAAAGATGTAGTAGGCGAAGACAACTACAAGATCTTCAAAAAAGCTGATATTGGTGACTTTTTAGGCATAAAAGGCGATGTTATGAAGACCGATACTGGCGAGCTAACTATTAGAGCACGTCATATTACTTTTTTGTCAAAAGCTTTGCGTCCGTTGCCCGATAAATACCATGGTTTACAAAATGTAGAACAAATTTATCGTCAAAGATACTTGGACTTAATTGCTAACCATGATAGTTATATGCGTTTTGTACACCGCACTAAGATTATTCAAGCAATTAGAGATTATTTGAATAGCAAAGACTTTTTGGAAGTTGAAACTCCAGTGTTGCATAATATTCCAGGTGGTGCAGAAGCTAGACCATTTGTTACTCATCATAATGCGTTAGACATTGACTTATATTTGAGAATTGCTTTGGAATTACCATTAAAGAGATTGATCGTTGGTGGCATGGAGCGAGTATACGAAATTGGTCGAGTATTTAGAAATGAAGGATTAGATACACACCACAACCCTGAATTTACTGAACTTGAAACCTATGCTGCATATTTTGACTTCAAAGATGTTATGGATGAAGCAGAAGGTATTATTCGTGCTGCTGCTAAAGTTGTATCAAAAGATGGTAAAATAAACTACCAAGGAACTGAAATTGACTTAGGTCATCCATTTAGAAGAGCTCATATGGTTGATTTAATCAAGGAACAAACTGATGTTGACTTCTGGCAACCAATGACATTAGATGAAGCAAAGAAAATTGCTGAAGAACATCACATTAAGGTTGAACCATTCTGGAAAGTAGGTCATATTATCAATGCCTTCTTTGAAGAATTTGTAGAAAATACTATTGTGGATCCTACATTTGTATATGGTCATCCAGTTGAAATTTCACCACTTGCTAAGAAAAATAAGCAAGATCCTAGATTTACTGATCGTTTTGAAATCTACATCATGGGTGAAGAATATGGTAATGCTTTTAGTGAATTAAATGATCCTATTGATCAAAGATCACGTTTTGAAGCTCAAATGAAGGAACGTGAAGCTGGAAATGATGAAGCTGATATTATCGATGAAGATTATATTAGAGCTTTGGAATATGGTATGCCTCCTACAGGTGGATTAGGAATTGGTATTGACCGTTTGGTAATGCTTTTGACTGATGCTCCTGCAATTAGGGATGTATTATTGTTCCCAACAATGCGTCCAGAAAAAGTAGTTGACGAATTCAAAGACCTTGATAAATAATTGAAAACTCAGTTATATCATGGCTTTTGGAAAATTGTAATTTAACTTTTGATCTTCAATTTAATAGAGAAAATGTTGTGTATACACCATTTTTACACCAATTTAGTTTAATTAAGGTAAAAAGCTGACCAATAAAGTCTTTTATTCATGTTTATTCATGGGTAGAAGGCTTTTTTGTTATATGGATTTTTTGCAAGTATAAATTATTGCATTTTAAAATTAGTCTGTATATAATACTTACTAAAAGTAAGTAAAAATATAGGAGAAATTAAAATGACTAATAAAATTAATGCTTCAGATGCAATGATAAAAGTATTAAGTGATTGGGATGTCGACCATATCTTTGGTTTGCCAGGTGGATCTTTTGATTCAACAATGAATGCTTTATATGATTCACAAAAAACCATGAAATATATCCAAGTGCGCCATGAAGAAGTTGGTGCACTAGCTGCTTCTGGTGAGGCAAAATTAACTGGAAAAATTGGTGTAACCTTTGGTTCAGCTGGACCTGGTGCAGTGCATTTGCTTAATGGATTATACGATGCAAAACATGACCATGCACCTGTACTTGCATTAATTGGACAAGTGCCTTCATCTATGATGAACACTCACTACTTCCAAGAAATGGATGAAGAGCCAATGTTTGCGGATGTTTCAGTATATAATCGCACAGTAATGACTCCTGAGCAATTGCCAGCTGTAGTTGATGAAGCGATCAGACAAGCTTATGAAAAATCTGGTGTTGCAACAGTTATTATTCCAAAAGACTTTGGTTGGACTGAGATTGATGATACTTTTGAATCAACTGCCAAAACTTTCAAGTTTACTAAAGAACACCGTCATCCAGAAATGACTGATGTAGAAAAAGCAGTTGAAATTTTAACTAATGCAAAGCGTCCATTAATTTTCTTTGGGATGGGTGCAAAAGATGCTGGCAAAGAATTAAAACAATTGTCAGATAAATTAAAGATTCCAATGATTTCATCTGCTATTGCAAAAGGGGTTATTGCTGATTCTGAAAAAGCATACTTAGGCAGTACTGCTCGTGTTGCATCTAAACCTGGAGATGATGCTTCAAAGACGGCTGATGCAGTATTGTTTATTGGAACTAATATGCCTTTTGCAGGATTTTTCTTAAGCCCTAATGCTAAGTTTATCCAAGTAGATAATATCCCAAGCAATATGGGACGTCGTCACCATGTAGACTTAGGGATCTTAGCTGATGCTAAAGAAACTCTAAAAGCAATGGTTGAAAAAAGCGGCAACGTTGAATCTCGTCCATATTATGATGCAATGGTTGAAGATAAGAAAAATTGGGTTGACTGGCTAGATAAAAGAGCGCAGTTAACTAGTGAGCCATTGCAACCAGATGCTGTCTTTGGTCAAATTAACCGCATTGCCAAAGACGATGCAATCTTTTCTGTAGATGTTGGTAATGTAACTATTGATAGTTATCGTTTGTTAAAGATGAAACCAACTCAAAAAATTACTACTTCTGCTTGGTATGCAACTATGGGTTATGGTTTGCCTGCAGCAATGGGTGCTATAGAGTCATATCCAAATCGTCAAGTATTTTCAATTAGTGGTGATGGTGGTTTTGCAATGGTAATGCAAGATGTGATTAGTCAAGTTAAATATCATGAACCAATTATCAATGTAGTATTATCAAATGATTCATTAGGATTTATTGAAGGTGAACAAGAAGATAAACCACAACCTTTATATGGTGTTGATTTGTTAGATGCCGACTTTGGTGATGCTGCAAAAGCGTTAGGTGCAAAAGGTTATGAAGTTCGCACAGCCGATGAATTAAAAAAGGCATTTGATGAAGCAGCAGATGCTAAGGTACCAGTTGTGATTGATGTGAAGATTTCAAATGATCGCCCAATTCCTTCTGAAAACTTGATATTGCAAGCAGATGAAAACCATAGCCAAGAACAAGTTGATGAATTTGTTAAGAAATATCATGCACAAGACTTAATTCCTGTAGAAAAATTGCTTGAAAAGTTTAATGTGAAGTAAAGTTTTAAAATTCACCTCTTTATATATGGCATAATATAAATATGAAAGCTAGCAAGCTTTTAGATACTTTGCACCCTTCATACGCTTGCAATTAACGATAAAGATCAGACCATTCAGGGTGTATATATTGCTGATAAAGATACTTATTATGCAATTAGAACTGCTGTTGAAGTAGAGCATTTGGAAGGATGGAATCCAACAAAAAAAGATAATGACTAAAGCATTGCAAGATGCAAATATTGAGAAAATTGCTGATTTAATAAAAGTAGAAAATACTCCAGCAAGAGAGATTGCTTACAAGGGACTCTTAGCTAAAAGACATTGATACTAATCACTATATAATTTGACAGCTGTGTTTTAACAGCGTATAATTTTTAAACAGTTGAGAACAAGAAGAGGCTCCCGCCTCTCGCCAATGTTAATAAAACCTCTTGGTACATACAATAGTTTCTGTTGATTATTAAAGGCGGGTTGCAATATGCCCGTCTTTTTCTTGTCCTCAAATTATTATGGAGGTGAATAGTTATTTCAAGGAATCTGATCTTAAACGAAGATATTCGCGCACGCGAAGTTCGTTTGATAGGCGAAAGTGGTCAGCAAGTTGGTGTTATGACTAAGATGGATGCATTGCGTCAAGCAAGGGATGCAGGCTTAGATTTAGTATTGATTTCACCTAATGCAAAGCCACCTGTAGCACGCATTATGGATTATGGGAAGTATCGATTTGAACAACAAAAAAAGCTTCGTGAGTCCCGTAAAAAGTCAAAGACAATTAGTGTAAAAGAAATTCGCTTGAGTCCAACAATCGAAGGCAATGACTTCGACACTAAATTGAACCATGTTCGAAAATTCTTGAGCAAAGAAGGCGCTAAAGTGCGTGTTTCAATTCGCTTCAGAGGTCGAGCAATCACTCATAAGGAATTAGGACAACAAGTATTAGAAAAGATGGCTGAAGCTACTTCTGACTTGGCTACTGTAATTTCAAAGCCAAAGATGGAAGGACGCAGTATGTTTTTGATGCTAGCTCCTAAAAGTGATAAAGATAAAAAATAAAAATTTTTAATTGGAGGATATCAAACAATGCCTAAACAAAAAACACACCGCGCTTCTGCAAAGCGTTTTAAGAGAACAGCTAATGGTGGTTTAAAGCGTCATCACGCATTTACTGGCCACCGTTTCCACGGTAAGACTAAAAAGCAACGTCGTCATTTGAGAAAAGCAGCAATGGTTTCACATAGTGACTTTAAGCGCATCAAGCAAATGCTATCCCAAATGCGTTAATATAATAGTTTAATACGATATTAGGAGGAATTTTAAATGCCTAGAGTTAAAGGTGGAACAGTTACACGTAAGCGTCGTAAGAAGCTTTTAAAGCTTGCTAAAGGTTACCGTGGTTCAAAGCACGTACAATTTAAAGCAGCAAGTACTCAATTATTTGTATCATATAAGTATGCATTTCGTGACCGTCGCAAGCGTAAGTCAGATTACAGAAAGTTATGGATTGCAAGAATCAATGCAGCAGCTCGTATGAATGATATTTCTTACAGCAAGATGATGCATGGTTTGAAGTTGGCAGGTGTTGATATCAACCGTAAGATGTTAGCTGATATTGCATACAACGATGAAAAGACATTTGCTGAATTAGCTAATACTGCTAAAAAAGCATTAAATTAAGTCTATTTTGATTTAAGATCAGGAAGTGATTCCTGGTCTTTTTGATTGCATAAAAATATTGACACATACTATACAAAATTTCTAAACCAAACTTATTTTTGATAATATGAGATATAATAAAAAACGGAGGGATTCAATGCTATTTAGGCCGAAATATACAATAGATTCGATTTATCACTTAAATCCCCAGCAACTGAAAAAAATGGGAATTAAGGCAGTTTTTTCTGATTTAGATAACACTTTAATTGCTTGGAACAAAAAAGATTCCGTGCAGGAAATGACTGATTTCAATAATAAATTAAAAAAAGCAGGAATAAAACTAGTAGTTATCTCAAACAACAATAATGAGCGAGTGGGAAAGGTGATGAATCCTAATCGAATCAATTTTATTGCTAAAGCTAGAAAGCCGTTGCCAATAGGCATTAATCAAGCATTAAAAAAATATAATTTAAAAAAGTCACAGGTATTAATGGTTGGTGATCAACTAATTACTGATATTCAAGCAGGCAATCTAGCTGGTGTCAAAACAGTCTTAGTCAAACCATTAATTACTACAGATAAGTGGAATACACGGATTAATCGATTTTTTGAAAAAGGCATATTCTTTGTATTAGCATTGCATAAGCCAATTAAGTTTAAGGGGAATTTAGATGACGGAAGAAATTAGATGTATAGGTTGTGGAGCAATTTTGCAAAGCACCGATCCAAAAAAGCCAGGATACTTACCTCAAAGTGCACTGCAAAAAGCCATTGATAATGATCAAGAAGACATTTACTGCCAACGCTGCTTTAGATTGCGCCACTATAATGAAATCATGCCTGTAGATTTAACTAACGATGACTTTTTGAAGTTACTTAATTCACTCAGCACCAAAAAAGCACTAGTTGTCAATGTGGTTGATTTATTTGATTTTAATAACTCATTGGTTACTTCACTTAATCGCTTTATTGGAGATAATGACTTTGTTTTAGTTGGTAATAAGTTTGATCTGTTTCCAAAAAACTCTAACCAAACCAAAATCAAAGATTGGATGCGTCAAGAAGCAAACCGCGCTGGTTTAAAGCCAAAAAAGATCTTTTTAGTCAGTGCAAAAAAAGAAAAGAACCTAGATGATTTACTAGCATTTTTGCGCAAAAATGATGATCGTGATGTGTATTTTGTTGGAACAACCAATGTAGGGAAATCTACACTAATCAATGCAATTATTGATCAATTAGGTGATGTTAAGGATCTAATTACCACTTCACATTTTCCAGGAACTACTCTAGATGAGATCAAGATTCCACTAGATAATGGACATTATTTAGTGGACACTCCAGGAATTATTAGCAAAAACCAACTAGCTTCTAAATTAACTGCAAAAGACTTAGACAAAATAACCCCGAAAAAGCCATTGAAGCCAATAACTTATCAATTATTGCCAGGACAGACTTTATTTTTAGCTGGATTGGGTAGATTTGATTTTGTTTCAGGTTCATCTACTAGTTTTACAGTGTATGCGGCAAGGGATTTATTTGTCCATCGAACCAAAACTGAAAATGCAGATGATTATTATCAAAAACATATTGGTGAGATGTTAACTCCGCCAAGTGATCCAGATAGTTTACCAAAATTAATTGAACACACTTACCATCCAAAAACTAAGAGCGATCTATTATTTGGCGGTGTTGGATTTATTACAGTTCCAGCAGGAGTTGTAGTTAAAAGTTTTACTCCAGGTGGAATTGGACAAGGAATCAGAAGGGCATTAATTTAAAATGGATTGTTTAACACTAAAAAAGACCCAGCCTCAAGTAAAAACTGAAAAGTTATCTCATAAACCAAAACAAATTGGCATCATGGGCGGAACTTTTAATCCAGTGCATATTGCCCATTTAGTTGCAGCGCAGCAAGCATTGACTAAGTTGCGATTAGATGAGGTGTGGTTTATCCCAGATAATATTCCACCCCATAAAAAAGTCGAAAAGCCAATTTCTTCAAAAGATCGCGCAACCATGTTAGAATTAGCAACCCGTGATAATCCAAAGTTTCATGTAAAATTGTTAGAATTGTTTCGTGGTGGAGTCTCATATACAATTGATACTGTAAGATATCTAAAAAAAGTCGCACCTCAAAATAATTATTATTTAATTATGGGAAGTGACCAGGTCAACAGCTTTGATACTTGGAAAGAAGCTGATAACTTAGCTAAATTAGTTACACTAGTTGGCATTAGAAGACCAGGTTATCCTCAAGAGCCTAAGTACTCAATGATCTGGGTAGATGCACCAGACATTAGATTAAGCTCAACTGCGATTAGACGCAGCGTGGCAACTGGAACTTCAATTAGATATCTTGTACCAGAAAGTGTCAGAAAATATATTATTGAAAAGGGGCTTTACCTTGACTGATTTATTTTTTGAAAAAACCTATTCACCATATTCTAGTGAAGAAATTATTGAAAAAGAAAAAAATAATATGGATGATTATCGATTCCAACACTGTATTAGGGTAAGTGAAACTAGTAAAAGACTGGCCAAGCTTTATCATTATGATGAAGATAAAGCAGCAATTGCTGGATTTGTGCATGATTATGCAAAACAAGAGTCAGTAGCTGAATTTATTAAAGCAATCAAAACACAAGGGTTTGATCAAGACTTATTAAATTGGAATCCAGCTATTTGGCATGGAATTGTTGGGACTTATTTTATTAAACGTGATTTAAAAATTGATGACCCAGAAATCTTGCAAGCAGTTAATCGCCACACTACTGGGGATGTAGAAATGAGTTTGCTTGATAAGATTGTATTTACTGCTGACTTTATTGAACCTGGTAGAAAGTTCGATGGAGTGCAAAAAGCACGTGAATTAGCTGAAGTTGATTTGGATCAAGCGGTTGGGTATCAATTAAGTGAAACTTTGAAATTAAACATAGACAAACAAAATAGAATATATCCACGCAGTGTCGCAGCATATAATGTGTGGAGTGTTAAATAAGGAGAAATAAATTTGAACAGTAAAGAACTATTAGATATTGTTGCAAAGGCAATTAGCGACCGTCATGGTGAAAACACTAAAGCATATGATATGCGTGGAATCAGTATTTTAGCTGATTATTATGTAGTTACTAGTGCAGGATCTAGCAGACAATTACACGCAATTGTTAATAGCATTTTAGATGCCGTAAGACAAAAAGGCTATGACAACTATCGTGTTGAAGGTAATAGAAATTCTAATTGGCTATTGGTTGACTTAGGTGATGTAGTTGTTAATATCTTCACTGATGAAGGTAGAGACTTTTATGGATTGGAAAGCCTATGGTCAAATGGTAAAGAAGTAGAATTAATAGACGACTAAAAAATGAGTGTTGTAGGAATTATTGCAGAATATAACCCATTTCATAGTGGACATGAGTTTTTATTAAATCAAGCACGACTAACAGCAAAGACTGATCCAATTATTGTCTTAATGTCTGGAAATTATGTCCAACGCGGTGAAATGGCAATTATGGACAAATGGTCAAGAGCTAAAGCTGCTTTATTATCTGGAGCTGATTTAGTATTTGAATTACCTTTTTCATATGCAGTGCAGCCAGCAGATATCTTTGCAAGAGGTAGTATTGAGATCTTATCGCAATTAGGAGTTAAGGACTTAGTTTTTGGAGTAGAAAATGCTAACTTGAACTTTAATTATCTGGGTAAGCGCATTGCTCAGATTCCTAAGGGACACATGAATTTTAGAGATTATTCAAAGACTTATTCTACTCAATATAACCAAATGGTAGCTAGAGAAATCGGCCATGAAATCAATGAACCAAATTCTATCTTGGCACTAGCTTACGCAGTAGCTAATGCCAATTTAAATAATCCTATTGACTTGCATCCAATTACTCGGATTGGAGCGGATCATGATGGATTATTAGCTAGAGAAAAAATAGTCCAAAGTGCCAGTGCAATTAGAAACTATATTTTAAATGGTGAAGATTTAAATGAATTGGGAAAATGGCTCCCTAAAGGAGAAGCCAATATTTTAATTCAACAAAAAAAATACCCTAATTGGGAAATGTTGTATCCATTTTTGAAATATCGAATCGAATCTGCAGAAATTAGCCAATTAAAAACTATCTATCAAATGAGTGAAGGCTTAGAATACAAAATGAAAGAAGAAATTCATCTGAGCCGTGATTTCACTGAGTTTTTAAGACAAATCAAATCAAAGCGTTATACTTATTCACGCTTAAGACGTTTAGCGTTGTATACTTTGCTTAATGTCTCTGATGAGGCGATGATGAATAGTTATGATAAGACTCAAACATTGCTTTTAGGTTATAGTAAATTAGGTCGCAAATATTTAAAGCAAATGCGAAAAGATTTTGCAGTAGATATTATTTCAAAAGTCGACCATAAAAATGCGGAAGTTGGTACCTTGGCACTGCAAGTAAAAGTAGATAGATTATTCGAGCAAATTATGGGAGTCGACCAAAATTTTGGTCGCAAGCCAATAGAGGTTTAAAAATGTTAACAGTTAGTTTTTCACAAGTTAAGTACAACCAAGCTCCTCTAAAAAAAATTGATGAAGATGTAGAGTTGCGTCCGGAGTTTTTTGAACGAGGAAAAGAATTAGTAATTGAAGTAAATAATGTTCATGCTAAAGGTCAATTATTTTATCAAGAACCATATGTGATTGGCGACTTTGATGTAGAAGCTGATGTGGTTGCTCCATCTAGTAGGAGTTTAAAGCCAGTGAAACTACATGAGAAGTTTCATTTTACTGAAAGTTATTCATTAAAAGAGCCAACTCAACAAGAATTAGATGATAATGGTGGGATGATTGTCAAAGTCAGAAATGATGAAATCAACGTACAGACAGCAATTGAAGATAATATTTTGCTTCATATTCCAACTACTTTATTAACTGATAATGAAAATAAAGGTGAATTTCCAAAAGGCCAAGGCTGGAGCGTTATTTCAGAAGATAAGTATGAGAAAATGCAAAGCAAAAAAACAAACCCTGCCTTTGCTAGTTTGAAGAGTTTGTTATCAGATAAAGATAAAAACTAAATAAGATTTACAACATATTTTACAAAAAGGTGAAATATGTTTTTTAATGCAATTTTTTTGTTATGAGTCAATGGTGGTGTATGTGCTTACTTGCATATTATTTCTATGATTTGGTGTTTTTTAATGCGTTATAAGAATCAAATCATCTTAACATAAGTTCGTTATATAACTATCAAGTATCTAGAAAAAATTATATTTGTCCTATATAATGTAAGAGATTCTGAGTTACACATAAGAGGGTAAAATATGGCAGAAGAAAAACAAGAACAAAAAGTTCACCATCATCATCATCGACATCACAGACGGTTTTGGAAGATCTTTTGGAGCGTTATAGGTGTTATTATAATTGCTGGTGTTTTTGCATGTGGGATGATCTATAAAAACTTGCGTGATACAGCGACTAATATGTACACGCCTGTTGCAAAAAATGATAACAGTCGTGATTTAAATCAGTTATTAAAACAAAAAAAGCCAATTAATATTTTGTTATTAGGAACTGATACTGGTGCGATGGGACGCAGCTGGAAGGGTAGAACTGACACCATTATGATGATGTCAATCAATCCTTCAAAGCAAACTACTGATGTGATTTCAATTCCTCGTGATTCAAATGCAATTTTTCCAGATTATAAGCAATATGGAGTAGCTAAAATTAACTCAGCTTATACATTAGGTGGAGCTGGTGAAACAATTAAGACACTAGATAAATATTATAGCGTTCCAATTGATGGTTACATCTTAATTAATATGGGCGGATTGCAAAAGGCCATTGACCAAGTTGGCGGAATTGAGGTTGAATCACCATTAACATTTAATAATATGGGTTATCATTTTGTAAAAGACCATAGCTACCACATGAATGGCAAAAAGGCTCTCGCGTTTGCACAGTTGCGCCATGGCGATCCAGAACAAGATTATGGTCGACAAGAGCGTGATCGAAGAATTGTGATGGCATTACTTAAAAAGTCCATATCACCTGCAGCATTAGTCAATACTAAGTTTTTAAAGTCAATCTCTGATGAAATGCAGACTGATTTAACTATGAAGCAGATGTTCACAATTGGTAAAGATTATCGTCATGCGACAAGTAATGTCGAACTAGATCATGCGCAAGGAGTAAGCAGTCAAACAAATAACCCAAGATTCGGTCAAATGGAGATTGAAGTTATTAGCCAATCAGAACGCCAACGCGTATCTAATAAATTGCGTAATAATCTTGACTTGCCAAATAAGACAGTTGCTAAAGATGAAGCTAGCTACATTATGAATAAGGGTTAAATGAATGGAAAAACAAGAAAATAACACCAACACAATTGACTTAACTCAATTGCTTGAAATTTGTCGTAAGCATCTTTGGGCTTTGATTATCTGGAGCATTGGATTAGCTGCATTAGGTTGGGGAATAGCTAATTTTTTGATTACGCCTAAGTTCACTGCTACCGCACAGATCTTAGTTAATCAAAAAAATGCTAAAGATGATCCAAATGCCGCTTATGCCACACAGCAAGCTAACATGCAGTTAGTTACTACTTATAAAGATATCATCACAAGTCATGTGATCTTGCAAGAAGCATCTAATCGCTTAGCTAATCCAACTAGAGTTGTACAAAAAGCCACTAAAGCAAAATATCGGGTTAATGCAGATGGCACTAAAGTATTAATTAAAAAAGCACAACCTGCAGTTGTTGAGCGTTATGGTAAAGCTTATAGCATTTCAACCAATCAATTAGCTAAAAGTATTAAAGTTGCAACTCAGCAGCAATCACAAGTGTTTACACTAAGTGCTACAGCAGATACACCTGAAAAGGCTAAAGTTGAAGCTAATGCAGTGGCTAAAGTATTCCGTGATAAGATTCCAAGCATCATGAATGTTAACAACGTAACTATTGTCGCACCTGCAACAGATGGTAATCAATCAGCACCGAACGTTAAGTTATTTACAATTGCTGGTTTTGTGATTGGGCTAGTAGCGAGTTTTGCAACAATTTTAATTCACGAAATGTCTGATACCACTGTCCGAGATGATAGTTACTTGACTGATACTCTTGAATTAATTGATTTAGGTCAAATTTCACACTTTAATTTATCTGCATCATTTAATATAAATGATGCAAATAAAGATACTCGCAAGAGACGTAGAGTTTAAGGGGGGATGTAAATGGCTTTATTTAGGAAAAAACATGGCGTTAATGAAACCATGAAAGATGGTGCTAAATTAATTACTGCAGCCAAACCTCAAAGTCTAGTTGCTGAACAATTTAGAACAGTTAGAACTAATATTAACTTCATGGCTGTCGATCACGATATTCATACATTAGCTTTTACTTCTGCTAATATTAGTGAGGGTAAATCAACAGTCACAGCTAATGTGGCAATTACATTTGCCCAAGCTGGGCGCAAGACCTTATTAATTGATGCGGACTTGCGTCGTCCAACATTGCATAGTACCTTTAATGTCAATAATAGTCATGGATTAACAACTGTTTTAACTACTGAGTCTAATGAAATTAGCCTAGATAAGGTGGTTAAAGAAAGTGGAGTTGAGAATTTGTCAATCTTGACATCTGGACCAATCCCACCAAATCCTGCTGAATTAATTGGTTCAAAAAGGATGCAGACTTTTATTGACTTGGTTAAGTCATATTATGATCTAGTTATTATTGACTTAGCGCCAGTATTAGAAGTGTCTGATACACAAGAGCTTGCAAGTCATTTAGATGGAATTGTCTTAGTAGTGCGTCAAGGAGTCACACAAAAGCCCGCTATCAAACGAGCAGTTGAAATGCTTAAGTTTGCTAAAGCTCGCATCTTAGGTTATGTGATGAATGACGTGTATGCAGATAATGCAGGCTATGGGTATGGATACGGTTATGGATATGGCTATAGTAAACAAGATAAGAAGCGAGGCTTTTTCAAGAGGTAATCATGGTTTTAGTTGATATTCATTGCCACATGTTGCCTGGCATTGATGATGGTTCTAAAGACTGGGTGACTTCAATGAAGCTTGCTAAAAGTGCTGTGAAAAATGGAGTCACTCATGCAGTCGTATCGCCACATACATTAAATGGTAAGTATGTAAATCATAAACAAGATGTTATTAGATTAACTAAGATGTATCAAGATATGATTGATGATGCAAACTTGCCTTTGCAAGTATTTGCAGGGATGGAAGTGCGCTTGTCAGGAGAGTTAATCCAGGCAATAGAAAATGATGATATCCTGTATTGCGATGAAGCTGGGACATATATGTTGCTGGAATTTCCAAGTGATGATGTTCCAACTTATGCAAGAAATACGATCTTTCAAATAATGCAACATGGTATTACGCCAATAATAGTGCATCCAGAACGCAATAATCGTATTTTGAAAGATCCGACAATTTTGCAAGATTTGCTTGAACAGGGTTGTTTAGTCCAGGTTACAGCAAGTTCTTATACAGGGATATTTGGTGATAGTGTCCAAAACTTGTCCAAAAGATTAATTGAAGCTGGACAAGTTGCAACTTTTGCATCAGATGCACATGACTTGCCACAACGGCAATATCAATTAAGCGAAGCATATGATAAGTTGAGTCATGAATTTGGGAGAAAATTGGCTCAAGCTTATCAAGATAATGCTCGCAAGATTATCAATGGTGATCCAGTCCAAATGGAATGGGAACCACTTAGAGATAAGAAAAAGTTTTGGTTGTTTTAATATTGCAGGGGGAGTAAATGAAATGATGCGAAAGTTATCAGTTGGTGATAAGATTTATGTCGATGAATCTAAAATTCATAGACGATATTTCTATCATTTTGTAAAACGCATTTTTGATATCTTTGCAAGTGTGGTTGCATTGATTATTTTATCGCCTTTATTTATATACTTAGCAATTAGAATCAAGCATGATGATAATGGTTCAGTTTTTTATTCTCAAGAGCGAATTGGTCACAACGGCAAAAAATTTAAAATGTGGAAATTTAGATCAATGGTTGTTAATGCTGATAAAATGATTAATCAACTTGCAGACCAAAATGAAGTCGACGGAGCAATGTTCAAGATAAAGAACGATCCAAGAATTACTAAAATTGGTCAAACGATTCGAAAATACAGTTTAGATGAACTACCACAACTATATAATGTATTAATCGGTGATATGTCATTAGTTGGACCAAGACCTCCATTGCCTAGCGAAGTTGATCAATATTCTGATTATGATATGCAAAGATTAGAAGTTATACCTGGTTGCACTGGATTGTGGCAAGTAACTCGCCGAAATGAAGCTGACTTTGATGAAATGGTATGGCTTGATATTATTTATATTAATCATTCAGGTATTTTGGAGGATTTAAAGATAATGTTTAAAACAGTAGGTGTCATAGTGCATCCGAATGGGGCGTATTGAGGAGAACTTTTATGAAAGTTTGTTTAGTTGGATCAAGTGGTGGGCACTTAACACATTTATATATGTTGAGGCCATTTTGGCAAGATAAAGATAGATTTTGGGTAACTTTTGATAAAGAAGATGCTCAAAGTAAACTAAAGAATGAAAAAATGTATGGTTGTTATTATCCAACTAACAGAAATATTAAAAATCTGATTAAAAATACTTTTTTAGCTATTAAAGTACTTCGAAAAGAACGCCCAGATATTATTATTTCAAGTGGTGCTGCGGTAGCAGTTCCTTTTTTCTATATTGGAAAATTATTGGGGGCAAAGACAATTTATATTGAAGTTTTTGATCGATATAATAAGCCAACAATTACTGGAAAATTAGTTTATCCAATAACTGATAAGTTTATTGTGCAGTGGAAAGAAATGAAAAAAGTTTATCCAAAAGCAATTAATTTAGGAAGTATTTTTTAACAGGTGATTTTAGTCAATGATCTTTGTAACAGTTGGAACTCATGAACAACCATTCAATCGGTTAATAAACGAAATTGATGAATTAGTTGCTAATGGTGATATTAAAGAAAAAGTCATAATGCAGACAGGATATAGCACATATACTCCTAAACATTGCGAATATTATAAAATGTTATCTTATGATAATATGCAAAAGTATTTAAAAAAAGCTCGAATTGTAATCACTCATGGTGGACCTTCAAGCTTTATTGAAGCATTACAATTTGGAAAAGTACCTATTGTTATACCACGACAAGAAAAATATCATGAGCATGTGAATGATCATCAATTAGATTTTGTTAGATTAATAGCAAAAAGAATGAATAATATTATTCCTGTTTATAGTATGGATAATCTTTTAAGGTCTATTAATAATTATGATCAAATTGTTAAAAATAAAAATAGCGGTGAAAATAGCAATAATAGGCAGTTTAATGAAAAATTAGAGATTATAGTAGAGAATTTGGTTAATTAAATATGAAAATACTTGAAGTATGTACTGTTGCCTTTTCTTTGACTGGAATACCAATTCATATCAGAAATTATTATAATGAGTTAAAAAAAGACAACCGCATAGATATTGTTTCTTCGAATTTTGATAAAAAAATATTATCAACCATGCCTTTAGAAAATGGAACAACGCTGTATGTACTGAATCGAAAGAAAAATCCATTAAATTATATGATTCAATTGCGTAGATTGATAAAAAACAACCATTATGATGTAGTTCATATTCATGGAAATAGTGCGACTATGTCATTAGAACTTTTTGCATGTAGAAATTTACCTGTTTTGACAGTCGTTCATACACACAGTATAAAGTACAAAGCAGTACATTTAAATAAAATATTGAAACCATATCTTATTAAAAATGCTGATTTATGCTTTGCTGCTAGTCATAAAGCAGGAATAAAGTTATATGGTAAAAGACCTTATAAAGTAATTATTAATGGTATAAAAATCGAAAAGTTTTATTACAATGTTGATGAAAGAAAAAAGATTAGAGAAAAATATAGTATACGTAATGACGAAATTTTGCTTGGGAATATTGGAACTTTTAATTTACCCAAAAATCATGCATTTTTATTGACCTTGGCCAAGAAATTACCAGCAAATTATAAATTTATGCTATTGGGCGGAGGGGACAGAAAGGAATTTGAAAAAAAAGTAAAAAATGAAAGGCTATTACACCGATTCATTATTCTTTCTCCAGTGAATGATGTGTATAAATTCTATTCAGCGTTTGATATGTTTTTATTTCCTTCAAAGTGGGAAGGATTAGGAATGGCCGCGGTAGAAGCACAAGTATCTGGATTAAAATGTATAGTATCAAATAAGGTACCACATGAGGTTAGAATAACAGATACTATAGAATTTTTATCTATAAAAAATGCTGATTTATGGTTAAAAAGTATTATTAATTATGATACGAGTAAGTCAGCTTTAAGTCGAACGAGTGAATATTCTCAACTTTACGATATCAAAAATTGCTCAGTACAAGTAAAAAAAATATATAAAAAGGCTTTAATGGAAAAGTATGAAATTAAACATAAAAAAAGGATTTAAATGGAGATTTAAGTATTTAAGACTTTTTTGCTAAAAGTAAAATTTCGTAATAGATTAACAATTAAAATAAATAAAAATGACCATCTACCATTTATTTCTTGGAAAAGTAAAATAGCTATTTCAAAAAATGCAAAAATTATTTAGAAAGTGGAATACGATATTAGTCCATATGGTCAACTGCAAGCTATAAGAGATGTAAGCATATATGTCAAAAAATGCATATGTAGGAGCTCCAGCACAATTAGTGAGGAAATTAGATAATGATTGATGTATCTATTATTATTCCAGTTTATAATAGTGAAAGATATTTAGAAGAATGTGTCAGAAGTTTAGTTGCACAAACTTTAAAAAGTATAGAAATTATTTTAGTTGATGATGGTTCAACTGATCATAGTATTGAAATTGAAAAGAAATTAGAAAAAGAATTTAATAATGTAGTTATAATTGAACAAATTAATGCTGGACCAGGATGTGCACGTAATAGGGGAATCAAAGAAGCCAAAGGACAATATATATATTTCATTGATTCTGATGACTACTTGGGAAAAAATGAATTAATAACTTTGTTTGACTTTGGGAAAAAGCATAATTTAGATTCTGTTATAGGCGGTTATACTCGAGTAGATACTGAAAAAAACATTCTTTATAGGGAAAGATATAAAAATACTATTTTTAGAAAAGATGAAGTAAAAGAAAAATTGCTTCCTAAAATTATTGGCAGCTCACCACTAGGTCATGATAATATGCGAGTTACTATATGGAATGTACTTTTTAAACGCAAAGTATTGCTAACCTATGATATTTCTTTTTTAGCAATAAAATCTGAGGACACTATTTTTAATATAGATTTTTATACTCATGCTAATATGGTTGGAATAATAGATACCATAGGATATTTTTATCGAGAAAATATTACTTCAATGACTAGTAGTACATATAAGCAGAATTTATTTATAGATAGTAAAGCTAGCTATTTGGTACAAAAAAAGAAATTAAAATCAGCTAACATATTCGAGAAAAATAGAGATCGGCTTTCTCGTCAATTTTTTATTGATGTTCGAGAAAGTTTGCTGAGAGAATTACCAATGATTTCTCATAAAAGTAAAACACAAGCCCTACAGGCAATGAAAGAAATTATATCAGATCCTTTACTTATGTCTATATTAGAAATCTATCCAATTAATAAACTAGAATTGGAACAAAAGCTCTTTCTGAAGATTATAAAAAATGGAAATGAATGGATAGTTTATTATTTGATAAAGATGTATAGGATGAAACAATTACATAAAAATGGAAAATAAAAATAATTTTTTATCACCCAAATTGGCATATATATATATAGGATTGATAACCATATACTATATGCTAAGCATATCACAAATAACAGAGAAATATAGTTTAAATATTAATGTTGTGGTATATATTGCTATTATATTTTTTTGCTTGTATTTGTTAACTAAAAAAAGTACTTTAAAAGATATAGGCTTGAATTTGTTGTTAATATCTATAGGCGGAATTTCTTTTTTTGTAACAAAACAGGCTACTATTCTTCTATCAATAACTCAAGTTATTTGTTGTTTTGATCTTGATTTGCACAAATTGGCTAAATTAATGATTTTAATAGAAGTTTTTTTTCTTTTGGTTAATTTTATTTTATCTGCGTCGGGAGTTGTTTCTAGTGAATCAATTCAATATCAACGATCATTTTCAATTTTAGGTGAAGGATTAATTAGTAGAAACGCTCTTGGCTTTTCTCATTATAATAATTTAGGAATAGTAGGATTTGAAATTACCACATTGTATTTATTTTTTTATAAAGGCATCAATAAAGTAAATCTTTTTACTTATGTCAAAACTATAGCATTTATGGGAACTATATATTTTGTCTCTGGAGATAGAACGGCATTTTTATCTTTTCTCTTTCTTTTATTATTTATATTGCTATCTCATTTTAATTATGTAAAAGTTCATCTATGGTTATTAGCTGATTTTTGTTTACTATTATTTCCTATTTTATGTACATATATTCTTAACAACATTTATATTTATCGTCCTAGTATTTTTGATATCATTAACAAAATATTTCAGACTCGTCCATTTTATGCGATTAGTTATTTAAAAATATATGGGATTAATTTTTGGGGACACATCACAAGCGGTCCATTATATGGGTTATGGGGGGATGCATCACAAGGATTTAACGGTACATTAGATTCTGGATTTGCTAATTTAGTAATAACCTATGGAACAATATTTACAATGATATTTGTAATATCAATGATATTATTAGTAAATAAATTAAACAAGCAAAATAGATATAAATGGATTATTTACATAATTACTATTTGTATTTATGGATTAAGTGAGAATGTATTAACATTTTTTACTTATAATTTAAGTCTGATGTTGATTCCATTAATTTTTCAAGCTAACAGTATGGTGAATAATAATGAACAAGTTTAAAGAAAAATTTATAGCAATGCTATATCAGGGGATAAGAAGAAATAGCGCTAGGTTACAAGTAGCTTCTTTGGAACAAACTATGAAAATTATTTTGAACGATAGAAAATCGGTGTCAAGATTTGGAGATGGAGAATTGAAGTGGATGCTGGGGATTGATCAAGATTCATTTCAAGACAATGATCGAGAGCTTGGAAAGCAATTAGAAAAAGTAATAAAGATAAATAGTAGTTCTTTGTTAGTTTGTATCCCTGAAATATTTAATGGAATGAATCAATTTACTCCAGAAACGAGATTTTTTTGGGAGAAGCATTATATTAGATATAGTAGAAAATGGATAAATTTATTACAAATAAATAGAATGTATTACAATGCTAATATCACACGGCCATATATGGAATATCAAGAAAAAAAGCGTAGTGAATATATTTTTAAATTATGGAAGGCTATCTTTAAAGATAGAAATATTATCATTGCTGAAGGAAAATTTACTAGATTTGGTGTAGGAAATGATTTCCTGCAAGATGCAAAAACTGTACAAAGAATTGTATGTCCCAATAAGAATGCTTTTAAACAAATAGAAAAAATTGAAAGCACTATTATACAAGTTGTTAATTTAACAGAAAGTCCATTAGTTTTAGTTGCATTAGGACCAACAGCTTCTATATTAGCAGCTAAGCTTTCAGTAAAGAATATACAAACAATTGATATTGGACATGCTGATATAGAATATGAGTGGTTTTTGAAAAAAGCAAATAAAAAAATCTCTGTAAAAAATAAATTTGTTAATGAAGCTGGAGATAATCTCAAAGATTTTAAAGAAATAAATAATTCGACATATAATAATGAAATAATTAGAGAAATTGACTAAGATGAAAGACTTAACAATTATAGTACCTGTTTATAATGTAAGTAAATATTTGAATGATTGTTTAAATTCGTTAACTTATGGGATAACTAAAGAAATTAGTGAAAAAGTTGAAATCATAATTATTAATGATGGTTCAACTGACGATAGCTTAAAAATATGTCAAAAATATGCATCAAAGTTTTCAGTTATACGTTTAATAAATAAAAAAAATGAAGGGATCGCTACTACTAGAAATAAAGGTATAGAACTGGCAAAGGGAAAATACATATCTTTTATTGATTCAGATGATATAGTTACAACGGATTATTTAAGTACCATTTTGAAAATAATTAATATGATAGACTTTGATCTTTTAACGTTTGAATATAAAACTTTTGTAAATAATGAAAGCCAAAAACAAGTTAGTTATATAAAAAAACAAGAATACATAAAAAGAGTAAAAAAAGTAGAGATAATAGATAGTCTAACGATCGATAAAGTTGGCAGCTTTGCATGGAATAAAATTTATAAAAAGAAACTATTTACTAAAGTAAGATATCCAAAAGATAGGTACTTTGAAGATGTTTCTACTACTTATAAGTTAGTAGATAATGCAACGATTTTTTATGAATTAGATAAAGTGCTTTATTATTATAGACAACGCGTAGGTAGTATTTTACATCAATCAAGGTTAGATAAAAAATTAAATATATGGGGCGATGCAATTCTTGCACGATATGAACTTTTTGTTTTTTTAGAACATAATGGTAGCTATAGTGCTCAAAAAAACAACAATAAGTATTTATTTCAAGATTGTATAAGTCTGATAAAAGCTGTTTATAGTAGTCAAGGAAACAAAGACTACCTGAGTTACTTACAATTTTTAAATAAATTTAAGTTTTCTGTAAAAAGGGATGGAATCAAACATACGTTATTTATGAAAATTTATTTGCGATTTCCCCAATGTTTTAAAATATTATATATGGTAAAAAATAAATGAATTTTTTTAATCAAAAATATAGACGATTAATGGGTCGTCTTCTTCGTTTTAATATTAAAGTTATGGATGCAGCTCAAACTGTTGAAGCAATTATACAAAATAATGTATCAGTCATCAGATTAGGAGATGGTGAATTCGATATTATCAGGGGAGAAAGTATACCATATCAAAATTATAATCAGCGATTAAGTAAAGATTTGAAAAATATTGCTCTAAAAGGTTCTGAAAATGACTTATTAGTATGTTTGCCAGACGTTTTTTTTGCTATGAATAGATATACTAAAGAAAGTAGAAGTTTCTTTTATGACCAATTCTTTTATCAAAATCGAAAAATTTTACGAAAAATAAGTAAAACTAATAATATTTATGGCTCAACATTTCTTTCTCGGCCATACATTGATTTAGAAGACAAAAGTAAATCAGGACTGTATTTTAAGCAATTAAAAAATATTTGGAATGATAAAAATATTTTAATTGTAGAAGGAAATCTTACTAGATCTGGTGAGGGTAATGATTTGTATAAAAATGCAAATCAAGTTAAAAGGATCATTTGTCCTTCAAAAAATGCATTTAGATACATTAGAGATATTGAAGCATCTATTAAAAAATATGAAAAGAATTCATTAGTTTTGTTGATGCTGGGTCCGACAGCCAAAATAATTGTAAACGATTTAAGAAATGAAGGGATTCAATTGATAGATTTGGGACATATAGATACAGAGTATGAATGGTTCAAAATGAAAGCAAAAACAAAAGTTAAAATCCCATATAAACATACTGCAGAATTTAATGAGGATAAAGATATCAAGCTTAGATCAAATATTCAATTTGAAAATGAGATTGTTGATGTTATAAAAAGTAATGGCGAAGAATAGAATTGTGATAAAAAAAGAGAGAACTATTATATCTGTTATAGTTCCTGTTTATAATGTGGAAAAATGGTTACCAAGGTGTATTCAAAGTATATTAATTCAAAGCTTTACTGATTTTGAATTGTTATTAATTGATGATGGCTCTATTGATGCTAGTTCAACGATTTGCGATGAATTTTCAAAAAAAGATAATAGAATAAATGTATACCATAAAATAAATGGTGGGTTATCAGATGCAAGAAATTTTGGCATTAATAAATCTAAGGGTGAATATATCGTTTTTATTGATGGTGATGATTATGTAGAATCAGATTATTTAGAAAAGTTGTACAATAAGATTTCTAAAAACAATTCAGACTTAGTTATTTGTGGATATCAGAAAGTTGATGAAGATGGAAATATTTTATCAATAGATAATTTACATATTTCTCAGGATTATAAAAATGTATCTGGAAAGTTTATATTACCATATATATACAAAAAAAATGGTGTTGTATTGGTAGTGGCATGGAATAAAATTTATAAAAAAAGTGTGTTTAGAAATAATAAATTTGAAAAAGGAAGATATTTTGAGGATGAGTATTTCATAGTAAATTTACTTTGGGATACGGAAAAAATTTCTTTTATATTTGAACCATTATATAATTATGTACAAAGACCAGGTAGCATAATGCAACAATCATATTCGATTAAAAAAATTAAGGATGTAGATGAGTATAAGGTTAGGCGAATAAATTTCTTTAAAAAAAGAGATAATAAATTATATTATATGGCTGTACAAGATTACAAAAATTGGATTATTTGGGTAACTTTTATCAAAAAATTAGCAAAAAAATCTCCTGTATATATCTATCTTCAATCTCAATTTAGAAAGTATGCAAAAATAAATTCATCTCAAAGTCTTAAAGGAAAATTCAAAGATATTATTGGATTTATTGATATAAGATTAATAGGGAAAATAAAAAGAATAATTAATTAATATCAAGGGGATATTCATGAAACATAAATCATTAGCTCTCAATGCTTTTCTGAGTAGTCTTCGAAGCATTTTAAGTATTTTGTTTCCACTTATTACATTTCCATATGTTTCTAGAAAACTAACAGTGGAGGGAATGGGTATTTATAATTTTTCTAACTCCATTGTTAGTTATTTTTTATTGATTGCGGCTTTAGGAATTGGTACTTATGCTGTAAGAGAGGGCGCAATATATAGAAGTAATAAAGTGAAAATCACTCAATTTGCTAGTGAAGTATTTACTATTAATATTTTTTCAACTGTAATTGCATACTTACTATTATTTTTATGTTTGATTCTTTTTTCAAAACTTCATAGTTACTTACTGTGTATATTGATATTTAGTCTTCAGATATTTTTTACTACCATTGGAACTGAATGGATATACCAAATTTACGAAGATTATAGTTATATAACTATACGTAGTATTATATTTCAGATAATTTCTATTATTTTATTATTTATCTTTGTAAGAGGATCACATGATTATCTTAATTATGCAGCTATTACTGTATTTTCTAGTGTAGGCGCAAATGTATTAAACTTTCTTCATGCTCGTAAGTACTGTCATATTCATTTAGTTTTTCATTTTGAGTGGAAACATCATTTGGTACCTATTTTTATTTTATTTGCGGCTAGTGTTGCTAATATGATTTATGTTTATTCAGATATTACTTTATTAGGGTTAATGAAGGATAATTATATAGTAGGTATATATTCTGTTTCTTCTAAAGTTTATCAAATTGTAAAAACAGTAATTTCTGCTTTATTGATTGTAACGGTACCTAGATTAGCAATGTTATTTGGAAATAAACGGATGAAAGAATATAATAATATACTTTCAAAATTGACTAATACATTAGTAATTTTGGCATTACCAGCTTCTGTTGGTTTGTTCATGTTAGCTAAAGAAGTTGTATTGATAATATCTGGTTCAAACTATATTAGATCAACTAATTCACTTAGAATACTATGTTTTGCATATATATTTTCTATTTTGGCATGGATTTTAAGTGATTGTGTATTGATTCCTGCTAAGAGAGAAAAAAACGTATTAATAAGTATGAGCTGTAGTGCTATCTTGAATATTGTTTTTAATATAATTTTGATACCATTTTGGGATGAAAATGCAGCAGCCATCTCAACAGTTTTAGCAGAAATGTGTATATTTATTGTTAATTATCACTATGGAAAAGATATAATGCAAAATATAATCAAATCAAAAAGATTTATGAGAAGTATGGTTACAGCAATTATTGGATGTATTGGAATTGTGATAGTATGCTTGATCTGTAACATGATCTGGTCATCTTTAATTCTCAAAACTACATTTTCTATAATTCTATCAATAATTGTATATTCCTTAGTTTTACTTGTAATGAGAAATGAGATAGCTGTATCTGTAGTTAAGCAAGTCATGAATAGAATAAAAAGATAACTGAATTTTATTTTGAAGGAGTATCTAAATTGAGTATCTAAATTGAAGCAGTTAATAATTTTAGGAAATGGATTTGATCTTTCATGTGGATTAAAAAGTTCATATTCTGATTTTTTCGTAAGCGTCTAAAAACCAGGTATCTAAAAATCAGTCTCTCTTTATGTTTGAAAGACTGATTTTTCTTTTGCTTTTATAGGCCTATTCTGCACCTTTCCTGGATTTGCTTCGCTCATGGTAAATAAACCTATTTAAAATTATTTCAAATTGGGACTTTTTTTATTGTAAAAATAATGCTTAACTAATATTGTTACAATCATTTGCAATAAGAAATGAACACTAATTTGTGTTTTTGCACACTATCATGAAAAATCACCATTTAACCTTTGAAACCGATTACATTAGTATGTATTTTGTAATCAATTAAGAGAGGAAGTATTTATATGAATGATTGGTTAAATATCAAAGATAGAGTTTATATTGTTACAGGTGGATCATCAGGTATTGGTAATGCCATTGTAACTGAATTACTTGCAGAAGGTGCTTATGTTGTTGACGCTGATCTTAATGAACCAAAAGAAAAAAATGAAAGATTAACATTTATGCACACAGATGTGACAAATGAAAAAAATGTTAATCAAACTGTTAAAAACACAGTAGAAAAATTTGGTCATATTGATGGAGTAGTCAATAATGCTGGTATTAACTTACCAAGATTATTAGTTGATGCAAAGGATCCACATGGTCAATACGAATTAACTGAAAATGATTTTGAAAAAATGTTTGCAGTTAATGTTAAGAGTGTTTTCTTAGTATCTCAAGCAGTTGGTAGATACTTAGTTAATAATAAAAAAGGTGTCATTGTTAATATGTCATCAGAAGCTGGATTAGAAGGATCGCAGGGGCAAAGTGCGTATTCTGCAACTAAAGGTGCAATTAATGGATTTACTCGCTCATGGGCAAAAGAAATGGGTAAGTTCAATGTTAGAGTGGTTGGCGTTGCACCTGGAATTATGGAAGCCACAGGATTGAGAACTATTACATATGAATCAGCACTTGCATATACAAGAGATAAAACTGTAGAAGAAATTAGAGCAGGATATAAGAGCAAATCGACAACTCCAATGGGTAGAAGTGGTCACTTATACGAAGTAGCAGATTTAGTATCATATTTATTATCTGATCGTTCTAGTTATATCACAGGCGTTACCATAAATGTAGCAGGTGGTAAATCAAGAGGATAATTAATATGGAGGACTGATCTTGAACAATTATTTGTTTCGTTTATTGAAATTATTTATTGAAAATGGGCCACTTACAGATGTTGAAATAGGCTATTACGAAAATATTTCTAAGCGGACAGTTCATAAAAGAATAGGTGAATTGAATAATATTTTAGATAAGGATGCTCATATTTCTAAAAAAGTTGATGAATATATATTAGAAATTAAAAACTATCACAATCTTATTAGTCTAGAAACTAAGTTTTTAAAAGGTGAATTAAATCTAAATGATCCTGTAAAAAGACAGTCATATATAATTGAATATTTAATTAAGCAACATAGTTATTGTGTTTTAGATGATATTTCAGAGGTAACTAATACTTCTGTTTCCGTGATCTCAAAAGATATTAAAGAAATAAATAAAACTTTGCAGCGATATTTTGGAAAAATTTGCTCTAAAACAGGTCATGGTATAAAAATTAAATTTAATAGTGATTATAATTTATTAATTGCATTACGCAATTGCGTTCTTATATATAAACCTATTGATTTGAATTTTAAAGCAGCTATTCTATCAGAACTTGAAGAATTTAAAATAACTAACCAAACTAAAAATAATATCTTAAATCAAATAAGGACATTAAAATTAGCCAAAGAATATGGATATACATTAAAGTCTTATCCTTCAATGTTTAAGCCACTATGGGATAATGAAATCAAGTTAATAAAAAATCTCCGAACAATTTTTAAACATATGTTATGGAAAAATATGAATAAATATGAAGAATTATTCATATTAGCTCCTCTAAACTTAATATCTAATCCATATTTAAAACAAAATGTAGTTCAACAAGTTCAAAAGGAAAATTATAAAATAATAAAACCTGAGATTGATAAATTATTGAGTTTCGGATTGAATCCAGAGATTATATATGAACGAATGAAGTGGCATATATTGTTTTTGATTAATAGATCAATGTTGGGTATAGATATTGATGAAACATTACCACAAAATGTATCACAAAAATATCCTATTGCATTAGATCTAAGTGAAGCAATATCTAATAATATATTTCATGAGTATCAAATCAAAGTATCTAAAAATGAAGTTAGATATTTAGTTATCTTTTTCGCAATGTTTCTTGAAGATACTAGTAAAAATACTAATAAAATAAAAATTGCTTTTGTCGGAAGAATCAGAGGTTCTATGATGGAATTTATCGAAAATAAATTAATAAAAGTTTTCGATAATGTATCAGTAAAAAGATATAACACGCAAGAAGAACTAAAAAATAGTAATGAATCATATATCCTTGTTTTTTCCGATAAAATGTTTAAATATAATTCAACTCCAGTATTAAATGTTTCAATAGCATTTAGAAGTAATGCCTTATCAACGATTGTGCCAATTTCAATTGTTGAACATATGATTGATGATAAATTATGTACTATGAATGTTTCGCAAGTTGAAGCAAATAATTATTTTGAAGCTGTAGAAAAAATAATAGATTCACAGGTTAATATAGGAGAATTGAATTCTGCTTTTAAAGACAATTGGCTCCAAAGAGAAAAAAACACCAACAATATATTCTCTAATGGTGTAGCAATCCCACATGCTTTAGATTGTTCTAAAAAGGATCGCGTCTTGTTAAGTGTTGGTATTGTACAAAATGATATTGCCTATAAAGGTAGAAAAATTAAATTAATATTTCTAATAGGTATTCCTGAACAACTTAGTCAACAATTAATTGATGTTACATCACATTTATATGATTTGATAGGTATGATTTCTAGAAATAAAGTTTTGTATGAAAATATCATTAATTATGACACCACGAAGCCATTAATTCAAATTACAGAAGGTGTATAAGTAAAATGAACTTACTAATTATTGGAATAATTTTGGCTATTGCCTTTTTAATTCAGAGTATTTTAGGTTATTTACAAATCAAAGATTTTGCTAAAACATTTCATTCTATGAATAAAAATGGAAAAGTCTTGATTGGAAAAAATCCTAAGAAATTGAGAGCAGGTAGCCTTATTCTTTTGAATATCGATGAAAGCGCTAATATATTTGATGCGAAAAAGATGATGGGTATCACCATATTTGCACGTTTTAAAGATTTTTCTGAATTAAGGGGCAAATCACTTCCTGAACTTGCTGCATCACATGATGAATTAATGAAATTTGATACATTAACACGGCAATGTATTCTAAATTCATATAGAAATTATATAAACTTCGAATCTGGCAAAATGAGTAAAATTGATATGGACACAACGACTATTAATTTTCTGTCATTACCAGTTTTTAAAATGTTAATTAATAATACAAAATTTAAAATTTATAATTTTATTAAAAAAAGTAAAAGTAAATCAACAAAAGAAGGTTAGATTAATATGAAATATATTGTAGATTTTGCTTCTGGCTTCATGGGAATATTCCAAACTGGTGGTAAAACATTCATCGGATGGATGAGTTCTATAGTACCAGTAGTGTTACTATTATTAGTTTTGATGAACTCAATTATTGCTCTTGTTGGTGAAAAGCGAATGAATAAGTTTGCTAAAGCCTCGGGCAGTAATCCTGTTATGAGATATATGGTACTTCCATTTATAGCAGCATTTATGTTAGGTAATCCAATGGCTCACTCAATGGGTAAATTTTTACCTGAGTATTACAAGCCAAGTTACTATGCCTCAGTTGCACAGTTTTGTCATACAAGTAATGGTGTGTTCCCTCACATTAATCCAGCTGAATTATTTATTTGGATGGGTATAGCACAAGGTGTTCAAAAGTTAGGTCTCAATACTATGGATTTAGCAGTTAGATATTTGCTAGTTGGATTAGTAATGAATTTCATAGGTGGTTGGGTAACAGACTATACTACAGCTTATGTATCCAAGTCAACTGGTATTGAATTATCAAAGAACTTGAATTTGAAAGTTTAGTTTTGGAGTAAAAATCATGAGTTATAAAAGTGTAAAAGTTGTACATGGTACTGGTGGATATGGTGGACCACTAATTATTGCACCAACAGAAAAGAAAAATAAGATTTTATATGTTACAGGTGGAAATAGACCTGCAATAGTGGATAAAATTGCACAATTAACAGGGATGAAGGCTGTAGATGGCTTTAAAACATCGATCCCAGATGAAGAAATCGCAACTGCAATTGTTGATTGCGGTGGTACTTTAAGATGTGGTATTTATCCAAAAAAAGGAATAAAAACAATTAATGTATTACCAACTGGGAAATCCGGCCCATTGGCTAAATTTATTACTCCCAAATTATATGTTTCAAATGTTGGAGTAGATCAAATTACTGCAACTGATGCTTCAACTACAAGTGATACAGATGTAGAAGCAAAGGCTGAATCTGTTAATAATGAAAATCAAGATGATGCTAAGTTTGATACAAGTAAAACTATTACTCAACAAAATAGTTCTGGTTCATTTATTGCAAAATTAGGTATTGGTGTGGGTAAATTTGTTGCTATCTTTAACCAAGCTGCTAAAGATTCAGTAGAAACTGTGATTCATACTATTATTCCTTTTATGGCATTTGTATCGCTATTAATCGGAATTATTATGGGGTCTGGTATTGGAAAATGGTTTGCTACTATTATGTCACCACTTGCAGGTAATGTATGGGGATTAATGATCTTAGGTTTTGTATGTTCATTACCATTTTTATCACCATTATTAGGACCTGGAGCTGTCATTGGTCAGGTCATTGGTACTTTGATCGGCGTTGAAATTGGTAAAGGTCATATTCCTGCACAATATGCACTACCTGCCTTATTTGCAATTAATACTCAAAACGCTTGTGACTTTATCCCAGTAGGTTTAGGATTAATGCAAGCTGATGCTAAAACTGTTGAAGTTGGGGTAACTTCAGTGTTATATTCTAGATTCTTTAACGGTGTACCTAGAGTATTTGTAGCATGGTTATGTAGTTTTGGATTATATCCTGGAAAGTAAAAAGTGTGATTAATATGGAAAATATGGTAAAGGATAAAATTATTTATAAAACAAAAGTTATAGAAATTGGCTCTGAAGCACAAGAGTTTGTATCAATTAATATGTTAATCTTCTTTGGTCAAGAAGCGCCAGATGCATTGCGATCATCGTGTTTTATTATTAATGTAAATGATATGACAAGTCCAATAGAAAAGGGGATGACATTGCAAATAGGTGATCAAAAGTACAAAATCACTTCGGTTGGAAATGAAGTTAATACTAATCTCGCACAATTAGGACATGTAGCAGTGAAATTTGATGGCTCAACAGAGGCTGAATTGCCAGGTTCAATATATGTAGAAAATAAGGATTTTCCTAATATTAAGGTAGGAACACCTGTATCAATTATTGCTTAAATAAATACTCCTCCTCAGATTTTTATAAAAGCATTTTAAAAGGCACAGTATGGAAGTGCCTTTTTTCTATACCTAATTTTATTAATTACATTTTTGTCAGCTCAATAGGACAAAATACATATAAAGATTTGCAACAGATTTTAGTATAGTTGATGTTGAAAGGAATGAAAGAAATGGAGTTTGATTCAAAAAATATTATTTTAGACGTAAACGTTAAAAATCAAAAGTAAGCGTCTAAAAACCAGGTATCTAAAAATCAGTTTTTCTTTATGTTTGAAAGACTGATTTTTCTTTTGTATTATTTTCTATTTCTCTTTTATAGGCCTATTTTGCATCTCTCCTGGATCTGCTTCGCCCATGGTAAATAAGCTACCAAACTTTCTTGATTAGTGATTTCTTCTTCATTTGGTAGATTTTTCAGTAAATAATTTATATATTTCTCTGAATTTAATCCATTTCTTTTAGCTGTTTCAATTATGCTTAAAATAATGGCCGATGATTGAGCTCCTTGAAAACTTTGCGAAAATAGCCAATTTGTTCTTCTGATCACTAAACTTTTAATCGTTTTTTCTGCTAGATTATTGGATAAAACTAGTCTTCCATCAAGCAAAATATTCCTAAATGTCTGCTCATAATTAAGCGAATATTCTATTGCTTTACCCAATTTGGATCCTTGCAGAACTTGTGGTTGATATCTTCTACACCAGTCAAAGAATTGATCCATTAATGGCTTTAATTCTTTCAAGCGTTTTTGTTTTCTAGTTTCATTATCTAAGTTTTCCCAAGCTTTTTCTAAAGCAAACATTTTACTACAATAGTTAGCTCCATCTTTAACTAATGATTTGCCTTTGGCGTTTTGCGGGACTGCTTCGACAAACTTTCTTCTCACATGAGCCCAACATCCAACTAAAGTTGTATTAGCTAGCTGTCTATAAGCTGACCACATATCACAATGCAAGTAACCTGAATATTCTCCAAGAAAATCAATCGCGACTTGCCCGCTTCGATGTTTATCATGATGATAAAGACTAATTGGCTCAGTTGATAGTTTATCTGATAAAAAGGTTTTTGAGTATCACTTTCTAAGACTCGATAAGTCGTTTCATCTGCATGCAATACAGGTTGATTCATTAGTTGTCTTTTTAACAGGTTATAAAGTGGCAGAAAGTAATATTCAGTACTATTTAGTTGCCAATTAACTATGTCTTGTCTAGTAATTGGCAGACCAACTTTTTGCCAGTCTGCTTCTTGTCTACAGGCTGGGACTTTCAAGATATATTTTTGATAAAGTGTGTGTAAAATGATCAAAGCTGCCCCATATAGCTATGTGCGAGTGGGGCTTTTGATACTTCAGCTTTGACTATTTTATCTGAATAGTTATTCTGACTGCAGTGTTCACATTTATATGACTGTTGGATGTGATCTAGCCGTTTAAGTTGAGCTGGAATAAATAGCACTTCTTGCCGAGCTAAACAAGAACCTATTTCTTTCATTTCAGCTTGGCAGTCTGGGCACAGACAATCATGACCTATTAATTCATGATGAACTTCTTCACTTGGAAGGGTAGCAAAAATTGCTACACGTTTAGCTTTCCGTCTTTTTCTTTGATAGATAATAGTTTGAGAGTCGTCAGGGAAGCTCACTTTCATCTTCTGACACTTCTTCAGTTTCTTGGTTAAACAAGTTCATCTGATTAGAATAGCCGCCTTGTTCTGAAGATTTACCATAACGTTTTTTTGTTAGGTAGTCTACTTGTTCACGCAAGAGAGCGATCTCATCTGTCATATTAGAAAGTCTAACAGTTAAAGTGTTAATAGTATTTGCTTGTTCATCAATAATTGCTTGCATTGACTTGATATTCATCTGATTTTACCTTCCTTGCATTTGCTTGCGTTAAAAATATCAAAATAGCACGCAAATTCAAAAGAAATTGCGTGCTTGAGCGTCATTTATTTTAGGTTCAGTTGAAAATCCTTTCATTAGCCAGTCTACTTGCTTTTTACTTAGAGCTTTAACTTCATTTTGATTAGTAGGCCAGACGAATTTTCCATTTTCAAACCTTTTATATAGTAACCAAAATCCTTGACTGTCCCAATAAAGTGCTTTAAATCTATCTTGTTTGCCTCCACAAAATAAGAAAACTTTGCCTGAAAATGGGTCTAGTTGAAATTGTTCTTTAACTATGTAAGCTAGTGTATCAATCCCTTTTCTCATATCAGTTTTACCGCAAACTATATAGACTTGGCCTAAATTACTTAGATCAATCATGATAAACCTTGGCAAAAATTTTATTAACTAGTTCTTTATCAAGTGAACTATACAAAGTTTTTCTTTTTTTAGCTAAGAATTATAGTATTGCGAGTATTTTTTGAATTTTTAGGACGAATTTGATTTAACGGTACAATTGGATGTTTATCTAGCATGATACTTGCCTCCTTAAAATTTATAAGACAAGTATAGTTAGCAAAGAAGTTATGAAAGGTATCTAGTTTTTAGACGCTTACTTTATATTTTACCCGAAGATAAAAATAGTACGCAAAAAAATAAGCCAAAATTTAACAAGGAAAGTCAGTAGTGGCAAGGGATAGAGAAATTTAAAAGGCTAAAAACTGTCAAACTCCCAACATGTAAGTTTTTACAATAAATTTCTTGACAAGAAAAAATAACTATCTTATACTCTAAGCTTTGACACTTTTTCGAGCAAAAAACTACCCTTATCGTTGTTATTTAAACGTTTTGGGGAGTTCTTATTTTGCTTAAAATTACCGTAAACTTTTTTAATGTTTCTATTGAATAAAAAAAGTTTTTTTTATTCTAACTAAAAGTGCATAAAACCAATAAAAACTATGATTTTCAAAATTAATAAAAACTTTTAAGCTCCACAGATATGAAGCTTAAAATTTATGATTCAAAATATTTTTTCGTAAATTGAATATACAAAGTTTAACATTTATTGATAGTTTACGGTATTTTTAAGACAAAAATTTGACAAAAATAATGGGTTTGAACCCTTGATAGATTTAGCTTAACAAAAAATGAATTAATTTAAAAGTGTCAAATTCTCGCCATGTAAGCTTTTACAATAAATTTCTTGACAAGAAAAAATAACTATCTTATACTTAATTCAACATCATAAAGGTAATGCGCGAGCTAAAAAAGTATCAAGATAATTGACAGAGATCCAGCGGTGATGAGAGATTGGTTATTGATATGAAAATCACACTTGCAAACTGAATATGTGAAGCAAAAAGTAATATATTACGTGATGGGGAGCGTTATTACCCCGGCAGGTTAGATAATCTAAGCTGGTGAGGCATTTGTTGTGAGGCAAATGTGAATTATGAGGTGGAACAGAGTCGTCAAAGCTCCCTTTGAAGTAGAAATACTTCGAAGAGAGTTTTTTTAGTATATAAGGAGAGTATTGTATGGCAAAAGAAAAGTATACATATCAAAGACCACGAGGAACTGCTGACATTTTGCCAGGTGACTCAGAAGTATGGCAAAAAGTTGAAGCGATAGCAAGAGAAACATTTGCACAATTTGGTTATTCTGAAATTAGGACACCAATGTTTGAAGACTTCAATGTTTTTGCGCGTAATGTTGGTGATACTTCGGATATTGTTGAAAAACAAATGTATGATTTTGAAGATAAAGGTGGTCGAAAAATTGCATTAAGACCAGAAGGTACAGCTGGAGTAGTTAGAGCATACGTTCAAAATAAATTATTTGGACCTGAATATCCAAAGCCTTATAAAGTTTATTATATGGGACCTATGTTTAGATATGAGCGTCCAGAATCTGGAAGACAACGTCAATTTACACAAATTGGTTGTGAAGCTTTGAACAGCGAATCTCCACAAATTGATGCTGAAGTTATTTTAGAGGCTTTATTATTCTTTAAACGTTTAGGAATAAAAGGGTTAAGAGTAGCAATCAATACGCTTGGTGATGATGAAACGCGTACCAATTATCGTAAAGCCTTAATCGATTATTTAAAACCGTTTTACGACCAACTAAGTGATGATTCTAAAGAACGATTATACAAGAACCCTTTACGAGTATTAGATAGCAAAGACCTTACTGATAAAAAGATTGTTGAAAATGCTCCTTCAATTTTGGATTCATTATCTGATTATTCAAGCGACTATTTCAACAAAGTGAAGGCGATCTTAGACAAATTTAATGTTGATTATGTAATTGATAACGACATGGTTCGTGGGCTTGACTATTATACACATACAATATTTGAAATTATGTCTAATGCCCCAATATTTGGTGGTGATTACACTACCATTTGTGGTGGTGGTAGATATAATGGTCTTATTTCTCAGTTAGGGGGTCCTGATGAAGGCGGAATAGGTTATGGTATAGGTGTAGAAAGATTACTATTACTTCTTAATTCTGAAAATAAAGGATTTATTGATAAAGATTCACTTGACTTATACTTTGTTACTGTAGGAGATAAAGCAGATTCTTATGCATTCCAAGTAATGGAAAAACTACGTGAACAGGGTATTAGAGTTGATAAAGATTACCAAGGATTAAAAGTAAGTACTCAAATAAAAGAAGCATACAGAAGAAATAGTAGTCACTACATTGTGATCGGTGATAAAGAGTTAGAGTCAAAGCAAGTTGAATTAAATAATACTAAGAATGATAAAAAACAATCAATAGATATTGATCAATTAATAGCCGAACCGTATAAATATTTAAAATAATTGCAACGAACGAAATATAAAATATTAAATCTTATAATAAATATACATACACATAATAGGACAAATCTGGCAGACACAGATTTGTCTTATTTTATTGCTCTAAAATAATATTAAAATATATACTAATTATTTTAAATATATATAAAATTATTGATAAAATGCTATAATAATATAAGCGATATCAAAAAAGAGAAGAGGAAAAACAATGAAAATTTCAATTTTAGTGATACTATTTTTGAGTTTATATGCTGGTGTGGGGCAATTAGATGCATTGGCTTTGAAAATAGGGTTGTATTCTCCATTATTTGGTGGTGCGGTGACTGGATTAGTTTTAGGTGATTTAAAAACTGTTCTAATTGTTGGAGTTACACTGCAGTTAGCAACTTTGGGTGGTGCAACTGTACCTGACTTTTTATCTGGATCTATTATGGGAGCTGCTTATGCAGTTATTTCTCATAGAGGTGCAGCTTATGGTATAGGTTTAGCAATTCCAATCGGTTTGTTATTAACTCAGATGGATATTTTGGTGAGATTGACTAATACATTCTTCCAAAACCAGACAACTAAGCACATGAAAACTGAAAATTATAAGGCAATTAAAAGAGATAATGTATATGATATTATTCCTTGGGTATTATCACGTGCTATACCAGATTTCATTGGATTAACATTTGGTGCAGCAGTTGTTAAAGCGATTAATAATTGGATTCCAGTATGGCTTATGAATGGATTAAAGACCACGGGAATCATTTTACCTGCAATGGGTATTGAAATTTTGATGCGTTATTTACCATTAAGGAGATACTTATCCATACTTTATTTTAGGTTTTGAATTGATGGCATATTTTGCAAAGCAAAGATCATTATTAGGCCTAGCTTTGATCGGCTTTGCTTTAGCAGCAATTTTTGTAATGCAGAAAAAAGATTTAAGTAATAAAAAAGTTATTAAAAAATGAAACGAAATTAGCTACTCAAAATGCTGATATTCAAAATTTAAACGGCACAATAGAGGCAAGTAGAGTAGACACATAGAAGGTTGAGTTCGATGGCTAAGAAAAATAAATCTAATGTAAAAATGAATAATTTGAGTAAAAGTGATTTACAAAAAATATTTTGGCGTAATATTTTAGGTTTACAATTAGGATGGAATTATCCACGAATGCAAGGGCTAGGCTATGTTTACACTGTAATGCCAGCTTTAAAAAAGCTATATAAAGACAGTAAAGATAAGATGAAACAGGCTTTGAAATTAGAGATGGAGTTTTTTAATACTACACCTCAGATGTCACACTTAATTGTTGGTGCAGATATTGCTTTGCAAGATGAATTAGGTATGAATCATGATAATGAAAAAGCTATTGCTGGTTTGAAAACTGGATTAATGGGGTTCATTTGCTGGAGCCAGTGATACAGTTTTTGTAGCAATTTATAATGCTATTATTTATTCTATTGCTGCGTATCTATGCTTATCTGATCAGCCATTAGGGTTATTAATTCCAGTAATGGGATGCATGGCAATTATTTGGATTAGATGGAAATTTTTCAATATAGGACTTGTCCAAGGTAAGAAATTAGCATTTGCATTTCCAAACAAAATGAATTTATTAACAGAAGGTGCATCAATTTTAGGATTAACAGTAGTAGGTGAAATGATTCCTGCATTGATTAACTATAAAGTCGGAAAAGTTACTATGTCAGTTCAAGATATGTTAGATAAAATTATGCCAGAATTAGTGCCTTTGGCAATAGCGATGTTTTCATACTGGATACTAGGTAAAAAGCACATGAATTCAACTCGTTTAATTTTTATCTTAATTTTATTAGGCATGGTTTTAGGCAACCTACAGCCAATTTTCAACTGGGTTGGTAGTATCTTTTAATGTATGAAGGGAAAATAAAAATGAGTGTTTGTGCAGCAAGAGTAGATGAACGCATGATTCATGGACAAGTCGCAATGGTGTGGACTAATGTTGTTGGCACTAATAGAATCTTAATTGCAAATGATAATGTGGTTAAAGATGATATGAAGATCGAAGGGTTAAAACTAGCAAAACCAGCAGGAATTAAGTTAAGTATCTGTTCAGTTGCGAGAGCTATCCAGAATATAAATGATAATAAATATGGTGAAGATAAAGTGTTTATTATCACAAAAAATATTCTCGATGTGGCAAAAATTGTAGAAAAGACGGATATTAAAGAATTCAATGTTGGTAATATTTCAGCACATGATGGTACACGTCAAGTAAAAAAATCTGTAAATTTAACATCAAAAGATATAAATATCATCAAAGACTTGATAAAGCATAGTATAAATATCACTGCTCAGATGATTCCTAATGAACCTGATTATTCAATCATGAATTATATTGAAAAGTAGAATTATGGATAATAAAACTATTGAACGAATTAATAAATCAATTAATTGTTATATTGATAAACAAGATATCTTTGGAGTGTCTTATAGCTTAATTGATGTTAATACAAATCAATATTCATATATCGGCTTTCAAGGTATAAATAAAGACAAAATTTCTATAATTCCGAATATGATATACGACTTGGCATCTCTTACTAAAGTAATAGGAACTACAACCAGGATTTTTCAATTAATTGCTGATAACAAAATCAAACTTACTGATGATATAGGTAAGTATTTAATAGGTATTACATATCCTGACATAACGATTGAGGAATTATTGATGCATGATAGTGGACTACTTGCTGACTTGGATAGTGTACATCAAATGGATAAAGGCACTTTAATAAAAAAAGTAAGAAATGCTAAATTATTGTACAAACTTGGAACTAAAATCATTTTCAGATCTAAACTATATTTTATTAGGATGGCTGATTGAAGAAGTGGATAAAGCTATGTTAGATATAGACTTGTCAGATAGTATTTTTAATCCATTAGGGATGCTGGATACAGGCTATAATCTTTTAAAACATAGAGAACTTTTTGTACCAACGGAATATCAGGCCGAGAGAGGTGGAGTAATCAGAGGTCAAGTTCATGATTATAAAGCATATTTATTAGATGGTGTAAGTGGACACGCTGGATTGTTTTCGACTTTGGCCGATGTAACTGAATTTGTTAAAGTATTGCTTACTGGTGGAAGCTGTGAAGGAATACAGGTATTTCCAAAGATTTTTTATGATTATCTAAAAAATCCTAGGTATCGCAAGAATGGTCGAGGATTAGGTTGGGCTGTATGGAATATGCAGAAAAATATGTTTTGGCATACTGGCTTTACAGGTACATCTATTGCAATAAATCTGGTTTTGTTTGTTTAACTAATAGAATTTACCCAGCTAGAGAGAATAAAAGCTGGATAAGAGATAGACGAAGATTAGTTAAGCTATTTTTTAAAGAAAATGAGGCAATTAAATAATGCCAAAAATAAAAAATATTGTATGTAGTATCAAAAAGGTGCCTCTAAACCATCCATTTATAACTGCATTGCATCAGGTTAATGAAAGTCAATGCATTCAAGTCAAGGTTGAATTAAGTGATGGCAAATATGGTGTTGGTGCAGCCACTCCAAATGAAAAAGTCACTGGTGATACTTTATTTGGTGTTAAAGATGTGGTTGATATAGTTATTAAACCGGAGTTAATTGGAAAAAGCATTGAAAATTGGAATGAATTATTAGATATACTAAAAAATAGAGTTATACATAACAAACCTGCTAAAGCTACTGCTGAAATTGCTCTGTATAATGTTAGAGCTACTATAACTAATCAATCTTTAGTCAATTTATTAAGTGCTGCGACAAAACCTATATACACTGATTATACGATTAGTATTGAAATGATTAATGAAGCAAAAGATCTAGTAGATAAAGGATTTAGATCATTAAAAGTTAAATTGGGTAATAATGATATAGATCATGATATCCATACTATAAAAAAATTGCTCAAGCTATTGGATCTAAAATTTCATTGCGTATTTATTGTAACCAGGCTTGGAGTGTTAAAGAATCTTTGAGAGCAGGCAATGAATGAGTTAAAAATTGAATATTGATTTTATTGAACAGCCTGTGAAATATTATGATATTCAAGAATTAACATTTTTAACAGCGCATTCATTAATCCTAAATATGATAGATGAAAGTGTGGCTTCCTATGAAGATTCAATTAATATAATTAATCATCAGGCATGCGACTATATCAATATTAAGTTAATGAAAACAGGAGGTTTAAGTGAAGCAATTAAAATTAATGCTTTGGCTCAAGCCTGCAATATAAAAACTATGATTGGTTGCATGATTGAGCCAGTTGAGAGTATTAGAGCGGCTACGATTTTTGCGATAGTAAATAAAAATGTTAAGTTTGTAGATTTAGATTCAGTATTTATGGCTGTCCAAGATCCAAGTTTATCTAAATATTTCGAATTAAAAGATAATCAAATTAATTTAAAGGCATAAAAAATGCAAGTTGATAAAATAAAAAGCTTAGTCTCAAATAATTCATGGACTACAGCAATTAGTATTAAACAAGGTAATCATTTTATTTTTGAAAATGAATTTGTAAAAACTGAATTTAGAGCTGCATCTTTAATAAAACTTGGTATTGCAGTTTATATCAAAGAAATGATGTCTGATAGCATTGATAAAAACATATATTTAAAAGTCAAGACATTGTTGGTGGTGTGGTGCAGGAGTTATTAACCGATTATCTATTAATAATTGGAAAATTAGCGATTTAATTGATCTAATGTTAAGTGTATCTGATAATACTGCTGCAAATGCACTAATTGATTATTACAAACTAGATCATATAAATAAATTTTTACAACATAAATATACCAATGTATGCTTAAATAGATACTTGATGCAAAAAAGTAAGAAAGAAAATCTTGTTTCTTGCAATAGTATTATGAATATTTTTGAAGATCTATTGGTCGAAGATAATAAAGAAATTACATATGTAGTAAAAAATGCACTTGCTCATCAAGAAAACCGCAATAAATTAGTAGCTTTTAGTAGTCCCCAATATAAAACCTATAATAAAACAGGTGAATTACTAGCGCAGCAGCATGATATAGCAAGATTTTATAATAATAAAAGTGCAATAGATTGTTGTATTATGACAGATTATAAAAATATTTACGATTATAAAAAAGTAATTCAAATGATTGAGCAAATAGGGCAACTAATATCTATATAATAGTGAAAAATGAACATATTTAAATATTTTTTTAGACTATTTTTTATTTTAAATTATCAAAATTAGGTTTGAAGAGAATCGCCATTAGTGATATTATTAGCAAGAACGAAAAGCTTTCTTTTCTCATATATTATAAAGTTGGTTAAAAATAGAGGGGATGTGTATAATATGTCCGAAGAGAATGGAAAGAGCGCAGAAAAGTTGGGTCTTGTAGGACTTATTGCTCTTTGTGTTAGTGCTATGGTTGGTTCCGGTGTGTTCGATTTACCTAAAAACATGTCGATGGAAGCCGGACTTACAGCACAAACATTATCTTGGATAATAACTGGTATTGGTATCTGGTTTATTGCACAAATGTTTGTTATTTTGAGTGATGTAAAGCCTGATATGACTGCTGGATTATACAAATACGCACAAGTTGGTTTTGGATCATTTAGTGGATTCTTTACTGCATGGGCATATTTCATTTGTGAATGTGCAGCTAACGCCGCATATGCTGTTTTAGTTATGAGTACCTTAGATTATTTCTTCCCAGGAGTATTTACTGGAGGAAATAATTGGGCTTCAGTTATTGGTGCATCAATTATCACTATTGCTATTACTATCTTAGTATTAGGTGGTGTTGAAGTATCAAGTAAAGTTCAAAAAGTTGCAACAGTTATTATGTTATCTGTTGTTGTCGTATTCTTATTGACAGTACTTATGCACTTCAATTTACATACCTTTACATTGAACGCAAACGCTACACATGCAGTTAAAGCTGTTAGCGATAAACCAATGGGAAGCATTATGCAACAAATAATGAACACTATGATGGTTACACTATGGTTCTTTGGTGGTATTGAAGGTGCCGTTGTTATGTCTGGTAAGGCAAAGAATGTAAAAGATGTTCCCAAGGCTACTATTATTGGATTTATTGTTTGTTTAGTTATGTATGTATTAGTTGGTACACTTTCATTAGGTGTATACAGTTATGGTCAATTAGCTAAATTAACTTCTCCATCTACTGCTTACATCTTAACTAATTTATGGCACAATACTTTAGGTAGAGATGTAATTACAGTTGCATTGCTATTCGCAGTATTTTCAAGCTGGATTTCATGGATCCAAATGCTAGCAGAATTGCCACAACATGCTGCAAAAGAGGATGGATCATTCCCACGTATCTTTGCAAAAACTTCAAAAAAGGGTGAACCTATAGTATCGATTATCGTAGCCACCGTGGTTATTGAAATTGTTATCTTGATCGCTCACTTTGATGTTAGTGCATACCAAATGTTATTGACTATCGTTGGTGTTATGACTATTCCACCATACTTGTTCTCATCTATGTATTTGATCAAGATTAGTAGACCTAGTGCTACTGACTTTGATTGGCAAACTAAGCATAAGAAGACAAATGGTATGATAATGGGATTATTGTCATTTGTATACATTATATTTATGGCTTTTTCGGCAGGAATTAAATATACTTTAATTTCATTTATTTTTTACGCAGTAGGTATTCCTATTTATATGTGGGCTAGACACCAACACGGTAGGAAGATCTTTACCAAAGGTGAATTGATTTTTGCTATTGTTGTTATTTTAGTAGCTATTTATGGAGTATATGATTTACTTCACTAATATACGTTAAATAAATATATAAATATTTATTATAGTTTCATTTAAAAAACGAGTTATTCGCATTAGCGAGTAGCTCGTTTTTTGGATATTATGAGGTAAAACTTTTTAACTAAAACTTTTGATCTATAGCAATATTAATAATTTTTACGATATCATCTGAATATAGTGGTTTATAGTGCCCAACGGGATTTTTATCGTTATTTGTGGCTTTTAATCCCATTTTTTTGAATAATTTATCGTCTTTTTTAATTCCTAAAGCCGCTAGATTTTCATGCATTCCTACACATATAAAATACTCTTTAAATCGCTTGATTGTCATATTAATAATTTCATCATCATTGTATTCAAAACGGTCATAGTTAAATAAACGAAGCCCTAATTGAATGAATTTATTAGGTAAAAATTGACTAGTATATTTCATCCAAGCAGGGAAAACAATAGACATGCCCTCACCATGTGTAATTCCGAATTTTGCTGTTAATTCATTTTCAATTCTGTGTGATCCCCAATCTGGTTCACGACCACATTCAAGAAAGCTATTGTGAGCTGCGATAGAAGTCCACATTATTTCTGCACGGACTTGATAATCTGTTGGATCTTTTCTTAATTTAACTGCTTCACCCATTAAGGCTTGAATAGCTCCTTCAAGCATATGGTCGGTTAAATTCACGTTTTCAACTCGTGTGAAGTATCTCTCTAACATATGCGTCATCATATCTGAAAGACCAGCTCCAGTTTGAAACAATAGGAAATGACGAGTATATTCAGGATTCATTATTGCAAATTTGGGAAGAATGATATTATTTTCTAGAGTTAATTTATGAGTTTCATCATTGACGATACTATCATTTGACATTTCTGAACCAGATGAAGCTGCGGTAGAAATAATACCTACTGGTAATGACTCTGTTGGTGTTGCTTTTCCTGTAAAAAAGTCCCATGTATTCCCATCGTATAATGCACCTACAGATACTGCTTTTGCAGTATCAATAACTGATCCACCACCAACTGCTAATATAAAATCTATGTCATTATCTTTGACAGATTGGGCTAAATCATTGATTAATTCAATTCTAGGATTTGGAACGATATTTCCATTTTCTAAAAATAAGATTTTTTCCTTATCGAATTTTTCCTTAACAACTTCAGCAATTCCAAGCTTGTCATAATAATCCCCACTATACAAAACTAGTACTTTTTTATTCTTACTATATCGCTTTACTAATTCTCCAATGTTTTGCTCTTGTCCTCTACCAAAATAGATATGAACAGGATTGTAATAGTTAAAATTTTGCATAATACACACTCTCCTTAAATATAAAAGTTACTAATAAGTAAAAATATTGAATTCGCTTACAAAACTCTTAACCAAAGTAATTATTGCACAATACAAAGTCAGGTTCAATATTTAAAATGAAAAAATTACAATTTAATGTGTACAAAAAAAAAAAAAATTATAATGTAATTAGTAAGCGCTTACCAATAAAAATGTTAGTTGAATAAATACGAGGATGAAAAATGGATAAAGAAAAGAAGGCTAGTTCGTTTTTAGGTCTAGTTCCATTAATTGGGTTCTTAATTTTATATATTTTAAGTGGTGTAATATCAGGTAAGTTTGATTCAATGCCGTTACTTGTAGGCATGATAATTGCAGCAATTATTGGTTTTAGTTTACCTGAACCAATTGGACAAAAGAAACTTAAATTAGCGGATAAAGTTATGATCTTTTGTAAGGCTGGTGGAGAAAAAGGTCTTATTATGATGGTCATAATCTTTATCTTAGCAGGTGCCTTTCAAGGCGTAGCTACCAAAATGCATGCTGTTTCATCAGTTACTAATTTATGCTTGAGTGTGTTGCCACAAAATTTGATTTTACCAGGTATTTTTTTAATTGGTGTGATTCTAAGTTTTGCAATGGGGACGTCAATGGGTACAATTGCAGCATTAATGCCAGTTGGTTTTATGTTGGCTAAAAGTACAGGAATAAATCCTGCAGTTGTTGCAGGTGCAGTAGTTGGTGGAGCAATGTTTGGAGATAATAATTCATTCATTTCTGCATCTGCTATTGCTGCTGTAAATAGTCAAAAAGTTCTAATGAAGAATAAATTTTTACTGAACTTTTTATATGATATTCCAGCTATTGTAATAAACTGTATACTTTTAACTTTATATCCTATAAAAAATGTTGCATTGAGTAGCGGAGGATATAAATATGATTTGATCGATATTCTTCCATATGTAATAGTAATAATCTTATCTCTATGTGGTATGAACGTTATGTCGGTTCTTATGCTTGGGATTGTATCTTGTATTGTAATTGGAATATTTCATAGTAATTTTACATTAATTACTTCAATGAGCTTTTTGCAAAAAGGTATGGCAGGCATGGAAGATATGGCATTGATTTGTATCTTTGTAGGCGGTGTTGTTGGACTCATGAGATATCTTGGAGGTATCCAATGGTTAATTGATAAGTTGAGTAAAAATACAAAAGACAAACATGGAGCTTTACTTTCAATTGGTTCATTGATAGTTCTACTTTGTGTAGCTACTACAAATAATACCGTAGCTATTATTACTGTGGGACCGATGGCGGTAACAATTGGCAAAAAGTTTAAATTAACTAGAACACGTGTTGCGACCGTTTTATCAATGTTTGCAACAAATGTTCAAGGATTTATACCTTATGCTGGACAATTGCTTGTAGCAGGTGCAATGAGTCATATTTCTCCTGTTGATGTAATGCCATGGGTATGGTATTGCTACTTAACACTTTTAATGAGTATTATTTTAGTATTTACTAACCTTCCTAAATTGAAAAACGATAAGCAAGATTGTTATGAAAACTTTGAAGATTTAAGTGATGATGGAACATTATTAACAGAGGCTAATAAAGGAGTTTAAAATTATGGATTATGATAAATATTTTGATTTAAATCTAGTTCAAGCAAAACAATATGTCGTAGATCATACTGATTTCTTTGGCAATGAAAAAGCAAAAGACTTAAATATAAAAGAAGTTAGTGATGGTAATATTAACCATGTTTATAGAATTGATGATGGAAAGAAATCATTGATTTTAAAACAAACTGGGAAAACCATTCGAACTTCAGGTAATCCATTGGATCAACACAGGGGGCATATTGAAGATAGGACATTGGAAATTCAACGTAAACTAAGTAATGGTCAGGTACCTAAGGTTTATGATTACAATGAAACAATGCATGTTATTTTGATGGAAAATGTTGCAGATTTCAAGAATTTAAGATATGAATTGAAAAAAGAACATATTTTTCCTAAATTTGCAGAACAAATTTCAAGTTTTATGACAAATGTATTATTACCTACGACTGATTTGGTTATGGATCGAATAGAAAAAAAGAAAATGGCAAAAGATTTTATCAATGTAGGCCCATGTGATATCACTGAGAAATTAGTTTTAACAGAACCATATTATAATTATCTCAATAGAAATGTTTTTGATAATAGGATACTACCTTTTGTTGAGCAAAATTTATATAATAATTCGCCCTTAAAAGTAGAAGTAGGAAAATTACGTAATAACTTTATGAATAATTCACAAGCTTTACTACATGGAGACTTACATAGTGGCTCAATTTTTATTAACCAAACAGATATTAGAATATTTGATAGTGAATTTGCATTTTACGGACCTATGGGCTATGACATTGGCAATCTTATAGGTAATTTAGTATTTCCATATATTGCAAGAAAGTTGTATATCAATAAACTATTTCAAGGAAACCAAGAATTTATTGATTGGTTGAGAAAATCAATTGCTGAAGTTTTTGATATGACCTTTGCAAAGATGTCCAATAAATATAATTCTATTGTCGAATTTCCATTTTATAAAGAACGTGGATTTAAGAATTATTATCTTCAAAATGTAAAAAGTGATACTTTAGGATACGCAGGTACTGAAATAATTCGTCGTACTGTGGGTGATTCGAAAGTATTGGAAATTACTGATATAGATGATCAAGATATGCAAAATCAAGTTATGGAAATCTTAGTTAAAATTGGCAGTAATCTGATAATGGACAGAAAAGTATATAATGATGGGTCAGAAATTGTCGATGATATTGATAAAATTTTTGATAAAATGACAGAAAATAGTTAGAGAGGCCACATTATGGAACGTCAAGATAAAGGAATGCCATTTTTACTTAGATATGAAAATGTAGCTTGGTATGAAGATGGTACAGAACGTATTTTAGACAGACGAGTATTTCCACGAGAGAAAAAATTTGTTACTTGTACAGATTATCATGAAGTGATAAAAGCCATACAAGATATGGTTACTCAAAGTGCAGGTCCATTTACCGCGGTAGGAATGGGAATGGCATTAGCTGCATATCAATGCAAAGATAAGTCAGAAAAAGAGCAAATTGCATTTTTAATTAAAGCAGCTGATGAGTTAGGCAATGCACGTCCAACTACTGCAAATAGGTATTCTGCTATTACACATAGAGCATTAGAAAAACAAATTAAAGCATTAAAATCTGGTAAATCTGCAATAAAAGGAGCTTTTGATGATACTATTGAATCTCTAAACAGACGCTATGCAACTGAACAAAATATAGGTGATAACTTTGTTAGTATATTATCAAATAATTCAAGCATTCTAACGCATTGTTATGCAGAAACTGTTATTGGTTGTATTATCCGTGCTGCACAAAAGCAAGGAAAGACTTTGAAGGCTTATGATACAGCTACTGAACCATTTTTTCAAGGTGCTAAGTTAACTGCCAGTTGTTTTCAAGAAGGTGGTTTTGAAACGACGATGGTTCCAGACAATATGGTCAACTTTGTTTTGGAGCATGGAGATATTGATGTATATACTACAGCAGCAGATTCAGTAACGATGGATGGATACTTAGTAAATAAAGTAGGAACAAAGCAAAATGCTATATTGTGTAATAAAGTGGGTGTTCCATATTTCCCTACAGAAATACCTGATTTAGATAAAAAGACACATGAAAATATAAAAATTGAAATGCGTAATCCCGAGGATAGCTTAAAATTTGATGGAAAGAAATATGTGATGGATGGTGTTAAATCAATTTATCCTGCTTTTGATATTACTCCTCCATATTTAATTAATGCTCTTGTAACAGACCGTGGTGTATTTTCACCATATGATTTAGCAGATTATGCTAAATTAGGTGCTGAAGATTTTTATTAATTGAAAGAATGAAAAACAATGGATTATATCGAAGAACGTAAAAAAATCGTTGAATATGGAAAACAAATGATTAATAATCATTTAACTACTGGAACAGGTGGAAACTTAAGTATTTATATTCCTGAAAAGAAGGTTATGCTGATTAGTCCATCTGGCATAAATTATTTTAAAACACAATTAGAAGATGTTGTCGTGATGGACTTAGATGGTCATATTCTTGAAGGTGATAAAAAGCCTTCTTGTGAACATGAATTACATAGTATTTTTTATAAACATAATCCTAATGTAAAATCAGTTATTCATGCACATGCTGATTATGCCACAGCGTGTGCATGTTTAAGAATTAATATACCTCCATTACACTATATTATGGCTGATATTGGCGATGAACTGCGTTGTACACATTATAAGATATACGGTTCTCATGAAATTGCTGAAGAAGCTTATAAAGTAATGGGTAATAATAAGGGGATATTATTGGCTAACCATGGTTTATTAGCAATTGGTAAAGATATTGATTCAGCAATGGGAATTGCAAGAAATATTGAAATGATGTGCAAATTATATATTCGAGCCTCAAGTATTGGTAATCCTGTTATTTTGTCTAAAGATGAAATGGCAGCAGTTGCTAAGAAATTTGAGACATATGGTCAAATAAAAGAAACGAAATAATAAGCACAATATTTTTCCATAAAAGAAAGGTAAATGTAAAATGACTTTGAAAAATGTGTGGGATAGGTTGTGTTTTAAAGAGGATCCGTCTTTTTATAAGTCTAAAGATTCCCATCTCGCTCATTCTTTAAGAACAAAAGATTTAATAGCTTTAGGTATAGGTATGGTTGTTGGTACAGCAATATTTACCTTACCAGGTATTGTGGCTGCTGAAAATGCTGGACCAGCTGTTTGTTTGTCATTCATAGTAGCAGCAATAGGTGCAGGACTTTCAGCATTAGCATATGGTGAAACATCTACAGTTTTGCCTTTTGCAGGTTCGGCATTTTCTTGGATTAATGTTCTTTTTGGAAAGTTTTGGGGATGGTTAGCAGGATGGGCTTTAATGGCAGAATATTTTATCTCCGTTGCGTTTGTTGTTTCTGGTTGGTCTGCTTATATGAAGGGATTTTTAAATAGCTTTGGAGTTTATTTACCTAGGGCAATAAATGGTGGATTTAATTTAAAGAACGGAAATTATATTGATGTTTTATCTGCACTAGCTATATTTATTATTGCATGTTTATTATCACGAGGTGTTGAACAAGTTAGTAGAGTAGAAAATATTATTGTATCAATAAAAGTAGCCGTAATTATAATGTTTATTATTGTTGGTGCAACAGCAATTCATTCACAAAACTATATACCTTTCATTCCTAACCATATACCAGGAACAAGATTTGGTGGACTAACAGGGATAGTAGCCGGAGCGTCTCAAATATTTATTGCATATGTTGGATTTGATGCTATAGCAGCTAATGCTGCTGAAACTAAAAATCCTAAAAAGGCAATGCCACTAGGTTTATTGGGTACATTAATTCTAGGAACTGGATTATTTGTAGCAGTATCTTTAGTTTTGGTAGGGATGTTTAAATATTCTGTTTATATAGGTAATGCAGAACCAGCCGCTTGGGCATTAAGACATGCGGGATTTCATATAGCAGCTAATTTACTTTCTATAGTAGCTTTAGTGGGATTGTTTTCAGCGCTTATAGCAATATTATTGGCATCATCTAGATTATTGTATGCGTTTGGAAGAGATCATATGTTACCACATACATTAAGTAATATTGATAAACGTAAAGTCCCAAACCATGCTCTGTGGTTCATTGCAATAACTGCAATGATTTTAGGATCTATATTTCCTTTTGATTTTTTATCAACTTTAGTATCTGCTGGGACATTAGTCGCATTTATTATAGTTTCATTAGGCATATATGCCTTAAGACCAAGAGAAGGAAAGGATCTTCCTGACGCTACATTTAAAATGCCATTATATCCCATATTGCCTGCTATATCAGCATTATCTTCATTATTTATATTTTGGAATTTAAAAAATGATGCAAAGATATTAATGTTAATTTGGTTTGTTTTAGGAGTAATAATATATTTTTCATATGGTATTAGACACTCCAAAATAAAACAATATAAGTGACAATTGATAAAAAATAGTAAAGGAGAATAAGAAAAATATGTTAAAAGGTATTTCGCCAGCTATATCACCAAAGCTATTAAAAATACTCGCAGAAATGGGTCATGGTGATACCATAGCACTAGGAGATTGTAATTATCCAGCCACTACTACTGGTAAAAGAGTGGTAAGAGCTGATGGCGTTAAAGCTACTGATTTATTGGATGGAATTATGCGATTATTGCCTTTAGATGTGAAAGAAGAGGGCAGTCCAGTTACTTTAATGAAATCTACCGATCATCCGGATATGAAACCAGAAATTTGGAAAGATTTTGAAGATATTGTTAAACAATATGAACCTGAAGTCACTTTTGATTATTGTGATAGATTTGGTTTTTATGATAAGGCAAAAGAATCATTTGCTTGTGTCCAAACTTCTGAAGAAAAGTATTTTGGTTGTATAATTTTGAGAAAGGGAGTTTGGTTCACAGCTAATGACAAAGATTAACATATACAAAAAAAGTATAGAACTATAGTCTCACATCAAAATATTGATGTGGGGCTATTTTTTGTTAAGATTTTAAACAATTTTCTAAACAAGAATCTTAACAAACAAATAAACAATTAAATTGTTTATTTAGTTATTTATTTAGTTACTTAATAAACAGTTCATTAATATAATAAATTATAAATGAAATTGTTTACATTTTAAATAACACTATACATTTAATTTGAATCGTGTATTATTAATTGAGCCGACTAATAATATGAGGAGAGATGCGCATGACAAATCGCCAAAACTACGATTTACCTATAAAACCGCTGAAATGGGATGATGAAAATATCCATAATATCTTGAATAAAATAGATCCCAAAGTGATAAAATACGATAACAAATATGAGATCAAGCCTTCAATGCTAGTCTTGTACAATTTAAATATTCCATATCAGGATAAATGGAATTCAGTAGTTTTAGATGAAGATGATGGGATAGTACTAACTAAGCAAAAGACCAAAAGTATTATGTCTGATTTTGCAGAAAAATTTGTTTTATCTTTTAGTCATCAACATCACTTTCATAAGGAATTAGCTAATCACTATAAACATACCTTTGCTGCAGGTAGGTATGCGTTTTTTTCAATTAATGGGTATTCATTAAAGCACACTCATTGGATTAGCTTGCATATGATCAAGTGCTATCATATGCAAAAATCAGGAGTGGTTTTTCATTCAAATGGAGCTATTAGATATTCATTTAAATTTACTAGGATTCCTAAGCATTTTGAAAGAGATTTATTTGCAGGGATCAATCATGCATATGTGATTCGCAAGGTTTTACTTAAGACGCTGAAGCCGATGGGATTTAATTATCTGAGGCAAGATCCATCGCTACTAACAGAGAATGATTATCTATATGAAACTAAGGCGAATTATGTAATTGATAACTTTACTGTGCAAAAAATGCGCCGAGTGTTAGATAATGAAGTGGTTGATCATGCGGTTAAGTATCTAAATAAAGAATTAGAATTAAAAGTGCAAAATGAATTTACCAAGTCAATTCGCAGGCATTTGAATAATCGATATAGGATATAGAAAAAGCAGATACAACTTGCGATCTAGCAAGCATATCTGCTCTATTGTTTTAAAATTTGGTAATGTGGGAATAATTATTAATAACTGTATATTATAGTAAGTTTAAATATTTTGCGGGAACCCATTGCATTTGAGAACCTAAACGGTAGTAAACTTGACCGTTAATAGTCTTTTTAGCAAAAATCTTCCAACGTAAGTTGGTTCTAATATAATTGCCTGTGAATTTGCCATTCATATCTAATAAGGCTATTTTCCAGTTAGCATTTCTGTTAATAACAGGAGCATATGCTATGGCTTCAAATGTAGTTTCATCATTTTCGTTAGCAACTTTTTCACCAGTATATTTTGCAGGAACCCATTGCATTTCAGTACCTAAACGGTAATATTCTTGGCCGTTGATGGTTTTTTTAGCAAATACTTTCCAACTTGAGTTAGTATTAATATACTTACCAGTGAAGCGTCCATTACTATCTAATAATGCGACTTTCCAGTTAGCGTTATTGTTAATAACAGGAACATATACTACTGCACTATAAGCTTCTTCTGATGATTTATCAGACATCGAACTAGTACTAGTAGATGTTGTGCTGCTCATTGATGAAGTACTGCTACTGGTGTTAGAATTTGTATTTGTTTTCTTTGCAGCAGGAACTGAAGGATAACTGGCTAAAGCAGATTGAGCCTTAGAAATTGCTTGGGTTAATTGAACAAAAGTTGGAGTCTTTGACTTCAAAGTAGAATCGGCAAGTTTTAAAGCAGAGCCTAATGTTGAATAATCAACTCTAGCTTGTTTGTAATTAGCAACACGATCACTTAAAGCAGCTTTTAATGAAGCAAGAATTTCTTGACCTGCAGCAATATTTTGCTTACTTGAGCCAGCAGGAAAAGTTGCTAGAGCAGTTTGAGCTTTAGAAATTGCTTCAGATAATTGAGTAAAAGTTGGATTTTGCATCTTCAAAGTAGAATCAGCAAGTTTTAAAGCAGAGCTTAATTCAGAAGATGCAACTTTGTTTTGCTTATAATCAGCCATACGATCACTTAAAGCAGGTTTCATTGAGGCTAGTAATCCTTGACCTGCTTCAATATTTTGTTTACTTGTGTTAGGTTCTAACTGACTGTGATTATCAGCAATGTGGTTAGCGATATTGCTTAATTGTGCATTAACTGCATTTAAATTAGTGTTAACTTCTGCAAGTAATGCAGCAACCTTAGTACGTTCGGCTTGAACGGTGACTAATCTTTCACGTACTTGATCAACTGTTGTAGCAAATTGTGCGCGTGCAACCGATAAATCAGTAGTATTCAAATCTTTAACTGTTTCACCAAACAAATTTCTGTGAATTGCAGTGTTGAAGCTATCGTAATCTTTTGCAGTAGCATTTTTGTCATTTAATGCAGTTTGTGCACTACCTAACACCATTTCACTGATAGCAATTCTAGAATCCAAATCGGTTAAGTAACTAGTTGATTTAGATTTCATATACTCGAGCTGTGATTTTTGTTCAGCAAGACCTTGACCAACTTTTGAAACATCTACAGTTTGAGTTGGAGCACTACTTGCGCGTACAACTTTTTGAGAGCTAACTACTCCTAAACCTAGTAGCAACGCCCCCCCATACTGATTGAGAGCATCTTTTTGTTCATGATTCTTTTCTCCTTTTAAAATTCAAATCATAATTACAATACAATAATATAACGTCTTCATTGCAAATTAAAGTCACAAGATTACAAAAATATTAAATTATTATAAATTAAGCAAAATGTTATAATTATTAAACATACATATTTAACAATACTGATTGATACAAATGCTTTATTAATCTTAAAATACTAGATTTTAAGATTGATAATATAATAAAGACGGTAGCAAAAATAACTTATAAAATAACATAAAAATTAATTTAATATTTTATACAAACAATAGAGCAGATACAACTTGCAATCTAGCAAGCATATCTGCTCTATTGTTATATACTTCTTAATGTTTCGAGCAACAGTTTCTTGTGTTTACTCAAAGTCTTTCTTGAAACTTGATAGTGTATCGCTAATTGAGTTAGTCTAGTTTGCTTCAGCAAATGCTCATAAAATATGACTTGTTGCAAGTGTGGCAGCGTAGCAACCACATCTTTCATCGCAAACATGACAGTCCAATTTTTGTTGGTGTTATCACTGATATTATCTGCATGATCAAGATTTGCAAATAGTTCATTAGTTAAATAATGGTGTTTCAGTTGGTCGTAGCAATGCCACAAGATTTTTTGAAAACTTAGTTTATCAATTTCGATTTGTGTTTTTTCATGGTATTGAACAATGTTTTGAGCATAGATTAGCAATCCTTCTGAAAACAAATCTTCATATAAGTAGCTGCTTGGTACAATTTTGGCGGTTTTTAATGCGCCATGGATTAGTTTTTGATGATTCCAAGCATATAGCATGGCATCGTGGTTAATATTATTGTTTTTCAATGTGACAATTTCCTTTGTATTTGTGTCACAAGCTTGTGCTAGTTTAATTTAACAAAATTCAATAATATTAAAAAACAAAAGTTAGTACGCTTAAATATATTGGCGTATAAGCACTTGCATATCTGCTTTAAAATAAAGAATGCTTTAGTAACAATAGTTGCTAGTAAGTAAACTTTGCAAAAAATTATTTTAATTATGCAATAGTGCTATTAAGGAGTGATATTTAATAAACATTCACATAAATAGGCTTGAGGATTTTTTAACTTCGAGCCTTTTTTCTATTAATTTTTTTCTCCTAAAGGTTACATTTTTACAACTTGAATCGTTAGTAATAGTGTGAGCAGCGCGCAGCTTATAAGACACATAGAATATAGGAGAATCAACCAATGAAATTACAATTAACTAAGCAAGATGTCGTTTATACATTTTTATCAGATGCATACAAAAATGGTGAAAAGGACCGCACATTAAAATACGTAAAACCAAACGCAAACCCAGATAACTTAGCAGCAGTTGGACAAGCAATTGCTAAGTTGCAAGATGATGAATTGAAACAAACTGTATTAGTGCAAACTCAAGCAGTAGTAGCTGAATAAGGAGAAAATAAATGACTAAGACTTTAAGATTAACTTTTATGAATGGCTCACACAAAAAGACAGGTTTAACTATTAATAAACTTGCTGAAAATTTATCTGCGGAAACTATCCGCCAAAGCATGGACACCATTGCACAAGCTGGTGTGTTTGCTAATGAAGGGATTGATGTATATCAAAAGCCACTTAGTGCTGAATATATTGAACGAACTGTTACCAGTGTGTTTGACGATTCTGCAACTGGTGATGACAAGTAAGAATTTATGCATAATAAACGAAAAGGCAGGCTGGAAGGTTTGCCTTTTTAATTATAACTAATACTTGCATAATATTTAAATTATAATATAAAATTTATGTATTTAATTTGTAATCATATTGAAATAGATTAAGAATGTCTTAATATGATAGTATTTAAAGTGTCTATACCACATATTAAAAAGGAAGAATACATCTATGAAAAAACGATCAAAAATTCTCACATCATTATCGCTGACTGCCGCAATGATTGGATTAAGTCAAGTTAGACCAAACAAAACTGAACTGCAAGCAGCAAATCAAGTTATCTATACACCAATTATTAACAACAATCCAAATTGGAAGATAGCTTTATGGACTAAAGATGGTCAACTATCTGGTGAATATTTACCAACTAATACTACTTGGAAAGTTATCGCAACTAAATACATGCATGGGCAGACTTATTATTGTTTAGGCACAGATAGGCAATGGATTCCTGCAAAATATGCGACCAGTCAATTGCCTGTAGTGCAGTCTGCAACTAATCCATATACTAAAACACAATTAAATGGAATTGATGTGGCAAGCTATCAAACAAATATCAATGTGGCAAATGTAGAAGGGGATTTTGCCATAGTTAAGGCAACTGAAGGTACAGGCTATGTTAATCCATACTTTAAGAGCCAAGTTCAATCAACTTTAGCAGGTAATAAATTACTTGGACTCTATCATTTTGCCAATGGTTATGATTATCGAACTGAAGCAGATCATTTTTTGAATCACGCTAGACCATATTTTGGCAAAACAATTTTGGCGTTGGATTTTGAAGGGGATGCAGTTAAGACAGGCGGTGTTAGTTGGGCTAAGAACTTCTTAGATTATGTACACCAAAAAAGTGGTCAAACTCCATTCATATATATGGGATTAGCTGACGAAAACCACTACAATTGGAATTCAGTTGCAAATAAATATCCTCTTTGGGTAGCTCAATATAATAACTACAATACCAATTACGGCTATACTCCAAGAAATATTTATGGCAAAGTTAAGCATTGGAATAAGATCTCGATCTTCCAGTATTCTGCATCTAATAAAATTAAAGGTTGGAGCCAACATATAGATACTAATGTTGCATATTTGACTCCTCAGCAATGGAATCAATATGCAGGAAGAAATGCAGTTGCCCAAGCTCCTAAAAATGTCGAAAAAACATCTAAAGCTCAACCAAGTCAAAGCTTGCCAGTTAATGTAGCACATGCACCAATCATTAATGGTAATCCAAGTTGGAAGATTGCATTGAGAAACCAAGATGGGACAATGTCTGGTGGATATTTAGCAACTAATTCTAATTGGAAAGTTTTAAAGCGCAAATTAATTAATGGTGAGATGTATTATTGCTTAGGATCTGATAAGCAATGGGCACCAGCTAAATATTTTACAGGCAATATTGTTGCCCCAATAATTAAAGATCATATTGTAAAAAAGCCAATTATCACGCCAACTCTTAACAAAAATGTTGTTCATGTACCTGTAATTAACCATAATCCATCATGGAAAGTTGCACTATGGGATCAAAATGGAAAGTTTACAGGAAGTTATATTTCAACTAATACTAATTGGAAGTTTTTTGATACAAAAATAATCAATGGAGAAAAGTATTATTGTTTAGGATCTAATCGCCAATGGATTCAAGCAAAATATACTAGCCACAATTAGCCAATAAAAAGAGCCAAGATCATCATGATCTTGGCTCTTTGCATATATAAAATTATCCTTGATGTGCTGAGTGACTCTTTCTGTTGGCTCTAACACGATTATTTTCAATACGTTCAGCTTCATGTTTAGCAGGGTCTAAAACTTTTAATTTATAAGTATATAATCCTGCAGCAATAGCACTAACAGTTGTAAAGATTCCACAGAAAAAGCCAGAACCAAATTTATTTTTTTTAGCCATAATATTTCCTCCTAAATAATTCTTTTATTAATTAAATTCTAGCAATTATATTAGTGAATAACAATGGTTGCGCATACAAAAATCATAATTATTAAAATTAGCGTGAAAACCTGCTATATTTTAAATATCTCAAAGAACTTTAGTGCTTAAGGTAATAAGGTTTAAGAGATAATTGAAAAGCTGTATAAAAATTGCAAAAAATCAATGATGTTTATGATTTAGCTATAAACAAGTTGACATAGATGAATTTTTGTACAAGGTTAAAATGATTATTGAGTATGTGTGAGTGCTTGATAGTCATTTTTTTGACATTACTTTTACTATTGACATACGTATAAATTATATTAAAAAGATCGGAGTACCAATGTCTATCTTTGGATCATACACCAATCATCCATTATGCATCAACTACCATATTTTGTGGCCAGCCATTTTGTGATTTATGTTTATCAAGTGCCATTATATTTTTCATTTCATCATCAGTTAATTTGAAATCAAAGATATCAAAGTTTTGTTTAATATGCTCTGGATTAATTGAACGTGGAATAGTCATGATTTTTCTTTGAGTTAAAAAGCGCAATAATACTTGAACTCCAGTTTTATTATATTTATTCCCAATATCAACAAGGGTAGGATCACTATTTAATAAGCGTGCACCTTGAGCTAGAGGAGACCAAGACTCATGGATAATGTCATTAGCTAATAAAAACTTATGCATCTTAGTTTGTTGTAAATATAAATTAGTCTCAATTTGATCGACTACAGGCTTTACTTCAGTCTTATTTATTAAATCTTGAATTTGTGCAATATTATAGTTTGATACACCTATTGCCTTAATTACACCTGCATGATAGTATTCTTCCAAGGCTTTATATGACTCAATTGATTTTGGGCGTGGCCAGTGCAAAATCATCATATCTAGATAATCTGTTTGTAATTTTTTGAGAGATTCTTCAATACCTTTTTTAGTTTCATCATATCCATCAGTATCTACTTTTGTTGTCAAAAAAATATCTTCTCGATTGATTCCACTAGCAACAATCCCATCGCCGACTTCTTTTTCGTTGTTATAATCCTGTGCAGTATCTATATTTCTATATCCAACTTTAAGCGCTTCTTTGACAGCGCTAGTTGTATCTTTTGGCTTAATTAGATAAGTACCAAAGCCAAGTACTGGGACTTTTGTACCTGTGTTTAATGTTAAATATTCCATAAAAATCTAACCTCATTTCTAATTACATTTCTATAGTAGATTTTAGCATTATTTATCTGCTTTTGTATCTGGTTTAATAGCTGCCTTGTCATCTTGTATTTTAGTTACGTTAGCTTTATAAACACCTGGTTGAATCTGATCATTCATATTGATGTTCCAGCGACTAGTTTTATATCCTTCATCAATATCAACTACTTGAGGCAGACCTTGGCTTTGCATTAACATGTTCATCCAAGTTGTGCCTTTTTTGACTACATAAGCAAGTTGCTGAGTGGGTTTTGAATTAACTTGGAACTTTGCATGTTCACCCGCATCAAAGGCAATAGTCATATACTTATTTGGATCATATGGACTAGTTATATCATTTGGATGAGGACGATTTTTGTCATGTTCATTTAATGGATTGTCCTTATCAGAAGGGATGTATCCATTAATTACAGGGCGAGTGACGCCGAATTTTGCCATAAAGATTTTAGTTGAAACAGTTTTGTTTGAGTTTTTATTTAATAAATCAAAGTTTGAACCATCCCAACCAATAAACTCTAATCCAGGTGTAGGGATAGCTTGTGGAATTTTCATCCCATTTTTTAAAGCTTCATCCCAAGTCAAATTATCACGCACCATGTATTTGAACCCAGCAGTCACTTTATTATTTAACTTCAATTTACCAAGTCTAAATGTTGAAAAGTACACATCAACATAGTCACCTGCATTAACATCATTATCCCCAAATGAATCCAAAAATACTTTTTGTCCATCTTTGTGACGCATATTGCGGAAGTTAGCATAGATTTCAACATCATTGTTAACTTTTTCTTCTTTTGATAGATCACGTGACCAATTTTTGAAAAAGAAGTCTTTACTTGCGACAGTTTCAGGAATAGGCAAGTTCACATCTTGAATTGCTTTATCTTTTCTCACTAAATAAGTTATAGCCTTACTTTTTTTGCCAGCAACTTGCAAGTCACCAAAATTATTACCATAGTGATACTTTTGATTAGCCTCACGCACAATGTACGTGACTGCCCAATAATTGTTAATATCTTTAATGCCTAAATTTGGGTTAGTCTTGATTAGCTCTTCTTTATATAACTTTCGATGCTCCATCGTGTCAGTAAAGATAGGACCTACAACAATTTTGTCTTCAATTGAAGTGTCATATGGCTTAGGTTCTGGATGATGGTGTTCATGTTGTGTTTTCATTTTCATAGGTTTAGCTGGATCAATTGGATCAATATGTTCATGATTGCCATGAGGGTAGATGATATAGTTTTGTTCAATATCAAATTTAATCTTTGATCTAAGTTCTTGTTCAGAAACTCCTTTGTTTATCGCAAAAATTTCAGCATATTTTGCATCTAGCAGCTTTTTCCATTTCGTTATTTCTTGTTCAACTGCAGGATCATCAAGTTTGACTTCTGGAGTGTTGTTTTGTTGCTTAGTTTCTGCTTTAGTTTCTACAGTTTTAGTTTGAGGAATCAAATAATCCCATTTAGTATTTTTTAAGTCAGAGTAGGGGATAAAGTGTGAATGATTTCCATGTTTGACAACTAATCCAGAGTCTAATTTATTGGTAATATTTTGCCCAGTAAAGGTAAAACCATCATCTGTCATTTGGTTGATTTTACTTTTGGGTATTAAGTTAGTTTTAATTGTGTGAGTACTAGTATTTTTAGTTGAAGCTGCAATTTGATTTTGGACTTTACTTTTTTCAATATAGTGGAAGTGATCACCATGTTGCACTATATAGCCATTAGCATCTTGTGAAACAACGTCGTTTGGATTAAAGATATAGTTATCGTGGTCATGGTTGTGATGATGGTGGCTGTGTCCATGGTGATTATCTGTTGATTTTTTAGTTGGAGTATAATTTTTAGGAATTAAATGTTCCCACTTAGTTCCTTTTAGATCTGAATAATACATAAAGTGGACATGTTTTCCATGCTTTACTAGAATTCCTTCAGGCGTCTTACTTTTGATTTGTGATTTATCTGATAACAAAAAGCCATCTTCTGTTTCATAATCAATTCCTGCAACTAATTTGCGATCTTTAGAAGTTGATTTTTTAACAGATTTTTTATTTTTTTGATGAGTTTGAGCATCTTTTTTTGAACTATTTTTCTGACAAGCAGTTAAAAATAAATTGCATGACAATAATACACTGGCAGCAGTTAAAATATATTTCCCTCGATTCATTGGTTAAGTAACCCTTTCTAATGTGTCTAATATTATTAATCACTTAAGTAAGCGCTTTTTAAAATTTACTTAAGTTGTTCAGAATATCAAACTACATATTCAAAGGCAACAAAAAAGCCTCGAAAAAATCGAGACTTTTAGTTAAGGTTACATATGTTCTAATTGAGAGTTAATCTCATCTTTGTCAAATTCATTCAAATCAATCTTTTCTCCGCTATTGGTTTGATTTTTGCTATATTGAATTTGAAGCATATGTATTTTCTTCGCATGACTAAATTATGTAGTGGATTGTTTATGTTTAGTATATGTGATAGCAATTTAATGTAATAGCCTTTTGATGTAAAAAGGCAAGAAATATTGTAGTTCATGTAATTTATCTGTATAATGAGTATATAAAAACAAGCGTGTTCCAGCACGCTTGTCATGTCACTAGTTAGATGGTGGCATTACGAACTTAATTACGAATCAAGACCATCATCACTGATGGTCTTTTTTGTCGGCTTTTTTCTTTTTGTTCCTTTTGGATTTGAAGAATTGTTTTACATGGTCAATGATTAAGTAATACTTTCATTAGGCAACCTCCTTTCTGAGTTATTCTGATTACAAATACAAGTTAATATACTTATAAGCATCACTCCTTTGAATAGAAGTTGCCACCATCACTACCGCGACTTAAATAATGATACAGGAATATTTACTAATTAGCTATACCAAAATAAAAAATTTCAAATCAAAAACCCATAATCCATTTTTGGAATGTGGGTTTTATCATGTATATCAATATAAGCGTTTTTAATTAATCTGTTTATTTATAAAATTTTGCATATTGTGCAGGAATCCATTGGTTTTGAGTTCCTAAACGATAATATAATTTACCGTTGATTATCTTTTTAGCAAAGACTTTCCAGTTAGTATTAGTCTTAAGATATTTACCTGTGAAATTACCATGCTGGTCAAGCATTGCTACCATCCAGTTTTTATCATGGTTAATAAGTGGTAGATAAACAATTCCTGAAATATGTTCTTCCATATTTTCCATGCGCTCACCAACATATTGTGCAGGAATCCATTGGTTTTGGTTTCCAATACGGTAATACAATTTACCATTGATCATTTTTTTAGCAAAAACTTTCCAATTTGAGTTCGTTGAAATATAGTTGCCAGTAAACTTACCATCTTTGTCCCATAGTGCAACTTTCCAGCTAGGACTGTTGTTGATCATGGGAACATAGACAATTCCACTCATTGGAGTTTCAGGGTTAATAGGAACATTAATTTTTGGTTGCTCTGCTTTTGGCATATCTTGTTTAGGCATTGAAGGAGCAGGCACAGCAGGTTTTTCTGCTTTAGGTGCAACAGGCTTCTTAGCTTCAGGCATAGCAGGAGTTTCAACCTTAGGTTGCTCTGCTTTTGGCATATCTTGTTTAGGCGCAGGTCTTTTTGCATCTTTTAGCTTCAAGTTTTCTTGTTTAGCAGATCCTGCAACTTTTTCAATTAAAGCCTTTGCCTCTTTAAAAGCATTATCTACATCGTTTTTAGTAGTGGCTCTATTAATAGCACTTAGTCCCTTATTTAATTCATTAGTGATCTCATTTTTAGCCTTATCTTTTTTGTCTTGTGACAGCAATTCTAGCTTATCAATATCACTTTTTTCATCTGTACCAATTTTATTTAAAGCAATGCGCTTATCAAGTCTTTCTTTATAAATTCCAGATTCTGGAAGAGTTCCTTTTAAGCCAATATTTAATGAAAATTCTTTATTAGTTTTTTCATTAAATAATTTTAAAGTATATGGACCTGGGTAAATTGAGCTATCTAAAACTGTTACTAATAATTTTGTCTTATCTTGTTCGATTTTTAATCTGTCTTGACCTAAGTCATATAATTCACCAACAACTTTGATTTTAAAATTACCTGGATCTAAAACCATTTCATCTTTATCATTTTTAATTTCTAATACAAGAGTTTGCTGGCTTTTGTCAGCTATTGTGATAGTGTTGCTACCTTTTAAAGTGATTGACTTAATTTGAGATGAAGTTTGATCTTGTTTAGGCATTTCTGTATGAACAGAAGGATCGTTGCTTTGGGGTAGATCTTCATCAGTCATTTCAGGCAATTTAGGTGCAGGTGAGTTAGGCGAATTTTTAATATCTTGAACATTTTGTTTTAAGGTTGCAAGTTTTGTTTCAGCTTGTTTATATAAACTGTCTATATATGAATTTGCAATAGATGCAGAAATTTGAGTGCGCAAACTTTTCAGTTCTGTTTCAATTCCACTAGCAATAGCTATTTTTGAAAAATCAGATCCAGCTTCTTTTTTGATTTCATCTAGATATTTTTTCGCATCAGCTTCTAATTTATCTAATTTTTTTAGAACATCTTCACGATGTTTGAGATTATTTACCTTATTTTTTGCTTCAATTTCTTGTTCACGATCTAAATACAGTTTCTTATTTAATGCTTCTACGCTATTAATATCTACATCATCACCAATAGACTTAATTGAATCTATATTATTTTTGTAAATAGTACTTACAAAAACTTCATAATCTCGTCGTTCTTCAGCAGTTAAATTTGGTAGTGTCTTAATTTTTGCCAAAGTTGCTTGATATTGAGCTTCATTTTCAGCAAGCAATTTTGCAATTACATCTTTGTATTTTTCTAATCTACTAGTTGCAGTTGTTTTAACTTCAGCAGCTTGGATTTGTTGTGCACTTAATTGACTGATTCCCGCTAAACCAAGTGTTGCAACAAAGACATTTCCAATAATCCACTTTTTATTAATTGTATATCTTTTATTTCTAGTTTTCATAACATCTTCTCTCATTTCTATAAATCTACAATTATGATAATTTATTAGTTTTTTATGCCGATTCATCGGATATATTTAATAATATCATGCAAGTTAAAAACTATACAAGTAAAATAATATATATTTTTTATCTAATACATATATAAGACAAAAATAATACATTGAGCCAAGGACATAAAACTTCCTTATAATAACGATTTCAAAATCAAAAATTAAGGTTTAACATATTACAGAACAGCAGTTTTTTGGCTATAATATATAATTGTCTATAAAGAAGTTTTTCAAGAGAGGATCAAGATATATGAGTCGAGAGACGATTTTGGCTGGATTAAATGACCAGCAAAAAAAAGCAGTTGAAATAACTGAAGGCCCACTATTAGTGGTAGCAGGTGCAGGATCTGGAAAAACTTCAGTGTTAACAAGAAGAATTGCTTACTTGGTTGAAGAAAATAATGTAGCTCCATGGAATATTTTGGCAATTACTTTTACTAATAAAGCAGCTAATGAAATGCGTGAACGTGAAGAAAAATTACTTGGAGTAGCTGCTCAAAGTATTTGGATGTCGACTTTTCATGCTTTATGTGTCAGAATCTTGCGACGTGATGCAGATAAGATTGATTATGCAAGAAACTTTTCGATCGCAGATACTCCAGAGCAATTAACTTTAATTAAACATATTGAAAAAGCTCAAAACATCAACCCTAAAATGTATGATCCAAAATCTGTTTTAGGTGCTATTTCTAATGCAAAAAATGACCTAATGACACCTAAAGCTTATGAAGCAATTGCGGTAAGTCCATTTGAAAAGACTGTTGCACAAATTTATCGTGAGTATCAAAGAAGGTTGCACCGCGATCAAATTATGGACTTTGATGATTTGATAATGCAGACATTAATTTTATTCAAAAAAGATAGTGCTACTCTTCATTATTATCAAAACAAATTTAAATACTTATTAGTTGATGAATACCAGGACACTAACCAAGCACAATATGAATTGTGCCATGAATTAGCTGCTCAATACAAAAATATCTGTGTTGTAGGGGATGCTGATCAGTCAATCTATGGTTGGCGTGGCGCCAATATGGAAAATATCTTGAATTTTGAAAAAGATTATAAATCAGAAAATGTGCAAATTGTAAAACTAGAACAAAATTATCGCTCAACTGGGCACATCTTAAAAGCAGCTAACTCAGTTATTCAAAATAACGAAAACCGCAATGACAAAAATCTATGGACTGATAAAGGCGATGGTGAAAAAATTACCTATTATCGCGCTCAAAGTGGAGATGATGAAGCGTTATATGTTGTTGCAAAGATCAGAGAAGAAATTAAAGATAATCATCGAGATTATGGAGATTTTGCAGTTTTATATAGAACTAACGCCCAATCTCGTGCAATTGAAGAAGCACTAGTTAAATCAAATATTCCTTATCAAATTGTTGGTGGACATAGGTTTTATGATCGAAAAGAAATCAAAGACATCATGGCTTATTTGAAGCTAGTTGCAAATCCATCTGATGCAATGAGTTTAAACCGTATTATCAATGTGCCAAAGCGTGGGATCGGCCCAACTACTGTGACTAGATTATTAGAATTTGCAAATGAAAATAATTATGGAATCACTGAAAGTCTGCACCATGTATCGCAAGCCCCAATTGGCACTCAAGCAATGAAAAAACTGCAAGACTTTACTGCAAAACTAGATGATGCAATCGCTTATGCAAAAGACCATAGCGTTACAGGACTAACTCAAAAGATTCTAGAAGACTTTGGCTATAGTGCAGATTTGCGTGCAAAGCATACAATTGAAGCAGATACTAGATTAGAAAACTTAGATGAATTTTTGTCCGTAACTAAAAGATTCGATGATCATTATGAAATGCAAGAAGATTCAGATGCTTTGAATGACTTTTTGTCAGAAGTTTCATTATTAAGCGATCAAGATGATATTGCTGAAGGTCAACAGCAAGTTACTTTAATGACTCTTCATGCAGCTAAAGGTCTAGAATTCCCAGTAGTATTTTTAGTTGGGATGGAAGAAGGAATCTTCCCATTATCAAGGGCAATGTTTGATGATGATCAACTTGAAGAAGAGCGCAGATTAGCTTATGTAGGAATCACTCGTGCTAAGCAAAAATTATATCTAACTAACGCTTGGTCAAGAATGATGTATGGCCGACCGCAAAATAATCCAGCATCAAGATTTTTAGATGAAATTGAAGACGATGATTTAGACTTTGAAACACCAGAAACAAAAGCCGCAAGTATTTATTCAAAAGTCAAAGCACCATTTATAGAACATGATCAAAGAGCACGCTCTGAAGTCTATACCCCTAAAAAAGCTGCTGGTGCAGTTGGAGCAGAAAAAGGTACTTGGAATGTTGGTGATATGGTGCAACATAAGGCTTGGGGACAAGGAGTTGTGATCAAAGTCAACGGTACAGGTGAAGATATGGAGTTAGATATTGCATTTAAAGATAAGGGAACCAAACGTTTATTAGCCGCATTTGCTCCTATTAAAAAGGTATAATTTTAATTAAAAGGGGGTTATATCAATGGCCATAACTCAATTGCAAGCCGAAAAAGAAGTCAAACAATTACGTAAGCAATTAAATGATTGGGCTGAAGCTTATTATTCAAAGGATAATCCAGAAGTTGAAGATGCTGTATATGATCAAAAATATCAACGATTAGTAGAATTAGAAAAGCAATTCCCTGCATTAGTTACTCCAGATTCTATTACTCAAAGAGTTGGTGGACAGATCAATACTGAATTTTCAAAAGTTGACCATGCAATTCCAATGCTTTCAATGGGGGATGTCTTTTCTAAACAAGAGTTAAAAGAATTTGACCAAAGAATTCAAAAACTAGTGGGTCACCCAGTTGCGTATAATGTTGAATTAAAAATTGATGGTCTATCTTTATCATTAGAATATACTGATGGAAAATTAACTCGTGCATCAACCAGGGGAAATGGTAGTGTCGGCGAAGATGTAACTAATAACGTGCGCTATATTTCAGATGTACCTGAAACTTTGCCTACTCCATTAACTACTGAAGTTCGTGGCGAATGTTATATGGGCAAAGAAGCCTTTGTAAAATTAAATCGTGAACGCGATGAAAAAGGAGAAGCTGTTTTCGCTAATCCCCGCAACGCAGCAGCGGGGTCATTACGCCAATTAAAGGCACAAGTTACTAAAAAACGTGATTTGAGTACTTTTATTTATACTTGGGTCAATCCTCCACAAGATATTACTAGCCAGCATCAAGCAATTAATGCAATGGCTGAATTGGGTTTTCATACTAATCAAACTGGCAGAAAATTATCAACTATTGATGAGATTTTTGACTTTATAGATGAATATACTAAAAAACGTGATGAATTAACCTATGGAATTGATGGGATTGTCTTAAAAGTTGATGATTTAGCACTTCAGCAACAATTAGGTGCAACTGTAAAAGTTCCACGTTGGGAAATTGCTTATAAATTTCCTCCTGAACAACAAGAAACAATAGTTCATCAAATAGTTTGGACAGTTGGTCGAACTGGTGTGGTAACTCCAACTGCAGTTATGGATCCAGTGGAATTAGCAGGAACTACAGTGTCTAGAGCCGTATTACACAATCCTGATTTATTAAAAGAAAAAGATATCAGAATTGGTGATACAGTTTTGGTTCATAAGGCTGGAGATATTATTCCAGAGATTTCTGAAGTAATTATGTCAAAAAGACCAAAAGACTCTGTCCCTTATAAAATTCCAACCCATTGTCCTTCATGTAATCATGAATTAGTTCACTTAGAAGGCGAAGTTGCTCTGCGCTGCATTAACCCTGCATGTCCAGCCCAAATTCAAGAACAGATCACTCATTTTGCATCAAGACCTGCAATGGATATTAGTGGCTTAGGACCTAGAATTGTTGAACAATTAATCAAAAATGATCTAGTTCATGATGTGGCAGATTTATACCATTTAGAGCCAGCAGATTTAGCAAAATTAGATCATTTTAAAGAAAAGTCAATTCAAAACTTGCTAACAGCAATTAACAATAGTAAGCAAAATTCTGTTGAATTATTAATCAATGGGTTAGGAATTGATCATGTTGGAAGCAAGGCAGCTAGAATAATTGCAGAAAAATATAAAAACTTAACTAAGATTATGTCTCTAACAGTGCAAGAGTTGACAACAATCGATACAATAGGAGAGACGATTGCTGAATCAATGGTCACTTATTTTGCACAGCCAGAAGTTAAAGAAATGATCCAAGATTTAATTAAGAGTGGATTAAATATGGATTATTTAGGAAAAGTTGAAACAACTATTCCAGATAACTTCTTTAAAGATAAAACAGTCGTTTTAACTGGAAAATTAGCGCATTATACTAGAAGTGACTTCACTAAACGCTTGCAAGATTTAGGAGCTAAAGTGACAAGTTCTGTATCCAAAAAAACTGACTATGTAATTTATGGGACAGATGCAGGATCTAAATTAACTAAGGCTCAAAATCTAGGAGTTAAGTTATTGACTGAAGAGCAGGCAATCGCACAAATTTAATGTTAAGGGATTATTAATGATAAAAAGATTTTTGCAAATAGCTGTATTAGCAGGTGCTTTAATCACTACAGTAGGATGTGGTCGACTAAAAGATTCTAACCTGGCTAATAACCCAACTACTTCAACAAGTAAACAAAAAAGTTATCAAACAACTAGTACTAGCAAAAATGGTTATACTGTTTTGCTAAAAAATGGACAATATGTAACTAGTCCAATTACTGGATTATCTGCAACAACTAATGATAATACAATTGACACTAGAGCTTTGCAAAAGGGATTAGTTGATTTATCAAAAGATAAGTTTTCAACTAACCGTTATGTTTTCCAAGAAGGGCAAGTCTTAGACACAGGAACAGTAACTGATTGGCTAGCTCGCAAGAGCAAAGATAACCCAACTGGCTTGAACCCAGAGCAAGCAAGTAAAAAGTCCAAAAAATATGAACCATATATATTAGAAGAAATCTTAGAACAAGATTATCTAACAGGCTCTGGTTCAAATTATCATTTGGGTGGTGTATCAATTGCATTAGCATTGAATTCACAAGATTACTATCAAAAGAAAAAAGATGGTCCTGAAACTCAAGTAGATATTAATCGGGAAACTCAAGATAGTTTTGGCAAAAAAGCTGCTGATCTAGTAGTCCAAAGATTGCGCAAAAAAAAGGGTATGAAAAATATCCCAATTATGATAGCGTTATTTAGTAAGACAGGTAAAGATTCACTAGTTGGTGGAAATTATTTTAGTTATGGTGTAGCAGACAATAATAGTAGTAAAATAAATAGTTGGAAAGCTGTATCTGAAAAGACACAAGTCTTGCCAACTGTAGGTAATCAAAAAGCTATCAACAGTAATGATGCATCTGCTTTTAATAATTTCAAAACTGCTGTTCAAGGATATTTCCCAGATATTAGTGGTGTAATTGCATCTGTACATTATACTGATGGCAAGTTGGATCAAGAAAATATCCAAATTACAACGCAATTTTATGGGTATACACAAATTGAAAGCTTTTCTAGATTAGTACTCTCTGCAGCAAAGAAGTACTTACCAAATAATGTGCCAATTGAAATTAAGATTAGCTCAGTTCAAAATGTACAAGCCTTAGTAGCTAAAAATACTGCAGATGATAGTTATTATGTACATGTTTTTGGCGGTGAATAGGAGGAAATAGTTCGTGAAGATTACAAAAGAAGAAATCAAGCACGTAGCAACTTTGTCACGTCTTGAATTTAGTGAAGATGAAATTGATCAATTCACTCAACAAATGGATGATATTATCAACATGGCCAACACTTTAAGCGAAGTAGACACTGAAGGTGTTGTAGAAACTAACCAAGTAGTTGACCGTGATACTGTATTTAGAGCAGATAAAATAGAGCATTGGCAAACTAGAAAGCAAATGCTTGAAAATGTTCCAGAAACTAGTGATGGCTTCATTAAAGTGCCAGTGATTATTGATAAGGACGATAACGATTAATGAATTATTTAAATGAAACAATCGATTCACTTAACCATAAATTAGCAACTGGTGAACTTACAGCTAGTCGTTTAAGTGAAGATACTATTGCAAATATTAAAAAGACTGATGAAAAACTTAATGCTTGGATTACTGTAGCAGATGATGTCAAGGTAAAAGATGACCTTGATTTTTCAAATAAGCTAGCTGGTATTCCAATTGGTATTAAAGATAACATCGTAACTAATGGAATGTTAACTACTGCAGCAAGTCATATTCTAGACAACTTCATGCCAGTTTATGATGCCACTGTTATAACTAAGTTAAAAAAAGCTGGTGCAATATTAGCTGGAAAAACTAACATGGATGAATTTGCGATGGGTTCATCTAGTGAAAACTCATACTTTGGTGCAGTTCACAATCCATGGAATTTAGATAAGGTTCCAGGAGGTTCATCTGGTGGATCTGCTGCAGCTGTAGCTTCTGGTGAAATTGTTGCAGCATTAGGATCAGATACTGGAGGGTCTATTAGACAACCAGCTGCTTTTAATGGGATTTTTGGAATTAAACCAACTTATGGTCGAGTATCACGTTGGGGGTTAATTGCCTTTTCATCATCACTTGATCAAATTGGTGTTTTAACTAAGCGTGTTAAAGATTCTGCACAAGTATTAAATGTTATTGCAGGCCGCGATGAAAGAGATTCTACTGTATCTGAAAAGCAAGTCCCTGACTTTACTGAATTTTTGGGTAAAGATATTAAAGGATTGCGTGTTGCAGTACCAAAAGAATACATGAGTGATGCTGTAGATGAAGGGGTCAAAGAAGCAGTTCAAGGTCAAATTGACAACTTACGTGACGCAGGTGCAATTATTAATGAAGTTTCGCTACCTCATACTAAATATGTTGTTCAAACTTACTACATTATTGCATCTAGTGAAGCTTCATCTAACTTGCAAAGATATGATGGAATTCGTTATGGTTATCGTGCACAAGACACTAAGAACTTATTAGATGTTTATGTGAAATCACGTTCTGAAGGATTTGGTAAAGAAGTTAAGCGTCGCATTATGCTTGGTTCATTTGCATTATCTGCAGGAAGTTATGATAAGTTCTTTAGACAAGCTGCAAAAGTTAGAACATTAATTTGCCAAGACTTTGAGAAGATTTTTGCTGAAAACGATGTTGTTGTAGGCCCTACTACAACTGAACCTGCATTTAATATTGGTAGTGAAATTTCTGATCCAATTAAGATGTACAATAACGATATCTTGACTATCTCTGCTAACTTAGCGGGATTGCCTGCAGCAAGTGTTCCAGCTGGATTAGTTAATGGAATGCCAGTTGGTTTCCAAATTATGGCTAAACGCTTTGATGAAGCAAATGTCTTTAAAGTTGCTGACTTTATTGAAAGAAATAATGAATTTTATAAGATTACACCAACAGGAATGGAGGATTAAAGAATGAATTTTAAATCGACTATTGGACTAGAAGTTCACTTCGAGTTAAAGACAAAGAGTAAGATCTTTTCTCCAACTCCTGTAACTTATGGTGCTGAACCCAATACCGAAACTAACGTTATTGACTGGGGATTCCCTGGTGTATTGCCAGTGTTGAACAAAGAAGTTTATCGCTTAGGAATTATGGTTGCTATTGCAACTCACGCTAAGATTTCACCAGTAACTCACTTTGATCGTAAGAATTATTACTACCCAGATAATCCAAAGGCTTATCAAATTACTCAATTTTTCCAACCACTAGCACGCGACGGCTATGTTGAAGTTGAAGTTCATGGAAAGAAAAAACGTATTGGTATCCATGAAATGCATATTGAAGAAGATGCTGGTAAAAACACTCACGGATCTAATGGGTTTTCTTATGTTGACTTGAACCGTCAGGGTGTACCATTACTTGAAGTTGTTTCAGAACCTGATATGCAAGATCCAGATGAAGCATATGCATATCTAGAAAAATTGCGTCAGATCGTTCAATTTACTGGAGCTTCTGATGTTAAGATGGAGCAAGGTTCTATGCGTGTTGATACTAATATTTCAATCCGCCCTGCTGGACAAAAAGAATTAGGAACAAAAGTTGAAATGAAGAACTTAAACTCATTCCAACATGTTCGTCAATCTCTTGCATATGAAGAAAAACGTCAACAAGAAGTATTATTATCTGGTGGACAAATTCAATTATCAACCCGTCGTTTTGATGAAAATACTGGTAAGACAGTTTTGGAGCGTGTTAAAGAAGGCGATGCAGATTATCGCTACTTCCCAGAACCAGATATTCCTCCATATCACATCAAACAATCATGGATTGATGAAATTGCTGAACAAGTACCACAATCCCCAGCTGAACGCCGTAAGTACTATATTGATGAATTAGGAATTACTCCTTATGATGCAGATGTTATTTTGCAAACTAAGGAAAGTTCAGACTTCTTCAATGGTGCAATTGATGCTGGTGGTGATCCAAGATTAACTGCTAACTGGATGAACACTCAAGTTAATGGTTACTTGAATGACAACAAAGTTGAATTGAAAGATATTAAGCTAACGCCTGAAAACCTAGCTAAGATGATCCAATTGATTAAAGATGGTACTATTTCAAGTAAGATTGCCAAAAAAGTCTTCGCAGAAACTGTTAAAAATGGAACTGACCCTAAGAAATATGTTGAAGACAAAGGTATGGTTCAATTATCTGACCTTAGTGTATTGGAACCTATGGTTAAACAAATAGTAGATAATAACCCACAATCAGTTGAAGACTTTAAGAACGGTAAAGATCGTGCAATTGGCTTCTTAGTTGGTCAAATCATGAAGCAAACTCGTGGTAAAGCCAACCCTAAGATTGTTAACCAATTGTTGAACAAAGAATTACAAAGTCGTTAAAGTAGGTAAGTTGTTTAATGGTAAGGAAAGCAAGATTAATTTATAATCCTGTTTCAGGACATGAACAGATGCCAAAACAAGTTGGTGGAATTTTAAATATTTTGGAGCAAGCTGGCTTTGAAGCTAGTGCATTTCGTACAACTCCAGATAAATATTCTGCTCAACATGAAGCAACACGTGCTGCAAAAGCTGGTTTTGAGTTAATTGTTGCAGCTGGTGGCGATGGAACTATTAACGAAGTAGTTAATGGGATTGCATTTTTACCAAAAAGACCCAAAATGGCAATTATACCTGCGGGAACAACGAATGATTTTGCCAGAGCAATGAATATTCCTCGAGAAGATGGGATAGAAGCTGCTGAAATTATCTTAAAAAATAAAACTCGCAAAATGGATATTGGTAAAGCAGATGATAAATACTTTGTCAATATTGCAGCAAGTGGTTCACTGACTGAATTGACTTATGGGGTTCCATCTGAAATTAAATCAGCGATGGGCTATAGCGCATATTTACTAAAGGGTGCTGAAATGTTGCCCAATATAAGTAGTAATGATCTGCGCATGACCTATGATAAAGGCGTTTATGAAGGTGAGTTGTCCATGTTTTTGCTTGGGATGACGACATCTATTGGTGGACTTAATCAAGTGATGCCTGGTGCTGAATTAAGTGATGGATTATTTCAATTATTAATTGTGAAGCCATCTGATCCATTGAATATGCTTAGATTAATGGTGATGGCACTTAATGGTAAACATGTAAATGATCCTGGGATTATTTATACCAAAACAAAAAAACTCAAAGTTGAACTAATTGGAAAAAGTAGAGGTAAGGAAATACCTGTTAACCTAGATGGTGAAATAGGTGGATATTTGCCAGTTACATTTACTAATTTAAAACAGCACATTGAGTTTTACATTGGCTAAATATGTGAAAATACGGTTAAATAGAGTCTGGTATTAATCTAGACTCTATTTTTATGAAAGAGAAAATTTTTATCATGAAAAAGTATCTGATAAGTTAAAATTGACTCCTGATATGAATCGGAGATTTATAGTCAAAAATTTTACTAGAAGGAATAAATATTTAGATGCTAAAGAGGTATTATATGGAAAAAAATCAACTTGTAGAATTAACAATTACAGACTTGTCTTATGAAGCAATGGGAGTGGCACATTTAGATGGGATGACAATCTTTGTCAATAATGCACTTCCTGGTGAAGTGGTATCTGCTAGATTATTAAAGGTTAAAAAAAGTTTTGCTTTTGCAAAAATTGAAAAGATAATTAAGCAAAGCCCAGATCGTGTATCTATTAAATTAAATCAATGGGTACAAACAGGACTAGCTAGTCTAGCTCATCTAACTTATGAAAAACAACTAGAATTCAAGCAAACGCAAATAATCAACTTGCTTAAAAAAGTTCATTTAGATGACATTGAAGTAGCTAAAACTATGCCTTCGCCCCTTCAAGTAGGATATCGCAACAAAGCTCAAGTGCCAGTAAGAAGACTTAATGGTAAATTAGAGATTGGATTTTTCAGAAAACATTCACATGATTTAGTGCCATTAACTGACTTTTTCACAACTGATCCTAAGATTGATAAGGTCTTAGTTGCAGTGCGTGATATTTTGCGTAAAAATTATGTACCTGCATATGATGAAGCACATAATAAAGGTGAAGTTCGCTACCTAGAAGTTAGAAGAAGTATTGCTACTGGTGAAGTTATGGTGATATTAGTTTGCTTGCATAAAGATTTCAAGCAATTGCCTAATGTGATCAGTGAAATTAGCCAGATTGATGGAGTTACCAGCATCATTTTGAACCATAATCCTAAGAAAACTAATGTAATTTTGGGTAAAAATGATTACTTATTATGGGGCAAAGATCAAATCACTGATAAGGTTGGTGATCTGGAATTTAAGATTTCTCCACAATCATTTTTCCAAATCAATACCTTGCAAACGCCTAGACTATATGACCTAGCAATCAAGAGTGCTGACTTGCAAAAAGATGATGTTGTAGTTGATGCATATTCTGGTATTGGTACGATTGGATTAAGTGTTGCAAAGCATGTTAAGCAAGTTAGAGGGATTGAAGTTGTCAAAGATGCAGTGCAAGACGCTAGAGAAAATGCACAGTTAAATGGCATTGATAATGCGGAATACTTCGTTGGTAAGGCAGAAGAGATGATGCCACAATGGGCTGCAGATGGGATGCAAAGTGATGTAGTCTTTGTTGATCCTCCAAGAAAAGGGTTAACTTCTGAATTCATTGATGCGACAGTTAAGACTAATCCGAAAAAAGTAGTTTATATTTCATGTAATCCAGCTACTTTGGTTCGTGATTTGGTTGAGTTTAAAGAAAAAGGCTATAACTTCAACAAGATTACCCCAGTTGATATGTTCCCACAGACTCCACATATTGAATCTATTACTGTTCTCGAACGTACAGAAAAATAGCCGATAAACCGCGTCATAACGGTATTTACAGATGATTGAAAGTGTATTTTTTCCTTTCTAAGTGATTGGAATTAGTACACTTTTTCTATTTAAGGTCGGCGGGTCGAGTGTTCAATGTCCTATTTCGATAGTCGAGTATGCTAATGTCCAGTTTAGCGGGTCGTGTTGATTGAGGTAGTGAATGTGTGTAAAAGTTGATATGAAGGCAGATACAGATGGTGCGAAAATAGACTAATTTGGTGCTCAGGGGTGAGTGGGCGAAAGCAATATTGTATTTTGCTTATTTTGCTTGAAAATTAGAAAATTTGCAGGACAGTTGTGTACTCGACGTATAATATTAATAAAAGAAGATCATTAAGGTAGGTAGCAGAATGGCAAATCGACAAATCAATATTGAAAATCTAACGATGAACGAAGTACTTAAATCAATGCATCGATTAGGTGGGCAAGTTACCAGGAAAGAAATACGACAGGATATTCACGATAATTCAAATGTCATTTCCGAAGATGAAGTAGATAAAATTAAGGTTTCTAAAAAGACAGGCAATAAATACAGTCCGTTTGCGTGGACACTTAATTATGCCGTTAAATATCTGATCATGACTGGGTATCTTATACAGGATGGACGACTACTTGAGTTATCAGAAAAAGGCCGCAATGTTGAACTGTCTTCCTTTGATGGTGCCCGTGATGTTCGTCCAATAGTTGAAAAGATGCTTACTAAACAAAAACAAAAAAGTTATATAGAGCCATTAGTTCAAGAATGGCTAGATGCATATAGAGGACTAAGAAAAGATCCTGATGATATGACAGAAATTCTTATTCTTTGCTCAAAGAACATTGCGTTATTTAATATGGTTTTCAAAAACCCTAGACTATTTCATGAAGAGGAGTTTAGATTTGTATCATTACGAAAAAATGACGGTACAGTTTCTCCAGAATTAAAAATAAATGGAGTTCCTTATATCAACTGTGAGTTTGTTCCTAAGTATATACAATGGTTACTTTATCACCAGTATGCAATGTAAGCCTGAAAGAAGTTAGGGCAGTTATTAAAAGATACAAGTTAAGTGCTGATGTTAGAAATAGCAAACTGCCGTATTAAAATGAATTTTACAAAATGTGTTAGTTAGTAATGTTTTTATAAAGGAGATAGATGGACATGGTTACTAAGAAGTATGCACCAGAGTTTGAGAAATATATGCAAATGATAATACATTGCAGTAATTATGATGGAATGCCTTACAGAAGGGAAAAGGATGGTACTGTCGGATGGGTGGCAACCGCAAATTCTAAGATAGGCAAGGAACGACAAGAGTGGATAGATAAAAAGGCTAAGGAATTAGGGATCACTGGTTCTAGCAAAAATGCAAAAGTAGCCCTTGCTATCCATCCTACCAAAGAGAAAGTTTGCCAGATATGTGGGAAGAAAATGTCGTTACGTTATATTTATCCTAATAAGAATTTTGTTAAATATTTAGAAAAAAGGTATGATTATGATTTTAATAGATATGATTCTGTATTTGACGTTATTAAATACTTAAGAAAATCTGGGATTAATGATGAAAATATAAAGAATATGTTGATTAAACACGCTAAATTGTCATTAAATGAGATGGGAAATAAATCGATTGATGAAATTATTAATACTATTGAGAAAAAATGTAGAAATTCAAATCTAAAAATGTTTGGACCAGGAGCAATGTCTGACTGGCCAGATCGTTTTGATGGGTACCATTCCTATAATAGATGCTGTCGAAAAAGAGAAGACAAAGGTAGAAGTGATTCCAACCTTAAATCATATACTAAAGATAGACGAGCTTATGAATATTGGAGTGATGGGAATATAGTCGCTGCTAATAAATTTATGGGGAGTAAATATTTTGATGGTGTTTCTGCAGACCACATAGGGCCTATTTCTCTAGGATTTATTCATGATCCTCATTTTTTGCAGCGAATGTCTGGATCAGCAAATTCGTCGAAGCGTGATAGACTTAAAATGGATGATTTTAACCTTATAAAGGAGAAAGAAAAGAAGTATAGAATAAAACCTATCTCTTGGTTTGCTTCGGATATTTGGGCAAAAATGGAAACATCCGTTTGTAATGATGATGATCTTAAAAAGTATAGGACAATATTAAAACAAAATATGAATGCATATATGGAATGCTTATGGATAATTAGTAGTAATACAGATGATGGGAAAGGAAACGACTTTTTAACTAGGGTCTTGCTCAAGCCAAAGGAATCATATTTTAGGTATAATTATCACTTTAATTCAATTAATGGTTCTTATGATAAGACTCCTAAAAAAGTAAGTAAGCAGTTAACTAAAGAGTATGAAAGGTATATAAGAGTTTCTTTCCAATCAGTAGAAGATTACCATAATAAAAACAATAGGCATATCAAATCGATTTTAAATAAACAGGAAAAGCAAGAATTATCTTCTTTGTGTAAAAAAATAAATACTAATGTTTCTGATCCGATCGTATTTAATCAGTTTGTTTTACTTAATAAAAGCATCCAACACAGATTGTTAAGAAATTAAAAATAGATGTTAGTGAAAAAATCAGGTATTACATAATTTTTCGCTAGCATCTATTTTATTGCTAATAATTTTGATTAGTAATTGTATTCATGTACTGTTGAATACTTATTTCATTTTGAATAAATTGTTGATATAGGCCTTCACTTTGGGGAACTTTTACTAGACGGTTATGTTCAATATCTTCAATATTAGAAATTGCATCGGATACAGATATAAAATGATTTTGAGTTGTTTTCGTAGGATATAAAGATTCAGGATCTACATTTAAATCATTTCTAATACCTATAATTATTACTCTTTTCCTTTTTTGCGGGACGGCGTACTCATTAAACATAAGTTGCTTCCCCATGACATTATAGTTTAAGTCCTTAAAAACCTGCTTAATTTCATTATATGTTTTTCCCGATTTATAGCTCAACAATCCCGGTACATTTTCAAAGATGAAAGCTTTAGGAGTTACACCCTTTACTATTTTGTAAAACTGTTTAAAGAGTTTGTTTCTTGGGTCATCATCTCTTCGAAAGCCGGCTAATGAAAATCCTTGACAAGGAGGACCTCCGGCAATAATATCAGCCTTTTCTTTGATAGCTTTAGATATAATTTCATGTTGTATTAACTCGTCATTAATATCGCCACAAAGTACATCCGTTTCAGGGTTGTTTATTTTTAGAGTAATACAAGCGCTTTTGTCTATGTCATTAGCAATAATGTGCTTAATACCAGCTTCTTTCATTCCATAAAACATTCCGCCTGCTCCGGCAAAAAGTTCGACAGCATTTGACACGTGAAGCTGTTCTTTAAGTTGTTTTCCTAATTGAAATCCAATAATAGGGGGTACAGCATTTCCAATTTGATTTAGTTTGTCCCTTTGATTACCAAAAAAATAGTAGCTATCGGGGAAACTTTGTAATCGAGCAGCTTCCCTAGTCGTGATCACTCGATCCTTAACTGGATGTATATAGCAACCGTTTCCCGGTCTATTAAAATATGTTGTTATGGTGTAACTTGGATTATTATATTTTAATCGACCATATAAAGTAGTTCGCCCTCCAGATTTTACTATACCTTGCAATCTTTTAGATTTTTGTACTATCTTATCTGGAATGTTTTGCCAATTTCCACCCTCTGGTATACTTTTAACCATTTGCATATCAAGGTCACTAAGTTTATAGGTGGTGTTGTTTAATAATAAATGATTATCTATAGCTGATCTGACCTCCATTTTTTTATTTTGTGCAATTTCACTAATATCATCCTCAAAAGGTGTGAGTAATGATAGTTGAACATTTTTTGCTTTTTCAGTTTTATTCATTTTTTGCTTTTGTCCTTGTGGTATGTTTTTTATAGTATTTTTGGAATTTTTAAAGTAATTAACTACTTTTTGATTTATTTTTTTATTTAATTCAATTGAAGGATTAGATACCATTTCTTTTACAAGTGAAGATAATTCTGTAACTTGTTTTAAAGAAACAATAGGTAAAGGAAGCAAATCAATTTGGTAATTGTTAACATGGCTATTACTACTAAAAAGCTTAAAATACCAATTGACTATGTTGGAATTTAAAACACCAAGTAGGAAAAAAAGGTCTATCCCAAATCGATTCTCAGAAATACTCAAAAAATTGCAAGAATTGCCTAGAATGTGTTTAGGGGGGATAAGAGAAAAAATAAGTCTATCTTTTTTATCAATATTAACAATTTGCTGACAAGCAATTCGAAAATTTTGCGTATATCTTGCTTTTTTTGAATATTTTAAAAAACTTGGTTTAACATATAAAACATTGTCCCTGTCCATTTTATATTTATGAATATTTCTTCCCTTAATAAGTTTCAACGAAGTAGGATTTTCGGTAATAAAATTTTTGTTTAGCGAAATATCCAATTCACCACGCTGGTTTAAAATAAAATCTAAGTCTTTTAACTTAGGTGATTGTTCAAGCAAATTTAAAATTTCATAGTTATGCTCATCTGTGATGATTATGGAATTATCATGTGAATTATTAATAAGTTGTTGTTTATTAACATAAGAGTGGCTGTAAGTATGATCTTTATGGATTATCACATGTATGCCATGATTAGAAATAGATTTTTGATTAATCATGGTTAAATATGACAGTGACTGCTTTGCATCAACAGCGTATGACGATTCTGGTATGTAACCAACGGTTGTTAAATCCTTGCTAATGACGTACTTTCTTAAAAGTGAACAAGTTTTATCAGTGAGAATAGTCGATGGTATTAATAATGCAATTCTGCTACCAGGATGGCTGTATTGTGAAATGATCTCCTCTGAAAAATATTTATAGAGATTAGCACCTCCTTTCGGGGACATAGGAAATCTAGAGCTAGCATCATTTTTTATCTGTGCATAATTTTCTTTAACATTTAAAAAATTATGGACATCAGCAAATTGCCGTTTTTCTGCTCTTAAATTTTTGTAAGGAGGATTTGTAACAATTATGTCAAATTGATTTTTTGAAAAATAGTTGCTTATTGGTTTATATTCTGCTGGGTGTTGAGAAGAAAGGTCATAAATTAATGCCCCTCCTATATTGGTATCCTTTGAACAAATGTTAATATCAAAATACTCTTTTGCAAATAATTTGAGTAATGACCTGTATTTCTTTGCAGCCACTTTATCCGATTCACAGTAATAAATATTGTGAATCAAATTAAGTGCTTGATTTTTTGTTAAGTTAAATTGTTCCTTTATTACCCGTAAGTAGGCAAAAACAAATGAACCCAGACCGCCACAAGGCTCTAGAAATGAAAGGGACCATATATGTTTTTCATTGAGAAGTTTTGTAGTTGAAAACATATTTTTCATAATAAAGTATGCCAGGTCGGGGTGAGTATAATAGATCCCGTTTTGCCTCTTAACTTCTGACACTAGTGATTTTTGATAGTCATTAGAAATTGTGATTAATTTATTCCAAGTATTCATAAGATCCCCCTCTTTTACTTTAGAAAGTATACCTCATCTTAGAAAAAGAGACAATATAAATGAGACAAAATAGCAATTAAGGATTTATTTAATCGTTGTCAAAGGCAATAATTATTAAACTAATATTTTTCCAAAAACTAATGAAATAGTTGGCTCTAATTCATCTTAAATTTCCACTATAATTCAGAATTTATAGCCCGAGTTAATAACTGTGCTAATTCAGCGCGAATAGTATAAATCGCTTAGTAAAGCGGTTAGTCAATATCCAACTGATCTCGTGGCATATTGAAAGTGTGACAGTACTAGAGCGTGCAGGAGAATAAATAATAATATTAGGAACATTTGTGATGAAGATGATAGTAAAGCACAAATGATAGGATTCAAAAATTGTGAATCGACTAAAATTAAAAATACAATAGATAATATTAATCATCCTGTTTAAGTTTGCCGTTCATCTATTTTATCTTATCTCCACATGATTAATATCTTCAATCTCTATAATATGTTCATCAATCATCACTTTATCTTCATCAAAACCCAAAACATGCCCCGAAAAACTCTTAGGAATTACTCCTTCCTGATCTAGTAATCCAAGTTGTACAGATATGATACGCTTTTCGCTGTATGCTTTCATCAAAACCTTACTTATATCTTCAATAGACATTTCTTCTTTTTTGACCTCTACATAGGCATTAGCTTCACTCTTTTTATGCATCTTCAGCACATGATCGCTTAGATAAAATCCAGCCCACTTAACCATTCCACGATCGTGGTAATGTCTAAAAAAACAATCTACCTGCTTGTCAAAATCACTATTCATAAGCATTACCACCATTGTGGCCGCCAACTAGTTGACTACGCTGAACAGCAGTAGCACCTTTCATAAGACTAGAAGCCTTAATAACACTACTAAACCCATATTTTTTTCGTAATTTATCAACCGTATAATCTAAATTGCGTGCTTTAATTTCTTGTTGAGGATCTTTGAAAATATTGAGTTGCTGACTAATATCGGGCGAAAGACAACTATAATCTACGCCGATGTTTCTGACAGGAACATGATTCCATTCTTGTCTAAAAATAGAAATTAATGTGCTTACTAGTGCATCATTTGAAGAGGTAGAAATAATCTTTTTTTGAATAGAAAAACCTCTTTTATTGATGTCATAATCTAACGCAGCATAAGAATAGCCAATTGAAAGACTAACTTTTCCAGCTCTTAAACCATGAGCACGTATTCGAGCAGCAACTTGCTCACCAATCTCTCTAATTACAATTTCAATCTCATTTTGTTTATAGTAATCCCGCGGTAGAACTTGAGAATTACTATAACTTTTTGATTTTGGAACATACTTATGTGAGATAATGCTACGATCAACACCCCAACTCATTGCAAAAAGTTGCTCACCTATGACTCCGAACTCTTTTTTCAGAATTGAAGGATCAGTATGCGCTAACTCATACATATTATTAATCCCTAATCGCCTTAAATGTGTTGCAGTTCTCTTCCCAATACCCCAGACATCTTCCAGACAGCTAATCTTCCAAATTTTATCAGGAACATCTATATAATGCCATCGAGCGATCAATGAGTGATTATGCTTAGCCTCAATGTCCATCGCCAATTTGGCCAAAAGAGGATTCTCGCCAATTCCGCAGGTTGTATATAGGCCAAGCGTATCCTTAATATCTTTCTGAATTTTTCTGGCTACCAGATATGGATCATCACCGAATAATTTCCAAGACTTCGTCATATCTATCATTGACTCATCAATAGAATAAACGTGTATATTTTCTGGGGCAGCATATTTCTCAAAAATTTGCACAACTTCCATGCTCCGTTTAATGTACAAATTCATATGCGGGCTAACAATCTTAAGACTGCTCGCTTTTTTTAAGCTAGGTAAATCCCTACCACGCATGACATTTTTAATGTCATATCTTTTCTTAGCCATAGGTGAAGAAGCCATGATTAAACCTGAGTTAAATGAAGCACCTGGCTGTCTAGACATCACAACTAACTCAGCTAGCATCGGGTTAAGGCCAAGTCGTATACACTCGCAACTTGCGTAAAAACTCTTCATATCTATCATAAAAATAACTCTGTGCGGTTCATATTTATAATCATACATGGCAACTTATCACTCCTTGCCATATTATACAAACATATGTTTGTATTTTCAATAAAAACTAATAGAGATCTGTATCAGTATTTTTGCAAATTATTAACAACTGTTATATAAGAATCCAGAATGGCAAGCCGAATGTTTTGCAGGTGAGTTGCTAATGTCTTAATAAAAAAACACATATTTAAATTTCAAAACACAGTCAGCTCAATATGGGAAAATTCATGTTGAGCTTTTTTCGTGTCTAAAATTCACAATTGTTTTTGTACGGAGTGACCATGTTTTTATGTCAAAAATTAAAGCACCAAGGCCAAAAACTAACCCCATTAATCCCCATAAAATAACCGACACCAATATGGCATCAATTGAGCCATTATCAAGTAACTCCAGATGATCAATATGTGTGATATTAAAGATTGCTGATCGTTTGGTGATCGTTTGATTAGTATAATATTCAATGCTTAAAAACTAATATAATTGTTGATATATCACCAAATTACAATGTTAATTGATCGTTTGGTGTTAAAGTAAAATAATATATAGCCACTTGTGCTAAAAATTATTACGATCATTTAACCACTGACCAAATAGTTGTAGAACTATCCCTACAATGATTGGGGCAATACATAAAAAGCGAACACTGAAAAATAATTAGGAGCACATTATCGTAGCAAACCATAAAATTGAAACTGAAAATAAAGCTATGAAAGATATCTTAATAGCAATGCAAAATCTGGGTGGACCAGTTACTAGAAAAGATATCTTGCAAGAATTAAGAGAAAACTCTAACTATTTTTCACAAGAACAAATTGACAAAGAAAAAACATCAAAGAATACTGGCACAGTATATCATCCCTTTAGATACACTCTTAATTTTGCAGTAAAGTATTTGATACTAGCTGGATTTATTGAAGACTTGGGACATTATCAATTAGAGCTTTCTTAAAAAAAGGTAGAAATGTTGATTTAAATACATTTAATGCACAAAAAGATGTTAGATTAATTTTGGATCAAAATAGTAAAGAAAGTGAAGCAGAAGATGAAACTGCAGAAGCGGATGATGTAAGTGATGAAGAGTCTTGGCGGTGTCAGTTATTGGATGCATTAATGAAAATGAATCCTAAAAAGTTTGAATTGTTTTGCCGAGGGCTATTAGTGAGAATGGGCGTTGATGTGGATGACAAGATTGGCGTCCAATATGTTGCAGATGGCGGGTTAGCTGGATTTGGTTATGTGCAAGCAGATGATTATCGAACTACACGAGTAGCATTGCAGGCAAAGCGCTGGCAAGGCAAAGTGTCTTCTCTTGAAATTGATAAATTCCGTGGTGCGATGGATAAGTATAATGTCGAATTTGGCATTTTTATTACTAATTCTGATTTCACTCGGGATGCTAGAAAGACTGCCAGACAAGGCACTAGGATTATTACTTTAATTAATGGTGAGAAGATTTGTGATTTGGTTGCGAAGTATAATTATTATGTAGAACCAGTAACTACCTATCGTTTGAAAAATTTTTATTTAGATGAAGATTAGAATAGGTAATTAATTGAATTAAGGTAATATAGTTCACCAAAACAGTGTTCATTATGGTATACTCTCAAGTTTGACACTTTTTCGAGCAAAAATAATGGGTTTGAACTCTTGATAGATATAGCTTAACAAAAATGAATTAATTTAAAAGTGTCAAATTCCCGGCTAGAAAGTCATCTGATTTTTATGATTGGATGGTTAATGGTTAATTAGTATTGTATGGTTCAGGTTAAATAATTGATAATAGTTCAATATGGAAAAAATCATGTTGGGCTTTTTTAGTGTCTAAATATTGCAGTTAGTCTAGTATAATAGGGTGTAGAAATTTTTAAGAATAATGGAATAGGATAATTGTAAGTATGATAACATCAGATGAAATAAAGCGTAGATTATGGAATGGAGCCAATGATCTTAGAGGTTCAATGGATGCAAGTCAATATAAAAATTATATGCTTGGCTTAATGTTTTATAAATTTCTAAGTGATAAAACACTTCAGACTTTTAAAATAAGTGCTGGAATAAAAGATCCACAAAATATTTTTGTAGAGTATGAAACAAATTATAAAAAATATGGTGATCAGCTTACTAAAATGCTCCAAGATAAATTAGGTTATTATGTAAAACCTCAATATCTATATCAGAAATGGGTAAAAGATATAAATGAAGGTAATTTTGAACTACAAAATGTTATGGATAGTTTAAATAATTTTGAGCGTTCTATTGCCATTAGTGATAATTATGATGACTTTAAAGGCTTATTTTCGACTTCAATCATTGATTTGACTGATTCAGGATTAGGTAGTGATCTAAATAAGCGAAGCAAAAATATTCGGGATTTGATCATGTTATTCGCTGATCTGAATATGATTGAACTTGAAAATGCGGATATCTTAATGAATATTTGATCGGGCAATTTGCTTCTAATGCGGGTAAAAAGGCAGGAGAATTCTATACTCCAAGACAAGTTAGTGAAGTTATGGCACAAATTGTAGCTAAAACAACCACTGTAAAATCAATTTATGATCCAACGGTCGGATCTGGTTCTTTGTTGTTGACTGTAGGAGATCATTTAAATAAAAAAGCAAAAAGCCAACTTCAATATTATGGTCAAGAATATATTACAGAAACCTATAATTTGACTCGGATGAACTTATTATTGCATGGTGTTCGACCAGAAAATATGACCATAAAAAATGGAAATACCTTAGCCCAAGATTGGCCTGAAGATCCTAGTCAACCAGGTGAAGGTGTTCAATTTGATGCTGTTGTGATGAATCCACCATATTCTGATAAGAAATGGAACAAGCATGAAGATACTCCATTAAAAGTTAGTGATCCTAGATTTTCTAGTTTTGGTGTTTTGCCCCCAGACTCTAAAGGTGATTTTGCATATTTGATGCATGGTTTATATCACTTAGGCCAACAAGGCACTATGGCAATTGTATTACCTCATGGGGTCTTATTTAGAGGGGACACAGAAGGTATTATTCGTCAAAAGTTAATTGATAAAAATTATATTGATGCAATTATTGGCTTGCCAAGTAATATGTTTACTAATACTGGTATACCTGTCGTAGTTATAATCTTAAAGAAAAATCGTGATTTGAATGCACCAGTCTTAGTTATTGACGCATCTAATGACTATGCAAAGATAGGTAAAAACAATGTCTTACGCGAACGTGATATTGCTAAGATTGTGGATACCTATATTAATAAGACAGAGGTTAAGCACTATAGTCATTTAGCGTCTTTAAAAGAGATTAAAGCAAATGATTATAACTTAAATATTCCACGTTATGTTGAAGCTAAATATTCTGAACTTGTTCAAGATGTTGATGGATATTTACAAGGAGGAATTCCTAAAAAGAGCCTTGATGAATTAAAGGTAATTCAAAATGTCGCTCCTGAAGTAATTAAGGCTGCTTTTAAAGAAATTCGACCTGGATATGTAGAATTAACACAAGATGTTAATACAATGAAGAAAAATATTTTGGCCGATGATAAGATCAAAAATAAAATTGATGATCTATCACAAGATATTAAGGCATACTTTGACAAATATTATGTTCAATTAAAAGAAGTTGATCAAAATACTGAATTGAATGAACTTAAAGACGAGATGTTAACAGATATCAAGAATTTATTAGCAAAATATGATTATGTTGATAAATATGCTGGATATCAAATTATTGCTGAATTATGGAATAAATATCTAAAAAATGATCTAGAATTAATTAGTAATGAAGGTTTTTATAAAGCTGGAAGGACTCGCCAACCTAATATGGTCACAAAGGGGCAAGGTGCTAAAAAACATGAAGAACAAGATGGATGGGTTGGTGCAATAGTTCCTGTTGAATTGATCAAACAAGAATTATTTAAAGATGAATTAGATCAAATTGAAGAAGAGAAAAGTAAAGTTAGTGACTTTCAAGCTCAATTAGATGAAATTAGTGACTCTTTATCAGAAGATGATGGTGAATTTGAAGTATTAAATGATGATAATACAGAATTTAATATCAAAGAAGTAAAAACTGAATTAAATGAAGCATTAAACAATATTACCATTCCAGAAGTTGAAGCATTAAATGATTACTTAAACTTTTTAGAAACTAAGCCTAATAAAGCTGATAAGCTTGATTATATGGCTCAACATCAGCCAGTTAATTGGAATAAAATTGACCAAAATAAAGATCGTACTGTTGGTAAAAGTAGTGTAAAAAAGCGTATTAAAGAACTGCAGGATAATTTTAAGTTTCCAGATGATAGTTTTGAAAGTAAGTTAGTTAAAGTCATAGATATTGTTGATAATCAAAAGCAATTTGAAAAGAATATAAAAAATCAAGAAAAGCAATTAAATGATGCAGTATATGATCGAATTGAAAAATTAACTGATAAAGAAATTGATCAATTAGTTTATAAAAAATGGTTTGGTAGCCTTTTGAATAAGTTTATTGCTTTAGTTAAGGCACCTATTAATGAAGAAATTAGTACTTTAGAAAAATTGAATTCAATGTATTCAGAAACAATAAATGATTTAGATCAAGAAATTAGTAGTGCTGAAGATGAATTTAATCAGATGTTGAGTGAATTGGTGGTGAAATAATGAGTAGTGAAGAAAAATTAGTGCCGAAAAGAAGGTTTAGAGAGTTTAGGGATGCTCCAGCTTGGGAAGAGAGGAAGTTTGCTGAGGTAGCAACAACACGAAGAGGACTTACTTATAAACCTCAGGATGTTATGAACGGTGATAACAATAATAGTCGTGTCCTTCGTTCTTCAAATATTAATGGAAATACTTTTGAAATTCATAGTGATGATGTTTTTGTTAATAAAGATTCTGTTAATATCTCTTACGTTCGTAATGGTGATATTCTTATCACAGCCGCTAACGGCTCAAGCAAATTAGTTGGAAAACATGCGATAATTCATGATATTCCTGAGAAATCCGCTGTTCATGGAGGATTTATGCTGTTGGCTTTTTCAGATAATTCAGAGTTTTTAAATGCGTTAATGGGTTCACCCTGGTATTCAAAATTTATAAATAATTACGTTGTAGGTGGAAATGGAGCAATAGGAAATCTTAAAAAAAATGATTTAGATAGCCAAATAGTATATATTCCTTTAAAGGCTGAAATTAAAAAAATAGGCAAATTCTTTCAAAATCTAGACCATCTCATAACCCTCCAACAACGCAAACTCGACAAACTCAAAAATCTCAAACAAGCATATTTAAATGAAATGTTTGTCTAATCAAAATTAATAAAAGGAGAAAAAATCTATATGAATACTCCTAAAAACGCAAGTGAAAAGCAATACCAACAAAACTTCGTCAATGAACTAACAAAATATAAATGGGTTGCACCAGAGGAATTAAATGGAAATACTCATAAAGTAACTGTTCAAGATTTAATTAATAATTGGCGCCAGCAGTTAAATAGGATTAATGCAGAAGAATTAGAGCAAGTTGAGCTTACTGATAATGAGTTCAATCAAGTGATGACAAAAGTTAAGAATATCTCTAATAGCTATGAAGCAGCTAAACTATTGTCTATGGAAAATAGTACTGGTAAAATTGATGGAATTTTTCGTGATGACAATCCAAATGTAACAAAAAAGCAAATTACTCTGACTATTTTTAAAAAAGCTGAAGTATCAGGCGGAGATTCAAGCTATCAAATTGCCCGTGAAGTACAAACTGAGCATAATCGTTTTGATATTGTTTTATTAATCAATGGACTTCCATTAATTAATATTGAACAGAAAAGAACTGATAAAAGTATAGATGAAGCATTTGGACAATTCAAACGTTATTATCGTGATGGCGAATATCAAAATAACTTTATGGCTTTTTCGCAAATGATGGTAATTAACTCTGAAATTGAAACTCGTTATTTTGCAACTCCCAAATCAGAAGCCGATTTTAATCCAAGTTTTGTTTTTCATTGGGCAGATTCTAAAAACAATGTTATTAATGAATGGCATCAGATTATTAAGCAATTTTTGAAGATCCCAATGGCACATCAAATGGTAGGTGACTACCTAGTAATTGATGAAGCTAAAGATGAAGAAGATCGACGCCATATGTTAATGCGACCATATCAAGTTCATGCATTGCAAGCAATTGAAGCAGCTGCAATGGGAGAAGACACCAAAAGTCACATCCCACATGGTGGCTTTATTTGGCATACAACAGGATCTGGTAAAACAATTACTAGTTTTAAAACAGCATTATTTTTATCAACACGATTAAAATCATTTAATAAAGTTGTTTTCATGGTTGATCGCAAAGAATTAGATGCTAATACTGCCAAAAGCTTTAAAGCATATTCAGCATATGAATCTGTTGATGTTGATAGTACTGCTTCAACTTATCAATTAAGAAAAAAGCTGGAATCTAAAATAAATAGCATTGTAATAACAACAACTTTTAAATTAGCAAATTTAGTAAAAGACCTTGAAGCTAATAAAAATTATGATCTTGCGGATAAAAAAATAGTCTTTATTATTGATGAAGCTCAAAGAACAACTATGGGTCAGATGATGGGCTTAATTAAGAAATACTTTCATAAGAATGGTCTGTTTTATGGCTTCACTGGGACTCCTTTATTTGAAGAAAATAAAGTTAAAGGCATGATCCATAAACAAGGCAATAAAAGTGAACTAATTAACACTACTGAAAAATTATTTGGACCTGAACTTCATAGATATACTATTGATGAAGCAATTAGAGATGGAAATGTTTTAGGATTCAATGTTGATTACATCAATACGGGCGAATTCAAAAGTTATGATGATTTAAAAGATCAACTGATTCAAAAAGAATTTGGTAAAAAATCAACTCGTATCCAGCAACGTTCAATTCAACAGTTGTCTGATCTTGAAGTTGAAGAAAAAGCTAAAAAAGATGATTTATTAACATATCAAGATGCAACACATATTCCTAGAACTGTAACAGAAATCTTAGAAAATTGGGAAGATCAATCACAAAAAAGACAATTTAATGCTATTTTGACAGTAGCATATAAAGACAGAGTAATTGACTATTACAAAGAAATTCAAAAACAATTAGCTAAAAGAGGTCAGTCTTTAAATGTTGCCATGACTTTCAGTTTTGGTAATGAAAATGATCCTGAAAATACTGTTTCAAATGATATTAAAGAAATGATGTTTCGAGATTATGCAAAATTTACTGGAATTGAATTTACAGTTAATGATAAAACTAATGGCGCAGATGCGTATTTTGAAGATCTAATTGAAAGAACTAAAAAAGGCGGCAGTGGTCGAAACCTAAAGAATATTGATTTGGTAATTGTGGCTGATCAATTATTGACGGGATATGACTCTAAACGGTTAAACACATTATATGTTGACCGTAATTTAGAACTTCAAGGATTAATTCAAGCCTATTCTAGAACTAATCGTATTTTAGGAGAGAGTAAAGAATTTGGCTCTATTATAAACTTCCAGTATCCTGAAATAACTAAACAAGAAGTTATTGAAGCACTAAAATTATATGGTAGTGGTGGAAATTCTAATCGTGTTATAGTTGATGATTATGATGTTGCAGTAAGTAAATTTGCTCAAAAAGTTATAAAGTTAAGATCAACGTTAAAAGATCCTACTGAATGGATACAGCTAAAAGATGATGAAGATAAAAAGAAAGTTTTTATAAATGCTTATCTGAATGCTGCAGGTCAATTGAACAGAGTTTTTCAATATTATTGTTTTAAATGGGATGTTAAAACTTTTGGTATTTCAGAACATGAATGGATGAAATATCAAGGTGCATATAAGAATTTAGGTGATAATGATAATTTATCAAAATCAGATCCAACGATTCATGTTTTACAAGGAAAGACAAAACTTCAAGACACACAAATTATTGATGCGCAACATATTTTAAATCTAATTGACAAAAAGGTGGATAATACTGGAGATAATCAAACTGTAGATCCAGAAACTTTGCGTATTATTTATGAACAAATTCAAGAGTTAAATAGTATGGGAGAAGCACGTACAGCAAATTTAATTAAAAGATTTGTTGAAGAAGAACTGATACCAGGTAAAATTAGCTCAGATATTCAGTTTGATGAAGCCTTTGACGCTTGGAAGAATGAGCTGCGCCAAAAGGATATAGATGTTTTTTCGAAAACTTGGGGATTCGATAAAGATACTGTAGCTGAATCAATTGCAGAATATTCTGTTTCAGATGAAAATATACCCTTAAAAGGTCAAATACTTGAAACTGCTTCTTATGAAAAAGCAACCAAGAAAAATGAATATGGCATATTGGAATATAATATGAAGCTTGGGGAAGTTCTTTCTAAGTGGATAGCAAAAATTAAGAAAAAATATAATTGATTAAACAAGCTTAATTAGGAGCACATTATCGTAGCAAACCATAAAATTGAAACTGAAAATAAAGCATTGAATTCCTTGGTAGTTCTGATTAGCTTTATTGATTACAAATTGATTTATAGCAACTATTTCTGGTTGAGTTAAGTAGATCATTCGTTCTTTAGTCGCTTCATTAACTCTTTATTCTCATTGAAAAGTTGGTCAATCATGTTCATGGCATTTTTGCTTTTTTTAAAAAAATTTGATTTACCTTTTAAATGTAACGTATTACTACCTCGAAACTACATATTAGTATAATGTAATTACGATACTTAATAAAAAGATTATGGTAATTAATCGATTAATATAAAAGGATACTTTTTTATATCAAACTTTTCAATCGATCCTTTTCCGCTTGACTAGCAAATGCGGCATTAACTGAATTAAGATATAGCGTTTTTTCTTCGTCAGATGTCAAGTTAATAGCATTTTCTAACAACTTATATTCTTTAGGCAAGCTAGTATTAGACACGGTCATATCATCTGAATTGAGCGTCACTTTCATCCCCATATTAAGCAAATCTTTAATAGGGTACGAATTAATTTTATTAAAAGCCTTAGTATCTAAATTAGAACTTGCACAACATTCAAGTGTAATATTGCGATCGATTATTTCTTGTTCTAATTCAGGATCTTCAACACATCTAATTCCATGGCCAATTCTTTTTGTTCCCATAGCTAGAGCTTGACGAATTGAAGCAGATCCTGCAGCTTCTCCTGCATGGATAGTGTAGGGAATATTTAGTTCTTGAGCGCGATCAAAGAACTTTTTGTATTTAATATTTGGAATAATACCTTCAGGTCCTGCTAAGTCGATTCCAACTACACCATGGTTCAAAAACTGCCCAGCCAATTCAACTGTTTCCATGTTTTCTTTTTGATTATTGGCATAGCGCATTAAACATAGTATTAAACCTGCATGAAGATCTGGAGTATCATCTTTTTTTGCACTTTGATCAGCTAGAAAGTCATTTAATCCAGAGATTGCTGCTTCGATGACTTGTTTTTGAATTAGAGTTTCAGTGTGAATTTGCGGAGCGAATCTAATTTCTGCATAAACTAAACCTTGTTGTTTTAACTCTACTAATAAATCATAGACAATCGTTTTAATATCGTGTTTTGTTTGCATTAATTTATTTGGTAAAGCAAATTTGGTTAAAAACTGATCTAAACTGGCACAACTTTTATCCACAAATAATTCTTGAGTAAGCTGTGTGTCAGTGTAAGTTAAATTATGTTCTTTCAGTAATTTTTGTACAGTATTTACTGGAACTGAGCCGTCGAGGTGTAAATGGAGGTCGATATAATGTTTCATGGTGTCCTTTCAAAAAATAAAATTAAATTGAAAGTATTTTACCACCAAAAACAAAAGTATGGTTAATAAAAAAGCTCGAAAAGATTTAATGTGTGTATTAATATAATTAGATAGCTAATTGAGATTTATTTGTGTTATAAACTACTAGATGTTTTACCATAATATTTCTTCTATTTTATTTGTGATAGTACATTTATTACGCATACATATTTGTCTTTTCACAATACTGATTAAGTGTGATACAATATTGTTTGTAACGAATCAAGGATTTCCGTTATGAGAACATAAACTCAAAAAGCTACATCTGTGCTGAGATGTAGCTTTATTTTTTCACTTAGTATAGTTCAAGCGTGAGTGCTGAATCTAACCATAATTTTAACGATGGTAGTGATTATTCAGCAAGTAATCAAATATTCCCACTATAAGTGGAGCGACCACCGTTTCAAGGATTTCCTTGAACATAACCTTCACCTCCTTTCAGGGGAGGATCATAAAGGCCAGACTTAATAAGTATACCAGTAAAATTAATGTGTAAAAAGCGAACAGCTAAAAAGCGTTATTCAATTAACAAATTTCTGGTAAAGTAATTCAAAAAATGATATGATTATCAAGTATTGATATCAAAAATATAGGTGGTGTAACATATAATGGCTGAAAATATAATTCTTGCTTGTACCGAATGTGGTGACAGAGATTATTTAACTAAGAAGAATAAGCGCAAGCATCCAGAACGTTTAACTTTGAAGAAATATTGCCCACGTGAAAGACACGTGACACTTCACCGTGAAACTAAGTAATTAAAGACAACAGGTTTTACCTGTTGTTTTTTCATATATAAAGCCAAAAAGCTATGGATAAAAAAGAATTTCGAAAAAAGCAAATTGCTAGAATTAAAGCCTTTGGTCAAACTGATACTAAAAAATTAGAAGATACGCAGCTAACTAAGCATTTTTTTAAGCAAGTTGATTTATCCAATATCAAAAAAGTTGGTATTACCATTTCAATGCCATATGAAGTAGATACTAGTAGGCTCATTATTATGTTACAAAAAATGGGTAAAAAAACTTATCTACCTAAAACTAATCCAGATAGATCAATGAACTTTTATGAATATAATAAAGATACTGAATTAAAACTATCTAAATTTGGTGTAATGGAAATAGTTAATCCAACTAATCTTGAGAATAATTTGGATTTAGTTATTGTTCCAGGGGTTGCATTTAGTGAAAGTGGACATCAACGAGTTGGCTTTGGTGGTGGTTATTATGATAGATTTTTAGCAAAATATGATCTAAAAACAGTGACTTTAGCAAACACGGCAATGAAATATAAGGATCCTATTTGGTCAATAGAGTCAACAGATGTTCCAATAGACCAAATAATTTTTGCAAATTAAATAAAGGATATAAATTATGCAATCGAGATTTAATTATCGTCAATCTTATATGACGATGCTCATATTAGTTGTATTATTTGTGGTATTCATTTTTGAAACTCTGAATGGTGGATCTGAAAATACTGCAACTTTGCTCAAAATGGGAGCTATGAATAATCTAGCTGTTGCTCAAGGTCAATGGTGGAGGTTATTTACGGCACAATTTTTGCATATTGGGATTATGCATATTGCTTCAAATGCAGTTATGGTCTTATATATGGGGCAATATATTGAACCATTAATCGGGCATTTTAGATTTTTGATAATTTATTTATTATCAGGAATTGGTGGTAACTTATTAAGTTTTGCTTTAGGCAATGACAATAATTTAAGTGCAGGTGCGTCAACTGCTTTATTTGGACTGTTTGGTGCGATGATTGCGATAGGATTAGCTAACAGAAATTATCCAGCAATTTCATTTTTATCAAGGCAAGCATTTGCACTGGCATTTATTAACTTAGCCCTAGATATATTTATGCCAAGCATTGATATTTTAGGCCACTTAGGGGGGCTAATTGCAGGATATTTATTAACTGTAATAATTGGCTCAAATAAATTAAGAAATTATAATACTATGTGGCGAATTGCCGCATTAGTTATACTAGTTATTTATACATTATGGACGATGAGGACAGGTATGGTGATAACTAACTGATGAAAAATTTATATGATGTAGAGCAGCTTTTAAAAAGGTTTAATATTTTTGTTTATGTTGGCAAAAGAAAATGGGATATTGAACTCATGGCGTTGGAATTAGATAATTTGAATCATGCTGGAGTTTTGACTCATAAAGAATATATGACTGCTAAGTTGATATTGCGACATGAACATGAAATTGAAGTTGCAAATGAAAAAAATTCAGAAAAGCGTTATCATTAAAGAGCTAAATAAATTAAGGAGTTGTTGTTTGTGGTTAACCAAATCATTTACATTATTGATATAGTATTATTGGTAATCTTACTAGGCTTTGTGGTCAACTGGGCTTGGAACAAAATTCAAGAAAAACGCTACGGCGGAAACTTGACGAATGAGCAATTTAAAGCAGGGATGCGTAAAGCTCAAATTATTGATGTTAGAGAAAGTGCAGAATTTAAGAAAAAGCACATTGATGGTGCAAGAAACATCCCATCAACTATGTTTAAATACCAATACAGTGAAATTCGTCCAGATTTACCTGTGTATATTTATTCTGATTCTAAAGCAATTACCTTGCGTGCAGTAAAAGTGTTGAAAAAGCATGATTATCCTAAAGTATTTTGGCTAACAGATGGCTTTGAAAAATGGGATGGGCGCACTAAGGTATCCAAATACTAAAATAAAAAAAGATTAATGATCTTCGTTTTTACACGTTGATACATTAATCTTTTTTGTTAGCTATTTAATTAAAACTTAGCCAAAGCGCCCATTGGATCCCATGGCAATAATTCAATAGGATTTTTAGTGCCTTCATCAAATGCCTTTTTCAAATCATTACTAAAGAATTTTTTGTTAATGACAGCTTGATATACAAAGTCATTGAACCAATCATCACTCATCACAAAGTATCCTTTAAATCCAGGCTTATCACCCCATGAATTTTCGATCTTCCATCTAGTTGGTTTTCCTTCAACTAAATCAACTCCAGTAATAACCATTGCGTGATCCATCATGCTTTCACCTGAATCAAGTTTTTGGGCTTTAGTCATTGAAAAGTCTACATCAAATAATTGGCTGCGTTGGTACAACTTAGTATCTAATAATCCAGCTTGTCTTTCTGAATCCTTAACAACATTAGAACCAAACCAAACAACTTCACCAGCTGATAGTTGCTTAATGATCATTTCTTTCATTTCATCAATTGGCAAGTTTAAGTGACGCACTTGACGACCATTAACAACATTACCTAGGTATTCAACAGAAAATACTTTGTGATATGGCTTGTCTGCAGTTGGTGCATTAATTGTTGAGATCATATCAGATAAATTCCAGCCGACATATTTTTTGAAAAATTCTTGTGGAGTAATATCTGCATCACGGTGATATACTTTGTCATCATCGCGGTATTCAAAGTCAAATTTAGTAGGTGGTACACCTAATGAAATTGCTAGAATGCGGTATACATCTTCTAACATCTTATTTTTGCGTTCTTGAATATCTTGTGCAGATTTACCATCTTGAACTAATTTACGTAGTTCTAGTCCATCTTTTCTAAGCAAAGTATTCAAAGTATCATTTAATTGACTTGAATTTTGTGAGCTAGCAGTTTCTGGATAAACATATTTTGGAACAATCCCATATTTTTCAATTAAACCACATAACATGTCCCATTGACCACCATCTTGTTGAGGAGTTGCAAACAAAAATGCAACTTTACGATCACCTAGCTCTTGGTTGGCAGTTTCGATTACATTTTCAAAGAACCAGTTAGACTTTTCAAATTTGTCCCAAAAGTTGGTGTAGTTTTGAGATAATTCAAATCCCTTGATCTTGAAGTTCTTTTGTAAATCATGGCGCATAGTGTTTAAAGCAGAAAACATCCAGCAACGACCAGATTGTTTTTGGTTAGAAACTTTACCAGTATCAATTTCAATTGAAAAGACAGGATCTAGATCAATTTTAGTTTCTCTGTTTTCACTTGCTTTAAAAATCCCATTGGTTTGGGTAGCATTTGCGGCAATTTGAGCTGATTTATCAGCAGATAATGCTTTAGTGAACTTTGCGATTTCGCTAGTTGTAATTTCTTTTGTCATATTTTTTTAATCCTCCTTAAACGGTTACATATATAGTAACTTAAATTAATTTTTGAGTCTATGTATTTGAATACCAGACACTTTTTACTAACTCAGGATTATTTTTAAAATATTGCAGTGAGGTAGGACCTAGTGGCCAAATTTTTAGTTGGTGATGTTTGGCAAAGTCAATTACTTGATTAAACAAGTCATTTGTTAAATCAGTTTTTACTTTTGGATTAATAAAGATATGATCTAAAACCATTACTCTCTGATTATTTTTATTAATTATGTTATAGTGCAAACGATAAGCAAGTTGGTTATTGATATTTTTTTCAAAACTTTGGTTTTCTTTTGACCAAATAAACATGTTAATGACCTTTCTATTAAATGGATTTCTGTATTAATTATACAAACGTATTGATATTTTTGTAATAAGAAAAAGTGTAAAATAAATAAGTTGCCAAAGGAGAAGTTGAAGATGAGGACAAGAGGATTTGAAGTTTGTAGTAAGTATCAAAGAGCTGGAATTAATTTACCTAAAAGACAAACTATAACAAGTGCAGGTTATGATCTAGAAGCTGCTGAAGATACTGTGATTCCTAGTATTTGGCGACTTAATTTTGTGAGAATTTTTCGTTTAATTAGAAATGGTCATCAATTAAATGAACGTGATTTAGAATTAGCTGAGCAAATTTTAAAACCAATCTTAGTCCATACTGGAATAAAAGTATATATGCCAGAAGATGAAGTGGTGATTTTAGCTAATAGATCATCAAATACTTTTTTGAGAAATTTAAGTTTGCCAAATGGGGTAGGGGTAATTGATGCAGATTATTACAACAATCCTGAAAATGAAGGTGAATTGATGATGCAAATTGTCAATTATGGTGTTCGTTCAATTCATATTCATAAAGGTGATCGTATTGGACAAGCAATATTTATGAAATATTATAAAACAGATGATGATGAACCAATTAATCGAGTTCGTAAATCAGGATTTGGTTCAACTAAAATGAAAGGTGATGTGGATGGCGAGAATACAGACTAGATATAAGTGTAAAAATTGTGGATATATTTCTGCAAGTTATCTGGGAAGATGTCCTAATTGTGGGGCTTGGAATCAATTTGAAAAAGAAACTCAGCAAGTTCAAAAAACTTCAACTAAGGCTACTGCAAGTAGATTAATTCAAAAAAAAGGTGCTAATGAGCCAGTTAAACTAGATGAAGTTGAAGCCAAAAAAGAAGATAGAGTTGTAACTAAATTTAATGAGCTAAACAGAGTTTTAGGTGGAGGGATTGTTCCAGGATCATTAGTTTTAATTGGTGGTGATCCAGGAATTGGAAAATCCACATTAATGCTGCAAATTATGAGTGACTTAGCTAATGATCACAAAGTTTTATATGTATCTGGAGAAGAATCTGCATCCCAAATTAAAATTCGCGCTGAAAGATTACATATAGGTAACTCCCCTATGCTTTTGTATCCAGAAACAAATATGCAAGACATTCGCGATCAAATAGATGAAGTGAAGCCAGAATTTGTTGTAATTGATTCAATTCAGACAATGAATGAACCAACAGTTGATTCAGTAGTTGGCAGTGCATCTCAAGTGCGAGAAGTAACAAATGAATTAATGAAAATTGCCAAAAATGAACAGATAACTATTTTCGTAATTGGTCATGTAACTAAAGAAGGCTCAATTGCAGGACCAAAAATTATGGAACATATGGTGGATACTGTTTTGTATTTTGAAGGTGATGAACATCATTCATATCGCATTATGCACGCTGTTAAAAACCGCTTTGGTGCAGCTAATGAAATTGGTATGTTTGAAATGCAGACAAGTGGATTGCAAGAAGTAACTAATCCATCAGCGATTTTTTTAGATGAAAGATTGCCCCAGTCAACAGGATCTGCGGTTGTAGTTTCACTAGAAGGAACTAGGCCAATATTAAATGAAGTCCAAGCTTTAGTGACACCAACAGCATTTGGCTATGCAAAAAGAACTACTTCTGGAATTGATTATAATAAAGTGGCTTTATTGCTTGCAGTATTAGAAAAGCGGGGCAACTTGATGTTGCAAAATCAAGATGCATTTTTGAAAGCAACTGGTGGGATTAAATTAAATGAACCAGCAATCGACTTAGCAATAATTGCAGCAGTTGCATCAAGTTATAAAAATAAAGAAATTGCTCCAACAGATTGTTTTGTAGGAGAAGTCGGCTTAACAGGGGAAGTTCGCAGGGTGAACAAGATAGAAGCCAGAATTAATGAAGCTCAACAGATTGGTTTTAAGAGAATTTTTATTCCTCGACATAATATGCAAGCAAAATATAAGGATTTAGATATTGAAGTTATTCCAGTTGCTAGTGTACCGCAGTTATTAAAATTGGTTTTTAACTAATAATTAATTGAACTTTTCCTATATTACGGGTAAACTAGATTCGTTAATAAATACATTGAAAGAAGCATAAATTAAATGGCTAAACAAAAAATTAGGGTACGTTACGCACCAAGTCCAACAGGACACTTACATATCGGAAATGCAAGAACTGCTTTATTTAACTACTTATTTGCAAGACACAATAAGGGTACTTTAGTTTTAAGAATTGAAGATACTGATACTGCACGCAATGTTGAAGGTGGAGCTCGTTCTCAAATGGATAACTTACACTGGCTTGGCATCGACTGGGATGAAGGTCCTGATGTTGGCGGTAAATATGGCCCATACAAACAATCAGAGCGTAAAGATATCTACAACAAATACATCAAACAATTACTTGATGAAAATAAAGCATATTATTCATACAAAACTGAAGAGCAACTTGAAGCAGAACGTGAAGAACAACGTGCTATGGGCGTTGCACCACATTATGTATATGAATATGCTGATATGACTCCAGATGAAATTAAGCAAAAACAAGCTGAATATGAAGCACAAGGGTTAAAACCTGTTGTTAGAATTCGAATTCCTAAAGGTGAGACTTTAGCTTGGAAAGATATTGTTAAAGGTGATATTAGTTTTGACAGTGATACAATTGGTGGCGATTTCGTTATTCAAAAACGAGATGGAATGCCTACATATAACTTCGCTGTTGTAATTGATGATCATTTGATGGAGATTACTCATGTTTTACGAGGCGATGACCATATAGCTAATACTCCTAAGCAATTAGTAGTTTATGAAGCATTTGGCTGGCAACCACCACAATTTGGTCATATGACTTTAATTATTAACTCAGCTACTGGTAAAAAATTATCCAAGCGTGATGAATCAGTATTGCAATTTATTGAACAATACCGTGATTTAGGTTACTTACCTGATGCAATGTTCAACTTCATTGCATTGCTTGGTTGGTCACCAGTAGGTGAAAATGAAATCTTTTCAAAGCGTGAATTGATTAAAGAATTTGATCCTAATAGATTATCAAAATCACCTGCTGCATTTGATGAGAAAAAACTTGAATGGGTAAATAACCAATACGTAAAAACTGCTAATCGTGACACCTTACTTGACCTTGCATTAAACAACTTACAAGAAGCTGGAGTGGTTGAAAAAGATCCAACACCTGAAAAGATGGAATGGGTCCGTCAATTAGTTAATATTTATTCAGTTCAAATGTCTTATACTCAACAAATTGTTGAATTTTCTAAGATCTTTTTCAAAGAAGCTGAAAACTTAAGTGATACTGAATTTGAAGAGTTAAGAAATGATGATGCTCGTAAAGTTGTTGAAGAGTTTAGTAAGCAACTAGAAAAGATACCTCGCTTTACTGCAGTTCAAATCATGAATGCTATTATGGTAACTCGTCGTGAAACTGGTGTAAAAGGACGTAAGTTATTTATGCCAATTAGAATTGCAACAACTCGTTCAATGGTAGGCCCTGGAATTGGTGAAGCGATTGAATTAATGGGCAGTGAGCGTGTTCAAAAACACCTTGCATTAACTCTAAAACAAATGGCTGAAAATGGACTTTAAAGTTTTGTTTTAAAATAAAGAACCTAGTGTCTGTAGGTTCTTATTTTTTTGCTAAAATATATATTACAAGGGGGCATTAATTGTGAAAATTTATAATACCTTAACTAGAACAAAAGAAGAATTTAAGCCAATAAATCCAGGACATATTGGAATGTATGTCTGTGGACCTACTGTTTATAACTATATTCATATTGGAAATGCACGTAGCAGTGTCGCATTTGATACAATTAGACGTTATTTTGAATATAAGGGCTATGATGTAAAATATGTCTCAAATTTCACTGATGTTGATGACAAAATGATAAATGAAGCACGACAAGAACATACTAGTGTTCCTGCATTAGCTGAAAAATATATTGCTGCATTTTTAGAAGATACTAATGCATTAAATATTGAACCTGCAACGCTGCATCCAAGAGCAACCCATGAAATTAAAGAAATTATTGCTTTTGTACAAGATTTAATTGATAAAGGTTATGCATATGTGGTAGATCATGATGTGTATTATCACACTAAAAAATTTAAAAAATATGGGGAATTAAGCCATCAAAATATTGCTGAACTAGAAGAAGGGGCTTCTGAGCATGTTAATGAAGAACAACAAGAGCAAAAAGAAGATCCGATAGATTTTGCTTTATGGAAAGGGCAAAAAGAACCTGATGAAATTGCTTGGGATTCTCCTTGGGGCAAAGGTAGACCTGGTTGGCATATTGAGTGTTCTGAAATGAGTACCAGATATTTAGGGGATACTTTTGATATTCATGGTGGTGGCCAAGATTTAATTTTCCCTCATCATGAAAATGAAATTGCCCAAAGTGAACCGAAAACTGGCAAAAAATTTGTTAATTATTGGATGCATAATGGTTTTGTGACTGTTGGGCAAAAAGAAACCAAAATGTCTAAATCATTGCACAATTTTGTAACAGTACATGAATTATTAAAGACAGTTGATCCCCAAGTCTTGCGCTTATTCATGGCAAGTGTACAATATCGCAATCCAATTAATTATTCTGAAGAAAACCTAGCTCAAACTAAGGTTATTTTGGATCGATTCAAGACAACTTGGCGTCTTACTAATGAGCGAATAAATGATGATAGTAAATCACAAGCTGACAATAATTTACAAGCTCAAATTACTGAAACTAAAAAGCAATTTGAACTAGCAATGGATGATGACTTTAATGTTCAAAATGCACTGAGTGCTATTTATAAATTATTGCCAATAGTTAATACTAACGCTGGCCAAAATAATGCTGATAAGACTGCATTGCATGAATTTATGACATTATTTGACCAATGGTTAACAATTTTTGGAATTAATACAAGTGATTTCATAAAAGATAGTGATGATGAACAAATAATCCTAGACTTAATTAAAAAACGTGATCAAGCTCGAAAAAATAAAGATTGGGCAGCAAGTGATCAAATTCGTGATCAATTAAAAAAGATGGGGATTACAATTGAAGATACAGCACATGGAACGAGGTGGCTACGTGATTAAAAAATTAACTGAAACTGATTTTGATCCAAATACTTTAAGTGGTCAGACTTTGGCATATTTAGGGGATGCAGTGTATGAAGTATATATCCGCAGACATTTAATTAAAAGTGGAATTGTACGGCCTAATTCTCTACAAAAAATTGCAACACACTATGTATCAGCTAAAGCTCAAGCTGGATTAATTACTCGAATGCAAGAGCTGGAAATGCTTATGTCAGATGAATTAGTTATTTTTAAACGCGGACGTAACGCTAAAAGTTATACACATGCAAAAAATACTAAGCTTGCAACGTACAAGTTATCCACAGGTTTTGAAGCAGTTTTTGGTTATTTAGATCTTGCAAATAGAAATGATCGAATAAAAGAGTTAGTAAAATGGTGCATTGAAACAGTAGAAAATGGGGATTTAGAATCATATGAGTTCGAATAATTCAGAGTTTGTGTTTGGTAGACATGCTAGCCTAGATTTTTTAAAAACACAGCCTGCACAAAAAATTAACAAGATTTTTTTGCAAAATGGAGTTCAAGAAAGTTTTGCAAATCAAATCTATGCTTTGACTCAAAAAAAGCATATTGTTGTTCAAAATGCTCCCAAAAATAAGCTAGATCAACTAGTGGATCGCCAAAACCACCAAGGGATTGTATTAGCAGTAGCTAGTTTTGAATATGCAGAATTAGATCAATTGTTAATGAAATTTGATAAAGAAAATAAAGAGCCTTTTTTGTTAATGCTTGATTCAATTGAAGATCCACATAACTTAGGCTCGATTTTGCGAACAGCTGATGCTACTGGTGTCGATGCAATTATTATTCCAAAAAGAAGGGCAACTGGATTGACTTCTGTTGTTGCTAAGACTTCTACTGGGGCAATTGATCATGTTCCCGTAGCTAGAGTGAATAACTTAGTTCAAACAGCTAAAATCTTGAAAGAAAAAGGTTATTGGTTATTTGGTACTCAAATGGCAGGACAAGACTATAGGACTTGGAATGCCAATGGCAAAACAGTTTTAGTTATTGGTAATGAAGGTAGTGGAATTAGCCCACTATTGTTAAAACAAATGGATCAAACTTTAACTATTCCTATGATTGGTCATGTTCAATCATTGAATGCATCAGTTGCTACAGGGGTATTGTTATACCAGATGTACAACAGTCGACACCCATTTGTTCGCAAAAGTGATACAAACTAGCCTAATTTGTTCGTTTAAACTTATGTTCGCTAAAAAAATATGTAACTCTCTTTTAGTCTTTAGTTAAAAGATTTAAAAGGGAGTTTTTTAATGGACAAAAAAGATAAAGAATTAATTCAAAAAATAAAGGCAGGCGATGAAATTGCATTAAGTGAACTATTTTTTAAGTATGAACCAATGGTAAATGCTGCTTGCAAGCGATTTATAAGTAAAACTTTAGAGCGAACAGATTTATTACAAGAAGCATTTTTAATATGTTATCAGACAGTGATGGTGTTCGACTTTGAAAGAACCGATAATTTTGGTGCTTTTTATAAAATGAACTTAATTAATCGCTTTAGAACAATGTTTCGTTTAAGTTTTGCATATAAGAGACTTAGTAATCTGTATTCAGTATCATTTGATGATTACAAAAATACAATTAAAGCAATACATACTGGAGAATATATGATAACTAACGTAGATTTTGAAGAGTATTTAGATAACTTGTCAAAACTTGAAACCAAGGTACTTAAATATTATATGAACGATATTGATAATGGCTTATCAGACCATACTAAAAGTGTTATTAGTACAGCCAAAAAACGAGCAAAGAAGAAACTAATGGAGCATCTTTTTTATAAATAAAACTGTGTAATTTTAATATGATTAGCATTAAATTAAAAAAATATCATTTATTTCTTGATTTATAATAATTAATTGGACTATAATCTAAGAAATTAAGAAATTGATGAGGTGAAAATGCTATGAAGAAATTAAAACTATTTTGTTCGATGATTGCCGTTTCAAGTGTGGCTCTTACTCTAGCTGCGTGTGGTAGTAATCAGTCGAGTTCTCAGGTACCGCATTTTAAAACAACAGTGCCTAAAAAAGCAATAAAGCAAGGTGGAAAAGTTTCAGTAGCTCTAGAATCGGATACTCCAATTACGGGATATTTTAGTGAAGAGTTTGTTGAAAGCCAACCCGATGTACAGGCAATGCAATTTGGTTGTGAATCTTTATTTAAAACCGATAACCATTATAAATATATTGATGGCGGTGCTGCAAATATCAAGGTAAATAAAAATGCTAAGACTGTAACAATTACTATTAATCCAAAAGTAAAATGGTCAGATGGTAAACCCTTAGTTGCAAAAGATATTGAGTATGCATATGAAATGCTGGGTAATAAAGATTCTAAAACTACGCTTTATACAGGGAGTCTGCAAACTTTAGTTGGAATGAAAGAATACCATGACGGAAGCGCCAAGACAATCTCTGGAATTGATATGCCTGACGGTGATAATGGACGCAAAGTAGTTTTACATTATCTTCAAATGAAACCTGCAATGCTTCAAGCAGGAAATGGTTATATTTGGGAAAGTGCTGCACCATATCATTATTTAAAAGATGTACCATTTAAAGATTTATTAGCTAGTGATAAAATCAGAAAACAGCCACTATTTTTTGGACCATATAAAGTTAAGAACATGGTTCGTGGTCAATCGATTACCTGGGTGCCAAATGAATATTACTATAAAGGCAAGCCTAAGTTAGATCAAATTACAATTACAGTTATTAATCCCAACACAGTGACTCAAGCAATTAACAGTCAAAAATTTGATGTTGCCGACGTTATCAACTCGCAATGGAAAAATGTCAAGAATGCTAAAAATACTAACTTTGTTGCACATATTCCATTAGAATATAACTATTTAGGATTCAAAGTGGGTAAATGGGATGCCAAAAAAGGCGAAAATGTGATGAATCCTAATGCTAAGATGAATAATCGTGCTTTAAGACAAGCAATTGCATATGGAATGAATGTAAATCAAGTTTATAAACGTTATACATCTGGATTAACGTTTAGAGTTCCAACACTGATTCCAGCACAATTTGGCAGTTACTTTGATAAAAATGATAAAGGATATGATTTTAATATTAAAAAAGGTAACGAAATTTTAGATAAAGCAGGATTTAAAAAGAAGGGAACATATAGAACTCTACCTGACGGTAAGCCGTTAGTAATTAACTTAGCTGCTAAATCAAAGGATTCTACAACTGATCCAGTTATTAGAAATTATATTCAGCAATGGAAGAAAATGGGATTAAATGTCAAATTGGTTGGAGGACGTTTGATGGAATTTAACTCATTTTATGATAAGTTGGCAAAAGATGATCCAGGTATTGATATGTACTTTGCTGGATGGGCATTATCAACAGAGCCAACACCAGATGATGAATATGGAGTAAAGGCTCCTTGGAACTATAGCCGTTTTGTAACTAAAGAAAATAATAAATTACTTGAACAGATGAATTCTTTGAAAGCTTTTGACAACAAATATCGTGTGCAAAAATTCCATGAATGGCAAACTTATATGAACAAAGAAGCTTACATTGTTCCAGTAGATAATCATTATGCAATTATGGCTGTTAACAAAAAGCTAACAGGGTATTCACTTGATCCAGATAAAAGCGATGGTAATAGCTTCCCTGACTGGTACAATGTTGGTTATGCAAAATAAATAAATTACTTTTAGTACCTATAAAAATTAAAAATAAGTAGTAAAATAAGTGTGTAAAGTTTTTATAGGAGGTCTTTTAAGATGGCAAATGATATTATGAAAACAGCATTGTTGGATCGTCACATGAAAGAAGTCTTTGACTGGAGTGATTCTGAAACACCAGTTAGAGATGCCCTTTGGGACTACTTTATGGAAAAAAATGGTAGAAATACCATTGAAACTGAAGAAGCTTTGGCTCCATTTTTGAGCTACTCTGACGATCAGATTAAAGATTTTGTCAATGAAAATCTTAAGAAGTAATGTCATATAAATAATTTTACGCACGGTGGTCACGCAATATTTGGCTACCAAAAAAGGAACATTCAATTGTGAATGCTCCTTTTTTAATATTGTCGATTTAACATTTTATTAGTTAATTGCTTAATTTGATTTGTAGTTTCATTATCAGGAAAGCTCTTTTCTAAAATTTTAAGAGCTTGCTGGGTGTACTTGTCAGCTAAAATTTGTGCTTGTTCAACTCCGCCTAATTCGACAACCAATTGCTGAATCTGAAGTAATTCATCATTAGTTAAATCTTTTCCTTTATGGATTAAATTATGCAATTTTTTTGTATGATCATTTTGCAAGGCAAAAATTAATGGTCCTGAATAAACTCCATCTTTTACATCTAATAAGACAGGCTTTTTTAGTTGATCAGTAGAAACTGTATAGTCTAAAATATCATCTTTTAATTGGAATGTTTGTCCTAATAGTTCACCAAATTTTTTGGCTTTTAATGCAGTAGTTAGTTTGTTATTAGTTTCAAATAGACCAATGAAACAAGAAAAGCCAAATAAAACTGCGGTTTTGCCCTTAATCTGGTTCAGATATTGTTTAATAGTGATATTTTCGTTATATGTGTTGTTATATTGTTCAGTCTCTCCAACTAAGATATCTTGCATTGCTTTACTATCAGCTTTTACACTGTCCATAATATTTGTATTGCTGCTCAATAATGTTAAAGATACCGCAAACAAATAATCACCAGCATACACTGCAACATGCTTACCATATTTTGCATAAATTGATTCTTGACCATGTCTGAGAGTTGATTCATCAATAATATCATCATGAATTAAAGTGGCATTATGCAACATCTCAGTGGAAGCGGCAATATTTAATAAGTTAGATTTTTTTGCAGAATATTGAGATCCTAATTCTCCAAATAATAAAATTAATGCAGGTCGCAGCATTTTACCTGGACTTGCAAAATTATAGCGTAAGGCTTCACCTAAATTACTTTTAACAGGTTTTATTTGATTAATTATAATTTGATGTATGTCAATTAAATCTTGTTGGAGATCTGGATATTGATCCCAAAAAGAAAAATATTGTTTTTGATTTGAAAAGAGATTGTTAAACATGTGTCTTGCTTCTACTTAATACTTAATATTTACTATCAAAAGTATACCATTAACTAAAAGATCAATCGAGCCAGTTATTTAGAAATATATTGTGTTAATATACTCTGTTAACTTTTTCACATTATGGTAAAATAGTAATGTTAAGGAGGAAAAGTCATGTTTGCTACTATCTTTTATTGGGTTGTTGTATGTGCGGCAACTTTATGGGGACTATGGTCTTTAGTTTGGTCAATAGTATATTTAAGTAAGCGCGAAAACGGCAACTTATGGATTTTTGCAATCATTAATTTAATCAGCAGTATTGTATTGGGATTAATTTATTGGATATATACTTCGCAAGATTATCAATGGTATTGGTTCGCATCCAAGCGAGCTGATATAGGCTGGATTGCATATATCTTTATTGCATATTTAATTTTAGTGGTATTCCAGTTTGTTACAGGTTTTACCAGAAAAGCAAAAAATGCATAATTAACTATTAAAAATGCTTGGTTCATTTTGTTGAATCAAGCTTTTTCATTCTAAGAGGAGTAATTTGTGTCAATCAAAAAATATTTCAAATTCGTTGAAATTCAGACTTCTGCATTATCATTATTTGGCTTTGCACTAAGTGCTGTATTTATTTACTATTATTTAGGACATTGGAATTTATTAAATGCTGTAGTATTTTTTATTGCAGAAATGATTATGGATAATATGATTACAGGGATTAACAATGTGATGGATTATATTATGGCAAAAGATGAAAAGTCCAGAAATGATAGTGTTATTGTTAAAGAGCATCTTTCTTTGAAAGTGGTATTTACATATATCATTGTTTTAATGGCAATCTCAGCTATTATGGGTGTTTGGTTATGTTATAAGACTAATTGGCTTTTATTTTTTATGGGTGGGTTATTATTTTTGATTGTTGGATCATACACTTCAGGTCCATTTCCAATATCGCGAATGCCAATAGGAGAATTTGTTTCTGGAATTGCCCAAGGATTTGGAGTGCCATTTTTGTTTGCTTATGTTAATGATAATTTTAAGCAGATGGCTACGCTTAATTTCTATCGAGCTAATCATAATTGGAACTTCACATTAGTTGGATCATTAACTATTATTGTTGCCTTTATTTTATTGTGTTATCCTTCAATGACTTTGACTGCAAATGTAATGCTAGCAAATAACATGTCCGATGAAAAACAAGATAAATTAAATGAAAGATATACTTTACCTGTAGTATTTGGTATGAAAAAGGCCGCAACAATGTATAAAATATTTGCATATTCACAATATGTTTCAATTATTTTGATGGTTATTTTGAAAATGGCACCAATTTTATATTTATTAACTTTGTTAACTTTTCCTAAGGTGAGAAAAAATGTTAATGCCTTTGTCGCAAATCCTGTGAAAAACAAAACTTTTCCTACAGCTTTAGAAAATTACCGAATAGTTGTAGGGATGCAAACAATTACAATGCTTATTGGTGCATTATTACATTTTTAGTCAAAAAAATAAGGATTAGTAATTAAATCCTTATTGTATCAATAATAGTATTTATTGTTTCTTCATCAAAATGATCTTTTAAATATTGAGTTGCTTGAGTTAATTGATTATTATCTAATAATTTTCCAAATTCTCGAGCTTGATTTAATCGCTTGGAGGATAAATTTCCGCTGTAAGCACCAAGAAAACATGCTAATTCATATAGTGTGTTTTCTTTTTTAGTTGAAAAAGTATTAGCATTTTTTGCCAAAACAGTTTGTAAGTCATAAATATTATCTTTTAAATATTGTGTTTGGTGAATATTTTGTTCAAATAGCTCTAATGAAATGACAAATAAATAGTCTCCAGCATAAATAGCCAATTGGGTATCTAATTTATTACAATTATCTAACTCATTATGCAGTTGAATACCAAAATGAAATAATTCAATTGCTACTGCTAGATTAATAACCTCTTTAGTAAGTTTATTTTGACCTAATTGATTAAATAAAATTACTAATTTACTATGCAATCCAGGCTTAAATGATGAAAATTTGCTTTTTAGAAATTTTTGTAAAGTTCTTGGAATATGACTGTTAACACTAAAGACAGTTTTTTGAACTTGAGAATCAATAGGTCGCAAGTCTATTTTGTTATTCATAAATTGCGACCTTTCAAGTTAAATAAATATTTGCCAGAAAAATCAAGTTTTGCGATATGTTGTAAAAATGTTTTTGCAACTAATCCAATTGCTGATCCAGCTATAATACCAAACACAGTTAGAATAGGTAAATAAAGCATGACAGTATTTGTATTAGCAATTAAACTGGCAACTAATAATTGTCCCAGATTGTGGAAAACAGCTCCTGCAATTGAGATGCCGACTATGCTGATAAGATTAATTTTATATAGATATAATAATAATTCCATGATTAATAGACTTAACATTGATCCTGCAAAAGCATAAACAAAAGTAGTAGCACCACCGCTAATGAGGGATGTCAGGATTAATCTAATTAAAGTTAATAATAAACAATCGTTAAAAGGTAAACTAAATATCGCAAATAAAGTTACTATTTGACTTAATCCAATTTTAGCACCAGGTGCAAAAGCAAAGATTGGTGGTAGCATCGCCTCAATTAGCCCCAAGATAATTCCTTGACTGCATAAGATACCTATAAAAATTGTGCGTTGTAGTTTTAAATCTTTTTTCATTACGGATTTACCAAAGTATGATCAAAAGTGTCTTTTGATTTCTTTTTAGTTGGAGTAGATTGAGTATGATTATTATTATTATTTTTCAACTCAATAATTAATTGATGTGGTAAACAGACAATAGTTTGACCTGGTTTATTTTTCCAACCTTCATGTACACAGACTTGATCTGGACAGTTTGCTTCTTCAATATGGATTCGATGGTTTTGTACAACAATAGTATTAGTTTCCGATCCATCGCGATATGTCCATTTTGCATCTTGTGATAAATTAAATGTTTTTACTGTTTTATGCTTTGCTTTAACGACAGCAATAACTGTATTTGAAGAATACTTAGGGGTTAAATAATATATTGGTAAAAAGCTTAAACCAAGCAAAATAATAATAATTAAAATATCGCCAAACTTGATAGTCTTGTGTTTTGCCATAGAAATTTCAACTCCAATAAAAAAGGCACTATAAGTTGTTATACACGCTTATAGACCTTTTTACTATATGATTAATCAATAATTAATTTTTATGTCCATTTTTATCGACGTAATATATCGGCCGCATGACTCCATATCTAGCTTTACCTAATTTTCTTTCAAGCCAAGGTACAAACCACATATCTAATCCAAATGATCTACCAGAGCCATTCATAACTGCAATAGCAGCAAAGAACATCCAAACATTAACCCAATAATTCATCCCTGATAAACAAAAGATTGCGATAAATGCTGCGCTTAAACCACCTGCTAAGAATGTACAAAAACCAACTACTAAACATAACCCAATTAAGATTTCTACAATGGTCATACCTTTTTGAACAGCTAAGGCAACATCTTTATTAGGTATCATAACTCTAGTAATTGATTGCATCCAATGAGGCATTTGATCAAATACTGGCATTGGTGAGTGACCATAGTCATAGTTGAGGGAAAATCTTGCAGCATTTGTAGTTGCAGCAGCTGATTTAACACTCGCGCTACTAGTGACAGCTTTAGAACTAGCACCACTAGTTGCTTGAATTAACCATGGAAATTGCAATTGCAATTTATTAGTAAACCAAGAATCAGGTCCTTGAATTTTGTACCAACAATCAACTAACCACATCATTCCCAAAAAGATACGCATTGGAACTGTCCACAAAACATTTCCATAGCGATTTAAGTTGCCTCGCCATAAGGTAGGGCGCTTAATTCTGAACCATTCATTCATCAAAAAGTGGAATAAATAGTAACCTGAGTAGATTTGCACTAGATATAGCATGTCTACTAAATCTTTCATCAAGATTGCAAAAAAGCCACTTAAATGGAAGGTATTAACTAATGATGCAACACCCCATGCAGGCCCTAATGACACCATAAATCCTGAATAGGTTCCTTTAAATGGAACTAAACTAGATCCATTAATTTGAGCTAAAATATTTTTAAATGCACATTTACCAGCAGATTCTGCACCTTGAACTACTTGTGGTTCCCCACGTCCTGAACCATTTTCATCATATAAGGCAACATCTCCGATGATATATACATGATCATCATCTGGCAATTGAGAATATTTATTAACAATAATTCTGCCCGCACGCCCTGTTTCAAAGCCAAATTGTTTAGCACTGTCAACTGCTTTAACACCAGCTGTCCAAATTAATGTTCTAGTTGGAAAAGTTGAGCCGTCTTTTAAGTCAATATGATCTTCATGAACACCAACAACACCTGTATTAACTTTAATTGAAACACCATGTTTTGTTAGATATTTTTCAGCTTTATTTGCATCTGATCTATCTAACATGTTCATCACAGTTGGAGCCATTTCCATCATGGTAATTTTAATTTCATCAGGATCTAAACTATATTTTTTAGCCAAATCGCTACGCCATGAATTAAGTTCACCAGCCATTTCAGTACCAGTAAATCCAGTACCAACAATTACGAAGTTTAAATATTGTGCGCGAATCTTTTCATCACGTTGTTTAGAGCCGACTTTTACCATTTCATCAATATGGAATTTTAAAGCTTCAGCTTCATCTAAGTTACCTAGGGTAAAGCCATATTCTTTAACTCCAGCTGTTCCAAAGTCATTTGGTTGAGAACCAATTGCTAAAACTGTGTAGTCATATGGATATGAACCATTTTTACCAATAACTTGATGCTTTTCACGATCAATTTTAGTGATCTCATCTGTTACTACATCAACATTTTTTCTTCTAGAAAAAAGCCTTTGTAAATCATATTTTAAACTATTTGGTTCAACTCGATTAGCTGCAACTTCATGTAGTGAAGTCATCATAGTCATATACGGGTTTTTATCAATTAATGTGATTTTTATGTCATTACGCTTTTTTAATTTTTTGGCAAGGTGTTTAGCAGTATACAAACCACCAAAACCACCACCAATAATGACAATATTAGTTTGTCCCATTTTTGTGCCCCTTCTTGTGCAAAATAGTCTGGTGTTATTGATCAGACCAACAAAACAATTATACAAAACAAAGGTATTAAAGTCTATCTCTTCACAAATTAAAATCAAATAATAAAAGTAGTAAAAAATAGAGCAAAACTGTATTTATATATTTTAGGAACCGATTGCAATAACAAATGTGTTATTCTATAATAAATTTATGTGATCTAATGAACTAGATTATTATTGTAAATGAACTTTAGTTAGGACAGGTAATTAGAGATATGAAAATCAGAAAAGTAATTTATAGCGTTTCAGCAGTTGCATTGTCGGCATTGATGTTATCAGCATGTACTACATCTTCAAAAAGTAGTAATTCTTCATCTTCTTCATCAACATCAAAAGTAGCTAAAAAATCAACTCCTAAAAAACAAAACAAGCAAGTTGCAGGAGCTGCTTTAAAAGATGGTACATATAACTTGGAAGAAAAAAATTATGACCATGGATACAAAGTTAAGTTATCAATGACTGTTAAAGATGGAAAAATTGCTGATACTAAATATGACCAAATAAATAAAGATGGCAAGTCAAAGACTAAAGATACTAGTTATGAAAAGCAAATGAAGAAAGTTACTAAGACTGGACCTAAAGAATATATTCCTGAATTAGAAAAGGAATTCAAAGACAATGGTTCTAACGTTAGTGCAATTCAAGTAGTGTCAGGTGCAACTGAAAGTTCAAACACTTTCAAAAATTATGCTAACCAATTAATTCAAGCCGCACAAGCTGGTGATACTAAGACAATCATGATTGATAATGGTGCCAAAATGAAAGATGGTACATACAAACTTGAAGAAAAGAATTATTCACATGGTTATCGTCAAGTTTATACTTTAGTTATTAAAGACGGTAAAGTTTCAGATTTGAAATATGATCAAGTAAATAAAGAAGGCAAGTCAAAGACTAAAGATTCTAGCTATGAAAAACAAATGAAGAAAGTTGAAAAAGTCGGTCCTAAAGAATATATCCCTCAACTAGAAAAAGAATTTAAATCAGCTAATGGTGATTTAAGTAAAGTTCAAGTAGTATCAGGTGCAACTGATTCATCTGAAACATTTTTAATGTACGTTGCAGAATTAATGAATGCCGCACAAGCTGGAAATACTAAGCCAATCGAAGTAGACAATATCGTTTACTCAGATTAATTACCGTAAAAATAAGCAGCTCTTAATGCTGCTTTTTTGCTTTATGGAGTTTTTTATGAAGAAAAAGATTTTTTTGTTTTTAACATCACTTGCATTAATTTTGCCACTAACAGCTTGTTCTACAAAAAGTCAATCACAAAAGCCAACAAAGACGGCTTTAACTACTACACCTGTACAAGATACGCAGTTTTTAATGGGTACTGTATGTACGATAAAAATTTACAATAAAGGTAAAACCTCTGCTTTAAAAGATGGTTTTGATCGCATTAAAACTTTGGCACAAGAAATTACAGTTAATCAAAAAGGCAGCGAGATTGACAAAATTAATCAAGAAGCTGGCATAAAACCTGTAAAAGTATCACCAGATATTTATCGATTGTGTCAAAAAGCATATTATTATAGTAATAATTCAGATGAATCATTTGATATGGCAATTGGACCAATTACTAATTTATGGAGAATTGGGTTCCCTGATGCGCATAAACCAACTCAGCAACAAATCGATGAAAGATTGAAGTTTGTTAATTATAAAAATGTTGTTTTAAATAATAAAAATAAAACAGTATTTTTGAGACAAAAAGGCATGGCACTCGACTTAGGTGGAATTGCTAAAGGATTCATTACCGATGAAGTGAAAAAGACATTACAAAAAGATGGCGTCACTAGTGCAATTATTGACTTAGGTGGCAACATCTATGTATTAGGACAATCTCCAACTAATCACGGCAATTGGACTGTTGGAATTCAAGACCCTGATGCAAGTCGAGGAACAGCAATTGGATCAATTCCTGAAATGAATAAGACAATAGTCACAAGTGGTATTTATGAGCGATATTTAAAAGTTGGCAATACAGTTTATAGTCATTTGATGAATCCAAAAACTGGTTATCCATTCCAAAATAATTTGATGGGAGTATCAATCATTACTAATTCATCTACAAATGGTGATGCATTATCGACTGCAACGTTTGATAAAGGATTGCAAGATGGCTTAAAATACATTGAACAAAAGCCTGATACTGAAGCTATATTTATTACAAAAGATAAAAAAGTTTATATAACTAGTGGTTTGAAAAATAAGTTTAAATTATTTAAAGATTCAGGGTATACTTTAGCAAATTAAAGTAAATATTTTACTTAGGGTAATTTTTTTGCTAGTATTAATAAAGTTTGGAAGGTGACAATATTGGCAGTGAAAAAAGCAGCATTGGCATGCAGTATCTGCGGTTCGCGAAACTACTCAATCACCGCAAGTAATACTCGCACCAAAAGATTAGAAATAAAGAAATTTTGTAAGCATTGTAATAAAATGACACTCCACAAAGAAACGAGGTAGAAACATGTTTAAGTTTTTAAAAGGCGTAGTACAAGAAATGAAACAAGTTGTTTGGCCAACATATGCACAAAATAGAAGAGATACTGCAATTGTTGTAACCATTTCTGTATTATTTGCAGCATATCTTGGACTTTTGGACTGGGCATTTAGTGCATTGACACAAGTAGTTTTATAACCAAAAATATGATATGATATATGTATCAACGAAGAAAACCTCTAGATGTAGAGGCTTTTTTATTTGCACTTAAAGGAGAAAAATAATGGTAGAAACTGCAGAAAAGAAATGGTATGTACTTCACACATATTCTGGTTATGAAGATAAAGTTAAGTCTGACTTGTTATCTAGAGCACAATCAATGGGGATGCAAAATTATATTTTCCGTGTAGTTGTTCCTCAAGAAGAAAAAATCGAAACTGTTCGTGGTAAAAAACAAGAAGTAGAAGAAAAGGTATTTCCAGGATATGTTTTAGTGGAAATGGTTATGACTGACGAAAGTTGGTATATTGTTCGTAACACTCCTAACGTTACTGGATTTGTAGGATCACATGGGGGTGGTTCAAAGCCAGCTCCATTATTAGATGGTGAAATTGAAAGAATCTTACAAAATCAAGGCCAACCTGCACAAAAGCCAAAAGAAAACTTTGAAGTTGGTGAAACAGTAACTATAACTGAAGGACCATTTGAAAAGATGGTTGGTAAAATTACTAGCATTCAAGATGATAAAGATAAGTTATTTGTTTCAATTGATATGTTTGGTAGAGCAACAACTGCAGAATTAGACTTTGATCAAGTAAAGCCTTTTGATGCAAATGATTCAAACAACTAAAGTTGTAATTACTTATCCATGGTGGTAAGATATTAAAGTATCTTTATTATTGTGGGAGGAGAAAGTGGAATTTCTCCATTTTAACCGCATCACGGAATCAAGGAGGTATTGACCGTGGCAAAAAAAGTTATTAATGTCGTTAAGTTGCAAATTCCAGCTGGTGCTGCAACACCTGCACCTCCAGTTGGTCCTGCTCTAGGTCAAGCTGGTGTTAACATTGTTGGTTTTACTAAAGACTTCAATGCTAGAACTGCCGACCAAAAGGGTATGATTATCCCTGTTATTATTACAGTTTACGAGGATCGTTCATTCGAATTCGTAACTAAAACACCACCTGCAGCAATCTTGTTAAAGAAAGCTGCTAAAGTGGACAAAGGTTCTGGCGAACCAAGTACCAAGAAGGTTGCTAAAGTAACCAAAGCACAAGTTAAGGAAATCGCTGAAACCAAGATGCAAGACCTAAACGCTGCTGATATCGATGCAGCTATGCGCATGGTTGAAGGTACTGCTAGAAGTATGGGCTTTGAAGTTGTTGACTAAAGCCGTAGTCTAGGATGTCGGATTGTTAATTAAAGTTAACGAATCAAGTGGGAGAGTTAGAAAAACTTGTTTGACCACAATTGCAAGGAGGAAATCACATGCCAAAGCATGGTAAGAAATATTTAGAAGCTGCAAGTCACGTAGATAAGAATAAGTTATATTCTATTGCTGAAGCTGTAGCATTAGTTAAAGAAACTTCATATGCTGATTTTGATGCTACTGTTGAAGTTGCATACAATTTATCAGTTGATCCTAAACAAGCTGACCAACAAATCCGTGGAGCTTTAGTATTGCCAAACGGTACAGGTAAAACTCAAAAGGTTATCGTTTTTGCTGAAGGCCCTCAAGCTGAACAAGCTAAGGCTGCTGGAGCTGACGAAGTTGGTTCAGATGATTTGGTAGAAAAAGTTCAAAATGGTTATTTAGACTTTGATGTAGTTATTTCTACACCTATGATGATGGCTAAAGTAGGTCGTTTGGGTCGTATTTTAGGACCTAAAGGTTTAATGCCTAACCCAAAGACTGGTACTGTTACCATGGATATTGAAAAAGCTGTTAAGAACGTTAAAGCAGGACAAGTTGAATACCGTGTTGATAAACAAGGTTTAATTCATGCACCTATTGGTAAAGTTTCATTTGTTGATGATAAATTAGCTGAAAACTTTAAAGCACTAAGAGATGTAATTTTACGTGCTCGTCCAGCTTCTGCTAAGGGTCAATATGTTAAGAGTGTTGCTTTAAGTGCAACCTTTGGCCCTGGTATCCATTTGGATCCATTAAACTTGAACTAAAAAAATTAAGTTTATAATATTAGTCATGAAGACTGAAGTATTTCAGTTTTCATGACTTTTTTTGTATATTTTATTGTGCTACACTGAATATGAAAGCGCAATACTAATTTTTTAGGAGGTAAATATTATGTCGACTTTAAGAGATGGGGAAAAGGAAAACCGCGAATCATTTAAGCGTGCAAAAGAAAGAAAAGCTAAAGATCGTATGGAAAAGCGCGAAGAACATCATCACACTTTCAAAAAAGATGTAACTAACGCCGAGCGTAAGTTTAAGACAGAAGAAAAAGAAGAAATGCATAAGATTGATGAAGATTATTAATCTTTATTAAATAGAAGAAGGTGATATATATGAGAAAAGATCATGAATTTGAAGCAAAGAATGCTCGCGATGTTGAAGAAATGAAACGTAAAGTTGAACGTGAAATGAAACAATCAGACTTTAAGTTAGACTCAAAAGAAGAGCGTGAACATCAAAAACAACCCAAAGCTAGAAAATAATATATTGTAATTTTTTTGTTTTATTCACGCAAATTGTCTCAGTTTAAAAAACTGAGACTTTTTTATTGAAATATTAATAAATATAAATTAAAGTCTTAATTAAAGATGAAGTTGGGAGTGGGACTGATCCGATAGAAGGTAGCGCATTAGCTATTGCAATATTGCAAAAACTTCAATTAAAGGGATGCTTGATTGCTGCAATAAAGCAAGATTGAACAAAATCAGGCGGTGGTTTTTGTAAATAAAGAATTTCATACAGTGCCTATTAAGAGACTAAAACTTAGAAGAAAAGCCCAAGATTTATATCCTAAAGGTTATAATGTCGACTTTTTATTCATAAAAGATTATAAAGACTACAAATTTAATAAAGATTTAGATCGTTGGTCTAAAAAAGCCTTCAAAAATTAAAAAAATTTGACAAGGATAGCAAACGTTGATAAACTAATTATCGTAAATTCTACCAAAGACTCGGGTGGTGTAAACCTCAAAATCCCGCCGAGGCCAGAAGATAATGATGAGTTTTAATACTCCATGTCTTTGTGGCATGGAGTTTTTTATATGGTCTATATAGAATTTATAATAATTATGGAGGTGAACAATTTGAGTAAAGCTGCTATTGCACAAAAAGAAAAGTTAGTTGATGCTTTTGCTGAAGAACTTAAAAGTGCTAAAGCTATCTTAGTTATTGATTACTTAGGTCTTACTGTTGATCAAGTTACAAGTATGCGTAAAGAACTTCGTGACAACGACGTTAAGATGAAGGTTATCAAAAACACTTACCTAAGACGTGCCGCTGCTAAAGCTGGTATTGAAGGATTAGATGATACTTTTGTAGGACCTACTGCAGTTATCTACACAGATAATGCTGATGATGTTACAGAACCTGCACGTATTGTTTCTAAGTATGAAGATGACTACGATGCTATTGAAATTAAGGGTGGTATGCTTGAAGGAAAGATTACTTCAAAAGAAGAAATCAAGAAACTTGCTGCTATCCCAGGTCGCGAAGGATTGTTATCAATGCTTGTATCTGTATTACAAGCTCCTGTACGCAACTTCGCATATGCTGTTAAAGCTGTTGCTGAAAGCAAAGAAGACGACGGTTCAGCTGCCTAAATATTGTAAATTAATTATCTAAATTATACGGAGGATACTTAAATGGCTTTAGATAAGGATAAGATTATTGAAGATTTAAAGGGTGCTACAATCCTTGAATTAAACGATTTAGTAACTGCTATTGAAGATGAATTTGGCGTTACTGCAGCTGCTCCTGTAGCTGCTGGTGCTGCAGCTGGTGCAGCTGCTGAAAAGACATCATTTGATGTTGAATTGACTGAAGCAGGTCAAGAAAAAGTTAAGGTAATCAAGGCTGTTCGTGAAATCACTGGTCTTGGTTTGAAAGATTCTAAGGATCTTGTAGATAGCGCTCCTAAAGTTATTAAGGAAGGCGTTAGTGAAGATGAAGCTAACGACATCAAGTCTAAACTTGAAGAAGTTGGCGCAACAGTTACTGTTAAGTAATTTGTTTCCTTACGAAAAGGATGGCAGAGGTGTCATCCTTTTTTATTTTGTTCAAAATTGTTAAACTAAATAGTCGAAACTAAAAAAGGAAAAATAAATGGCAGAACAATACTTTACTAAAAATCCTACTGTAGATCATCAAAAACAAATAATTGATTATCATTTTAATAATATAAATTTAAAATTTAATACTGATAGTGGAGTTTTTTCAAAAAATCGAGTTGATTATGGTAGTCGTGTTTTATTAAATAATTTAAATGAGCTAGCTTTACCTAATGGCAACATCTTAGATTTAGGCTGTGGATATGGGCCAATTGGATTATTTGCTGCAAAACTTTGGCCTGAAAGATTAGTTGATATGGTTGATGTGAATGAACGTGCACTTAATTTAGCAAAAGAAAATGCGAGATTAAATCGAATTAATAATGTAAATATTTTTGAATCAAATGTTTATCAAAATATTACAAATAAATACGCTTTAATTCTAACTAATCCACCAATTCGCGCAGGTAAAAAAGTAGTATCTGAAATTTTAGCCAATGCAAAAAAGCACATAGTACCAAATGGTAAAATCTTAGTGGTTATTCAAAAAAAGCAAGGTGAGCCTAGTGCGAAAAAATTAATGCAAGCAACTTATAATAATTGTGAAATTTTGGATCGTGATAAAGGTTATTATATTTTGCAAAGCATAAATAATTAGGAAAAATATGGAAGAAAGTAATAAAGCAAAGTATATGCAACTTGCACTGGTTGAAGCTAAACAAGCATTAATGCAAGATGAAGTTCCCATTGGTGCTATAGTTGTTTCACCAGATGGAAAAGTAATTGGCACAGGATATAATCGACGTGAATTAGATGAAGATGCTACAGCACATGCTGAAATAATTGCAATTAAACAAGCATGTGCTAATTTAAACTCATGGCGGTTAATTAATTGTTCAATTTTTGTAACGCTAGAGCCTTGTGCAATGTGTGCGGGAGCTATTATTAATAGCCGAATTAAAACGGTGTATTTTGGTGCATTAGACCCTAAAGCTGGAGCTGCAGGTAGTGTGGTTAATTTATTTGAATTAAAAAAATTTAATCATCATCCTCAAGTAATCAGAGGAATTTATGGACAAGAATCTGCGCAAATGTTGAAAGATTTTTTTCGTAAAATAAGAGAAAAACAAAAAAGTAACAAATCAGATAGTGGAAAAAAATTCTAGTTTAAGGTATGATAGTTATCGAGGCAATGTTTAACTGCCAAATCGTGTCAGGACCGGAAGGTAGCAGCACTAAGGTCTTTTGAACATGTGCCTTTTTTAGATAATTAGACAGCTCTTAACTCTAGCTAGAGTTAGGAGCTTTTTACTATGAATTAATTGTGAGGAAAAACATGGTATATCAGGCACTTTATCGCAAATGGCGACCACGTACGTTTTCCGCAGTAGTCGGCCAGAGTGCAATTACTGACACATTAAAAAATGCTATTATCACACAAAAAGTATCACATGCGTTTTTATTTGCAGGACCCAGAGGAACTGGAAAAACTTCATGTGCGAAAATTTTTGCTAAAGCTCTTAATTGTTTAGACTTAAAAGATGGTGAACCTTGTAATAAGTGTGTGAACTGTATTGCTGCAGATAATGGCTCAATGCCAGATATAATAGAAATAGATGCGGCCTCTAATAATGGTGTTGATGAAATTCGTGAAATTAGAGATAAAGTAAAATATGCACCAACTCAAGGCAAGTATAAGGTATATATTATTGATGAGGTTCATATGCTTTCTATGGGTGCATTTAACGCATTATTGAAAACATTAGAAGAACCGCCTGAGCATGTAGTATTTATTTTAGCTACAACTGAAATTCAAAAAGTTCCAGCAACTATTATCTCAAGAACGCAAAGATATAATTTCAAACGTATCACTAAAAAAGATTTAGTTGATCGGATGAAGTATATTTTAGATCAAGAAAAAATCCCATATGAAGATAAAGCCCTTGATGTAATTGCACAAGTTGCAGATGGTGGGATGAGGGATGCATTAAGTATCTTAGATCAGTTATTAAGCTATGAAAAGGATCAAATAACTTATAAAGATGCATTAAAGATTACGGGCTTTGCTTCGCGCGAGCGAGTTGAACAATTATTAATTACAATTTTGCAAAATGATACTGCAAAAAGTATGGAATTAATTCAGCAAGCATTAAATGATGGAGCAAGTTCTAAAAATATCTTGGATGAAATTATTGAATTGGCAACTAAATCACTGCTTGCAACTAAAGCTGATAGTGAAGAAGTTTTTTTGACGAAAGATTTTATTAATACTATCACAAATATTCCTGAAGATCGTTTTTTTAATGTAATTACATTAGCAAATGAGGCATTAAATGATTTGCGTTATACAAATCAACAGCAAATACCATTGAGTGTATTTATTGTGAAAGCTTCTAACTATCAACCACATATTGCAAAATCCGAAGTTGTACATACAAATGATAATCAATTAAAAGATCAAATTGCAGCATTGCAAAAACAAGTTGCGCAATTAACGCAAAAAATACAAAATACTGCTGCTAACTCAGATCAAACTTATCATATTGATCAAATAAAAACACCAAAAACTGCTCAAGTTGAAAAAATAGAAACTAAGGTGCAAACAGCATCTAAACCTATTCAACATAAAATAAAAGTAAATAAAGAGCAAGTTTTTGGAGTATTAAAACACGCTACTAAAAAAGATTTACAAACTATGCATGACGTCTGGCCAGATTTACAAGCTAAATTAGAAGTGTCACAACGTGCTTTATTAGATATCTTAGAGCCTGTTGCTGCAAGTAGTGAAAAAGTAATTTTAAGTTGTAAATATGTTATGTGGTTTGAAAAAGCTAATAGTGACGATACTTTTTTGAATACGCTAACTCAAGATATTGATTTATTTGCTAAACATAATTATGAAGTTATCTTGATCTCAGATTCAGATTGGATAAAATTAAGACAGGAATTTGTCAAACACTATAAAGCTGAATTATTAGCAAAAAAGCGTGGTCAATTAGATGCAATAAAAAAAGTAGATGACGCAAACGATGATCATGAACAACAAGAAAAAATAATTCAAAAGGCAAAAGATATGTTTGGCGATTTAGCCAAGATTAAAGATTAAAGGAGTTTTTTAAAATGGGAAGACGACCTAACTTTGGCGGCATGGGCGGTATGAACATGCAAGCTATGATGAAACAAGCTAAAAAATTACAACAACAAATGCAAGAACAGCAAGCTGAATTAAATAATCAAACTTTTGTTGGAAAATCTGCAGATGATTTGGTAGTTGCAACTTTTTCTGGTGATAGAAGATTACAAGATTTGACTATTAATAAAGATGCAATTGATCCGGATGACCCAGATATGTTGCAAGATTTAGTTATTGATGCTGTAAATAAAGGCTTAAAAAATATTGATGAGACTACTCAAGCAAGTTTAGGTAAATATACGAAAGGCTTGATTTAATGCAATATCCATTGCCAATTGCAAGGTTAATTGAAAGTTATATGCGCTTGCCTGGAATTGGAGAAAAGACTGCAACAAGATTGGCATTTTATACTTTAGATATGCCTGAAAATGATGTTGAAGATTTTTCTAAATCATTAATTGATGTCAAAAAAGATTTAAGACAGTGTTCTATTTGTGGAAATATAACTGAAGAGGATCCTTGTGAAATCTGTCGTGATCCCAATCGTGATCGTTCAACTATTATGGTTGTTGAGCAGCCAAAAGATGTTATGGCTTTTGAAGAAATGGGTGAATATCATGGCTTGTACCATGTATTACATGGTGTATTGTCACCAATTGATGGGATTGGACCTCAAGAGATCAACATTAAGTCATTAATTACACGCTTGCAAAAAAATGATGAAGTAAAAGAAGTTATTATTGCGCTAAATTCAACTCCTGAAGGTGAAGCTACTGCAATGTATATTGCAAAGTTAATAAAACCTTCTGGCATTAAAGTAAGCAGATTAGCATCTGGTCTTGCAGTAGGGACAGATATTGAATATGCTAATACAATTACTTTGAAAAGAGCTGTTCAAGGGAGAATTGATCTATGAAAAATAAAACTAGTTTAATAAAGCAAACTGAAGATGCTCGTTTAATGGCATTAATTCAAAAATTGCAACAACAAATTACCACTGAGCAAGAATTAGATCAAACTACTCTTGATATGTCTGAAGATAATATTATTGCAACAAAAATCTTGCAAGCAAAATATAATTTTGTTTATAATGAAGCAAGAGATCGAAAAACTAAATATAGTGGCATTACAAGTGCAATCACACAATAAATTGAGTCTTCTTTTGAAGACTTTTTTATTTTAGACTGTTTTTACAGCTGCTAATAAAGTAAAATGCTTAAGTAAAGGAGTTTTTTTATGGCAGGATATTTTATTACATTGGAAGGCCCAGATGGTGCTGGTAAAACCACAGTATTAGCTGAAATAATTAAAAAACTATCAGGTAAACTAAAATATGATTTTATAGTCACACGTGAACCTGGAGGTTCAAAAATTGCAGAACAAATTAGAGAAATCATTTTAGATCCCAAAAATAATGCAATGAATGATAAAACTGAAGCGTTGTTATATGCAGCAGCAAGAAGTCAGCATGTTAGTGAAATCATTATGCCTGCTTTAAAGCAAGGAAAAATTGTTTTTTCTGATCGATTTGTAGATAGTTCGCTTGCATATCAAGGTGCTGGTAGAAAATTAGGAATTGATAAAGTAAAAACAATTAATGATTTTGCAACTGATAATTTGGAGCCTGATTTAACTTTATTTTTAGATCTACCACCCAAAATTGGCTTAGCAAGAATTGCTGCAGAGCGTGCGGATCAAGAAGATAGGTTAGAACAAGAAAAAATTGATTTTCATAATCGAGTTTATCAAGGATATTTAACAGTTAATAATCTCTCTAATCATCCAGTTAAGGTAATTGATGCTAATCAACAATTAGATCAAGTGGTTGATGACAGTATAGCTTTGATAAAGGCCAACTTGCCTCAAATATTTAAATAGAGGATTTTTATGATAGATTTGAATAATGCTGGAAAAGAAGAAACAAACTTTTTAAAAGATGCACTTGAGAATAATAAATTGGCACATGCCTATTTGTTTATTGACACATTAAATGAACGCGCTGTAAATACTGCATATTGGCTTGCTTGTTATATTAATTGTACAGGTGTTAATAAACCAGATGGTACATGCAACAATTGTCGAAGAATTTTATCAGGAAACTTTCCAGATGTACATTATTTGACTACTCAAAATCGTAAAACATTGTCAATTGATCAAATAAGGCCTTTGAAACAAGAACTTGCAAAAAGTCCTGTTGAAAGCAAGCGGCGCTTTTTTATAATTAATCAAGCGCAAGCTTTGACTTTATCTGCTGCAAATGCTTTGTTGAATTTGTTAGAAGAACCAGTAGCTCCCGTAACTACGATTTTGATTTCAAATAATTTAGATCAGATTTTACCTACGATTCAATCTAGAACTCAACATTTATATTTTAATAATGAAAAACAAAAAAATAGTTTATTAGATGAATTTACTGAAGAACAAATTGATCAATTAGGTGATACTAAAGAATTAAGTGCAGAAGTTAAATATTTATTTCAAGAAATGCTGGATCATGATCACCTTGCAATAATTCAGATTCATAAACTAGCTAATTTATGCAAAACGAGTTTACAAGAGCAATTTGTATTTTATGAGCTAAAAAGGCTATGCTTAAATGAGTTGAAAAATCAAAGTAATACTTTAGCTATTAGCAAACTGCTAGAATTATTAATGACTGCAGATAAAATGAAAGCAAGCAACGTTAATTTTAGAAATCGACTAGATTATGTGGCATTAATGGAAATTGGTGAAAAATAATGGATTCTTATACTGAATTACGGCAATTACGTTTGAACTTAGAAGCAATGATAAAGACAGTCAATGGATTAGAAAATGATATGCTTGATACATTGAAAGAAAATACTGAATTAAAAGTTGAAAATCAATTGCTTCATGAAAAATTAGATAAATTAACTAAAAAAGGCGATCATGAAACTAAAACTCGAAGTGGATTAGAATCATTGCGTAAAATTTATGATTCAGGCTATCATATTTGCAATATGTATTATGGTACTCATCGTGATCCAAGTTCTGATTGTATGTTTTGTTTAGATATTTTGGATAATTTTGAAAATATGAGCAGACGAGGAAAATAATGCAAGTTCAAAGTAGTTTTAAAAATGATGAAGGTAGATTATATTTAGTGCCAACTCCAATTGGTAATTTAGAAGATATAACAATACGTGCAAAAAGAATTCTAACTGAAGCAGATTATGTTGCAGCAGAAGACACTAGAACAAGTGGAATTTTATTAGAGAGATTAGGAATTCATAATAGAATGATCTCTTTTCACAAATATAATTCTGTACAAAGAGCGCCAGAATTAATTGAATTAATGAAACAAGGTGCTACAATTGCAGAAATTAGCGATGCAGGGATGCCTGTAATCTCTGATCCTGGATATATTTTAGTCAAAGAATGTATTAAAAATAATATCCCTGTCATACCGCTGCCAGGTCCTTCTGCTTTTGCGACAGCGCTAATTGCATCGGGCTTTGATGCACAACCATTTACTTATTATGGCTTTTTACCCAAAAAAGTTTCTTTGCAAAAACAATTTATGCAAGAAATTTCTGATAGTCATGCAACATCAATTTTTTATGAAGCTCCGCATCGTCTAATTAAGACTTTGGAAAATTTAAAGGCTATTTTACCTGCTGATCGTAAGGTTTGTGCAGCAAGAGAATTAACTAAAATTCATGAAGAATTTGTTCGTGGAACTATAGTAGAAGTTAATGATTATTTTGGAAATCATGCTCCGCGAGGTGAATTTGTTATTTTGGTTTCCCCAAATACTGAAGAGCCTAAACAATTGTCTTGGGATGAATTATTAAAACAAGTTGATGATTTAGTAAAAGCTGGATCATATAAAAAAGATGCAATTAAAGAAGTTGCTAAACAAAATAATGTATCAAAAAATGAATTATATGATAAGTATCATCAGGAATAAAAAATATGAGATATCAAGAAAAATTAAAAATCAAATTAACTCAATGTGATGAAACTGGTTATATAAAGCCATCTGCAGTGGTTGACTTAATGATGGATGTTTCTAATGATCAATTACATGAAAAAAATGCCGGAATTGAAGATTTATATAAAAAAAATCTTGGTTGGGTAGTTACGCAATATCATTTTGATTATTTGAAAACTCCAAAAGGAAATCAAAATGTAATTGTATCAACTGAAGCAATGGGATATAATCGCTTTTTTGAGTATCGGAATTATTATATTCAAGATGAAGATGGAAATTATTTAATCAAAGTTAGCAGTCAGTGGGTAATTATTGATTTAAAACAGCGCAAGATAGTTTCTCCAGATCCTAAAATGATGGAGCGATTTGGGTCACCGTTATTAACCAAAATGCCTCGTTTTATCAGATTAAGACCTTTAGATAAATATGATATTGAAAGACAATACCGAGTTCAATATGAAGATTTAGATACTAATCGTCATATGACCAATGCCCATTATCTAAATTGGTTGATGGATAGTTTAGATCGTAATTTTTTAAATCAACATCAAATACACAGTTTAGATTTGAAATTTGACCATGAAATTACTTATGGGCAAAATCCATTAGTCTATGCACAAAAAGATGGTAATATTAGTTATCATAAAATTTCTATTGATGATAAAGTTGCTGCAGTAGCTAAAATCACTTGGAAACAAGCATAGATATGGAGGCAATTAGAGGAGATGTCAAAAAACGTATTTAAAAAATTAGAGTTAAGAGATTTAGTTTTATTAGGGTTATTTGTTGCATTAGCAATCGTTTTGAAAAAAATGTCTATTGGTTCTTCCATTTTACAAATTGGCTTTGGATTTATTGGGACTGTTCTACTAGCATATAAATTCGGCCCATTTTGGGGTGCAATTGGTGCAATGATTGTAGATATTATTGGTACATTAGTTTTTAATTCAGGTGGAGTGTTTTTTCCTGGATTCACTCTTTCTGCAATAGTAGCAGCAATTATTTATGGAATATTTTTATATGATCAACCAATTGCATTTTGGCGAATAGCTGTGTCTACATTGTTAGTCACAATTTTAGTTAATACATTAATGAACACACTTTGGATAGCATGGATGGCTAATTTTAAGATTAATTTCAATGTGTTATTGATTCAAAGATTAGCCAAAGAGATAATTTCACCATGGATACAAATGGTGATCATATACATTATCTTGAAAGCAATAAATAATGTTAAAATAAAACAGTAACTTTTTAAATGAGGCGAATAAATGTGAAAATATTGAGTATTTCAACAGCTACTAATTTTTTAACAGTAGCGTTGAATGAAGATGAAACAACTATTGCGATTAAGGAGGAATCAGATCGTCGCAACCATAGTGAACACCTTGATCCTTTAATTGCTGAAATATTAAAGGAAAATAATTGGCAATTAAAAGATATTGATAGATTTGCAGTTGCTATAGGTCCTGGATCTTATACAGGGTTGAGAATTGGTGTAACTACAGTGAAGATGTTTGCAAGCATTTTGCATAAAGATTTAGTTGGGATTTCTACTTTACAAGCACTAGCAAAAAATATTAATCGAGAAAATACTTTGATTATTCCATCAATTGATGCAAGAAATGGCAATTTTTTTGCAGGAGCATATTATTTAAAAGATGATAAAGTAATCAATGTTATTCCTGATGGACACTATTATATTGATGCATTACTTAAAGAAATATCTAAAGTATTAAATGAAGACTTTAAAGAAGTGGTCTTTGCGGGATTTGGAATTCCAAATTATCAAGATCGAATTGAAGCATGCTTAGGCAAAATTCCATATGAATTTGCTGAAGATGCTAAAAACCAAATTCATGCCGATAAAATAGGAATGCTTGCAGTTAATGCAAAAAAAGTTGATCCAGATATTTTAGTTCCAAAATATTTAAGAAGAACTCAAGCAGAAATGGATTGGCACAAAAAAACAGGTCATCCATTTGAAAAAGACACAAATTATGTTGAAAAAGTTTAGTAAATTTTGGCATAGAGACGCTAGAATAAATTTAGAATTTGAACCATATATGGTTACAATCAATAGTCATGTTCTACAGATTATGAAAGCAACTGATGACGCAATACCTGATTTATTACTTTTGGAGCGAAAAGTGTATTTTGGGCGGACTCCTTGGGATCGATTCTCATTTAGAACTGAGCTTGCTAAATGGCATAATTCATTGTATTTAGTGATGTATGAAAAATCTCAACTAGTTGCTTTTATTGGTGTACGTTTTACTAAAAATGATATGCATATTACTAATATTGCAGTTGATCCTACATATCAAAGACAAAAAATAGGTTCATATTTATTGAAATATGTGATTGAACGTGCACGAATTAGTCATATGGAGAGTGTTTCACTAGAAGTTCGTGCAGATAATTTACCTGCTCAAGATTTATACAAAAAAATGAATTTTGAATTTGATCGAGTTTATGAAAACTATTATGAAAACCATATTGATGCGATTCAAATGGTATTGTATTTAAAGCCAAGAAAAGTAATAGGAAAGAGGAACTAATTTGTCTGAAAAAAAGGATATTAGAATATTAGCTTATGAAAGTTCATGTGATGAGACTTCTACTGCTGTAATAAAAAATGGTCGAGAGATTGAAAGTATGGTCATTGCAACACAAATAAAAAGCCATCAAAGATTTGGCGGTGTAGTTCCTGAAGTTGCAAGTAGACATCATATTGAAGTTATTACCCAAATTACAAAAGAAGCAATGTTGCAAGCAAAAACATCTTGGAATGATATTGATGCAATTGCAGTTACATATGGACCTGGATTAGTTGGTGCATTATTAATTGGTGTTAGTGCAGCAAAAGCTGCAAGTATGGCAACTGGAATTCCATTGATTGGAGTCGACCATATTATGGGGCATATTATGGCTGCTCAATTAACTGATGAAATTGAATATCCTGCTCTTGCTTTGCAGGTTTCTGGCGGACATACTGAATTAGTGATTATGCATGATCCAATTCATTTTGAAATTGTTGGTGATACTCGCGATGATGCAGTAGGTGAAGCATATGATAAGATTGGTCGAGTATTAGGTGTAAATTATCCTGCTGGTAAAACCATTGATTCTTGGGCTCATAAAGGAAAAGATACATTTAATTTTCCACGAGCTATGATGGAAGATGATGATTATGATTTTTCATTTTCTGGATTGAAAAGTGCATTCATCAATACCGTGCATCATAGCAATCAAATCCATCAAGAATTGAATAAATATGATTTAGCTGCAAGTTTTCAAGCTGCAGTAATTGATGTATTAGCACACAAAACGATTAGAGCAATCAAAGAATTTGAACCAAAGACATTTATCTTAGGTGGTGGAGTTGCTGCAAATCAAGGTTTAAGAGATCGATTAACTAATGAAATTAATCATTTAAATAAAAAACCTAAGATTATTATTCCTCCAATTAGGTTATGTGGAGATAATGGTGCTATGATTGGTGCTGCTGCATATAATTTATATCAAGCAGGGAAATTTTCTGGTCTTGATTTAAATGCTGATCCATCTTTGGAATTACCATATGCAATAAGCGCACTAAAATAAAAGTTAAGCTATGTTTAAAGAACATGGCTTTTTGTTTGTAAAAAAAGTTCGTATTTTTAACCACAAAAAATTTTTTTATTATCTTTTATCATATATCATTAACTATAATCGAACGATTTATGTTGTATATATAAAGAATGTATGTAATAATAAAAGACGTCAAGTTATCAAATCATTATAGTTGATGGAGGAATAATTTTGGATAACCAATTGCAAACTAGCAATATATTTGAGCGTCTATTTCATTTAAAAGAAAATAAGACTAATGTAAAAAGAGAATCTTTAGCTGGGCTGACTACCTTTGTATCTATGGCATATATTTTATTTGTAAACCCAAGTGTCTTAGGTGCAGCTGGCATGGATAAGGGAGCTGTTTTTACAGCAACGGCACTGTCAACTATTTTAGGGTGTTTGTTAATGGGGTTTTTGGCTAATTATCCTATTGCAATTGCACCTGGATTGGGAGACAATGCATTTTTCACTTTTTCAGTTGTTTTGGCAATGGGAATTCCTTGGCAAAAAGCTATGGCTGGAGTTTTTGTAGCGTCAGTATTTTTCACGATAGTATCATTTTTCAAAATTCGTGAAATTATTATTGACGCAATACCCCAAGATCTAAAACTAGCAATGGCTGCAGGAATTGGAATATTTATTGCCTTTGTTGGACTGGAAGGTGGGGGATTAGTTACTGCTAATAAGTCAACTTTAGTAGGAATTGGATCACTATCTGTTCCAACAACATGGTTAACAATTTTTGGGATTTTCTTTATTGCAATTTTAATGGCTAAAAAAGTAGCTGGTTCAATATTTTATGGCTTAGTTGCAAGTACAGTTTTAGGGTTAGTGACTGGGTTAATCAAAATGCCTTCCCATGTAATTTCTTTTGCACCAAGTTTAAAACCAACCTTTGGAGTGAGCTTATTTAATTTAGATGTAATGAAGAGCCCACAAATGTGGTCAGTAGTTTTAATCTTTTTCTTGGTAGCATTCTTTGATACCGCAGGTACGCTAATTGGACTTGCCCAACAAGCACATATTATGAAAAATGGTAAAATGCCAAGAATTGGGAAAGCATTACTAGCGGATTCACTTTCAATGCTTGCAGGTAGTGTAATGGGAACTACTCCAACATCTACTTATGTTGAATCATCTGCAGGAATTGCTGTAGGTGGCAGAACTGGATTAACTGCTGTAGTTGTTGCAATATTATTTGCTTTTAGTATGATTTTTTCACCTTTGTTAACAGTTGTAACTGAACAAGTTACAGCACCTGCTTTAATAATTGTCGGTGTGTTGATGGCATCTGCATTACGTGAGATTCACTGGGATAAATTTGAAATTGCTTTTCCTTCATTTTTAATTATGATTGGAATGCCCTTAACTTATAACATTTCATATGGGATTGCATTTGGATTTTTAACTTATCCATTGTTAATGGTTGCTGCAGGAAGACGCAAAGAAATCAATCCACTTATGTGGGTAATGATGCTGTTATTCATTTTATTAATGTACACATTAAATATTTTGCCTAAATAATACTCAAAATAAAAAAGAAGATCAAACAAGATCTTCTTTTTTATATGTAATAAATATTTAAATTAAATGTAAATTAGTTTGATTATCTAAAAATGGTAAGTTAAGTGCTGTTTTTTTGATAGGTGAAACTAAATTTAATAGATCTTCACTTGAAAAACCACCCTCAATTAATACACCACCTTGATCGTCTAAATCATTAAAAACTACTGTAGTTGGTGTAAATTGAATATTATATTTTTTAGCAAGTTTTTGATCCTCACAAATAGACTCTTCCAGATACTTACTTTGCATTGCTTTGCAAATTGTTTTTGGACATAAACCAATATCTGTGATTATCTTTTCAAATAAGTCCTCATCAAATTTTACCCCGTGCACATTAAGAGCTTCTTGTAATTCATATATATATAATCTAGCCTTTTTGTTACCAGCAATGAGTTTGATTGCATGGTAGTGATTTAAAGCGTCATATGAAGCTTTTGTGGCGCGATTAAACAATTCTACATCAGAAGTTGATAGATGACGACGGCGTAGATCTCTTTGAATTCCCTTCAAATTAACGATGGGCACAATATGGTAACTTGCCTCAACACCTGCATTTTTCATTGTCTGCATTATGGTTTGTTCAACTTGGTAACATCTAGTACCAATTGGATTTATGAACATGAATGCTTCGAACATAATTTCCAACCTCCAATTAATTTTCATATTTACTTTAGCAGACAAAAAAAATTTTCGCTATCATTTTGTCTTATTTCGATGTTCATATGCTCGACCTATTTTACTTTGATTTTGATATTTTGAATTGAGATCTAAATTATATTTGTTTTTAAGTATGTTAAGTGTAGATTGAATTAATCGTGGCTTAGGATTTTCAATTTCCAGTTCATAATCCACATATTGATCTGGATATTTTGTTTGATCAACTGTTAATTCACACATTTTTGGACCGTTGAGCAAAATTCGACGAGTTTTACTCCAAGTTAATAAACGCAAATTATCTACTTGATTATGATAATTATTTTCAAAATATTGACCAATATTTCCCGTGAATTTGATTACATAATTATTTTTTGCTTGTTCAACTAATCGTTCAGCTGTTTTTTTGGATAAAATATCACTAATTTCGATTACTTCATGATAATTATTTTGAATTTTTTCAGGATCAGGAACTTTTAAAGTTTGTTCTGCATGATCTTTATAGATTCTAATTCTCAAAGAATTAAAATGTTTTTTCAAAAAATCATCTGCTGTATCAAAATAATAATTACTCTGAACAAAATCTGCTTTTTTAGGATAATCTGCAATAAGATCACGATATTGTTTATTAGTTAATAAAATTTTAGCTTCGATTTCACGACTTTTTCCCATGATTAATTCTCGCTTTCTATATTCATAACTAAGTATATGGTAATATTAGAGTGTTTGTTAAGAAAAAAAGGGGGCTTTTTTGTGAAAGACTGGGAAGTATTTTTGTGGCCATATGCTGAAGCTGTTCAAGAATTAAAAGTGAAATTTCGCAGTTTACGTCAAAGCTTTTTGAAAAAAGGAGAACATTCGCCAATAGAATTTGTGGTTGGGCGAGTAAAAACTGTTGATTCAATTAAAGAAAAAATGCATAGACGTGTGATTAGCCCTGAAGTGATTGAAACTGATATGCAAGATATTGCTGGTGTCAGAATCATGTGTCAATTTGTTGATGATATTTATCGCGTTGTTGACTTAATTCATGAACGCACTGATATGGAAGTTATCGAAGAGCGTGATTATATTAAAAATGCAAAACCATCAGGTTATCGTTCATATCACATGGTAATTCAATATTCCGTTTTTTTGCCAGAAGGCGAGAAAAAATTGATTGCGGAAATTCAAATTAGAACTTTAGCAATGAATTTTTGGGCTACTGTGGAACATACCTTGAGTTATAAATATAATGGTGAATATCCTGAAGATATTGCTCAAAGACTAAAGAGAACCGCAGAAGCAGCATATCAACTTGATGAAGAAATGTCTTCTATTCGTGCAGAAGTACAAGAAGCACAACGAATTTTTACAAAAAGTAAAGGTAAACAACAATCATGAAAATCGCAATAGCTCATAATGATAAGCCAACTACATTAAGAGTAGTTGCCAAATTAAAAAAGTTATTAGCACAACATCATTTACTTATAGATAATCAATATCCTGATATTGTCATTTCTGTTGGCGGAGATGGAACACTAATCAATGCCTTTCATCGATATATCAAACAAATCGACTCTATCAGTTTTATTGGGGTTCATACAGGTCATCTAGGATTTTATACTGATTGGCGTGATTACAATATTGATCGCTTAGTTGATGAATTATCCATGCGTGAACCTGAACCTGAAAGATATCCATTATTGCAATTAAAATTAACTACTACTACCAATACCCATACATATTTAGCATTAAATGAAGCATCGATTAAAGGTGTTGCTAAAACGCTAGAAGCAGATGTATATATCAAACATCAATTTTTTGAAAGATTTAGAGGAGATGGTTTATGTGTATCAACTCCTACTGGGTCAACTGCTTATAGTAAATCATTAGGCGGTGCTGTAATTCACCCTAGATTAAAAGCACTTCAAATGACTGAGATTGCATCGATTAATAATCGAGTTTTCAGGACTTTAGCTGCACCAATTGTAATTCCATCTGATGAATGGATGACTGTTAAAGTTGAAAGCGGCCGCGATAGTGTTGTTGTAATTGATGGACGTGAAGTGGCATTAGATGGCCATGTTGAAAAATTAGAATATCGAATCGCGGATAAATATATTCAATTTGATAAGTTTGCTCATACAAGTTTTTGGATTAGAGTACAAGAAGCCTTTATAGGGCATGATGATAAAAAAGAATGATTTATAAATATAGAGTAAAAAAGGGAGATCCTACTAGATTAGGATCTTTTTTAGACAAAAAAGGCTTATCCAAAAAAGCTATTATTAATGCAAAAAATAATGGTGGATTAATTTTAGTTAATCATAAGAGGAGATTTACTAGCTATCAATTAACTATTGGGGATATAATTCATTTTAAATTGGGGCAAGAAAAAGAAAATAAGTGGCTACATGCTGCAGATAAACCCATTGATATTGTTTTTGAGACAGATCAATATTTAGTTATAAATAAACCAGCTGGATTATTATCAATTCCTTCACGCTATGAAGACAGTGATTCAGTAGTTAATCGAGTACTTGCTTATTTGCAAAACCAAGATGACACTTTTAGTAAGCCACATATTGTTACAAGATTAGATCGTGATACAAGTGGATTAGTCATTATTGGAAAAAATAGTGTTGCTCATGCGCGATTTAGTCAATTAGACAAAAATACTGATTTTATCAAAAGATATCATGCAATTGTCCATAATGAATTTAAAAGCGATAAACTAAAAGGGAAAATTGACTTGCCAATTGGAAAAATAGATGATTCAGTCAAAAGATATATCACGAATGATGGTCAAAAAGCTCTTACTTTATATAAAGTATTAAAACAAGATAAGCAAATGAATTTGGTAGATATTAGATTAATTACTGGTCGAACTCATCAAATTAGAGTGCATTTTGCGGCAATTAATCATCCGCTTTATGGCGATAAGTTATATGGAATCAAAGATCGGTTTACTAGACAGGCATTAAATTGTTATAAATTAGAATTTGTTGATCCGTTTACTAACCAAAAACAAGTAATTGAAATCAACGATCCTCAAGATATGCAGAACTTATTAAAAAATATAAAATATTCCAAATAACCATTGATAACGCTTACGTTATTTTTTATACTTTGTCATAGACGTTATAAAAAATATTATTTAAAAATAGCGAGGCATTAACATGTATTATTCAAATGGAAATTATGAAGCTTTTGCTAATCCTAAAAAGCCTGCAGATGTTGATCACAAGAGTGCTTATATTGTAGGCAGTGGATTAGCTGGACTTGCAGCTGCAGTATTTTTAATTCGTGATGGTCAAATGAAAGGCGACCATATTCATATTTTAGAAGAATTACCTTTAGCTGGAGGCAGCTTAGATGGAGAAAAGCGACCTGATGCTGGTTTTGTAACTAGGGGCGGACGTGAGATGGAGAACCATTTTGAATGTTTGTGGGATATGTATCGTTCTATTCCATCTTTGAGAATTAAGGGTGCGTCGTATCTTGATGAATATTATTGGCTTGATAAAAAAGACCCTAACTCTTCGAACTGTCGTTTAATTTATCATCGTGGTGATCGTGTGCCAACTGATGGTGAATATGGTTTAGGAAAAGCTCAAAATGAACTTGTAAAATTGATTATGACTCCTGAAAGTGAACTTCAAGGCAAGTCAATTGAAGAGTATTTTAGTGATGAGTTTTTTGAAAGTAATTTTTGGCTATATTGGTCAACTATGTTTGCCTTTGAAAAGTGGCATTCTCTTAGTGAAATGCGTCGTTATGCAATGCGATTTATTCATCATATTGATGGATTACCTAATTTTACAGCTTTAAAATTTAATAAATATAATCAATATGAATCAATGGTCAAGCCAGTTTTGGCATACTTGAAGGATCATAATGTAGACATTCAATACGATGTACATGTTGAAAATGTAATAGTTGATAGCAGTGATAATAAAAAAGTCGCTCAAAAAATCATCACTATTAAAGATGGAAAGACTAAAGAAATTCATTTAACAAAAGATGACCTTGTATTTGTAACTAATGGCTCAATTACTGAAAGTTCTACATATGGTAACCAAGACACCCCAGCACCTATAACACATGCTAAAGGTAGTTCTTGGAAACTATGGGAAAATTTAGCAAAACAAGACCCAGCATTTGGTCATCCTGATATATTTTGTGAAAATTTACCTGATCGCAGTTGGTATGTTTCTGCAACAACTACACTTGAGAACAAAAAAGTTGCACCATATTTTGAAAGATTAACTAAACGTGATTTATATGATGGAAAAGTAAATACTGGTGGAATTGTGACTGTAACCGATTCTAATTGGGGATTGAGCTTTACAATTCACAGACAACCTCATTTTGTTTCACAAAAGCCAAATCAAATTATAGTGTGGATTTATGGACTATATTCTGACACTAAAGGTAATTATATTAAAAAGAGAATTACTGAGTGTACTGGACGCGAGATCGCTGAAGAAATGCTATATCATTTAGGAGTTCCTATTGATAAAATTCATGAATTATCCGCAAAAGAAAATATGAACACAGTTCCTGTGTATATGCCATATGTCACAAGCTACTTTATGGTAAGAAAAGATGGAGATCGTCCTAGCGTTGTTCCCAAAGGATCTGAAAATTTGGCATTCATTGGCAATTTTGCTGAATCTCCAACTCGTGATACTGTCTTTACTACTGAATATTCAGTCAGAACTGCAATGGAAGCTGTATATACACTATTAGATGTAGACCGTGGAGTTCCTGAAGTATTTGATTCAATCTATGATATTCGTCAATTATTAAGGGCAATGTATTATATGTCAGACAAAAAGAAGCTAGTAGATATGGATATACCAGTTCCTAAATTTATTGAAAAATATGGTTTGCATAAGTTAAGACGGACTTGGATTGAAGAGTTATTGCAAGAAGCTAATTTAGTTTAAAAAAAAGATCTTGAGCAAAATTAATACTCAAGATCTTTTTTATTACGAACTTTTTTGATTAAAGTTAAAATAGCAAATGCTAATATACTGAATACAATAAAAATAATAACAAGGTGAATAATTCTATGAATATTTAGATGCAAGATTGCATCCCCACCAAAAGCATATACACAAGCCATAGGAATTGACCCAATTAAGATAATTGCAATTTGTTTTTTGATTGATTTAATCAAATGCATATTGGCGTAATTGACCGTGATGTTTGGGATAAATGGAATTGCATAACATAGTACTAATGCAAAAGTTGGATAAGGAAAGTTAAGAATTAATTTGAGATAGTGGGAAGTTTTGAAATCTTCTTTGCGTGAAATTCTTTTCATCAAGGCTAGTAATAAAAATTGCCCACAAAAAACACTAAGCCAATTAATTATGAATCCCCAATATGGACCATAAACTACTCCATTTAATACAGACAATATTGCATTTGACATTCCAGGTATTGCCGCAAATAACATAGTAACTATAAACATAAAGAACATATCTGCTATTCCATGATGACGTAGTAATTTTAAAAATAGTGCTTGATTATGAGGGGTGAAGTCAGTTAATAATTTAATTTCAGGCAAAAAAGAATAATATAAGTGAATTAAAATGCTAATACTTATAATTAAGCCAACAATAGTTAAAAATATTCTAGTCAAGATTCTTTTATTCATGTATTTCACCTTCTAATAGTTTATTATGCGCAATAAAAAAAGTTCTGACAACATAGTCAGAACAAATTATTGAATTTATTATTAATGTGCAAATACACCAATTAAAATAACAATTATCCCTAAAATAATACGATACCAGCCAAAAGGCTTGAAGTTATGTGTTTGAATGTATTTAATCAAAAATTTAACTGCAATATAAGCTACTACAAATGATACAACCATACCTACTATTAAAATGGCTAATTGATTACCTACAAATACATGACCATGATGGAAGTATTCATAGATTTTGAGAAGTGATGCACCAAACATTGTAGGAATTGCAAGGAAAAATGAAAATTCAGTAGAAACGTATCTTGAAGCACCTAATAGCATTGCTCCTAAAATAGTTGCTCCAGATCTTGAAGTTCCTGGAATTAATGATAATACTTGAAAAATACCAATCATAAAAGCCATTTGATAACTTAAGGAATTTAATTTTGTCAAACTAGGCTTGCGTTTTTTGTAGTAATCTTCTAAAACAATGAACAAGATACCATAAATAATTAATGTAGCTGAAATTACTTGCCAATTAGTCATATGGGTATCAAGCCAATCATTTAATGGCAATCCCACAATTACTGCAGGAAGTGTAGCAACGATAACTTTAAACCATAAATTCCAAGTTAAGTGTCTTTGGTGAGTTGTTTTTGATGGAGAAAAAGGATTTAATTTTCTGAAATAAATCATTACCACACTTAAGATAGCTCCTAATTGAATTACAACCATGAACATATCTATAAAACTTTTTGGCTGAGCTAATTTAACAAAGTAGTTTGCTAAATATAGATGTCCAGTTGAAGAAATAGGTAGAAATTCAGTAATTCCTTCAATAATACCTAAGATAACTGCTTTAAAAATATCTAACATTAAAAACTCCTAACTAAAAAATAGAACACAGGTACCCTCTGGTACTGAGATGTCTTGTTGAATAGGTGTTAAGTATCCAGTTTCTGCATTTCTGATATATAAAGATGCATTATCAGATTCTTGATTTGCAACGACAACGTATTTTTCAGATTTATCCCAATTAAAATCTCTTGGGAAATCTCCAAATGTTGAAACGCGCTGCGTTAAACTTAATGAAAAATCACTTTCTATCTTAAATACACAAATAGAATTATGACCACGATTTGAAACATATAAAAATTGATCATCATAACTTATTCTAATTGCTGCAGCTCCATTATGAGCTGAAAAATCAGCTGGAATAGTTGAATAAGTATTGATTAAGTCAAAATTCCAACTTGATTCATCATATTTAATTACTGCAACTTTTGATGATAATTCACCTACTACAAACATATAAGGTCGATTGTTCGCAAAAACTAAATGCCTTGGACCAAATCCTGCTGGCATTTGATAAGAAGCTAATTTTTCTAATTTGTCATTGTCATTCAGTTTATAAAAAGTTAATGAATCATTACCTAAATCGCATACTACTAAATTTCCTGCAGGCGTTATATCAAAATAATGTGGATGAGCACTATCTTGCTCTTTTTTTGGACCTAAAGTTTTATCAGTGTGTTGCATACTATCTAATAAAGTTAAATGTCCTTCATTATCATAGCGATATACACAAACAATCCCAGTATGATAATTAGCACTATAAAGTAGACGAAATTGTTTATTGATTCCTATATATGCAGGTGATGATCCAGTCATTAATATTTGATCAACTTTTTTAGCATAATCGTCAATTAAGATGTAACTTGTAATTCCACCTTCAGAATCAGTTTTATCAATTGAAAATAATAAATTTTTGTCTACTTTAAAGTATGTTGGTCCAGAAATATTGATAATATTTCTAACGTTTTGTAAACGAGCCTGTGTATTTTCACCAACTAAATCAAGTTCATAAATTCCTTTTGATGTTTTTTTAGTATATCCACCTATTAAAACATGCATTCTATTTTCCCTCCTTTAATAAGTCTTCTAAATTATAGCATTCTTTGATTTTTATCCATTAAAACTTAAGTCATTTTTAGTTATTTGTGCAAAAATAGAGGTAGACAAATGCAGAGGCAAAAAAATGAACGAAAACGAAATTAGAAAATTATATGGACAAGCTGATATTGTTACTGTCTATAAAACCTTAAATTCATCACCAAAGGGTATATCTGAAGATGAGGCACACAAGAGATTAGTCAAATACGGTATTAATGAGATTAAAAAGGGAAAACAAGAGTCTGAAATCAAAATCTTTTTGAAAAATTTTATTAGTTTAATGGCTATTTTATTATGGATATCAGGATTTATTGCAATTATTTCTGGAACTGTTGAATTAGGGATTGCAATTTGGTTAGTAAATATAATTAATGGAGTATTTAGTTACTGGCAGGAGCGGCAGGCAAGAAAAGCTACTGATGCACTAAATAAAATGTTGCCAACTTATGTCCAAGTAATTAGAAGTGGCAAAAGGATTCAAATAAATGCAAAAGATTTAGTACCTGGGGATGTTTTTATTATTCAAGCAGGAAACTCTATTCCTGTTGATGCAAGATTAATTTCCGCAAATTCAATGCAAGTTGACCAAAGTGCATTAACTGGTGAATCAGTTCCGCTAATAAAAACGACCACATATAATCAAGGTCAAGGTCAACATGCTGAAAGTGATCTGATATATGCAGGAACTACTATCAGTGCAGGGACAGGTAGTGCAATTGCATATGCAACGGGCATGGATACAGAGTTTGGCAAAATTGCTAGTTTAACTCAAAAAGAAAATATTAAAAAAAGTCCTCTTCAAAAAGAGCTTGATCGCTTAACCAGGCAATTATCAATTATTTCAATAACTATTGGAATTATATTTTTTATATCTGCAATCTTTTTTGTACATTATCCAGCAGCAAAATCATTTATTTTTGCTTTAGGGATGATTGTAGCGTTTATTCCAGAGGGATTACTGCCCACAGTTACTTTGAGTTTGGCACAAGGTGTTCGTCGAATGGCAAAAAAGCACGCCTTAGTCAAAGAACTGAGTAGTGTAGAAACATTAGGTGAAACTACGGTTATTTGCTCTGATAAAACTGGAACCATTACTCAAAATCAAATGACAGTTCATTATATAAGAACTTTAAATCAAGAATACCAAGTAAGCGGTAATGGTTATTTAAATAATGGACAAGTTCAGCTTGATAAAAAACAAGTTAATTATGATCATGATCCAGATTTAGCAAGATTGATTGAAATCAGTGCATTAGATAATGATACGACACTAGAAGAAAAGCCTAATCAAAAAACTAAGATATTAGGGACACCAACAGAAGCTGCATTAATAATTATGGCTCAAAAAGCTGGTTTTAATATCCAAGACCATGAATCAAAAATGCCAAGAATCAAAGAATATCCATTTGATTCTGTGCGTAAAAAGATGAGCACTATTAATAAATTAAATGCTACTGAAAACATTTTATTAGTTAAAGGTTCATTTAGTGACATGTTTAAATATTGTGATTCAATTCAAATTAATGGGAAAATTCAACCATTAACTGACGCTATGCGCAAACAAATTACAGAAATAAATGCTTCTTATGCTAAAAAAGGCTTGCGTTCAATGGCAATGGCATACAGAATTTTGGATAACAGCGATCAAAATAATTTATCAGATGAGCAAGCGGAAAATAAGCTAACTTTTGTTGGACTGGCTACAATGAGTGATCCCCCTCGCCCAGAAATTTATGCTGCAGTAAAAAATTGTCATAACGCCAAAATCAGAATTATTATGGTAACTGGTGACTCAAAGTTAACTGCAAAATCAGTTGCAGTTCAAATAGGGATAACATCTGATAAAGCACGTGTAGTTAGTGGTGATGAGTTAGAACAAATGACTACTAGTCAATTGCAAGCTGCATTAAAAGGTGAAGTAATATTTGCTAGAGTTGCTCCTGAACAAAAATATAAAATTGTATCAACTCTACAAAAAAATGGTGAAATTGTTGCATCCACAGGTGATGGGGTCAATGATGCACCTGCTTTGAAAAAAGCTGATATTGGAATAGCTATGGGGCAAAGTGGTACAGATGTAGCTAAAGATGCTGCTAATATGATTTTAACTGATGATAATTTTGCTTCAATTGTGGCAGCAATTGAAGAAGGCAGAGCAGTATATAGCAATATACGAAAATTTTTGACTTATATTTTGACTTCAAATGTACCAGAAGCCTTTCCTTCAATTCTATTTTTGTTTTCTGTTGGATTAATTCCATTACCTATGACAATTATGCAGATTTTAACCGTTGATTTAGGTACTGACATGCTACCAGCACTGGGACTTGGTGCAGAGCCTGCAGATCCAGAAGTTATGCACGAGGCTCCAAGAAAAAGATCAGCTCATTTACTAAATAAATCAGTAATGTGGAAATCATTTTTGTGGTATGGATTAATTGAAAGTGTAGTTTCCATCGGGGCATATTTCTTTGTAAATTATCAAAATGGTTGGCCAAAGGTTGCACTTGCCGCAAGTGGACAGACATATTTAAGAGCCACTACAATAGTGCTTGGATCAATAGTGTTTTCACAAGTAGCTAATGTATTGAATTGTCGCACAAATAAGATTTCAATTTTTGAAAAGGGCTTTTTCAAAAACAAATTAATTTGGTTTGGAATTGTTTTTGAAATTTTCTTGTTCTTTATTTTAAGTGTTACCCCAGGTATTCAAAAAGTTTTCAATACTACTGCACTAAATGGACAAGATTGGTTATATTTATTTGCATTGCCAATTCCGATTATATTAATTGAGGAAATTCGCAAGAAGATTATCTATAATAGAGATAGAAAAGTTTTAAAGGAGAAATAGGAAATGAAATGGACATCAACAATTGAAGAAATCGGAGAGCAAGCTTTAAATGGAGATCATACAGTAATTTTATTTGGTCCAGATGCTACAGATAAGTTGCGGTTAGTTTCAGTTATTCAAGAGTTTGAAAAAGATAGTCCGATTAAAAATTTTGTCTTTAAAAAAGGCGACACAATTACAATTGACGGTACAACTTATGTAGCTTCTTATGTTGGACCTATGGTTGAGATGAATATGAAAGCACTAGGACATGCGACCTTATATTTTGGGGCTAGCGTGCCTAAAAATCCATTAGCCAACGCAATTTATTTAGAAACTGCCAAAGACGCCAAAGTACCTGAATTCAAATTAAATGATTGGATAATGTTCGAACATAAATAAAGAGGCATATGTATGAATGAAAAATCATCTAACACTGAGCATAGAAATGTCTTTACAACTTGGTTTTTGAATAATCGTTTGAGTGTAGCGCTGATCAATTTATTTTTGTTTTTTCTAACAATCTGGATGTTCAATCAAATATCATTTGTTTTAAATCCATTTTGGGTATTTGTTAATGCAATTTTTCCACCATTGTTACTAGCTGGATTGCAATATTATTTAATGAATCCCATGGTTGATTGGTTAGAAAATAAATACAAAGTGCCACGGGTATTATCAATTTTAGTTATATTTATTATTGTGTTAGCTACTATAGTTTGGATGATTACATCATTAATTCCTGTAATTCAACATCAAACAGATGCCTTGATCAAAAATTGGCCCAAAATTTGGAATAATGCAGTAAATACATTTCAAGATGCTTTAAAGGATCCAAGATTAAGTCCAATCAAAAAAAATATTAACCAAATGGTTGATGATACTCAAAAAACTTTGTTTAAAGCAAAAAGTAATCCATTACTTGCAACAATGGGAAATTTGAGTTCTGCAGTTAGTGTTGTAACGATGATTTTTATGACCTTATTAACAGCACCATTTGTTTTATTCTTTATGTTAAAAGATGGACATAAATTGCGTCCATATATTGTGCAATTTTTCCCAAAGCGTTGGCAAAAAACTTCAAATGATTTATTGCATGATATTAATAATGCTATTGCTGCATATATCCGTGGGCAATTAACAGTTGCTTTTTGGGTTGGGGTAATGTTCAGTATTGGGTACACCATAATCGGGTTGCCTTATGGAATTGCTTTAGCGGTAATTTCGGCAGTGATGAATTTAATACCATATTTTGGTACTCCAATTGCAATGATTCCAACTTTTATAATTGCCGCAATAACTTCATTTCCAATGTTAATTAAAGTTTTAATTGTTTTTGCAATTGAACAGACTTTAGAAGGAAGAGTAATTGGACCATTAGTTGTAGGTAATAAGATGAACATGAATCCTGTAACGACTATTTTACTTTTAATTGGAGCAAGTGCAGTTTCTGGATTATGGGGTGTAATTTTTGGAATTCCAACATATGCAGTTTTGAAAATTGTCGTTTCTCGCGTGTATAATTATTATCGCAAGACATCGCGAGTATACAAAGAAACAGATATTTCAAAATCTGAAGTCAAAAAAGAATAACTTAGCGCGATGCAATTGCATCGCGTTTTATATTAATAAAGAGGTAAAAATGACGAATCACATAGTATTATATGAACCATTAATGCCAGCAAATACTGGTAATATAGCTAGAACTTGTGCTGGTACTAATACGGTTTTAGATTTAATTGAACCATTGGGTTTTCAATTAGATAATAAAAAGATGAAGCGAGCAGGATTAGATTATTGGGATAAAGTTGAAGTTCATCTTCATGATGATTTACAAGCTTTTTTACAAACATTGACTGATCAAGATGAACTATACTTAATATCTAAGTTTTCATCAAAAAGTTACACTGATGTGGATTATAATGATGAGAATAAGAATTATTATTTTATCTTTGGTAAAGAAACTACTGGTTTACCAGAGACATTTATGCGAGAATATTATGAGCGCAATTTGCGAATTCCGATGTCTGACAACATTCGTGCATATAACTTATCCAATTCAGCTGCAATGGTAATAATGGAAGCTATGCGCCAGCAAGGATTTCCTGGATTAGAGATGAGTCATCATTATGAAAATGATAAATTAAAAGATGATTATAATCGACATGACCGTTATGAACGCAATTTAGGTGATTAAAAATGGATATAAAAAAAGAAACAGAAATCTTAGTACAGTCGTTTCATTTTGACATCAATGAAAAAAATAAAATTAAAAATGATGTTAATTTTGGCTTACGTCCAGTAAAACCAAAAGATCAATTAAAAGCTAATGATCAAGATAGCTATTTTGAATTAGCAGTAACTTTCGAAGTGGCTCCAGCTCCTGGTAATTTCACAGTAAGTGGATTAATTAATCAAATTGTGTGTTTGCAAAGCTATCAGGGAGATGGTAGCGATTTAAGTGCAGCCGACTATACTTTATTATCAAGACCTTTAGTGGAATATATTGAAACTTTGACTTATCAAGTAACCCAAGTTGTATTCGACAATCCAGTTAATTTGAATTTTAAAGCTAATTTTTAAAAAGGACAATTTGAATGGCAAGAACTAAAAAAAGAACTAGGAATAAAAAAAAGAAAAAGACCCAACAAACAAAATTAAATTGGGTCATTTTTGGCATTCTCTTAGTTTTGCTTGGAGTATTGTCAATTTTAAAATTAGGATTTTTAGGTAGACAAGTAACTAATTTAATTAGATTGTTTGTTGGAGATAGTTATATATTTGCAAGTGCATTATTAGTTTTATTTGGATTAGTGATGATAATTTATAATTCTCCAATTAAGATTGGTTTTAAGCGTACAACAGGATTAATAATTGCATATCTTGGATTATTAACAATTTTAAGTGATAATTTTTTTACACAACAACAAGTACATCAAGAATTTATTAATGCGTTTTGGTATCAAATAAACAGTGAATTTGCGCGAGCAAATATTACTACTAATGTTGGTGGTGGAATAATAGGGACTGCAATTTATCAGTTTTTGTATCCCTTAATTGGTAATTTGGGTCTAAAAATTGTCAGTTATTTAGTAATTCCTATTGGAATTTTGATGTTTTTTGATGTCAAATTTCGTAGTGTAATTTCTGTTTTTCAAAATTATAGCCAAGATATCATTGATAAAAATAAAAAAGCAAGCGATATGATAAAAGATAGATATGATGACGCAAAACAAAAATATCAACAAAAAAAGTTAGAAAATCGCGAAAAATTGCAAGATCCTTGGCAAGATTCTGTAGAACTTAAAAAGTCTGTTGATACATCTGAAGAAGTAATACCAAAACCTGGTGAAACAGCTGAATCAAGTATCCCAATTGAAAAGCCAATAAAGCATCAGGAACCTACAATTCAAATTGCAACTCACCCCAAGCCAGATGTGTTGCCTAAATCGCATTCATATACAGATGATGATCAAAAAATGCACCAAGAATTAGATACTATTGATCATGGTGAATTACCTGCCAAAACAGACATTAATAAAAATTATAAAAAACCGCCTTTGACTTTACTTGATCCAATTAAAGATGTAGATCAACAAGAAGATGAAGACCAAATTAAGAAAAATACACAAATCTTAGAATCAACTTTTAAGAGTTTTGGGGTTCATGTCATTGTTAAAAAAGCAATTTTGGGTCCAACCGTTACTCGTTATGAAGTTCAACCAGCAGTTGGTGTAAAAGTCAGTCGAGTGGTTAATTTGACTGATGATTTAGCATTGGCGCTTGCAGCAAAAGATATTAGAATAGAAGCCCCTATTCCTGGAAAGCCATTAATTGGAATTGAAGTGCCAAATAAAACTACTATGGCGGTTTCTTTTAAAGATGTAATGCAAAATCAAGATAGCAAAGCAAAAAAATTACCTCTTGATGTACCTTTAGGTAAAGATGTTACAGGCAAGATTATATCTACTAATTTGACTAAAATGCCTCATATGTTAATTGCAGGTTCAACTGGATCGGGTAAGTCAGTGGCAATCAATGTGATGTTAACCAGTATTTTAATGAAGGCACTGCCAGAACAAGTTAAACTAGTTTTAATTGACCCTAAAATGGTTGAACTATCAGTGTATAGTGGGGTGCCACATTTATTGATTCCAGTAGTTACTGATGCAAAATTAGCAGCTAATGCATTACATAAAACTGTTAAAGAAATGGAACGACGCTACAAATTATTTGCGGCAGGAGCGGTACGAAATATTACTGAATATAACCATAAAGTCAATCTTAATAATCAAGATAAGCAAAAGCCAGTGATGGAACGCTTGCCTTATATTGTAGTAGTTGTTGATGAATTAAGTGATTTGATGATGGTTGGTGGACGCGAAGTCGAAGATGCAATTGTTAGATTGGGTCAGATGGCACGTGCTGCAGGGATTCATATGATTTTGGCAACACAAAGACCAAGTGTTGATGTCATTACTGGTTTAATTAAAGCAAATGTACCTTCAAGAATTTCATTTGCAGTATCTAGTGGAGTAGACTCTAGAACAATTTTGGATCAAGTTGGCGCAGAAAAATTATTAGGACGCGGAGACATGTTGTATATGCCAATTGGAGCCTCTAAGCCAGAACGTATTCAAGGAGCATATATTTCTGTTGAAGAAGTTGAAAAAGTTGTTTCATGGGTCAAAAACCAGCAACAAGCTCAATATGATGAAACTATGATTCCAAAACAAGGTGAGTCTAATAATTCACAAACTACAGATGATCCAGAAGATGAGTTTTATAGCCAAGCAGTAAGTTTGGTAAGAAAACAGCAAAGTGCAAGTGTTTCAATGTTGCAGCGACGTTTTAGAATTGGTTATAATCGCGCTGCCAGAATTGTTGACGAAATGGAAGCTAGAGGAATAGTTGGACCATCTGAAGGGTCAAAACCTCGCCAAGTATTATTACCACCTGAAGATAATAAGGAAAATGCTAATGACAAATAATATTTCTATAAAAGAAAATAAACAATTTACAACTGGTTTTATGGGATGCTTTCTAAGGTTGCCACTTACTACAAAAAACTTTGCTTTAGTCAATTTATTAAGTCGAATTCAATCAAGTATAAGCAAAGAATTTGGCAGTATTCCTGAACAAATTCAAGCATTAACTAAGCTATATAATCTTGAATTAAGCATAACACCACAACTTTTTGGGAATGAAATAGTCTTAAGCTATGCTGCAGAATTTATTGAACCTACTGAGGTAATGGATTCTGATTATACTTATGAACAAATTTTGCATGTGTTTTCTAGTATTGTTCAACATCCTGATTTTAATGAGGATATTATTGATTTTTGTAAAAAGCAAATTCATTCAGATTATCAAGAAATAGCAGATAGTCCAGCAGATTATGCTATTGAAAAGTATTTTAAGTATTGGTATTCAGCAGTCCCTGACTATGCGCAGGGATATTTTGGATCTTTAGATGAGATTGATAAAATTCAACTTGAAGATTTGAAATTGTTTTTTAGATCTATAAAACATTTTCCTGCAACCATCTTGGCAAGTACACGTAATGTTAACTTAGTTCAAGAACTAATCAAACAAGAATTTACTAGTTTTGATTTGAATCAAGATTTTTTGGTCAATGATTTAATAATACGTGTGGCGCCAACTAATCTTATTGAAAAAATAGAAGATAAGCATTCTAATCAAGCAAACTTATTGCTTGGGTATCAAAATATTAAAGAAAGTACTTTTCAAGATAAGATGACTTCATTTGTTTTAGAGCAATATTTAGCAGGAGATGAATCTTCAGTTTTATTTAGAAGAGTGCGCGAAGAACTAGGTGCAGCATATGCAATAGATGCATCTAGTTATCCAAATAATTCGCTTATGCTAATATCTGCTGGGATAGATCCTGAAAAAGTACAAAAAGTAAAAGATATTGTTTCAAAAGAAGTTGAAAAAATTCAAAATGGACAAATAGATTTATCTTTATTGAAAAAGTCTCGAAAAGCAGTGATTAGAAATTATTTGATTCGACTTGACCGCCAGCAAGTTCAAATAATGTATCGCTTGACCCATATTTTAATTGGAAGCCCAATTGATGATCGAGTTGAATTTGTCAAAAAAGTTACTCCAGCACAATTGAAAAAAGTTGCTAATAGGTTAGTTTTGAAAGAAAGTTATTGCGTAAAATGAAGAAACCACAGATTTATAAACAAAAATATGAATCAGGCTTTTCTGGTTTGATAATTAAAAGACCCAAATTTAATCAGCGCTTTTTTGGTATTATGGTAAATTTTGGTAGTAGTGATGAAAATCAAGTTGCAGGTACTGCCCATTTTTTAGAGCATAAACTTTTTGCTAAAAAATCAGGTGATATTTCGTTGCGCTTTGAAGAAATTGGTGCTAGCGTTAATGCCTTCACTACGTATAACAAAACTATGTTTTATGCTAGTTGTGTAAATCATGATAGCAAAGTAATTGAACTAATTTTTGAATTAGTTGGGAAACCGTATTTTACTGACCAAAATGTTGCAAATGAAGCTCCCATTATCAAACAAGAACTTGCTATGTATCAAGATTATCCAACTTGGGATGCAATGAATGCAGTTTTAAAAAATATGTTTGGTAAATCAAATCTTGCAACTGATATTGCAGGGACGAAGACAACAATTGACCAAATTAATGCGAAGAGTTTAGAAAAAACATACTCAGAAAATTATCGAGCTCAAAATTTAGAATTTGTTGCTGTAGGTGATTTCTCCGATACTGAAATAGAAAAAATTGATGAACAAGTTCAAAAATTACAGAAAAAATATTTCAAAATAAAAGATGCACCTAAAATTATTAGAACAAGTTACCAAGGTGAATTTAAGCGAGAAATACTTAATTCTAAAAATCAAGCTTCTCAAATTGCAGTAGGCGTTTTTTTGCCAGATTTTAAGAATTTTTTAGCAAGTAATGATTTAGTACAAATTTTATTGCAAATCATGCTAGAATCTAAATTGGGCATGATGGGATCATGGTTCAAACATCAACAAGATGCAGGATTACTTCATAATTCATTGCAAATTGGTGTTAATCATACCAGACAAGGCAATTTTATTTTGATTTCTGGTACTAGTCCATATGCTAAAAAACTACTTGATGAGATTTTGAAGGAATTATCTGTGCCACTTATCCATGGTAAAAATGACACACCAGAATTTTATAGCTTTTTGTTTAAAATATTAAAAAATGAATGGTTTGCTCATTTGATTCGTAGTTTTAATGATGAATCGGCTATGGCAATTGAATTTGCAGAAAATAATATGGATCATGAAGATATTTTTAATAATATTCAATTTATGCAAACAATGAGTTTTTCAAAATATCAAAAAATATGTGACAATATTATGAAACAAAGTAAAATTACTGGGTGTGCGATTATTGGAACAGAAAGAAGATAATAAAATTTGAAAAGAGCAATAGTTTTTGGCGCAAGTGGTGATATTGGTCAGGCTATTTGCTATCAAATGGCAAAAGAAGGCTGGTCGATATATTTGCATTATGTTAATAATGATGTGCTAATTACCAAAATACAAAAGAAGATGCAAACAAAATATCCAAACCAAGATTTTTTCAAAATTAAGTTAGATTTTCTAGCTGATGATAAACAATTAGAGTCATTTGTTAATGGGTTATTTTCTGTTAATGCTGTAATTTTTGCACAAGGGATTACCCATTATGGATTGCTTGGACAAGAAAAGCTGGATAGCATTTCAAAAATAATGAATATTAATCTAGTAACACCAATTAAGTTAGTAAAATTATTTGAAAAAATGCTGTTAAAACAAGATTTTGCAAGAATCATTTTTATAGGTTCTGTTTATGGTCTGCAAGCTAGTGCATTAGAATCAGTGTATAGCTCAACTAAAGCTGGAATCAGTAGATTTGCTCAAGGATATAGTCGAGAAACTGCATCAAGTAATCTAACAGTAAATGTATTAGCACCAGGTGCGGTTGATACTAAAATGAATAATATTTTTTTAGAGCATGATTTAATTGCATTAAAAGCTGAAATTCCTGCATCAAGATTTGCTAAAGTAGAAGATATTAGTTATTGGACTAGTGTTTTATTAAATCAAAAATCAAGTTATCTAACCGGACAAACTATCGCAATTAGTGGTGGATGGTTAGTTTGATTAAAGTATTTATGGTATACTCAAATTTGTTAATTTTAAGATATTTAAGGGGTTAATATGACCGATATAGGAGAAAAATTACGTACTGCGCGTGAAGCAATGGGATTGTCTATTGCAGATGTTGAAAAGACAACTAAAATACAAGCTAGATATTTAAATGCTATTGAAAATGATGATTTTGATAAATTACCTGGTGATTTTTATACCAGAGCTTTTATTAGACAATATGCTCAAGTGGTTGGCTTAGATGGCAAGAAATTATTGGCTGATTTCCATAAAGATGTACCAGAATCAAAACCTGATGAATATGTTGAAGATTCTGTTGATAATAAAACAGAAGAAGTTAAAAAAACAACTAATAATAAAAAAAGCCAGGTACAAAAATATTTACCAAGAATTGCAACAATTGCTGGAATTGTCATTGTAGTAATTATTATTTATATTGTCTTCACCAGAATAGCTGGGGGTTCTAATAAGCAAGCAGAACCTGACAATAATGTAACAGTATCATCACAAACTAGTTCTTCTAAATCTTCTAGCACAAATCCAGTCAGAGTAAGCGCTGAAGGTGATAATATTTTTAGGGTAACTGGATTGAAAGCAGATCGTAAATTAGTGATTACTGCTGGCGCAAATGACACTTTCATGCGTGTATCATTTGATGGTAATCCAAAATACGCTCGAGTATTAGCTGCAGATGATCGTTATGAAGTTAACGTACCAAAAGATGTTAATTCAATTAGTATTCGCTTTAACGATGCAAGTGGAACTAAAGTCACTATTGGTGGCAAAAAAGTTCCCTATGACGCAACTGAAGGTCCTATGAATTTACAATTACTTTTGGGAAAGAAAGCTAAAATTTCAGATAATAGCAATCATACAAATAATAATGTGAACACTCAAACTTCCCAATATCAACAACCTCAAACAAATAATCAACCACAAAATAATACTGGAACTTATTCAAATAGTGCACAATCAAGAACTCAACAAAGTGTACGTCAATCAGCTCCTCAAACAAATAATCAAGTTCAAAATAATACTCAAAAACCATCTCAACCACAAAATAACACTCAACAAAATCAACAACAAACAGCCCCACAAACCAATGGAGGCAATAAATAATAATGAATTTACCTAATAAATTAACCACATTTAGAATTATTTTGATTCCAGTATTTATGTTGTTAATTATCTTTAATTTTCCTGCTGGAAGTTTTACCTTACTAGGAACAACAGTACCTTGGAGTCAATTAGTCGCAGCAGTTGTGTTTGCTGTTGCTTCTTATACTGATTATCTAGATGGGCATATTGCACGTGCACGTGGATTAGTAACTAATTTTGGAAAATTTGCTGATCCACTAGCTGATAAGATGTTAGTAATGACTGCATTTATCTTTTTAGTAGCTATGGGCAAGGCGCCTGCATGGGTGATTGCAATTATTGTATGCCGTGAGTTAGCAGTTACTGGATTACGTTTATTATTGGTTGAAAATAAAGGTCAAGTATTAGCTGCAAAAATGCCAGGGAAAATAAAGACTACAACTCAAATGTTGGCGATTATCATTTTACTTTTAAATAATTTGTTTTTTGGTAAGATTCCAATGGGTGAAATAATGCTTTATATTTGCTTATTCTTTACAATTTATTCTGGTTGGGATTATTTCTATCAATCAAGAAATGTATTTAAAGGTGAGCTTTAAAATTTTTTTGACGAGTTTTGGTTAAAATTCGTCTTTTTTGTTGTAATTATATTATGGGGGATTAACTACATAGAACGTTTGTTTGCAAAAAGCTTGTAATTATTCACTCAAAAAAAGTATAATGTAATGTATATTTAACAGCTTAAGGGGGAAGAACTTTGGCTCAAGACGAAAAACAAGCTGCATTAGCAGCTGCTTTAAAAAAAATTGAGAAGAACTTTGGTAAAGGCGCAGTTATGCGTATGGGTGAAAAAGTTGATACTAAGATTTCAACTGTTCCAACCGGTTCTTTAGCTTTAGATGCTGCAGTTGGCGTAGGAGGATATCCTCGCGGTAGAATTATTGAAGTATATGGCCCAGAATCTTCTGGTAAGACTACAGTTGCACTGCATGCAGTAGCTGAAGTGCAAAAAAGAGGCGGAACAGCAGCTTATATTGATGCTGAAAATGCGATGGATCCCGCATATGCCAAAGCATTAGGAGTAGATATTGATTCATTGATTTTATCTCAACCAAATACTGGTGAAGAAGGATTGCAAATTGTTGATACTCTAATTTCTAGTGGTGCGGTAGATATAGTAGTTGTCGATTCTGTCGCAGCATTAGTTCCGCGCGCCGAAATTGAAGGTGAGATGGGCGATGCACATGTTGGGCTGCAAGCTCGATTAATGAGTCAGGCATTAAGAAAATTATCAGGAACAATTTCTAAGACAAAAACAATTGCAATTTTTATTAATCAGATTCGTGAAAAAGTGGGAGTTATGTTTGGCAATCCTGAAACTACTCCTGGCGGTCGTGCCTTGAAATTTTATTCAACCATTCGACTAGAAGTTAGACGTGCTGAGCAAATTAAGCAATCTAGCGATGTTATTGGTAATCGTGTCAAAATCAAAGTTGTTAAAAATAAAGTGGCACCACCATTTAAAGTTGCAGAAGTGGATATCATGTATGGTAAAGGGATCTCGCAATCTGGCGAATTACTTGATATGGCTGCTGATAAAGATATTGTTAATAAAGCTGGTTCATGGTATTCATATAATGATGAACGAATTGGTCAAGGACGTGAAAATGCTAAGACATACTTAGTTGAACATCCTGATATGTACCAAGAAATTATGGAAAAAGTTCGTGATGCTTACGGTATGGGTAGTGGATCTGATTCAGATGATAACGATAAAAAAGATACTAATGAAGAAACAAAAACTGCCAGTAAAAGCAAAAAATAGTGAAGAGATAAAGTTAGACTTGAAAATTTAGTTTCAAGTCTTTTTTCATGTTAATTGACATCTGCAATATCTATATTTATCATTAATATTGTGTGAATAATTCTAAAAAAGGCGATAGTGATTAATATGAATATAATTTTAATTCCCGTCGTGGTCGCTATTGTTTCGCTTTTAGTGGGTTATGGCAGCGGTTATGTAGTTCGTAAGAAGCACTGGGAAAATCAAGCATATAATGCAAGAAATGATGCTGAACATATTATGGCTGATGCTAAAGCTCAAGTTGCAACTGCAAAAGCTGAAGTTAAAGCAGAAAAGAAAGCTGCTGGGGCTATCAGACAAGAAGCAGAAAATGCAAAAAAGGCAAAAATTCTTGAAGCTCAAGAAACAATTCGTGTACAAAAGCAAAAAGTTGATGATGTTTTAAATGAACAACGCAATGAAATATCACGAATCCAAACACGATTGCAACAAAGAGAAGATCTAATTGATCAAAAAAATCAAGAAGCAAAGCAAAAAGAAGATCAACTCGCACAAAAAGAAGATCAATTAAAGCGGCGTAGTGCTGAAATAACGATTAAGCAACAACAAGCTGACGAATTGGTTGCTCAAAGACAAGATAAGCTTTATGAAGTAGCACAACTAAAGCCAGAACAGGCTAAAGAAATTGTATTACAAGATTTATCGAATCAATTAGAAAAAGAACGTGCTGAATTAATTAATAATAGTAATGAGAAATGGCGTGCTAAAGCAGATCGCTACGCACGGCAAATTGTTATTGATGCAGTTCAAAGTAGTGCTGCAGATACAGTAGCTGAAACTACAGTATCTGTAGTAGAATTACCAAATGATGAGATGAAGGGACGTATTATTGGTCGTGAAGGCCGAAATATACGATCTTTTGAAGCTTTGACCGGTGTAGATTTGATTATTGATGATACACCAAAAGTTGTTACATTGAGCGGATTTGATCCAATCAGACGAGAAATAGCCAAAAGAGCTATGGAACGTTTAATTAAAGATGGTCGAATTCATCCTGCTCGTATTGAAGAAATGGTTGATAAAGCTCGTAAAGAAGTCAATGATGATATTTATGAATCAGGAGAAAGTGCATTAATTGAATTAGGTATTCATAAAATGCATCCTGAATTAGTAAAGATCTTAGGTCGATTAAAATATCGTACTTCATATGGACAAAATGTATTAGCTCATTCAATTGAAGTAGGTAAACTAACAGGTACTATGGCAGCTGAACTTGGTCTTGATGAAAAATTAGCGGTTCGCGCGGGATTATTACACGATATAGGTAAAGCCATTGACCATGATATTGAAGGTTCTCACGTTGAAATTGGAGTAGAATTGGCACGCAAATACCATGAACCAGATATAGTAGTAAATGCTATTGCGGCTCATCATGGTGATGTGCCTAAGTTATCATTTATTGCCGAATTAGTTGTTGCAGCAGATACTATATCTTCTGCAAGACCTGGTGCAAGAAGTGAATCATTAGAGAATTATATTAGACGTTTAACTCAACTTGAAACTATTGCAAAAAGTTATCAAGGAGTTGCACAAGCATATGCTATTCAAGCTGGTCGGGAGATCAGAGTAATGGTAGAGCCTGATAAAATTTCTGATGATCGAGTTACAATATTAGCTCGTGATATTCGAAATCAAATTGAAGCAGAAATGGAATATCCTGGAAATATTAAGATAACAGTAATACGTGAAAAGCGTGCTGTTGAAATGGCAAAATAAAATATTTGGAACTTATCTTTTTAGATAAGTTCTTTTTTAGTTTGTCTTAATGCCTTACTACTTGTATAATTGTTGCTAGATATAAAGAAAGTAGCAATCTATGTTTAAAATTATTGTCGAATTATTTTTATTAGTAATCATTCAGGCTGCAATTACACCTTTTATTAGAAGACTTGCATTCGTTTTAGGTGCTGTAGACAATCCTAATGCACGTCGTGTAAATAAGAAGCCAATGCCAACTATTGGTGGATTGGGTATTTTTGTGACGTTCAATATTGGGATGTTTATTTTGTTGCGTGAACAATTTCCAACTCATGAAGCATTTGCAATCTTGTTAGCTTCCAGCGTAATTGTATTGACCGGATTGATTGATGACATATTAGAATTAAAGCCTAGACAAAAAATGCTTGGCATTTTTATTGCCTCACTAATTGTGTATTTCTTAGCTGGGATAAAGATGAATGAACTATCTTTACCATTTATTCCTAAAATAAATTTAGGTTGGTGGAGTTTCCCAATAACTATTTTTTGGATCTTGGCATTGACCAATGCAGTTAACTTAATTGATGGATTAGATGGACTGGCAGATGGTGTATCACTAATTTCGTTATCTACAATGGGAGTAGTTGGTTATTTCTTTTTGCATACTAGACAACTATATGTGCCTATTGCATGTTTTATGTTAGCAGCATGTTTATTAGGATTTTTACCATATAATTTCCATCCTGCTAAGATCTTTTTAGGTGATACTGGAGCCTTATATATTGGGTTCATGATCGCTGTATTTTCTTTAAAGGGATTAAAAAATGTAACGTTTATTTCACTTTTAGTACCAATAATTATTTTGGGAGTGCCAATTACTGATACAATTTATGCAATGATTCGAAGAGTATTAAATAAAAGGCCAGTATCAGAAGCAGATAAACATCATTTGCATCATCAATTAATGCGGATGGGATTAACTCATCGTCAAACAGTGCTTGCAATTTATGGATTATCCATGATTTTTTCATTTGTTTCATTACTGTTTTTATTATCACCTGCTTGGGGCATTTGGCCACTAGCGTTAGGGTTATTAGTAGCACTAGAATTATTTGTGGAATCAATAGGTTTATTAGGCGAAAAGTTCAAACCATTGTTGCATTTAATCCAAAAATTAATTAATCAAACACGTCGAAGCGATCCAAAAGTTCAAGTCTGGCATTTAGGAAAAGAAAAACCGCAAAACAAGAAAAAAGAAAAATAAAAAGCATTTTGTATATCCGTAAAAAATGCTTTTTTGTTTATATTTCATGATAATTTTTTGCTTCAATTGGTCTTTCAACTTCTCGAAATTCGCCTTTGATAAATTTAACTTGTCCAGCCAACAAATTTTTTATATCAGTTTGAACGGACTTGACTTGCTCATCTGGTAAAAAAATATGTTCAATTACATCAATACCATAATCTTGTTTAGCTATGAAAATATCATTTTCATTCAAATAGTGATTAATTTCATCTACTTTTTTGTAAGGGATGTGAAATGAAATATCTTGTTCATAACTAACTTGAACGACTCCAATTTTATGGACAACTTCTGTAACACTATTTGAATATGCTCTAATTAATCCACCAGCACCTAGTTTAATGCCGCCAAAATATCTAGTAACTACGACTACTACATCTTTTAAATGCATTAATTGCAGGGCCTTTAATTCAGGTACTCCTGCAGTTCCAGAGGGTTCCCCATTGTCTGATGTTTTTACATATTGATCATGGTCGCCAATTGTATAAGCAAAGGTGTTGTGGGTTGCATCATGATATTGTTTTTGGATTTGTTCAATAAAATTCATAGCTTGTTCGACAGTTTCAACTCTTTTGATATTAGCAATGAATTTACTTTTATTAATAATGATTTGGTGTGAACCAGTTTCTTTAATTGTTAAGAATTTATTAAGTGATGTCAACTTGGTCATCCTTTCGCGTAATTATATATTATGAGGATAAATGAAGAAGAAATAAGTAAGCTGCAAGGCAGACAAATACTTATAAATGCAAACACAGAAAATATTAACATATTTGCTACTTGTAATAAAATAAATGCAATAATTGATGACAAATGCATTCGCTGTAATAACATAACTTATGCAAGATTACCTAATGGAAAACTATATTGCAGAAAGTGCATTAATATTGGGCGTGTGGTAGAAGGAGATATATTAGTTAGAATAAAAGCACAAAAATATCCAATATTAAAAACTGCATTAGTATGGCAAGGACAGTTAACTGATCAGCAAAATAATGTTTCAAAACAACTAGTTAATTCATTTAATAAACAAAGAGATCACTTAGTGTGGGCAGTTACAGGTGCTGGAAAAACAGAAATGTTATTTGAAAGTATTGATAAATGTTTAAAACAAGGCAAACGTGCATGTATCGCTACACCAAGAATTGATGTAGTTAATGAGCTTTATCCACGAATGCAAGAAGCATTTAAAAAAATCAAAATAGGGAACTATCATGGTCGAGAATATCATTCATTAGATAATGAACAATTCATTATTTGTACAACACATCAATTATTGAAATTTTATCAGGCATTTGATTTATTGATTATTGATGAAGTAGATTCATTTCCTTATGTAGATAATGAAATATTACATTTTGCTGCAAAATTGGCGGTAAAAAAATGTGGGTCAACTTTTTATTTGAGTGCAACTCCAACTGAAAAATTATTATTACAAGTAAAAAATAAAAAAATTGCGTTATCAAAATTGACTAGAAGATTTCATGGGGGATTACTACCTGTACCCCGAGAAAAATTATATTTGCGACCATTTTTAAAAATGCAAAAATTACATTCTAAGTTAAGTAAAGAAATAATTAGAATGTCAAAAAAACATCCTTTATTAGTCTTTGTACCAAGGATTAATCAGATTAATGATTATGTATCAGCAATAAAAAATAGTAATCCAAATTTAAATGTAGCAGGTGTTTTTGCACAAGACAAAAATCGCTTGAACAAGGTAGAAGAATTTAGAAATAAGAAAATAGATATTTTGGTTACTACGACGATTTTAGAGCGTGGAGTGACATTTAAAAATGTCTGGGTAATTGTTATTGCGGCCGATGATAAAATTTATCAGACGGCTAATTTAGTTCAAATTGCTGGACGTGTTGGAAGAGCAATAGATGATCCATTAGGTGAAATTATATTTTGTTACCACAAATATACTAAGCAAATAAAATTGGCCACTAAACAAATTAAGGAAATGAATAAATGAATTTATGTTTAATCTGTGATAACTATTTTTTACCCAAACATTCTTTTAAAGATATATTTTCTCTAAATAAATCATCTCTGCAATATATGTGCCCTAATTGCCACCAAAAGTTTGAAAAAATATCTGGAAAAGTATGTTCTTTATGTAATAAACAAACAGAAGATAAAACTTGTTTTGATTGTAAATATTGGCAAAAAAAATATCCAGAAAATATTTTAAAAAATACTGCCGTCTATAAATATAACCAGGCTTTCCATGATTTGATGGTCGATTATAAGCGATATGGTGACTATGAGTTGCGATTAGTATTAGCGCAATTAGCTAGAAAAAAGCTAAGAAAAATAAAAGCAGATTATTATGTACCAGTTCCCACTTCAAAAACACATCGTCAAACTAGGCAATACGACACTATTAGTGAAATCTTTTCAAATCTTGTATTGTTAACCCCAATTTTAAATAAAAAAGATGTATCTGATAGTCAAGGAGAAAAAAATCACCAACAAAGACTTGCAACTAAGCAAACTTTTTATGTTGATCAAAACGCAAATGTTGAATTAAAGGGAAAAGTTTTACTATTAGATGATATTTATACTTCAGGTAGAACTTTATATCATGCAAGGGATGCTATTATATCAACATATCCACAAGTAAAAGTGAATAGTTTTACAATTGTTCATTAGTTGTTGCGCATAGCGCTTACATATTTGGTATAATAAAAGTGTAAAAGGAAATCGCTTTCGGGCGGTGAAAGGAGTAATCTGTCATGTTAAAATACAATGTACGTGGAGAAAATATTGAAGTAACTGATGCCTTAAGAGGTTATGTTGAAAAGCGTTTAGCTAAATTAGAAAAATACTTTGACCTGAGTTCAGATGTAATTGCTCATGTTAATTTGAAAGTTTATAAAAACAGAACAGCTAAAGTTGAGGTAACTATTCCATTACCTTACTTAGTTTTAAGAGCTGAAGAAACTACTGATGATATGTATCGCAGTATTGACTTTGTTTCAGAAAAATTAGAACGTCAAATTAGAAAATATAAGACTCGTGTTAACCGTAAAGGTAGAGAAAAAGGGGTTTCAGAATTCTTTGTTGAAACAGAAACTGAAGAAGAAAAGCCACAAAAAGAATTTGACATTGTTCGTAATAAACGCGTTAGCTTAAAGCCGATGGATGCTGAAGAAGCGGTATTACAAATGGATATGTTAGGTCACAACTTCTTTGTATTCCAAGATGCTGAAACTAATGGAACTAGCATTGTTTACCGCAGAAATGATGGTAAATATGGTTTGATTGAAACTAATGAATAATTTTTATAATTAATATAATGAGCTCTAGATATAGTGTCTGGGGCTTATTTTATTTCTATAATATTTTCATTTTAATAGCACTCATGGTAAAATTTAATCTGTATATTTAGATTTGAAAATAAATTTAAGGATCGATTAAATGGCAAACATTTTAAGAAAACTATATGATGATGACAAGCGAGAATTAAAAAAGTTCGAAAAAATCGCAAATAAAGTTGAAAGCTATGCTGATGAATATGACAAGCTTTCAGATGAACAATTGCAAAATAAAACAGTAGAATTTAGACAACGTTTAAAAGATGGTGAAACTTTAGATGATATATTACCTGAAGCTTTTGCAACTGCTAGAGAAGGTGCAAAAAGAGTTTTAGGATTATATCCATTCCATGTTCAAGTTGTTGGTGGTATTGCGCTTCATTTTGGTAATATTGCTGAAATGATGACTGGTGAAGGAAAAACCTTGACTGCTACTATGCCAGTGTATTTAAATGCATTAGCTGGCAAAGGTGTTCATGTTGTTACTGTTAACGAATACTTATCAAGCCGTGATGAAACAGAAATGGGTCAATTATATAAATGGCTTGGGCTAACAGTCGGATTAAATTTGAACTCAATGTCTCCTGATCAAAAGCGTGAAGCATATGCAGCAGATGTTACATATTCAACTAACTCAGAATTAGGATTTGACTATTTGAGAGACAATATGGTTGTCTATAAAGAGCAAATGGTTCAAAGACCACTTAATTATGCAATCATTGATGAGGTTGACTCGATTTTAATTGACGAAGCTAGAACTCCATTGATTATTTCTGGACAAGCAGAACAAGCAAACGGCGAATATATTCGCGCTGATCGTTTTGTCAAAACTTTAACTGAAGATACAAGTGATGATGATGCCGATGATGATAAAGATTATGGTGATTACAAGATTGACTGGCCTACTAAGACCATTTCTTTAACTCAACAAGGTATCAAAAAAGCTACAGAACATTTTGGCTTAAAAAACTTATACGATGTAGAAAATCAAACTTTAGTACATCATATTGATCAGGCATTAAGAGCTAACTATATCATGTTAAAAGATATTGATTATGTGGTTCAAAATGGTGAAGTTTTAATTGTTGATTCATTTACTGGACGTGTAATGGAAGGCCGTCGTTATTCAGATGGTTTGCACCAAGCAATTGAAGCAAAAGAAGGAGTTAAGATTCAAGAAGAATCCAAGACTCAAGCTACAATTACTTATCAGAACTTTTTCAGAATGTACAAAAAGTTATCAGGAATGACTGGTACAGCAAAAACTGAAGAAGAAGAATTTCGTGAAATCTATAACATGCAAGTTATTAAGATACCTACTAACAGACCTATTGCTAGAAAAGATAGATCTGATATCTTGTATCCAACATTAGATTCAAAATTTAATGCCGTAGTTGATGAAATCAAAGAACGTCATGCAAAAGGTCAACCTGTCTTAGTTGGTACTGTTGCTATTGAAAGTTCAGAAAGATTAAGCAAATTATTAGATAAAGCGGGTATTCCACATGCAGTTTTGAATGCCAAAAACCATGCAAAAGAAGCTGAAATCATTATGAATGCTGGTCAAAAAGGTGCTGTAACTATCGCCACTAACATGGCAGGTCGTGGTACTGATATTAAATTAGGACCTGGCGTTAAAGAATTAGGTGGATTAGCAGTTATTGGCACTGAGCGACATGAGTCTAGAAGAATTGATAATCAGCTTCGTGGACGTTCTGGTCGACAAGGTGATCCTGGTGTAACTAGATTTTATTTGTCACTAGAAGATGACTTGATGAAGCGATTTGGTGGAGATCGAGTTAAAGGATTTCTCGATCGAATTTCTGATAATGATGATGATAAAGTTATCGAAAGTAGAATGATCACTCGCCAAGTTGAATCTGCTCAAAAACGTGTTGAAGGTAATAACTATGATACACGTAAGCAAACTTTACAATATGATGATGTTATGAGAATTCAGCGTGAGATCATCTATGGTGAAAGAATGCGAGTTATTGAAGAGAAAAACTCTTTGAAAGATGTTTTGATGGGAATGGTTAAGCGAACTATTGATCATCAGATTGATTTGTTTACTCAAGGTGAGAAAAAAGATTGGCGTAATGATTCAATTCGTGATTTTATTGTTTCTACTTTAACTACAGAAGATATTGCCAATGAAATCAACTGGAAAAATATGACAGCGGATGAATTGAAGAAAAAATTATACCAAATTGCTGAAGATAACTATGAAGAAAAAAGGGCAATTTTGTCTGATCCAAGTCAAATGCTTGAATTTGAAAAAGTTGTTATTCTACGTGTTGTTGATGATCGCTGGACTGATCATATTGATGCAATGGATCAATTGCGTCAATCAATTGGATTGCGTGGGTATGGTCAATTAAATCCATTAGTTGAATATCAGGAATCTGGTTATAGAATGTTTGAAGAAATGATTTCAAATATTGAATTTGATGCAACAAGACTCTTCATGAAGGCACAAATCAGACAAAACATTACTCGTTAATGTTAGGGAGGCTTTAGCAGGCCTTCTTTTTTTAGTTAATTTATATAATATACGAGGTTTTATATGGAACTTAGTGAAATACAAAATGAGCTTGATCAGTTAAAATCAAAATTAGCTAGCTTTAGGGGGTCTCTTTGACTCAGATGCTTTAAAAGAAAGTATAGCAATTAATGAACAAAAAATGTCTGAGCCTAGTTTTTGGGATAATCAAGAAAAAGCACAGAAGTTAATTCAAGAAAATAATTTGTTAAAACAAAAACAAGATAATTTTGAAAAACTGTCTAAACAATATGATGATGAAAAAATTGCATTAGAGTTATTAAGGCAAGAACCAGATGATGATTTGCAGCAAGAAGTTGAAACTGATTTAGAAAATTTGAAAAATAATTTTCATGATTATGAATTAAATCTACTATTATCTGGTAAATACGATCACAATAATGTTTTAATGGAAATACATCCTGGAGCTGGTGGAACTGAAGCAATGGATTGGGCTCAGATGTTACTTAGAATGTATCAACGCTATAGTCAAAACAAGGGCTTTAAATTTTATATTGATGACTATGAACCAGGAGAAGAAGCTGGGGCTAAAAGTGTTAGTGTTAGAATAGAAGGCACTAATGCATATGGATTATTAAAATCAGAAAATGGGGTTCATCGTTTAGTGCGCTTATCGCCCTTTGATTCTGCCAATAGACGGCATACATCATTTGCGTCAGTTGAAGTAACTCCAGAAATCGATGATAGCATTCATGTAGATATTAATCCTGCAGATTTACGAGTAGATGTTTATCGTTCAAGTGGCGCTGGTGGCCAGCATATTAATAAAACCTCTAGTGCAGTAAGAATTACTCACCTGCCAACTGGGATTGTGACTACTTCTCAAGCTCAACGCTCCCAGCTTCAAAACAGAGAAACTGCAATGAATGCGTTGCGTGCAAAATTATTTAAATTAGAAGAAGAAAAAAAGCGCCAACAAAAATTGGCACTAAAAGGTGATCAAAAAGAAATAGGTTGGGGGTCACAAATTCGTTCATATGTTTTTCACCCTTATAGTATGGTTAAAGATCATAGAACAGACTATGAAACTGCGGATGTTAATGGTGTAATGGATGGTAAGATCCAACCATTTATTGATGCATATTTACAATGGAATTTAAGTTTGGATAATCCTGAATAGAGGTTATAAATATGTCATTTTTAGCAATTTTATTTGTTGTAATTGTATTATTAATTCTAATTACATTATTTTTAGTAGCACTTAAATTTTTAATTTATTTAATTCCTGTTGCATTAGTTATTGCATTAATCTTGTGGTTAATTTATCGTTTTTATTGGAGAGACAAAATATTATCAAATATGCCTCATAGTTATAAATTTGATGAATTTGATAAAGAATCAAAACCAATACACAAAAAAGCTAGAGATGCCTCTGATAAGGATGTTAAATAAGAAAGTAGGTTAGTAAAATGGCCAATTCCGTTAAATTATCAAGATTAATTAAAGATAATGATATAATTCGCGTTTTTGAAGGACAAGAATTTGTTGGCAAACATGAAGTTTCAGTGTCAGATATTTATCGACCAGGATTAGAATTAACTGGATATTTTGATTTTTATCCAGCAGAGAGAATCCAATTACTTGGCAGGACAGAAATTTCATATGCTGCCAAACTAGATCATGATAGTAGAATGGAAGTTTTTTCAAAAATGTGTACTCCCAAAACACCATGTTTTTTGATTTCAAGAAATTTACCAGTTCCAAGTGAATTGCAAGAAACTGCAGAAAAAGCACAAATTCCTATCTTAATTACTAATGAATCAACTACTTATATTTTGAGTATTTTAACCCAATATTTGCGTGCACGATTGGCTCCAAGAATTAGTATTCATGGTGTTTTAGTTGAAATTAAAGGTATGGGTGTCTTGATCACTGGCGCAAGTGGCGTTGGTAAATCAGAAACTGCATTATCATTAATTCAGCGTGGTCATCGCTTGATTGCAGATGATCGAGTTGATGTGTTTCAGCGTGATCACAACACTGTTGTTGGTGAAGCTCCAAAAATCTTGAGGCATTTAATGGAAATTCGTGGTATTGGAATTATTGATATTATGGACTTGTTTGGTGCAGGTGCTGTAAAAAATAGAAGTGAGATAATGCTTAATATTAATTTGGTAAATTGGGATCCAAAAACTTCTTATGATCGACTAGGATTTAATCAAGATACTAAAGAAATTGCTGGGGTGTTTATTCCAGAAATTACAATTCCTGTTAAAGTTGGACGTAATTTAGAGATTATTATTGAAACAGCAGTGATGAATTTCCGTGCTAAGAACATGGGCTTTGATGCGACTAGAAATTTCCAGCATAATTTATCAAAGTTAATTGAAGATCACGAAGATGAAGATAGAGAAAAGGATAAGAAATAGTGTTATTAGCATTAAATCCAGTTGCCTTTCGTTTAGGTAGTCTAAATGTAAAATGGTATGGTATTTTAATGGCAACCGCAGTTTTAGTTGCAACTGTGATGGCCATAGTTGAAGGTAAAAAAAGGCAAATAATCCCAGATGACTTTCTAGATTTTTTGTTATGGGCAATTCCAATTGGATTTTTAGGAGCCAGAGCATATTATGTATTATTTGAGTGGGGATATTTCTCACAACACCCTGATCAGATTTTTGCAATTTGGAATGGTGGAATTGCTGTTTATGGTGGGTTATTAGCTGGATTAATCACATTAATTGTATTTTGCCGATCTCGTGGTTTATCGGTATTTTTAATGCTAGATATTATTGCTCCTGGCGTGATGGCTGGTCAAATTATTGGTCGTTGGGGCAATTTTATGAATCAAGAGGCTCATGGTGGTGTAACAACACTACAATTTTTGCAAAATTTGCATTTACCAGAGTTTATAATTAAGCAAATGAATATCAACGGAGTATATTATCAACCTACATTTTTATATGAATCATTTTTTAATTTAATTGGTTTAATTTTAATTTTGTTATTAAGACATAAAAAGCACTTGTTCAAACAAGGTGAGGTCTTCATGACATATGTAATTTGGTATGGTGTAGTTCGCTTTTTTGTAGAAGGGATGCGAACTGATAGTTTATATATTGCAAATACAATTAGAGTATCACAAGCATTAAGCTTAATTTTAATAATTACGATGATCGCATTGTGGATTTATCGTCGCAAAGTCGTAAAACCAAAGTGGTATTTAGATGGTAGTGGATTAAAATATCCATATAAGAGGTAAGAAAATGACAAAAATTACGGTTTTAGGTAGTGGATCATGGGGATCAGTACTTGGCTCATTATTAGCAGATAATGGAAATGAAGTAGTATTATATGGAAATAATGCTGAAGTGGCTCGGCAAATTAATGAAGACCATACTAATGAACATTACATCAAAAATTGGAAATTAAATGAGAATGTGACTGCAACTATTAACTTGATGGATGCTGTTAGAGATAGTGAAATTTTATTATTTGTGTTGCCAACTATTGCCATTAGATCAGTTGCAAAACAAGTAAAACAAGTTATTAGTGACTTGAGGATGGAGCCTTTAATAGTTAGTGCAACTAAAGGGATAGAACCAGAAACAAAAAAATTAATCTCTGAAATTTTACAAGAAGAAATTTACCCTAATAAATTGGATAACATCGTTGCAATATCTGGACCAAGTCATGCTGAAAATGTTGCTCAAAAAGATTTAACTGCGATTACTTGCGCTTCAACTAGTTTAGATAATGCTAAAAAAATTCAAGACATTTTTTCAAATGAATATTTACGCTTATACACTAGCAACGATCTAATCGGTGTTGAAGTAGGTGGTGCAGTAAAGAATGTTATTGCGATTGCGGCTGGAATTTTAGCTGGTAAAAATTATGGTGATGATGCCAAAGCAGCGTTGATGACTAGAGGGCTAGCTGAAATTGCCAGATTAGGGGTGGCATTTGGCGGCCAACCTTGGACCTTTAGTGGCTTATCCGGTATAGGGGATTTAATAGTAACTTGTACATCTGTCAATTCACGTAATTGGCGTGCAGGTCGATGGCTTGGTCAAGGCAAGAGTTTAGATTATGTTTTAGAAAACATGGGTCAAGTCGTTGAAGGGGCAACGACTGTTAAGGCAATTCATGAAATTTGCGCTAAAAATGAGATCGATATGCCTATTAGTGAAGCAATCTATGAAATTTTATATCAAAATGCAGATATTGATAAAAAGATTAAAGAAATGATGCTTAGAAAGCGTGGCCCTGAAGTTAGACTGTAAGCATTATAATTGTAATTTCGACAGAGTTTTGTAAAATATAGCTAGATACTTATTAAAAGTAAGTGAAGGAGAAAAATATGTCTAAAAGTTATGATGTGATTGTTATTGGTGCAGGTCCTGGTGGGATGACCGCTGCGTTATATGCAGCTAGGGCAAACTTAAAAGTGTTAATGCTTGATCGCGGAATATATGGTGGAAAGTTAGTTAACACTGATAAGATTGATAACTATCCTGGATTTACTGAAATTAAGGGACCAGATCTAGCTAAGAAAATGTATGACTCAACAATGAAGTTTAAGCCAGACTTTGAATATGGGGATGTACAAGCAGTATCAGTTGAAGCAGGCAAAAAAGTTGTTAAAACTGATGCGGGAGATTTTGATGCACCAACTTTGATTATCGCAACTGGCTCTGAAAGCAAGTTGCTAAAAGTTCCTGGAGAAAAAGAATACTCAGGACGTGGAGTTTCATACTGTGCAGTTTGTGATGGTGCATTTTTCAAAGATGAACCTGTAGTAGTCATTGGTGGTGGAGATTCTGCATTAGACGAGGGTCTATATTTAGCTAATTTAGCAAGTGGTGTGACAGTATTGCATCGTCGCGATAAGTTACGCGCACAACCAATTTTGCAAGATCGTGCATTGAATAATGATAAAATGCATTTCAAATATAATGTTGATGTCACTGAAATCTTAGGTGATGGTAAAAAAGTCACTGGAGTTAAATATATTGATCAAAAAACTAATGAAACAAAACAAGAAGTTGCTAGTGGTGTCTTCATTTATGTTGGATCAAAACCTATGACCAGTGCATTTAGTGATTTAGGAATCACAAATGATAAAGGTTGGATTCCAACAGATGAAAACATGGAAACTAAGATTCCTGGTGTATACGCAGTTGGAGATGTTCGTGAAAAAGATTTGCGTCAAATCGCTAATGCTGTGGGGGATGGAAGTATCGCTGGACAGCAAGCATATAATTATATTCAAGAATTGAATAAATAAAAAACAAAAAAGCAACTTAACTAAAGCTATGTTTCGATATATTTGAAGCATAGCTTTTTTGCTAAAAAAATAATTTAAAATTTGAGCATTCTATAATCTATATGCATATATTTACGATATACTATTTGATGTAATAGATGAAAATTATTTTGAAAGCGTGAAGAGCACTATGGTAAGCAAGAAAAACAAACTTATTCGTGAAAAAAAGCTTGGTGTAAAGAATATAAAATATTCTATTCGTAAACTTAAGTTTGGTGCGTTTTCTTGTGCCATAAAAAATATATTTAATGTTGGCGTAAATAAACAACAAAATAGTATTAAACAAGTAGAAAATGACGAAATTAGTGATATTACCAAGCACATAATTCAGGGTGCTATAGCTTTTGGTGCAATTTCTGGGGGAGTAGCGCTCACAACTAATACAGCATATGCTGCTACAACACCTGAGCAAACTTCAACACTAGACGACAAACAAGAAGGAATAGTCGCTGGAAAAAATAGTGTTAATTTAACTCCTGCTACTAAGAGTAATTCGACTAGTACAAGTAATACAGAAAGCTTAAGTAGTAGTGACTCAACAAGTTTAAAACAATCTGTAAGTGCCAGTGAGTCAAAAAGTTTGAAATCTGAAAGTATTAAAGATTCATCACTGTCTTCTATTGATGTGACACAAACAAGTACATCAACTAGTTTATCTGCAGATAAGAGTTCATTAGAAACTATACAGAATTCTCAAGCTATTAATGATAATGGATTAGTTATTGATCCAACAATTCAATTTTATAATTTAAATACGCAGATAGATGTTGCAAATAATAACAATACTTTGAAAAACACCTCAACGCAAAATGGTGCAAACGTATTCACATACTCAACAAGTGAATCAGAGAGTAGTTCAACAAGTGATTCAGAATCAACAAGTAGTTCAACGAGCGATTCAGAGTCGACAAGTGATTCAGAATCAGCAAGTAATTCAACAAGTGGTTCAGAATCAGAGAGTAGTTCAACGAGTGATTCAGAATCAGAGAGTAGCTCAACAAGTGATTCAGAATCAGAGAGTAGCTCAACGAGTGATTCAGAATCAGCAAGTAGTTCGACAAGTGATTCAGAATCAGCAAGTAGTTCGACAAGTGATTCAGAATCAGCAAGTAATTCAACAAGTGGTTCAGAATCAACAAGTAGTTCAACAAGCAATTCAGAATCAGAGAGTAGTTCAACGAGCGATTCAGAATCAGCAAGTAGTTCAATGAGTGATTCAGAATCAACAAGTAGTTCAATGAGTGATTCAGAATCAACAAGTAGTTCGACAAGTGGTTCAGAATCAGCAAGTAATTCAACGAGCGATTCAGAATCAGCAAGTAATTCAACGAGTGGTTCAGAATCAGAGAGTAGTTCAACAAGTGGTTCAGATTCAACAAGTAGTTCAACGAGCGATTCAGAATCAACAAGTAGTTCAACAAGTGATTCAGAATCAGCAAGTAGTTCAACGAGCGATTCAGAATCAACAAGTAGTTCAACAAGTGATTCAGAATCAACAAGTAGTTCAACGAGCGATTCAGAATCAACAAGTAATTCAACAAGTGAATCAGAGTCAGCAAGTAGTTCAACGAGTGGTTCAGATTCGACAAGTAATTCAAACTCTGTGAGTGAAGCAACGAGTAAATCCACTTCAACTAGTCTAAGTACCAATGAAATAACATCATTGAATGACACAACGAGCGCAAGTAATTCGACTAGTGAAAGTACTTTAGCTTCTGAAAGTCAATCAAACTCAACCAGCACCTCAAATAATCAGAGCCCAATTATTAATAATTCAACTAGCACAGCAGAATCGACCAATAATTCTACCTCAATAAATAGTTCTGAAGTGGTGAACACAGTCAAACCTAAAGATTATAAGAGTAGCTATGAATTTAATGAAAATATGCCAATTTCAATTAAGTCAGAAGAAACTAAACATACACACTTACCCCAAACTGGTAATGCTAAAATCTTATTAACGCCTATGGGAATTGCTTTAGCAAGTTTAGGAATGATAGTTGGATTCTCTGCTTTAAAACGAGATGATAAATAAAAATAACAAAATCATATTATAAGAACTAAGCGATCATCATCAAAACTTAGTTCTTTTTTAATTTCTGAGTAATTAACTTTAAAAATAATAAAATAGAATACCTTACGTAAAAAATAACCCAAAACGTTGCTGATCTATGATAAAATTTTGCTTAAGTAGTATAAAAACAGAAAGTTAATAAAAATGAATGATAAAGTAAAATTAACCCAACAGGCGACTTCTTTATGGGGTAAAAAAGATATCACTGAAGGAAAGGAGTATTGGCTCCCTTTAATCGAACACTTAATTGATACTAAGAATGTAATTAATTGGTTATATAATCATTGGCTCAGTGAAGGACAACGAGAATTATTTGAAGAAAGTTTATCAGATAATGAAATCGAAAAACTTATTAAATTTCTTGGCTTTTTTCATGATATAGGTAAAGCAACACCCGCTTTTCAAACTAAAAGATCATATATACATAATGAAGAACTTGATCAAAGTCTTATAGAAAAATTAATTAGAACAGGATTTAATGGCCTAAATTTAGATGACTTGCCTCAATCAAAACAATCCCCACATGCTAAAGCAGGAGAAGCTCTATTAGAAAAAGCAGGATTAAATATATCAATTGGCGCAATTATTGGCGGACATCATGGTAAACCGGAAGAAAGTATACCTTCAAATCAAATAAATGCTTTTACCAGTAATTATTATCAAAAAGATCACGATAAAATTATTCAGAACAAATGGAAAGCAGTTCAAAATAACCTGATTGATTACGGATTAGATACAGTCGGCTACAATTCTATACAAGATGTTCCAGAAGTATCTCAACCAATGGCTGTAATTTTAGAAGGCTTATTAATTATGGCTGATTGGCTAGCATCAAGTCAGTATATGAATGATGATAAGATGCTACCACTGTTTCCATTAATACCTATTGAACAAGGATTTAAAGATATTGATTCTAAAGTAAGATTTCAGAACGCTATTAATACGTGGTTATTGACTGATGAGTGGGAAGCTAAACCCATATCTAATATTGATGATCAATATAGTAAACGTTGGAATTTCACACCAAGACCTGTCCAGAAGACAATTTCAAAAGCTATAGGAACTATATCGGATCCTGGGATGATTATTATTGAGGCTCCTATGGGAATTGGTAAAACTGAAATTGCATTAACAGCAGTTGAACAACTCGCATATGTTTCTAAAAGAACTGGTTTGTTTATGGGCTTGCCAACACAAGCTACAACTAATGCAATGTTTACACGAGTTGAAGACTGGCTACAAAATATTTCTCAATCAGAAAAATTAAAATTGCCAATTAAATTAATGCATGGAAAAGCTCAATTTGATGATGAATATGCTAAATTACCAAAAGCAGAAAACGTTGAGGGTCAAAGTGCTGTTGTTATCAACAGTTGGTTTTCAGGTAAGAAGTCTATTCTAGCAAACTTTACTATAGGAACTATTGATCATCTATTATTGATGGGGCTAAAACAGAAACATTTGTTTTTAAGACATTTAGGTTTAAGTGGAAAAATTGTCGTAATTGATGAGGTTCACGCATATGATATCTACATGAGTTCATATTTGAATAAAGTAATTGAGTGGTTAGGTGCTTATCATGTGCCAGTAATTGCTTTATCTGCAACACTGCCTAAGGAAAAACGAAAAGAATTATTAGACTCATATATAAAAGGAAAATATGGCAAAAATGTATTAGATGCACCAAATAATTGGGAAATCAATAAAGCATATCCCATTTTGAGTTATTTGGATGGCAATAAATTAACTCAAGTTGATAAGTTTGAGACGCAAAATAATGAAAAAAAGAAAATTAATATAATAAGATTTAATGGTAATGAACAAGCAATAATTGATAAAACTATTGAAGAATTAGCTGATGGCGGAGTTGCTGGAATTATTGTTAATACAGTTAAAAAAGCTCAAAAGCTAGCAAAATTAGTGCCTAAAAACACAAAATATTTAATCTTACATTCAGCATTTTTGACACCAGAGAGAATGAAGTTAGAAACTGAATTACAAAAATATATCGGTAAAAATGGTAAAAGACCTGATAAATTAATTGTTATTGGTACGCAAGTATTAGAACAATCACTAGATATTGACTTTGATGTTATGTTTACAGATATTGCTCCAATGGATTTATTAATCCAGAGAGTGGGACGTTTGCATCGACATGAAATATCAAGACCAAAAATATTAAAAAATCCGAAAGTATATATTACAGGGATTAATGATTTTGGCGATTATGGGGAAGCTAATGAAAATATTTATGAAAAATATTTACTTATTAAGACAGATTATTTTTTGCTAAATGAGTTTATTTTGCCAGATGACATATCTAACTTAGTTCAAAAAGTTTATGACGAAGATAAAAATACTGACACGCAAATTGGAAGTATACAAAAAGCAAGGGAAAAATTTGAACATGATCAAGCGAAACTTCAAAATAAAGCTAAAACTTTTCAAATAAATGAACCAGAATTTAAAAAGTCACGATTTTTAAAAGAAAAAGGAACTATTATTGGATGGTTAGATAAGATGCAGCCCAATGCTGACAAAAATGACGCTCAAGCCCAAGCTGCTGTTAGGGATATCAAAGAAACTTTAGAAGTGATTTTAATTCAGAAAACACAAAAAGGTAGTTTTTTGATTGATGGCCGAAATATAAATGAAGTTAAAGATAAAGAAATTGCTGAACAGATTATTAGATTGCCAAATGCTGTTACATATGATATTTCTAAAACTATAAATTATTTAGAAGAATTAACTAGTAGAAATTATCCTGATTGGCAGAATAGAATTTGGCTGAAAGGCGTTTTAGTTTTACCATTAGATTCAAATTTACAAGCAAAATTAAATGGCTATCAGTTAACATATTCAAAAGATTTAGGTTTAAGTTATGAAAGAGAGGAGCAATAAATGGAAGAACAATTTAATTTGATTACACAGCCCTGGATCAAAGTTCTCGATAATGAAAAAAAGATACAACTAGTATCATTAACGGATGTCTTGCAAAATGCACAAAATTATCGGCAGCTAGCAGGTGAAATGAAAATGCAGGATTTATCAATTTTACGATTTTTACTTGCAATCTTGACCACTGTATATTCACGCTTTACTTATGATGGAGAGCCTTATAATTGGTTGACTACTAATGAAAGAATGCAAGTTAAGTCTGTTAATGAAGATTTGTATGATCCTGATGATTTATTAGAAACATGGGCACAATTATATACTGATAAAAAGTTTTCAAATATTGTGGTTAAATATTTGAATCAATATAATGATAAATTTGATTTTTTGAGTAAAGAAGATCCATTTTATCAAGTAAATAGAAAAGAATATGACAATTTAGTTCCAGCAGCAAAGTCAGTAGAAAACGCAATAAATAAGGGCACGGGAACAGTTACAATAAAACAAATTAATAGAACTATATCTGAAAGTAATAATAGCCCAGCACTTTTTTCACCAAAAGCTAATTTATATAAAAATGATATATCTATTGATGAATTAGTCAGATGGATAATCACTTATCAAAATTTTACAGGTGTTACAGATAAAACTAAAATCAATACTGACGAAAAGTTTTCTGCATCCAGTGGTTGGTTGTATGGACTAAATCCTATCTTTATTCAAGCTAATAATTTATTTGAAACATTAATTTTAAATCTAAAATTAATTGATGATACTGAAAAATATAAAATTCAAAAACCATTTTGGGAATATAAAAATGTTGATAAGCATATGACTAAAATGAAGAATGCAATATTACCTGACGATATTGCAGAACTTTATACAATGTGGTCACGAGTTGTACATATTGAATGGATCAATAATCAACCAATTATATCAGTAGCGGGTTTGCCAAAAGTAGAAAATAATAATGCATTTATAGAGCCAATGACTACTTGGAAATGGGATAAAAAAGATAAAGTATATAAACCTGCTACCAAGTGGATAAAATCATATGATAAAGCAATGTGGCGAAACTTTGGTGATTATGTGGATACTATGTCTGATGATAATAAGCACCAACCAGGTATAGTTACGTGGTTAAAAATATTACAAAATAGTAATTTAATTTCAGAAAATAGATTACTACATTTAACCACTATTGATGTGATCAGTGATGGAAATGCAACTTCACAAGCACCTGTTATTGAACTATATGACAATATGAAAATTAATGCAGATGTATTATTTGATAAAGATACTACTAAATCAGCCTATTGGCCAGCAGTAATAGAAAGTGTAATCAACTTAACTCAAAGTGTTGGTGACCAGTATTGGCATTTTGCAAAAGACATAGGGAAATTAAGAAATTTATCTGATCCTGCAACTTTTGCAAGTAAAATTAGTGCTATTTTTTATGAAAGTCTCAATGAACCATTTTATGGTTGGTTAGCTAATTTATCGAATAAGGAAGAACGTGATTATAAAGTAAAACAATGGAAGGAAACTCTAAATAATATTGCTCATCAAGCTGCCAAAAGTTTATTTCAACAAACATCATTTGTCGAAATACGTGGTAGAAAAACTGGAGAAGATATAACCAATATATTTGTTTTATATCGAATTTTTAATACTAAACTTTCTAAGTTATTAAAGGATTAAAGTGAGGCTTTATATGAGTAATGAGATTCGAAATATTACTGGTAGAATAATTCAAAAAATATATAATGATGGAGATTCTGATAAAGCGGTATTAGCAAATTTAAGATCATCGAGTTCAATTATGAGTAGACAAGCAATCGATGTGTGGCCAATTTTATTATCAGAAATTGATTCTAAGTATTTAAGTAAAAATGGTGTGCCTACTCGTGCAGAAATAGCAATATATTCTGCATTGAAATGTTATGCAAATTATCAACAAGGTAATGAGAATAATGTTTATGCTTCAATTTATTTTGATAAAAAGCCAGGCATAACCTTGTTCCAAGCTTTAGCTAAATTGCGAAAAAATTCTGATTTAACTAATGCACTGGATAGAAGGGTAACAATGGCTTTAAGCGATACAAATGCTAAGGGAGTTATAACAGCTATAGTACATTTAATTGGAATTTTGAAATCAAACGATAAAAATTTAAAGATAGACTTTGCTCAGTTAAGTCAAGATTTATATTATTTTCAAATGGGGTATGAATCAGCACGCCAAACATGCTTAAAATGGGGCGAACAATATTTTTGGACGCAAAAAGAAGCTAAAGGAGAAGAATAATGACTAATAAAAATTTATATATAGATATTAACGTATTACAAACTGTTCCTTCATCAAATATTAATCGTGATGATACAGGATCACCAAAAACGGCAATGTATGGTGGCGTTATGCGATCACGTGTGTCATCACAAAGCTGGAAAAGAGCTATTCGAGAAGCTTTTAAATCCAATGATAAAGAATGGCTTGATAGTTACAGAACGCTAAAGGTGCCACATCTTCTTTTTGAAAATATCAAAGTCGCTAGGACAAGTTTATCTGATGATGATATCTGGGAAAAAGTTGATGACATTTTTAAGTCAGCCAAAATTAAACTTGATAAAGATAAACAAACAAAAGCTTTATTGTTGGTCAGTCAAGCAGAAATCAATAAATTAACAGAATATGCTTTATCTGATGATAAAATTGATGCCAAAAATATCAAAAAAATTTTAAAAGAAAATGATTCTCTCGATTTAGCTTTATTTGGTCGTATGGTTGCAGATAATCCCGAATTAAATGTTGAAGCAGCATCGCAAGTTGCACATGCAATTTCAACACATGAGATAGTTCCAGAATTTGATTTTTATACAGCTTTAGATGATGAACAGTCTGTAGATAATGCAGGATCGGCAATGCTTGGAACAATTGAATATAATTCAGCAACACTTTATCGATATGCAAATATTAATTTTAATGAATTAAAAGAAAGCATTGGAAAAAATCTCGCAGTTAAAGGCGTTAAAGAGTTTATTAAAGATTTTATTTTGTCAATGCCTACAGGTAAACAAAATACGTTTGCAAATAAAACTCTGCCTCAATATATTATGGCAACATTTCGAGATGATACACCTGTAAATCTTGTTTCTGCTTTTGAAACACCAGTAAAAGCAAAAGATGGTTATGTAACAGAATCAATAAAAAAATTGGAACAAGAATTTAATGAAACATTAAAGTTGGTGGACAAACCATTAGATACAGTAGTGCTGACAACTAAAAATTCAAACATTGGAAAAAATGCTGATAATCTAGAGAATTTCTTGATCTCAGTTACTGATAATCTAGAGAAGGTCAATAATGAAGACGATAACAATTAAGTTAACGAGTCCTTTACAGTCTTATGGTAATGAAGCTAAGTTCAACAGACGTACAAGCTATCATTATCCTTCTAAAAGCGCTATTGTTGGGATTATCGCTGCATCATTTGGTTATAAAAGAAACGATAAGCGAATAAAAAGCTTAGCAAAATTAAAATTTGCTGTTCGAATTGATCAACCCGCACAGACACTAACGGATTTTCAAGTAGTCGAATATCATAAAAGCCCTACAAATTTAGCAAAAAAAATTACATACCGTGAGTATCTTCAAGATGCAATATATTTAATCGCTATTAGTTCAGATAACGATGAGTTTATAGATCAAATAAAATATGCGTTGCGGCATCCCAAGTTTCAAATATATCTAGGAAGGAAAGCCAATGTCCCCGCTGGTGTTTTACAAATAGAAGAGTTTAAAAATAGGAATATTCCATGTGTATTAACTGAAATGCCATGGCAAGCTGCAAAATGGTACCAAAAAAGGAATTATAGTCATGAATATTCTGCTGAAATTATTGGGGATGCTGATTTAATTGATGGATATGATAGTTTGACTCGGGATGAAATTGGGAGTTTTGATAGAAATCATCGATATCATACATATCGAGCTATTAGCACCACAAGAGTTTCTTTGAAAAATGAAAATTATGAAGAAGATTCTACTAATCATGATATTATGTCATTTTTATAAGTGAGGAAAATATGTATTATTTATCAAGAGTTGAAATTGATGATAAGAATCGTCAAAAATTAAAAGACTTAACACATGTAGGTGCATATCATGCTTGGGTGGAAGATAGTTTTCGTAATAAAGAAATAAAAGAAACGCAACGTTCACGAAAATTATGGAGAATAGATGAATTATCCCTTAAAAGATATTTATTAGTACTTAGTGATCAAAAGCCAGACTTAGAATTGCTAGAAAAATATGGTGCACCAAATTCTGCTCAAACCAAAAAATATGATGATTTTTTAGCTAAACTGAAGCAAAATCAGATTTATAGATTCAGGCTGACAGCTAACCCAACACATAAGGTGTCTAGTCCAAATAACCCAAAAGGCAAGGTGTATCCACATGTTACAGTATTGCAACAAGAAAAATGGTTAATAGATCGATCAAATAAATTGGGGTTTGAAATTTTAAAAGATGTTACTGGAAATTATGAATTTGACATAAAAGATCGTCAGTATGTTAATTTATATCATAAACATCAAAAACGAGTAAAACTTAGCCAAGTTACTTTTGAAGGCGTGTTAAAAATCACGGATATGGATGAATTTAAAAAAACATTAGTAACTGGCATAGGACGTGAAAAAGCATATGGTATGGGATTGCTTACAATAATTCCAATATAAGGTATAAATGTGGATAGAAAGTTTGGTGCGAAAAAGCCTGAAATTAATGAACTAAGTAAGATTAGTGATCGTGTTAGCTTTTTATATTTAGAACATGTAACTATTAATCGCCAAGATAGTGCAATTAAAGTAACAGATGATCGAGGTAATGCTTGCATACCTGCTGCTTTAATTAGCGTTTTATTACTAGGACCTGGAGTGGATATTACACATCGTGCTATGGAATTAATTGGAACTTCTGGGATGTCAGTTTCATGGGTAGGAGAGCGTGGGGTCAGAATGTATGCTCATGGTAGAGCATTAAACCATTCATCCAGATTTTTAGAATCACAAGCAAAATTATTTTCAAATACTCGTAGTCGACTGCAAGTTGCTAGAAAAATGTACCAAATGAGATTTCCACATGAAGATGTATCAAATTTAACAATGCAACAGCTGCGAGGAAAAGAAGGTTCCAGAATTCGAAAATTATATAGAATGCAGTCTGATAAAACAGGAGTTAAATGGATAAAAAGAGAATATAAAGTGGATGATTTTGATTCTGGTACGCCTATAAATAAGGCTCTTACTGCAGCACACCAAGCTTTATATGGCCTAAGCTATAGTGTGATTGTTGCTTTAGGAGCTTCTACAGGATTAGGTTTTGTTCATACTGGACATGATTTATCATTTGTATATGATTTTGCTGATTTATATAAAGCTAATTATTCAATACCTATTGCATTTGAAATAACTCAGAAATATAAAAACGATCCAGATATTGCATCTAAAACGAGACGTCGAATGCGAGATGCATTTGTTGACGGGAAATTAATTAAACAAATGGTTCATGATTTGAAATATTTATTGAATATTCAAGATACTGAAGAAACTGTTGTAATGAATTTGTGGGATGACAAAGGGGCACTGCAAAAATTTGGTGTTCAGTACCATGAATTTGATAACGAGATTTAATCATGATAGTCATAACATTATCTAAAGTTCCTCAATCATTGCGAGGCGATTTAACTAAATGGTGTCAAGAAGTTCAAACAGGTGTATATATTGGAAACTTTAATGCTAAAGTCCGTGATTTATTGTGGTCAAGAATATTAAAAAATATTGGTAGTGGTGAAGCTACAATAATTTATAATACTAATAATGAAATAGGTTATTCATTTGAAACAACACGAAAAGATAAAAAGGTTGTTGATTATGATGGAATACCTTTAATGATTTCATTAAACGATTCACCAATAGTTAAGCATGGATTTAGCGATGCATCAAAGTTTCATAGAGCAAGAATAGGCAAAAGTAAGTTTATTATAAAAAGTAATGTTGGCATTGTTTCAATTGATATTGAAACAACTGGATTAAATCCTGTAAATGATGAAATAATTTCAATTGGTGCTGTGAAACAAGTAAATAATAAAAAGTTAGAATTTTATCAACTTGTGAAATGTAGTAATAAAATACCTAAAAAAATTATTGACCTAACAAATATTTCAAATGAAATGTTAGAAACAAAGGGCGCACCAATAAAAACAGTGTTACAAGAATTTCGAAACTTTATAAATAACTATGATTTGGCAGGTTACAACATAGCATTTGATTATTCATTTTTGATGAATAATTTTAATAAGATTCATGAGACAATGATTACTAATAAAACAATTGATATTTTGTCAATTGTAAAAAAGAAAAATAAATTTTTAGATAACTATAGATTACAAACGGTGTTAAAGGAATATGGTATTAAAAATGAACAACCACATAATGCATTATGCGATGCAAAGGCAACTTTAGAGTTGATAAATTTATTAACAAAAAGGTAGAATTATGTTGGATCAGAACTAAAAGTGATTAAAAAATTGCTCATGGTATTTTACAAAGCATACAGACTCAGGGATCTTTTAATGTGTTCTCCACGCATGTGGGGGTGATCCTAAAACGCCATCATTTTTAATAGATTGATCAGCGTGTTCTCCACGCATGTGGGGGTGATCCTATGGGAATACATCATATTTAAGATTAGGAAGAGTGTTCTCCACGCATGTGGGGGTGATCCCAACGTCGAGCAGATGCTCAAGTTGAACGAAAAGTGTTCTCCACGCATGTGGGGGTGATCCTCAGGTTGATTGGACTAGCTCACAAATTGCTAAGTGTTCTCCACGCATGTGGGGGTGATCCTGCTGAGGGAAAAACAACTCAAGCTAATCGTGAGTGTTCTCCACGCATGTGGGGGTGATCCTATTTTGTAAGCAGGATTTGGCTTGTATTTTTTGTGTTCTCCACGCATGTGGGGGTGATCCTATAGTAACTGCAAAGGAGGTAAAGAAATTGGTGTGTTCTCCACGCATGTGGGGGTGATCCTAAGTCATTGAATATCTGGCTTGAACAATCAAAGTGTTCTCCACGCATGTGGGGGTGATCCTGCTATGGTGTGTACGCAACCTTGGTGACTTGAGTGTTCTCCACGCATGTGGGGGTGATCCTCGGATGATGGTAGCGTTGCAGTTGTGGGGGAGGTGTTCTCCACGCATGTGGGGGTGATCCTCGGATGATGGTAGCGTTGCAGTTGTGGGGGAGGTGTTCTCCACGCATGTGGGGGTGATCCTAATACTTTAGACCCAATGATTGAAGCTAGTTCGTGTTCTCCACGCATGTGGGGGTGATCCTTCTGATATTTTTTCATTGATAATGCAATTATCGTGTTCTCCACGCATGTGGGGGTGATCCTTATCACATGATTTTTAACGATAAAATCGGTAAGTGTTCTCCACGCATGTGGGGGTGATCCTACCGTTGATTTGATTATTCCAACTTGCTACTAGTGTTCTCCACGCATGTGGGGGTGATCCTAAAGTTGCAAATGTGTGCCTGAATCCATGCACTGTGTTCTCCACGCATGTGGGGGTGATCCTAGCAGTATGACTTTATATAGCTACGACACGGCGTGTTCTCCACGCATGTGGGGGTGATCCTCAGGTGTATTTTGTCTTTGTAAATCTCTCAGAGTGTTCTCCACGCATGTGGGGGTGATCCCATAGGCAGATTGATCTTTGTCAAAAAAGAGCAGTGTTCTCCACGCATGTGGGGGTGATCCTGCGTACGATGACCAAAGATATAGAGATATCCAGTGTTCTCCACGCATGTGGGGGTGATCCTTTCGACAGCATACGATGATCCTACAAATCCGAGTGTTCTCCACGCATGTGGGGGTGATCCTTACCCCGTTTAGGATATAATATTTGTCATTTAGTGTTCTCCACGCATGTGGGGGTGATCCTTAATGCTAATTATGTCGATTCTCAGTTTTATGGTGTTCTCCACGCATGTGGGGGTGATCCTGTATATACTCGCGTTGAATTGAATCTATTTTTGTGTTCTCCACGCATGTGGGGGTGATCCTTAATGCTAATTATGTCGATTCTCAGTTTTATGGTGTTCTCCACGCATGTGGGGGTGATCCTGTATATACTCGCGTTGAATTGAATCTATTTTTGTGTTCTCCACGCATGTGGGGGTGATCCCAATACCGTTTTGATCTGTAGCTTTTCTAGTTAGTGTTCTCCACGCATGTGGGGGTGATCCTAAGTTTGAAGAACGTCTTTATTCACACGGCGAGTGTTCTCCACATATGTGGGGTGATGGAAGTTAGTAATAAATTTTCAGAATTATCAATTAGCGATATACGTTATTTAGGAGTAAAAAACAATGAAGGATAATTTCACAAAGACAGAAGTAATATTTTCAATTATTGGTGGCATTAGTAGCATTATTGTGATAATATTAAACATTTTCAAATTTATGGGGATAGTTTCATGGTAAGCAAATTATATAAATGAACAAGAAAAAATAAAATACAAGTAATTTCAAGTAATTGTGGAGAATTTTTGTTTTTTTAGCAATTTACGTATAAAAACAAGTTAAAAAGAAGAGAAAAAAATGAATGTACTTCAAAAATATTAAGACGAAAACAATATTAGTAAATATAAAGTCGCTAAATGTTCTGGAATATCTAGTATGACTCTATCTCATGCAACAGAGAGTTCAAAGACGTTAGCAGGTCAAAAAGTTAAAGTCATAGTAGAAGTAGCTTATGCGTTAAATAAAACACCAGGTACTGTATTAGATGAATTAATAGAACTCCAAAATATAAGTAATAATAAACAATGCTGAAAAGTATTCATTTATAATCTATTCGTGAATTTAAAGTATTCAGATTCAGATCGAATGGTAACAAGCACTATGAAAAAATACAAAGCTATTAAGAAAATAAAAGGAATAATTTTTGGATTTGATTTAGATTTAAGACCACGGGTAATAATATTGTGGGTTCTTGAGTTAACTATTTTAGCAATAACGATATGCTTTTTATGGAGAAAAAAATGGCAAAATATACAGAAGCTAGAAAAGAAGCTAATTTTAAATAGGGCGAAAATAATAAGCAACGTAAGCAATATTTAAATAAACGTTCAACCGCTAAAAATTTTATTTTAAAATTAGCAACTGATGATTTACAAATGTTGCAAGAAGCTATAGACAAACAAAAATAACAATTAACACAGATTTAATTTATATAATAAAAGGAATAATTATATGAACTTAGAAATGAAACTACAAGATGTGCGAGATGAAGGTATCGAACAAGGGAGGTCAAGCAAGAGCAGCTTAATGGGCTTAAAAGATTATTGACATCATGAAAATCTCTTGGAATTGATAAAGATAAAATTTTTACTCAATTGAAAGTTCAATATGGCAAATACTTCTCAGATGAAGAAATCCGTAAATACTTGAAATAGTTTTAAAGGGGTTGAATGACGATTGTTATTCAAGCCTTTTTTGTCTTGCATAATGTTAAAATTAACTAGTAATTTTATCTACGAAAGTACTAAATATGAGGAGTTATGCAATGAAATATATATTGGGTATAGATATAGGGACTACTTCAACTAAAGGAATTTTGTATACTGATCAACTTATTCCTCAAGTTGAATTTAACCAAGGCTATCCTTTAGTGCGCAACCAAAGTGGCATGGCAGAACAAGATCCGAAGTTGCTTTTTATGGCTGTGTTAAAAATAATTTCTAAAACTTCAAATTGGGCACATACACATAATATAAGGATTTCAGCTGTTAGCTTTTCTAGCGCTAATCAAAGCTTATTACTGTTAGATCATAATTATCAACCGCTAACTAAAATTATTACTTGGGCTGATACGCGAGCTAGGAGTGATGCTAAAAAATTAAAGCAGTCTATTTTAGGCAAACAAATTTACGAAAAAACTGGTACTCCAATTCACCCAATGTCTCCTTTAGCAAAGTTGTTATGGATTAAACGAACACATCCCAATTTATTGAAAAATACATATATTGCTGATATTAAATCTTATATTTTTAAGAAATTATTTGGAGTTTTTAAATTAGATCTGTCAGTAGCATCTGCAACGGGATTAGTTAACTTGCAAACACAAAACTGGGATCCAGATATTTTAAAATTACTCTCGATTAAAGAAAATCAATTACCCAAAATAGTTGATATCACAACTACTGAGGATAAATTATTACCAGTTTGGCAAAATTTACATTTAAATAATGTTCCATTTGTGTATGGTGCTTTTGATGGAGCGCTTGCTAATCTAGGTATAGGAGCAATTAATAAAAAAACATTTGCTATAACTATTGGCACTTCTGCAGCTGTTAGAATTATGGTAAATAAGCCAATTTTAGATCATAAACAAAGATTATTTTGTTATTCTTTTGATTCAAACACATGGCTAGTAGGTGGTCCATCAAATAATGGAGCTGCTGTATTTGAATGGAGTGTGAATCAGTTTGCAAATAAATCATATGATATTGCAAACAAATTAATTTCTAAAACTCCCTCTGGTGCACATGGGTTGATATTTTTGCCTTATTTAGGAGGAGAAAGAGCACCATTATGGAATGCTGAAGCTAGTGGTTCATTTTTAAATTTAGCTAATACAACTACTAAGGCTGATTTGTTGAGAGCAACAATAGAAGGTATAACTTTTAATATCAAAAATATCGTAACTCTTATCAATAAATCGATTGTGGGATCCAAAATCGTTATGGCAAGTGGCGGTTTTGCCAAATCTGAAGTTTGGAAACAAATATTATCAGATATTTTGAATACGCAAATAAAAGTTCCAAATTCATATCAATCAAGCTGCTTAGGAGCTGTGATTGTTGCGATGAAAAGCATGAGAATGATATCTGATTATCAGGAAGTTTTACCATCATTAAACGACTATCAAATCTATGAACCAAGTGCTAATGCGAATACTTACCAAAAAATCAGTCAAGTCTTTAATAAAATGAATGATCTAATGCATCCTGAATATAAGACTTTAAATAAATTACGAAAAAAATAAAAAAGTAAATAACAATATTATGTTGATTCTATGCGGATCATCAATGTCATTTATGCAACATCAAGTATTAGGGTATAAAAGTCCTTTATGCGGTAAATTATGATGATAGTCAAGCTATTGTTGGTGAATGTAAGTGGCATAATCCAGATAAATTAGAATATCAAATGATTACTACTTTAATTCAATATGATCAATTTTTAACTATGCAAAAAGCAGCTTGCAAGATTGAAGCGAGCTGCTTTTTTAGATTTATTTATAAATATAATTACGAGTCATTGGTAAGGTAGTACCAGATGAACCTTTAGTAAGCAAGTATTGAATTACATCAATATTTCCAGATTCAAATGAGGCTGCACATGCTTGTAAATATAGATCCCACATTCTAGTAGTGCGCTCTCCAAGCATCCCTTGAATTTGCTCGCGATGTTTATTAAAGTTTTTATCCCAGATTTCAAGGGTTCTTTGATAATGACGACGCAACATTTCTACATCACTAATTTGCAATTTAGCGTCTTCAATATGTCCAACAATTTCTTGTAATCCTGGTAGATAACCACCTGGGAAAATATATTTATCAAGCCAAGCATTTGTTGCCCCACCTTGCTGTCTAGTGATTCCATGAATTAATGCAACACCATCGTCATTTAGATAACCTGCAACATCTTTAAAATAAAGACCTAGGTTTTCTTTACCAACATGTTCAAACATACCAACAGAAGTGATGTAATCCCACTTTTGATCACCTAATTCGCGATAATCAACCAGTTTCACTTCAGCTACATCATTTAAGTTTTCTTTATCAATAATATTTTGAACAAAGTTATATTGTTCTTGACTTAATGTAACACCAGTAACTTTTAATCCATATTCACGAGCTCCAGTTAACATTAATGTTCCCCAACCACAGCCAATGTCTAATAAGGTTTTGCCTTTTTGAGGATTTAATTTCTTTAAAATATGGTGCACTTTATCTAATTGTGCTTGGTATAAATCATCTTGATTATTTTCAGTAAAGTAAGCACATGAATACGTCATAGTCTTATCAAGCCAGATTTTATAAAAATCATTACCTACATCATAGTGGCTTTGTATATCTTCTTTACTTTCTTTTTCATCATGGTTTTGTTTTGGCATAAATTTACGTAATTTTGAATTACGCATAAAACTATCAGCACTTTGGTAAGCGGAATAAATTACTTTTTGAGGCGCATTTTCACCACCTAAAATTTCTAATCGCTTGTCCATATATGCTTCACCCAAAGCAATAGAGGCATTACGAGTTAATTCTTTGATAGGAATTTTTTCATTAAAAACTATTGTTGCTTCGGGTTCTCCTTCACCATATTGGGCCTTAGATCCATCCCAAAAAATAATTTTTATCGGTATATTGAAAGACCGACTTAATAGTCGCTTATAAAAAGTTTTTTCCAACATAAAAATATATAATCCTCGGTTCTGTTTGTGATTAGTAGTAGCTTTACTAACTATTAGTAAACAATTATATACCTTTTTATTGGTTATTCACAAGTTGGCTAGGATTAGTTTGACCAAAAACAATATTATATTTTTGAAGTTGCTCTATATACGCTATTAAATAATCATTTTTTATTCTGATAGAATCTCCTTTTATAACCTGCAAATGAATTCTATAAGTAATATTAGCTCCCATTTGATCAATGATTCCATATATCTGAGGTGGGTTACCTAAATAAATTTCATGATCTTTTAAATTTTCATTAGCTCTTTTGATGGCTTTTTTTATTTCAGTCAAATTATTTGTTGCACGCAAAGATAAATCAATATTTATTCCAAAGCCTCCATGAGTGATATTAGTTACATTGATAATATTTCGATTAGGAATATAAGTTAGTGATCTATCAGAATGTTGTAAGACAGTAGTCCTAATTCCTAAGCGCAAGACCGTTCCAGTATCTGAACCAATTTTTACGAAGTCACCAACATTAAATTGATTTTCACTCAAAATAAAAAAACCATTGATCAAATCACTGACAAAACCTTGTGCTCCCATTCCTATAGCTAATGAAAAAATCCCAGCACTGGCAATTAATGTGCCAACTGGCAATCCTAAAATGCTTAAAACTCCAAATAAATAAAAGAATAAAACAGTATATTGAAAAATATTAGATATAAGTTCAGCAATAGTTTTACTGCGCTTAGTAAATTTATCTTGATTTTTATTGAAATAATGATTAATAATTTTTTTACCAAAATGACCAATTAGATAAAAAATTATACTAGTAATAAAAATTTGCCAGATTACTGAGAATAGGTGGGTATAGATATTTTGCCAGTTAATGGTCCAATTTTTAGTTTCTGTTGTAATTGGGTTATTCATAGTGTATTTCCTTTACTTTTTTACTAATTATTAGCATACCAAAAAATGATATTAAAATTGCTACTTAGGCGTTTTCATGCTAGACTTTTTTTAGATGATTAACAATGGAGGTATGATTATGATAATTTCATATGGTTCAATCGCTGGTCTTATTGCTGCAATTGCATTTTTGATCCTTGTATTTTATATGGGACATTTATTGAGCAAAATGGCCAAAACAATGACAGAACTCAATAAAACAATGACAATTGTAAATGATTCATTAGGAAAAATTTTAGATAATGTAAATGATATTACTGAACAAAGTAATGATTTATTAGAAAAATCAAATAGCTTGATGGAAGATATCAATGGAAAAGTTGAAACATTAGATCCAGTTGTTCAAGCTGCAGCCGATTTAGGCGAAAGTATTTCAGATTTGAACAAATCTTCTAAAAAAATGGTTGAAAATCTAGCAAACAATCCTTTTAGAAAAACAGGAATTCTATCATCAATTTTAGTAAGTACACTAGCAAGAAGAGCTAGACGTAAGGGATTAGATTAAGGAGAATAATTATGAAAAAATTAGGTTCATTCGTATTAGGCACAATTGTTGGTGCAGCGGCGGGTTTAGTTGCTGCTGCATATTTGCTTCCAGAAGAAAAAGTCGAAGATTTAAAGCAAAAAATGATTGATAATGATGCATTACAAGACTTGAAACAAAAATATGATAATGGTACTGAAATTGTTAAAAATCAATTATCATCATTCCCTAAAAATGTAGATGACGATTCAGAAATTAAAGATTTTGATGATATTGTTATTGATGATACAAAAGATAGCTTAGGCAAAAATAAAAGTGCTGATGAAGAAGCATTAAATGATTTAGAAAATTCAGAAAAATAGATCAAAAAAACTGGCTCAAATGATATGAACCAGTTTTTTCATGCAATAAATTATTTTTCACGTAATGGTATATATTTTAAATCTTTGTCAGTATGTGTAAATGGTTCAAATCCATGTGAAGTTACCACACCACAATCTTCAATTCTGACACCTGCGACATCAGGAATATAGATACCAGGTTCAATTGAAAAGCACATGCCTTCTTGAATTACTAAATCATTACCTTCCATAATGGATGGATATTCATGAACATCCATGCCAATACCATGTCCTAGTCGGTGAATAAAGTATTTACCAAAACCTGCCTTATCAATAATATCGCGAGCTACTGCATCTAATTGACTTGCAGTAATTCCAGGTTTTGCTGCATCAATTGCAGCTTGTTGGGCGCGTCTATCAACTTCATAAATTTCTTTTTCTAAATCAGTAGGGGTTCCATAAGCAACAGTTCGACTTGCGTCAGAAGCATATCCTTCATGCATAGTACCTAAATCAAATAATACTAACTCATTTGGCTCAACTTTATTCATTGTCGGTCCCAAATGTGGATTAGCAGCATCTTTTCCTGCTTGAACAATGGTTTCAAAACTTGTATGCATGACACCTTTTTGCAATTTTAACTGATAATCAATTTGACCTGCAATATAGCGTTCAGTTACTCCAGTCGCAATTGCATCAAAGCCAACTTTAAATGCAAAATCTGCTTCTGCACCTGCAGCTTGCAATTTCTTAACTTCTTCAGGTGTTTTATACAAACGCAATTTTTGAATAACTGGTGATAAGTCATTAGTAAAAGTAGCATCAGGAAATGCAACTTTTAAATCTTGTAATTTTGCCACAGATAAAAAGTTTTTCTCAATTGCCCATTTTCTGGTATCATTAGTACGTTTGGTTATTTGTTTTGCAATTATTTTCCATGGATCTTGATGATCTAAATATCCATATACATCACCATTCCATGTTGAAGCTTTAGCTTCTTCAACATTTAATTCTGGAACAAAAATGAATGGAGCGGCATCCTTGAAAACAAGTAATGCAAATTGTCTTTCATGTGGTTCCATTTCATAACCTGTAAAATATGCAATTGAAATAGGATTAGAGATAAATGCAATATCATTATTAGTGTCTTGCAACCATTTTTGTAATTTATCTATATTCATAATAATTTCTCCTTTACTTGTGTTTAAAGCAAGTATATCAAATTTTTGAAAAAGATGATAAATTATGAAAATATATAGTAAGCGCTTGCATTAGCTATATCTTAATGATATGATGAATTATATATGAGCTTTACACTGAAGATTGGAGACAAAAATGCATAAACAAGAAATAACAATATATGATGTAGCACGTGAGGCGCAGGTGTCAATGGCAACGGTCTCTCGTGTAGTTAACGGAAATTCCAATGTTCGCAAAGAAACCCGTGAAAAAGTATTGGCTGTAATTAAGCGCCTGCATTATCAACCCAATGCCGTAGCACAAGGTTTAGCATCAAAAAGATCAACAACAGTAGGATTAATCGTACCTGATTTAACTAATTTATACTTTTCTGAATTATCTAAAGGAATAGATGATATTGCATTGCTGTATAAGTATAATATTATATTATCCAGTGTAGAAAATAGATTGTTAAAAGAAGACGAAGTAATCCAAAACTTATTAAACAAACAAGTTGATGGAGTTATTTACATGTCTAATCGACTTTCAAATGAAGCTTTTGAAGCATTTGAGCGTACAAATACTCCAGTTGTATTAACAGGAACTGTTGATTCAAGAAAGAAATTTCCTACAGTTACAATTGATTATAAAAAAGCTGATCATGATGCTTTTGATTTACTATATAATAACGGCAAAGAAAAATTGGCGCTTGTTGTAGGTGAAGGGGATGCTTCAATTAATCGTGATAATCGAATTCCTGCGTATAAAGATTTCATGAAAAGTATTCGTTTACCAGAAGAGCATATTTATAGAAATATTTTTACTTATGAAGATGGATATAATTTATATCCACAATTAGTGCAAGAGGGTATCAATGGAATTTTAGTTACAAGAGATATGCCTGCAGCAGGGATCTTGAATGCGGCATTAGATAATGGCGTAAAAGTTCCAGATGAATTTGAATTAATTACTTCTAGTGCAACGAAGATCGTTTCAGTAGTGCGCCCTGCGATGACTAGTATCAAACAACCATTGTATGATATTGGTGCAGTAGCTATGAGAATGTTGACTAAAATGATGTCAGATGAAAAATTAGAACAAGAACATGTGATTTTACCATATCAAATTGTCAAACGAGGAACTACAAAATAGCAAAGAAAAAAGGGATCTGTGCGATCCCTTTTTTGATACAGTTAATCTTCAATATCTTTTGACTTGGTTAGTTCATAAATTGCTTCTGCATAAATAGCAATTGAATTAATTAAATCATCAACTTTCATATATTCATTTGCTTGGTGCATTACCATTGGTGCGTCTTCTGGTTGAGCTCCAAATGCTACACCATGTTCAAATAATCTACCATAGGTTCCGCCACCAATAACTACTTCATGACCACGTTTGTTTGTTTGGTGTTCATATACTTTCAATAAAGTCTTTACTAGTGGATCATTTCCTGGCACATAATGAGGTTTTTCAAAACTATTGTATGATGCTTCTAAAATACTACTGTATTTTGCCATTACTTGACCAACCATTTTATCTGGGTCAGTTCCTTGAGGATAGCGAATATTATCCAAAATTTCTGCCTTATCATTTTCTGGATCATAATCAAACATACTTGGTGCACTAGACAAATCGCCCATTAAATCATCATGATGACTAATTCCTAATTTAGTTCCATCAAAGTCTTCATGCTCAACATCGGCGATAAAGTTCAAATAAGTTTTATCTCTGCCTTCAAAGTCAAATCTATCTAAAAATGCTCCTAAAAATGTTGCTGCATTGCGTCCAACAGAAGGTGCACTAGCGTGAGCTCCAACACCAACTAGTTCAATATCAGCAGTGCCATTATCATTAATGGTGAATTTACCAGTTAAGTTATTTTCGGCAATGAACTTTTCAAAGTCTGACTTGATTCTATCTAAATAATCAGCCGCAATTCTTGCAATAGCTTTTTGCGGAGTAACATTTTCAGCAATTCCTGCTTTAAATTTCAATAAAGTTACACGTCCTGTGTTTACTTTGCCACTAAAGCTTAACTTCAAAGTAAAAATACCTTGTTCACCATTGATAATTGGAAATTCTGCATCTGGTGAAAAAACTTGTTCAGGTGTTGGTTCATGTTTTAAGTAATAGTCAATACCTACCCAGTTAGTTTCTTCATTAGTACCCACAACGAAGTCAATTTTCTTTTTTGGCTCATAACCATTTTCTTTTAAAATCAACATACCATAATATGCTGCAAGAGAAGGTCCTTTATCATCAGCTGAACCACGACCATAAATTTTTCCATCTTTGATAGTCATCTTAAATGGATCTGTATTCCAGCCATCACCTGCAGGAACTACATCCATATGTCCAATAATGCCTAAACGACGATGACCTGTACCAAAATCAATTCTACCTGCATAGTTTTCAACATTTTTAGTTTCAAAACCATCCCTTTTAGCAAATGATAAAAACTTTTTCATTGCTTTAACTGGACCTGGCCCAACAGGATATTCTTTTGAAGTATTATCAAGATCTTCAGATGAATCAATTGCAATCAATTCACCTAAATCATGTAAAATATCGTCTTTTTTTGCTAGTGCTAATTTTTTATAATCTATATCCATAGTGTAAAATCCCCCTTAACTACTAATTTTATCATAAATAAAAGCGCTATTATTTGTTTAGCGCTTTATATGAGATAATTTGTAAGAAATTTTGTTTTTGATAAAAATAATTTATTGGGTAATTGGTTTTTAAGTATAAATTATTTATCAGTTGCAAGTTAGCATAGCGGTTCATTTCAGGTAATTTTTTATAATACCAAAATCCTACACTATTTGGATTTAGGCCAGTGAATAAAACATCTTGCCTGCGAATCCAACCATATTTTGTATTAATCCAAAGAGATTTTGGTGAACCAGAGAATCCCAAGATTGAGACTTTTTTGTTTGGGAAAATTTTATTCGTCTTTTCCGTATTAGATGGTTGTGAATAAATATAAACAGATTTTGTGTTGGGGACTTCAATTTTTAAATGCTCATAGGGCATAATTGCTTGAGGTGTTAAATCAAAACTAATAAAGCTTGCTGGAACAAATTTTTTATCCCCAATTTGATAAATAGTTTGATTATTGACAATATAGGCATTAGAAACATGGACTTGGTCAAAATTCTTGATTTTAGACTTAGATTTCACATTTCTATATGGGTTCACAGTTGCAGTAATTTGGTCTTTGCCTAAATAATATGCATCTCGATCAACTTTATATTCTTTGGAACCACTCATTGCCAATTTATATTTATATCCGGTATCTGGGAAATTAGTAACTACACCATCTATATGGTTATTAACTATCCAATTCCATAGAGAAGGAGTTTCATCCATTTCTGTCCAAACATATATTTTTTTCCCTGTTCCATGAATCCAATTAACTAAAAATGGATCTTTTTTGATTAGATCATTTGATACGTTAACTCCATTGACATATTGCAAAATATCAAAATTAATTCGTTTTAAAGATCCTACGATAAATATTCTAGGAATTTTAGGAGCTAATTGATTTAGATATTCTAGACTTTTTCCAGAAAATGAGTGAATCATAACTCTATCTTCCATATTGTATTGTTTAATACTGTTAACTAGAATACGTTCTAAATGATCAGTTTTATCAACTCCATGATCAATTTTTGTTTCAATTAAAAACTTGGCTTTAGGATTATTTTGATAATGTTCAAATAATTGATTTAAACTTATTACATGTTCACCATTTGAATAGGATAGTCTATTAAGATTTGTAAAATTGTTTTGTGATACAATTGCAGATGTATGAATAACTTGTGATAAGTCATCATCATGAGAGATAACTAAAACATTATCTTTTGATAATCGTACATCTAGTTCTACATAATCAGCTCCAGCTTGAAATGCTGCATCATCGCTTTGAATAGTTTCTTCTGGATATTTTGTGGGAAATCCGCGATGACCGATCACCAAAAAGCCGCTATTTAATACAAAAATTGAGCAGAAAAATAATGCTATAATTATGCGACTTTTAAATTTCATGTGTGCACCTCTTATTGCATTAACAATAGCACGCTTGAATTAATTTTTCTATTTTTAATTTTAAATTTTAACAAAAAACAATTTGAGGAATATTGCATTGGAAAAACACCCTTATGAACAATTCGATTTGATTGAAGAAATAACCCGTAATGACGGCAGCAAGTATTATGAAATTTCAAATGTTGATCAAAATGGAATTGCTGAACTTGCTGTTGATAAAAAGATGATTAAAAATGTCCGTATCTTGCAGCTTAATATTGCACGAACTAAAGCATTGATTACTTATGAAAAATACATAAATAAAAATTATGAATTACCAACTTTGACTAATTTAACTAAGTGGACTGAATGGGAAAAACCAAAAGGCAAAATTTTAGATGCATATAATATGATCCTAGAAGCCAATCGAATTGGTTAAAAGAAAGGACAATTATGGAAGAATTGCGTATTTTACATACTAATGATTTACATTCACATTTTGAAAAATTTCCCAAAATTGGTCGTTTTTTTAAAATTGCTCAAGCAGATTCCTCTGTTGACCAAGTATTAACTTTTGATGCTGGAGATTTTATGGATCGCAGTCATCCTTTAACTGATGCAACTAAAGGTCATTTTAATATTAGATTGATGAATGATTTTAAATATGATGCAATCACCATTGGTAATAATGAAGGAATTTCTAATTCACATCAAGTTTTGGAGCATTTGTTTGATCATGCACAATTTCCAGTGATTTTGGCTAATTTGCGTGAAGAAGATGAAACTATGCCTAAATGGTGTGTTTCAGATAAAATTTTAACTACTAAAAAGGGCACTAAAATTGCAATTGTTGGTTTAACAGCACCATATCCAATGACTTATGGACCTAATCATTGGCATGTTAAGATGTTATCTGCAGTATTGCCAGATATTTTGCAAAGATTAAAAGGACACTATGATGTTTTATTTGCAATCACTCATATTGGTTTAAAACTAGATGAATGGCTTGCTCGCACTTATCCTGAATTTGATTTGATTATTGGAGGGCACAGTCATGATTATTTACCAGAAGGCAAAAAAGTAAATAGAACTTGGATTGTCCAAACCGGTAAGTGGGGAGAGCATGTTGGTGATGTTACAATGAAGTTAGATGATCAACACAAAATAACTTCAATTGTGCCAACAACTCATTCAACTAGTAAAATGACCGAATTACCAAATGATCGAGAGTTGATTCACAGCTATTTTGAGTTAGGTAAACAAATGCTAGAAAAAGAGAAAATAGCTGATTTACCAGAGAAATTTGCTCATAATAAAGATCTAGCAATTGCCGCATCTTTGAATGCAATAGCTGATTTTGCTGGTACTAAGATTGCTATGCTTAGTTCAGGCTTATTTTTGACTCCATTTAAAAAAGGGATTTTGACAGAATTTGATTTGCAAAATTCGTTGCCTCATCCAATGCATGTTGTTAAATCGACACTAAAGGGTAGTGATTTATGGCGATTAGTTATGGAAATTGAAAAAAACCGTCATTATTTAGATAAGTTTCCACTAAAAGGGATGAGTTTTAGAGGAAAGGTATTTGGTCAGATGCACTACAAAGGAATCAAAGTAGATCTAGTGCATCGATTAGTTTATGTAAATGGTCAAGAAATCAATCCAAATTTAGAGTATGAAATTGCAGTCTTAGATCATTATGTTTTAGTACCATTTTTCCCAACCTTAGCTATTGCAGGAGAAAATGAATTTTTATTTCCACAGTTTTTAAGAGAAGTTGTAGGAAAATATTTAGCAAAAAAATATCCTATTAAAAGAGGTGAACTTGGTGACAGAAATAAATAAAACAAAATATGATATAGATAATGAACAGCAGCCCTTGCGTCATGAACTGGCAGAGGTTGCTTTATTTGGTCAAAATTTAGAAATTAATGGACAAATGTATCATATTGTTGCAAATGTACGAGATGCACTTGATTTAGAAATGTTAAAAAATAAATATGATCCTTATTTAGATCAATATGATTATATTGTGGGGGATGTTTCAAGTGAACATTTGCGACTAAAGGGGTTTTATGAAAAAGCTAGTCGATATGCAATTGACAAAAAAGCTTTAACTATTGTAGATTATTTAACTGAATATTGTAATCCCGGGATACCTTATTTTATTTTGGAGCGAGTTAGCAAAGCTCATTCAAATGATATGGATGAAGATGAATATTTTTGGCATCCTAAACCAAAATTTCATATAAACAAGTCACGTAGAAATAAAAATAAGTATCATCAAAAAAAGATACATAAAACTAAATTTAGTAAATCATATGCTGTAAAGCGCAATAAACATGCATTTATCATAAAGAAAAGAGAGAATTAAGCAAGTGAAAGACTACCAAACTTTCCTGATTGATTTAGATGGAACTATTTATCGAGGAAAACAAACCATCGAAGCTGGTGTTAGGTTTGTTAAAAGATTAGAGCAAGCAAACAAAAAGTACTTGTTTTTGACAAATAATACTACCAGAACACCACAAATGGTTGTTGATAAGTTGAAAAAACATGGTGTGACTACTGATATTAATCATATTTACACTCCAAGTATTGCGACAGCTAGTTATATTTTGAAAAATAATAAATCTACAAAAATTGGTGTTTATATTATTGGAGAAATTGGATTATGGTCTGAAATTATGTCTCATCCGCAATTTTTTGTTAATGAAATAAATCCTAATTATGTGATTGTAGGTATGGATACTGATTTAACTTATCATAAATTACGAGTTGCAACTAAAGCAATTTATAATGGAGCAACTTTTATAGGTACTAACGCTGATCTAAACTTGCCTTCTGGCTCAGAGCTTCTTCCTGGAAATGGGTCAGTTTGTACAATGTTAGCTGCAGCAACTAGAAAAAAGCCTTTATATATTGGTAAGCCTGAGCGAATAATTGTTGATATGGCACTGCAAAAATTTAATATCGACCCTAAAACTGCTCTGATAGTCGGGGATAATTATGATACTGATATAAAAGCTGGAATTAATAGCGATGTAGATACCTTGTTAGTATATACGGGTGTTACTAAAAAAAGTGAAATGATTGGCAAAACGCCACCAACATATGAAGTTGATAGTTTGGATGAGTTTATAGTATGAAAAAATTTTCATTAAAATCATTTGTTATAACAGGCATCTTTGGTCTTAGTAATAGCGTAATAGGGACGCTATTACTAAGTTATCCACTCTTGTATTTATTTGTAATTGTTCAAAAAACTAATCAAATTGTAAACTTATCAATTTCAACCGTTATGTCAAATTACTGGCAGTTATTGTGGTATTTGATTTGGCCCTTTAAACGAAAATTGCAAATGACTAATTTTCCAACTTCGCCTGATGCTGCAGAACATTTTTATGAATGTAAATTATTATTTCAACTTGCATTAACAGTATTTGTCATTCAGTTAGTCATTATAGGATATGAAAAATATAAAAAAGCTCCCAGTATTATTTATTTGTCCAAGGCTGGTGCCTTAATTTTTATGATTTTACCAGTAGCAATTTTGCCCTTTGCGATGACAAATTTTGATAGCTTCTTTGTAGTATTTCATCATTTATTATTCAACAACAATAACTGGTTGTTTAATCCATTGACAGATCCAGTGATCAACATTTTAACGGAAGGCTTTTTTGCTGGATGTTTTGCTATTGCTGGGATCATTTATGAATTATATTTTGCTCAATTTTTGTTAAAAAAATAAGGATTTCACCTTAATGAAATCCTTTTTTTAATACAAGCTTTTTGCGTAGCCACATTATTAATACTGGCAATACTGAAATAATGATGATGCCAATCACTATCAGTGAAAAATGGGTCTTAACAAAGGGAATATTACCAAAAAAGTAACCTATTGATGTAAATAAACCAGTCCATAATACTCCACCAATTACATTATATGTAATAAATGTTCCATAATGCATTTTACTAGCGCCTGAAACAAAGGGGACAAAAGTACGAATAATTGGGATAAATCTACCAATTACAATAGTTTTACCACCATGTCGTTCAAAAAACTTCTGGGCGGCGTAACGTTTGTCTTTATTAATTAGTTTGTTAAACCAGGGATGTTTAGCACCATGTTTTTCAGACCAGCTCCCAATTTCATAGTTAACACTATCACCAATTATTGCGGCAATAGTAACAATAAAAAAGCTTAACCAAATATTAATTCCATATTTTGGATTAGCAGCCATTGCACTAATAGCGAAAATTAATGAATCACCTGGTAAAAATGGAAAAATCACTAAACCGGTTTCAATAAAAATTACTGCAAATAAAATCACATAAGTCCAATTACCAAATTGATTGACGATTGTAATTAAATGACGATCAATATGTAAAATAAAGTCAATTAGTGGCATATGTTACTCCTTATTTGTGCTTTTTGAAGTATAAACACTGTCATCTTCTAAATTCATTTGAGTATGAGCTAATCTACTTGCTGCGGCCGCTGCAACTGCACCAACTAAGTCATCTAAGAACACATTGACCTTACCAGTTGATCGATCATTTAAAACTCCCAATATTCCAGGCTTGATTTTGTCTAAATATCCAAAATTAGTAAACCCAATTGAACCATATAAGTTAGTAATTGAAAAAGTTAAAACTTCATCGCAACCATATAGTGGTTCATCACGTTCCATAATTGATTGGAGTGGTTCAGATAATTGTTTTTTTTCAGCTAATACGTCTAATTGAATTCCTGTCATGATTGAATTTTGAACTTCACGCTTTTGCAAAACTTTGACAATACTTTCTTGCATCATTTCATGAGTCAATGGTTTAATATAGTCTTTTTGTAAAAAATAAACTAAATCTTCAATATCTGATAATTCAACTCCACGCTCTTTCAATAAGCCAATTATATAGTTATAAAAATGTTCTTGAATTTCTTTCACTGGTAAAAATCCTTTCTAAATACTAGTTGAATGAATGGTTAAACTTTTTGATGGAAATAAATTTTGCATAATTTGAGTTACTGCAATCTGAGCTTCACCAAATCCTAATGCAATTAATGGAACTCGTCCCAAATATGTTGCACTATCACCAATTGCATAAATTCCATCTATATTGGTTTGCATTTTATGATCGACTGTAATTAATTTATTTTCTAATTCAATACCCCATTGCTTTACAAAATTATTATTAGCTCTAAAACCATATGCTACTACCGCTTTATCAAAAGTTTTATTAATGATTTGTTTATCACCAACTTTTTTTAAAGTTAACAATAATTGATTATCATGCATTTTGATATCTTTTGGAAGGTATGGAGTTAAAAATTCTACATTTTTTAAGTTTTTTAATTTTTTAACGCTGCTATCTAACCCTCTAAATTCTTTGCGACGGTGAATTATAGCCACTTTAGCTACTTTAGCAAGCTCAATTGCCCAATCAAGAGCAGAATCCCCTCCACCAAATACTGCAACATTTTGATTTTTGAAGCTAGTTAAATCTTGGAGTGAATAATATACCAAATTATTTATTTCAGGTGCAAATTTTAATGGTAATTTTTTAGGAGTAAAAGCTCCATTACCTGTTGCAATAATTACACTTTTGACCAAATAGTTATCATCAATCAAGAAAAGATCATTTTGTTTAATAATTGTTTGAACTTTGTGATTAGTTCTAATATTAACTTCAGTTGGAAGATTATTCGTAAGTTGTCTAATGAAGTCTTTTGCTAAAATTGATTTGAACAAGGGAATATCATGAATTTCTTTAATAGGATATAAATGACTAGCTTGTCCACCAACTTCATCTAAAGATTCAAAAATAATTGTTTTTAAATTATGCAAATTGGCAAAATATCCTGCAAATATTCCAACAGGCCCCGCGCCAATGATTGCTAAGTCGTAAGTTTTAATAGAAAATACCTCCTAAAAAATATTGTAAGTGTAGCTTAACTTTATCATAAAAAAGTTTTTTGCAAAAAATTTATGCAAAAGACTAGCCAAACAAGCAAGATAAATGATATATTATTTAAGTCGCAAAAAACGATATCCAAGATATAAAACAAGAAGCTTAAAAGCCTTGAACAAGAAGTTAAAAAATAAAGAATAAAGTTCTTGACAAAGAGAAACAAAGCTAGTAATATATTTAGATGTCGTCAGTTGAAAGGCTGAGCGGCGCAAAAGATTTATCAAAAAGTTCTTGACAAGAAAGAACGAGTTATGATAAACTAATAAAGGCTTTTTACAAAGCAAGTTAGTACTTTGAAAACTGAACAAAGTTTCGCTAAATAGTGTGCGGGTGTAAGAACCCAAAACAAATAAGCGAAGTCAATTTCGCAAGCAATAAATTTGAGATAAACAAATCAAAAAAATCTAGAGCTAAAAAGCTCAAACTTTTAAAATTGAGAGTTTGATCCTGGCTCAGGACGAACGCTGGCGGCGTGCCTAATACATGCAAGTCGAGCGAGCCTGCCTATAGAAGTTCTTCGGAATGGAAATAGATACAGGCGAGCGGCGGATGGGTGAGTAACACGTGGGTAACCTGCCCTTCAGTCTGGGATACCTTTTGGAAACAGAAGCTAATACCGGATAAAAGCTTTAATCGCATGATTGAAGCTTAAAAGGCGGCGTAAGCTGTCGCTAAAGGATGGACCTGCGGAGCATTAGCTAGTTGGTAAGGTAACGGCTTACCAAGGCGATGATGCATAGCCGAGTTGAGAGACTGATCGGCCACATTGGGACTGAGACACGGCCCAAACTCCTACGGGAGGCAGCAGTAGGGAATCTTCCACAATGGACGCAAGTCTGATGGAGCAACGCCGCGTGAGTGAAGAAGGTTTTCGGATCGTAAAGCTCTGTTGTTGGTGAAGAAAGGTCAGGGGAGTAACTGCCCTTGACTTGACGGTAATCAACCAGAAAGTCACGGCTAACTACGTGCCAGCAGCCGCGGTAATACGTAGGTGGCAAGCGTTGTCCGGATTTATTGGGCGTAAAGCGAGCGCAGGCGGATTGATAAGTCTAATGTGAAAGCCTTCGGCTCAACCGAAGAATAGCATCGGAAACTGTCAATCTTGAGTGCAGAAGAGGAGAGTGGAACTCCATGTGTAGCGGTGGAATGCGTAGATATATGGAAGAACACCAGTGGCGAAGGCGGCTCTCTGGTCTGCAACTGACGCTGAGGCTCGAAAGCATGGGTAGCAAACAGGATTAGATACCCTGGTAGTCCATGCTGTAAACGATGAGTGCTAAGTGTTGGAAGGTTTCCACCTTTCAGTGCTGCAGCTAACGCATTAAGCACTCCGCCTGGGGAGTACGACCGCAAGGTTGAAACTCAAAGGAATTGACGGGGGCCCGCACAAGCGGTGGAGCATGTGGTTTAATTCGAAGCAACGCGAAGAACCTTACCAGGTCTTGACATCTAGTGTAAACCCAAGAGATTGGGCATTCCCTTCGGGGACACTAAGACAGGTGGTGCATGGCTGTCGTCAGCTCGTGTCGTGAGATGTTGGGTTAAGTCCCGCAACGAGCGCAACCCTTATTATTAGTTGCCAGCATTAAGTTGGGCACTCTAATGAGACTGCCGGTGACAAACCGGAGGAAGGCGGGGACGACGTCAAGTCATCATGCCCCTTATGACCTGGGCTACACACGTGCTACAATGGGCAGTACAACGAGAAGCGAACCTGTGAAGGTAAGCGGATCTCTGAAAGCTGTTCTCAGTTCGGACTGCAGGCTGCAACTCGCCTGCACGAAGCTGGAATCGCTAGTAATCGCGGATCAGCATGCCGCGGTGAATACGTTCCCGGGCCTTGTACACACCGCCCGTCACACCATGAGAGTCTGCAACACCCAAAGTCGGTGAGATAACCGCAAGGGATCAGCCGCCTAAGGTGGGGCAGATGATTGGGGTGAAGTCGTAACAAGGTAGCCGTAGGAGAACCTGCGGCTGGATCACCTCCTTTCTAAGGAAAAGGCAAAGGATATGGAGAGTAGCAATACTAAGAGAAGTATCCAAAGACCAGGAAGCACACTAAAGAAACTTTGTTTAGTTTTGAGAGTAGTAACTCTCAAGTTAGTACATTGAAAACTGAATAACAACGAAAAAAACCGAGACAATCAAAGAGAAAAGACCGAGAGCGTAAATAGAGAGCGATCGAACGAAAAAGTTAGGTCAAGTAGAAAAGGGCGCACGGTGAATGCCTAGGCACTATAAGGCGAAGAAGGACGTGACGAACCACGAAAGGCTTCGGAGAGCAGTAAGTAAGCTAAGACCCGGAGATATCCGAATGGGGGAACCCAGTGCAGAGATGCATTATTTATCAGTGAATACATAGCTGATAAAGGCGAGACGCAGTGAACTGAAACATCTAAGTAGCTGCAGGAAGAGAAAGAAAGATCGATTTTCTTAGTAGCGGCGAGCGAACAGGAAAGAGCCTAAACCATAGGATTTATTTTATGGGGTTGTAGGAAATACGATAAAGCATAAGAGCAGAGATAGACGAATTATCTGGGAAGGTAAGTCAAAGAAGGTGAGAACCCTGTAGTCGAAATCGAAGCGAAGTGTGAGTATTCTCCTGAGTAGGTCGGGACACGAGGAATCCCGATTGAAGCGACGAGGACCATCTCGTAAGGCTAAATACTCGATAGTGACCGATAGTGAACCAGTACCGTGAGGGAAAGGTGAAAAGAACCCCGGAAGGGGAGTGAAAGAGAACCTGAAACCGTGTGCCTACAAATAGTCAAAGCACATTAAAGTGTAATGGCGTGCCTTTTGTAGAATGAACCGGCGAGTTACGTTAATTAGCAAGGTTAAGTCAGAAAAGACGGAGCCGTAGCGAAAGCGAGTCTGAAAAGGGCGCAATAAGTTAGTTGACGTAGACCCGAAACCAAGTGACCTACCCATGTCCAGGCTGAAGGCCAGGTAAAACTGGCTGGAGGGCCGAACCCACGTAAGTTAAAAATTGCGGGGATGAGGTGTGGGTAGCGGTGAAATTCCAAACGAACTTGGAGATAGCTGGTTCTCTCCGAAATAGCTTTAGGGCTAGCCTCGTGAGAAAGGATAATGGAGGTAGAGCTCTGTTTGGACTAGGGGCCCGTCAGGGGTTACTGAATCCAGATAAACTACGAATGCCAGATATCCATACACGGGAGTCAGACTGCGAGTGATAAGATCCGTAGTCGAAAGGGAAACAGCCCAGATCACCAGTTAAGGTCCCAAAATCTATGCTAAGTGGAAAAGGATGTGGAGTTGCGCAGACAACTAGGACGTTGGCTCAGAAGCAGCAATCATTCAAAGAGTGCGTAATAGCTCACTAGTCGAGTGACGCCGCGCCGAAAATTTACCGGGGCTAAGCATAGTACCGAAACTGTGGATGTACTTGAAAAAGTATGTGGTAGGAGAGCGTTCTAATAGCGGAGAAGTCAGACCGAGAGGACTGGTGGAGCAATTAGAAGTGAGAATGCCGGTATGAGTAGCGAAAGACAGGTGAGAATCCTGTCCACCGCAAGACTAAGGTTTCCTGGGGCAGGCTCGTCCGCCCAGGGTAAGTCGGGGCCTAAGGTAAGGCTGAGAAGCGTAGCCGATGGATAACAGGTAGAGATTCCTGTACTAATACTAATCGTTAATAGCGATGGAGGGACGCAGGAGGCAAGTAACGCATGGAGCTGGAATCCATGTGCAAGCAGTAAGGATAAAGATGAGTAAAATGCTTATTTTTAGGAAGTCTGAGCTGTGACGCGGAGCGAAATTAAAGTAGCGAAGGTTATGTAGTCACACTGCCAAGAAAAGCTTCTAGCAAGAGAGGTATTACCCGTACCGCAAACCGACACAGGTAGTCGAGGAGAGTATCCTCAGGTGAGCGAGAGAACTCTCGTTAAGGAACTCGGCAAAATAGCCCCGTAACTTCGGAAGAAGGGGCGCTGATCGAAAGATCAGCCGCAGTGAAGAGGCCCAAGCAACTGTTTATCAAAAACACAGGTTTCTGCAAAATCGTAAGATGACGTATAGGAGCTGACACCTGCCCGGTGCTGGAAGGTTAAGAGGAACGCTTAGCGCAAGCGAAGGCGCGAATTGAAGCCCCAGTAAACGGCGGCCGTAACTATAACGGTCCTAAGGTAGCGAAATTCCTTGTCGGGTAAGTTCCGACCTGCACGAAAGGTGTAATGATTTGGGCACTGTCTCAACGAGAGACTCGGTGAAATTATAATACCCGTGAAGATGCGGGTTACCCGCGACAGGACGGAAAGACCCCATGGAGCTTTACTGTAGCTTGATATTGGGTAACTGTAAAAGATGTACAGGATAGGTAGGAGCCAGAGAAAGCAGGACGCTAGTCTTGCTGGAGGCGCTGGTGGGATACTACCCTTGTTTTACGGTTGCCCTAACCTAGGTTGAAAATCGCAATCAGGGACAGTGTCAGGCAGGCAGTTTGACTGGGGCGGTCGCCTCCTAAAAAGTAACGGAGGCGCCCAAAGGTTCTCTCAGAATGGTTGGAAATCATTCATAGAGTGTAAAGGCACAAGAGAGCTTGACTGCGAGAGAGACAACTCGAGCAGGTAGGAAACTAGGGCTTAGTGATCTGGTGGTACTGCATGGAAAGGCCATCACTCAACGGATAAAAGCTACCCTGGGGATAACAGGCTTATCTCCCCCAAGAGTTCACATCGACGGGGAGGTTTGGCACCTCGATGTCGGCTCGTCGCATCCTGGGGCTGAAGTCGGTCCCAAGGGTTGGGCTGTTCGCCCATTAAAGCGGCACGCGAGCTGGGTTCAGAACGTCGTGAGACAGTTCGGTCCCTATCCGTCGTGGGCGTAGGAAATTTGAGAGGAGCTGTCCTTAGTACGAGAGGACCGGGATGGACACACCGCTGGTGTACCAGTTGTCATGCCAATGGCACCGCTGGGTAGCTAAGTGTGGACGGGATAAGCGCTGAAAGCATCTAAGTGCGAAGCCCCCCTCGAGATGAGATTTCCTTTGTGTAAAGCAATAAGACACCTCTAAGACTAAGAGGTAGATAGGCTGGAAGTGGAAGGATAGTGATATCTGGAGCAGACCAGTACTAATCAGTCGAGAACTTGACCAAAGAGATTGTAAGGTAAGGAAGTTGTTATTCAGTTTTGAGTGTAAGAGCTCAAAAAGAGGAAGAAAAGTGCGGTGGCGCTAGCAAGAAGGAAACACCCGTAACCATGCCGAACACGGAAGTAAAGCTTCTTAACGCCGAGAGTAGTTGGTGGGAAACTGCCTGCGAGGGTAGGTAGCTGCCGTGCTTTTTTTTAATAATCCGGTTTAGCTCAGCTGGTAGAGCGCTTGACTGTTAATCAAGATGTCGTCAGTTCGAACCTGGCAACCGGAGTTATTATATATTATGGAATGTTGTCCGAGTGGCTTAAGGAGCATGATTGGAAATCATGTATATGGGCTTATACCTGTATCGAGAGTTCAAATCTCTCACATTCCGCTATGTGATATGCAATTAAGTGTTACGTGCTTAGTGGTTTTTCATTTTATATAATGCTCTAGGTTTTCATATCAGGTGATAATAAAAAGTTTAAAAAAGTGTTGACACTAAAAATCCTTTTAGGTAAACTAATTATTGTCGTTAAACGTATTATGACCCGTTGGTCAAGTGGTTAAGACACCGCCCTTTCACGGCGGTAACATGAGTTCAAATCTCGTACGGGTCACTTTTGGAGGATTAGCTCAGCTGGGAGAGCATCTGCCTTACAAGCAGGAGGTCACAGGTTCGAGCCCTGTATCCTCCATAACATAGAAGACTACCAGTGATGGTAGTCTTTTTTGTTAATATTTAAATTATTTATGGCTGTTCCGAAAGGATTCGATAATTCGAAGATGCCTTGTAACCGTCTAGGGGGACTAATATGGAAAAACGTTTATTTACTTCTGAATCAGTATCAGAAGGGCATCCAGATAAAGTTGCTGATCAAATATCTGATGCAATTTTAGATGCTATTTTGGCAAAAGATCCAAATGGTCGAGTAGCATGTGAGACTATTGTTACTACTGGTATGGTATTTGTCTTTGGCGAAATATCTACTTCTGCATATGTTGACATTCAAAAGGTTGTTAGAAAGACAATTTTAGATATCGGCTATGATCGACCAGAACTTGGTTTTGATGGTAATAATTGTGCTGTTTTAGTTGATATTGATGAACAATCACAAGATATTGCTGCAGGTGTTGATAATTCACTTGAAGTTCGTGATGATCAAAAAGACCAAGATCAATTGGATAAAATTGGTGCTGGTGATCAAGGATTAATGTTTGGTTTTGCGATCAAAGAAACACCTGAATTGATGCCTTTACCAATTGCATTAGCTCATGCATTAATGCGACGAGTTGCTAAATTGCGCAAAGATGGTACATTATCTTGGCTACGTCCAGATGCAAAAGCTCAAGTAACTGTTGAATATGATGAAAAGGGAAAACCAAAGAGAGTTGATACCGTTGTGATTTCAACACAAACTGACGCAGATGTATCAAATGAGGAAATTCGTCGTGCAATGATTGATTTGGTAATTAAAGAAATTATACCTTCAAAATATTTGGATGATAAAACTAAGATTTTAATTAATCCATCTGGACGTTTTGTTATTGGAGGTCCTAAAGGAGATTCTGGTCTAACAGGACGTAAAATAATTGTGGATACTTATGGTGGTTATGCACGTCATGGTGGTGGTGCATTTTCAGGTAAAGATCCTACAAAAGTTGATCGTAGCGCAAGCTATGCAGCACGCTATATTGCTAAAAATATTGTAGCTGCTAACTTAGCATATCGTTGCGAGGTACAATTAGCTTATGCAATTGGTGTTGCGCATCCAGTGTCAATTATGATCGATACTGATAATACTGGTGTGGTGAGCGATGAATTATTAGTGAAAGCTGTAAGACAAATTTTTGATTTACGTCCTGCGGGAATTATTAAGATGCTGGATTTAAGACGACCAATTTATCGTCAAACGGCAGCTTATGGACATTTTGGCAGAGCTGATATTGATTTACCTTGGGAAAAAACCGATAAGGTTGAGCAATTATTAGATTATGTTGCCAAAGTTAAGGGACAAGATGAATAAAAAATTAAAGAAAACTAATGTGTCAGTGGTAACACTGGCCATTTTTATGACTACATTTATGACAGCAATTGAAGGAACGATTGTGTCAACTGCAATGCCGACAATTATATCTGATTTGAATGGATTAGATATAATGAGCTGGGTTGTATCTGCATTTTTATTGATGACAGCAGTTTCGACACCAATTTATGGAAAATTAGCTGATAGTTGGGGTCGCAAGCCAGTATTTTTATTTGGAATAATAATTTTTGTAGTTGGATCATCTTTATGTGGATTATCTCAAAATATGTTACAATTGATTATTTTCAGAGTCATTCAAGGATTAGGATCAGGTGCAATTCAACCAGTCGCAATTACTGTGTTGGCGGATTTATATACCCTTGACAAAAGATCAAAAATGTTGGGATTAAACAACAGCTTTTGGGGTGTTGCGTCAATCATTGCGCCGTTATTAGGTGGTTTTATCGTCCAAAAATTGTCCTGGCATTGGGTATTTTATTTAAATGTTCCTATTGGAATATTAGCTGCTATAATGATTTTATTTTGGCTAGTTGAACCAAGAAAACGCAAACCTTCAAAATTAGACTTAAAAGGAACTGTTTTATTAGTTGTCTTTTTAGTGTCATTAATGGTCTTGCTGCAAAATATTGGTGGAAATATTGCGATTGATCTTTCGTTGATTTTTTTAATAATAGTTAGCTTCTATCTCTTCATAAAGGTTGAGCATCATGTTGATGACCCAATTTTGCCATTAGATATGTTGAAAGATCATGAATTTATTGCTGAAAATGCGATTACTCTATTAGTTTTTGGTGTAGTAATTGGATTTGAATTTTACTTACCAACTTGGATGCAAGGCATTAACGGGGCAAGTCCTTCGCTTGCAGGATTCGCTGTAACGCCAAGTTCATTGATGTGGATTGCAGGTTCATTTTTGGTGGGTACCATTTTAACAAGATATGGTATTCAAAAAGTTATAACAAGTTCACTTATATTGCTTTTACTTGCTGATATTGCATTGCTAGCAGTTCCTATATATACTCCATTTTGGGTATTTTGTGTGATCGCTGCGGTGAACGGAGCTGGATTTGGAACGATTATCACATCAGCGCAGATCAGAAGCCAAATTGTTGTAAGTAAAAATAATATTGGGGTTGCTACTTCATTTAATACCTTGATGAAATATTTGGGGCAAACAATGTTAGTTTCAATTTTTGGTATTGTATTTAATATGTCTGTTGCAAAAGGTTTAAAAGCTAATCCTAAATTAACTGAAAACATGATGAATAAAATCGTTAATAGCCAGAACTTACATAAATTACCTAGTGCATTAGTTCCAGGATTAAGACAAGTATTACATTCTGCATTGCAATCAATTTATGTTGTATCACTAGTTGCTATAATTTTGTCGTTCATTATTAACTATACATATAAAGCAAAAAAGCTTGATCAATAGCGATCAAGCTTTTTATGTAGTATCAAATACCAAAATATTATAAAAAATATACCTTCTAAAAATCCTCCTAAAACATCTGAAGGATAATGAACATGCAAATAAATTCGACTAATTCCAATTAAGATTGTATTTAACGCCAAAATAATGATTAAAGCCCATCTTATTGGCCTATTTTTGACTAACAAATAAATAATCACGCTTAAAACTAACGCCATTGACATACTACCAACCGAGTGTCCAGATGGAAATGAATAACCTTCTGCATAAACTAGATGGGGAACACTAGGACGTGGTCTTTTAACTAGGATTTTTATCAAATCATTGCACCAGTTAGCACTAGCCATAGACAACACGGTAAATAATGTAAACCAATATTTTTTGAAAATTAACAAAATTAATGTCAAGATGATTGATAGTGCAATTGTAGTATTAGTATTAGCTAGTCTAGTGAATTGTCTGAAAAAAGCTATTTCTGCAATATTTTTATTAGTAATAATAGTAATAAATGTTGAATCAAACTTTTGAATAAGAAATGTATGATTAATTACTAACGTCATCCAAATTAAAAATATAAGCAGAGCAGAAATATCAACTAATTGTAAAATTTTTATTATCTTATCTTTGTTCATAGTATATTTATCTTTATCTTTCAGTTCTTATGTGGTAAATTATAAACATAAATTTATTAAGAAATTAGAGATAGGAGTAGTAAGATTTATTTAAGTTTTTAGAGAAGGTTTCATAATGCTGCAAGAACCTAACTTAAAAAGTCTGAACTTACCTATAACAAACTCTAACTAGTTTAGCATCACTATAGGATGCTTTGAGGGTTGCAATTCTGCAAAACTTAGGTGGTACCGCGAGATAGATCGTCCTATGATTTTTCATAGGGCTTTTTTTATTAATTAGAATTAAGGAGTTTATTGTATATATGTACAATCATAAAGTTGTCGAAAAGAAATGGCAAAAATATTGGGCTGAACATGATACTTTTAAAACAGGGACTGATCCTAAAAAGAAAAATTATTATGCTTTAGATATGTTCCCATATCCATCAGGAAAAGGCTTGCACGTAGGACATCCGGAAGGATACACTGCAACTGATATTATTGCTAGAATGAAGCGTGCACAAGGTTATAATGTGTTACATCCAATGGGGTGGGATGCATTTGGGTTACCAGCTGAACAATATGCAATCAAGACTGGAAACGATCCTGCAACCTTTACTGACAAAAATATTGCAACATTTAAAAAACAAATTAACATGTTGGGCTTTTCTTATGATTGGGATCGCGAGATCAAAACTTCTGATCCTAAATATTATAAATGGACTCAATGGATTTTTGAACAAATGTACAAAATGGGTCTTGCTTATGAAGCAGAAGTCCCAGTTAACTGGTCACCTGATCTAGGAACTGTTGTTGCTAATGAAGAAGTTATCGATGGTAAAACTGAGCGTGGTGGATTTCCAGTATACCGTCGTCCAATGCGCCAATGGATGTTGAAAATCACTGCATATGCAGATAGATTATTAGATGACTTAGATGACTTAGATTGGCCAGAACCAGTTAAAGAAATGCAAAGAAATTGGATTGGTCGCTCAATTGGGGCACAAGTGACTTTTGATGTACAAGCAACTGATTATAAATTCAATGTCTTTACAACTCGCCCTGATACCTTGTTTGGCGTTAGTTATGTTGTATTAGCTCCAGAACATGAATTGGTATCAAAAATCACTACTAGTGACCATCAAGCAGACGTTGATGCATATTTGAAAGCAATAGCTTCTAAGTCTGATCTAGAGCGAACTGATTTGAATAAAGATAAGACTGGCGTATTCACTGGCTCATATGCTATTAACCCAGTAAATGGGCAAGCTGTGCCAATTTGGATTTCTGATTATGTTTTAGCAAGTTATGGTACTGGTGCGGTTATGGCGGTTCCCGCCCATGATGAGCGTGATTATGAATTTGCCAAAAAATTCCATCTACCAGTTAAGCGTGTAATTGAAGGTGGAAACTTAGAAAAAAATGCTTATATAGAAGATGGGAAGCATATTAATTCTGAATTTTTGGATGGATTAAATGTTGAACAAGCAAAAAAGAAGATGGTTGAATGGTTAACTGACCATAAAGTTGGTGCTAAAAAAGTTAACTATAAATTGCGTGACTGGCTCTTTTCACGTCAACGCTACTGGGGTGAACCAATTCCTATTATTCATTGGGAAGATGGAGAAACTACATTAGTTCCAGAAGACCAATTGCCACTAACTTTGCCAAAAACTAATAATATCAAGCCTTCTGGTACTCCAGAAAGCCCACTTGCAAATGTAACTGATTGGGTAAATGTAGTTGATAAAAATGGCCGCAAAGGTAAGCGTGAAACGAACACTATGCCTCAATGGGCAGGATCTTCTTGGTATTATTTACGCTATGTTGACCCACACAATAATGAAAAATTAGCTGATTATGATTTATTAAAACAATGGTTACCAGTTGATTTATACATAGGTGGTGCAGAACATGCTGTGCTTCACTTGCTTTATGCAAGATTTTGGCACAAGGTGTTATATGACTTGGGAGTAGTTCCAACTAAAGAACCATTCCAGCGCTTATTTAACCAAGGCTTGATTTTAAAAGATCATGAAAAAATGTCTAAATCAAAAGGTAATGTGGTAAACCCAGATGAAGTTGTTGCAGAATATGGTGCAGATAGTATGCGTATGTATGAAATGTTCATGGGACCATTAGATGCATCAATTGACTGGAATGATAACGGTCCTGCATCAACTAAGAAGTTCTTAGATCGTGTATGGCGATTGTTTGTAAATGATCTAGATTTAAAGGCAATTCCTGCAGACAAGATTGTTAAGGAAAATGATGGCAGGTTAGATAAGATCTACAATCAAACTGTCAAAAAAGTTACAGAAGACTTTGATGAGTTGCACTTCAATACTGCAATTTCTCAAATGATGGTCTTTGTTAATGAAGCTCAAAAAGCTAATACGATTCCAATGGAATATGCTGAAGGTTTTGTACAATTGATGGCTCCAATTGCACCACACATGATGGAAGAAATCTGGCAAATCCTGGGTCACAATAAGACAATTTCTTACGAACCATGGCCAAAATATGATCCAGCTAAGTTAATAGAAGCTAATGTAGAAGTCATGGTTCAAGTTAATGGTAAGTTGCGTGGTAAATTTATTGCAGCAAAAGATGCAGCAAAAGATGAGTTACAAAAACAAGCTTTAGCCAATGAACACGTTGAAAAATTCTTAAAAGGTAAAGAAATTAAAAAGGTAATTGTTATACCTAACAAAATAGTTAATATTGTAGCAAAATAATAAATATGAGAGAAAATAATTCACAACATCATGATTCACGCGCTCAATTGTTGCGCGGGTCAGCATGGATGACATTTGGTTCTATTGCCTCACGTATTTTGGGTGCAATATACATAATTCCGTGGTATGCCTGGATGGGCTCATATGGAAATTTAGCCAATTCACTAACTGCAAAAAGCTACAATATTTATAGCTTATTTATCATAATTTCAACTGCTGGAATTCCTGGTGCTATAGCCAAACAAATCGCCAAATATAACGCTATGAATGAATATGAAGTTGGGCGAAGGCTTTTTCATAAAGGCCTTGGCTTAATGATGGTATTTGGGTTGGTATCTGCGATTGTTATGTTCGGGGCGGCTTATTGGCTAGCTAGTGGTAACATGCAGGAAGTCCCAGTTATTAGAAGCTTGGCTTATGCAGTTTTAATAATTCCGATCTTAAGTATCCTGCGAGGATATTTCCAGGGCTATAATGATATGAAGCCGAGTGCGATATCGCAATTTATTGAACAGCTCGCCCGAGTAGTATGGATGTTGCTAACTGCATATGTTATTATGCAAGTCCAGCATGGCAACTATGTAAAAGCAGTTATCCAGTCGAACTTAGCTGCAGCAGTGGGTGCAGTATTTGGAATTTTATTACTAATATATTATTATCAAAAACAAAAAAGGGTTGTAGATCCATTAGTTGCCAATTCTAATAAGGCAATTGATGTTTCAACGACTGATTTAGTTAAAGAAATTATCCAACAAGCTATTCCATTTATCATTATTGATTCAGGAATTACCTTATATCAATTGTTTGACCAGTATACATTTCATCCAATGATCGCACATGTAGTGCATAACGTGTCATATACACAAATTGAAGAATGGTATGCCTTGTTTGGATTAAATGCTAATAAATTAATCATGATCATTGTCTCATTGTCAACTGCTATGGCGGTTACTGCGATCCCATTATTATCTGGGGCACATGCTAGACATGATTATAAAGACATTGCAAAACAAGTTGAAAATACATTAGAGCTGTTTTTATTTGTAATGATTCCTGCATCACTTGGGATGGCTGGGATTGCAGTGCCGATTTATACTGTGTTTTACCGCTATGATGTATTAGGTAGCAGCGTATTATATGTAGCTTCATTTACTGCAATTACGTTAGGGCTATTTACCGTTTTAATGGCAGTGTTGCAGGGCTTGTCTGAAAATGGTTTAGCAATTAGATATTTAGTTGTAAGTTTAATCATTAAGGCAGTATTGCAGTATCCTATGATTTATTTATTCAAGATTTATGGACCACTGCTTTCAACGACTGTAGCATTATTAGTAATAATTTTATTATCATTAAAGCATTTAGAAGTGAAGTTCCACTTTAATTTAAGAAAGACCACTCGTAGGTTTATGGGAATTTTGTTTTTATCAATGATAATGTTTATTGCAGTTGTCTTGATTGTAAAATTCGGTGGAATTGTGTTAACACCTGAGCGTCGCTGGACTGCATTAGCATTAGTAATTGTTGCTGTAGCAGTTGGGGGATTCATTTATGCGATTATGACAATTAGGTTAGGAATTGCTCAAAGAATCCTAGGCAACAAAATAGAATCCTTGGCTAGAAAATTACATATACGAATATAAATAAAAGAACGTTTCGATTTTGGAACGTTCTTTTTGTTCAATAGTTTTAATTGATTAAATTAGCCTAAACTACTTATGTTTACCAAATTTTTTATATAATTTTAGGTCAAGAAATAATCCAATTAAAAGCAAAATAAAGAATATTATAGTAAATGGTACTCTAATAATCACTAAAGCCCAGTAAGTATTCCACTCCAGTAAAGCCCAATTTATATCTTGATAAATTTTGTTGTTAGAATGGGAATTGTTATAATTATTTAATCTATCAGCCCATGTTTTTGTGCGATCTGAAATGATATTTCCATAGCTATACTTATAAGGGATGCCACTGGAAATCCAGCACTTGCTACATAATAATTCCTCCGTCGCAAAATTAGTCACCTCTTACAATTAAATTATAATATGTTGGCTAATATTTTAATTTAATTGATCATCTGTGTATTGAGCTTTTGTGATCAATATCTAATAAAACCAAAATCAATTGAAATGCTGTATTGGATATGTTAGGCTTAAACTACATTGCTTATATAATGTCACAATATGGATGACGAGTTTCTACCCAAAACCGTAAATTTTGGACTATAGGTAAATTAAGATGTTAGTTAAATTAACGGGCTTATTTACTTCACTGTAATAAGTCTGTTTTGTTTTAGGAGGATTTAAGGTGCAATTATTAGAAGATAGAATTCGACAAGATGGATTGATTTTGCCAGGAAATGTGTTAAAGGTGAATAGCTTTTTGAACCATCAAATTGATCCTGAATTGATGTATGAAGTGGGACAAGAGTTCGCAAGATTATTTAAAGAAAAAAAGATTAACAAAATCCTGACTGTAGAAGCTTCAGGAATTGCACCATCAATTATGGCTGGTCTTATTATGAAAGTTCCAGTTGTCTTTGCCAGAAAAGTTAAGCCTACCACTATGAATGATGAAACTTATACTGCTGAAGTTTATTCTTACACTAAAAAAGTTACCAATACAATTTCAGTTGATAAAAAATTCTTGAATAAAGAAGATCATGTCTTAATTATTGATGACTTTTTGGCAAATGGACAAGCTGTTAAAGGGATGCTTGAATTATGTAAACAAGCTGGCGCACAAGTTGAAGGGGTTGGAATTGTAATTGAAAAATCCTTCCAAAATGGTGCTCAATGGATCAAAGACCAAGGCATTCAACTAGAATCACTTGCAAGAATAGAATCATTTGAAGATGGACATGTTAACTTTGTTAAAGATTAATTGATATTTTTCATAGGTAAGGACATTATGAATAATCAAACTCCTAAAAAAGTAAAACAATCACAAGCTGTGATCTTAGGATTGCAACACTTACTAGCAATGTATTCAGGAGCAGTTGCAGTTCCATTATTAATTGGATCGGCGCTGCATTTTACTAGTGAACAAATGACATATCTAGTTTCAGTTGATATTTTTATGTGCGGTCTTGCGACGTTTTTACAATTAACTAGAAACAAATACTTTGGTATTGGATTGCCTGTAGTATTAGGTTCTGCATTTCAAGCAGTAGAGCCTTTAAAGATGATAGGTAAGCAATTCACTATTGGAACTATGTATGGAGCCATTATTATTGCAGGGATCTTTGTATTTTTAGTAGCAGGCTATTTTTCTAAGATCAAAAAACTGTTCCCACCAGTAGTAACAGGAACGCTGATTACAGTTATTGGGTTGACTTTGATACCAGTCGCTATGCAAAATATTGGTGGAGGAAATACATTAGATAAAAGCTTTGGTAGTGTAAGTAATGTTGCACTAGGATTTTTGACTATCGCAATTATTTTAGTGATTCAAGTGTTTACTAAAGGATTCATTAGATCAATTGCGGTATTAATTGGCTTAATTGTTGGTAGTGTGATTGCTGCAATCATGGGTAAGATTTCTCTAACTCCAATCAATGAAGCTAGCTGGTTCAGATTCCCACAACCATTTTATTTTGGAGTACCACACTTTGAGTGGTCATCATCAATTACTATGATCATCATCGCCTTAACTACAATGGTTGAATCAACTGGAGTGTATTTTGCCTTAGGTGATATTTTACACAAAAAGATCGGTGAAAAAGACTTAAAATTAGGTTATCGCGCAGAAGGTATTGCATATATCCTAGGTGGAGTGTTCAACACCTTTCCATATACAACTTTTTCTCAGAATGTCGGATTATTAGAACTAACTGGAATTAAAACTAAAAAGCCAATTTATTGGTCAGCAGTTTTATTAATGTTACTAGGATTATTGCCAAAAGCTGGAGCTTTAGTTACTATGATCCCAACTCCAGTATTAGGCGGAGCAATGCTAGTGATGTTTGCAATGATTAGTGTACAAGGGATGAGATTGTTGAGCAATGTTGACTTTGAAGACCAAAGAAACTTCTTAGTAGTCGCAATTTCAATAGGCTTGGGATTAGGGGTTTCAGTATACCCACAGATTTTCCAAGGTTTACCTAAGTCGATTCAATTGTTTTTAGCAAATGGAATAGTTGTAGCAAGTATCTCATCAGTACTATTGAATGTCTTATTCAAAGGCAAAGCTGGCTTTGCTGAAGATGTAAAACAAGTTAGTCCAGAAGTAAAAGACGTCGAAGATATTAAAGAATTGGAATAAATATTTGCATCTCCAAAATTTTTAGTGTAACTTATTAAAAGTAAGTAAAAACCAAGGAGATCACTTTATGGATTCACAATATTTAAAATTAATGGAAAAACGTCGCTCAATTTATAACTTGGGCAGAAATGTACAGCTGCAACCAGATACTATTGCTGATATTATTAAACAGGCAGTTAGACTATCACCTTCTGCATTTGATAGCCAAAGTGTACGCGTAGTTACATTATTTGGCGATAATTCAGATAAGTTATGGGATATTACAAGAGATGTATTGCGCCCAGTCGTCAATAATGATGAAGCATTCAAGTCAACTGAAGCAAAGCTTGATTCATTCAAGCAAGGTGTTGGTACAAACTTATTATTCACAGATGTAAATGTTGTAGCCAATTTAAAAGAGAAGTTTCCATTATTTGCTGATAACTTCCAAGATTGGTCAGAACAAGCTATTGGTGGCAGCCAACAAGCAATCTGGACTGCACTTGCTGAACAAAATATTGGTTCTTCATTGCAACACTATAATCCTTTAATTGATGAAAAAATTGCACAAGAATATGATATTCCTGATAATTGGAAGTTGCGTGCACAAATGCCATTTGGGTCAATTGAAAAGAGACCTGAGACTGAAAAGACATTCATTGATGAAAATGAACAATTCAAATTGTATAAATAAAACATTGATAAATCACATCTTGTAGTAAGGTGTGATTTTTTTGTAAAGATAAACTATTCGTTATTTAATTGAACCATAATTCACTAGATGTGGTAATATTTAGATGTAAACGATTTTAGAAATAATTTATACAAAGATAAGTAATAAGTTATATTAGCTTAGGGCGTAGATTTGTTAAAAAGGTGTCAGTATTAGGTTAAATGTTCCATTTAATAATGCTTGATATCTTATTTTGTATAAATATTAAAATCCAAAATTTTTATCCGAGGTAGATATCATGAAAAAGCTATCAAGAAAAAATAAATTAGGTATTGAACAAAGCATGGCAGAAGAGCGGCAACGTTATTCATTCAGAAAACTTAATTCTGGTATTTTAGTTTCTGCTGCAATAGGTGCATTTTTATTCTTTGGTGCAGGGACTGCGCAAGCTGCAACTCCAGATAGTGCACAAAGTAATTCAAATTCTGCAACACTAGCACCAACTGATGCGATGCAGCAGAGTCCACAAAATAACTCCCAACAAAAACAAGTTACATTGCCTAGTGCTGGGCAAAATACTGCAAAGCAAAACCTTTCCACCACCCCAGTAGCAAACACAAGTTCTAATGACACACAAAAAGTTAACACTGAAGTGCCTGAACCTGTATCAAACAATAATTTGCAAAATAGTGAATCAAAGCAATTAGCTACTAAATTTGCTGCAGCAACTACTAATATGGCAGCTACTCCAACAGCTGATACCCCAAAAGCAACTCTTTCAACTGGAACCAGTATAACTATTAACCAATCAACTATTGGAGCAATTAACGGTTCAGGTGATTTGGTTATTACATTGAATGTACCAAATTATCAGGCGGGAACAAAAGTAACTTTGGCTGTACCTAATGGGTATTATTATGGCCCTGATGGGAGTCAGAATTTACCAACTGGTACAGGGACGACGATTATTAATCCTAGTCTGACTACTAATCCTGGTCCATGGACAATTACTAATACTTACACCTCTGCTTCGAATGGTGGTGGAGGTACTACTCAGTCATTTGTATTTAAAAGATATAACAACTATATTGGACAAACAACTATTCCGATGAATCAGATTGGATTAGTCGACAAGATAGTAACATTAACTCAAACAGATCCTGGGCAAAAATCTGAATCTATCCCATTGACCTTTCAGCAATACACTATGCCTCAAATGGATCCAAGTATGAAACTTAGCCGTCCAATTGGTACATCAATGACAACACCATTAACTCCAAATACAACTTATATGTATGAAGTTGATGTAAATGAAACTACGGGGGTAGATTATGGTTTAAGTGATGCAAGTAAGCAGGTTAATAATGCAGTTAACTCTGGCACCACTATTACTATTCCTGTACCAGAAGGTTTTTTATTAAATCAATCATTAACTAGCCAACTTAACGGTTTCACTGATCAAACTACCATTAGTCAATCGGACGGCGCAGGATCAGATATTATTATTAATGTGCCAAAAGGTAGTGGTAGTCAAAATTATGAAAATAAACTAGGTTATCAATTAGCAGGACAGTATAACTTGCCAACTCCGCAAACAGATACTACTTATACTGCAAAAGGTCAAATAACAGTTGATCAACAAGTGCAATATGCTGATGGAACAATGCACCAATTAACTGGTACAATTGCTCCATGGTCAGTAGTAATTCAAGGTGATTCTACTATTCCAAGTAAAGTTCCTGCACTGGACATTAATGGCATAGGGTATTCTGGAAAAGGAACTGGTACTTTGAGAACTAATGCGGATCCTACTAAGCCACTATTAACATTTGATATTGACAATCCAAGTGTTCTAAATGTAACTAATGGGCAAGTAATTTTCACCATTCCTGATGGACTAGGAATTAACAAAATTACCACGCCTGTTAGTGCAACTAATTTACCAGGGACTACTAGTTATCAATGGCAAGCAACGTTGACTAATGGCCGAACTGTTAGTGGAACTGCTAATGCAGGGGATGCGATTACGACTGATTCTGCAATTAAAACTTTAATAATAAATCCTAACTTATTAGAACCAGGTGCCACTACTATAGGGAATAGTTTTAAATTTTATGGAACAGTAGATAAAACATTGGCTAATGGAACCACATTAACTGCAACAGGTAAAACTCAATATGCAGTCCTTGGGACGACATACTTTAAAACTGTAGAAGTTAGTCAAACTATAAGTCAAGCAACAGCTGGCGAAAATACTTTTTTCTGGAAAAATCAAACTCTACCAGGTTCTCAAGCTGGTTACATGTCAGTATTTTCAACATTTGGAGATCCCAACTCTAATCAAATTTATGAACCAATCTTTTATTATGTAATTCCTGAAGGTTTTTCTTATAATATGGCAAAGGGACTAGTAAATCCAAATGGGACTCAACCAGGTAATATTAGTTCTAATCCAATAACACCAAAAGTATCTACGTTTGAAGTCAATAGTCAAGAAGTTGTTAAATTAGACTACACAGGTACGGGCTATAACTTTATGACTGGTGGTAATAGTAACAACCAAGTTTATTTAAACATTTCTTCATTAGCTACACCTGGCACTAATTATCGTGCAGCAATTTATGTGGTTAGTCCAACCACTAAAATGACCAATCAAGCAGCTACAACTGACCCTAACTTCAATCCAGCGTACACCCAAGGTCAAACTGCAGATGCTTACTTAGTGGGAAGCGGTAACTACACTGTTTCAACAGCTCAAGTTGTTAGTGTGGGATCGGCTGCTCAAGGCAATTTGAATGCAGTACCTGAAATAAAGGGTTCATCTGATGATAAAGGTAGTCCTGCAATGAGTTTTCAAACTCGTGTGCAAAATGCCAGCAATACTGCAATGAATGATGGAACCTTAGTAATCAATGTTGATCAAGGTGGCACTGATTTCCAACTTACAGGTTCAATTACTGGGTTATCTGCAGATACAACAGTTACTTATTCAACAACTGCTCAAAAAGCACCAAGTTCAATGACAGGTGCACAACCTGATCTAACAAGTTATGTTAGTGCAGATCAAGTTAAAGATTGGAGTGCAATTAAGTCTATTGCGATTCATTTAGGCACAATTGCAGCTAATAATTATTCACCAATAATTACCTTGAATGGTACTGATCCAACAGTTACTCAAGACGCAGGTAAAACTGTCGGTATTGTGACACAAATGTACACCACTAACTTAGCTCCGTTAATTGGTAAAACTACTGATAATGCCCAAATCGCTGTTAGTGGTAAGTCAACTGTCACTTCACAATATAGTTATGTTGATGATCAGGGTAAGACTCAAATTATTGCAATTCCTGATTTAAGTTATACCTATAATGACAATAAAGACACTGCGTTAACTGTGACTCAAGCAAAGAGTAATTTAACAGCGGCTGATAAAGCATTAATCCCAGCAGGGTATGTTTTAGGCAGTGTACAATTATTGCCACCTGCAACTAAGAGTTGGCAAACAGATGCTCCAATTGGTACTCCTGAATTTGGTCAAAAAGTACAATACTTTTATAACAACGCAGTTGTCCAATATAACTTAGTTAAGGTATATTCAACTGACGCACAAACTAAAGACGTAACGCGGACAATCGATTATATTGATCAGACTACTGGTCAAACAATGCCAAATTCTTTAGCTAAAACAGTTACTCAAACTGCAACTGTAACTCAATATGAAGTTAAAGATAGCACTGGTAAAGTAATTGGTTATAACACCACAGGCACCTGGGCTAATGGAGTATACACTCCAAGTAAAGATGCTAATGGCCAAATAAAAGTTGATACAACTGACGCAAATGCAAGCTGGTTGGCTAATGGTAGTAAATGGGATCAAGTAACTAATCCTAACTTAAGTAGTCACGGCTATAACGGTCCATTTACTGATGATAGTAAAACTGCAAATCCAAGCGTGGCAGAAAACATTAAGCCAACAGCAGATGAGACTGTAAAAGTTTACTACACAGAAAATATTGTTGAGGTAAGTAAGCCTGTAACTACAACTGATACAATTCCTGGAACAGATACGCATTTTGCCCAAAATATTACAGACAGTGATTTATCTAGGACAATCACGCGGACAATTAATGTTTATGATCAAACTGGCAAGCTTGTAAATATTGTGCCACAAACAGTAACCTTCACTAGAAGTGCCCAAGTTAATGCAGTCACTGGTGCAATTACTAGATATACTGATTGGTCAAGTACTAATAGTAATTTTGATGCATATAAGCCAACTGTAACTGCTGATCAAGGTATTCAGTCAATTACAGATAGTAAAGGATCTGATTACACCAATGTATTAAAAGATACTAATGGTAAAGTAGCTGGAGTTGGTGAAGTAGCCGTTCCAAATACTGACACAAGTGCAAATGATGAAACTGTGAATATCTATTTAAATCAAGCTAAGACTTTTACAGGTACTGAAACGATCACATACAACACTTATGATAAAGATGGTAAATTAGTTGGCACTCCAACCACAGAAACTCATAATTCAACTGTTTCAGGGACTGAGTATTATAATCCAGCAACAGGTAAAGTCGAATATACATTTGATAATCCAACTGCAACTTACCAAAGTGTAAATGTTGCGCCTAAAACTGGTTATTATGCTTCGACAAATACAATACCTGAAGTATCAAAGACAATTACTAACGCTAACCCACAAGATAGTGATTTGGATAATATTGCGACAGTTGATTACAAGCCTATGGGTCAAGTAATTCAAGTTGATCAAAATGGTTATCAAATCCCAGGAACAACACCAGTTACTTATAATAATGATCCAGGCGTTCCAACAAAAGCTGGTGCAACTACTATTCCAGATGCACCAACTGGTTGGGTACCGGTAACTCCAGTCCAAACTTCAGTTACTCCTACTGATCCAGGTACTGATACCAAAGTAGTGTATGAGCCATTGAATACAGTAGTTCCCAATATTGAAACTGTAACTAGAACAATTAATTATGTTGATAAAACAACTGGTCAACCAATGCCAAGTAGTGTAGCTCCAGCAGTTACACAAAACGTAACTTTGACTCAATACGAAGTTAAAGATAGCACTGGTAAAGTAATTGGTTATAACACCACAGGAACATGGACTAATGGCGTCTACACTCCAAGTAAAGAAGCAAATGGTCAAATCAAAGTTGATACTACTAATGCTGCTGATTCTTGGATGAATTCTGATGGTAGTAAATGGGATCAAGTAACTAACCCAGATTTAAGTAGTCAAGGTTATGTTGGACCAACTGATAATTCAGACACTAGTGATCCAACAATTGCAGAAGTTACACCAACAACTTCTACTAAAAATACAACTGAAACAGTTTACTACACTGAAAAAACTGTCACAGTAACGTCAGATGAACCAAAAACTCAAAGTGATACAATTGATGGAACTAATGTTAAATACCCAACAGGAGTTGGTGAAACTGATTTAAATAAGACAATCACTAGAACTGTTACAATTGTTAACCCAGATGGTACAAAGACCACAACTCCGCAAACCTTTAAATTTACAAGAAGCGCTACAGTCAATGCAGTAACTGGTAAAGTCACATATGGATCTTGGAATGAAACAAGTCACAATTTTGATAGTGTAACTGTGCCAACGATTACAGGGTATACTCCAAGTAGAGATGTGCCAGTCATTACTGTGACGCCAGATAGTAAAGATAGTGATGTTATAATCACATACGCAGCTAATGATCAATCGGCTACAATCACTTATATTGACGATTCAACTGGGAAAACAATTACAAGTGAATCTGCTAGTGGTAAATTTGGTCAACCAATTTCATTTACTACAAGTTCAACTGATGAAATTAAAACTTTAGTAGGTGAAGGCTATGAATTAGTCTCAAATAACTTTACTGGTCAAAACTACCAAGCAGATAATGCAAATAATAATTTTGAAGTACACTTGAAGCATAACCTTACATCAAGTACTAACCATAAGACTGTATCTAGAACAGTTACAATTTATATGCCAGATGGATCTATGAGATCACTAGGAACTCAAGATGCCAAGTTCACTCAAAATGTGACAACAGATGATGTAACTCATGAGGTTACAACTGGTGATTGGATCCCAGATGGTAATGTTAACTGGGATGCAGTCGATATGCCTAACTTACCTGGTTATACAGTAGATAATATTGTTGGTGATATTAAGCCAATGATTGCTACACCTGATACAGGAGATATTACAGTTAAGATTTATCTTGCAAAAGCTGTAACATATAAAGGTATTGAAACCATTACGTTTAACACACATGATCAAGATGGTAATGTAACTACAACTACCGATACTTCTCATCATGTAACTGTATCTGGAACTGAGACTTTTGATCCAACGACTAATAAGACAGTTTATACATTTAATACGCCAAGTGGAACTTATTCAAGTGTGAAAGTACCTGTCAAAGACGGTTACTATGCTTCAACAAGTCAAGTACCAGAAGTTTCAAAGACAATTAATAGTGCTGATCCACAAAATAGTGATTTGAATACTAGTGCAATAGTTGACTATTACCCAATGGGTCATGTAATTCAAGTTGATCAAGACGGTAATCCAATCCCAGGAACCACTCCAATTACTTACGCACCTGATCCAAATGATCCAACTAAGGCTGGTGAAACTACGGTAACTACGCCAACAGACTGGGTACCAGTAAAACCAAATCAAACTTCAGTTACACCAACTAATCCAGGTGAAAATACGACCATCACTTATAAGCATGGTACTAAACCTGAAGCACCAGAAACTAAGACAGTAACTAGAACCATTAATGTAACCGATCCAGTAACTGGTAAAGTAACAACAACAACTCAAACGGCTAACTTCACTAGGACTGTAACTAAAGATTTGGTAACAGGTAATTTGACATATGGTGCTTGGAACACTGATCAAAAGTGGAATTCGTTTACAACTCCAACAATTGCTGGATACACACCAAGTCAAACAACTGTCGCAGAAACACCAGTTACAGCTAATGACACCAATCAAACAGTTAATATTGATTACACTGCAGATAAGCAAACAACTACGATTCAATATGTTGATGATGATGAAGATGGTAAACAAGTTGGCGATATTGTTACTTTAACTGGTACAACTGGTGAAAAAGTTAATACTAATATCACAGTTCCAAATAATTATGAGTTAGCGACAAATCCAAGGGATTTACCAAAGACAATTACATTCACTGCAAATGGTTATCCAAAAATTGTGGTTCATTTGATCCACAAGACTGAAACAGTTACTCAAAGTCAAGAGATTACGCAAACTATCTACTATGTAATGAATGATAAAACTGAAGCTTCTGCAGATAATGTTCAAACTCTCACAGTTACTAGAACAGGAATCAAAGATTTAGTAACTGGTCAAATAAATTGGACTTCATCACCTAGTCAGACATTTAATGATGTAACTTCTCCAACAATTCCTGGCTACATACCAGATCAAATAATAGTTAAGGGATTTACTGTAAGTTATGGTGATGTCAATGTTGAAGTAAGAGTAATTTATATTCCAGTTTCTTCAAATCCTGGTGAAAATGGTCATGGACATGAAGGCGAGACTACTCCAAATAAACCTGGACAAAAGCCAGTTGTTCCAACAACTCCAAATAAGCCAAGTCAAAAGCCAAATTTATTTAATGGATCTAATATTACAAACTCTAGTTCAAATGATAAATTGGCTAACAAAGCTAATGTATCTAATGCAAAGGCTGGCAATCAAAGTATGAAAGCTAGTGCTAATAAAGCTAAGAACGCAACCCTTCCTCAAACAGGTCAAAAACAAATTGCAAGTGGTTTGTTAGGATTGTTATTAGCAGGAGTCGGATTAGCAGGATTATTTATTGATAGAAAACGTAAAGACATAAATAGATGAAGAAATTCGTAAATATATGAACTAGCTTAACTTGTTAAATTACAAATATTTTTAAATAAAAATATTTGTATACCAAAAAGGACACTTCTTATCAGAAATGTCCTTTTTATCTATCTTTAACTATTGTTTCCAAGCTGCATTGAATTTTTGATTACCTTGTTCAATTGCAGTATTCCAATTAGATCCTTTTTTAGCTAAAGCTAAGATAGTTTGCATGTTAGCTTTAACCTGGTCATATGCAGGAGTTGCATTCTTAGTTACAGGAACAAAGTATAGATTCTTCGAAGTTTTAGCTAATTGAGCTGGAACCTTGCTATCGGATTCAGTATAAGCTTTAGAAACTAAGGCTTGATCGTTTACTGGGAAGTATCCAGTATTTTTACCCCAAGTAATTTGAGATTGTTTAGAAACTAAGAATTTGATGAATTTGAAGGCTGCTGCTTTTTGCATTGCAGTGGCATTATTGAACATATAAATATCAGTACCTTGTTGAATGTTGTATTCAGAAGGACGAGGGGCAACGTCATAGTTGAATTTTTTGCTCATCCCTGACTTGATATATGAATCATTAGCACAACTTCCAACAAACATTGCTAATTTTTGTGCAGCAAATGGATATGACAAGTATTTTTGTGTACCAGCAGTTTGGAAATATCCAGCCTTTACACCATCAGCATAATAGTCAATGACTTGTTTTGAATCTTTTCCTGAAAAGTTGATATTCTTAGTAAAGTTAATGCCCTTGTCTTTCATTGCTAACATATAATAATTATTCAATGAATCAAAGCCAGCACCGACAACTTTATGATCACTCTTTTCATAAATTGTTTGGGCGGCTTTTTTCATCTCTTGCATATTGGTTGGAACTTTTACCCCATATTTGTCAAATAAATCTTTATTATAAAATAGTACTTCAACTGATTTATTAAATGGTACACCATATTGAGTGCCTCTAATTTTTGCACCATCCCATAAAGATTGTTTGATGTTACTTTGTTCTAAACTGCCCCAACCAATGTCTTTATTATCAATATATGGTGTCATATTGACTAATAGTTTGTTTTTGGCAGCGCTATATAACCATCCTGGATAAGAAGTAGAGATTGTAGGTAAGTTCTTTGGTGATTGCATAGTAGAAGTTAATTTAGCTTGCAGATCGCTATAATTTCCTCCTTGGCTTTCTAATTTAACCTTGATTTTTGGATTTTCTTTTTCAAACTCCTCAGTTAATTTAGTTAATGTTGATTTGGAATGGCCAATTAATGAATGCCAGAAAACAATTTTAGTTGCTTTGGTAATTTTAGTTGGTATTTTTTCACTATCAGCACTTTTGTTTGAATTGCTAGTACATGCACTTAGTCCAAAAACCGCTAACGACAATGCAGCAATGGCTACAATTTTTTTTAATTTCATAGTTCCATGATCCTCCATTGAAATATAAAAATGCTATGAAAATAGTGCTTTCACACTGGTTAGATTGTAGCATATTTGTTAACTATAATCATCAAAAAAATAAAATTGTTCGATATTGACATAGAAACTAACAGCATCTTAAAATTAAAGTATGTGTTATAAGAACTTTGTAAAATAAATATAGGAGAAAAATATATGAATAATGATCCATTAGTTTATCAATATGCTATCGGCCATCAAAAGCCTTATGACTATGATTTTGGTGTTAATCAAAAGAGACCTTGTCCATTTTGCGATGTAAAGCATTTAATCGACATCTATGAACAAGATGGAGATAAAATCTGGCTTAAAAATCGCTATCCTACGCTATTAGATACGATGCAGACAATTTTAATTGAGTCTAGTGATCATAAAGGAGATATTTCAACATATACAAAAGAAGATAATCGTGAATTAATGCAATTCGCACTTGGATGTTTTCATAGTATGATTGACTCAAATAAATATAAAAGTGTTTTATGGTATAAAAATTTTGGTCCAAAATCAGATGGTTCACTCCAACATCCCCATATGCAACTAGTTGGGCTGTATAAAAATGATGGATATAAATATATTCAAACAAATAATTTTACAGGTTATTTAGTAGGGAAAATCAATGATGTAGAAGTTAATTTATCTGACCATCCAGTCCATGGGTATCAAGAAGTTAATATAATTACTTGGGAAAATAAAGATTTAAATACTTGGGCAGATTTAATTCAGCGTGGTACTCAATATGTTCGCTCGGTTTTGTCACATGGGGTAGATTCTTATAACTTATTTTTCTATCCAGTAAATAATGGAATAGGAACTTGTTGCAAGATAATCCCCCGCTTTTATGCTTCACCATATTTTGTTGGTTATAAATTATCGCAAGTAGATGATGAGCAAACTTTATTATGGGAGGCAAGTCGTCTGCGTGGTTTTATGACAGGATTTTCATTTGTTGACGATTGATCATAATTTCACAAATATCCCTAAATTAGATAAAATTTATAGTGTAGATGTCTGAAAATTAATATTGATTCAATTTAGTATATGCTTAATCTTTTTAGCAATTGGACTAGTCTTTTATAAATAATAACTTATAAATAACAAGCATAAATGGTGTTTACCTGTTAAAATTACGTTATAATGAAAGCGGTAAAATAATAAGTGATTATAGGAGGTAAAGTTTTATGAAGTATCCTAAAACAAAGGAAATTTTGAATCAAGCAGTTGCAGATTTAAGTCAATTAGCAATGGTTGTTCACCAACAACATTGGTACATGCGTGGACCTGAATTTTTGAAATTACACCCATATCTTGATGATGTGATGGATGAATTAAATGATCAATTAGATTTAGTAGCAGAGCGTTTGGTAACTTTAGATGGCTCTCCATACTCAACTTTAAAAGAGATGGTTGATCATTCTAAGATCCCTGCTCAAAAAGCTAATTGGACAGATTCAACACCAACTAGATTTGCTAGAATTGTCGAAGGTTATCGTTATCTAGAAGGTTTATACCAAGAAGGTATCGATGCTAGTGCTGCAGAAGGCGATGATTCTACTAATGATATGTTTATTGCAAATAAGACAGCATTAGAAAAGAGAATCTGGATGATGCAAGCTGAACTTGGCAAGGCTCCAGATATTGATGCTTAGTTAAAAATATATTTTTTGAGACACATTAGTGTCTCTTTTTTTCTGTAAAAGTTATTCTTTTCACACAATCATGGTTATAATTAAAGTAACAATTGTACGAAAGGAAAAATTAACTATTATGCAAAAAATTGTAGTTGTGGGAAGTAGCAATGTTGATACAACACTGCAAGTAAAAGAGTTCCCAAAACCTGGAGAAACAATAAATGCAATTGAGATCTCAGAGGCTGGCGGTGGCAAAGGTGCAAATCAAGCAATTGCCATTGCAAAAAGTGGAGCTCAAGCATATTTTATTAACCGAGTTGGTGAAGATAATGCAGGAAGATTCACACTAACTCAACTTAAAACTTATGGTGTAGATACAACTTATGTACAAACAACTCATGGAGTTAGCACAGGTCATGCTTATATAACCTTAAATCAAGCTGGGCAAAATGATATTATCATTGACCATGGTGCTAATTTTGAATTGAGTGTAGAAGATATTGATGCAGCAAGTGACATTATTAAAGATAGTGATATTGTAGTTGCTCAATTCGAAACGCCACTAGATGTGACACTAGAAGCTTTTAAAGTTGCAAAAAATGCTAACAAAATAACAATTTTGAATCCAGCTCCTGCAATTAAAGAAATTCCACAGGAGTTACTTGATTTAACTGATCTAATTATTCCAAATGAAACTGAAAGTGCCATAATTACAGGAATAGAAGTTACAGATGAAAATGCACTAGCTATTAATGCTAAAAAACTACATCAATTAGGAATTAAGTATGTAGTGATTACTTATGGTGATAAAGGCGCATATATTTCAGCGCCTAATATAGAAGAGTTGATTCCTGCATTTAAAGTTGATACAACTGATACAACTGGTGCTGGGGATACATTTATTGGTTTTTTGGCAAGTAAGTTAGACCATGATTTTTCTAATTTAAAACAAGCTGCAATCTATGCAAGTATGGCTTCTTCAATTGCAGTCCAAAGGCTAGGTGCACAGCCTTCAATTCCAACAAAAAATGAAGTCGAAGAATTAATGGAGGAACAAAACAATGGATAAAAATGAACAAGATTTATTAAAAAAGCAAGCTGCTGTACAAGCTGCCAAAATGGTAAACCCTGGGATCAATTTAGGAGTTGGAACTGGATCTACTGTTATGTTTTTTATTGATGCGTTAGCTAAGCGTAATGAGGAAACTCCATTGAGTTTAAATAGCATAGTAACTACATCAAATCGCAGTCAAAAACGATTAGAACAATATGGTTTTCAAGTCGAAGTTTTATCAGAAGTTGACCAATTAGATTTAACTGTTGATGGGGCAGACCGCGTTGATAGTAATTTAGATGGAATTAAAGGTGGAGGTGGCGCATTAACCTTAGAAAAAAATGTTGCAGTCAATTCAAAACGTAACGTTTGGATTGTAGACCAAAGTAAAGTTGTAGATCATTTGAGCGGTTTTGTTTTACCTGTCGAAGTACTTCCTGTATCATGTGAACAAGTTAAAGTAAAACTTGAAAAAGAAGGGTTAAACCCTAAATTCAGAATTGCAGATAATGGTTTACGCTATGTAACACACTATGGTAATTACATCTTAGATTTGAATATTGATCCAATTCCAGTCCCTCATGGCTTAGCAGACTATCTCGATCATATGGTTGGCGTTGTGGAACACGGACTATTTTTGGATATTTGTGATGAAGTATTAATTGCAAAACAAGATGGTACAATAGAGGATCGCACTCGCAAATAATATGAAGAAAAATAATAAATTATTCACTGCATTATTTGGATTATTGGCTGGTTTTGGCTTTTATTGGATTTTGACATTATTAGGATTGTGGCCTTTTAAATGATATTAAAGTTGAGGAGAAAAATATGTCTAAGACACCTTTGATTATTAGTACTGACCCTGGAATTGATGATGCAGTAGCAATTACTTTGGCTTTGTTTTCAAAAAAATATGATGTAAAGTTAATTGCAGCAACGTGGGGTAATGTTAGTTTAGATAAGACTTTAAACAACGCATTAAGATTAGAAGCATTTTTAAAAACTAAAGTCCCTGTAGTCTCCGGAGCAAGATTGCCTTTATTAAAAAAGCCAATTGATGCTTCAGATGTTCATGGAAAATCGGGGATGGATGGGTATGATTTTCCTGCACCAAATACAGATTTATTAATTAAAGGAATAGCTGCAGATGCAATTCATAATGTAGTATCAAATTCTGATCAAAAAGTTACCCTAATGCAGATAGGCCCTGCAACTGACTTTGCGATGTATTTCCGCCAGTATCCAGATGATCTGAAGAAAGTAAAAGAGTTAGTAATTATGGGTGGTGCAATTGGTCGCGGCAATTATGGACCTTATGATGAATATAATGTATCAGGTGATCCAGAAGCTGCCAAAATTGTTTTTGATAGCGATTTAGATATCAAAGTAGCTCCCTTAGAATTAGGGCATCAAGCACGTATTACCCCAGAAGTTATGAAAAAGATCAGAGCAATTAACGAAGTGGGCAATATGTTTTATAGTATTTTGTCTAACTTACATGAAGGCAATGGTAGTTTAGACCATGAAATCTATGATGCATTAGCAACTGCAATTTTGATTAAGCCTGATATGTTCACTTTCAAAAACGCTTATGTGGCAGTAGATACTAAAAGTCCATATACTTATGGTGCTTCAGTGATGGATTTTGATAACTTTTTTGGCGAGCCTGCAAATGCAGAAATTGGTGTCAAAATTGATAATAAAGAATTTGTGGATTGGTTTATTAATGCAATCAAGCAAATTAATATAAAGGAAAACTAATAATATGACTGATTTTGTATATCGCTCAGTAATGCGTGATATCAAACACAACATTTTAAATAAAAAATATCCTGAAATGAAGTTGCCTGATGAGCGTAGTTTGGCAGCGCATTATCAAGTTAGCAGATCATCAATGAAAAGAGCGTTAGGTCTGCTTGCGGCACAAGGAATAATTTTTAAAAAGCGTGGTAGTGGCACTTTTATTAACCCATTATATTTAAAAAATCAATCATTATTTAGGTATGAAGGATCTAATTTGGGGTTAACAGATTCTTTTTTGGCACCTGGGAAAACCCAAGGGATTAAATTGCTAGACTTCCATGTAATTAAAGCAAGCAAAAGCCTGGCTCAAGATTTATTTATCAAACAAGATGATTTTGTGTATGAATTCAAAAGATTGCGTTTATTAGATAATCAGCCAATTATCATTGAAACAGGATATATTCCAATAAAAATTGTCCCTGAATTAGGACCTGAAATCTTGCAAGGATCACTGTATAATTTTTTAGAAGATACAGCTAATAAAACTGTTACTAGAGCATTTTTGAATATTACTGTTGAACCGTCAAATAAAGAAGATCAAACACAGTTGAAATTAACTCCAGTGCAGCCAGTTGGTGTGATGGAAGGGATCTTTTTTTTAGATGATGGGACTCCATTTGAAGTATCTAATATGAGAATTCATTATAAATATATGCGCTATAATAGTTTTGTAGATTTGAATTAAGTCGTCTATACAGGCGATTTTATTTTTATTTATAAAATTGGTAGGATCCAATTTATTTAAAGGTTGAACTTTTTAATAAATGATTGTATTATATGGATAAAGAAAATTAATTGTTATTAATAAGGAGAAAAAACAATGGCAGTTGATTACGATTCTAAAGAATATTTAACTAGTGTTGACGCATGGTGGCGTGCTGCAAACTACTTATCAGTTGGTCAATTATTTTTGATGCATAATCCTTTATTACAAAAAGAATTAGTTGCATCTGATGTAAAGCCAAAACCTATTGGTCACTGGGGTACAATTGCTCCTCAGAACTTTATTTATGCTCATTTAAATCGTGTAATTAAAAAATATAACTTAAATATGTTTTATATTGAAGGATCTGGTCACGGCGGCCAAGTAATGGTCTCAAATGCCTATTTGGATGGCTCATATACTGAACGCTATCCACAGATTACTCAAGATAAAAAGGGAATGGCTAAATTATTCAAACAATTTTCATTTCCAGGTGGTGTAGCTTCACATGCTGCCCCTGAAACCCCAGGATCAATCCATGAAGGTGGGGAATTAGGATATTCATTATCACATGGTACAGGTGCAATTTTAGATAATCCCGATGTAATTGCTGCAGTTGAAATTGGTGATGGAGAATCAGAAACTGGACCGCTCGCTGCATCATGGTTTTCAGATAAATTTATTAATCCAATTAAAGATGGGGCAGTTTTACCAATTGTTCAAATCAACGGGTACAAGATCTCTAATCCAACATTACTGGCTAGAATGAGTGATGAAGAGTTAACTAAGTATTTTGAAGGTTTAGGTTGGAAACCATACTTTGTCAATGTTTATGATAAATCACATATGCAAGCCCATGAAGAGATGGCAACAACTCTTGATAAAGTTATTAAAAATATTAAAGCTATCCAAAAAAACGCTCGTGAAAATAATGATCAAACTTTGCCTCACTGGCCAGTTGTATTATTGCGTGCACCAAAAGGATGGACAGGGCCTAAAAAAGACCTGGAAGGCAATCCAATTGAAAACTCATTTAGAGCCCATCAAATACCAATTCCTGTAAGCCAAGAAGACATGGTTCACAAGGATATGTTAATTGACTGGATGGAGAGTTATAAACCGCAAGAATTATTCAACGAAGATGGCACCATTAAAGATATTGTTTTGCAAAATGCAGTTCATGGTGATCAAAGAATGGCAATGAATCCAATTACTAATGGAGGAATAAATCCAAAACGCTTGAACTTACCAGATTATCGTAAGTGGGCAATCAAGTTTGATCAACCCGGTTCTGTTGAAAAACAAGATATGGCAGAATGGTCAAAATATCTTGATGAAATTTCAACTTTGAATCCTAATAACTTTCGTGGTTTTGGTCCTGATGAAACTAAATCAAATCGTTTATTTACAATCTTAGATGATAAAAAGCGTCAATGGCTTGATCCAATTCATACTCCAAATGATGAAGATTTAGCTCCACAAGGTCGTTTAATTGACTCTCAATTATCAGAACACCAAGATGAAGGTTTCCTTGAAGGATATGTATTAACTGGTAGACATGGATTCTTCGCAACATATGAAGCATTTGGCCGTGTAGTTGATTCAATGTTAACTCAGCACATGAAATGGCTTAGAAAAGCAAAAGAGCAATATTGGCGCCATGATTATCCATCATTGAATATTGTTAATACTTCTACAGTGTTCCAGCAAGATCACAATGGATATACTCATCAAGATCCTGGCATGTTAACCCATTTATTTGAAAAACATCGTCCAGATTTAATTGCTGAATATTTACCTGCAGATACTAACTCATTATTAGCAGTTAGTGCTAAGGCTTTACAAACAAGAGGCAAGATTAATTTATTAGTTACTTCAAAACAACCTCGTCCTCAATGGTTCTCGATCAAAGAAGCACAAAAGTTAGCAGACAAAGGATTAGGTTACATTGATTGGGCTTCAACTGATCAAGGTCAAGAGCCTGATTTAGTAGTTGCTTCTACTGCAACAGAGCCTACAATTGAGAGTTTAGCTGCAATTGATATTTTGCATAAACAATTCCCAGAGTTGAAGATTCGCTACATAAATGTTGTTGAAGTGATGAAATTAATGGATCCAAGAACTAATCCAGATGCTTTAAGTGATGCAGAATTTGATCAATTGTTTACTAAAGATAAGCCTGTATTATTTGTATGGCATGGATATAAGACCATGATGGAATCTATCTGGTTCCATCGTCATAATAAAAATGTTCTTATTCATGGTTATGAAGAAAATGGTGATATCACAACTCCATTTGATATGAGAGTGTTAAATGAATTAGACAGATATCATTTAGCAAAAGATGCTGTATTGAGTATTCCAGAATTAGCTGCAAAAAATGAATCATTCATTAGCAAAATGGATGATATGATTGAAAAACACCATCAATATATTCGTGATAATGGTAAAGACATGCCAGAAGTTACAAATTGGAAATGGTCAGGTTTAAAATAAATAATTAGACATATAAGAGGGGCTGAAAAGCTTCTTTTTTAGTTAAATGGATATTTTAACATTAAACAAAAAGTGCAAAGACTAGAACCAAATCCTATTAATCCAATTATTAATAAAATTATTTTAGTCCGTTTTCTTTTTGGTTTATCAAAACTGAAAACAATACAAAAAGCACTAATAGTTATTAACAAAGCTAAAATAAGAAATGTCCAAAGATTAATTGTCATAGCAAAAATACCTACTTTCAATTTGAAATTTTAGCATAAATACTGATTAAATAAGAAAAAATAAAGTTAATTAAACAAAAGATACCAAACTACTAGCAACTGCGGTATTATAGAAACTATGCGGAGGTTATTATGAAAAAAATAAAAGTAATGACAGTTTTTGGAACACGTCCAGAAGCAATAAAAATGGCACCCCTCGTTCTTAAATTAAAAGCTGATCCAAGATTTGAGGAAGTGACAGTAGTTACTGCTCAACACCGTGAAATGCTAGATCAAGTACTTGAAATATTTAAGATAAAGCCTGATTATGATTTTAATATTATGCACAAAAACCAAACTCTAGAAGATATTACAACTAAAGTAATGGTTGATTTAGCAAAAGTTATTAAAGATGAAAAACCAGATATTGTTTTAGTTCATGGTGATACTACAACTTCATTTGCAGCCAGTTTAGCTACATTTTATGAACAAACTACTCTGGGACACGTTGAAGCTGGACTTAGAACTTGGAATAAATATTCACCATTCCCAGAAGAAATGAATCGCCAGTTAACTGATGTATTGAGTGACTTGTATTTTGCTCCAACTGAATTAAGTAAGGCTAATTTAATCAAAGAAAACCATAATCCAGAAAATATTTTTGTGACAGGTAATACTGCAATTGATGCATTGCAGCAAACTGTCCAAAAAGATTATCATCATGATGTCTTAGATGAAATTAAGCTAGGAAATCGAGTAGTATTGGTTACTATGCACCGTAGAGAAAACCAAGGTGAACCTATGCGCAGAGTTTTCAAAGTGATGAAACAAGTGGTTGATTCACAATCAGATGTTGAAATTATTTATCCTGTGCATTTGTCACCTAAAGTTCAAGAAGTTGCAAATGAGGTTTTGGGAGGCGATCCTAGAATTCATTTGATTAAACCACTAGATGTGGTTGATTTTCATAACTTGGCAAAACGTAGCTTCTTTATTATGACTGATTCTGGTGGAGTGCAAGAAGAAGCTCCATCTCTTGGAAAACCAGTTCTTGTATTGCGAGATACAACTGAACGACCAGAAGGAGTCAAGGCAGGAACGTTAAAATTAGTTGGCACTCAAGTTGATGAAGTGCGCACTCAAATGCTTAAATTACTTGAAGATTCTGCAGCATATGAGGAAATGGCTAACGCTAAAAACCCATATGGTGATGGTCATGCATCAGATAGAATTATGGATGCAATTTATTATTACTTTAATAAAAAAACCAAACGACCTGTCGACTTTAATTAAACTAAATTATTTAGCTTCTCAAATAAGAGAGGCTATTTTTTTGCAATCAAATATTTTGACCAGTGACATAGTGTCACTATATAATGATGACAAGATGTCACTAAGGAGTTATATAGGGAATAATATTATGCAAAAAGAAAGAATATTTGAAGTTAAAAAATTAAACTTATTAATTATTGCAGGAATAGTTTGGTTTATTGCAGGATTTAATGTTGTAAGATTAGGATTAATTGCATATAAAGAAATTGCTCCATTTCAATGGTGGCAAGGAGTTTTGTCAACAGTTGTGTTTATTGCATTTGGGGCAATGTTTTTAAAAATTAGTCAAAGACATGTCTTGAGAATTGAACAATATAAACAGGCTTTCAGACCAATTTGGGATTTCTTTGATGGAAAATCTTATATCATCATGGCAATTATGATGGGCGGAGGAATTTGGCTTAGATTATCTGGTTTAGTTCCTGATATGTTTATTGCAATTTTTTATACAGGATTAGGCTTAGCATTGACCTTAGCAGGGATATTATTTTTATATCAATACTTTAGAAAAATTAGAAAATAAAAAAACTGTAGCATGACAAAAAGTGCTACAGTTTTTGCTTTGTAATTATTTAGTTAAGCATTTGGTCAGAGATTTCATCTGCTGCTGCGTCTATTTGGACAATTGCATCATCATCTGGTGAATTTTCAATGGTTACTGGCTTTGTGATTTCTGTTGCGCCACATTTAATAAACATTTTTTCAAAGTCAAAAACATTTTCACAATAATGTTCACCATAAGTTTTATCACCTGAACCCATCACTACGAATTTTTTGCCAGTTAAGTCAACATCTTTTAATTGCTCATAAAAATCAGCAATCTCATCAGTCATCACACCTTCGCCGTATGTATAAGTGATAAAAATACATAAGTCATAGTCTAAATACTCGGTTGCGTCAGCAAAATTCACATCACTATTATCTACTTCAAAGCCTGCATTGACTAGATCATCTTCTAAAATTTCAGCTATATCTTCATCATTGCCAGTCATGCTAGCATAAACAATTTTTGCTTTCATAATAATTTCCTCACTTAAAAATTTGCGAATTACACATTAATTATACATAATTGTAATATGCGTTGTTAAAACATAAAGTTTGCTTTAGTAAACCTTATGAAAGGCATATAATAAAACAGTATGATTTTTTTAAAAGAGGTAATAAATATTGATTACAATTAAATCACTTCGTGAATTACAAGGTATGCAAGCATCAGGGCATTTATTAGCTCAAATGTTTGAAGGATTACGTGATGTTATTAAGCCAGGAATATCGACTTGGGAGATTGAAGTATTTGCTCAAAAGTTTGTCAAAAGTCGTGGTGGTCGATTATCAGAACAAGGATTTGAAGGATATAAATATGGCACTTGTGTATGTGTAAATGATGAAATTGCCCATGCGATTCCTCGCAAAAACTTGATTTTAAAAGAAGGAGACATTGTTTCAGTTGATGTAACTGTTAATTTGAATGGTTATGAATCTGATTCATGTACTACTTATCCAGTGGGCAAAATCTCTACAGCTGATCAAAAATTAATCGATGTAACTAAAAACGCTATGTACATGGGAATTAAACAAGCAACAGTGGGTCATAGAATTGGTGATATTGGTGCTGTTATTCAACATTATGTTGAAGATGAAAACCATTATGGGGATGTTCGCGAATTAGTAGGTCACGGTATTCAACCATCAATTCATGAAGACCCAGAAGTTCCACATTACGGCAGAGCAGGACATGGTTTGCGCCTAAAGCCGGGTATGACAATTACTTGTGAACCAATGGTTGAAGAAGGCGGGCATTGGGAGATTAAGCAAAATGTTGTTAAAGATCCTAATTATCCTGATTCAGATTGGGTATATTATTCTACAATCGATGGTTCAAAAGCAGCTCAATTTGAACATACTTTTGCAATCACTGAAGATGGTCCGAAGATCTTAACTTTGCAAAAACCTTATGATGGATTGGAAGAATTTATCCCTCATTTTGATGAAATGTAATAGGTATACTTGTGGCAAATTTATCACAATTTAAAAAACAAACTGGCAAATTTTTCCAAACCTTATCTCAATGTATGGGACGAGGAGAAATTACTCAAAGTTCTATAATAATCGCATATTACGCATTGTTTAGCTTGTTTCCTTTGATCATTATTATTGGAAATATTTTGCCATTGTTTCATATCAATACTGCTCCAATTGCACAATATTTATCTTTGATTTTACCTGATCGCATCTCAAATTTTGTGATGCCAATTGTTGATTCTTTATTGAAAAAACACTCTAATGGGTATATTTCTTTTGGGTTAATTATTGCAGCATGGTCAGTATCTGGACTAATTAATGCGATTAGAATTGGCATGAATCGTATATATGGTGTTCATCAATCAGAGATGGAGATGTCATTTGGCTATGTATTAGTTAACAGAGTCTTAATTATCGTGATGTCATCTGTGATGATGGTTTTATTTGCGGTAATTATTTTTGCCTTTATTTTTGGACAACAAATTTTAGAATTTTTAGCGCCAATTTTTAACTTCTCAATTGCGCCAATTAGAAAAATTTTTAACTATCGATGGCCAGTAATTATTTCGATGATGTTTGTTGTTGTTTTGTACTTGAATAATGTGTTACCTAATTTAGTTCGCAAAAAAAGAACGATTGTTCCTGGTGTGTTAACAACTGTTATTAGTTGGATCTTTTTGTCATATGTATTTAGTCTGTATTTACAAAAATTCAACTTACGTTGGGAAAATTATGGTATTATTGGAACGTTCATCATCTTTATGCTTTGGTTGAATATTGGTTCTTTATTGTTATTGTTTGGAACTTGTATTAATGCTGCATTAGATAAAATAAAATATGGTATGAATTATTATTCTCGGGGTCGCTTGGAACATTTTTTTGATAAAAACAAACATAATGGGACTAGATGAAAGCGGTTAATTCTGCTATTATGATAATGAATTTGTTTATAAGAATATTATAAAAGAAAGTGTAAGTGTAATTATATGAAAGTTAGAAAAGCCGTAATTCCTGCTGCTGGATTAGGAACAAGATTTTTGCCAGCTACTAAGGCAATGCCTAAAGAAATGTTGCCAATTGTTGATAAACCAACTATTCAATTTATCGTTGAAGAAGCAAAGGCATCTGGTATTGAGGACATTTTAATTGTTACTGGTAAATCAAAGAGAGCCATTGAAGATCATTTTGATTCAAATCCAGAACTAGAAGCCGACCTTGAAGAAAAGCATAAGCAACAATTGCTTGAATTAACTCAAAGTATCACTCACTTGGGAATTAACTTATATTATACAAGACAACCTTACCCAAATGGACTAGGGGATGCAATTTACCGTGCACGTAGCTTTGTTGCAGGTGAACCATTTGTAGTGTTATTAGGTGATGACTTAATGATGGATAAAGTTCCCTTGACCAAGCAATTGATTGATCGCTATGATAAAACTCATGCTTCAACAATTGCTGTCAAAAGAGTGCCACATGATGAAGTATCTAAATATGGTATTATCGATCCAGCTACTGAAATTATGCCAGGTTTATACAATGTTAAGTCATTTGTAGAAAAACCTGATGTGGATAAAGCTCCAAGTAATATGGCGATTATTGGTCGTTATTTGTTAACTCCTGAAATTTTTGATATCTTAGAAAATCAAAAACCAGGTGCTGGTGGTGAAATCCAATTAACTGATGCAATTAACACCATGAACAAAACTCAAAGAGTCTTTGCCCATGTATTTACTGGTCAAAGACATGATGTTGGAAATAAAGAAGGTTATTTGGAAACTTCAATTAGCTATGGCTTAGAGCATCCAGAAACTAAAGCTGAATTGCGCAAATTTATTATCAATTTAGGTAAAGAATTGCAAAAAGAAGATAAAGACAAACCTGCTAAAAAATAATCACATCAAAGTTGCAGTATGATTTATTAGAGATATCTGTACCCCATAAAAAGGCAATAGACTTTTATCTTTTTGATAATAAATTGGCAAATTTTTGGGATGGATATTGTTTAACAATTTAATCAATTTATGCTGGGTGATCGCATTATCACCAGGCAGCAAAAAACATGCTTTGCTAGTAAGAGTTATCTTACTTAAAGGCATGTTTTTTTGATTGATTTGAAAATAGAATTTAGTATTCTGATCTAAATCAGAAATTAATTGTAAAAAATCAACTAGTTGCATAATTTGAATTACCTTTTATTAAAACTAATGTTGGTTTTTCCAAGATCAATTGTATAAGTTTCAGATTCTAATGGTCGTTTAGTCATTCCCATATCCGTTGAATAAATGATCAAAACTAATTTTGATCCAGCAGGAACTTGATAATAAGTTGGTTGCAGTTTAAATTTTAGATCAACAAATTGATCTTCTTTAATTTTTGCTGGCTTTTTCATGTCAGCATAATTTTGCAAGTTCATATGAGCTTTAGTAATTAATTTTCCTTCGGTCATTTTATCTGGAACAAATTCTTGCAACGTATCAGTACCAAAACGATAACCTAACTCTTGTCCATTTCTCATCAAAAATTTTGGAGTAGGAGTTAATCTTTTACGATCACCAATTTCGACTAAAGCAACAGATAATTGCCCTTTAGCTAAAGACCCACTAACTCTTACTTTGATTTCAGGACGGCCAATAATTGTAATAGGGTGAGCAAAGGCATCGGTTTCAAATCTTAAGCTGTTTTTAGCCCATTTTTTCTTCCCAATAATAAATTTATATTGCCAGTCTGCTTCAGAGATCTTTTCTTTTTTGAACTTGGTACCACCAACATCTTCAAAGCTAACTTCCTTTTCATCTGGACGCTCTAATGTTAATGAATGTTTTTTAGTAGGGTAATAAATAGTCTTTCTGCCTAAATCATTACTCCAGTCAATTTCTTCATGCCAAATATCAGCATGCAAGTTATCTTGTACCATTACAGTTGGCCACTGATTGTATGCATTATTTTTCAAGTTAAGTAATTCATGACAAAACCATAGATTCATTAAGTCAGTAAAGTCAATTGAGACCAAGTTGTTCATGTTGTAGTGAGGTCCTTGGTGCAAAAATAGATGAGATTCAATTGGTAATTTAGAAATCTTTTGCCACAACTTGTAGACATTTTTTGGCTTAACATTCCAATCATTTAATCCATGAACTGAAATAAATGAGCATTTAATATTATCAGTATGATGACGGTAATTTCTTGCATCCCAGAAGTTGCTATATTGTCCAGTTAATCGATCTGATTTATTGAGCAAAGTTTCTTGCATTTTATCAAAAACAGGCTTGATCTTTAAATAATCGCCCGCATCCCATAAATTAGATTGGCAAGTCTCAGCTAATTTATCTAAATCTTCACCTTGGCAAGCTTCAGGAGCAATAACTAATCCATGTTCGCGATAATAATCATACCAAGATGAAATTGCAGCTTCTGACACTACTGTCTTTAATCCCTTAACACCAGTTGTGGCAATTGCAATTTGCAGAGTGCCTAAATATGATCTTCCAGTCATTCCGATATTTTGGTTGCACCAATATGCTTTAGTCTGAGTTTGACGAGTGCGATCAGTATAAGCAATTCGATCACCAGTTAACCATTCAATCACTTCTTTAGCAGCAATTGTTTCTTCTGGTGACCCAGTGATTCTCAACCCATCACTTTTGCGAGTTCCAATTGCACCTGCATAAACATTAGCAAACCCTCTAGCAAGTAAATACTCATTCAAAGTATAAGCTGCTTTGTGTACTGCATTTTCAGTTGATTTTTCATTTTGATCTGTTGGCTTTTGTGCATTAATTTTAGATGATGGGACGTATTTTGGATCAGTCCAGCTAGTTGCATCAGTTAAGTTTACATCAACTGAATGGTTGGTTGATTCATTATTTATAATTCCACCAAAATATGGATCAGCAGTATATAATGCAGGCACTTTTAGACCATAATCTGATTCTTTAGGTCTAAAAATAGTGACTTGCATTAAATCGCTCTTGCCATCTTGATCAGTATCTAGATCACTTTCAACATAGACTACTTCGCGAATAACTTGACTTGTGTTAAAAACAGGTAGACTTTTACCATTGAAGAATTTGAATTGATTTTCTCCCCAGAATTGAATGAAATAGCCTAGTCCAGCTAAGTTGTCAATTAAGGTTTGACCATTTTTAGCGCGAGTATTTAATAATAAATAAAATGCATTAATTAAATCCATCATGCTATTGATGTCATGTTCAACAGATGGTAAATTGTTGCGCTTCATCATGGCAACAGGTTCACGCAATGAATAGTCATAATTGACATGATAGCCGAGCAATTGCAAAGCTACATTATAAAATTCATTTGTAGTAATTTGAGTTGGGTTAGTCTTTAGAAAATCAGCTAAAGTTTGCTTGTCGCTTACCGCAAATTCTTTTAGCTTACTAGTTTTAGCATCGTCAGTTTTAGCTTCAACTAATGCAGTTTTCATAAAAAAAGTTAGTAAATTGCTAAAAGATAAAGCCTGATAGTTTTGAGGTAAGAAGTTGATACTCTGCAATTCTTTTACTTTATTGTCAAAACTTTCTTGTTGATAGGCATATTGATTATATCTCATAATATTTTCTCCATTTTTTTAAAGCCAAGTATTGTCATATACATCTTGTTTAAATCCGCTAGTCAATTTATTGCCAGACACAACTAGGGGTCGTTTGATTAATTTACCATCTGTAGATAATAATTCAGCAGCCTTTTGCGCACTCATTGAATCCATCTGATCTTTTAGATGCAGCTTGCGATAATGGATGCCACTGGTGTTGAAATATGATCGCAAAGGACGATCGGGATGCGTTTTAAACCATTGCAACCATTGTTTTTTTGTTGGAGGCTGTTCAATTAAATCTTGATATTCATATGATATATCATGATTATCAAGATACTTTTTTGCCTTTTGAGAAGTTGAACAGCGATTATACCCATAAAACTTAATCATAAAAAATCCCTCCTAGAAAATCATCTATTTTCTTTAATTGTATGGTAAGCGGAAACATAAGTCTACTATAAAATTGGTACGAACCAGCTATTAATTTTATTAAAATAAAAAATATTTTTTTATTAAATAGTTATCTGTATAAAACCAATTGTAGCAAGTAATGTGGTACCAACCAGCAGTCACAAAAACAGTTATATAAAGATTTGAACATTGCTTTTATAAAAGTAACCGTTTACAATTAGCGGTGGTTATAACCGAAGTAATGTTTAGAATTCATAACAGAGTATGGGAAAATAAGGGAATAAATAACGATGAATAGTTCAAACAACAATCATTTTAACAACCGAAATTTCAAAAAGGGAGTTTTTTATAGTACTGCATTTTTATCGTTCTTAATACTAGCTGGAGGACATAGTACTAAAGTAAATGCAGAAGTTGTAAATAATTCTCCTGCTGTATCACAAAATAATACAACAGCTGCACAAACGCAAAATAATAATGCAAATACTAATCAAAATAGGGCTAATAAAACTGCAACTGGTATGGTAAATACAACACCTGCAAATAATGAATCACAACAAACAACTAATAATGTATCTTCTTCAAAGACAAATGCATCTACTTCAGCACAAAACAACGCTACTGGAAATACACCTTCAAAAAGTGATCCAACCATTCAAGGTGTAATCAATGATGTTTCCAAAAAAGACAAATATTACGAAGTAGATTATGCTTCTGGTCAACAGGCAAGATTATATTTGCTAAATGATACCACATTTAGATACTATATTGATCCAACTAAAAAATATGGTTCACCTGAACAATCAGCCCCTGGATTAAATGCTAAGATGTTTGTCCAAGATATTAATGATCTTGATTTAACTAGCTTTAATGCATCAAAATTAACTAAAAATGACCAAGGCTGGGATATTAATACAAGTATCATAGATATTTTGTTCAATAAAGATTTAGGTACTATGAAAGTTGATAAAGGCGGTCAAACTGTCTTTGAAGAAGCTAAGCCAATTTCAGTAACTGATACTGGCAGCACTCAATATATTAAAGATGCTGACAATATTAACTACTATGGTGGTGGTACTCAAAATGGTAAGTTTGTCTTAAAAGATCAACAAGTCAAAATTGAAAATGTTAATAGCTGGCAAAGTGGCGACGTTGCTTCACCTAATCCATTTTATTGGTCAGTTAACTCAAATGGCGGTCAAGCATATGGTGTAATTCGTGATACCTTTATGCGTGGATTATATGACTTTGATTCAAGTCATGATGGAGAAATTGCGACAACTCATAATGAAAATAGATTCGATGCAATTTATTTCTTTGGTGATAGTGCATATGACATAATCAAAGATTACCAAGAATTAACTGGTATGCCGGCAATGATGCCTGCATATGGCTTTTATGAAGCGCATTTGAATGCATATAACCGTGATTTCTGGGTAGAAGTAACGCCAACAACCTCGGGTGCTATTAAATTAAGTGATGGTAAATATTACTTGGAATATCAGCCAGGACATGTGCCAGATGGCAAAACTGGAGTCAAAGAATCATTAAATGGTGAAAATAATAATTATCAATTTAGTGCAAGAGCTGTAATTGATAGCTACTTAAAACAAGATATGCCAATTGGTTGGTTCTTGCCAAATGATGGTTATGGTGCAGGCTATGGTCAAACTAATACTCTAGAAGGCAATTTGCAAAACTTGGCAGAATTTATTCAATATGCTAACTCTAAAGGTGTCCAAGTCGGTTTATGGACTCAACAAAATTTAGCTCCAGTTGATCCTAATAATCCAAAGCCAGATGACCGCGACTTTGCAAAAGAAGTTGAAGCTGGAGTTGTAGCATTAAAGACTGATGTTGCTTGGGTTGGTAATGGTTATTCATTTGGATTAGATGGTTTGCAAAAAGCTACTGATATGCTGGAAAGCATTAAAGGTGACTTACTTCGTCCATTCATTATTACTCTAGATGGTTGGGCAGGTACTCAAAGATATGCAGGAATTTGGGATGGAGATCAAACAGGTGGTCAATGGGAATATATCAGATTCCACATCCCAACATACATTGGTGAAGGATTATCAGGTCAACCTTATGTTGGTTCTGACATGGATGGTATTTTTGGAGGTCAAAACCCAATTATTAACACCCGTGATTACCAATGGAAGGCGTTTACTCCTATTCAATTAAACATGGATGGTTGGGGACAAAACCCTAAGAATCCTTATGTGTTTGGTGGTAAAACTGAAGAAATTAACCGTGCATATTTGAAGTTGAAGACAATGTTAATGCCTTATAACTACACGATGGATCATGAAGCTGCAACTGATGCAAAGCCTATGGTTCGTGCATTGCTATTAGATTATCCAAATATCCCAGAAACCTATACTGATTTGACTAAGTATGAATATTTATGGGGTGACAACTTCTTGATCGCACCTATTTATCAAGATACTGCAATGGATGCAGAAGGTAATGATATTAGAAATGGTATTTACTTACCTGATCCAAATCAAACTTGGGTAGATTACTTTACTGGTAAAGAATATCAAGGTGGACAAGTTATTAATAATTTTGCTGCACCTATTTGGAAGTTACCTGTATTTGTTAAAAAGGGTGCAATTATTCCTAAGACTGCTGCACATAACACACCAAATCAATGGAATAAGGCAGATCGTGAATTTGAAATTTTCCCTGGTGGATCATCAAGCTTTACTATGTATGAAGATGATGGCATTTCTCAAAAATACAAGGAGGGTCAATTTTCAACAACTCCAATCACTAGTCAATTAGATGGTCAAACTCTAAAAGTTACTGTTGGCAAGATGACTGGATCATACACTAATATGGTAACTAATAGAACTACTGAATTTGATATTAAGTCAGATTCAGAACCAACTAGTGTTGTTGCTAAAGTTAATGGACAAGATGTTACTTTAACTAAAGCAAGTTCATTAGCAGATTTCCAAAATGGCTCTAATAAGTATTACTATGATACAAGTTACAACACTGATTCATACTTAGGTGCAGATGATCTAGGTGGAACTGAAGTTAACCAAAAATTCTTACGTGTAAAATTAGCAGCAAATGATGTAACAAATAATGCGATTGAATTAGATGTTAATGGAGTTAGCGAAAGTGCAAATCCATCACATACAAAAACTCCAAGTAAAGATGTTGCAGTGCCAGCTAATGTCAAACAAGACACAGTGAAAACTACGGATACTCAAATTCCTATCACTTGGGATGCAGTAGATAAAGCTACTTCATATAATGTTAAAGCAGATGGAGTTTTGTACACTGCTGTTACAAATCCAAGCTTTACTTTGAAGAATTTGCTTGCAGACTCTAGTCATAAATTCCAAGTTCAAACTGTAATTGGCGATAAGGTTTCTGATTGGAGCAAGTTGCAAACATTTAAGACAACTAAGAATCCATTCTTAAATGCTGTGAAACCATACAGTGAAGAAGTTGTTCAGAGTGGTTTTCCTTCTAATCTGAAGCCAGCCCAATATTGGCAACAAGGTACGCCGCTAGCAAATATGTTTGATTTAGACCCTAATACTCAAGCACACAGCAATTGGGCATACCATACTGCAACTCCGATGACTATTAGAGTTGACTTAGGCAAGATCACCAATCTAGATCATTTCTTATATATTCCAAGAAACGATGGAGGTATTAATGGTATTGTAAGTAACATTACATTGAGGACTTCACTTGATGGATTACATTGGAAAGATAGTGGCCATGGTTCATGGGGTTCAACTTCAACTAATCAACAAACTATTCAATTTAATCCTGGCACTAAAGCACAATTTGTAGATATTGTGATTCCTAAAGGAGCTGGCTATGGCGGTTTTGTTTCAGGAAATGAAATGATGTTCTTCCAAACCCCAGGCTCTAAACAAAACATGGCTGGAGATATCTCAAATGATGGTAAAGTTGATGAAAATGATATTGAATCATTGAAAAACTATGCTGGATTAACTGCTGGAATTGATAGTGACTTTGGTGGTTATGTTGAAAAAGCTGACTTGAATGAAAATGGTACAATTGATGCCTTTGATATTAACTTTGTAACTAGTTTACAAGCACCATATATTTCAAGTTATGATACAAAAGCTCCACAAGGATCATTGACTTTGACCGCTGATAAAGCTTCATACAAAGTTGGCGATACTATTAAGTTAACTGTATCTGGTAAAGATTTAGCTAATGTAAACTCATTATCAATGAGAATTCCGTTTAACTCAAAAGAAGTAGATGTTAAAGAAATCACCTCTACCAAAGCTACGTCTGGTATGATTAACTTCTCGAAGGCAAGAACTCACAGTAATGGATCACAAGATCTATATGTGATTTTTGCAAATGAAGGTGAAAAGCCAAGATTAACTGGCAATGAAGATTTGGCTACAATTAGATTAGTTGCTAAAAAGCCTTTGAATGGTAAAGATTTGCAATTTAGATTGTATGATCCAGAGTTTGTAAATCAATGGACTACTGAATATGTTCCAACAACTTCTGCACAATTGACTTTGCCTGTTGGAGATGGAACTACTTCACCAACACCAGGTGAAGACAATTCTGGTAACACTGGAAATACAGGAGATACTGGTAATACAACACCAACTACTCCGTCTACACCTTCACAAAATCCTGATATTAACAAACCAACAATCCCAGATAATAAACCATCAGAAAATAAGGGTGATGAAAAATCATTAGATGGTACAGTTTATGTTCCTGTAATTAACAATGACAAGAACTGGAAAGTTGCTTTGCGTGATGCTAATGGCAAGACTACAGGCAAATACATTAGTACTGGTACTAATTGGAAAGTATTAGCTAAAAAGACCATTATGGGAGTCACATTCTACAGATTGGGTACTCAAGATCAATGGATTCCAGCACAATTTGCTAAGTCATTTGTCAGTGCAGGTGAAGAAACTAAGGTTTCAGGCACTGTACATATGCCTGTAATCAACCATAATCCAAACTGGAAAGTGGCACTATGGGATTCAAATGGTAAGCTTACTGGTCAATACTTGAAGACAAATAGTAATTGGAAAGTATTTGCAGTTAAAATTATTAATGGAGTTAAGATGATCAGATTAGGAACTGAAAGTCAATGGGTTCCTGCTAAATATACAGATTTTAATCTTTAATAAGTTTAATTAATCAAAATAAGGGTTGATATCAATTATCAGCTCTTATTTTTTTAAGCATATTTTTTGCCAAACATCCTGTTATATTTCAAGATAAAGAAAACAAGTTTGGAGAATGTGTTAATGATTAATAAAATTTGGTTGTATACAAAATATCAACTATTAACTAAAACAACAATTGCAATAATAATCTTTCCAATATATGGTTGGTTAATCAACATATTGCTAAAAAATAGTGGTCAATCAGTGATTTCAAGTGGAAACTATTTATCATTTTTATTCAGTGTCAATGGGATAGGAATGCTAATTCTAACTTTATTATTAATGTCGTTATTAATTGCAACTGATATTAATGCATTTATTATCATGAGTGCATTAGTGCAAAATAATGATTATTCAATGAAGGCAAGGTCACTAGTTTGGATTGCATTGAAATCTATTAAAAATTTCTTTACACCTAGTGGATTTTTAGTGATGATTTATGTTTCATTGATTTTTCCAATTATCGGGATGGGGTTAACAATTTCTCCAATGAAGAGTTTTCAAATCCCTAATTTCATAACTTCAGTGATTTATTCAACACCGTTATATTCGGCGTTATATTCACTAGTTTTGTTAATTTTAATATATTTCAGCTATCGAGCAATTTTTACTTTTCATTTTGTATTATTAGAAAATATGTCTGTCAAAAATGCACTAAAAGCGTCTTTTGCAACAACTAAAAAACGCAAATGGAATTTTTTGAAGCGATCAGTAATTGGAACGCTGAAATTTGGATTAAGCTTACTAGCAATCATCGCATTATTAACCGTTATCGCTAGCATAGTTCCACAATTATTTATTGCCAATAAGTTCCAATATCATGTAGCTTTATTCATGTCATATTTTACTTTGGTTGAATTAATAACTTATGCTATATCAATTGAAATGCCTCTATTAATAGATCGCTTGACTAAAGTGTTTTACATATATGCAACTCAAGACCATAGCGATCACATTATTGATAAACAAGTTGCGTTGATTAAAAGTAATATACCTAAATTAAAGCGCAATAAAATTTTAACAACACTTGGTGCAGTTGCATTTTTAGGAATAATTATTCCATTTAATTTCTTGTCTGCTATTGGTTATGCTGCGGATTTTCATCCACAAGCAATTAGAGATAAAAGAGTCTTAGTGATTGCACACCGTGCAGGAGGAGAGTTAGGAGCAGAAAATACAACTCAAGGGTTAAAACAAGCCATTAAAAATCATGCTAACTATGGTGAAATAGATGTTCAAAGAACTAAAGATAACCAATATATAATTAACCATGATGATAATTTCAAAAGACTAACTGGTAATTCCAATAGGCCACAAGATTTAACTTTAAACCAAATTAAACAATTAAAAGTTCAAGATTCTATTCATCCAAATAATAAACAGCCAGTTTCTACACTAGATCAAATGCTAGATACAGCAGATCATAGAATTGGATTATTTATTGAATTAAAAGGCACTAGTGCGGACAAAAAAATGGTTGATGATGTTGTAAAAATGGTAAAACAACACCATATGGAAAAAAGTGTAGTTTTGATATCTTTGAAATATGATTTGATTAAATACGTCCATAAAACTTATCCCAAGATTAAAACTGGTTATTTATATTTCTTTGCAATTGGTAAACCAAGTAATTTAGTTGGAGATTATTTAATCATGGAAGAGCGCGAAGCAAGCAGTGAGCATATTGAACAAATTCATGAAGCGCATAAAAAAGCAATTGTGTGGACAGTTGATAGTCAAGAAGGGATGGATAAATATTTGAATACTGATATTGATGGAATTATTACTGATAAAGTGAAATTGTTGAATTCAAGACAAAAAATGATGTCAAAAAGAAGTGATTTTCAAATTATCTTAGATCAAATTGCCAATTTAGAAGAGAATTAATCAAGATTAAAATGTGCAAAGATATTGATAAATCAAAAAAGGCGCGGTAAAATAAAGAAGTTGTATTTGTGAAGCCTCACATCTGCAACCGCACAAATATTGGTAATAAGTTCCTTAAAAAGGACACCATATTTGGCGAGTCTAAGTATTTTTTCGGAGGTGTACAAATGTACGCAGTAATTAAAACCGGTGGTAAGCAATACAAAGTTGCTAAAGGCGACAGTGTTTTTGTTGAAAAACTTGATGTCAAAGCTGGCGATTCAGTAACATTTGATGAAGTTGTACTTGTATCAGATGGTAAAGATATTAAAGTTGGTGCTCCATTAGTTAAAGGTGCCAAAGTGACCGCTAAAGTAGAAAAGCAAGGCAAAGAAAAGAAAGTTGTAACTTTCAAATACAAGCCTAAAAAGCATTCTCATTCAAAATACGGCCATCGTCAACCTTATACTAAGGTAACTATTGAAAGCATTGAAGCTTAATAAGAGGTGAATAACATGATGAACTTAACAGGAATGAAATTATTTGCCCACCACAAAGGTGGTGGTTCAACTGCCAATGGTCGTAACTCAGCTGGTCGTCGTTTAGGCGCAAAGCGTGCTGATGGTCAAGCAGTTCATGCAGGATCAATTATCTACCGTCAACGCGGTACTAAGATCCACCCAGGAATGAATGTGGGTATTGGTGGTGACGACACTTTATTTGCAAAAGTAAATGGTGTTGTTAAATTTGAACGCCTTGGTAAATTTAGAAAACAAGTTTCAGTTTACCCAGTTGAAGAAGCAAAATAATTCTTTTGCGACTGAAGATTTTTGATCTTCAGTCTTTTTTTCTCTTTAGGAGACTCGCTATGCAAAGCCAAGAACTATTATCAATAATTAATCATCGAATTAGTAAAGTTACTGATGAAATCAAAGCAAAACAAGCTGATGCTTTGATCATTTTTAATCAACAAAATTATCGCTATTTGACTAATTTTACAGGTGAAGAAGCAGAAGTAGTTTTATCCCAAAATGGTGATCGTATTTTATTATCTGATTCAAGATTTGCAAGTCAGATAAAGTCACAAGTTCCAGGTGATATTACCACCATTATGAAACATCAAGATTCTATTATAGAAATAAGCAATGTTTTACATAAAAACAACTTTAAAAAAGTTCTGGTTGAAGGGGAAGATATTTCAGCTGTTCAATTTGATGAATTGCGAGCAATGAATCCGAATATTGATTTTTTATTAGTCAGTCAATTAGTTGAAAAAGCTAGAAATGTTAAAGATCAACTGGAGCTTGCAACAATGCAAAAAGCAGTTGATATTTCTATGGAAAGTTTTAAAGCTATCTTACCTGATATAAAACCAGGTGCTATTGAAAAAAATATTAGTGCTAAACTTGATTATTTATTCAAAATCAATGGTGGTGAAGGCCCATCATTTGATACGATTGTTGCCTCAGGTGTGCGTTCTGCATGGGCACATGGTGTTGCAAGTGATAAAAAAATTGCAGATGGCGATTTAGTCGTTATTGATTTTGGTGCATTTTATCATGGCTATGCAGCAGATATTACGAGAACTGTAGCAGTTGGAAAAATTGATCCAGAACTTGAAAAGATCTACCGAATTGTTTTAAATGCTCAAAAATTAGGAATTGAAGAAGCTATTGAAGGTAAGTTTGGTGCAGATGTTGACTTTGCAGCTAGAAGTTATATTTCATCACAAGGCTATGGTGAATATTTTGGACATGGCATTGGACATGGAGTTGGACTGCAAGTCCATGAATTATGTATGCCTCAAATGCCTTTTAAAAAACAAAAATTAATTAATAATATGGTAATAACAGTTGAGCCTGGAATATATCTACCTGATAAAGGTGGCGTGCGAATCGAAGATGATATTTTAATTTCTGGTGACAATCCTAAAGTCATGTCAACTCTCCCAAAAGACAAATTACTTCATTTATAATGTTAGTAATGATGGAAATATTATAGTTTAATTGGTAAGATAAATAAGTAGAAATGAGGTAGAAATCTATGCCAATGATTTCAGTAAATGAATTCAGAAATGGGCTAACAATCGAATATAATAACGATTTGTGGCGTATTGTTGAATTCCAACACGTAAAACCTGGAAAAGGTAGTGCTTTTGTTCGTTCAAAATTAAAGAGTTTACGAACTGGTGCAGTTCAGGATTATACTTTTCGTTCAACAGAAAAAGTAAGTACTGCGGATATTCAAAATAAAAAGATGCAATATTTATATTTTGATGGTTCAAATTATGTATTTATGGATACAAATACTTATGAACAACTTGAACTTCCTGCAAAGCAAATTGAACAAGAAGCAAAATTCTTAAAAGAAAACATGATGGTTAACATTATTATGCATGGAAATGAGACTTTAGGGATTGATTTACCTAATACAGTTGATTTGAAAGTTGCTGAAACAGAGCCTGGTATCCGTGGCGATACTTCATCTGGTGGTGGAAAGCCTGCAACAATGGAAACTGGCTTAGTAGTGAATGTTCCATTTTTTATTAATGCAGGTGATGAATTAACTATTAATACCAGTGATGGGACTTATGTATCTCGTGCAAATAAATAATTAAGAGGTAATTGATATGGCTGATAATTCAACAATTCTTTTAAATGATAAAGATGATGGAAATAAAATAAAGATTGATTTGAATGTACTTGAAGTAATATTAGGTATTGCAGCAGAAAAAGTTGATGGCGTTGCAGGAATGCAAAATAATATTAAGTCAAGCTTGAATTGGATGTTAGGTCATGTAGATAAATCTAAGGGTGTCAAAGTTGAAGTTGATAAAGATGGAAATTTGACAGCTGATATTTATGCATACTTTTATGCGGGGACAAATGTGCCAGAAGTTGCTGCAAAAATCCAAAAAAAATTAGCTAAACAATTGACACAAATGACAGATTTAAAATTAGCTAATATCAATATTCATGTTGTAGGATTAGTTTCACCTGAAGATACTGAAAATGATACTCAGCCTGAAGAATTATTCTCTGAAACAGAAAAGGAAGATAAATAAATGTCCCAACATGATAACAGAAGAATTGCAATGCAAGGAGTATATTTATCAAATCAAGATCTTACACTTTCTTCTGATGAAATAATTCAAAAATTAGTGGCAAGTTTGCAATTAAAGCAATTGTCATCATATTCAAAGCAAATTATTGAAGGCGTTGTTAACAATAAAAAGTCACTGCAACAAGCACTGCAAAGCCACCTAAAAAAAGGTTGGCGCTTAGATCGAATGAACCAAGTAACTGTCGCAATTATGGAAGTTGCTTTGTATGAAATTGAAAATAGTAATGCAATCAGTGCACAAGCCGCAATTAATGAAGCATTGAATTTAGAAGATGAATTTGATGATCCTAAGTCTAAAGCTTTTGTTAATGGAGTTTTGGCTAACTTCATTCAGGATTAATTTGAATTAACCGGCACTCAGCCGGTTTTTTTATAGGGGTTTTTATTATGGCAGTAATTTTAGATGGGAAAAAATTAGCAACAAAATTAGCTGATCAGCTATCTGAAAAAATCAAAATTTTAAAAAGTAAGAATATAATGCCAAAATTTGTAGTAATCAATGCATCTAATGATCCTGCTAGCAAGGTCTACATTAAAGCTAAAAAACATTTAGCTGGAAAAATTGGCATTGAGTTGCAAGATGTCTTTTTTGATGAAACAGCAAAACAAGAAGATATAATTGAGTTAATAAAAAAACTAAACAAAGATGATTCAATTAATGGAATTATGGTGCAACTTCCATTACCTGTTCAATTTGATGAAAATAAAATAATTGATACAATTAATCCATTAAAAGACGTTGACGCGTTAACTGCTACTAATATTGGGCATTTGTGGCGTGGTGATTATACTGTATTACCAGCAACTGCAAGCGGCGTTATGAGTTTATTGAAACACTATGATATAAAATTAGCAGGGCAAAACGTGGTTATCATTGGTCGTAGCAATATCGTGGGCAAGCCCCTAGCAGCATTGTTATTGCAAGCTAATGCGACAGTATCGATTTTACATAGTAAAACTCAAGATATAAAAAGGTATACTAAAAATGCAGATATTGTAGTAGTTGCAATTGGAAGTGCAAAATTTTTAACAGCTGACTTAATAAAGCCTGGAGCTACCATAATTGATATTGGAATCAATCGAGATGCACATGAACTTTGTGGGGATGTTGATTTTGATTCAGTTCAAAATGTTGCAGGTGCTATAACGCCAGTTCCTGGTGGAGTAGGTCCATTAACTGTTGAAAGCTTAATGGAACAGGTAATTACATTGACGGAGATTCAGAATGGCTGATGCAGATAAATATTTAAGCGTTACAGATTTAAATTATTATATCAATCAAAAATTTAAAAATGATCCATATTTGCACAAGGTCTTTTTAAAAGGTGAATTATCTAACTTTAGATTTCGGATGAATTCACATCAGTATTTTTCATTAAAAGATGAAAAATCTAAGATAAATGTAGTGATGTTTCGTACTTTTTTTGAAAAATTAAAATTTAAGCCTAAAGAAGGTATGAAAGTCTACATTTCAGGATATGTGGGAGTATATGAACCACAAGGATCATATCAATTCTATGCACAAACAATGGAGCCTGCAGGATTAGGTGAATTATATGAGCGCTTGCGTCAATTGCAAGAAAAATTGACTAAAGAAGGCTTATTTAACCAAGAACATAAACGTCCTTTGCCACATTTTCCAAATAAAATTGCTGTAGTAACTAGTGCTTCTGGTGCTGTAATTCATGATATTATGGTTACAGTCAATCGGCGTTATCCACTTGCTGAAATCGATTTATTTCCAGCTATAGTTCAAGGAGATACTGCAGCGGATAGTTTAGTTCGTGCAATGAAGCAAATCAATGCTCATAGCGATGAATATGATGAAATGATTATTGGACGTGGCGGAGGATCACTAGAAGATTTATGGCCGTTTAATGAAGAAGCAGTAGTTCGACAGATTTATAATATGAAAATGCCTGTAATTAGTTCTGTCGGACATGAAACTGATGTAACTCTGAGTGATTTAGTAGCTGATGCACGTGCAGCAACTCCAACAGCAGCTGCGGAATATGCAACTCCTAATTTAGTTGATGAAATAGCTAAGATTCATCAGTTGCAATCAAGAATGTATGCAAGCATTCAAGCAGTCATTAAGCAACGAAAACAAGCATTAGATCGTATAAATAATTCAATCATCATGCGAGAACCAATGCGTTTATATGACCAACAAGTACAAAAAGTTGATGATGCACATCGTCGTTTGAATCAAGCGATGAAAGCTTTATTTATCGGTAAAAGACAAAGGTATTTGTTAGTTAAGCAAAAATTAGCAACTTCAAATGTTCAAAACGATATCCAGCATGACTTACAGCAAGTTTTATTTATTAAACAAAAATTAAATCATACTATGCAAAATATCTTAAAAGATAAGCAAAACAAACTCGCAAATAGTGCTCAACAGTTAAATGATATTAGTCCGTTGCAGACTTTAGCACGTGGGTTTGTTTATACAAGTGATAAATCAGGGAAAACGATTACTAGTGTAAAACAAATTAAGGAAAATGATGATTTGATTTTGCATTTTAAAGATGGTAAAGCTGAAACAAAGGTAATAAATACTCAAGGAGAATAAAAACATGGCTACTGAAAAAAACAATTTTGAATCACAATTAACTGAACTTGAAAAAATAGTTGCTAACTTAGAATCAGGTAATATCCCACTAGAACAAGCACTTGATCAATTTAAAACTGGAGTAGAAATTAGTCGCAACTTAGAAAAGAAGTTGACTCAAGCACAAGAAACCGTTGCAAAATTAATTGATGAAAATGGTGAAGAGCATAAATTAGATCCACAAAATTCTGCGGCTCCAGAGGAATAAAAAATGAAAGATTTCACAACTTTTGTTCAAAAACAAAGACCAATTATTGATGAGTTTTTAAGAGAAAATTTAACTACTGAAATTGAAGACGCGAATATGGGTGAAATGCTATCATATTCTGTAATGGCTGGTGGTAAAAGATTACGTCCATTGTTATTCTTTGCAACTTTAACTGCATTAGAGTATCCAATTTCTGAAAAAGAATTAAAAATTGCATCAGGAATTGAATTAATTCATACTTATTCATTAATTCATGATGATTTGCCTGCAATGGATAATGATGATTATCGTAGGGGAAAGCTAACTAGTCATAAAAAGTTCGGTGAAGCATATGCAATTTTAGCAGGGGATGCGTTACAAGCATTAGGTATTGAATGGGTTGCAAGTGCTGGCAATAGCGAATTAGTGTCAATTATTACTCAAGCAATAGGACCAAATGGCATGGTTTTGGGACAAGACTATGACATGAGATTAACTAATAATGATAAGCAAGCACATAATAAAAAGTTAATTGAGAAAATGGAGTGGCTTAAAACAGGTTGTCTTATTTTGGCAAGTGTACAAATGGCTGCAGTATATGCCAATGCAAGTGATGAACAAATGCAAAAATTAGGGCAATTTGCACATGCTTTTGGTCGTGCTTATCAAATTTATGATGATCTAGTTGATGTAATAGATACGCTGGATCAAGCTGGCAAAGCTACTCATAAAGATGAAGCAGAAGGTAAAAATAATAGCCTTACTTTAAATGGAATAAAAAAAAGCCAGCAAGAGTTAAAGCAATTAATTATAGATGCAAAGAATGCACTAAAAGGTATTAATAATAATGTATTATCTGGATTTTTAGATGTATATCAACGGGTATTGTAATGGGAAAAAAAAGAGCAGATATATTACTTTTTGAACAAGGCATTTTTAATTCGCGCACTCAAGCTCAAAGGGCAATTATGGCTGGATTAGTAATGGATCATAATCATCAGAGAATTGACAAAAGTGGCGAAAAATTTGATGAAACAGAAAAGTTCTTTGTCAAAGATGATCATAAAAAATATGTATCTCGTGGTGGATTTAAATTAGAAAAAGCTCTGCAGGTTTTTAATATAGATTTAAAGGACAAAATTTGTTTAGATATTGGAGCATCTACTGGTGGGTTTACAGATGTTGCTTTACAAAATGGAGCAAAGTTTGTTTACGCACTTGATGTAGGCTATAACCAATTAGCGTGGCAATTGCGTGATAATCCAAAAGTTGTTGTTATGGAAAGACAAAATTTTCGATATAGTAAACCTGAAGATTTTGATCAAGGGTTACCTGATTTTGCGATGACAGATGTTTCTTTTATTTCACTTGATTTGATTATGCCCCCAATGTATCAGATTCTAAAAAATAACTGTGATGCGGTATGTTTAATTAAGCCTCAATTTGAAGCAGGACCTGAAAATGTTGGCAAACATGGGATTGTACGCGATCATCAAGTACATTTGAATGTGATTAACCATACAATTGAAATGGCACGCAAAATTGGTTTTAATGTAATTGGATTAGATTTTTCTCCAATAAAGGGTGGAAAAGGCAATATTGAGTTCTTGATACATTTGCAAAAAGATTTAGAAAATCCAGGACAAATAAGTTTAGATAAAACTCCTCAGCTAGTAATTGATGCTGCTGTTAATCAGCTATAAAGAAAGGTTCAAATTGTGTTAGTCGAATTAGATATTCAAAATTTTGCAATTATAAAAAATTTAAAAATTAAATTTCAAAACAAAATGACTGTCTTAATAGGTGAAACTGGAGCAGGTAAGTCTATTTTGATTGATGCATTATCTTTATTATTAGGTCATCGTGCACAAAGTGAAATGATCCGTTCTGGTGAACAAAAGGCTATTATTACAGGCTTATTTACTTTAGCTAGTCAAAAAAAAGATGTCCAAAAATTATGTGATGAATATGGTTTACCTATGGATGGTGATGATTTAATAATTAGCCGTGAAGTCACTAACAAAGGTCGTAATGTCATCAGAATTAATGGACAATTGACAACTATTACTGTTTTAAAATTAATTGGTCAATATTTGGTAGATATTCATGGTCAAGATAATCAGCAAGTTTTAATGAATCAAGATCGTCAAATTGATCTTGTAGATGAATATGCAGGCACTGTTTTTGAGAAAAAGTTAGCTGATTACCAACAATATTTTATCCAATGGAAAAAGTTAACTAATCAATTACATAGCTTACAAAAAAATGCCCAAGAACTGGCTCAACAGCAGGATATTTTAGCATTTCAAAAAAACGAAATTGAACAAGCTGACTTGCAAGATCCAAATGAAGATGAAGAGTTAGAATCGGAATTTACTAAGTTAAATAATTTTCAAAAAATCGCTGATACAGCTAATTTGTTAATGCAAATATTTGATGATGAAACTCATGGCTTAAGTAATATGCTTGGTGATGTTGAAAATGCAGCTAATGATCTAGCTGATTATGGTGATGATTTTAAAAATATGTCGCAATCTATTAGCGAGGGTGTATTTTCTTTGACTGATGCTCGTAGTGAATTAGGGGTTATTATGGATAACCTTGATTTTGATGAAGAGCGCTATCAGTACGTGGTGGGGCGATTAAATACTTTAAATTCTTTAAAGAAAAAATATGGTCCAAGTCTAGAAGATGTCTTTATATTTAAAACAAAAGTTGATCAGCAACTAACTCAGTTTGAAACTGGGAATCTTGATGAAGATAAATTGACTAATGAAATTAGAACATTAGAAAATATCATGTCTATTAAGGTAGAAGATTTACATAAATTGCGTGAAAAAACAGCCTTGCTATTAGAAAAAGACATCAAACAAGAATTACAAGATCTATATATGTCAAAGGCTAGATTTAGTATTCGAATTTCTCAAAAACATACTTTTAACAATTTAGGAACAGATGAAGTTGTCTTTTATATTGCACCAAACCCAGGAGAAGATTTAATGCCTTTGGTTAAAATTGTTTCTGGCGGTGAACAATCAAGAATTATCTTGGCGCTAAAAGCAGTCTTTAGTCGAGTAGAACCAGTTGGTACGATGATATTTGATGAAATTGATACTGGAGTATCTGGCAGAGTATCCGCTTCAATTGGACAAAAAATGCATTCAATTGCTCAAAGTAAACAAGTTATTGCAATTACACATTCACCTCAAGTTGCTGCAAGTAGTGACCATCGAGATAAGATCCAAAAAATAGTTCAAAATGGTGAAACTTTTACTAAGATAATGCCATTAGATGATAAACAAAGCATTAGTGCAATTGCACAGATGATGGCAGGAGAACATGTCACTCAAGCTGCATTAGATAATGCAAAAGAATTAATTAAAAATACAAAAGAGTTTAAAAAATAGGAGTTTGCAAAAACTCCTATTTTTAATTTAAATCTATACGCAATACCTTATTTAGAGTGATTATGTGAAGTAATTTTCGATCAATATCTTGCACTACAAACTTATCATATGCAGGGAAACTGCGTAATTTACCAATTAAAGTTTTTCCATTATTGAATGTTACTAAAATATAGTCTTTGTGCAATTTTGCATAACTTAAACGATTAAGAATTTGATAAATAGATTGACCAAATGTAGTTAATTTATCAGGGTCATAAGAAAACAAGTAATTATATAAATTCTTTACTGGATGAGTAATCTTTTCTGCGATATTATTCATAATACATTCTTCTTTCGAACATTTGTTTGTAAAGCAATTATACGAATAAATGTTCGAAAAAGCAAGAACAAAAATTAAATATCTAATACGTACCCAAAACCTCGAACAGTCTTTAATATCTTAGGTTTTTGTGGATCTAGTTCTAACTTATCACGCAAATGACTAATATGAATATCAACTATTCTAGTAGTGCCAGGAATGTCATACCCCCATACACCTTTCATTAGTTGTTCACGACTTAGTACTTGTTTACGGTTATCAAGTAAATATTTTAATAAATGAAATTCTTTTGGCGTTAATTCAATATACTCGCCGCGGACAATAACTTTGTGTTTTGCAGGGTCAAGTGTAATTTCTGAATTTGCGATCACCTTTTTTTTATGTGGCTTAGTATGTAAATGCTCATTATATTGATAATTTTGTCGCCAGCAACGCTGATTAATTATATTAATTAATAAATTTAGATCAAATGGATATTGTAATAAGTCATCAACATGAACACCTAATAATTTATTAAAAGTTGATACTTTATATTGGGCACATAAAGCAATAATAGGACCGTTAATTTTTTTATTGATAATCTCAATTGTTGCAAGTGTTGTATCTAAGGTTGTTAATTCTAAATCCCAAATTAAAATGTCGGCTTTATGACGATTAAGCCAATCATATGTTGCAGCTGCTGTAGTTATACGATGTGTTAACCAATCTTGATCAGCAAATCCAGCTGCTATTTGTGCAAATAATTTGTCATTTTTAGTAACCAATAAAGCATGTTTATTCACTTATAATCACATCCCATACTATTATATAAAACTTTTACAAAAAATTTACATTCATGATATTAAACTTTTACAGCAACCATCTAAAATAAAAAACGAATAATACCAGTGAGGGATACAAAATGAAAAGCCGAATTTGGAAAATAATATTTGTTGTGTTAGCTATAGGACTTGTATGGCTTGGAATTACCACTAAAAAATCTGAGCATCCTAAGACTAGATTGACTGCAGTTGGTTCTACTGCATTACAGCCATTAGCAGAAAAAATCGCATATCAATATTCAAAAGACCATAATGACATTGATATTACTGTTCAAGGAGGAGGTTCTGGTACTGGACTTAGTCAAATTCAAGCAGGCACAATTCAAATTGGTGACTCAGATATATTTGCTCAACAGCAATCAGGAATTAATTACAAAAAAATCCTAGATCACAAAGTTGCAGTTGTGGGGATTGTCCCTGTTGTAGAAAAACATAATCCAGTGTCTAATTTATCTATGAAGCAGCTGCAGGAGATTTTCACAGGTAAAATTACTAATTGGAAACAAGTTGGCGGAAAAGATATGAAAATTACTGTAATTAATCGTGCTGCGGGAAGTGGGACTCGGGCTGCATTTGAAAGTGCTGTATTAACTAAAAATATGAAGCCAGTTAATGCACAAGAACAAGATTCAAATGGAACTGTTAAAAAAATAGTCTCTAACGCTCCAGGTGCAATTAGTTATTTAGCATTGCCTTATGTCAGCAGTGAATTAAAAGCATTAACTGTTGATCATGTGAAAATTAATGCCAAAAACATTTCAGTTAATAAATGGAAAATCTGGGCATATGAACATATGTATACGAGCAAACACCCTAATAAAGCAACGATTAAGTTTTTAAATTATGTTACATCAAAAAAAATTGAGTCAACAATTGTAGATGAATCAGGGTATATAAGTATCTATGATATGAAAGTAGAAATGGATGCTAAAGGAAAAGTAAGTAAAATCACAGGTGATAAAAAATGAAAAACTTATCAGTTTTAACTAAGCCAAATGCTGAAACTAGACAAGAAAAAATTGGTCGAACAATCAGTTTTATTAGTATCGTATTAATTTGCTTATTAGTTTTATCAATTATTTACTTTATTAGTGTTAGAGGATTAACAATCTTTTTTAAAGATCATGTAAATCCATTTGATTTTTTGTTTGGTACTGATTGGAAGCCTGGAAAAATCGCTAATGGTCATCAATTGGTAGGAGCATTACCAATGATTTCTACATCATTTATTACTACATTATTGTCAGCGATACTAGCGACACCATTTGCATTAGCAACTGCATTAGTAATGACAGAACTTGCTCCACCTAAATTTATGAAAGGGATGCAACCAATAATTGAACTGTTAGTTGGTATTCCATCAGTTGTTTATGGATTATTAGGATTAACAATGGTTGTTCCTTTTGTGAGAAATATTTTTGATGGTACTGGATTTGGTATGCTATCAGGAATAATTGTATTGACATTTATGATTTTTCCAACTGTGACTTCACTTACAGTTGATAGTTTAAAGGCAGTTCCAAATTATTATCGAGAAGCATCTTATGCATTAGGCGCAACAACTTGGCAAACAATCTGGCATGTTGTCTTAAAAACTGCAATTCCAGGTATTTTGACTGCAATAGTTTTTGGGATGACAAGAGCATTTGGTGAAGCCTTAGCAGTTCAAATGGTTATTGGTAATATCACTAAGATGCCAACTTCAATTACATCCCCTGCAGCAACGCTAACTAGTGTAATCACTAATGGTGTTGGCAATACTGTTTTGGGTACATTCAAAAATAATGCATTATGGTCACTAGCATTAGTTTTATTGATTATGTCATTAGTTTTCAATTTGATTATTCGTTTAATTAATCGAAAAGGAGTGAAATAAGATGCATAATTCTAAAATTACTAACAAGATTGCAATTGGAATTTTGTATTTTCTAACAGGATTAACGCTCTTTGCAGTTATTGGATTGATTGGTACTATTTTATGGCAAGATTTACCTGCATTGTCATGGCATTTTTTGACTAGTAAAGCAGAATCATTTTTAGCAGGTGGTGGCATTAGAGATCAATTAGTTGATTCAATATATTTATTGATAATGACACTAGTTATTTCGACACCATTAGCATTAGGTGCAGCAATTTATTTATCCGAATATGCTCCTAAAAATAAATTTACTAATTTATTAAGAACAACAATCGAAGTTTTGAGTTCACTCCCTTCAATTGTAGTTGGTTTATTTGGATATTTAATTTTTGTAGTAAAGTTTCATTTAGGCTTTTCAGTGTTAGCAGGAGCGATTGCCTTAACATTTTTTAACTTACCAATTTTGACTAGAAATTTTGAAGAGTCCCTAAGAGCCGTTCCACTGTTGCAGCGTCAAGGTGGCTGGGCATTAGGTTTATCTCAATGGCATACAATTCGCAAAGTTGTAATTCCAACAGCAATGCCAAGTTTACTAACAGGACTTATTTTAAGTGCGGGTAGAGTTTTTGGCGAAGCTGCAGCATTGATTTTTACTGCAGGACAAAGTGCAGCTACAGTTAATTATTCTAATTGGAATCCATTCATGTCAGATAGTTTTTTGAATCCATTAAGGCCAGCTGAGACACTAGCAGTACACATTTGGAAAGTTAATTCAGAAGGATTAATTCCAGATGCTCAAAAAGTTGCTAATGGATCAACAGCAGTATTGGTATTAATGGTTTTATTGTTTAATGTTTGTGCCAGACTACTTGGAGCATACCTAAAAAGACGTCAAGGAAATAAAAACTAGAGGTGATTGAGATTGAAGACATATTCTTTAACTACAACGCATATTGCTGAGCCAACAGAAGATATTGCTTTAAAAACTAGAAACTTAGAAGTCTTTTATGGAGAAAAGCAAGCAGTTTTTGATGTTAATTTAAATTTTCCAGAACATAAAATTACCGCATTGATTGGTGCTTCTGGTTCAGGAAAATCAACCTTATTAAGAAGTTTGAACAGATTAAATCAAGAGGTTGCTACTGTAAAAGGCCAAATTTTGTATCATGATATTGATTTGAATGCTAAAAATATCAATGTTTATGCAGTTCGTCAGCAAATTGGGATGGTATTTCAAAGGCCAAATCCATTTGCAATTTCAATTAAAGAAAATGTATTATTTGGACCAAAACAACATGGTGAAAAAAATAAGCATATATTAGAGCACTTGTTAGAAGATAGCTTAAAGGGTGCAGCATTATGGGATGAGGTAAAAGATAAATTAAATAAAAGTGCGCTATCACTTTCTGGTGGGCAGCAGCAGCGTTTATGCATTGCAAGAGCATTAGCAATGAACCCAGAAATTATGCTATTAGATGAACCTGCAAGTGCACTAGATCCTGTTTCGACTGCGAAACTAGAAGTAACATTGCAAGATTTGCGTCCAAAACAAACAATTATTATCGTAACTCATAATTTGGAACAAGCTTCTAGATTAAGTGACTATACAGCTTTTATGCATAAAGGACATTTATTGGAATTTGATAAAACTAAGAAGATGTTCACTTTACCAGAATTAGAAGCTACAAATGATTATCTGACAGGAAAATTTGGTTAGTGAGGAAAAAATATGACACCAATAATTACAGTCAATGGCCTGCATTTGTATTATGGAGATGTAGAGGCGTTACATGGAATTGATATGGAGTTCAACAAAAATGAAATTACCGCATTAATTGGACCTTCTGGAAGTGGAAAATCGACATTTTTGCATTGCTTAAATAGAATGCATGATTTGGATCGTAATGTTAAAATTACTGGTTCAATTAATTATCAAGGCAAAAACATTTATGCACCAGATACGGATTTAGTTGAGCTTAGAAGAAATATCGGAATGGTGTTTCAACAGCCTGTTGCCTTTCCTTTCTCTATTTTTGATAATGTAGCATATGGATTGAGACTTGCTGGCGAAAAAAATAAGAAATTACTTTCTGAAAAAGTTGAAAAAAGTTTACAGCAAGCTGCGTTATGGGATGAAGTAAAAGACACCTTAACTAAAAATGCTCTCGGATTATCTGGAGGGCAGCAGCAGCGTTTATGTATTGCAAGAGCACTAGCAATACAACCAGATGTGTTGTTATTGGATGAATCAACTAGTGCATTAGATCCAGTTTCAAGTAGTAAAATTGAAGAAACACTATATAATTTAAAAGAGCAATATACTATAATAATGGTTACTCACAACTTACAACAAGCTGCTAGAATTGCAGATATTACTGCAGTTTTAATGAAAGGCAAGCTGATTGAAGTGGGCAAGACAAGAAAAATGTTTTTGCATCCTAAAAATCAAAAAGTTGATGATTATCTTAGAGGTAAATTAAGTTAAAGGAGGAATAAAAATGCATGAACTATTTGCAGATGAACTAAAAAAATTACGCGGTCGATTTATGGAAATGGGAATCAATACTAGTGAGCAACTTTATCAAGCAACCAAGGCTTTTATTGATGAAGATGAAGATTTAGCCAAAAAAGTAATCTCTGGTGATGACAAAATCAACCAAGAAGAAATGAACTTGGAAAAACAAGCCTTTAGTATTATGGCTTTGCAACAACCTGTAGCTGGTGACTTTAGATTAATTATGAGTATTTTAAAAGCTAGTTCTGATCTAGAGCGAATGGGAGATTATGCTGCACATATTGCTCGTGAAACAACTCATTTAATTAATAAAGATATCAAGGACTTAGATATTAATGAAGGTATTCAGCAAATGACATCTAAAGTACGAGTAATGCTTGAAGAAGTTCTTGATAGCTATGCATATCAAAATGAAAAAGTTGCTTATAAAGTTGCTAATGAAGACTTGGCAGTGGATATTCAATACGTTGCACTTCGCAAAAAAATTATGCGTTGGATGGTAGATCATCCTGCACAAATAGGTGAAGGTGAAAGATATTTATCAGTAGTTAAAGTCATTGAGCGCTTTGGTGACCATACTGTTAACTTAGCTGAATGGGTTGTATATAGTAGTACTGGTAAAATAGTTGAATTAAATCCTGGAAAAGCAGATCACGAATTGGTTCATCGCGAAATAAAGAAAAATTCAAAGAACTAAAAATAATATTGCTTGAAAATATTGCTATAAAAGCGCAATATATTAAGTATTAATACTTTTTTAGGAGCGATCATGTCAAAAAAAGGTTTATTACTTGTATTATCTGGACCATCTGGTGTCGGAAAGGGTACAGTTAAAAGCGCAATTGTTGAAACAAAGGCATTTCCATTTGAATATTCTGTGTCAATGACCACAAGAAAACCACGTCCTGGTGAAGTTGATGGAAAAGATTATTATTTTGTTAGTGAAGAAAGATTCAAGCAAGCTATTAGCCAAAAAGAACTTTTAGAATATAATCAATATGTAGGCAATTACTATGGCACACCTGTTGCACCTGTCAAAAAAATGCTAGATGAAGGTCAAGATGTTTTGCTAGAAATTGATGTTAATGGAGCAAAAAAAGTCCGCGATCAAATGCCAGATGGTGTGTTTATCTTTTTAACACCACCTGATTTGCATGAATTAAAACAACGATTGGAACATCGTGGCACTGATTCAGAAAATGTTATTGCAGGTAGATTAAAGCAGGCAAAAAATGAAATATTAATGATGGCAGATTACGATTATGCTATTGTAAATGATACAGTGGCTAATGCTGTTGACCATATCAAAGCTGTGGTTGATGCAGAACATGTTAGTGTCAAAAGAGTAATTGGTGACTATCGTAAAATGGTTGAGGAGGACTAAAATGAGGATTACATATCCATCTATAGATAAATTATTGGATCATGTTGATTCAAGATATTCATTATCAGTGTTAGCTTCAAAAAGAGCACATGAATTAGAAGCAGGTGACCCACCAGCCTTAGAAAAATTCAAATCTGATAAGGCTGTTGGAAAAGCATTAGAAGAAATCGCCGCAGGGAAAGTAATTATTGATCCTGATAGACGAGAAAATCTTGAATAAATAATAATCCTCTATCAATTTGATGGAGGTTTTTTAGTTAGGTGATTTAATGATCGCACAAGTTATTGTTGATGTAGCGGCTAAACAAACAGATCGAATTTTTGAATATAAAATACCAGAATCGCTCAATCAAGTCAAAATTGGCTCAAGAGTTGTGGTGCCCTTTGGACCACGTAAAGTGCAAGGATTCATAGTAGGAATTAGTGATCATACTGACTATAGGGGAAAATTGCGCAATTTATTATTAGTGATTGATGAAATGCCACCTTTAACTGAAGAATTAGTGAAATTATCTCAAAAAATGTCGCAGGATATTTTTTCATTTAGGATAACTATTTTAAAAACAATGCTTCCTAGAGTGATGAGAGCTAATTATCGCAAAATATTAACTCCAATGCCTGAAACAAGGAAAATGCCTTTTTTTCAAGGGGATCCAATTGATCTAAATAAGATTACTGATTTAAAAGAGATAGTTTTTATTCAAAAATTACTGAAAGATGATAAAGCCAAGATTGAATACGTTGTTGAAAATCGCGCCAAAGTAAAAACTGAAAATCAATATGAACTAAAGCTATCAATTGATGAATATAAGAACCTTTATGAGCAATTAAATAATAATGCCACTAAACAAAAAATATTGTTGATGGATATAATTACAAATACTGCTGAATATCCAAAAAAACAAGCAGATATCCAGCAAAATCTAAATATTAGTGGTCAAACTTTGACTGCTTTTATCAAAAAAGGATGGCTAGAAAAAACAAAGGTTGAAGTCTATCGTGATCCTTTAAAAACTTTTGATGTGAAAAAACATAAGAAGATCACTTTAAATGATCAACAGCAACTAGCATTATCTGCAATAAAGAAAAAAATTGATGAAAAACGGCACCAAACATTTTTGTTAGAAGGTATTACTGGCAGTGGGAAAACTGAAGTATACTTACATGCAATTGATGAGACCTTAAAAATTGGCCGTAACGCTATCATGTTAGTTCCAGAAATTTCGCTAACTCCGCAAATGGTTAACCAAGTAAAACAGCGCTTTGGAAATAATGTAGCGGTGCTACACAGTGGATTATCTGATGGAGAAAAATATGATGAATGGCGGCGAATGAGACGAAGAGAGGCTAGAGTTGTAGTGGGCGCTAGAAGTGCAATTTTTGCACCATTAGAAAATGTTGGTTTAATCATAATTGATGAAGAGCATGAATCAACGTATAAACAAGAAGATAATCCTCGCTATCATGCAAGAGATGTAGCTATTGAGCGTGCAAAATATAATAATGCACCATTGATCTTAGGTAGCGCCACACCGTCGTTATACAGCAGAGCACGTGCACAAAAAGGCATTTTTAAATTGCTTAAATTAACCAAGCGTGCAAATAATAAAGAATTGCCACAAGTTAAGTTACTTGATTTAAAGCAGGCAGTTTTTGCAGGAAGTCAATTCGATTTATCAGTTGAATTAATTAATGCAATTAAACAGCGAATTGCTAACCATGAACAAATTATATTGATGTTAAATCGTCGTGGTTTTGCTAATTTTATGTTGTGTCGTAATTGTGGTTTTGTTTTAAAATGTCCAAATTGTGATGTGTCTCTTGCGATGCATAAAGATATAGGCTTAATGCAATGTCATTATTGTGGCTATACTGAAAAAATGCCCACTCGTTGTCCAAATTGCCAAAGTATGCAAATTAGATTTTTGGGTAGTGGTACTCAAAAAATTGAACAAGAATTGTCAGAATTAATTCCCAAATTAAGAATTTTGCGAATGGATGTTGATACTACTAGGCGCAAAGGTAGTTATAAAAAAATCTTAGACAGTTTTGCCAATCAACAAGCTGATGTTTTATTAGGTACACAAATGATTGCCAAAGGACTAGATTTTCCAAATGTAACACTAGTTGGAGTAATTAATGCAGATACTGGATTATGGCTACCTGACTATAATGCTTCTGAAAAAACCTTTGATTTATTAACTCAAGTTGCAGGAAGAGCAGGGAGAGATAAGAAGCAAGGTCAGGTTTTAATTCAAACTTATAATCCAGATCATTATGCAATTAGATTTGCTCAAACTCAAAATTATGAGCAATTTTATCAACATGAAATGTCTGTTAGGTTTGAAGGAAACTATCCACCATTTTTTTATACAACATTAATATCAACGGCTTCTAAAAATGAACAGCAAGCAGCTAGGGAATCTTTTGCAATAAAAAGAAAATTAATGACTCATTTACATACTCCAACCATTGTATTAGGTCCAACTCCTGGTACAATATCTAAAATAAAGAATCAATATTATTATCAAATACTGGTAAAATATAAAAAAGAACCTCAATTAAATGCTTTGTTACATGAAATTCAAGACAGTGCTCAAGAAAAAGAAAAATATGGTTTGAGTATTTTTATTGATAATGAACCACAACGCATTTTTTAACAGAATGGAGAAAAACAAATTATGACATCAATTATTTTTATGGGAACACCACAATTTGCAGTTCCGATTCTCAAAGGATTAGTCGATAATGATTATCAAATAGTAGCGGTTGTAACCCAACCGGACAAAAAAATTGGCCGTAAACAAAAATTAACTCCTACACCAGTTAAAGTTTTTGCCCAAACGCAAAATTTATCAGTTTATCAACCTGCAAAATTATCTAAATCGCCTGAATTAGATGAGTTAGTTAATTTACATGCTGATTTAATAGTGACTGCAGCTTATGGGCAATTTTTGCCAAATAAGTTATTAGGTAGTGTAAAAATCGCTCCAATTAACGTTCATGGATCACTGCTGCCAAAATATCGTGGTGGTGCACCTATACAATATGCATTAATGAATGGTGATAAAACTACAGGAATTTCCATTATGCAAATGGCCGCAAAAATGGATGCTGGAGATATTTATTATCAACAAGCAATTGAAATTGAACCTCAAGACACTGCAGGTACTTTATTTGAAAAGTTATCTTATTTAGGCCGTGATTTATTATTAAAAACTCTGCCAAAGATTATTGATGGTAGTGCTATAAAACAACCCCAAGATGAAAGAAAAGTTACTTTTTCTCCAAATATTAGTAAAGCACAAGAAAAAATTTCACTTGATTTTACTGCTAAACAAGCTAATGACTTAATTCGTGCCCTAAATCCAGATCCAGGTGCGTATATTGTCATTAATGATAAGCGAATTAAAGTCTGGAAGGCTAAAGTTGCCCAAGATCATACTAGTTTAGAAGCAGGATGTTTAGTATCAAACAAAAAGCGTTTTGCAATTAGTTTTGCCCAAAATACTATTTTAGATTTGCTAGAAATTCAGCCTGCTGGCAAGCGCAAAATGAATGTACAAGACTATTTAAATGGTGAAGGTAAAAACTTGCCACTAGGAGAAAAGATTGTCAATGAATAATTCTGCTAGAACATTAGCATTAGATGTATTAATAAAAGTCTTAAATAATCAAGGATATTCCAATATAAGTTTGAATAAAGTATTGCAAGATTACAAATTATCAGTAAAAGATAAGAATTTTGTTACCCAATTAGTCTATGGAACTATTCAATACCAATTATTTTTGGAATATCAATTAAAAGATTTAGTAAAATCAAAATTAAAAGATAAGTTCTTACAACCACTACTATTGATGTCGATTTATCAGATTGTTTTTTTAGATCGGGTGCCAAATAATGCTGTCTTAGACGAAGCAAATAAATTAGCCAAAAGTTTTGGTGGCAATCATAGTGGTAGTTTTAGATTGGTTAATGGGATTCTGCGCAATTTTTTGCGTAGAGGGATTGTATTACCTGCTGAAAAGCAAAAAATAGAATATCTCAGTGTCAAATACAGTATGCCAAGTTGGATTGTTAATTATTTGATTGATAATTTTTCTTTAAAAAGAACTCAAAGTATCTTAAAATCACTTAATCAACCAGCTAAAAATTCTGTTAGAATGTGTGTGGAGAAAAATAAACAAGGTTTATTAATAAGCCAATTAAAAAAAGCTGGATATGATCCCGAAAGATCAGTTCTTACACAAAATGATTTGATTTTATCACATGGCGGAATTAGTCAAACTAACTTTTTTAAAGATGGACAATTAACTATTCAAGATGAAGCAGCAAGTTTAGTCGTCGAAAGTTTTGACTTTATTGGCAGCGAAAAATGTTTAGATGCTTGTAGCGCACCTGGTGGCAAAACTAGCCAAATAGCTGAGAATTTAACTACAGGGAATGTTTTAGCAACTGATTTACATAAAAATAAGTTAAAATTAGTAATGCAGAATGCGGAACGCTTACTTGTTAAAAATAAAGTTGCAATTAAACAAATGGATGCTAAAAAGGCTAATGAAATATTAAAGGGTCAACTTTTTGATAAAATATTAGTGGATGCACCGTGTTCTGGATTAGGTTTATTAAGACGAAAACCAGAAATTAGATATGCGAAAACTATGGCTGATATCAAAAATTTAGCTAAAATTCAGTTAGCTATTTTAAATAGTGTTTGCCAAATATTAAGACCAAATGGTGAACTTGTTTATTCAACTTGTACAATAACTAATGAAGAAGATGAAGAAGTTATTGCTCAGTTTCTAAAAATGCATCCTGAATTTGAATTAATACCAATAGAACTACAAAACATTCAAAGTAAATCAACAATAAAGATATTACCTGATACATATGGTTCTGATGGATTTTTTATTGCAAAATTAAGACTAAGAGGTTAATTATTTTGATTTTTACGGCATTTGCATCAAGTATTGGAAGAGTTAGAACATCAAATCAAGATTTTGTCCAAGTTTTCAAAAACCAAAAGCAAGTTACTTTAGCAATAGTTTGTGATGGTATGGGAGGACATCAAGGTGGTGATGTTGCTTCTACAATGGCGGTCACGCAATTAGGGCACAATTTTGAAATAACTGATTTTGATGAGCCTACTATGGCTCGTCATTGGCTTGATGTGCAATTAAAAGCAGAAAATGAAATAATTTTAAAAACTGCTGATAAATTTGAAGATCTAAATGGAATGGGGACAACTATTGTTTTATCAATTAATTTTGAAAACAAAGCATTAATTGCCCACTTAGGTGATTCGCGTGCCTATATTTATACTGGCAATGCATTAAAACAAATAACCCAAGATCATTCTTTAGTTAATGAATTAGTTAAAATGGGGCAAATTACTCCAAGTCAAGCAAAAAATCATCCTCAAAAAAACATTATTACTCAAGCTTTAGGTGTATCAAGCACTATTGATCCTGAGTATGATCAAATTTCAATACGTGGAAATGAATTGATTTTACTTTGTACTGATGGACTAACAAATTCATTAGAAGATGTCCAGATTCAGCAAATATTAGCTACTAAATCTTTGAATTTACAAGAGCGATGCAATAAATTAATCAATGAAGCTAACCGTTTAGGCGGTGGAGATAATATCACGGTCTGTCTAATCCAATATGAGGAGGGTGACCAAAAGTGATTACAAAAGGTTATCTTTTAGGCGATCGCTATAAAATCATTGATACTCTAGGCGAAGGTGGGATGTCAAATGTATATTTGGCAGAAGACATCATTTTGCAAAGAAAAGTTGCTGTTAAAGTGTTACGACTTGATTTGCAACATGATCCTCAAACTTTGCATCGTTTTCAAAGAGAAGCATTAGCAACTAGTGAATTAAGTCATCCTAATATAGTTTCTGTTTTAGATATCGGTACTGATCAAGGTTCGCCTTATATGGTGATGGAGTATGTATCAGGACCTAATTTAAAACAGTATTTGCGTGCCCATTATCCATTGAAGTTGACTGAAATAATCAAGATCATGGATCAAATTCTTAGTGCAGTGGCTCTTGCTCATCAACATAATGTAATTCATCGTGACTTAAAACCAGAAAATATTTTAATGGATGCAAATGGCAATATAAAAATTGCCGATTTTGGGATTGCAGTTGCTCTAAATCAAAGTTTAGTTACTCAAACTAATTCAGCATTAGGATCTGTGCATTATATGGCACCTGAACAAACTAGAGGAGGATTAGTTACTAAGCAGTCAGACATTTATTCATTAGGAATAATTTTATATGAATTAATCACAGGAAAGCCTCCTTTTGATGGGGACACTGCAATTTCAATTGCAATGAAGCACTTAAATGAAGCAATGCCCTCTATTCGTGCACATAATAGTGCAATTCCTCAGGCATTAGAAAATGTTGTATTAAAAGCCACTGCAAAAGATCCACGCGATAGATATGATTCTGTTTTGGCAATGAAAGATAGTTTGGATGCTTCGCTATCACCAGCTCATGCTCATGATTCAATTTTTGTGCCAGCACATGATCCAAATAAAGATAAAACTATAGCTATGCCTACTGGGATTGGCGATGATGTTACTAATACTCACAAAGATGCAAAAACTGATTCAAAACCAGATAAAAAAACACTTATGCAAAATATTAAAGATCACAAATGGTGGTGGATCAGTTCGATTTTAGCGGTTGTATTGATTACCTTAATTTTGATCTTTTCATTAGGAAGAAGACATGATGTAACTGTACCAAACTTGCAAGGATATACTGAACAAGAAGCTGTTGTTGCATTGAATTCAGCAAATTTATCAGTTGGTACAATTACAAAAGCATATTCTGATAAAGTTAAAAAAGGCGAAGTTATTAAATCAAATCCTGCTGGTGGAACCACAATAGACAAAGGTAAGTCAGTGGATCTAGTAATTTCAAAGGGGAAAGGCTTAACATCGGTACCTGATGTGACTGGTCTTGATTATGATGCTGCCAAACTTAAGTTAGAAAAACTTGGCTTTACTGTTGAACGCCGAGAACAATATTCTGATGACATTGATCAAGGAAATGTCATGATGCAAAGTATTGATCCTGGCCAAAAAGTTAATGCGGCTAATACAACAATTGTTTTAACTGTATCAAAAGGCTCTAAAGAAAATAAGAGTTCTTCTAAAAAATCTACAATTAAAATGCGTGATTTAACTGGGTATTCACTAAAGAGTGTGCAAGATTATGCACATGATAATGATTTGAATCTGCAAGTTCAACAGCAAAATTCCGATAGTGTTGAAAATGGTTTAATTATCTCACAAACTCCGACTGCTGGGACAGAAATAAGTAAAGGATCGACTATAACAGTTATTGTATCGAAAGGTAAAAGCGCTAAAAATGATCAAACTACTGTAAATAAAAAAGTTAATTTAACTTTTGATAGTAGATATGACAACAACGGTCAAGGTAACCATGTTCAAATATATATTTCAGATGCTAATCACAATATAAGCAATGTTTATCGTGATTTGTATATAACTAAAGATACAAGCTTTACTATTCCATTCGATTTACAAAATAAACCCGGTGAATTAAAGATTGTTCAAGATGGCAAAATTGTTAGTGACGAAAGTGTGACTAATTAATGAAAGATAATGGAATTGTAGTTAGTTTAAATGCAGGATTTTATGATGTTGCTATAAAAAAACAAATTGTTAGAACCCGCGCACGTGGGTTATTTCGAAAACAAAAATTAAGGCCAATGGTTGGCGATAATGTAACTATTCAGCTAGATGAAAGGGGCACTAATTATTTAACTGAGATAAGTGAACGAAAAAATTTAATTGGACGTCCTGCAGTTGCTAATGTATCACATGTTTTATTAGTTATTTCGTGTGTGGAACCTAATTTTGATACAAATTTATTAGATAAATTTCTTACTTTTTTTGCTTGGAAACAAGTTCCGGTTTCAATTTATTTATCAAAAACTGATTTAGCTGATGAGAAATATGTAAATAATATTAAGCAAATACTTAAGTATTACCAAAAAATAGGATATTTTGTTTATACTGATAAACGAGAATTAATGAGTAAAATTAATGACTTAATTGTAAAAAATCAAATTTGGACATTAGCTGGGCAATCTGGTGCTGGTAAGTCAACATTATTAAATCTAATAAAACATGATGCTAATCAAGCTACTGGTGAAATCTCACAAAGTTTGAATCGAGGCAAACATACTACTAGGACTGTTCAGTTATTTGAAGTTGGGTCTGGTTTTTTGGCAGATACTCCTGGATTTTCAGCAATTGATTTAAAGCAAATAAAAGTTAAAGAATTAAAAAACTATTTTATTGAGATGAATGCTGCTAGTAAATATTGTAAATTCAGAGAATGCCAACATTTAAAAGAACCTGGATGTGAAATTAAGAAATTAGTTGCTGATAAAGAAATTTTACAAAGTCGTTATGATGACTATCTATTGCAGCGTCAAGATATAATTGATCAAAGAATGCCAGAATATTTGAAATAGGAGAAAAGATTATGAAAATAGCTCCATCAATTTTAAATGCTAATAACATGAACTTAGGATTGCAAATCAAGACTGCTGTTGATACAGGAATAACTAGATTTCATATTGATGTTATGGATGCTCATTTTGTCCCTAATTTATCTTATGGACCAGAATTGGTAAAAGACTTCAAAAATCAATTCCCTAATGAATTAGCTGAAGTTCATTTAATGTCTGATGCTTTAGAAACAATGATTCCAGCATTTGTAAAAAATGGAACAGATTTATTAGAGTTTCATTATGAAGCAACTGATAAAGTAAATTATTGGCTTGATTACTTACATGAACATAATTTAAGAGCTGGAATTGTTTTAAATCCTGAAACAAAAGTTGGTGTATTAAAACCATATCTAGATAAAATTGATCAAATATTATTAATGTCAGTTCATCCAGGATTTGGAGGACAAAAATTTATTGAGAATACTTTAAATAAAATTACTCAAATAAAGGCAATAAAACACGATATCCCAGTTGAAATAGATGGGGGTATTAATTATGATACTGGTAAATTAGTATCCCAATCTGGAGCTGATATTATTGTTGTAGGGTCATATATATTTAATGATCCAAATAATATCGAAAATAAAATAAAAAAACTACAAAACATTAAATAATGAAAGCAATAGCATTAGTGGGTGGTCCAGTAAATTTGTGGCCACAAAATATTAAAGATTTAATACATAAAACACAAAACCAAAAAATTATTGGTGTTGATCGTGGAGCACTTTATTTATTAGAATTAGGTATTATTCCAGATGTTGCAATTGGAGATTTTGATTCTTTAAAGCCTGATGAATTATCAAAATTAGAGCAGTGCGTTTTAGATATTCGTTATTCTAATCCAATCAAAGATTATACTGATACTGAATCAATGCTGCAGACTGCTTTAATTGATTACCATGTAAAAAAATTAAAGATATATGGTGCAACTGGAGGCAGACTAGATCACTTTTTGTCAACATTATTTACTGTGATAAATCCTAAATTTAATGATTATGCAGAAAAAGTTGAATTAATTGATCAGCAAAATAAAATTGTATTTTATAATTCTGGCAATTATCGAGTGACTAATGATTTAAACTATAAATATGTTGGAGTTATTATTTTGGATCATGTAAAAAATTTAAATATTAAAAATGCTAGATATGATTTAAAAAATTATAATAGCCATTATCCTTATAGTTTTGCATCTAACGAATTTTTAGCTAATAGTAAATATTTTGACTTGTCTTTTGATGAAGGCAATATAGCAGTAATTTATTCTAAAGATATTAATCGATTTAACAATTTATAATATGCAAAAAAAGCATGTACATCATCAGTACATGCTTTTTAGAATACGCAATTAATATTCAAATTATACGCGAGTAACTTTGCCAGATTTCAAGGCACGAGCTGAAACCCATACGCGCTTTGGCTTACCATCAACAAGAATGCGAACTTTTTGAAGGTTTGGCTTCCATGCACGACGTGTAGAGTTCAAAGCCTTTGAGCGTTTATTGCCGAATGTGGTAGTTTTACCAGTAACATAATCTTTTGCCATTTTGCTAAACCTCCTTTAAGTGTTTTATAATACTTAAACAATATAGCAAAAATAAAGATGATATGCAACATAAGAGTATAATTTTTTTGTGAAAAGGTTAGATAAAGTTGCTAACATTTAAAGCTATGATAAAATAGGATTCGTATATTTAGATCGAAAGCGGTGGGTAACATGGCAGTTAAAATCAAAACTAAATATGGTTTAATAGATATTTCTAATAGTGTTATATCTACAGTAGTTGGGGGAGCAGCAACTTCTAATTATGGTGTAGTTGGAATGGCCTCAAAAAATGCTATTAGAGATGGTATGAATGAAATTTTGAATAGAGCTAATTATAAACGCGGAGTAGTTGTTAAATCCGTAGACAATCAAATAACTGTTGAAGTGTACATTATCGTAGGTTATGGGCTTAAAATCTCTGAAGTTAGTCGTAATGTACAAGATAGTGTCAAATATAATTTGGAACAACAACTTGGTATTAAAGCAAAATCAGTTAATGTGATTGTGCAAGGAGTCAAAGTACTAGACGAATAATACCTTTAAGGAGAGAGACAACTTGGTAGAAACTAAAATCGATAGTAAACAATTTAGGGATATGGTTCGCGTTGCAACGCATCGTATGAGCAAAAATGCAGAATTTGTTAATAAATTGAATGTTTTCCCAGTTCCCGATGGAGATACTGGCACTAATATGAATTTAACCATCGAAAGCGGTGCAAAAGCAGTTAACGAAAATACCAGCAATAATGTTGGTGATTTGACAGAAAGTTTAGCTAAAGGGATGTTAATGGGGGCTCGTGGTAATAGTGGGGTTATTACTTCACAATTATTCCGTGGCTTTTATAAAGCAACTCAAGGAATGGAAAATTTAGATGCAAATCAACTGGCTGCTGCTTTTTCAAATGGTGTAGCTACTGCATATAAAGCTGTAATGAAGCCTGTTGAAGGAACTATTTTGACTGTTGCCCGTGTTGCTGCAGTTGAAGGTGCAAATAAGGCTAGCGAAACAGATGATGTCACTCAAGTGATGAAAGCTGTTGTTGAAGGAGCTAAAAAAGCACTAAAGACAACACCTGATTTGTTACCAGTATTAAAGCAAGTTGGTGTAGTTGATTCAGGTGGTCAAGGATTACTATTTATTTATGAAGGATTCTTAGAAGGCTTATTAGGCGAGGATTTTGCAGATCAATATCAACCAGATGAATCTGAAATGGATGAAATGATTAATGCAATGCACCATCAATCAGTTCAAAGTCAATTAGCTACTCAAGATATCAAGTATGGATACTGTACTGAGATTATGGCTGACTTAACAGCAGATGTTCCAAATAAAAAAACATTTGACATTGAAGAGTTTAGAAAGCATTTATCTGGATTAGGTAATTCATTATTAGCTGTCTCTGATGGTGATGTAGTGAAAGTTCATGTGCATACTGAACACCCTGGTGAAGTATTTAAATATGGAAGTCAATTTGGTCAATTGGGTAAAATCAAAATTGATAATATGCGTATTCAACATGAAACTATTGTTGAAAATGATGAAACTAATCAATCAACTGTTGAATTTGCGGTAATTGCAATAGCGTCTGGGAATGGTGTGCGTGAATTATTTGAAAGCGAAGGGGTTAACAGAATTATTTCGGGTGGCCAGACTATGAACCCTTCAACAAAGGATATTGTTGATGCAATCAAAAAATCTGGAGCTAAAAAAGCTATTATCTTGCCAAATAATGGAAATATTATCATGGCTGCAAAACAAGCTGCTGAAGTTAGTGATATTCCAGTAGGAATTGTACCTACTAAGACTATTCCTCAAGGATTAACAGCAATGTTATCATTTAATCCAGATGATAGTGTTGAAGACAATGTGGCTAATATGTCAGAGGATTTGACTACAGTTAAGTCAGGAGAAGTTACTAAGGCAATACGCGACACTACTATTGATAAAGTAGAAATCCATAAAGATGATTATATGGGAATAATTGATGGTACAATTGAAATTGATGATCCCGATGTAATTGATACTGCTGTCAAGATGGTTGAAAAAATGCTTGATGAAGAGAGTGAAATTATTACGATTATTTATGGTCGTGATAGCAATAAAAAACAAGCACAAGAAATTGAAAAAAGACTATCTGATAATCATGATGATTTAGAATTTGAAATCCATGATGGTGGTCAACCAGTATATAATTTCTTGATTTCTGTTGAATAAAAAAATGAAAACAAATACTTTATTTGATCCTGTGACAAGTTTGTCAGGAGTTGGCGCAAAAACTGCTGAGAACTTATCTACTTTAGGTATAAATTCATTATATGATTTATTATTTTATTTTCCCTTTCGCTATGATGATTTGGAAAATATCCCTCTTGATAGTGTTGTTGACGGTCAAAAAGTTCTACTTAAAGGTATAGTTGCAACCCCTCCTTATCTAAATAGATTTGGATATCGAAAAACGCGATTAACTTTTAAAATGAGAATTGATCATGATATTGTCATGGTCAATTTTTTTAATCAACCATGGCTCAAAAATAAACTTGAAGTAGGTCAAGATGTAGCTGTATATGGAAAATATGCAGTTGCAAGACAAAGCCTGGCTGGAATGAAATTAGTAGCTGTTAAGAGTGAAAATGTTGATGCTATGGCTCCAGTTTATCCGATTAATAAACACATCAGACAAAAAAAGTTGATCGAATTAATAAAAAAAGCAATGGATACATATTTGTCTGATTTGCCTGATATTGTTCCTGCTGAAATTAGGAAAAAATATCGACTATTTTCAGATCGTGAATTAGTTCAAAAAATGCATCAACCCAAATCACCAAATGAGGCTAAATTAGCTAAAAGATCTGCAATTTTTCGAGAATTTTTTTTGTTTCAAATTCAATTAGCACTTTTAAACAAACATGAGATACAAAATAGTGGAATAGCTAAAAAATATGATTTGAAAGAAGTAGCAAAATTAACCAAATCATTGCCTTTTGAACTTTCTGATGATCAAAAACAAGTAGTTAATGAAATTTTTGCTGATATGCATTCGAAAATGCCGATGAGGCGTTTGTTGCAAGGGGATGTTGGTAGTGGTAAAACAATTGTTGCAGTTTTTGCGATATATGCGGCAATTACTGCTGGTTTTCAAGCGGCTTTGATGGTTCCAACAGAGATTTTAGCAACACAACATTTTGCAAAAATTGATGAATTATTAAGGCCTTTAGGAGTCAGAGTAGTACTGCTGACTGGTTCAACTAAAAAAATTGAGAAAAAAGAAATATATCAAGAATTAAAAGATGGCACAATTAATGTGGTTATTGGCACTCATGCTTTAATTCAAAAAGATGTCGAGTTTAAAGACTTAGGATTAGTCATTATTGATGAACAGCATCGTTTTGGAGTAATGCAGAGACAAAAATTAATTAATAAAGCAAATAAAGCCGATGTTTTGGCAATGACTGCAACACCAATCCCAAGAACTTTAGCATTAACTGTTTATGGACAAATGGATGTTTCAGAGATTAGGCATTTACCCGCAGGAAGAGTCCCAATTATTTCAAAATGGATTACTAATAGTCATTTAGATGAAATGATTAGATTAATGCAAGATCAATTGAAGTTAGGCTTTCAAATATATGTGGTATCACCATTAATCACAGAGTCTGAAAAAATTGATCTAGAAAATGCTGAACATTTGTATAGAAAAATGCAGGAATTTTTCCCTAAATATAATGTGGTATTATTACATGGGCAGATGTCTGGCAATGAAAAAGATGAAATCATGAGTGAATTTGCTGATGGTAAGATCAATATATTAGTAACTACTAGCGTAATTGAAGTTGGGGTTGATGTAGCAAATGCTAACATGATGGTGATTTTTAATGCGGATAGATTTGGTTTGAGTCAATTGCATCAATTAAGAGGCCGAATTGGCCGAGGAAAAACTCAGAGTTTTAGTATTTTTGTTGCTGATCCAACTAGTGATGTTGGCAAAAAAAGAATGCAGATTATTGAGAGTACAACTGACGGCTTTGAATTAGCTCAAGAGGATTTAAAGTTGCGCGGCGAAGGTGATTTATTTGGTAAAGCACAATCTGGTCTACCTGAATTTAAAAATGGTGATGTAGTCAATGACTATAATACGTTAGTTGTCGCACATCAAGTCGCACAAAAATTAGTTGATGCAGATCCTGATTTAACTAAACATCAATTTTTAAATAAAGTTGTTAATTATAAAAAAATATCTCATGAAGACTAGGTGAAATTTATGAAAACAATAGCAATTGACGCAATGGGTGGGGAACATGCACCTGAAGCGATCGTTCAAGCTACATTAAGAGCCAAAAATGAATTAAAAAATACTAAGTTCGTGTTATTTGGTGATAAAGACAAAATTGAAAGTTTGCTAACAGATCATGAACGAATTGAAGTTGTCGCAACTACAGAGATCATTTCTGACAGTGATGAACCTGTAAAAGCAATTCGTCAAAAAAAAGATTCTTCTTTAGTAGTCGCTGCAAATTATGTTAAAAAAGGCCACGCTGATGCGTTATTGTCTTTAGGAAATACTGGAGCGTTATTAGCAAGTGCTATCTTTATAATTGGCAGAATTAAAGGGATTGATCGTCCGGGGTTAATGCCAACACTCCCCGTTCAAACAACAGATGTTGGATTTAATATGATTGATGTTGGTGCTAATGCAAAAACAAAGCCACAATATTTTTTGCAATGGGCACAGATGGCCAATTATTATGCTGAAAAAATTCGGGGAATCAATAATCCTAGAGTTGCTTTATTAAATAATGGTGCTGAAGATGATAAGGGTGATGATATTCACCAGCAAGCATATCAGTTATTAAAAGCAAGTGATTTAAACTTTATTGGCAATATCGAAGGTAATGAGTTATTGAAAGGAAAAGCTGATATTGTCGCAACAGATGGATTTAGTGGCAATGTTGCATTAAAGACCATTGAAGGCACCTCTAGTGTATTATTGCATTTATTAAAACATGAACTACTCAATAGTGGACTTGCAGTAAAACTTGGTGGTGCTTTAAGTAAACCAGCTTTTGCAAAATTGCAAACTAAATTTGATACTGCAAAATATGGCGGTGCAGTATTATTAGGAGTTGCAGTTCCAGTTGTTAAAACACATGGTAGATCAGATGAGCGACCAATATATTATACTTTGTTGCAAATTGATAAAATGCTGTCTGAAAATTTGATTGAAAAGTTTAAAAAAGAGTTTTCAAGTAAATAATTATGATATAGTTTTATAAAATAAAAATATGGAGAAAAGAAATGTCAAAAGAAGAAATTTTTAATAAAATTGCTGATATTTTAGCTGATCATTTTGAAATAAATCGTGATCAAATTACTGATAAATTGAATTTTACACAAGACTTAGACGCTGATTCTATTGACTTTGTAGAATTTGTATTGGATTTAGAAAGTGAATTTGGAGCAGAAATATCCGATGCAGATGCAGAAAAATTAAAGACAGTTGGTGATGTAGTTAACTACATAAACGAACATCAAAAGTAAACAAATTATAAACTTTTTAAAGAAAACTATAAGCTTTTTGTTGCAAGACAAAAAGCTTTTATTTATAATTGATACAAAATAGCGAACCTATTATTTAAGCTTTTTTTTAGAAAGTTTAAATAAGGGTATGAGATGGAGGAATGACCAGTGGAAAAACAGAGCGACCTGTTACTAGATATTCAACATTTACATACAGCATATCGTTTGCAAGGTGAATTTTATGATGCCGCAGATGATATTAATTTGACGTTAAAACGAAATGAAATTTTAGCGATTGTTGGAGAATCTGGTAGTGGTAAGAGTACAATCGCCTCAAGTATTATTGGTTTATATGATCAAAAAAATACAAGAGTAACAGGTGATATTCAGTATAATGAATTAAACCTAGTTGGTCTTAACGAATCATTGTTTAACAAGATTCGTGGGAATAATATTGGTATGATTTTCCAAGACCCATTGGCTTCATTGAACCCATTAATGAGAGTTGGAGATCAAGTTGAAGAGACTTTGTATTATCATACTGATCTAAATGCTAAGCAGCGAAAAGAGCGTGTTATTGAGCTATTTAATCAAGTAGGTATGCCAAGGCCAGAAGAGATGTATCAAGCATATCCACATGAATTATCAGGTGGGTTGCGTCAGCGTGTAGTTATAGCGATTGCAATTGCATGTAAACCAGAAATTATTATCGCTGATGAGCCAACAACTGCTTTGGATGTAACTATCCAAGCACAAATTTTAGATTTACTAGAAAACATCCAAAGACAATCTAATTCAGGAATTATTTTGATAACTCATGATTTAGGTGTTGTTGCTGAAACTGCAGATCAAGTAGCAGTTATGTATGCGGGACAAATTGTTGAAAAAGCTGATGCAAAAACTTTATTCGAGCATCCTTTGCACCCGTATACCAGATCATTACTTAATTCAATTCCTCAAACAGAAGATGAAGATGAAGATTTACATGTTATTCAAGGGACAGTTCCGTCATTAAAGAATATGCCAAGAACAGGCGATAGGTTTGCACCAAGAATTCCATGGATTCCTGCAAGTGCTCATGAAAAAAATCCTGTCATGCATGAAGTGGAACCAGGACATTTTGTACGATGCACATGTTACAAAGTCTTTCATTTCCAAGATGAACCAGAAAAGGTGAGTGAATAGCATATGTCTGAAATTATTCAAATCAAAAATTTAAAAGTTCACTATCCAATTCGTTCAGGATTTTGGAATCGAATTACTGATTATGTTAGAGCCGTAGATGGAATTAATTTTTCAATCAATGAAGGTGAAACTTATGGCTTAATTGGTGAATCAGGCTCTGGCAAGTCGACAACTGGTAAAGCAATTGTTGGCGTTGAAAAAGCAACTAGTGGTCACATCTTATATAAAGGAGTTGACATAACTAAGGCAAGCAATCGAAGAAAATTAAATTACAACAAGGATGTACAAATGATCTTCCAGGACTCAATGTCTAGTTTGAATCCTAGAAAACGAGTTGAAGATATAATTGCTGAACCAATTAGAAACTTTGAAAATTTAACTACAGATGAGGAGCGTAAACGAGTTCAAGAATTACTTGATATTGTTGGGATGCCAAGCGATGCCATTTATAAATATCCTCATGAATTTTCAGGAGGTCAAAGACAAAGAATTGGGATTGCTAGAGCAGTAGCTACTAGCCCTAAATTAATTGTTGCAGATGAACCAACTAGTGCATTAGATTTATCTGTGCAAGCCCAAGTTTTGAACTTTATGAAACATATTCAACAGCAATATAATATTTCATATTTATTTATTTCTCACAACTTAGGTGTGGTAAAGCATATGTCTGAAAATATTGCAATTATGCATAGAGGCCGATTAGTTGAGATTGGAACTCGTGAAGAAATTTATTCAGATCCAATGCATATTTACACTAAACGCTTATTATCAGCTATTCCTGAAGTTGATGTGGCCAACCGAGAAGAACACAAAAAACACCGTTTAGAAGTTGAAGAAGAGTTCAAGAAAAATCAAAGCAGTTGGTATGACAAAGATGGACGTGTTTTTCCACTTCAAAAAGTGTCTGCAACTCACTATGTTGCATTGCCTAAAGAAAAAGTTGAACAATTGGAAAAGGGGGAATAATCAATGTGGAAGACAGTTTTACGAAGATTATTAATCATGATTCCGCAATTAATCATTTTGAGTTTTTTGGTTTTCATTTTAGCTAAAATGATGCCAGGAGATCCATTCAGCGGAATGATCAATCCTAATGCTGATCCTAAGCAAATTGCCAGATTGCGCCAAGAATATGGATTAAATGATGCTCCTTGGGTTCAATACACAAGATGGGTAGGTAATTTATTACATGGTGATTTAGGTCAAAGTTATATCCAACATGTTCCTGTGTCTTCGCTAATTTGGGATCGTGCGGTTAATACATTTTGGTTATCACTATTATCAACTATTTTGTTATATGGTATAGCTATTCCGATGGGAATTGCTGCAGGTCGTCATCAAGATCAATGGCAAGACCAATCTATTCAAATTTTTAATTACATCACTTTTGCAGTTCCTGGATTTGTATTTTATATTTTGGGATTATGGTTATTTGGATTTACGTTGAATTGGTTCCCAATTTCTGGATCTGTAGGAGCAGATGTTAACCCAGGAACCTTTGCATATTTTATTAGTCGCTTTTATCACATAATTTTACCTGCGATGTTATATGCGATTATTGGGACTACTGGGACAGTTCAGTATTTGAGAACTGGAATCATTGATAATAAAGTTGAAGATTATGTTCGAACTGCTCGAAGCAAAGGTGTACCTGAAAAAGTGGTATTTGATAAACATATTTTGAGAAATTCACTCCTTCCAATTGCTGCATTCTTTGGTAACACGATTGCTGGATTATTAGGTGGTTCAATGATTATTGAACAGGTCTTTAGTTATCCTGGAATGGGAAAATTATTCCTTGATTCAATTGGACAGCGTGACTATAGTACACTGACTGCATTGATTTTACTCTTTGGTATTTTGACGTTAGTAGGTAATTTACTCTCTGATATTATTATGAGTATCATTGATCCACGAATCAGAATTAAATAAAGGGAGGAGAAATAAAATGGCTAAAAAAACAGCAAATAAAAAAGATGAAAGTCAAAAAATTTCTCGTCCAGCTTCTGGTTTTAGAATCGCAATCAGAGAAATTTTACATGATAAAGTTGCGCTAACAGCATTAATAATTGTGATAGCGGTATTATTAATTACTTTTGGTGGATCATTATTTTTGAATAAAGGTCAAGTTACTGAAATTAATATTGCTGAAGCATATTACGGTTGGGGCGAAGCTGGTCATTTGCTTGGAACAGATGATGGTGGTCGTGACATATTGAAATTATTAATCATGGGTGGACGTAATTCTATCATGATTGGTTTATCAGTTACTGTCATTATTGAAACTGTTGGTTTATTAGTTGGATTAGTTGCTGGTTATTTTGGTGGTGTTATAGATGCTATAATCATGCGTATCGTTGATTTTATTCAGATTTTGCCACAAATGCCAATTATCATTGTTTTGACTACAGTTATTCCTAATTACAATGCTGTTACTTTAGTATTATTGATTGCGATGTTTGGATGGACATCGACATCGAGATACTATCGTGCTTTTGTTTTATCACAGCGTGAAAGAGAATATGTACTAGCTTCTAAAACATCTGGTTCATCTAACTTAAAAATTATGTTTAGAGAAGTTTTACCAAATATTACTTCAATGATCATTATTGATGTTGTATTAACGGTAGCTGGGAATATTGGTATTGAAACTACATTATCATTTATTGGATATGGGCTTCCACCTTCCACACCATCACTTGGTACTTTGATTGGATTTGCTAATGACCCAGTTAATGTTATCAATAGACCCTGGTTGTGGCTGCCTGCAACAGTGCTTTTATTAATAATTTCATTAAGTATTAACTATGTTGGTAGGGCATTACAACGTGCAGGGGATGCGCGTCAGCGTGAAAATTAATTAAGTCTTCAAACGCCTCTAAGTACAGTCTTAGAGGCGTTTTTGTGTACATAAAATTAATTTTATTAGCAAAAAATGATGTTTTATGAGAATATATGTTGAACTTTTTATAATTTCATGCTAATATTTGAGTCAACAATTAAGATTTATGGAGGGAAAAACATCATGAATAAATTAAAAGTTTTAAGTTCATTAGGACTAGTGACGACAGTTGCCTTAACTTTAGTGGGGTGCGGACAATCAAATAAACAAGCTTCAACCAATGTTAAGGATTTTAAGATGTCTGTGCCTAAAAAAGCTACAAAACAAGGCGGTACAGTAAAAGTTGCCATTGAAGCTGATACTCCTTTTACAGGTATTTTTAATGCTGAACTAGCAAGCAGCGGAATAGATTCAAGTCTTGTGGGTCCTGCTGATGAAAGCTTATTTAAAATTGATAAAAATTATAAATTTATTAATGGTGGAGCTGCAAATCTTAAATTAAATCATCAAAACAACACCGTAACGATCACAATTAATCCTAAAGTTAAGTGGTCAGATGGTAAGCCTTTAGTTGCAAAGGATGTTGAGTATGCATATGAGATTATCGCAAATAAAGATACTCAATCCCAAAGATATACTGGAAGTTTACAACTTTTAAAGGGGATGGCTGACTATCATAATGGTAAGTCAGATAAGATTTCTGGAATTGAAATGCCTGATGGTCCAGATGGCAAGAAAGTAGTATTACACTATAGTCAATTAAAACCAGGCATGATGCAAAGTGGTAATGGGTATATTTGGGAATCTGCAGCACCATATCACTACTTAAAAGATATTCCATTTAAGAAATTAATTTCTAGTGATCAAATTCGTAAAAAGCCACTATTTTATGGTCCATATGTAGTTCAAAAAGTTGTCCGTGGTCAATCTGTAACTTTGGTACCGAATAAATATTACTATGATGGCAAGCCAAAATTAGATAAGATTGTTGAAACTTTAATTTCAACAAACTCAGCTAGTCAAGCAATTAAAAGCAATAAATTCGATATTATTGATGTTGTTAACTCACAATGGAAGAGTGTTAAAGGAACTAAAGGTTATAACTATATAGCCAACGTTCCATTAGGTTATGGTTATTTAGGATTTAAAGTAGGAAAATGGGATGCAAAAGCTGGTAAGAATGTCATGAATCCTAAAGCTAAAATGAATGACCGCTCACTTCGTCAAGCAATTGCTTATGGTATGAATACCGATGCAGTATACAAACGTTATACAGATGGATTAAGTTTTAGTATTCCAACTTTAATTCCAAAGGAATTTGGCAAATACTTTGATAAAAATGTTAAAGGATATTCATTTAACATTAAAAAAGGTAATGAAATACTTGATAAAGCTGGATACAAGAAAAAGGGTGAATACCGTGTACAACCAGATGGCAAACCTTTAACAATTCATCTAGCTGCAATGACTGGTAGTTCTATTCAAGAACCAATCATCCAAAACTATATCCAACAATGGAAGAAGTTAGGTTTAAGAGTTAAGTTAACTGGCGGTCGTTTAATTGAAATGAATTCATTCTATGATAAAGTTGAACATGATGATCCTTCAATTGATATGTTCTTAGGTAACTGGGGCTTATCATCTGAGCCATCACCAGATGACTTGTATAGTGAAAATGCACCATTCAACTTCTCAAGATTTGTAACTAAAGAAAATAATCAATTATTAGAGCAAATGAATTCGCAAAAAGCTTTTAATCAACAATATCGTTATGACAAATTCCATGAATGGCAAGCATACATGGATAAAGAAGCTTATGTAGTTCCGACAATCGGTAGCTATTCAATTACTGCTGTCAATAATAAGCTAACCGGTGTTAGTCTAGATCCAAATTCTAACTGGGTAAATGTAGCATATGCAAAATAGTAATTTATAATAAAAATTTTCTTTCCATATTAAAATAATAAAAATCTGATCTTAAATATAATATTAAGGTCAGATTTTTTTGCTTTTTTGCCCTAAACAGAAATTATTATCTTGTATATTTGCTATAATAAGTAATATATGGAAAGGAAAAAGGCATTATGAAAACATCAAAAATTTTAAGCTCTATTGGATTATTAACAGGTGTAGCATTAACTTTAGTTGCTTGTGGCAAGCCAAATTCAAATAATGGCAATGCTAAAGTTAACTTCAAAACTTCTGTTCCTAAAAAAGCTACAAAGCAAGGTGGAACAGTAAAAGTTGCGATTGAAGCTGATACACCATTTACAGGAATTTTTAGTAATGAATTAGCTGAAAACTCAATCGACCAAGATATTGCACAATATGGTAATGAAGGTCTGTTCCAAATCAATGATACTTATAAGTTCGTTGATGGGGGTGCGGCTGACCTTAAATTAGATCGTGATAATAAGACTGCTACTATAACTATCAACCCTAAAGTCAAATGGTCTGATGGTAAACCTTTAGTGGCAAAAGATGTTGAATATGCGTATGAAATTATTGGAAATGCACAAACCAAATCATCCCGCTACACAGGTAAAATGACTAATATTGTTGGTATGGAAGACTATCACAATGGTAAGTCAAACACTATTTCTGGAATTGAAATGCCAGATGGTCCAGATGGCAAAAAAGTAGTCATTCATTTTAAAGAAATGAAGCCTTCAATGAACCAAAGTGGTAATGGATACATTTGGGAAGCTGCAGAACCATATCATTATTTGAAGGATGTTCCATTTGATAAGTTGATTTCTAGTGATAAAATCCGTAAGAATCCATTATATTTTGGACCATATAAATTAGAAAAGATTGTTCGTGGACAATCAGTAACTTGGGTTCCTAATGAATATTATTACAAAGGTAAACCAAAGTTAAGCAAAATTGTAGCAAGTGTTGTATCACCAAATTCAGTTGCTCAATCAATAAAGAGTAATAAATTTGACATTATTGGTGTTGTAAATTCACAATGGCAAAATGTTAAAAATACTAAAGGTTATAACTTCGTAGCTAAAGTCCCGTTATCATATTCATATTTAGGCTTTAAAGTTGGTAAATGGGATGCAAAAGCTGGCAAAAATGTTATGAATCCTAATGCCAAGATGAATAATAAGTCTTTGCGACAAGCAATTGCATATGGAATGAATGTTAATGAAGTATATAAGCGTTATACAAACGGCTTATCATTCAGAGTGCCAACACTAATTCCATCAAGCTTTGGCAAGTACTTCGATAAAAATGTTAAGGGCTATGATTTTAACATTAAAAAGGGTAACCAAATTCTTGATAAGGCTGGATTTAAAAAGAAAGGCGAATATCGTGTACAACCAAATGGTAAGCCTTTAACAATTCATCTAGCTGCAATGACTGGTAGCTCCATTCAAGAACCAATCATTCAAAACTATATCCAGCAATGGAAGAAGATGGGCTTGAATGTTAAATTAACTGGTGGTCGCTTAATTGAAATGAATTCATTCTATGATAAAGTTGGTAATGATGATCCAGGTATTGATATGTTCATGGGTGCTTGGAATGTTGCAAGTGATCCATCACCTGCAAACTTGTATGGTGAACAAGCTCCATTTAACTATTCAAGATTTGTAACTAAAGAAAATAATCAATTATTAGATGAAATGAACTCAGAAAAAGCCTTTAATACAAACTATCGTGTTGATAAAGTTCATGAATGGCAAAAGTATATGGATAATGAAGCTTACGTAGTTCCAATTGCTAATGCATATCAAATTGATGCTGTAAATAGTAATTTAACAGGCTACTCAGAAAAGCCATCATTCAACTGGTATGATGTAGCATATGCTAAATAACAAATAAAAATCAAAAAATAGCTATCTCTTTTAGTTGGAGATGGCTTTTTTAGTTGTAAAAATTGATATAATAGTAAACATAAGAAAGGACTGTATTATGGTCAGTACAAATTTTAAACTACAACTAAAGGAAAAATATGGAATCCAATTCCATAATGAAAAATTATTAGAAGAAGCATTCACTCATTCATCATATGTTAATGAGCATCCCACAACATCGGTGAGAGATTATGAAAAATTAGAATTTTTAGGTGATGCAGTTTTGGAACTAGCAATTTCTGATTATTTGTATCGTCATTTTCCAAATTTAAATGAAGGAGAATTGACTAGAATGAGATCTAATATTGTTAGAACTGAAGGATTCTCTGAATTTGCCATTGAAGTTGGTTTTCAAAACGAAATTCACTTAGGCAATGGTGAAGAAAAAGTTGGTGCTCGCTCGCGCAAGACTTTATTAGAAGATGTGTTTGAAGCATTTAATGGAGCTTTATTTTTGGATCAAGGGATGCCTGCTGTACAACATTTTTTGCATTTAACTGTTTACCCATTAATTGCTAGTGGCGAGTTTGATGCAAGTCGCGATTACAAAACGGATTTGCAGGAGTTATTGCAACAAAATGGAGCTGTTGATATTTCATATAATGTTATTTCTGAATCTCAATTACCATCTAGTTTTACAGTATCAGTATCAGTGAATGGGGAAATAATGGGTCAAGGGCAAGGGCATAATAAACGTGCAGCCGAGCAAGTTGCGGCTAAACAGGCATTAACGAAATATCAAAGAAATTAGGTGAAAGAGTGTCTCTAGAAAAGTTAGAGTTAAGTGGGTTTAAATCATTTGCGGATAAAACTGTAATTACTTTTGATAAGGGAATTACAGGCATTGTCGGCCCCAATGGTAGTGGTAAAAGTAATATTACTGAAGCTATCAGATGGGTATTAGGAGAATCTAGTGCCAAATCACTACGCGGAAGTCAAATGAAAGATGTGATTTTTGCAGGAAGCGAATTTCGCAAGCCTTTAAATCGTGCAGAAGTAACTTTAGTATTTGATAATAATGATCATAGTTTAAAAATGCATTCTGATCATGTAACAGTTACTCGAAGATTAATGCGTGATGGAGAAAGTGAATATTTAATTAACAATCAATCCGTTCGTTTAAAAGACATCCATAGTTTGTTTTTAGATTCAGGTGTTTCACAAGATTCTTTAGCAATAATTTCTCAAGGAAAAGTTGATGAAATTTTAAATTCAAAACCTGAATCACGTAGATCAATTTTTGAAGAAGTAGCAGGAGTATTACATTTTAAACAACAAAAACAAGCTGCTAATATTCAATTGGAAAAAACCACTGATAATTTGATCAGAATTAATGATTTAGTCAAAGAATTAAAAGCCCGTGTTGCGCCATTACATGAACAAGCAAGCTTAGCTAAAGAATATTTATTTCAAAAAAAACATTATGACGAAAAAATGAAAGTTTTACTTGCCTTTGAAATTGAAGATCTAGATAAACAACATCAGCAACTAAAACATGAATTAGCTAATAAGACAGCACAACTTGCTAAATTAGATGAAGAAGTAAAAACTTCTCAAAGTGATTTAGAAAGCAAAAAAGATGAATCACAAGAATTAAATAAACAAAAAGAGAGTTTGCAAGAAAAGATTCTAACTAGTACTCAGAAAATTTCTCAAATAAATACTGAACTTGTTGTAACTGATCAATCCAGTCAATATAACGATGCAACAAGAGATGAGTATCAAGAGCAGATTGCAACACTACAAAAAAATCTTGATAAAAATGAGCAACAATTAGCTTCATTAATTGATAACAAGAAGCAATTGCAAGATCAATTGACAAATCTAAAGACACAAAAAAAGCAATTAGCAGACCACCTTGCTGAAAATCCTGATGAATTGCATGATAGATTAGAGAATCTGCGTAATGATTATATTCAAATGCTGCAAGATCAAGTCTCTAATAATAATGACATCACTTATTTGCAAAAAGAAATTCTTAAAAGTGAAAATACACAAAAAGTTGAGACAAATGATGTTACTAAAAGATTAGCTTTAGCTAAAAAAGAATTAGCAGCAATAAAAAGTGATCGTGTTAAATTTATTGATGAGTTAAATAAATTAGAAGCTCAAAAAAAATCAAAAACTGTTGAACTGCAAGAATTAAGTATAAAACGTAATCAGCAAACCAAAATAGTTGCTGGCCTTGCAAATAAATTTAGGACGTTATCTGCACGTTATGATGCGATTAATACTGTGCAAAAGCGGCATGAAAGCTATTATTATAGTGTTCGAAACATTCTGAACAACTTGCAACGATATCATGGCGTTATTGGTGCAGTTGGTGAATTATTAGAGTTTGATCCACAATATGAAGCTGCGATGGTAACTGCTTTAGGATCTAGTGTTCAATCATTAATTGTTGATACTCAAAATAATGCTAGAGATGCAATCACTACATTGAAAAATACCCATGCTGGTTGGGCAACATTTTTACCATTAGATAATCTGCATTATCGAACAATTCCACTGGCAACAGTCACTAATCTAAAAACTTTACCTGGATTTGTTGGTGTTGCAAGTGAATTAGTTAAAGCTAATACTAGAATTGATATTAATAATGCAATTAATTATTTGCTTGGAACTACAATAATTATTGATAATATTGATCATGCTGTACAAATCTCACATCATATTCGCAGTCGAATTGTTACGTTAGATGGGGATGTGATCAATGCTTCAGGTGCAATGACTGGTGGAGAGCGATCAAAGAAAAATAATTCCCCATTACAATTGAATTCTCAATTGATGAACTTGAAAAAACAGGTCAAACAAATAAAGCAAGACTATCAAATAAAAAATACTGCTATAACAAAACTAAATGATAGTTTTACGCAAATTAGTAATGATATCGGCGTTATAACGGGTAAAATTCAACAGTTAAATCAAAAGAATCTTGAAGTTAAATCACATTATGATACTAAACATAATGAGGTAATTACTTTAATGCAGACAAATGATATGTACCATAAGCAACTTCAAATGCAAAAAGAAACTTTGACTACGCAAAAACAGCAATTAAAAGACGCAAAAGTTGAAGCTAAAGAATTTGACCAAAAAATTGCTCAAAGAAAACGATCAATTAGTTTGTTGCAGGATCAAATAAAAAATTATGATATTGTAAGTAAAAAAATCCAAAAACAAATTGCTGAAAATAATGCTGATATTGCTGTGATCAAGACTAGATTAAACAATACTAATGAACAAATTGATGATCACAATGAAATAATTGCTAATTATTCTAATCAATTAGAAGTTTTGAATAATAAATTGAATGAGATAGGATCTAATCATAAATTAGCTTTGATTCAAAAAAAAGACTACCAAAATCAATTAGAAAAACTAGAAACTCTGCAAACTCAAACTAAAAAAGAACTTGCAAAAATCAGCCAACAACTCGGAAGATTTGATGCACAGATTAATGAACTAAATTCAATTTTTACTCGTAATTATGATTTGCGTAAAAATATGGCTCGTGAAAATGAAGACTATGTTGCAGAAATTTCTACTATTAAAGAAAAACTTGATCAAAAATTAGAACAATTAGCAAACTATTCAATTACATATGAAGCTGTCCTAAATAATGCCAAGGTTGAAAACAGTTCTTTGGAGCGTCAAAAACTGCAAAAAGAAATTAAATTACATAAAATGTCATTAGATGATATTGGATCAGTAAATATTAATGCGATTGAAGAGTATAATAATGTTAAAACTCGTTATGATTTTTTGAATCAGCAACAAAATGATTTGCTTCAAGCAAAAAATGATATTGAAAAATCAATGTCTAGTTTGGATCAAGAAGTAATTACTAGGTTTAGTGATACTTTTAATAAAATTGCTGCTAGTTTTCAAAAAATCTTTCCAATCGTATTTGGCGGTGGTAAGGCAAGCTTGATTTTGACTGAACCAGATAATGTGTTAGAAACAGGAATTGAAATTATTGCACAACCACCTGGCAAAAAATTGCAAAAATTAACATTGCTTTCTGGTGGAGAACGCGCACTAACTGCAATTACATTATTATTTTCAATGCTTGATGTGAACCCAGTACCATTTTCAATTCTTGATGAAGTAGAAGCTGCATTAGATGAGGCAAATGTAACTAGATTTGCTAAGTTTTTGAAAAAATTTGATGTGAATACTCAATTTATTGTAATTACTCATAGACAAGGTACGATGGAGTTAGCAGATCAGCTATATGGAGTAGTAATGCAAGAGTCTGGTGTGTCACAAGTGTTATCAGTTTCATTAAAAGAAATAAAAAATAAGGTGAGATAGATGGGATTATTTGATCGAATCAAAAAATCATTATTTGGCGAAGATGATATCAAAAAAGAAATCGCAAATAAAGTCAAAGAAAACATTGAAGAAAATAAAGCAGAACTTCCAAGTGAAGAAACAGAAGTAAAAAAAGATTCTAAATTGCAATCAAAAGATCTTGAAAGAGCCAATGAAGTTGATCTTAAAGAACAAAAAAATGATGCTGAACAAGATATTGTAGAAACTGAAGCAGAAGATGAAGATTCTGAAGACGAATTAACACCAGAAGATATCTATGAAAAAGGATTAGAAAAGACTAACCAAGGTTTTGGCGCAAGATTAAATGCATTTTTAGCTCAATTTAGGTCAGTTGATGAAGAATTTTTTTATAATTTGGAAGAATTGTTGATTGAATCAGATGTTGGTTATGAAACAGCTGTAGAATTAACAGATCAATTGCGTGATGAAGCAAAATTGCAAAAAGCAAAATCTAAGAAAGATTTAAGACGAGTAATTGTTGAAAAATTAGTCGAATTGTATGATCAAAATGGCAACAGCGATGATGAAAAATTAAAATATAATCCTGATGTCAAGCCAAATGTCTATTTATTTGTAGGTGTTAATGGTGCAGGTAAAACCACTACAATAGGTAAATTAGCTAAAAGATTTAAAGATGATGGTAAAAAGGTTTCTTTGATTGCTGCTGATACTTTTAGAGCGGGTGCTGTTGAACAACTTGTCCAATGGGGTAAACGTGTAGGAGTACCAGTAGTTACTGGAAAAGCGCAGGCAGATCCAGCTTCAGTTGTGTTTGATGGAGTTCAAAAAGCTAATGATCAAAAATTAGATTATGTATTAGTTGATACTGCAGGTAGACTGCAAAATAAAGTTAACTTGATGAATGAACTAGAAAAAATTCAGCGAACTATTAAAAAGTTGCTCCCTGATCAGCCTATTGAAACTTTACTTGTTTTGGATGGATCTACTGGTCAAAATGCATTACTGCAGGCAAAAGATTTTGATAAAACCACTAAATTGACAGGATTAGTTTTGACCAAACTAGATGGCTCTTCAAAAGGAGGAGTTGTTTTAGCTATTAGAAATGAAATGAAATTGCCAGTTAAATTAGTAGGTTTAGGCGAAAAACCTGAAGATTTAGCTGATTTTAATGCAGCTAATTATGCTATTGGTCTGTTCCATGGTTTGGTATAATATAGGCAAAACAATATTAAAGGAGAAAAAATTATGTCAGAATTAAGCGCATGTACAACTATATTAGTTGGTAAAAAAGCATCTATTGATGGTTCAACAATGATTGCCAGAAATGACGATACTTTCAAACCTATTACCCCACAAAAGTTTGTAATTAATCCAAGTATCCATGATCAAAAAGACCGCAAGATTAAATCTTGGCTTAATGGTTTTGAAATGGATCTTCCAGAAAATGCCTATCGTTATCCAGCAGTACCTAATGTTGATTATAAAAAGCTAGGTTATTATGAAGAAAGCGGCATTAATGAAAAAAATGTTGCTATGTCATGTACTGAATCAACTTATGGTAATGAGCGAGCATTAGCATTTGATCCATTAGTTAAAGATGGACTAGATGAAGATTGTATGGAAAATGTTGTTTTACCATATATTGATTCTGCTCGTGATGGGGTTGCTTTTTTAGGCAAGTTGATTGAAAGATATGGTTCTGCTGCAGGAAATTCTGTCTTATTTTCTGATAAAGATGAAGTCTGGTATATGGAGATTGTGACTGGTCATCACTGGGTTGCACAAAGAATTCCAGACAATGCATATGCAATTGCAGCAAATCGAGTATCAATTCAACAAGTTGATTTCAATGATCTTGATAACTTCATGTGGAGTGATGGAATCGAAGATTTTGTTAGCGAAAACCATCTAAACACTGACCAATCTGGTTGGAACTTCCGTCATATTTTTGGTACAAATAATGAAAAAGATCGTCATTATAATAATCCACGTGTTTGGTTTGGTCAAAGATACTTTAATCCAGAAATAAAACAAGATCCAGAAGATGGAGAATTACCATTTATTTGTTATACAGATAAAAAAATCTCAACTGATGATATCGAATATATTTTGGGATCTCATTATAATGAAACTCCATTTGATCCATTTGGCAAAGGTACTGATGAAGAAAAGCATCGCTATCGTCCAATTGGCTTGAATAGAACTCAAAACTCTCATATTTTGCAAATTAGAAGTGATGTTCCAGATGAAGTGGCTGCAATTATGTGGTTATGTATTGGCGGCCCTACATTTACTCCATTTGTCCCATTCTTTACTAATGTGAATGCTACAGATCCTAGCTATGACAATACTTCACTAGAATATAATGAAAAAGATGCTTATTGGTATTACAAGTCATTAGCTGCATTAGTAGAAAGTCATTACCCTCAATTTGTTCAATTAGATACAGATTACTTAATTGAAGCACGTCGAAACTTTAGAGAACATGTTGCAAAAACTATTGAAGATGCTAAAGGTAAGAGTGGGGATGAAATAACTGACTTTTTGACTAAAGAAAACCAAAAGGCAGTTGCACATATCAAGGTAGAATCTGAAAAATTAATGGCTAAGATGTTTGTTCAAAGTATTGAAATGTCTAAGTTGACATTTAATATGGACAAAAACCTTTAATAAATAGAAATAATCGAAGTAAAGCAAGTGTTTAAGCAAGCGCCTGCTTTTTTGTTAAATTGACTTAACAAACTTTTTAAACTAGTATTTTGCTAGCAGTGATTTGGTATAATAAATTTTGAAAATTATTTTTGTCTATTTTCTTTAAAATAAAAAAGGAACTGGTTCAATGAAATTAACCAAAAGTGAATCTTTAGGTGATCTATATGGCTTTTATCGTAATTTGTTAACAGATATTCAGCAAAAATATTTTGAAGATTATTATTTTAATGATTTATCATTAGCTGAAATTGCGGATAATTATCAAGTATCAAGGCAAGCTGTATATGATAATTTGAAAAGGACAAGTGCAATTTTACAAGAATATGAAACCAAACTTCATTTGATGAAGCATTTTCAATACATAGATCATTCTTTGACACAAGCTTTGAGTTTATTACATGATAAAAACTATTCTCAAGTAAAAGAAATATTAATTGATTTAGAAAACAGACTCCAGGAGGAATAAACATTGGCTTTTGAAAATTTAAGTGAACGGATTCAAAAAGCATTAAAAAATTTAACAGGCCGTGGACGAGTATCAGAAGCAGATATTAATGCTGCAAGTCGTGAAATTCGTTTAGCATTATTAGAAGCGGACGTTAATTTTAAAGTTGTTAAAGAGTTCATCAAAAAGATTAAAGAGCGTTCATTAGGACAAGAAGTTCAAGGATCATTAACACCAGGTCAACAAATTATTAAAATTGTTGATGATGAATTAACTAAGATGATGGGATCTAGTGCAGCTACTTTAATTAAAGCACCACAGATTCCGACAGTTATTATGATGGTTGGGTTGCAGGGTACTGGTAAAACTACTACCGTAGGTAAACTTGCATCTTATTTAGAACGCACTGAAAAAGCTCGTCCATTATTGATTGCAGGAGATATTTATCGTCCAGCAGCTATTGATCAATTAAAACAAATTGGTGACCAATTAAAAGTTCCAGTATATAGTGAACCAGATGAAAAAAATGTTGCTAAAATTGTTGAAGATGGTTTGGAACAAGCAAAAGAAAATAAAAATGATTATGTAATTATCGATACCGCAGGACGTTTAGAAATTGACGAACCTTTGATGAAAGAATTAGAAGAGGTCAAAGCTGTTTCACATCCTAATGATATTTTGTTAGTTGTTGATGCAATGACTGGTCAAGCTGCAACTAAAGTAGCTGAAGGGTTCGATAAACGTTTAGATGTAACAGGAATTATTTTAACTAAGCTTGATGGAGATACTCGTGGTGGTGCTGCATTATCTATTAGAGCAGTTACTGGTAAGCCAATTATCTTTACAGGGCAAGGGGAAAAATTAACTGATCTTGAAAAGTTCTATCCTGATAGAATGGCCTCTAGAATTTTAGGTATGGGTGATATGTTGACGCTAATTGAAAAGGCTCAACAAGATTATGACGCTAAAGAAGCCCAGAAAATGGCTGAAAAAATGCGTGAAAATACCTTTGATTTTAATGATTTTGTTGATCAATTAAACCAAGTCCAAAAATTAGGACCACTCGACAAAATCATGAAGATGATTCCTGGTATGGCTAATAACCCACAGTTGAAAAACTTCCAAATGGATGAAAAACAATTAGATCACATCAAAGCAATTGTTTATTCAATGACTGAACAAGAACGTGAAGACCCAGATGTATTATCCCCATCAAGAAGAAGAAGAATTGCTGCAGGATCAGGTCGTTCGATTGTTGAAGTCAATCGAATGATTAAACAATTTAAACAAACAAAAGACATGATGCAAAAAATTTCAAAGGGTAATACTAAAGCCCTAGCAGGCTTGCCTGGAATGGATTCTCCAATGGGGAGAATGGCAATGAGATCGATGAATCGGAGTTTTAAGAAAAATAAACGTAAGCGAATGAAGAATCGTCACCATTACAAGTCCTAAGACAAACTGTTAAGTAAAAACACTTTACAGGTATGATATTTTTTGATATATTAGTTATCGTTAAGAAATTAGGAGGAAATTATTCATGGCAGTTAAAATTCGTATGCGCCGTATGGGTGCCAAGAGAAAGCCTTTTTACAGAATCGTTATCGCTGATTCACGAGCACCTCGTGATGGTCGTTTCATTGAAGAAGTAGGTTATTACAACCCAGTATCAACTCCCAAGGAATTGAAGCTTGAAGAAGATAAAATTCTTGATTGGCTAGAAAAAGGTGCTCAACCATCAGAGACTGTTAGATCATTTTTATCTAACGCAGGTATTATGAAGAAGTACCACGACTCAAAATTGAGCAAGTAATTTAACTTTATAAGTTTGAAGTCTATGCTTCAAACTTTTTTTATACTTAAGCTGCAGGAGAATTATATGCATTTTTTTGATGTAGGGAAAATAATTGCTACTCATGGATTAAAAGGTGAAGTAAAAGTTGCGCTGATAACTGACTTTGCTGATGATAGATTCGCACCTAAAAGCAGATTATATTTGAGCGACGATCATGAACATGAACTAATTGTAAAAAGCAGTCGCCCCTTTAAAAGCTATTGGCTTGTTAGTTTTGAAAATATTGATGATATTGATAAAGCACAAAAATTAGTTGGGAAAACATTAGTAATTAGCCAAGAAGATCAACCAGAACTAAAAGGCGGTAGCTATTATTATTATCAAATTTTAAATAGTGAAGTTTTCGATAATCAAACTCAAGAAAAAATAGGTACAGTTGTTGATATTGAAGCACCTGGTGCCAATGATATTTGGGAGATAAAGCCTGATTTTGGAAAGAATTTTTGGATTCCTAATATTAAATCTGTAGTAAAAAAAGTTGATCCTGATAATCATGCAATCTATGTAGAATTAATAGAGGGGCTAAGAGATGAAGATTAATGTATTAACTCTTTTTCCTGAAATGTTTGATGCTCTTAAAAGTTCCATGATGGGGCGTGCATTAGATGATGGCAAGTGGAAATTAAATTTAATTAACTTCAGAGATTTTACTCATGATGTACATCATCATGTTGACGATAGCCCTTATGGCGGTGGTGCTGGGATGGTTTTACAAATTATGCCAATAAAAATGGGATTAGATACTATCAAAAATCCTGGCAAAGTTATCATTACAACACCTCGAGGAAAAACCTTTAACCAAAAAATGGCTGAAAGATGGTCAAAAGAAAAAAATTTAACCTTTATTTGCGGACATTATGAAGGCTTTGATGAACGAATCTACAATTTAGCTGATGAAGAAGTATCTATTGGAGATTATGTTTTAACTGGTGGAGAACTACCAACAATGAATATGATTGATGCAACTGTAAGGTTGATACCTGGCGTATTAGGAAATTCTGCATCCCCAGTTGATGAGTCATTTGTAGATGATTTATTAGAATACCCGCAATATACTAGACCAGCTGATTTTGAAGGTCAAAAAGTTCCTGAAGTATTAATGAATGGCAATCATGGAAAAATTGCGGAGTGGAGATTATATCAATCAATTAAGGAAACTTATTTGCACCGACCAGATTTGATTGAGAGGCATAATTTTACTGAGCAAGAGCAAAAACTGTTTGAACAAATAAAGCGAAAATTGGCACAAAAATAATTTTTTAAATTTACAAGAGTTAGTATTTTTGTTAAACTAATAAGCGTGGTTTTGACTGCAATAATAGTTATGGATATTCCGCTGGCAACAATGGGTTGGATAAGAATATCGAAGAAGGAGAAAAAATAATGGATCCATTAATTCAAGAATTGACAAAAGAACAATTACGTGACGATATGCCTGAATTTCGTGCAGGAGACACAGTTCGTGTTCATGTACGTGTTGTAGAAGGTACTCACGAACGTATTCAGTTATTTGAAGGCGTTGTAATTAAGCGTAAGGGCGCAGGAATTAGCGCAACTTATACTGTTCGTAAGATGTCAAGTGGTATTGGTGTTGAACGTACTTTCCCAGTTAACGACCCACGTGTTGCTAAAGTGGAAGTTGTAAGACATGGTCGTGTACGTCGTGCTAAGTTATACTACTTACGTAACTTACATGGTAAGGCTGCAAGAATCCGCGAAGTACGTAGATAATCTTGTATTAAGAACTGTTCCAAAGATTTTGGGACAGTTTTTTTGTGCAAAAAAAACACCACCATATATGGGGATGCTCAAGTTATATTTTATGCAATATCGTTTCTATATAAGCCAACAACTTTTCCTAAAATTGACACATTATTCAAAATAATTGGAGACATAGTATCATTTTCTGGTTGAAGGCGATAATGCCCTTTTTCTTTATAAAATCTCTTAACAGTGGCTTCATTATCTTCAGTCATTGCAACTACAATTTGACCATTTTGGGCTGTTTGTTGTTTTCTGACGATAACACTATCACCGTCTAAAATACCAGCATTGATCATACTAGTTCCATGAACTTTTAGCATGAATAATTCACCAGCGTCATTTTCTAAATCAGGAGGTAATGGGAAATAATCCTCTACGTCTTCTACAGCTAATATTGGTTGACCAGCTGTTACAACACCTACGATAGGGATAGTTGTGGGTTTAATACCCAAGGCATCTTTTCCTTCTTGAGTTACTTCAATAGCACGTGGTTTAGTTGCATCTTTCATAATGTAGCCTTTATTTTCAAGGCGTGTTAAATGACCATGGATTGTAGAAGTTGAAGCTAAGTGAACTGCAGTACACATTTCACGAACACTAGGTGGAAATCCTCTTCTTTTTACGGTGTCATAAATATATTGTAATATTTCTAATTGCTTTGTATTATGTTTTGTCATAATTAATTGCTCCATCTCTATTTGTAATCCTTATTTTATCAAAGAATAAAGCGTATTACAAACAACTGTTCTGCAAAAAGTGTATTGACAGATATAATCAAAAAGTTTAAACTTTTTATAATTTAATGTTTTTTATGTCTTTGATGGAAAGGAACAAGGATTAATGGCAAGAAAAGATGTCGTTTTAGATGTAGATGAACGACCAAAACCTATGCAATGGTTTGGTCTGTCACTGCAACACATGTTTTCGATGTTTGGTTCAACTGTATTAGTGCCCATATTAGTTGGATTGAATCCAGGAATAGCATTATTTAGTTCAGGCGTAGGTACTTTGATGTATCTATTAATTACCAAGCATAAAATTCCTGCCTACATGGGGTCTAGTTTTTCATTTATTGTGCCGATGATTGCATTGATGAAAACTACAGGTTATCCAGGAATTGCTCAGGGGACAGTTGCAGTTGGTGTAGTTTATTTGATAGTATCACTGCTGGTTTCATTTTTTGGCTCGGCATGGATTGATAAAATATTGCCACCAATAGTTGTTGGACCAATAGTTGTTGTTATTGGTTTATCACTAGCTGGTGCTGCTGCAAAAGATGCCACAATGAATGGTGCACATTATGATTTAAGATATTTTGCAGTAGCGATTCTTACTTTGTTTGTCACAATTGCTTTTAATATGTATTTCAAAGGCTTTTTAGGATTGATTCCAATTTTAATGGGGATAGTTTTTGGTTATTTGATTGCAGTGGCGTTTGGAATTGTCAATTTTTCTGGAGTCATGAAAGCGCCTTGGCTGTCATTGCCAGCTTTTCAAATCCCATTTGTTAATTATCAACCACAATTTTATTGGGGAGCTATATTGAGTATGGCACCAATTGCATTTGTCACTATGACCGAACACCTGGGTCATATTATGGTATTAAATGAATTAACTGAGAGAAATTACTTTAAAGATCCTGGATTAAATCATACCTTGTTTGGGGATGGTACTGCTTCGATTATTGCAGGATTTGTTGGGGGACCTCCTGTGACTAGTTATGGTGAAAATATTGGAGTATTAGCAATAACTAAAGTACACAGTGTGTTTGTAATTATGGGTGCTGCAATTTTCGCAATTTTATTTAGCTTTGTGGGTAAACTAAGTGCCCTGATTGAATCAATTCCAAGTCCAGTCATCGGCGGGATTTCATTTTTACTATTTGGGGTTATTGCTTCTAGTGGATTACGAGTAATGATTACTAATAAATTAGACTTTGATAAAAAACGTAATTTAATGATTGCTTCGAGTATCCTAGTTATTGGGATTGGTAATGCATATTTACAATTAGGTCAATACCAATTTTCTGGTTTAGCAGTAGCAGCAATTTTAGGAATTATTTTGAATTTAATCTTGCCAAAAAAAGCTGCCAGCGAAAAAGAAGTAGTAAAAAAATAACATATTTTTGTAAAACATATTTTGATTTTTTGTCAAAATATGTTTTTTATTTTGCAATATAATAACTATTAAAAATGTTGTAATATTAGTATTTTTAGACGAATATAAATATTTTATTTTGATATGTGTGAAAAAATGCACATTGAAAATAATATAACAAGTGTTATTATTGATATGAATAATATGTTTTATTAAAAAAGTAGGGGATTATATGCTATCTAAAAATAACTATAAATTAAAATTTCAAAAAGCTGCTCAAAAAGATCATACTTTTACATTAAGAAAACTAAGTACTGGTGTAGCTTCAGTAATGCTTGGTACATTATTTATTTTGAATAATGCTAATACTGTAAAAGCTGATACTACTGCAGATAAAACGGCTAATCAACCAGCTATTGCAAATGTAAAAAATGGCAAGGTACAACCTTCTGCATCATCTGATAAAAATGATGCAGCTGCACCAGCTGCCAATGTACCACAAACAGATACAACTGCTTCAACAGCGCCTGTATCGACTAAGCCAAATCAGAAAACACCGAAAATTACAAAAGCTGCTCAACAAGATGTTAAGTTAATTGACGATAATGCTAATAGTAATAATGTTACTCTAACACACGGAGATAATGGTACTAGACAAGTAAGTGTTTCACTTTCCGCTAATGCAGGTGATACAGTCGTAGTTAAAGTTCCTTCAATTTTCAATGCGTCAACTGATGAAAAATCATCATTGTATACAACATCAATTACACAATCAAAGGCTACGCCTGACTATGTAACCAATAAGTCTGTATCTGACACAATTTTTACCTACACAATTAATACTTCTGGATCAATTGATTTTAATCTTAAGTTAACTCCAACAGTTAGTAATTGGTCTTTTTTGCCAGAGGGTGCAATTTATGACTTGCTTATTAGCCAAAATGGTCAAGACGAAGGCAAGATCGAATATAAGATTGGTGAGCCTGCAATTATTACTAGTGTTAATCCAAACTTTGATCAAAACCAAGCAAGTAATAATAGCTTAGTCAAAGATCAAAATTATGAAGTTGGCATTAATTTAACAAATAATGGGATTAGTGATGGAGATAATTTTGCAGGAACTGTTACAGTTGATGTTCCAGATGGTTTTGTCTTAAGTGATGCAAAATATGTTGGACAAGGATTTGTATCTAATAGCACTCAAGCTGGAGATACTGATAGCCAATTTAATGATCTTACAAATCAATGGACAATTACATATAGTCAAGCAAGTGCAGGCGCTCCAGTAGTTATTAACTTTAATAATGCTAAGAGTGATTTAAATGGTGGCAATTTATTATTCTGGGGTAAATATACGAGGGATATTAGTGCTGCGGATAATAACTTTAAAGCTAGTGTTTCATATTATTCAACCAATAACGATGGAGATAAGACTAAAGCAAATCCATTAATCGCTCAATCAAAAGTATTTAATGTGAATCTTCCAGTTAATGAAGATGAAAAGAGTTCATTAAATTCTAAGTTTATCAACAATACAGGTGATATTTATACTGATAATGGTAAAGCTGATGGCACTCACCAACAAGATAACCATCAATTTGATTATGGCAATGGTAGAAGTATCCAACTATACAACAATGGAAATGTTGAACAGACTAATGTAGATGTTCATGTAAATATTGAGCCGGGAACTGTTTTGAATGGTGGTAATGGTATATATGCATTAACCGATATAACACCAAGTATCAATCAAATACAAAGTGTGACTGTAACATTAACCAATGGTAAAAAAGTTATTATAGCAAGTGGATTATATACTGGTGCTTTTAATAATTCAGGAATGGTTAATATTTCTCCTGATACAATTGCTAAAGGCGTTGCACCAGATGGTTCAAATATTAAAGCATTAGATATTGTATTTACAAATATTGAACCGGGAACTAAAGTTCAAATTAATTTTGCAAACAATGCAATTTTATCAAGCGCGACTGATAAAAAAGTTGGTGATACAGCCAATTACGATTTGACTGTTACTTCTGACCAAGGAGCTAATAGTAAAGATTCGATGAAGCTACCTATCAAGAATCCTGTTAATACTCAAAATGCATTCACTGGACAAATAGAAGACTTTGTTAATGGTAGTTATCAACCAACTAGTACAAATGGTGGTAATAAAGCAACTATTACTTATACATTTAGAAATGTTGCTAGTCTTGATCAACCTAGTTCATATTTGGTAGCAATTCCTGAAGGTTTTGATGTTGATGCTCTTAGTCAATTACACCTATATCAAAATAATCAAATATATAAAGATGGTACTATTAAGGATTTAGGCTATGTTGGCTTAAACGGCGAGCATATGTTTGAAGTTGATCTGAAGACAACTCCAAGTTACCAAGCTCCAATTTATTTAAAGGGATTAGATAATAAGCCGATTATTATTACTGTAAATCCAAATGAATTGCCTGGGTCTTATAGTTATCGTAACGGTAGTGGCGCTAATCAAATGAGTTTAATCATGGCCATTGATGATAATGATGAATTTTCTGCTAATGCATCTTATGATGTTGAAGAATTAACATTAAAAGATGGTACTAAGCATAAAGTTGTTTTGTCTGGTACTGGCTGGTATCCAAATTTTCAAGAAGCTAATTACAACTTTACTTATCCATCAATGTATGGTGCAATCAATGGTGTTAAGCGTGATGGTCAACCATTTTATAATGGTGAATATATTCCTTCAAAACCAGCGGCTAATATTACTTCATTAAATTACAGCGACAATAATGATGTTGATAATACCACAGGTTCGATCCAACTAAGTAATATATTAACTGATGGCAGTACTTCAAATTATTCATATAATGTTATAAACTTGCCAAGTGTAGCTGATGGTGACTCTACAACATTACAATTAACTGGTGCAGGCACAATTAAAGATCCAAATAACACTGGTTCTAAATTGATGTATTTATTAACACCATCTGATGGCGTTAACCACGGATCAGATCTTTCTAATTGGTTAACTGCAGATCAAGTAAAAGATTGGTCTAAAGTTCGTGCAGTCATGCTACTGTCAAATAAACTTACAAGTGTTAACGTAGTCAGCGCTGAACTACCATTTAAAGTTACTGCAATGGCTAAAAAAGGTAATACTCAATTTATGCTTGTTACTAAGTTTGATGGTGATCATTCAGGTGAAGAGTATTCAAAAGATAATGATTACATGGTAAATGTTGATCGCTATGTAGATTTGACTACTAATTGGGTAAAAGATGATGGTACTGTGATTAAACAACCAACTAAGTCAGTTATTAAATCAGGGGATACATATTCTACTAGTGGATTAACCGATAGTGATATTCCTAAGGGATATGCTTTAATAAAAACAGCTGGTGATCCAGCTAAAGGTACAGCTGGAATTAACAATGTTGATGTGACTTATGTTTATGGTCCATCTACAACGACTGAAGCTACTTCAAAGACAGTTAATGAAACAATTCATTATGTATATTCAGATGGAACTACTGCAAAACCAAACTACACAAAGGCCGTAACATTCACTGGAACTAAGACTACAGATAATGTGACTGGAAAAGTTACTTATAAATGGGATCAAGCTGGTCAAATTTTTGCACCAGTAGTAAGTCCAACAATTGCAGGCTATACTGCAGATTTATCCCAAGTAAATGCACAACATGTAACTTCAGATAGCAAGGATATTGTAGTAACAGTAACTTATACTAAGAAGGCACCAACTGAAGTAACTGACTCTAAGACCATAACTGAAACGATTCACTATGTATATTCAGATGGAACTAAAGCTGCAGATGATCATACTGCAACAGTTACTCTTACCAGAACAGGTAAAAAAGATGCCGTAACAGGTGATATTATGTGGGGCGATTGGACTAGTGATACATTTGCACCAGTAGTAAGTCCAACAATTGCAGGCTATACTGCAGATTTATCTCAAGTAAATGCACAACATGTAACTTCAGATAGCAAGGATATTGCAGTAACAGTAACTTATACTAAGAAGGCACCAACTGAAGTAACTGACTCTAAGACCATAACTGAAACGATTCACTATGTATATTCAGATGGAACCAAAGCTGCAGATGATCATACTGCAACAGTTACTCTTACTAGAACAGGTAAAAAAGATGCCGTAACAGGTGATATTATGTGGGGCGATTGGACTAGTGATACATTTGCACCAGTAGTAAGTCCAACAATTGCAGGCTATACTGCAGATTTATCTCAAGTAAATGCACAACATGTAACTTCAGATAGCAAGGATATTGCAGTAACAGTAACTTATACTAAGAAGGCACCAACTGAAGTAACTGACTCTAAGACCATAACTGAAACGATTCACTATGTATATTCAGATGGAACCAAAGCTGCAGATGATCATACTGCAACAGTTACTCTTACTAGAACAGGTAAAAAAGATGCCGTAACAGGTGATATTATGTGGGGCGATTGGACTAGTGATACATTTGCACCAGTAGTAAGTCCAACTATTGATGGCTATACTGCAGATTTATCCCAAGTAAATGCGCAACATGTAACTTCAGATAGCAAGGATATTGTAGTAACAGTAACTTATACTAAAGTTGTTGTTCCACCAACAACCCCAATACCTGAACCAATTCCAGAGCCAATACCTGTTCCTGAACCTAATCCAGAGCCAAGTCCTCAACCTCAACCAGAACCAGAAAATCCTGAAGTTCCAACAATTACAAAAGATACTGAAAAGCCTTTGCAAGCTCAGCAAGTACAACCGAAAGCTACAGTTTATATTTCTAGTGTAGTACCAGCTAAAAAAGCTACCATATCTAATATGACTACAGTAAAGCCAAAAGCTACTTCACAAAAATTACCACAAACTGGTGAAAATAATAAAAATTTATTTTCAATTTTAGGAATATTGAGTTTAACGTTAGGATTATTTGGATTAACTGAGCGTAAACGCAAAAACTAATAAAAATATATAAATTAAAGCATTTCATAATTGCATTGAGTAGTTATGAAGTGTTTTTTTGTCTATTATTGAAAACAATAATATTGATATATTACCATTAATACGTAATAACTGGCTTAATTTAAAAGGGGTAAAAAATGAATAATAAATTGTTTTGTCCAAATTGTGGTATTCTTGTATCCAAAGGAGATATATTTTGCCCAAATTGGTTACTACTGATAATCTACAAAAATTACTGACAACGCAGTCAAGCCGACCCAAGAGTATTTTGCACATAATAAATAGTTCTGAAGCTATTATAGCTACTGAGCAATTAAAAAATACTGGGATTTTTGGTCAATTATCAATTATTCAAAAGGGTAGATATTGGTTATTCTTTCCAAAATATCAATTAAAACTCAACACATATAGTCCTACTATAAAGAATAATCATGCAAACAGCACAGTTTATGCAAATAATAAAAAATTACTGTCCAAAAATCGGGTGACAGTTATCAAGCAAAAATAAATTCAATCTTTCCTGATGAATACGATATTGCAGTTAAATCAAAAGTTGCTGGACGCAATTTATGAGCAACCCAGATAACTTCAGTTTGGTCAAATAATTCTATTAATTTGAATATTAAGACTGCTACATTTGAAGAAAACTCTATCCCTCATGGTAAAATTTTTATCAATGGAGAGTCAGCTGTCACATTAAATAGCAATGGTACTAAGAAGTTTACTTATTATCCAATTTCTGGGAATATGAAGTTATATGTTGCAGGTAAATTTAATGGAAAAACAATAAAGTCTGAAACAGTTAATAATATTTCAGATATGGTTGGAGAAAATTCTGATGACTTTGACACTAATTCAGATTTCACTAAAAAACATGGTGTTTATATAATTACCTCTAAGTGGAAAGGCTTAATTGAAAAGGATAAAGCTGAGTCATTATTAGATGACAATTTTAAAGATCCCAATTCTGCAGCCTTTGTAAATGGTGATTTAAATGCTTATTATAAAGTCTTGGAAAAGATGGCTGATAATTGGAATGATTCAGATAAAATCGACAGTTTTGATGTTGATGTTAAAGTGACTAGCATTATTCCAGCAGGTGATAATTTAAGTCAAGTTACATATGAAATAACTTATAATTTTGACCATAGTGATGGTTCAAGTAGAACTCAGGTAGTTTCATATAAGGACGCTATTTTTCAATATGATAAAACAACTGATGATTATAAGATTAAATCTACTGGAAATGGCAAGATAATTAAAATTAACATATTTGAGGGCATGTTATGTATATACGTAAGGCTGAATTAACTGATTTAGATCAGATGGTTAAAATATTAAATCAAGCTAAGCAATTTTTAAAAGAATCTGGTAGCACTCAATGGCAAAGTGGTGATCCTAATGAAAAAACATTGCAACAAGATATTATTAACCAAAATAGCTATGTTTTAGTAGATAAAAATATTATCGCAGTTGCGGCATTGATTATAGGATCTGATCCAAATTATAATAAGATCTGGGATGGTAATTGGATTAATAAATCAGAAAATTATATTGCAATTCATCGAGTAGCAATCTCTGAAGATTTTCGCAATCAAGGATTAGGATATAGATTTTTGAAATTATTGGTTAATGAAATTAAATCCAGAGGATATAAATCTGCTAGAATTGATACATTTAGACTAAATCAACCAATGCAAAACATTGCAAAAAAAGTTGGATTCAAATATTGCGGAAAAGTTGCAGTAATAGATCCAATTGATTCAGAACGTTATGCGTATGAATTAGTTTTTTGAGTATAAGTATTGTATATTAGTAGTGAAGAAAACTATATTTATTGAGGTGATAATTATGGACAAAAAAGAAGAAAAAAAGATGATTGACCGAATTAACTTTTTGTATCATAAAAAAGAAAAAGAGGGCTTATCTGATAAAGAAGAAAAAGAGCGTGAAGAATTACATAAAGAATTTATCAAAAACTTCCGTGCTGGCTTCAAACAAGAACTAGAAGATATGGTTATCATTGATAAAAATGGTAAAGAAATTACTTCTGAAAAAGCTAAAGAAGCTCAACGTAAAAAAGGTTTAAGAAAAGATTAGACTTTATTTTTCGCAAAGCTTAATGTAAAATATTGTCATTAAGACAGTTGGGAGAGATTATTTTTTATGAATTTAGGTTTAGCGATTACTTTGATTATCGTAGCTTTATTAGTAGGTCTTGTTGGGGGCTTCTTTGGAGCTCGTGCATATATGAAGAAATATTTTCAAGATAATCCGCCAATTAGCGAAGATATGATTGTTGCTATGATGTCACAAATGGGTCAAAAACCTTCTGCAAAAAAGGTTAACCAAGTTATGAACATGATGAAACATCAACAATCAAAGAATTAACCATAAAAAATAAGGCTTCTAATATAGAAGCCTTATTTTTTTAGTTTATTTAGCAATATAATGAAATTTAGGATTTTGTTCTTTATCTAATTTATCCCATGATTTTTCCAAGTTTTTATAAAGTGCAGGAACAGTTTCTTTGTTTACCTTGGTTTTTCGATCAATTCTAATTGGATCGCCAAAATTGATTTCTAGATCTTTTCTTTTTAAAAAGTTTTTGAAAGTTAATGGTCCTTGATAAACAACAGGAACTAATGGCTTATTTGCTAATCTTGCAATTACAAATGCACCTTCTTTTAATTGGGATGAATGTCTAGTTCCCGACGGAAAAATCATCAATGAAAGTTTTCCAGCTTTTAAGCCTTTAATTGGAATTTTTAAAACAGATGGGCCTGGATGTTTTCTGTCTACAGGGAAAGCATGGGCGTGACGTAAAATAAAAGATAAAATAGGATTTTTAAACAATTCAATTTTAGTCATAAACATAAATTCCATTGGGCTTGCAGCTAGTGCAAACAAAATTGGTTCCCACCAAGTTCGATGAGGTGCAACTAAAATATAATTACCTTCTGGCAAGCGATCTTTATGATTTACATGCAAATGGCCATTCAAAATCCAAACTACAAAGCGGGCAATCCCGCGAATAAAATGATAAAACATAGTTTCCTCCATAATTAATATTTCGATTATAGCAAAATATTGCAAAGGATAAAAAATGATTGAATTAAAAGAAAACGAAAGAATTGACTATATTTACAATAAACATCTTAAAATAATTCAAGATAAAACAGCTTTTAGCTATTCTTTAGATACTTTATTATTAGCAGATAATGCCAAAAAGGCAATTCGTGATAATTCAAAAGTTGCAGATTTATGTGCTGGCAATGCTGCAGCAAGTATTTATTTATCTGAATTTAATCGAGCTAAATATGATGCAGTTGAAATTCAAAAAGATATTGTATCCCAAGCTGAGCGTTCAATAGAATTAAATCATTTAGAAAATCGCATTAATGTTCATGAATTAAATGTTTTAGATAGCCCTCAAGTTTTAAAAAAAGATAGCTATGATGTTGTGTTAGTGAATCCACCATATTTTAAAGTGGTGCAAGGACATCACATTAATCCAGACCGCAAAAAAGCAATTGCCCGTCATGAAGTGTTAATTAACTTAGAACAAATCATTGAAGTAGCTAGTAAATTGTTAAAAATGAAGGGTAAATTTTTTATTGTTCATAGACCAGAAAGATTAGGTGAAATTGCTTATTTTTGTTTAAAACATAATTTAAGTGTGAAAACAATTCAACCTTATTGCGGCCAAGTTGGCCAAAATGCCAATTTGGTGGTTGTCGAATGTGCTAAAAATACTGGTAGTGATGGATTAGTCTTAAAAAATCCAATTGTTGTTAATGATAAAGATGGCAAATATACTGATGAAGTAGCTAAAATTTCTTGGAATAATAATGATGAAAATAAATCAAAATATTATTTTTATGTTTTATTGTGTAGTGATGGTAGCTTTTATGGTGGGTTCACAAATGATTTATTACATCGCTTGGCTATGCACAATCAAGGAAAGGGGGCAAAATATACTAAAGCAAGGCGTCCAGTGCGGATGATATATCATGAAGAATTTGATGATAAAAATTTAGCATTAAAAAGAGAATATTGGTTTAAACATCATTCAAGAAAATGGAAAGAAGAATTTTTGACAAAACACAACGTTAAATTTTGACTTAAGAATATTTTTTTTGTAAACTAATTAAGTGTGTTTAATTTGCACATAAAAAACACATCAAGAGCGATCAATATCTGGGTGCCATATTTGGTCAGGTATTGAAAAGACCGCTTGAGAGGTAAAACCACAGGAGGAAGTTTATTATGTCAGTTGTTACAATGAAACAATTGTTAGAAGCTGGTGTTCACTTCGGTCACCAAACTAGAAGATGGGATCCGAAGATGAAGCCATATATCTTTACACAAAGAAATGGTATTTACATTATTGATTTGCAAAAAACAATCAAGATGTTAGATGATGCTTACAATTACATGAAAGCAGTTAGCCAAGATGGCGGAGTTTTCTTGTTTGTAGGTACTAAAAAGCAAGCTCAAGAAGCTATTGCTGAAGAAGCAACTAGAGCTGGGCAATATTATGTTAACCAACGCTGGTTAGGTGGTACTCTTACTAACTGGACAACTATTCAAAGCCGTGTTAAGCGTTTGAAGCAATTAAAGACAATGTCTGAAGATGGTACTTTTGATGTATTGCCTAAAAAAGAAGTTGCGTTGTTAACTAAAGAAATGGACAAACTAGAAAGATTCTTGGGCGGTATTGAAGATATGCCAAGAATTCCAGATGTTATGTTTGTTGTTGATCCAAAGAAAGAAAAGATCGCAGTTCATGAAGCAAACATTTTGGGTATTCCAGTAGTGGCTATGGTTGATACTAACACAGACCCTGAACCAATCGATGTTATCATTCCTTCAAATGATGATGCAATTCGTGCAATTCGTTTAATCGCAGGTGCTATGGCTACTGCAATTATTGAGGGTAAGCAAGGACAAGATGAAACTCAAGATGTTGAAAAACAAATGAGTGAAGGTTCTGAAAATGATGCTGAAGCTGAACAACATGGTAATGAAGGCTTCGAATCAACTGAAGATATGGTAAATTCATCAGATGATAGTAAAGATGAATTAAGATAATTTTTACTTTTAGTTCCAATTAGGAGGAATTATTCAATGGCAAAAATTACAGCTGCACAAGTTAAAGAATTACGTGATCGTACCGGTGCAGGTATGATGGATTCAAAAAAGGCTTTAGTAAAAGCTGATGGTGATATTGAAAAGGCAATTGATCTTTTGAAAGAAAGTGGCGTTGCTAAAGCTGCTAAAAAGAGTGGCAGAATTGCTGCAGAAGGTTTAGCTGAATATGCAATTGATGGTAATAATGCTGTTTTAACTGAAATTAATTCAGAAACTGACTTTGTTTCATCAAATGATAAATTCATTAAATTAGTAGATGATATTACTAAAGCAATTTTAGCTGCAAAACCAGCTAATGTTGAACAAGCTTTAAAAGCTCCAATGGGAGATACTACAATTGGTGATGCAATCACTAATTTAACAGCAGTTATTGGTGAAAAAATAACTTTAAGAAGATTTGATTTAGTATCTAAAAACGATGACGAAGTATTTGGTGCATACAAACATAATGGTGGTGCAATCGTAGCTTTAGTTACATTAAAAGGTGGTAATGAAGAAGCTGCTAAGAACATTGCTATGCATGTTGCTGCAATTAATCCAGAATACTTAGATCGTGATCAGGTTCCAGCAGATGCATTAGAGCGCCAAAAGGAAATCTTTACTAAAGAAACAATTAACGAAGGAAAACCTGAAAAGATTGTTCCTAAAATAGTTGAAGGTAGATTGAATAAATACTTAAGTGAGATCACTTTAGTTGATCAACCTTATGTAAAAGATTCTGATATGACAGTTGCTCAATATGCGAAATCTCAAAATGCTACTGTTGTAAACTTCATTCGTTATGAAGTTGGTGAAGGAATCGAAAAGAAACAAGAAGACTTTGCTGCCGAAGTTCGCGAACAAATGAAATAATTTTGAGTATAAAATATTAGTGCCCCACAATTATTAGATTTATTTCTAGTGATGTGGGGCATTTTTATAAAATAAGTTTTAACTTCGAGATGTAACTAATAAAACTAGCAGAAAAGTATTCTCAGCTATGGTAGAATTAAAATGCAAAATATAGAAGGGATGCAATCAATCATGAGTCAAGTTAAATATAAACGCGTAGTATTAAAAGTATCTGGAGAGGCTTTAGCAGGACCACAAGGAAATGGAATTAATCCAATAGTTATCGCTCATTTGGCAAAAGAAATAAAGGTTGTTCATGATCTTGGTGTTCAAGTTGGTATCGTTGTTGGTGGCGGTAATATGTGGCGTGGTGAAACTGGTGCAAAATTAGGCATGGAACGTGCACAAGCTGATTACATGGGAATGCTTGCTACTATTATGAACGGACTGGCTTTGCAAGACGGATTAGAGCATATTGGTGTGCCAACAAGATTGCAAACATCAATTGAAATGCGTCAAATTGCTGAACCATATATCCGTAGAAAGGCTTTACGTCATTTAGAAAAGGGTCGTGTAGTAATTTTTGGTGGTGGTACAGGAAATCCATATTTCTCAACTGATACAACTGCTGCATTGCGTGCTGCGGAAATTGATGCAGATGTAATTTTAATGGCTAAAAATGGTGTAGATGGTGTATATTCAGCTGATCCAAAGCTTGATCCAAATGCTAAGAAATACGATAATTTGACTCAATTAGATTTAATTGCCAAAAACTTAAAGGTAATGGATCGCACAGCAAGTTCATTATCAATGGATACAGATATTCCGCTAATTGTATTCAATGTAAATACTGAAGGTAACATTAAAAAGATTGTAAAAGGCGAAAATATCGGAACTGTAATTAGAGGTAAAAACAATGGCTAATGAAGCAATTAACAATTCAAAGACCAATATGGAAAAATCTATTGCTGTCTTTCAAAGAGAATTAGGTTCAATTAGAGCTGGCGTTGCAAACGCAAGCTTACTGGAAAATGTTAAGGTTGATTATTATGGAGCACCAACTCCTTTAACACAAATGTCTGGAGTTACAATTCCAGAACCACGTGTTTTAATGATAACTCCGTATGACAAAAATTCTTTAGATCAAATAGAACATGCATTATTAGCATCAGATTTAGGTTTAACTCCTGCAAATGATGGTAATGTTATTAGATTAGTAATTCCTCAATTGACTGGTGAACGCCGTCAAGAAATTGCTAAACAAGTAGGTAAATTGGCTGAACAAGCTAAGGTAGCTATTCGTAATGTTCGTCGTGAATCAATGGAATCATTAAAAAAACAAGAAAAAAATGGTGATATTACTGAAGATGAACAACGCAGTTTAGAAAAACAAGTTCAAGATATTACTGATAAATCAACCAAAAAAGTTGATGAACTAGCTGAAAACAAACGTCAAGAAATTACTAAGGGATAATAAAATGTCCAAGTCAAAACAGTTAAATCACCTTGCAATAATTATGGATGGTAATGGTCGGTGGGCTAAGAAAAAACATTTGCCAAGATTTGTTGGACATCGGCATGGTATGGATAATATCGAAAAAATTGCTTTAGCTGCTGATAAATTAGGTATTAAAGTATTATCGCTATATGCTTTTTCAACTGAAAATTGGTCACGTCCTACAGATGAAGTTAACTATTTAATGAAGTTACCTGTAGACTTTTTTGGTAAGTTCATGCCAAAATTAATGGAAAACAATGTAAAAGTGAATATCATGGGATATTTAGATGAATTACCTGCAAAAACCTATGAAATTACTCAAGAGGCAATGAAACAAACCGCAAATAATACTGGAATGATATTAAATTTTGCTTTTAATTATGGTTCAAGACGCGAGATTGTCACCGCCACAAAGCAAATTGCTCAAGCATTAAAATATGGTGATATTAAACTTGAAGACATTAATGAAGATATGTTTAATGATAATTTGCTGACTGCTAATTTAGCACCTTATCAAGATCCTGATATGTTAATTAGGACTTCTGGCGAACAGCGAATTTCTAATTTTCTTTTGTGGCAAATTGCATATTCAGAGCTTGCATTTAGTGAAAAAAACTGGCCTGATTTTACTGTTGAAGATTTAGAAGAATTTGTAAATGAATATAAAAAACGCGATCGGCGTTTTGGAGCACTTTAAATAAGATGAAACAAAGAGTTATTACAGCTGTTGTAGCTTTAATTTTCTTTATTCCCATTGTATTAGCAGGGGGAATTTGGATAGATGTATTAGCTGCGTTATTGGCAGCTGTTGGTATAAGCGAAATATTTTTAATGAAAAGACAACTACTTTTTTCAATTGATTTCGTATTGTCACTGCTTGCAACCCTAACATGGACTGTACCTAATGCATTTTTTAATTTTATGCCTCATAGAATCACTCGTCCTGGTATTTATTTTGCTTTAATTATGTTAATGCTGACGTGGACAGTATTGTCGAAAAATCGTACTAATTTTGATGATGTGGGTGTATATACTATTGCATCATTATATATTGGGACAGGCTTTCATTATTTAGCAGCTATTAGAAATTTACATAACGGCTTAGGATTAATTTATTTAGGTTATGTTTTTGTGGTTGTTTGGTCAACCGATATTGGAGCATACATTATTGGACGTCAATTCGGTAAACATAAATTATGGCCTGTTATCAGTCCTAATAAAACATGGGAAGGTTCTATTGGTGCTGTCATTTCTGCGGTTATTCTAGCTGCAATATACGTTATAGCAATTCCCGCAATTCACACTAGATATGATTTAATTTGGGGCGCATTTTTATTGTCAATAGTGGGTCAAATGGGTGATTTAGTAGAGTCTGCATATAAAAGATATTATGGTGTTAAAGATTCAGGGAAAATTTTGCCTGGACATGGTGGAATTTTAGATAGATTTGATAGCATGTTATTTGTCCTTCCAGTTGTCGCCCTATTATTTATCTAAGAGGTAGGTAGTTTATGCGAGGAATATTAATTTTTATTGTAGTATTTGGAATATTAGTTTTTGTTCATGAATTTGGACATTTTTATGTTGCCAAAAAAGCAGGTATTCTCGTACGTGAATTTTCAATTGGGATGGGGCCTAAATTATTTCAGGTACGTAAAAGCAAAACAACCTATACAATTAGATGGCTTCCATTAGGAGGATATGTTCGACTAGCTGGAAGCGATGATGCAGCGACTATTGATCCAGGTACAAATGTAGTTTTAGCATTGAATGACCAAGGAGTAGTCACCAGAATTGATGCATCTGAATCTGATATGCCAATTGAAGGGATACCAGTTCAAGTAAAAAAAGCTGATTTAGTTGATAAATTAACTGTTACTGGATATGAAAATGGAGATCAATTAAAGACATTTCCTGTTGATCATGATGCTACAATAATTGATTCTAAGGGCAATGAATTAATTATTGCACCAAAAGATACTCAATTCCAAAATGCAAAAGTTTGGAAAAAATTAGCAGTAAATTTTGCAGGTCCATTCATGAATATTGTTTTAGGATTTGTAGTATTTATGATCTGGTCATTAGTTACTGTGGGACCTTCTACTACAGTAATTGATCATACTATTAATAATTCACCAGCACAAAGTGCGGGTATACAGGCCAATGATAAGATAGTTCGCGTCAATAATAAGAAAATTAATTCCTTTGATGAATTTGGACAAATAGTTGCACAAGATCATGGAAAAGCTATTAATGTGACCGTTCAAAGGAAAAATAAGGACTATACTTATAAAGTCATCCCTAAAATAATTAAAAAAAATGGGAAAACTTATCAAATTGGGATTTATGCTAAGAGCGATGAATCACTTACAACCAAGACCAAAAGAGGCTGGAATACTGCTACTATGACAACAGGATTAATTTTTAATGCTGTTGGTAATTTGTTCAATCATTTTAGTTTGAACAAATTGGCTGGACCTGTAGGAATCTATTCTGAAACAGCACAAGTTTCCAAAATGGGTATTGGCTATTTATTAGCGTTTTTAGGGATGATTTCAATTAATTTAGGAATCGTTAACTTATTACCAATTCCTGGATTAGATGGTGGAAAATTATTACTAAACTTAATTGAATTAGTTAGAGGTAAACCAATATCTCAAGAACATGAAGCTATTGTAGAATTAATTGGATTTGGATTATTATTATTACTAATTATTGCTGTAACTGGTAATGATATTTATCGATATTTTATAAAATAAAAATAAGGAGAAATTATGCGTCAATCAAAATTCTTTATGCCAACATTGAAGGAAGTTCCTTCTGATGCTGTTGTAAAAAGTCATCAATTAATGTTGCGAGGAGGATATATTAAGCAAGTTACAGCTGGTATTTATGCCTATTTACCACTAGCTTATCGTGTTTTGCGTAAAGCACAAAACATTATGGAAGAAGAAATGGCAAATATTAATGTGCCAGAAATGTTGATGCCAGAATTTTTACCTGCAAGCTTATGGGAAAAATCAGGTCGATTGAAAAAATACGGTCCTGAAATGTTCCGTTTAAAAGATCGTCATGACCGTGAAAGTTTATTGGGTCCAACTCATGAAGAGACTTTTACAGAATTAATTGCTAAGTCATTGAAGAGTTATAAGCAAATGCCAATTGCTTTATATCAAATTCAAACTAAATTCCGTGATGAAAATCGTCCTAGGTTTGGTTTGTTGCGTGGACGTGAGTTTATTATGCTAGATGGTTATAGTTTTGCAGCAACTAAAGCCCAATTAGACCAACAATTTGATGATCAATTTAATGCTTATAAAAAAATTTATGAACGTGTTGGAGTAAAAGCTCTTCCAGTTATTGCAGATTCTGGAACAATGGGTGGTAAAAACTCAACTGAATTTCAAGCACCAGCTGATGTTGGTGAAGATATTATTGCCACAAACGAAAAAGGCACATATAGTGCAAACTTAGAAATGGCTAAAAGTGTAGATACATTTAAGCCAGAAAAAGAAAAGTTAAAGGAATTAGAAAAAGTTGCAACACCTGATAAAGAAACAATTCAAGATTTAGTAGACTTTTTAAAGGTTCCTGCAACTAGAATTGTAAAGAGTGTTTTATACATTGCGGATGGTAAAAATATTTTAGTTTTAATCCGTGGTGATAAAGACATTAATGAAACAAAATTAAAGAATGTTTTAGATGTTACTGAATTGCGTCCAGCAACCAAAGAAGAATTAATTTCAATTACTGGTGCTCAAAAAGGCGGAGTAGGTCCTATAAAAGCAAATTATGCTGATCAAATTATTGCTGATGATACTGTTAAAGGCTTATTTAACTTCATAGTTGGTGCTAATGAGACAGGATATCAATATGCTAATGCTAATTTAGATCGTGATTTTAAAGTATCTTCTTTTGATGACATTAGAACTGCTAAAGAAGGCGAATTAGATCCAGTAGATCATTTGCCCCTTAAGTTTACTAAGAGTATTGAAGTTGGTCACATATTTAAATTAGGTACATATTATACAAAAACTATGGGTGCTGATTTCTTAGATAATAATGGAAAAGCTCAGCCGGTTATCATGGGTAGTTATGGTATAGGTGTTTCTAGATTATTAGCCGCATGTGTTGAACAACATTTAACTGAACGCGGAATTGCTTGGCCAAAATCAATTGCACCATTTGATGTACATATTGTCCAAATGAAGATGAAGGATGAAACACAAACTAAACTTGCTGAATCTTTATATGAAAAATTTGGATCAAAATATGATATTTTATATGATGATCGTAATGAACGTGCTGGTGTAAAATTTGCAGATGCTGATTTAGTTGGTGCACCAGTGAGAATTACTATAGGTAAAAAAGCTGCTGAGGGTATTGTTGAAGTTAAACGTCCATTAGATGAAAAAGCATCAGAAGTTTATCTAGATGATTTAGCAGCATATTTAAAGGAAGAATTAGGGTAGTTTTTGTGACACAGGAAAATGAACTTTTCTTAAAGTTATTAAAGCAAGTGAAATTCCCAGCAACATTTTCAGATAATGAAATATTGCAACAAGGAGAAATTAAAAACGTGGACGTTTATGCAAGAGAGCATAAATGGGATATCCACGTTTTTTTTAGCACACCATTACAATTTGATACTTATCAAGCTTTAACAAAGGCAATTGCACACAATTTTGAATCTTTTGTCAAAGTAGATTTTTTAGTGCAAACAAGTGATGGTTTAGATAATTATTTACCAGATTATTGGAAATATGCTGTTTTAAATAGTGATTTATCCCAAATGGTTAAACAGACTTTAAGTACGATAAAACCATATAAAAAAATTAACAGATGGATAATTTCGCTAGAACAAGCGGTAATTGATAGAGTAATATCTCAAGAGCAATTAGATAAATTAACCTTAGATTTACGTAAGTATGGATTTTTTAATTTAAAATTTGCAACAGAATCAATTGATGAAAATGAAGATGCCAATCTGCAAAGTTTACAAGAAATTCAAGAACAACATGAACAAAATATGCAACAGGTCTATGAAAAAACGCCTGATAAACCTAAGCCAGTCCCTAGACAAACTCGAAAGACTGAATTTGGTAGTATTTCTGAAAATGCAAATTTAGTCCAGATAAAAAATGTTGATGATGGTGTTCGCAACGTTGTTATTGAAGGTAATATCTTTCAAATGGAGACTAGGACTTTGAAGTCAGGTACAGTAATATTTACTGGTGAAATTACCGATTATACAGACTCTATTTCATTTAAAAAGTTCTTATCTGATAAAGACCAAATCGAATATGTTGAATCACTAAAACCTGGAGTTTGGGCAAAAATGCAAGGTAGTGCAGCTGAAGATCAGTGGGAACATCAAGTTGTATTCAATATTAATAATTTCCAGGTGGTTGAGCATATTGGTCGAACGGAAAAATACACTGGTGAAAAAAAACACATTGAATTTCATGTTCATACAACAATGAGCCAGTTAGATGCAACTAATACTGCAACTGATTTTATTAATGCAGCCAAAAAGTTTGGGCAAAAAGCAATTGCAATTACTGATCATGCTGATGTTCAATCGTTCCCTGAGGCTTATCACAGTGGTGAAAAAGCAGGTATAAAGATTTTATATGGTGTAGAAGCTAATATGATCGATGATCATGCAATGCTAGTATTGAATCCTGCTGACATGACATATGAAAATCGTGAATTTGTGATTTTCGATGTGGAAACTACTGGCCTTTCTGCACAATATGATACGATTATTGAAATTGGTGCAGTAAAAATGAAAGATGGTGTAGTATTAGATCGATTCGATGAATTTATCAATCCGCATCATCCATTAAGTGAAACAACAATCAATTTAACTTCAATTACTGATGATATGGTGTCTAGTGCCCAAGATGAAAAAGATGTTATCACCAAATTTAAAGAATTTTATGGTAATGATCCATTATGTGGGCATAATGTTCAATTTGACGTTGGATTTGTCAATGAAGCATTAAAAAGAGCAGGATTAGCTCAAATAAGTCAACCTGTGGTAGATACTTTGGAAGTTTCTCGTTTGCTTCATCCAGAACAAACGAAGCACACTCTTGATTCACTTGCCAAAAAATATAATGTTTCATTAGAACACCACCACCGTGCAAATCAAGACGCAGAGGCAACTGGATATTTGATGTTTAAATTATTAGATGCATTTAATGAAAAATTCCATCAAGATAATTTAGGTAAAATGAATGATTATGCTAAGTTTGGTCAAGTTTATAAACGTGCTAAGCCAACTCATGTTTCAATCATGGCGCTTAATCAAACTGGCTTAAAAAACATGTATAAGTTGGTATCAAAATCAAATACTGAATATTTTTATAGAATTCCTCGAATTCCCAAGTCTGAATTAGCTAAATATCATGAAGGCTTGATTTATGGTAGTGCTTGCAATCAAGGTGATGTCTTTATTGCAATGATGCAAAAAGGATATGAACAAGCATTAGAAAAGGCAAGGTTTTATGATTATTTAGAAATTCAACCACCAGCTAATTATGAACAATTAATTAAGGAAGAATTGATTCATGATAAAGCACAACTGTATGAAATATTGAAAAATATTTATAAATTGGGTCAAGACTTACATAAACCAGTTATTGCTACAAGTGATTCACATTTTTTGGAGCCTCATGATGGTATTTATCGGGATATTTTGATTGCTTCACAGCGCTCTAATCCAAACAGATTAAGGAAAAATCCTGATTTGCATTTTTATACGACTCAAGAGATGCTAGATGCGTTTGAATTTATGGGAGAAGATATTGCTAAAAAAATAGTTATCGATAATCCTAACGAATTGGCTGAAAAGATTGATGAAATTGCACCAATTAAAAGTGGTTTGTATCCTCCACATTTGAAAAATGCAGATCAAGAAATGAAAGATTTAACTTACAATAAAGCCTATGAATTATATGGAAAACCATTACCTCAAATAGTTCAAGATAGACTTGATATGGAGTTAAATTCAATTATTTCAAATGGTTACGCAGTTATTTACCTAATTGCACAAAGATTAGTTGCAAAATCAAATAAAGATGGATATTTAGTAGGCTCTCGTGGTTCTGTCGGATCTAGTTTAGTCGCTACTATGAGTGGTATTACCGAGGTTAATCCATTAGCGCCACATTATCGCTGCCCAAAATGTCAGTATTCAGAATTTTTTGAAGATGGACAATATGGTTCAGGGTTTGACTTACCTGATAAAAAGTGTCCAAAATGTGGAACAGAATTAGTAAAAGATGGTCAAGATATTCCATTTGCAACATTTTTGGGCTTCCACGGCGATAAGGTTCCTGATATTGATCTAAACTTTTCTGGAGACTATCAACCTGTTGCACATAATTATATTCGAGTTATGTTTGGACCTAAAAATTCATTTCGTGCTGGAACTATTGCTACGGTTGCTGATAAGACAGCCTTTGGTTATGTAAAGCATTATGAAGATGAAAAAGAATTGCATTTAAGAAATGCAGAACTTGATCGACTAGCTCATGGAACTAGTGGAGTAAAAAGGACAACTGGTCAGCATCCAGCTGGAATTGTTGTGGTGCCAGATGATATGGATATTTATGACTTTACTCCAGTGCAGTACCCAGCAGATGATTTAAATGCTGCATGGTTAACCACTCACTTTGATTTCCATTCAATTCATGATAATATTTTGAAATTTGATATATTAGGTCATGATGACCCTACTATGATCAGAATGCTACAAGATTTGTCGGGAATTGATCCAATGACTATTCCGACTGATGATCCAGGAGTAATGTCACTATTTTCTGGAACTGATATTTTGAATGTCACACCAGAGCAAATTGAATCACAGACTGGAACGTTAGGTGTGCCTGAATTTGGAACGAGGTTTGTCAGAGGAATGTTAGAAGAAACAAAACCTACGACATTTGCTGAATTATTACAGATTTCTGGGTTATCTCATGGTACTGATGTGTGGCTGGGTAATGCAGAGGATTTAATTAATGATGGAATTTGTAAATTAAAAGATGTTATTGGTTGTCGTGACAACATTATGATGGACTTGATTCACTGGGGTGTAAAACCAGAAGTTGCATTTTCAACTATGGAATCAGTTCGTCATGGTAAAGGAATCAGTGCAGATGATATGGAAGTTTTACAAAAAAACGATCAAATACCAGATTGGTACATACCATCGTGCCTTAAAATTAAATACATGTTCCCTAAAGCTCATGCTACAGCTTATATCTTAATGGCTTTGCGAATAGCATGGTTTAAAGTTTATTATCCAGTAATTTATTACACAGCATATTTCTCAGTTAGAGCTGATTTATTTGATTTAGTTGCTATGAGTCATGGAAAAAATTCTGTGAAAGCAGCTTTACAAAAAATTCAGGATAAAGGAATGGATGTTAGTGCAAAAGAAAAAAGTTTACAAACAGTTCTAGAAATTGCAAATGAGTGTTTGGAGCGTAATATCAAAATTAAAATGGTTGATGTTAATCAATCAGATGCGACTAATTTCAAAATATTAGATGAACACACTATTTTGGCTCCGTTTAATGCAGTCCCTGGACTTGGTGATAATGCAGCAAAGCAAATTGTTGCAGCACGTGCTGAACAAAAGTTTTTATCAAAAGAAGATTTAGCAACTAGAGGCAAAGTTTCTCAAACAATTATGAATTACTTTGAAGAAAATAATGTTTTAGAAGGGATGCCTGATCAAAATCAGCTATCGCTGTTTTAATTTACAATTATAAAAAAATGTGGTACGCTATTTTAGAAGTTCGAATAACAATTCGAGTGAGCAGTAATGCTCACTCTTTTTATTGCGGAGGATAATATTTGTCAAAGTTAGTTGATCAAGTTACTCAATTAGTAAAACCTTTAGCTCAAAAGCGTGGGGATGAGTTAGTTGAAGTTGAATATGTAAAAGAAAAAAAGCAAAATTATTTACGAATATTTGTTGATCATGCAAATGGAATTGATATTGAAGAGATTGCTGCGTTAAGTGAGATTGTCTCTGACGAACTTGATACTTTAGATCCTGATCCATTTCCTGAACCATATATTTTAGAACTATCATCGCCTGGACTAGAGCGACCAATAAAGACTGATCAAGATTGGCAAAAAGCACAAGATGAATACATTCATGTTGGCTTATTCCAAAAAATAGATGGTAAAAAACAATTTGATGGTTTTTTAATTGAACAAAATCCAGAAACAATAAAACTAAAATATAAAGAAAAAACATTAATAAAAGAAGTTGTTATTCCTAGAAAATTAATTGCAAATGTTAGGTTTGCTGTTGAATTTTAAGAAAGGCTGATCCAAAACTTATGTCAAAAGAAATGTTGGAAGCGTTCGCCACACTAGAAAAGCAAAGAGGTATTAAGCAGGACGTTATAGTTGATGCCTTAAAAGCTGCATTAGTAGCTGCATATAAAAGAAATTATAATCAGGCTTCAAATGTAGAAGTTGAATTTGATGCTAAAAAAGGTAATTTCAAAGTTATTGCAATTAAAACTGTTGTTGAAGAAGGTCAAGATCCTAGATTGCAAGTAAGCTTGAAAGATGCATTAGATATTAATAAAGCATATGAAGTTGGAGATGAAATTCGTTTCGAAGTAACTCCAAAAGACTTTGGACGATTAGCTGCGCAAACTGCTAAGCAAATTATTGTTCAAAGATTACGTGAAGCAGAAAAGAATCATATTATTGATGAATATTCTCAATACCAAGATGAATTAGTTACAGGGACTGTGGAGCGAGTTGATAATCGATTTGTTTATGTAAAAATTGGTAATGTAGAAGCAGTTATGCCTCAAAATGACCAAATGCCAAATGAGCACTATAATCCACAAGATAAAATTAGAGTTATTGTTACTCATGTTGGTTCTGATTCTAAAGGCGCACAGATCACAGTTTCAAGAACTGCTCCTGATTTAGTAAAGCGTTTATTTGAACAAGAAGTTCCTGAAGTTTATGATGGAACTGTTGAAATTACATCAATTGCTCGAGAAGCAGGTGATAGAACAAAAATTTCTGTTCGTTCACAAGATCCAAATATTGATCCAGTTGGTACCTGCGTTGGTCCACGTGGTTCTCGTGTTCAAAATGTAGTTAATGAATTAAATGGTGAAAATATTGATATTGTAAAATTTGAAGATGATCCATCTGATTTTATTGCCAATGCGCTAAACCCAGCTGAAGTCATTGCTGTACAATTTGGACAAGGTGAAGAAGAAAAGAATGCTTTAGTTATTGTGCCTGATTATCAATTATCTTTGGCAATTGGTAAAAAAGGTCAAAATGTTCGTTTAGCTGCACGTTTAACTGGATATAAAATCGACATTAGACCAGAATCTGAAGTAGAATTTGTTGATGAAACTTCAGATGCTAATGAAGATGTCGAAGATAAACAAACAGATGATACAGTAGCTGAAGAAATTTCTGAAAATGCTGATGTACCTGAACAAGATGATGAATCAGAAAGCCAAGATTCTGAAGAATAAGGTGTTTTTTTGAAAAAGAGAAAAATTCCGATGCGTAAAGATTTATTAACAGATACAATGCAACCCAAAAAAGAGTTGGTACGGATTGTTGTTGATAAAGATAAAAATATAAGTGTCGATCCTACAGGAAAAAAAGCTGGTCGTGGAGCTTATGTCTCACTTATTCCAGAAAAAATAGCCCAAGCACAAAAAAGCAAAATCTTAGAACATAGTTTAGGAGCAAAAGTTCCACCAGAGTTTTATGAACAGCTATATGATTATGTTGACCATCAAAAGGCACGTAAAGAACTATTTGGTGATAAATAATTGCAAAAAAGTAAAATTCTCAATTTAATTGGATTAGCTCAAAGGGCAGGCAAAGTTATCTCTGGTACTGATTTAGCATTACAAGCTATTAACCATAATGAAGCAAAAATTATTTTTGTTGCAAATGATATAGCTGAAAATACTTTAAAAGCTATTATGTTAAAAATAGATAATGAACCTGTTGTAGATATTTTTTCTGGTAAAGAACTATCTCAAGCAATTGGAAAACCTCGAAAAGTTCTTGTAATTAAGGATAATGGATTTAAAAAGGCATTAATAAAAATGTTAAATAATTAATAGGGAGTGTGATTTAATGGCTAAGACTAGAATTTATGAATTAGCTAAAGAATTAGGTATCGACAATAAAGTCGTAGTACAAAAGGCAAAAGAACTTGGTTTTGATGTAAAAAGTCACATGTCATCACTTGAAAATGATCAAGTAGTAGAACTTGAAAAGAGTTTCAAAGCTCCTAAAAGTAATACTAATTCTCATGAAAACAAATCACGAGATAAAAGCAAAATTCAAATCTCTGTTAAATCTATTCGTAGAAATGAAAAAGAGTCTGAAGAAAAAAGGGCTCCTCGAAACAATCATCGAAATAGAAATAACAATAATAGAAATCATAGAAATAATAAGCAACAGCAAAATACTCGTAGCAAAAAGCCAGCTGCACGTGATTTGCTAGCACAATTTAAACAAAAACAACGCGCAGAAGAGCATACATTGGATAAACAAACTCAAAAGTCAAAACAGAAATGGCATGAACAACAACATGCTTCAAAACAAAGTAAAACTGAAGAAAAACATGAACAAGTACATATAGATCAACCAAAAGTTACAGGACCGAAGATTTTAAAACCTTCTCCTGCAAGAAATAAGGCAAACGCTGATAATAGAAATGAAAATTCTAATAACAGATCACTACGTCGCAATAATAATCATGTAAGAAGAAATTCTAATACAAATAAGTCAACATCACCAAAACCTAATTTATTAGCTGCTGCAACTCCAGCTCCTGAAAATGAAAAGCGTCGTAACAATAATGGTCATGGTAGAAATACTGGTAAACCAGGACGTAAGGGAATTGATTCAAGATTTGGTGAACGCAGTGAACATTCTGATCGTTCAGAGCGTAGAAAGCGTAAGAACAAACGTCGCCAAGAAAGAACAGAAGTCAAAAAGCAACCGACCGCTAGAAAAGAACGTCCATTACCTGAAACTTTAGTTTTTGAAGAGGGAATGAATGCTCAAGATCTAGCAAAATTATTACATAGAGAACCAGCAGAAATTATCAAAAAATTATTTATGTTGGGAATTATGACTAATCAAAATCAATCATTAGATAAAGATACGATTGAATTATTAGCTGCTGAATATGGTATAGAAGCTAAAGAAAAAGTTCATGAAGATATTTCTGATATTGACAAGATCTATGATAAAGAGATGAAGGAATCTCTTAAATCTAAACATCAAGAAAAGCGTCCTCCTGTAGTTACGATTATGGGACATGTTGACCATGGTAAGACTACTTTACTTGATAGATTACGTCATACTAATGTATCAGAACATGAAGCTGGTGGTATTACTCAAAAAATTGGTGCATATCAGGTTAAAATTGATAATCGACTAATTACATTTTTAGATACTCCTGGACATGCTGCCTTTTCAAACATGAGAGCTCGTGGTGCTGATATTACTGATATTGTTGTTTTGGTTGTTGCTGCAGATGATGGTGTTATGCCTCAGACTATTGAAGCTATCGACCATGCAAAATCTGCTAAAGTACCAATTATTGTTGCTATTAACAAAATGGATGTGCCAGGTGCTAATCCACAACATGTTACTGAGCAATTAATGAAGTACAACTTAATTCCTGAAGATTATGGCGGCAATACAATATTTGTTGATATTTCTGCAAAAACAGGTGAAAATGTTGAAGATTTGTTACAAATGATTTTATTGCAAGCAGATGTTCTAGAATTAACTGCAGATCCAGATCAAAAGGCTATTGGAACTGTCGTAGAAGCTCACTTATCACGTGGGAGAGGGCCTGTAGCAGATATCTTAGTTCAACAAGGTACTTTGCATATTGGTGATCCAATTGTTGTTGGTAATACATTTGGTCGAGTTCGTGTTATGACTAATGATAAAGGTCGCCGAGTTAAGAGTGCTACACCATCAATGCCTGTTGAAATTACTGGTTTAAATGATGTACCAGAGTCAGCAGATCGATTTGTCGTATTTGATGACGAAAAAACTGCACGTAGTGTTGGTGAACAACGTGCTCAAAATGCATTAAGAAAACAACGTGAACAAGTACAACATGTTACTTTAGATAATTTGTTTGATACTATGAAACGTGAAAACATGAAAGAAGTTGACATTGTTTTAAAGGCTGATACTCAAGGATCTGTTGAAGCATTGCAACAAGCTTTGGAAAAAATTGATGTTGAAGGCGTTCGTGTAAATATTATTCATGCAGGCGTTGGTGCAATTAATGAATCTGATGTAACTTTAGCTAGTGCATCTAATGGATTTATTATTGGTTTTAATGTTCGTCCAACTGCAACTGCTAAAGATCAAGCAGCAACTGATGAAGTAGATATTCGTTTATATAGTATTATTTATAAGGCAATTGATGACGTTGAAGCTGCGATGAAGGGTATGCTAGAGCCAACTTATGAAGAAAAAGTCACTGGTAATTTAACTGTACGTGAAATCTGGAAAGTTTCAAAAGTTGGTACAATTGCAGGTGCTTTTGTTGATAGTGGATATGTTACTAGAGACTCTGGAATTCGTGTAGTTCGCAATGGTGTTGTTATCTATGACGGAAAAGTAGCATCTTTGAAGAGATTTAAAGATGATGTTAAAGAAGTTAAGCAAGGTTTTGATTGTGGACTAACAATTGAAAACTATAATGATATCAAAGTTGATGACGAACTTGAAGCTTATGAAATGCAAGAGGTAAAGCCTCAGTAGTTAGGAGGTTTATATGAAACATCGTATTGGCCGTGTTGAAGGTGAAATTCTACGCGAGTTAACTACAATATTGCAAAAAAAGATTCGTGATCCAAGACTGCGTGAAGTTACAATTACAGCAGTTGAAGTCACAAATGATTTTTCATATGCAACAATTTATTACAGCTTATTGACTGAAAACAAGAAAAAAGAAGAGGAAGTTCAAGAAGGGTTAGAAAAAGCTAAAGGAATGATGCGTCATTTACTTGGTCAAGAACTAACTGTTTATAAAGTTCCTGAATTAATCTTCAAACGTGATACTTCAGTACAATATGGTAGTAAAATTGATAAATTGATTGCAAAAATAAAAAAAGAAGATCAAGAAAGATAATATATAAAAGCGTCACATTGTGACGCTTTTATATTAGGTGAGAAAAATGATAAATGGAATAATTGTTGTTAATAAGCCTAAAGGCATGACAAGTGCTGATGTAGTTTATAAGCTACGAAAAATTTTACATATAAAAAAAATTGGTCATGCTGGAACATTAGATCCTGATGTTACTGGGGTTTTGCCAATTGCGATTGGACAGGCGACTAAGTTAATTGATTTAATGCATACAAAGTCTAAAAAGTATCAAGGCTCTGGAATTTTGGGCTATAGTACAGATAGTTATGATATATCAGGAACAGTTTTAGAAAGAAGACCACTTTTGCAAAAAATTACCGCAGATAAAATTCAAAGTACTATGGATACTTTTTTAGGTACAATTGAACAAGTGCCGCCAATTTATTCTGCTATCAAGGTAAATGGAAAACATTTATATGAATATGCTAGAGCTGGTATAGAAGTTGAAAGACCAATTCGAAAAGTAAATATTGATGAATATAAATTATTAAATAAACCAGAATATGATGCAGCTAATCAACAAGAAACTTTTGATTTTGAAATTGAATGTAGCAAAGGCACTTATGTCAGATCATTAGTTAATGATTTAGGTACAAAATTAGATATTCCTGCAGTGATGTCAAATTTGATTCGTACAAATAGTGCCGGATTTGATTTAAAACAAAGTGTAACTTTAGAGCAATTACAAGAAGATACAAATCAAATTGATAAGTGGTTAATTTCACTTGAAGATTTTTTTGCAAACTATCCAACAATTAATTTGACTGAAAAGCAATGGCAAAAAGTAAAAAATGGTAATCAAATAGTATTAGATACTGATGAAAAAAAAGTAGCTTTACGCTACAATAATAAAGTTAAGGCAATATATAAATTATCTGGTAGCATATATACTCCAGAAATGATGCTATTGCAAAATAGTTAGTGAGGTTATTGTGTGCAGATTATTCATATAAAATATCCAATTACTAAAAATATTATTCCAGGAAAACTTGTTTTAGCTCTAGGCTTTTTTGATGGGGTTCATTTAGGTCACCAACGTTTAATAAAAGAAGCTCATGATATTGCTATAAAAAAGAAATTACCATTAATGGTATTGACTTTTAACAAGCACCCCAAAGAAATATACGCACATGCAACAAATTTTAATTATCTTACAACACTTGATGAAAAAGCTGATTTAGTTGAAAAATTGGGGGCTGATTATTTAGGAATATTAGAATTTACTTCGGCATTTAGTCAGATATCACCTAAACAATTTGTCGATAATGTACTTGTCAGATTAAATGCAGATACTGTTGTTGCTGGATTTGACTATACTTTTGGACCAAAAGAAATTGCTAATATGATTACTATGAAACAAATGTCTAAAGGACGTTTTGATGTGGTGACATTGCCTGAACAGACTTTTGATGGAATAAAAATTGGTTCAACTGCTGTTAGAAAAGCAATAATTGAAGGTAGAATGATTTATGCGTCAAAATTATTAGGATACCATTATAAACTTAGTGGCAAAGTAGGGCATGGCTTAAGAAATGGTCATAAATTGAGTTTCCCTACAATTAACTTGAGATCATATGGTTCAAAAATAATTCCAAAAGTTGGTGTATATGCAACAAAAACTAAAGTTAATAATCATTGGTATGATTCTATGACTAGTGTTGGTTATAATCCAACAATAGGTAACAATAACCATATTTTTATTGAATCAAATTTATTTAATTTTGATGAAGATGTATATGATAAACCAGCCACTATTGAATGGTTTAAATATTTGCGTGGAGAAATAAAATTTAATAATTTGGATCAATTAAAAAAACAAATGATTATGGATAAAAAGCATGTTCAGGAATATTTTGAAAGTGTGAAAAAATAAATTATTTTTCAAAAAAATTAGCAAAGCACTTGATTTAGTGCTAATTTCCTGGTATCTTATTCATTGTTAGCACATAAGACAAATGAGTGCTAAATAAGAGGCGATAGTATGTTAACTGAACGTCAAGAATTGATTTTAAAAACAATCATTATGGACTTTGCTCAGACACACGAGCCTGTTGGTTCAAAGACCGTTATGCAGCAATTACCTATTAAGGTGTCTAGTGCAACAATTAGAAATGAAATGGCTTATTTGGAACACAAAAATTTGATTGAAAAAACACATTCATCAAGTGGTAGAATTCCTTCAAGTCAAGGGTATAGATATTATTTAGACAATTTGATAGAACCTTTAGAATTGCCTAGCTCTGTATATACAAAAATCATTTCATTATTAGATCAACCATTTAATCAAGTCAATGAAATTGTTGAGCAGGCAGCTAAAATATTGTCAAATTTAACTAATTATACAGCCTTTGCTGAAGGCCCTGAAGCTGTAAATACAAAAATTACGGGCTTTAGGATAGTTCCACTGTCTAATCGCCAAGTTATGGCGATATTAGTTACTGATGATGGTAATGTTCAAAACCAAGTATATACGCTACCAAATAACATTAATGGAACTGAAATTGAACGAGCTGTTCGTTTATTAAATGATAATTTAGTTGGTCATTACATCAATGAAATTTCAATGGATTACTTGCACAAGATAGGTTTAGGTAATATTGATAATAATTCATTTGATTTGTTAAAACTGGTTGATGATGTTGTCAAAGATGCTGCCAGTGATCAGATGTATGTTGATGGGCAAATAAATTTATTGAGTAATTCCAAATTGGAAAACCCAAAACAAATTAAATCTTTATATCAACTATTGCAGGATAATAGTTTTTCAGATTTAATGAATCCTGAGACCAAAACTAAAAAAGGACCATACAGTGTTAGAGTAAAACTAGGTTCTGAGATGCCTAGTCAGTTACTAGAAAATTATAGTTTATTAACTGCTGAATATAATGTTGGAAATCATGGTAAAGGAACAATTGCGTTGCTAGGACCTACTAACATGCCATATTCACAGATGATAGGGTTACTGGAATATTTTAGTAATGAATTGGCTAAGAAATTATTAGATTATTATGGTGGCTTTAAATAAGGAGGGCATTTTGAGCGATAAAGAGTTTCCTAGTGAAAAAGATTTAAATCAAGAAAATGAAAAGACAAAAGAAAATATAAAAAAAGAAGATACTAAAAAAACTAGTGAAAAAACAGATGAAATAAAAAAGTTATCTGATTCTCTAGCTAAATTAATGGATACTAATAAAGAACTTGAAGATAAGTTTTTACGTAGTCAAGCTGAAATTCAAAATGCTCAAAATAGATATGCTAAAGAACGAGCACAATTGATTAAATATGAGTCACAAACTTTGGCAAAAGATGTTTTACCAGCAATTGATAATTTAGAGCGTGCACTGCAAGTAAAAGTTGATGATGACGCTTCAAAGCAATTGAAAAAAGGTGTTCAAATGACCTTAGATGCATTAGTAAAAGCATTAAATGATCATGGTATTACTGAAATTGAAGCTGATGGTCAAAAATTTGATCCGACCATTCATCAAGCAGTTCAAATGACAACTGCTCAAAATGATGATCAAAAAGACCATGTTGTTCAAGTGCTTCAAAAAGGTTATTTATATAAAGATAGAACATTAAGACCAGCAATGGTTATCGTGGCACAATAAGAGAGGAAGTTAAATTAATAATGGCAAAAGTTATTGGTATTGATTTAGGAACTACAAACTCTGCAGTTGCAGTACTAGAAGGAAAAGAACCTAAGATTATTACAAATCCAGAAGGAAATCGTACAACACCATCTGTAGTTGCATTTAAAGATGGTGAAATTCAAGTTGGTGAAGTTGCTAAAAGACAAGCTATTACTAACCCTAACACAATCGTTTCAATCAAACGTCACATGGGTGAAGCTGGATATAAAGTTAAAGTTGGAGACAAGTCATATACACCACAAGAAATTTCAGCTATGATTTTACAATACATCAAGAAGTTTTCTGAAGATTATCTTGGTGAACCTGTAAAAGACGCTGTTATTACTGTACCTGCTTATTTTAACGACGCTCAAAGACAGGCAACTAAAGATGCTGGTAAGATTGCTGGTTTAAATGTTCAAAGAATAATCAATGAACCTACTGCATCTGCTTTAGCATATGGTCTAGATAAAGATGATAAAGATGAAAAAATCTTGGTTTATGACCTTGGTGGTGGTACTTTTGATGTTTCTGTCCTTGAATTAGGTGATGGAGTATTTCAAGTATTATCAACTAATGGTGATACTCACTTAGGTGGGGATGATTTTGATCAACGTATTATGAATTGGTTGATTGACAACTTCAAGCAAGAAAATGGTGTTGATTTATCTAAAGATAAGATGGCACTGCAACGTTTGAAAGATGCAGCTGAAAATGCTAAAAAGGATTTATCTGGTGTTTCTCAAACTCATATTTCACTTCCATTTATTTCTGCAGGTGAAACTGGTCCTTTACACTTGGAAGCCGATTTAACAAGAGCTAAATTTGATGAATTAACTCATGATTTAGTTGATAAAACTAAAGTGCCATTTGACAATGCACTAAAAGATGCTGGTTTAACAGTAAATGATATTGATAAGGTCATCTTAAATGGTGGTTCTACTCGTATTCCTGCAGTTCAAGAAGCTGTAAAGCAATGGAGCGGTAAAGAACCTGATCATTCAATCAACCCAGATGAAGCTGTTGCTTTAGGTGCAGCTATCCAAGGTGGTGTTATTTCAGGAGATGTAAAAGACATCGTATTGCTAGATGTTACTCCATTGTCATTAGGTATTGAAACAATGGGTGGAGTATTCACTAAGTTAATTGATCGTAACACTACAATTCCTACATCAAAGAGCCAAGTATTTTCAACTGCAGCAGATAATCAACCAGCTGTTGATATTCATGTTTTGCAAGGTGAACGTCCAATGGCTGCAGATGATAAGACATTAGGTCGTTTTGAATTAACAGATATCCCTGCAGCACCTCGTGGTGTACCACAAATTCAAGTTACATTTGATATTGATAAAAATGGTATCGTTAATGTATCTGCAAAAGATATGGGCACTGGTAAAGAACAAAAGATTACCATCAAGAGTTCATCTGGTTTATCTGATGAAGAAATTAAGAAGATGCAAAAAGAAGCTGAAGAACATGCTGATGAAGATAAGAAGAGAAAAGATGAAGCTGATTTACGTAATGAAGTAGATACTTTAATCTTCTCAACTGAAAAGACATTGAAAGATGTTAAAGGCAAAGTTTCAGATGATGATACTAAGAAAGTTCAAGATGCTTTAGATGCATTAAAGAAAGCTCAAAAAGATAATGATCTTGATGAGATGAAAGCTAAGAAAGACGATTTAGCCAAAGTTGCTCAAGATTTAGCCGTTAAGTTGTATCAACAAAATGGTCAACAATCAAACCCAGGACAAAATCCTAACCAAAACAATTCTGGCGATGCAAATGGCTCAGATGGTGATACTGTTAATGGCGACTTTAAAAAAGTAGATCCTGACAAGTAAAAGGTTTATACTTAAAAGAACTGCGCAAGTAGTTCTTTTCTTTTGTAAAATAATAAGGAGCAACAATGGCAACCAATCGTGATTATTATGACGTTCTTGGCGTCAGTAAAGATGCCAGTGAACAAGATATTCAGAAAGCTTATAGAAAACTATCTAAAAAATATCACCCGGATCTAAATAAAGCTCCGGATGCAGAAGAAAAATTTAAAGAAGTTAATGAAGCCTATGAAGTTTTAAAAGATAAGCAAAAAAGAGCCCAATATGATCAATTTGGTCAAGCAGGTGTAAATGGTCAAGGCGGCTTTGGCGGTGGCAGTGCTAATGCTTATGGTGATTTTGGAGGCTTTGGCGGTTTTGGAGACATTTTTAGTGATTTATTCAATGGCGGTCAAAGACAACATGTAGATCCTACTGCACCAGTTCGTGGTGATGATTTAGATTACACAATGAATATTGATTTTATGGATGCAATTAATGGTAAGACTACTGATATTACTTATACACGTAGTGAAACTTGTCCTACTTGTAAAGGTAGTGGTGCAGAGCCTGGAACTCATCCTATAACTTGTGACAAATGTCATGGCACTGGAATGATGACAATCACTCAACAATCTATGCTTGGAGTTATTCAACGTAGTGTACCATGTGATAAATGTCATGGTCGTGGTGTAATTATTATGCATCCATGTAAGACTTGCGATGGCAAAGGTACAATTGACAAAAAACAAACTCTTGAAGTTAAAGTACCTGCAGGAATTGATAGTGGTCAACAGATTAGATTGGCTGGACAAGGTGAAGCAGGTAAAAATGGTGGATCCTATGGAGATTTGTACATAGTATTTAGAATTAAGCCAAGTAAAGAATTCACTCGGCGTGGCACTACTATATATACTACTGTTCCAATTTCTTTTGCCCAAGCTAGTTTAGGGGATAAAATTAGTATTAACACTGTACATGGAAAGACTAATTTAAAAATACCTGCTGGAACACAACCTGGATCTAAATTTACCTTGCGTGGTCAAGGGGTACCATATTTGCGTGGAAATGGTTCTGGTGACCAACAAGTTACAGTTGATGTAGTTATTCCAAAGACGCTTAACGACAAACAAAAACAAGCTTTAGTTGATTATGTTAAAGCAAGTGGTGGATCAATATCACCTCAGGAAAAGAACTTTTTCGAGCGTTTAAAAGATTCATTTAGTTAAATAAGAGCAGGTTTATATAGCCTGCTTTTATTTTGTTCTAGTTTATTGCCTTTGATATAATAGATAGCAGACGAAAAAGGTGAAATTAATGGATTTTAAAGAATTAGAAAATTATCAAAAGCATATTCGTAACTTTTCAATTGTTGCACATATCGATCATGGAAAATCTACAATAGCTGATCGTATTTTAGAATTAACTGATACAGTTGAACATCGACAAATGAAAAATCAATTATTAGATGATATGCCACTAGAGCGTCAACGAGGAATTACCATTAAATTAAACTCTGTTGAAGTAAAATATCATGCTAAAAATGGTGAAACTTATATTTTTCATTTGATAGACACTCCAGGACATGTTGACTTTTCTTATGAAGTATCAAGATCACTAGCAGCATGTGAAGGGGCTTTATTGGTAGTTGATGCAACACAAGGTGTTCAAGCACAGACTTTGGCAAATACTTATCTAGCAATTGATGATGATTTAACTATTTTGTCTGTAATCAATAAAATTGATCTTCCATCTGCAGATCCTGAAAATGCAAAAGAAGAAATTGAGGAAATGTTAGGACTAGATGCCGCAGACGCAGTAGAGGTATCTGGTAAAACAGGACAAGGTATTCCAGAATTATTAGAGCGGATAGTTTCTGATATTCCTGCACCCCAAGGCGATTTGAAAGCACCTTTAAAGGCTTTAATATTTGATTCAAAATATGATGATTATCGCGGAGTTGTTTTATCTATTCGTGTAGAAGATGGAATGGTAAAGCCAGGTGATCAAATTGAAATTATGAATACTCATAAAACTTATGAAGTTACCGAAGTTGGTGTTTCTACTCCAAGTCCCGTGAAAAAAGACGTGTTAGTTGCAGGTGACGTAGGATATTTAACTGCCAATATCAAATCTGTTAGAGAAACTCGTGTAGGTGATACTATAACTATTGCCAAAAATCCTACACGAGAGCCACTGCCAGGGTATCGCCAAATTCCACCAATGGTTTATTCAGGAATGTATCCAGTTGACAATGCAAAATATGATGATTTAAAAGAAGCATTGCAAAAATTACAACTTAATGATGCTGCATTGGAGTTTGAACCAGAGACTTCAACTGCTTTAGGCTTTGGTTTTAGATGTGGTTTTTTAGGGTTATTACATATGGATGTAGTGCAAGAGCGATTAGAGCAAGAATTTAATTTAGATCTAATTATGACCGCACCATCAGTTGACTATCATGCAATTATGAATGATGGCTCTACTAAAGTTATTGATAATCCTTCTGATTTACCTGAAGCTGGAGAATATAAGCAAGTTCAAGAACCCTTTGTTAAAGCTGAGATCATGGTTCCTAATGAATTTGTAGGGGCAGTCATGGAATTGTGCCAACACAAACGTGGCGAATTTGTAACTATGGACTATCTTGATAAATATCGAGTTAATGTAATATATAATATGCCATTAGCTGAAATTATTTTTGATTTCTTTGATGATTTAAAATCTTCAACTAAAGGATATGCCTCCCTTGATTATGAAATTACAGGCTATCGCACTACAGATTTAGTTAAAATTGATATATTACTTAATAAAGAGCCTATTGATGCCTTAAGCTTTATTGCTCATCGTGATGAAGCACAAGAGCGTGCAAGACAAATGACATCACTACTTAAGAAATTAATTCCAAGACAAAACTTTGAAGTAGATATTCAAGGAGCAATTGGGGCTAAAATTATTTCACGTGCCACAATCAAACCATATCGTAAAGATGTAACTGCTAGAATTCATACTGGTGACCCTGACCGTCGTGCAAAGTTATTAGATAAACAAAAACGTGGTAAAAAGCGGATGAAATCTGTTGGTCGTGTAGAAGTGCCACAAGATGCATTTATGGCAGTACTAAGAATGAATGATGATGATATCAAAGGAAAGTAACCTATGGCAACAAAAAAAAGCAAACGAAATATTTGGCTGCGAATACTTGCAATTGTTTTATTGATAATTGGCCTGGTCTTAATTTTCAACAAACAAATTTCAAATATGATGGTTTCGCAAAACCAAGCGAGTGCATTAAGTAGTTTGAATCGTGATAGCATAGAAAAAAATAAAAAGAAAAAAGGGATGTTTGATTACAGTAAAGTTAAAGAAATTGACTTTGCTCAAGTTACACGATCACGTGTAAAAAACACCTCCGATGCAATTGGTGCATTGGCTATTCCAAAGGTAAAAATGTATTTGCCAATTATGTTGGGACTAAGCAATGATGCGATGTCAACTGGCGGTGGCACTATGAGAGCTGACCAAGTAATGGGAAAGGGCAATTATCCATTAGCTGGGCACTATATGACGACTCAAGGGATATTGTTTTCACCTTTAGAAAATACTAAGCTAGGCGAAAAAGTATATCTGACTGATTTAAAAAAAGTTTATATTTATAAAATTTACATGAAAAAAGTTGTTGATCCAACAGCTGTATGGTTAGTCAATAATACTAAAGATAATATTGTTACATTGATTACCTGTGCTGATGGTGGAACTAATCGTTGGGCTATTCGTGGTAAATTAATCAAAACAGAAACTGCTACTAATAAGAATTTACAAGTGTTTAAATTAAAATGATTAAATGGGAAAAAAGACAAGGTCAAAATATTTCACAAGATGTAATTGACCAATTTCAACTTAGTCCAATTCAGGCTAAGTTGTTTTCATTAAGAGGAATAACTACTCAAAAAGAAATTGATTTTTGGTTGAATGCTAATGAAAATGATTTAGCTGATCCATATTTAATGCATGATATGGATAAAGCGGTCAAGCGAATTAACAAGGCAATTGATCAAGGTGAAAAAATTACTATTTATGGTGATTATGATGCAGATGGTATTACTGCTACTACAATTATGGTTGAAACGTTAAGTATATTAGGTGCTGATGTTCATTATTTTATTCCAGATAGGTTTAAAGATGGATATGGCCCCAATCTTGATAGTTATAAAAAAATTGTAGCTGATGGAACTAAATTAATAATCACTGTCGATAATGGTATTACGGGTGTCAATGAAGTAGCATATGCAGCTAGAATGGGAGTTGATACAATAGTTACTGATCACCATACTTTCCAAGAAAAAGTCCCAGATGCATATGCAATTGTTCATTGTAATTATCCAGGTCAAAAGTATCCTTTTGATGATTATTGTGGTGCAGGAGTTGCATATACAATTTGCCGTGCATTAATGGATGATCCAATGCCCGAATTATTAGAGTTTGTTATGATTGGTACTATTGGTGATATGGTTAAAGTTACTGGTGAAGGGCATATCATAGTTAAACGTGGGTTAGAGCAATTAAATGAAACAGAGCATATTGGTTTACAAGCATTAATCAAGCAAGCTGGATTAAAATTAGGATCCATTGATCAAACAGATATTGGTTTTATGATCGCTCCAAGATTAAATGCTGTTGGAAGATTAGCAGATGCAAAACTTGCTGTTGAATTATTGTTAGCAGATGATGATGAAACTGCCCAAAAATTAGCTGAAAAAATTGAAGAATTAAATACCAAAAGGCAACAATTAACCAAGCAAGTTTTTGATCAAGCAATAATGCAAATTAATCAAATGAGCTACGGAAAAAATAATACTTTAGTTTTATACAATCCTAATTGGCATCAAGGAGTTTTAGGATTAGTCGCAAATAAAATTGTTGAACAAACAAATAAACCAGCGATTTTGTTAACCAAGGCTGAAAATGGCGAAATAGTTGGTTCTGGTAGAAGTAAAACCGGATTTAATTTATTTGATGCACTACATCCTTTTTCAAAAACTTTATTAACTAAATTTGGTGGTCATGATTTTGCTTGTGGTTTATCAATGAAGCAGTCAAACATTTCAAAATTACGTCAAGAATTTGAAAAAAGTTATCATTTGACTACTAATATAGCTATAAAAAATTATGATGAGGCTTTAGATCCAAATGATATTACTATAAATTTGTATAATGAAATTCAATTAGTAGGTCCATTTGGTACAGGTAATCCAGAGCCAATATTTGAAATAAATAATCCTAATATTACTAATTTAATGGTAATGGGGCAGACTAAAGCACATATTAGATTTCAATTAGCTAAGTTAAAGGTAGTAGGTTTTAATAAAAGTTATTTGACTCAAACTTTATTACCTTTTGTCAAGAAAATATTTGTGACTTTAAATATTAATGAATGGCAAAATAAAAAATCAATTCAAGCTTCAATAGTAGATTTTGAATTTGGACTACCTAAATTAGCAATGCCTACTAAGGTTATTGATTTTAGAAATGAAAAACATTTGTTAGGTTTTGCAGATAAGTATTTATTGTTTGATCCTGCAAATAAAAATGCTAGTTTAAACAGTTATAATATAGATCCTGAAAAAATAGAATTAGCAAATAATTATCAAGGTCAAAAACAAATTATTACTTTACTTGATGCACCACATAATATTTTTCAATTAAAGCAAGTTATTGAACAAAATAATTTTGAGCAAGTTTATTTACGTTTTACAATAGATAACTTACCAGTGGATGAAATTCCATCAGATATGAAATTCAGGAAGGCTTTAAAATATGTATATTCTCATCCTGGCTTGAAACCAGAGGATTATAAAATAGTTGCACCACATCTTGATATGAATACGGAAACTATATACTTTATCTTGCGAGTGTTTTTAGAGCTAAATTTTGTTAAAATGGAAGATGTTCAAATAGTTCCTGAAAAAAATGCACAGAATCAAGCCTTAACTAATTCACGGTATTATCAAGCTGTGAAATCGCAAGTTGATTTTGTACAAAATCTTAGAACTATGCCATCCATTAAACTTTTGAATTATATTAAAAGTTTAATGCATTAATGGAGGTTTTTGATAATGGCAATTGATTTTAGAAAGTATATTGCAAGCGTACACGATTTTCCTAATAAGGGGATAACTTTTCGTGATATTACACCATTGTTGCAAGATGGAAAGGCATATCGTGCTGCAACACATGAATTAGCTAAATATGCTAAAAGCAGAAATGCTGATGTAATAGTAGGCCCTGAAGCTAGAGGCTTCATTGTGGGTTGTCCTGTTGCATATGAATTGGGATTAGGTTTTGTTCCTGCAAGAAAGCCACATAAACTTCCTCGTAAAACAGAAATTGCTTCATATGATTTAGAATATGGATCAAATAGTCTAGAAATGCACATGGATGCAATAAAACCAGGACAAAAAGTTGTTATTTGTGATGATTTAATGGCAACTGCAGGAACCCTAAGAGCTGCTAGAGAGTTAATTGAACGTTTAGGTGGTACAGTTGTGGGTGCTGCATTTTATATTGAATTGACTAATTTAAAAGGTAGAGAAAAATTACCTGATATAGATATGTTTTCATTAGTTAAATATGATGATAATAAATAAAAAAATGCCAAGGCAAATTTGAAGTGCCTTGGCATTTTTTAATGTTAAACTTTATTGATCAATGGTTTATAAACTAAATCTATGATAATTGCAGCTACTAGTGCAACTATTGCAGTGATTAAGATATGCATAATTGAGATTTTACTCATTGCAATTCCTAATCCTGCTAATAAAAATGTCAATAAAACATCAATAATTTGTACAGTTCCAACATATTTTGAAGGATGAGATTGCCAGAAATATGTTTTGGTACGAGTAATTAAAATTAAAAACATAGCGGTTAATACTAGATAGACATAAATTGCTGTTGCGATGGTATTATGCGAATAATTTTGAGACATCATAAATTGCATATATCCAAATCCAGCAACAGTCCAACCTAAAGCTAGTGAAAATGAAATTTTTGAGAGTTTAGGAATATCCCAATTTTCTGGCTTATAAGTAACTGCTGCATGATCTGTTCCAATCATTAAAGTCACCATATTATTCATAATCGTATAAATAACCATAGCGTTAAATGCTAATGGTAAATATCCAAAAGCCAAATAACCTAAAGTAATCAAAACAGTTAATTCTGCTGTTCTTGATAATTTTGTTAGAGACCAAGTTGTCATTCGTTGGTATACACGGTGTCCAGCATCTAGGATTTTAATAATTGGCATTAATCCTTCATCAAGTAATACCATTTTGCTGGTTCTTTTTGATACATCAGCTGCATTTGACATTGCAATACCGACTTCAGCTTGCTTTAATGCAGGAGCGTCATTGACACCATCGCCAGTCATCCCCACTATATAGCCTTTTTTTTGAAATAGTTTGACCATATCAAGTTTATTTTCTGGTAAAACATCAGCGATACCTGATAATTCAGATAAGGGGGTGTTTTCATCAAACTCATGAATTGAAATAACTTTACCTTTAAGACCAACTTGTTTAGCTACATATGCTGCGGTTCTTTGATTATCACCAGTCAACATAATTGGTTTAATTCCACGCTTTTTCAATTCAGTTAGTGCACGTTTACTATCAGGTCTAATTTTATCTTGCAGGATAAATACACCAGCAAGTTTATTATCAATTAAAACAGCTACTGATCTACCAGCAGTAAAATTAATATCTTTTACTTTTATTTGTGCAGCAGGATCAATTTTAGACAATTGTCTAAATGAGCCAAGTTTTATATCATGATCTGAACTTTTAGCTTCTGAATATCCCTTATCAGAAGAAAAGGGGATGTAAGATTTTGCATCAACAATTGCGATGTTATGGTCTTTTAAATAATCAAGAATTGCTTCATCAATTACACCCAAGTTTTGTTTATCACAAGCTAATCCTGCTAATTTTAGAACTTGATTGTTTTTCATTGTAGAAAAGTTAGTCCAACTTGCAACCTCAGTTTTATTTTCTGTAATGGTACCAGTTTTATCTAATAATAATAAATTCAAATTAGCTGCATCTTGAATTCCTGTTAAATCAGAAGTCAAAATACCTTCTTTGCTCAATCTTTTTGCTTCAAATGAATTAGATAATGCAAAAGTTGAAGGCATCGCAACAGGAATTGATGCAATAAACATCATTGCCAAAAATGGCATCATCTGGATAATATTGTCATGTCTAATAATTGCAGCGATGATTAAAATGATAGTTAAAACAGAATCTAATAAACATAAATATAAAATTATTTTAGTTAATAGTTGTTGCAAATGACCTGGTGCAGCAGAATTATTAATCAAATTTACTGTTTTACCAGAGCGAGAATTGGCACCAGTTGCAGTAACAACGGCTAACCCATTACCCGCAACTACTGTAGTTCCAGCAAATAACTGACTATTTAGTTTTTTTGTGACAGATTTTGATTCACCAGTAATCGAACTTTCATCACAAGACATTTGTCCAGAAATCAATTTTGCATCTGCTGGCAAGATTGCACCACGATTTAAACTGATTAAATCACCTGGAACTAGATATTTAGAATTTATTTTTTGCCACGTATTATCTCTTTTAACAGAAACGATAGGGGTTAATTCATGTGAAATATCATCTAAGACTTTGCGTGATTTTCTTTTTTGGATGGTTCCATTTAATGCCGCAAACAATAACATTAATAAAACAAAGCTTGCTTGAATTCCTTTGCCTAAAAAGACTTCTAGAACTAATGCTGCCTCTAATATCCATGCAGATAAATTCCAAAGTTTAGATAAAAATGCTTTAAAAAAGTTGAATTTTGGTTCTGGAACTTCATTGTTTCCATATTTAGTTAATAATTGTTTAGCTTGATCAGAAGTTAAACCGGTTTTTTGTTCGGTCATATAAATGACCTCCTTACTAAAAGTTTGTCCATAATAAGCGTATAAAAAAAGTGAGATACTTGCAAATAAGTATCCCACTTTTTGAATTTAAAGATTAAATTTATTTCTTATCTAAGAAACTGTAATAATCAATATAATCTCTGTCAATTGAGTCAGGGAAGTAAGCTAAACGTTCACCTGCGCCTAATTCAGCTTCGATTCTTAATAATTGGTTGTACTTTTCAACACGTTCACTACGTGCAGGAGCACCAGCCTTTAATTGACCTGCGTTAGTAGCAACTGCAAAGTCAGAAATAAAGGTATCACCAGTTTCACCAGAACGGTGTGAAATCATGGTGTTGTAACCATTCTTTTTACCTAAACGAATAGCCTCTAGAGTTTCAGTTACACTACCAACTTGGTTCAACTTAATTAGTAAAGCATTACCACATTTTTCCTTCATAGCTTTAACAATTAATCTTGGGTTAGTACAAATAAAGTCATCCAAAACAATTTGAATACGGTCTTTGAAGCGAGCAGTAAATTTAGCCATACCTTCAACATCGTTTTCATCATATGGGTCTTCAATTGAAATTAATTCAGGGAATTCATCAATTAATTTACCATAGTAATCAGCAAGTTCTTCATCAGTATAAGTCTTGCCCTCAAGGTCATATTTCTTAGTTTCTTTGTTGTAAAAGTATGATGCAGCACAGTCACAAGCAATCGCAATATCTTCACCTGGTTTGTAGCCAGCTTTGATAATAGCTTCATGTAACATCTTCAAAGCTTCTTCAGAGTTGTTTAAGTTAGGTGCAAATCCACCTTCATCGCCTAATCCAGTAGTGAAGCCTGCATCTTCGATAACTTTTTTCAACATGTGATAAGTATTAACGATCTTGTTAAAACCATCACGGAATGAAGTCTTAGTAACTGGTGTGATCATGAATTCTTGGATATCAATACCATTGTCTGCGTGTTCACCACCATTAATAACGTTGTGGAATGTTTGAGGCATTTCCAAATCGTCACCACCGATGTAGCGATATAGAGGTACATTTAAGCTGTTTGCTGCAGCGCGCATAGTTGCCATTGATACACCTAAGATTGCGTTGGCGCCTAAACGAGCTTTGTTTGGAGTACCATCTAATTTAATCATAGTTTCATCAATTAATGGTTGGTTGTAAGGAGACAAACCTTTTAATGCATCATTAATTTCAGTGTTAACATTGTTAACTGCTTTAGTAACGCCTTTGCCACCTAAACGTGAACCACCATCACGTAATTCAACAGCTTCGTTTTCACCAGTTGAAGCACCAGATGGAACTTCAGCACTACCAGAGACACCATTTGATAAAACAACAGTAGCTTCAACTGTTGGGTTACCACGTGAGTCAAAAATCTCTAGTGCGTGAACATTTTCAATAACAGGTTTAATCATAAAAATCCTCCTATAAATATCACGAAAAGGTTCTGCGATAAACGTTGAATGAAGGTTTTCGCTTTTTATTATCCAAGGGCTATTTTAGTTCAAGCTTGTGACAATGTAAACAAAAAATAGATATAATAATGATCAAATGTGAGAAGTAGAAAAAGGAAGAATTAATTTTTATTCAAGTCTTTAGATAATTCATCAACTGAATTTGCTGTTTTATAGTTACCATTTCTGTATTCCTCTAATGATTTATCAATACTTTTTTGTATTTCAGGAGAAATATCAGAATATCTAGAAAGGTTTACTGGAATCGCATTATCACTTACAACTTGTGTTAGGATCATTCTCATAGCGGATGACCAATCTAAACCATATTCATTAAAAACTTTTGTAGCTTGTTTTTTTAGATCTTCTGGTAATCTTAAACTTATAGTAGTTGACATAATTATCACCTCTTATAAAATGTGTTACATTTAATTACATTGTATTACAAGTAAAACAAAAAAGGAAAAAATATGGATATAGAAATAAAATTTTATGAAGATAAATATTTTAATAAACTTTGTGCTGTTATTGATAAGGCTAGAATGCAAGAATTGGAAAGTGAAAACTTGCAAGAAGTTTTTATCCCATTAACAAAAGCACCATATCAAAATTACTTATTATCATGTAAAATTTATATAGCAGTAAAAAATGAAGAATTGCTGGGCTTTGTTGGATTTAATGATAATCATTTAGAATTTATCTATGTTGATCCATCAAAACAAAAGCAAGGTGTGGCAACCAAATTATTAGCTAAAGCATTGAATGAAATGGAAAGACCAATATATTTAGAAGTATTTAGCAACAATAAAGGGGCTAAAGCATTATATGAAAACTTCGGCTTTAAAACTGTCAAAACTGCAACAGAAAAGTGGTCAGATGAGTATCCAGTTGAATTTTCTCAGGATGCTATGGAATTAAGATAATACGAGGAAGAAATGTATGAATGAAAAACCATTTATTTTAGATTTTGATCCAAATAAACATGCTGTATTAGAACCGAGACATGAAGAGTGTCCATATAAGTTTCATTCCCGTCTTTTATTTGCATTTGTACCAAAAGAAAAAATTAATCAATTTTTAGATAAACATTTGCATCGTACTATCGGTGAATTTAAAACAATTTCGTTTAATCCCAAAATCTACGAAGTCCAAATAAATGGTGAATTTTTCAGTTTGTGTCAAGCTCCACTTGGAGCTCCTGCTGCAGTTCAACTGCTAGATTGGCTTATTTGTTATGGAGTTAAAAAAGTTCTAGCAATAGGGACTGCAGGAGCACTTGTTGATTTGCCTGAAAATACAATGTTAGTGCCCAAAAGAGCGATTCGTGATGAAGGTACATCATTTCATTATATGCAAGCTGACAATTTTGTTAATATTGATCCTGAATTTTTGAACAAGATAGAAAAAATTAGTGATGAATTGAATTTTAAATATGATGAAATTACAACTTGGACAACAGATGCATTTTATAGAGAAACTCCGCAAAAAATTGCGCAGTTTAAACAACTAGGTGCTGCAGTTGTTGAAATGGAATGTGCTGGGATGGTAGCATGCAGTAAATTTAGAAAAGCAAGTTTTGCACAAATTTTGTTTACAGCAGATTCTCTTGCTAACATGGATAATTATGATGAGCGTGACTGGGGTGAAAAATCACATAGCACAGGTTTAGATATAGGATCGCAAATTTTAATAAGGATATAGGGTTATTAGAAGATTGAAAAAAGCGTAAATGAATAATGAATTGAAGTTATATTGGTGCCAATTTTGCCAAAAACATAATTTAGATGTTAATACGAAAGTAGACAGTTATGCTTTTGGCAGAACTGAAAAAGAAGCAGATAACTTGGCTAATTTAGTAAATAAAGGAATAAAAACTGCTACATCATCAGCTTATGAATTGTATGCAAAAGATGAGAAGTTGCCACAAGTTGGTGAATACAGTATTATTTTGAATAGTAAAAATAAACCTGTATGTGTAGTTAAAGAAGTAGGTGTTGAAATTATTCCTTATAACTTGATTTCTCCAAAGTATGCATATTTAGAAGGAGAAGGGGATAGGAGTTATATTTATTGGAGAAAGGTTCATGATAAGTTTTTTAAACAAGAATATGAATTAGCTGGGAAGACATTTTATTTGCAAGCACCAATAGTGTGCGAAATTTTTAAAAAGATAGAATAGATGATTTGGTGACAAAAGATGCACAAGATATATTTTTTATGTACTGGCAATTCTTGTAGAAGTCAGATGGCAGAGGGTTTTGCCAAAAAAATATTTGATAATAGTTGGGACGTGCGCAGTGCAGGAGTTGAAATGCATGGTGTAAATCCATATGCAATTAAGGTTATGGCTGAAAAGGGTATTGATATATCACATAATAAGTCAAAACTGATTGATGAAGATTATTTGCGCTCATGTGATTATGTTGTAACTCTGTGCGGGGATGCAAGGGATAAGTGCCCTTATACTCCAAATAGTGTGAAAAAAGAGCATTGGACATTACCTGATCCAGCAAGAATAGTTGGCGATGATAAGACAAAATTGGCAGGATTTAGGCAAGTTAGGGATGAAATTGAAGATAGAGTTGTAAAGCTATATAAAAATATACAAGAAAAAAAGAGCTGTTAGCATTTAACAACTCTTTTTAAAATGGTAGGTTAAAGTTATTAGACTCTAAGGATCAAAGGTCATATAAATAATTATATCTTATTCATATGACTCATTAATTTCATCACCTGTGTAATCATGAGCAAGATTGTCAGTGTCCATATCAGAATACTCATTTTCTTTTACATTTGCATAAATATCTTTTACTTTAGGAATTAACGAAATAGTTCCATTAGGTTCAGCAATTGAATAAAATTCTTGACCTGGCTTTACATGTAATGATTTTGTAAGTGTAATCACTATGACATTACCTTGTTTATGTGTTTTTATAGTTTTCATTAAGCTTCACCTCTATTGACTATTTTACATATGATTACATGTAAATATAAGTAATATCAATAACTAATAAAACAAAATAGATAAAAGCACTCCATAAATTACTATTATTATAATTGCTATAATTGTTGCTACTATAAAATTTCTTCGCCTAATTTGGTGCTTAAGCTTTCGCTTCTCATTTAATGATTTTCGTGTTACTTTCACCCTTTTCACCACTTTTGTTGTAAACAAAAAGCCTTGAAATAGAATTTCTTCTCTTCAAGACTTACATTTAATCTGTTTTTAGCTTTAGTTCTTACCAGCCATTTCAAAGACTGCTACTAAATTACCATTAACTTGTCTAACAGCAACTGCTGCATATCCATTTCTGGCTGTTGAACTTTGAATTATGGTTTTATGCATATAATCCCCTACAGTCCAACCGTCAAATACTAATTGGGCTGATTGTTCATTAGTTAGACCAGAAACAGGAATTATTGCTAAGCATTCACCGTATCCAGTAATATAAATGTTTTTACCTAGTGTTGGTAATAATTTCTTATATTCTGCAACACTCATATCTTCACCGTTAGGACGAGTATGTGAATAACTTTGTTGTATTTCTTTTACTCGTAAATCAGCTAATGCCTGCATTTCAGAGTTTGGTTGATATGCGTTAACTAACCCATTGCCTTTCTTTTGAGCAATATTGGTTCCATCAGCATCTTCACCTAAATATGTGGAGGTTCTTAGAGCATTAATTTTTTGCATTAAATACATTTGAACTTTAGCTGCATCGAAAGGTTCAGCTTGTTGAACTGGTTTTGAAGGCTTAGAAGGGGTTGTTGGTTGACTTGGAGTGGTTGGTTTTTGATTATTATCAACATTTGGCTTGCTTGGAGTTACAGGCTTTGTTGATTGGCTAGGTGTAGTTGGTTTAGTTACTGATGAATTACCAGAACCAGAATTACTTACACTAGCTTTTTTAGGCTTATTAGTATAACGAGATGAAATCCATTGATTACCACCTAAGTTGTACCAAACATAACCATCATTACCATTTGCTTCTCTAAACATCTTCCAAGAAGTATTATGTTGCAATCTCTTGCCTATATAAGAACCATTTTGTGCTGCTGAATAAACATTAATTCCATACCCTGGAACATATTTAATGGTTACAACATCTGCTCTAGCTGAATTGCTTGAATTTGCAGTAACTTCTTGCATATTAGTGTATTTTTCAGGAATCCATTGCTTATCTGTACCTAGACGATACATTGTTTGACCATTAATAATAGCCTTTGCAAAAGTTTTCCATCTAGTATTCTTGCTTACATATTGGTTTTGATATTGTCCATTACCATTTAATAAACAAACTTTACCTTTGCCATCATATTTAACAGTAATTACTCCATGAATTGGACTTTCGTTAGTTGCAGCATCTACTTTGTTGTTAACTGACATTACTCCTGCACCTAATAGTGCAACACCTGCTAAAGCAGTTACTAATCTTTTTTTGTTAAATTTAGAACTCATGATAAACCCCTCCGTATATTTAGATTATTGTTCTAATATTCACTTATATTTTAAAATAACAATTTTTTATAATCAATATTATTTATAAGATGTAAAAAAAGTTTTGATATGCTTACATGAATTGTTATGGTCAGTAATCGCTTTTGAACATTCTTTTATGCAAATTTTCTGTCACTATAATAGCTACAAATTTTATAATGCATACCAAATGTTTGGTTATTACCTTATATTTTCAATATTATTATTTGGAATGGCATTATCTCATCCTAGAAAATGGACATTTTTAGTGGCAATAATAGGAGAAATCGTATTAGGTTTTGCTGTTGATCAACTACTAAGTCAGTTAGGTTTTACTTTTATGTATCAACAATGGGAAGTGTGGCTATATACTATACCTGCAGTGATCATGCAATTAATTGGTATTTGTTTTATCAAACGCAAAAAATAGGCTAAGTTTAATCATGAATTAATATTAAAAAAGCCCTATGTGTCAACACATAGAGCAATCATTTTAAGGAAAGTACAGGATTTGAACCTGCGCGCCGGTATAAACCAGTTCGCCGGATTTCGAGTCCGGTGCATTACCACTCTGCCAACTTTCCGAAACATTGACAATTATAACAATGTTTGAAAAAAAGATAAAGCTTTAGTTGATTATCTATAATGACAATTATTAAACCATTTTAGGACCATATTTCGATATTCAATCGGTGTTATGGCTGTTTTGCAATGTTATTGCTTCTATGCCTTGTTTTTTGATACAGTAAAACATATATTAACTGAGGAGTAAAAAATGAGCATAAGAAAAGATGAACTTGAATTTGAAAATGTGCTGATAGATCATCTAACAAAAATGGGTGGGACTAAACAGTGGCAGTATGAACCCAAAATAAAAACTAATGATGATTTGTGGCGAAATTTCAAGCATATATTAGAGTTACACAATCAAGATCGTATTTGTAATCCTTTATCTGATAATGAGTTCAATCAAGTTAAAAACATAATTACAAGTTTAAAAACACCATATCAAGCTGGTCAATTCTTATATGGTGTGAATGGAATATCACAAGTAGAAGTTGATTTAGATAATGGACAACATCAATATTTAAAAGTTTTTGATCAAGATAACATTGGCGCAGGTGATACTATTTATCAAGTGGTTAATCAAATTGAGCGCCCAGCAGTAATTCCCAATAAAAAGAGTCGTCGGTTTGATACAACACTACTAATTAATGGCTTGCCAATTATTCAAATAGAAGAAAAAGCTGACGGTCATTTAGTTGATGAAGCATTGAATCAAATGCATCAATATATTGAAGAACAACAATACACTGGCATCTTTTCAACTGTTCAAATTTTAGTTGCTTTAACTCCTCATGATGGGAAATATATGGCTAATACAACTAATTTCAATAAGACTTTTGCTTTTAGATGGCAACGAGCCAAAGACAATTCCCAAGTAATGGATGGCTTTGAATTTGTGGATTCAATGCTTTCAATCCCAATGGCTCATCAAATGGCAACAAATTATATAATTCTTGATGGAACAAGGAAAAATCAGAATATCAAAGTTATGCGTCCATATCAAGTATATGCCACTAAGCGTGCAATTAAAAAATTACGAAATCATGATTTTGAAACAGATCCTAAAGAAGTAGGATATATCTGGCATGCTACAGGATCTGGTAAGACGATAAGTTCTTTTAAAGCTGCATGGCTTGCATCAAGATTGCCTAATGTTGATAAAGTTGTATTTTTGGTAGACAGAGTAGCACTGACAGATCAAACTGTATCTGAATATCAAGCATATGATCCAGAAAACACAGATGACTCAGTTGGTGGGGTAGTTACTGATACCTCTAATAGATTTGTGTTAGCTAAAAAGTTAAAACGTAAGGGTAATGCAATCATTGTAACATCAACTCAAAAAATGGATGCTCTCGTTAGAAATGAAAAATTTCAAAAAAACAAAGATCATGTTGTCTTTATTGTTGATGAAGCACATCGTTCAACTTCCGGTGAAATGCTTGAAAGAATAAAAAATGGCTTTCCTAATTCCGCTTGGATTGGATATACTGGAACACCGATTTTTGATAAAGAACCAACAACTGAAACTGTATTTGGCGATTTAATTCATGCATATACAATAAAAAATGCAATTTCAGATGGTAATGTGCTAGGTTTTAATGTTGATTTTCAAACAACAATTCCAGAAGATATATTAAAAGATCAATATTTACCTGAATATTTTCATGCAAGGTATCCAAAAAAGACAGCCAAGGAAATAAAATATCGAATTGAGCATATGACTCCGAATGATATGGATGATACAGTAGAGCCATCAGTTTTTGATAATAACTTAGATCATGTAAAGGCAGTAGTGGATGATATTATTAAAAATTGGTCAAAACGTTCTAGAAACGGTGAATATAATGCGCTTTTGACTACACATGTTGGAGGAATGCATGCATCAACACCAATGGCAATGATGTACTATCGTGAATTTAAAAGAAGAAATAAAGAGTTAGAGCATCCTTTAAAAGTAGGTATTACTTTTAGTCAAGATACATCTAATAGTGATGGGATGCTTGAAAAAAACCAGGCATTAAGAGAAGCAATGGATGATTATGCAAAAGAATTTGGTACTCAATTTGATGATAATCAAACTAAAGAATATACAGCTGCAGTAGTTTCAAGATTAAATCGCTCAATTGATGATGGTAATTACTTTGATATTGTAATAGTAGTAGATCAATTATTGACAGGATTTGACGCACCACAGTTAAATACTTTGTATGTTGATCGAACGCTGCATGGTGCATCGCTAATTCAAGCTTATTCACGCACAAATAGAGTATTTGATATGCAAACAAAGCCATTTGGTCATGTTGTTAATTATCGCTGGCCAGCTAATTCAAAAAAACTGATGAATGAAGCTTTAGCTATTTACGCAGATCCGCAATCAGCATATAAGCAAATGGATTTTGTCGATAAAACTAATCCTAATAACCCAGGTGATGGTGTGCTAGCACCGAATTATCATAAAGCTGTAGAAAACCTTAAAGAAATAGTTACAACTATCAAAGAAGAATCTGACAACTTTACTAGTGAACTAAATGGAGAAACTAAAGATACTGTAGAAAAAATATATCATGATATTCGAGAATATAATGAGGCAATGAGTGCTGTTAAACAATATGAAGAATATGATGTAGATCATCCTGAAAAGCTCTTAGAACAAATAAATCTTACCGATGATGAGGAGGAAAAGTTAACTACAATTTTTGCTTCAGAAGTTAAAAGAAAATTAGCTGATATTCGTAAAGTAGACATTAGTGAGCTAAATTTTGATATGCGTATGGAGCATGTAGAAGAGGTAATTGTTAATTATTCATATCTTAAACAGCTAATTATTAAGATGATCAATAGCTATCATAATAATGATTTAAAAACAGCCCAAGAAAGTGCTGAGCAAATTAAAATTGCAGCTGCAAAATTAGAGAATGCAAAAGAAGAAGAAAAAATCGTTAACTTTACTAATGATGTTATGGCAGGTAATTTTACTGTTCATAAACATCCTGTTGAAGAAGGTGACATAGACGATCTATTAAAAGAACATGCTAAAAAATCATCACGTTCTGAAATATTAACTTTTAAGAAAAAATGGGGCTTAGTAGATATTGAAGATAGCCAAACCGTCAATAAGTTGGTTAATCGACATGTATATGCACAAGACGATCTAAACTCCAATGGTGAATTGGATAATTTAGTAATGGAAGCAAGCAAAGTTTATAAAGTTGATGCTGAATCAGAAATGGTTAGAAAATTGTCAAAAATCAAGTATCATAATAAATTAAAACAGCAACTTACTGAATTTGCAGATAAAATGAAGAGAAAGTATTAATAATGGCACAAGAAGAAATAAAAGATATTAGAAGTAAAATTTGGGATATGGCTAATAAACTGCGTGGCAATATGGATGCAAATGAATATAGGGATTATATTCTAGGCTTTATCTTTTATAAGTTTTTGTCTAAACACCAGGCTGATTTTCTAGAAAAACAAAAAGATATTTTAGAAATAGCTCCTAATCAATCAGTTAATGAAGCATATCAACAGCAAGCCAGTGGCGCTGACTTAAATGATTATTTAGAAGCGATTGCAAGTTCATTAGGGTATGCAATTGCGCCTGCATATACGTGGACTACATTAGTTGATAAAGTTCATGATAATACAATTGCACCATCTGATTTCCAAGATATGTTTGATAGTTTTGCTCATAATGCAGAATTGAATTCTAATTCAAGACAAGACTTTAGAGGTGTATTTTCAGACATTAATTTAGGAAATAATCGTTTAGGTAATACTACCGCAAGCCGTGCTAAAAGCCTGATTGGTATTGTTGATTTGGTTGATCAGATTCAATATAAAGATGAATCTGGACATGATATTTTAGCTGATGTGTATGAGTATCTAATTGCTGAATTTGCTGAAAATTCTGGTAAAAAGGCTGGTGAATTTTATACACCACACCAAGTATCAGAAGTTTTAGCTAGTTTGGTGACTATATCACTTGATCAAAATAATTTGCGACCTGAAGTTTATGATTTTGCCTGTGGATCAGGTTCTTTATTATTAACTGTGCAAGAGCATGTAGATAATAAACTCTATTATTATGGTCAAGAATTAAATACGACAACATATAACTTAGCTAGAATGAACTTGATGATGCATGATGTGGACTACAGTCATATGGATTTAAGAAATGCAGATACGCTTGAAAATGATTGGCCAGATGGGGTTGATGATAGGGGAGTTGATCATCCGCATAGTTTTGATATGGTTGTTGCAAATCCTCCATATTCAGCAGAGTGGGATAACAATGACAATAAAATGAAAGATCCTAGATTTAAAGAATATGGATTAGCTCCTAAGAAAAAAGCCGATTATGCATTTTTATTGCATGGTTTATATCATTTAAGCCAAGATGGGACAATGGCAATTGTTTTACCTCATGGTGTCTTATTCAGAGGAGCAAAGGAAGGCAAAATTCGTCAAGCTATATTAGAAAAGAACCAACTTGATGCTGTTATTGGATTGCCAGAAGGTCTATTTTATTCAACTGGGATTCCTACTGTTGTATTAGTTTTGAAAAAGAATAAAACGAATAGGGATGTTTTATTCATTGATGCATCAAAGAATTTTGAAAAAGGTAAGAAGCAAAATATTTTACGTCAAGAAGATCTAGACAAAATTATCAATACCTATAAAAAACGCAAAGATGTTGATAAATATGCACATGTAGCTGATTTTGATGAAATAAAGGAAAATGACTATAACCTGAATATTCCAAGATATGTTGATACGTATGAACCAGAACCTGAGATTGATTTAGGTGAATTAACTAAGGAAATGGCAGAAACTGATAAGAAAATTAATGAAACACAAAGTGAACTACTTAGGATGATGAAAGAATTAACTTCTAATGATAATAAGATACAGAGTGACTTAGATGGCTTTATCAGTTATTTAGAAAATGGGCTAAAAAATGAAGAAAAGTAAAAATGATAAACTTACGCCTGATGTACGGTTTCGAGGATATACTGACGATTGGAAACAGCGAAGATTGGGTGATGTAGCTACAATAGTTGGCGGAGGCACGCCATCTACAAAGAATAAAGACTATTGGAATGGTACTATTAATTGGTATTCTCCTGCTGAGATAGATAATGAGGTTTATGTGAATAGTAGTCAAAGAAAGATCACTAAGCTAGGATTAACTAAGAGTTCAGCTTTCTTACTTCCAATTGGTACTGTTCTTTTTACTTCACGTGCTGGTATAGGGAAAACTGCAATTCTTAAAACGGAAGCATGTACAAATCAAGGTTTTCAATCGATCATTCCATCTAAAGGTAAAATTAATTCGTACTTCATTTATACTATGACACCTCAATTAAAACATTATGGTGAAACTCATGGGGCAGGCTCCACTTTTGTGGAAGTATCTGGAACACAGATGTCAAAAATGTCGATAAAATTACCAAAGTATAATGAACAAATTTGTATATCTAAGATATTTAAAAAGTTAGATTCTCTCATTACTCTTTTGCAGCGTAAGCAAAAGCAGTTACAGCATCTGAAGAAAGCTATGTTACAAAAAATGTTTCCTAAGAATGATAGTCAAGTTCCAGAAATTAGATTTAATGGGTTCAGGGATGTATGGAAGCAGCAAAAGCTTGGAAATGTAGCTAGTTATAGAAACGGTAAAGCACACGAAAAAGATATTGATCCATCTGGTAAATATGTGGTGGTCAATTCAAAATTTGTTTCTTCTAATGGTACGGTAAGAAAATACTCTAATAAACTGATTGAGCCCTTAAGTAAAGGAGAAATAACATTTGTGTTAAGTGATGTTCCTAATGGAAAGGCTTTGGCTAAAACTTTTTTAATCGATCAAAATGATACGTATTCTTTAAACCAAAGAATAGCGGGGATTCTGCCCAAGCAAGAGACAAGTTCATATTTTCTATCAACATTACTAAACAGAAACAGCTATTTTCTCAAATTTGACGATGGTGTTGGCCAAACTAATTTATTAAAGAATGATGTTATAGAATGGAAAACTTTTTATCCTTCTTATTTTGAACAAAAAAAGGTGGGAACCTTTTTCAAACAGCTTGATTCTCTCATCACTTTCAACCAACAAAAATTAGACTATCTAACTCAACAAAAAAAATATCTACTTCAAAAAATGTTTATATAATTTAAACCTCCCGTAAAATTAGCTTGTAGAACTAATTAAAAGGAGGCTTTTTTCATGTCAAAACAATATAGTACTAAATTACTGTATAAATATTATCGTGAATGGATACATTTATATAAAGAAGGAGCTATCAGAGACGTAACGCTAGAGAAGTACTGGATTACATATAGTTGGTTGCGTAAACTTGCACCTAATGTACATCTTAATGAATTAAATCGTCGTACTTATCAAAAAATACTCAATGAATATGCAAAAACACACGAAAAGCAAACAGTACTTGATTTCCACCATCAATTTAAAGCAGCAATAATTGATGCAGTTGATGATGGATTATTAGAAAACTTGCCAACTCATCGTGTAATTATCAAAGGTATGAAGCCTAAACCAAAAAAGACAAAATATCTAAGTTTATTTGAGTTGCAACTTTTATTAAAAAATTTACAGCTTGATAATGAGATTTCCTGGGATTGGTTTATTTTATTAGTTGCTAAAACTGGCTTACGTTTTGCTGAAGCTTTAGCATTAACACCTAATGATTTTAATGTTGAAAATCAAACTATTAATATTAATAAATCATGGAATTATAAAGATAAAGTTGGTAAATTTCAAGAAACAAAAAATTTATCTTCTAATCGAAGTGTTATGATTGATTGGCAATTGATGAATCAGTTTCAAAAATTAATGATTAATTTGTCAGCTGATGAACCGATATTTCCCAATAAATTTGGAAAAATATATAATTCAACGGTTAATACTCGACTTGAAAAATATTGTACAAAGCTAGATATTCCAGTTATTTCTATTCATGGATTACGGCATACCCATGCTTCGCTTTTATTATATGAAGGAGTTTCTATTGCAAGTGTTGCCAAAAGATTGGGACATTCGAATATTACTACAACGCAAAAGACATATATTCACATAATTAATGAGTTAGAAAATAAAGATAACAATAAAGTAATGAAAACACTAAGTAAATTAAGCTAAAGAAATACCATGGTGCTTTTAACGCCATGGTATTTTGTATGCTATATAAACATTTTTTGAATTAAATATTTTTTTATTTGGATTAGATGGTCTAGTTTTTGCTGGTTGCGCACAATTAACTTATCAAATTGATGAAATAAATTACCCACTTTATTTTGTTCATTTAATTTAGTAATAGGAATAAAAAATATATCTAAGAAATTTTTTTGAACATGAGGAATATTTGGAGTACGGTAATTAGCATATATATCTTTTTGACGCAATTTTAAATATTCATACACAAAAAAATTATTACTATCGCTTAACTTATAGGCTTTAAGTGTCGAACCTAAAATTCCTGAAAAATTTGTGTATACAGTTCCTGCTTTTGAACCATCCCATAAAATAATAATATCGTTAATATTAACATCTTGAGCGCCACTTACCAGCAGATTTTTTCCCCCATTGAGACTACTGGTATCTAAATATTTGATATTTCCAGGTTGTAATTCATTAATTTTACCTTTACCTTTTATTTGATCTTTAACAACTGATTTTAACTTTTTCTGCTTCCATACATCCCTGAACCCATTAAATCTAATTTCTGGAACTTGACTATCATTCTTAGGAAACATTTTTTGTGACATAGCTTTCTTTAGATGCTGTAACTGCTTTTGCTTACGCTGCAAAAGATCAATAAGCGAATCAAAACACTTTAAAAACAGTCTAATTTTTTCTTGCTCTACTTTAGAAGGTAAGATTATTTTTTGATTTTTCACTAAATCAGAATTTAAGTTCACCTGACTGCCAGGTTGACCATACTTATTCCACTTTGGCCTGAACATCTCAAGCCATTGATACATGTATTCAAGATCAAAATTAGGCTCCAAAAATATTAGAAATCCATCGTGTACACCCGTTTTTACATAATTAATAACGGGCTTTCCCACTGTTGCAGCTATACTAAGCAATAAATGCGGTTCAGTAATAACTCTAGTTTTTTCTTGACCTAATTTTGAAATATGTTGTTTTAGATGATGAATTCGTCCATTTTGACTTGTAACATCTGAAATTCTTAACCAGCCTATATCTGAACCGTCATCAAACCATTTTGGATCGCTGATTGGCCTTGGACTAGCTCCTCGAACTATTTTTGCTAAATTTCCAAGTCTTCGCTGTTTCCAAATCATCGTGCTTTGAGATCGTAAATGCTAGTTTCTTATGCAATAATTAAAGTAACCAACAAAGTATTATTAGAAAGGGCAAACATCATGAAAATCATTATTAACAATAAAGAATTATCTCATTACAAATTACATCATTGGGAATACACAAGAGTAAAAAGTTCATATGCAGTATTACAACGTCTATGTAATAACTTGAATGATGAACGATTAGAACGTGCAATCAAGCAAAAAAATGTAGTTTTGGCACAACAATTATTAGCTGAAACAAAATACAACATTGGACCTACTAAATTAGAATCATTACTTAAAAAAGATACTAAAAAAGCCAATCTTCTTACTGAATTCATGGCACGCTTTTCTTTTGGTAAAAGAAAGTTCAGCGAAACTGACTTCGTTGTCCCTAAAAATGGATTCTCTGCAAAAAAATTAATGGACAGATTTGAAGAAATTCAATTAATTAATTCAAATCAAAATAGGGATCTAAACTTAAATGCTAATCCTGATCACTATGTATCAAAAGGATATCCTAACAAAAAACAAGAAGTTATTGAAACTACTGGTAGTGCAATTTTGCCTGGGCATTTTTTCATACAATATGGCGATCAAACAGGTCTGAAATCAAAATTTGATCCAAAATATAAATATGAAGTTCCAGGTGCAGCTTATACACCTACCGGCACAGTAATTGGTGGGGTGCGTCATCAATTTGGGGAAGATGAAAATCATATCCTAATAAAAACATTAGTAGAATTTCCATTACTAACACCAAATTATGTTGTCCATCAACATGAATTGCATTTGGCGTGTGAATTTAGTCATTGGATTGATGACATTTTGGGTGAATAATATGATTAATAAAGTAAGAATTATGCTCTATGTTGATGATGTAGAAAAGATAAGCGAATTTTGGCAAGATAAATTGCAAGCTTCAATTTTAGAAACAAACACTCTACCAGATAATAGTAAAAATATAGTCTTAAAAATTACAGATGATATAGAACTTTCATTATTTGCCAAGTCATTTATCAAGGCATTTTCGCCAGAAGTGTTAGATAATAAACCGTCATTGATGTTTTTTACCAATCAATTTGAAGAGCTTCACCATAAATTAGCACCTTCTGTAAAAGTTATGGAAATTAATGATACTAAAACTTTTAATTTCAAAGATCCAGAAGGGAATTATTTTGTAATTGCTTCTGAAAAATAGGCTGTATATTAAGGTATAATAAAAACAGTCTATTTAACAAAGGGGTAATTTGCATGGCAATAAAAATGTTGGCAGTGGATCTAGATGGAACTCTGCTTACTACAACTAATACTATTTTGTCTGAAACAGAAAAGACTATTAAACAAGCTACTAACCAAGGTATCAAAGTTGTTTTAGCTTCTGGTAGACCATTATCTGGAATCATAAAATATGCTAGGCAATTAGATCTTGCTGATAATCAATATGCAGTAGTTTTTAATGGTGCAGTTGTTCAAAAGTTATCTGGAGAAGTGATTATTGATAAACAATTAAATTATCAAGATTTTCACAACTTACATCATTTTCAAACATTTAGTCATGTTAACTTGCATTTTGAAGACACAAAGACTTTTGTCACTTTGGATCGTGATTTATCTGTCACTATGCAAAAAAATGCAGCATTGACTAATAACAGAATGTTAATTAAAGATCGTAAAGATATCGATAAACACTTTACTTTTAATAAAGCTGGATACACTGTAGATACTGATATTGAACAGATGGAGATATTCTGGAATCGATTACCTGATTGGGCATTTGCTAGTTATAACATTGTTAGAAGCTGGGATAATATTGTCGAAGTTGGTGCAATAGATGCTTCTAAAGGTGAGGCATTAATTGAACTTGCAAGTAGATTAGGCTTTGAACAAAATGAAGTAATGATTTTTGGTGATCAAGGTAATGACATCTCAATGTTTGATAATCCAAACTTTAAAAAAATAGCGATGGGTAATGCAATTGATTCGATTAAAGAACGTGCTGATTATGTTACAGATGATAATAATCACAACGGGATTGCTAAAGCTTTGAAAAAGTTTGTTTTATAAATACACTATAGATTAATAGTAATGTATATGCTAAAATATTAATCAAATCTGTAATTATTAAATTAAAATTAATAATTAAATAAAATTGAAGGAATGAGCATATGGAAAAAACAAAATCTTCCGCACCTAAACTGAAACGATCAATGAGTGCAGGACAAATGGAGATGATCTCTTTAGGTGGAGCCATTGGAGTTGGCCTTTTCATGGGTGCAACTTCAACAATTAAATGGACTGGGCCTTCAGTATTATTTGCCTATATGTTTGTTGGCTTAATTTTATATATAGTTATGCGTGCATTAGGTGAAATGCTATATGTAAACCCAGGAACTGGTTCATTTGCAGATTATGCTACAGAATATGTGCATCCTCTTGCTGGATATATGGCAGAGTGGGCTAATGTATTTGAATATATTGTAGTTGGGATGTCTGAAGTAGTTGCTGCTACTGAATATTTAAAATATTGGTGGCCGAATATTTCAATGCTTTGGAGTGGAATTATTATAATTGCATTTTTATTAATTGCCAATTTAGCCAGTGCCAAAGCATATGCATCTCTTGAATTTTGGTTTGCAATGATTAAAGTTATTACAATTATTTTGATGATCATCCTAGGATTTTTGGTAATCTTTTTTGGAGTAGGTCATGGAGGAAAACCAGTTGGCTTTAGTAATTTATGGTCACATGGTGGATTTTTCACTGGTGGAGTAAAAGGATTCTTTTTCTCAATGTCAATTATTGTTGGATCATATGAAGGAATTGAATTACTTGGAATTTCTGCTGGAGAGGTGGTAAATCCAAAGGAAGCTGTCGTTAAATCTGTTAAGTCAGTTTTACTAAGGATCCTGATTTTTTATGTAGGAGCAATTTTTGTCATTGTAACTATTTATCCTTGGAACAAATTGGATGCTATTGGATCACCATTTGTAACAACATTTGCAAAAGTTGGAATTACAGCTGCAGCTTCAATTATTAACTTCGTCGTATTGACTGCTGCACTATCTGGGGCAAACTCTGGAATTTATAGTTCTAGCAGAATGCTTTTTAAATTATCACATGATGGGGATGCACCTAAGATTTTTAGACATATTTCGAAAAGAATTGTCCCAAGTAGAGCAATTATGGGAATTTCAGGAGGGATCTTTATTGGGTTTGTCTTAAATGTTATTGCAGCTAAATTCAATAAGTCAGCTCAAGATCTATTTGTGATTGTCTTTAGTTCATCAGTTTTGCCAGGAATGATTCCTTGGTTTGTAATATTGCTTGCTGAATTAAAATTCAGACGACACAATCCTGATCTCTTAGAAAATCACCCATTTAAATTGCCACTATATCCATTTTCTAATTATTTTGCATTTATTATGTTGATAGTAATTGTGATATTTATGGTGATTAATCCAGAAACTAGAGTATCGGTAATTGCTGGAGCAGTTGTATTATTAGTTGCAATGGTTGTATATATTGCACGTCATGGCTTAAGAAATAGCGCGAAATAAAAAGCGCACATAATGTACGCTTAAGTGATTTGGTATCAATCATCTTGATGCCAAATTTTTTTGATTGAAGGAATGTTACCTAATTCAGTTAAATTATCTTTATCCATCACTACTAAATTATTTGGACCTTCAGCTAAGTTATTGAAGCTTTCCAAGCTTTGATTACGGAAATAACCATCTTTTGCTTGGCTCAATGCTTCATCTAATTTATTAATTTTGTATGCGTCAGCATCAGCTTGCAATTTAATTGCTTCAGCCTTTGCTTTGGCCGTTGCAACTAAGGCATCATTTTTAGCTTTTGTAGTTAATTCAATATTACGAGCTTCACCTTCAGCTTTTGCAATTGCTGCAGTTTTTTCACGATCTGCAGTTAATTGCTTGTCCATTGCACGTTGAATTTCTGGGCTTGGCAATAACTCATCAACATTAACACGAACTACACGAATTCCATATACATCAGTTAAATCACCGATTGCTTGTGCTAATTGCATATTAATTTGACTAGTTGAACCCAATGCTTCATTTAAGTCCATCCGTCCAATAATATCACGTAAGTGACCACGAACTAATTGAATCATAGATTCAACAGAATCTGTATTGTTATAAAAGTATTTATAACTATCAGTTACTAAATAATTCAAGGTCAAACTAGTTGTAACTTCCGCATTATCTTTAGTAATAATAGAATATTTATTAATTTCTAGTGGTTGCAGTGCTAAAGATACTCTGCGAATGCGCTGGAATAGTGGCCAAATAAAAATAAATCCAGCTTTAACAGTCTTTGAATATTTACCAAGAGTTTCAATTAGACCTTCATAATTTTGAGGGACAATTGAAAAGCCAATTGCTATATATACTAGCAATAATACAGCCAGTATAATAAAAATTATCATTAACATAACTTAATCCTTTCTCTTTTATGCATAAATGTGGTTTAATGTGCTCAATAACAAAATATGCTTACGTAAATTATATACTTGGAGGGATTAAAAATGCTAACTTTTGTATGGGCACAAGATTTACAAGGAAATATTGGATATCATGGTCATCTTCCATGGCATTTGCCAGCTGATTTAAAACATTTTAAACAAGTTACTGGTACTAATCCTATGATTATGGGGAGAACTACATTTGATAGTTTAGGCGGAATTCTACCAAATAGGTTGCATGTAGTTTTAACTAAAGATCAAGAATTAATGCAAAAATATCAAGATAATAAATCTGTCTTAATGTTTAATAATGAAGCTGACTTAGTAGATTGGGTAAAAAATAATACGACTGATATGACTGTTATTGGTGGCAGATCAGTCTTCAAGATATTTTTACCAATGGTTGATAGACTAGATTGCACAGTAGTAGACGGGATTTTTCCTGCAGATACAAAAATGATTAAAATTGACTATCATGATTTTGATTTAGTAGAAAAGACATTTTATGAAGCAGATGCGAAAAATAAGTATAACTATACAAGTTATATTTATAGTAGAAAAAAGCAATAAAAAAGCTGCCTTTTATAGCAGCTAATAATTCTATTTACTTTGCTTTTTTAACAAGTCACGGATTTCTTTTAAATACAGCTCTTGTTGGCTAGGAGCAGCAGGTTTTTCTTCTTTTTTAGGGAGAACTTTGCTAACAGCTTTTACTAATAAAAAGACCACAAAGGAAATAATTAAGAAGTTAATAATTGCGTTGATAAAGCTCCCATATTTAAAAGTTGCTCCTCCAACTTTTAAAACTAAGTTGGACAAGTCAATTTTTCCTAAAAACAATCCAATAAAAGGATTTAAAATATTGGTCACAAGTGAATTAACAATGGCTGTAAAAGCACCACCAATAATTACACCAATAGCCAGATCCATCACACTACCACGTGAAATAAATTTCTTAAAATCATTTATCATTTATTATGCCTCCTAAACAATTGTAAGTATTAACTAAGATGAATTATAAACATTATTAGATATTAAACAAATAAAAATATCGAAGTGGGTGATTATTATGAGAAAAAAACGTATTAAAAGACGTATTGTTATGAGTGTTATTACAGGTATCATCTTAATTTTAGGGTGGTTTTCATTTGGTCCAACTAGCAACCCTAAATCACAAAAGACAGTGACTGTTGGTGTAGTAGCCCAAACCAAAGACGATGCAAAAATATGGCAAAAAGTAGCTGAAAAAGTAAAAAAAGAAGCTGGTATTACCTTAGTTTTTAAAAACTTCTCTGATTATAATCAACCAAATAAAGCTTTACAAAATGGTGATATTGATTTAAACGCATTTCAACATCAAGCATATTTAAATACTTGGAATAAAGAAAATCATGGAAACATTGTTTCAATTGGAAAAACATATCTAGCACCTATTAGATTATATTCAAAAAAATATCATAGTGTGAAAGATCTCCCAGATGGTGCAACAATTGCAATTCCAAATGATGTAAGTAATGAAGCAAGAGCTCTTGCAGTATTGCAAGATGCAAAATTAATTAGTTTAAAAAATAAGCATAAATTAGCATCATTAACTGATATTTCTAAAAATCCACATAATTTTAAATTAAAAGAGCTATCTGCAGAGCAACTTGGTCGATTAATTAATTCAGTTGATGCTGCAGTAGTGAATAATGATTATGCCTTGCAGGCAGGACTATCTGAAAAACAAACATTATATGTAGAACCGATTAATAAGCAAACTGAACAATGGATAAATATTATCGCGACTACAAAAGCTAATCATAATAATAAAATGTACAAAGAAATTGTAAAAGCATATCAAACAAAAGAAACAAAGAGATTATACAAAAAGTACTATGGCAACATGCAAGTTGCAGGTTGGGATTTTGATACGAAGGATTAACAAATGTCAATTGTCGAATTAACAAATATTAGTGTGGCTTTCACGCAAAACAAAAAAACTAATATTGCTGTCAAAAATGTCAATCTAGTAATTGAAAAAGGCGATATTTATAGTATTGTTGGATTTTCTGGTGCAGGAAAGTCAACTTTAGTGCGGACAATTAATTTATTGCAACAGCCAACTAGTGGAGAAATAAAAGTAAATGATGTAGTTTTTGCAAAGGATGGTCAACAAGTCATTTCTGCTAAAGATTTACGTCAAAAAAGAAGAAAAATTGGAATGATCTTTCAGCACTTCAATTTATTAGATGAAGCAACCATTTTTGATAATGTTGCATTTGCCCTAAAACATGCAAAAATGTCTGATCAAGAAGTTGAAGACAAGGTCAAAAGGTTGTTAGAATTAGTAGATTTAAAAAATAAAGCTGATTTTTATCCATCACAATTATCTGGTGGACAAAAACAGCGTGTTGCAATTGCACGAGCTCTTGCTAATGATCCTGATATCTTGATTTCAGATGAAGCAACTAGTGCATTAGATCCTCAAAATACTGTCCAAATTCTAGATTTATTAAAAAGATTAAATCAAAAAATGGGATTAACAGTAATCTTAATTACTCATGAAATGGACGCAGTAAAAAGGATCTCCAATAAAATCGCTATCATGAAAGAAGGAAAAGTAATTGAACATGGTCTATTAAGACAGGTTTATTTGCATCCAAAACATGATTTGACTAGAAGATTTATTGGTGGTGCCCAAGAAACTATTCATACATTGAATAAGTTGCATTTAGACAAATTGAATGCTGATGAAAGTATTTATCAACTTGTTTATAGTTTATCTAATGTGACACAATCAATTATAATTGAACTTTATGAAAAAATTGGCGCACAAGCTAGTATGTTATATGGCAATGTAGAAGTTTTAAATGATGAACCAATCGGTACTTTAACAGTTTTATTAAGAGCTGATACTCCAACACGACAAAAGGCTATAGAATTTTTGCATAAAAAAGGAGTCATCACTATCCAATTAAATGAAAGAGGAGAGGTTATATGAGTAATCTTATAAAATATTTTCCTAATGTTTTAACACTAGGTTGGAGTGGTGAAACTGGATGGGGAACAGCAATTTTTCAAACCTTATTTATGACATTTTGGTCTGCAATTTTTGGTGGTATTTTGGGATTAATCTTTGGAATACTCTTAGTTATATTAAAGCCTGGTGGAATATACGCCAATAAGTTTTGGTTCAATATCTGTGATAAGTTAGTTTCAATCTTTAGAGCGATTCCATTTATTATTTTGTTAGCATTTATTGCACCAGTAACTCAAAAGATTGTTGGCACTCAAATTGGGATGAAAGCTGCAATTATTCCATTAACTTTAGGAGTATTTCCATTTTATGCTAGGCAGGTAGAAGTTGCATTATCTAGTGTGTCTATGGGAAAAATAGAAGCTGCTGAAAGTTTAGGAGCAAGCAATTGGGATATTATCTGGGATATATATTTAACAGAAGCTCGCAGTGAGTTAATTAGAATCTCAACAGTAACAGTTATTTCGTTAATTGGTTTGACTGCTATGGCAGGAGCTGTTGGAGCTGGTGGATTAGGAAATACTGCAATTGCTTATGGGTATAACAGATTTAATAACGATGTTACGGTTGTTGCAACGATTTTGGTGATTATTTTGATTTTTATTGTTCAAATAGTTGGAGATTCATTAGTTAAACATTTTAATCATACAAACTAAAAAAGCAGGCATAAGCCCGCTTTTTACTTGTAATAAATTAATTATTTGATGTTCCAGTTTGTGTCAAAAATTTTCCTATTTTTAATGTAATTTGATGAAACACCCATCATGTGAACACTAATGTGACCTGGATTATTCTTTAAATTACTAAAGCTCATACCAAAGTATTTAGTAGTTGCATCATAACCTTTGAGACTGCGCAAACCTAATAAATCTCCAGCGTGTTCCCATTCAGTATAGCGAGAAGCGTTATTCATATCGCTATTTGTACCATAAAATCCACCAAATAACATTTGTTGAACATTGTAGTAAATTTGAGCTTTTAAAGCATACATTGAACGTTTAGTACCACTAAATTCAGAAGTAATAGGAAGCCCCGCTTCATCTTCATATACTTGACCAGCAGTTGAATTTAAGCCCATCTCTGCAGCGGCACGTTCAATTCCTGTAGTATAGTGATCACTGTCCCAAACACTACGATTATTGTCATGATATTCACGAGCTACATAATCTGCAAAGTAAATTGCGCTTACGTTTAAAGTCCAAGGCTTTTTCCCTAATTGTGCACGAGCTGAATTAATTAAGCTTAATGCAAATTGATTGATTTCAACTTTCTGACCCCAAGTTAGGTTAGTTACATCAACCATTACATTTTTATCACTTGGATTGCCAACAAAATTATTGTTTTTCATACCAGCCATTGAACTAGCAATCAAAGCTTTCTTTTGTGCCGCTGATAATTGGTTATTGTTTGCCTTTAAAATAGCAGAAGTTGTGTAACCACTAGGTAATTTAATAGTAGAAGTTTCGCTTGCCTTCACAGTTTGTGTAGAAGCAATAGATGGATTAATAATATTAATTGCACTTACGCTAGTTGTTGTTAATAATAACGCTACTGATACACTGCTTAAAACTTTAATACTCTTTTTCATGATAATTAACTCCTTGTTATGTGTTTAAAAGTTTATATAAGTGATTTCTTATATCTTTTTACCATGAATAGTACTAGGTTTTATGGAATTGTATATCGACTTATATGATAAATAACTTCAGGTAAATAATTCAATAACAAGTGTTTTCTTTAAATAAGATAGCAGTAATGATTAAATAGCACATGTTATTAAATATATAGCAATTTAAATAAATGGTTAAGAAAGCTTAAAGGTAATTAAATATATACTAATCTATATAAAAATAACATTAGTTATTTAATTTTATTAAATGAATATTGTAAAAAAATATAGGATAAGGGTATAAAAAAGTTATCGTTCAAAAAAACAAGAAAAATGAAAGCGCTTGATGTATAATCAGTTATGTAAATATCTAATTATCGAGGTTTTAAGTTATGAGTAAAACAAAAGTATTTTTAGTTGGTGATGGTAGTGTAGGTTCAGCTTTTGCAAATGATTTATTGCAAAATACTGATTTAAATGAATTAGTAATCTGCGATGTTGCACAACAGCGTGCTGCTGGGGATGCATTGGATTTGGAAGATATAACTCCATATATGGGTGATACTAAGATCCACCAAGGCAGTTATGATGAAGCAAAAGATGCAGATGTAGTTGTAATTACTGCTGGGGTTCCTAGAAAGCCTGGCGAAACTAGATTAGATTTGGTCAATAAAAATGTTATGATCTTAAAATCTATTGTTAAACCAGTAGTTGATTCGGGATTCAAAGGAATTTTTGTTGTTTCAGCAAACCCAGTAGATATTTTGACTACATTAACACAAAAATTATCTGGTTTTCCTAAAAATAAAGTTATTGGAACAGGAACATCATTAGATACTGCTAGATTGCATGTTGCATTAGCACAAGAATTAGATAAGCCTGTAACTAGTGTGGATGGTTATGTATTAGGTGAACATGGTGATACTTCATTTGAAAATTTTGATGAAGCAGTAATTGATCACAAACCACTTAAATCTTATAGCAAATTAAGTGAAAATAAATTAGCTGAAATTGAATCTGCGATTCGTGCAAAGGGTGGTCAAATTATTAAGCGTAAAGGGGCAACTTATTATGGGGTTGCGATGATGTTAACGCAAATTGTAAAGGCAATATTAGAAAATAAAGAAATTGTTCTTCCATTATCTGCTCCAGTTAAAGGAATATATGGGATTCCAGATGAATTATACTTAGGAACTCCTGCTGTAATTAATTCAAATGGGATACAAACTGTAATTGAAACGAAGTTATCAGAAGATGAACATGCAAAGATGTTGTTATCTGCTGAAAAGATGCAAGAAGTAATTGAAACTATTGAATTATAGCTAATAGTAGAAATTTAAAATTATCAAAATAGCTCTGAAGTCGAAAGATTTCAGAGCTATTTATATGAAAGCAACTTGTAAATCTTTTTGTAACGTCTATAATTTTATATGTTTAACAAAAGTTAAGAGAGTAGAGATTTATGAGTCAAGATATAGAAAATTCAAAACATCATTTGTCCCATCATCATCATATGCATATTCAATGGGAAGAATTCTTTTTAAGTGATAATAAAACCCCAGCCAAGGAAGCAACATTAGTTGAAAAAGCTAGTATTGTAGGGCGAGTTGGATTAATGCTACTTAGTTGTGGGACTGGAGCGTGGCGAGTGCGTGAGTCAATGGATACAATGGCTAGGACACTTGATTTAACATGTTCTGCAGATATTGGTTTAGTTTCATTAGAATATACATGCTTTGATGTAAATAACCAAAGCTACTCTCAAACATTAAGTTTAGCTGGTACTGGTGTAAACATGACTAAGTTATATGAAATGCAAAAGTTTTTCAGACAATTTGCTGAAGGGGAGGGTAATTGGACAATAGGTCAAATTCACAGAAGATTAGGTGAAATAGAACACCAAAAAAGTCGTTATTCTCCAACAATCGCAATGTTTGCAGCAGCTATGGCAAGTGCTGGATTCATTTATTTATTAGGTGGCGGAATTCCTGAGATGATTTGTACTTTTGTGGGAGCTGGAATTGGTAGCTTAGTACAAAGAAAACTAGGAGATATGAGACTAACTGTAGTACTGAGAATCGCAAGTGCGGTAGTTACAGCATGTATTGGCTATGTACTGGTCTTTTGGCTATTGCATGGATTATTTCATATCAGTTTGCAACATGAAAATGGCTATATTGGAGCGATGTTATTCGTAATTCCAGGATTTCCATTTATTACATCAGGACTTGACTTATCTAAACTAGACATGAGATCAGGCTTAGAGCGTGCAGCATATGCATTATTAATTATTGTAATTGCGACGGCTGTGGGGTGGGTAATAGCTACAGTATTGCATTTACAACCAGGACAAATTGATAAGTTGAATTTGTCACCTGAGTTAACTACTTTATTTAGATTATTGGCTAGTTTTAGTGGGGTATTTGGATTTTCTCTAATGTTCAACACTAAAGTTGATATGGCAGCCCTAACTGCAGTAATTGGTGCTTTTGCAAATACTTTGAGATTATCCTTAATTGACTTCGGGCATATGGAGGCGCCCTTTGCAGCATTTTTAGGAGCACTACTTGCTGGGTTATTAGCATCACTTGTCCGCAAAGAACGTATTAGCTACCCAAGAATTGCAATTACTGTTCCATCAATTGTTATCATGGTTCCTGGATTATATATGTATCGTGCAATGTTTAATCTTGGCTTAACTAATGTCAATGTGGGTGCAGATTGGCTGATTCAAACAGTAATGATCGTAATATCATTGCCACTTGGATTAATTGCTGCAAGAATAATATCTGATAAAAAATGGCGGCATATGGATTAAAAATATAAATAAACAAATCAAGCATATTGATTTAGCTAAAACTAAATTGATATGCTTTTTTATTGCTCAGTTTTAAGAGATAATTTATCAAAATATTAGATAAATAGAATAAAAAGATAAAAGAAATTAGTAAAAAGTGGTATTATTAATTAAATATAAATAGTTGATAATAGAACTAGTGCTATAGATCATAAAACAAATATAAAAATCATAAAAAATATACTCGTTTCATCAAATACTATTTTATTCATAGCACATAATCTAGATTCAGCTACTTTGAAAATGTTTGATAAGATAATCAATATCAAATAAAAATAGCTCTCAAAGTTATTAAACTCTGGGAGCTATTTCTGCATCAAGATTAATTTATTTTTTTGGAGACTTTGTACAAAGTCCTATAATAAACATTATGACTACAAGGCCAATTAAGAAGCCTAAAATACCAAGAAATATATGCATAATATAACCTGCTTTCTCTTTTTATAACATAATTATTATAGCACAATCTACGATATATAAGAGCGCTTACCAAGTTATATAACACTATTTTTCAAGTAAGTCTGCAAAAGTTGCATCAGTAATTTTTTGTAAATCTAATGGATTCAAAAAGACACTTCTGCCAACTTTGCCACTTGATACAGCAATTTCAGGTTCTTTTTTCATACTTTCATCTAAATAAATAGGGAAGTGGTCATTTAAATAAATACCAATTGGAGTGTTTGCCCCATGTACGTAACCAGTAGTTTTTGCTAATATCTTTAGTGGTAGCATTTCGACTTTTTTATTTCCTGAAATTTTAGCTAATTTTTTTAAGTCTAAATGTTCAGTTACTGGAACAACCCCAACGACGGGTCCTGTTTCATTGCCAGATGCTACTAAAGTTTTATAAACAAGATGTTCATCTTTATCTAATTGCGATGTATGCATACGAGCTACTCCATGGTCATTTTTAACATCAAATGATGCTTGTCGATATGAGATTTTTGCTCGATCTAACATTTTTTCTACTAAGGTTTTATCTAAGCCTTTTTTATGTTTTTTTGACATTTTTATCACCTTGGATAATGATAACATTTACTAGCTGTTTAATTAAGGGATGTACATAATAATGAAGTTATTAGCAATAAAAATTGAAACCAGTCATGAAGTTGAAGATGCGTTAACTTTTTTTGCAGAAAATGATCTTAATGCATTAGGAACAGAAGTGAGAAAACGCAGTGATTTTGAACAAGCAGGTTGGGAAAAAGATTCAACTGTAGTTAAACTTGATGAGATTAAAGACTTGCCAGAAGATCTAGAATTTATTGCTTATTTTGATGAAGAAGCTGATTATCAAGTATTAATTAAAAAAATCGAAGCTAAATTGCAAGAATTAAAATCATATGGATTAAGTATTGCACCTGAAAAAATAAGTCGCTATTATATTGCAGATCAAGACTGGAATACTGTTTGGCAAAAATATTACCATGTAATTAATTTTTCACGTCATTTAGCATTAGTGCCTGAATGGGAAAATTATCAACCAAAATTTTCAGATCAACAAATTATTAAATTAAACCCAGGTCTTGCCTTTGGAACTGGTGGGCATACAACAACTCAATTAGTTTTAATGGGGTTAGAGCGAGTATTAACAAAACCTCAAAGTGTTTTGGACTTAGGAACAGGGTCAGGAATTTTAGCAATTGCTGCAAGTAAATTAGGTGCGACTAAAGTTTTAGCAACTGATATTTCTGATGAATCAATTACTGCTGCAAAAGAAAATATTGCCTTAAATAATTTGACTAATATTGGAGTGAAAAAGAGCAATCTATTAAAAGATGTTTCTGGAAAATATAATATAATTTTGGCTAATATTTTGGCTGAGATTTTGTTTGATTTGATTCCAGATTTAGATGCTCATTTACAAAAAGATGGAAAGGCTATCTTTTCGGGGATTGATTATTTACAATTAGACCAAATAAAGGAAGCACTAGAACATAATAATTTTGAAATTGAATTAACTATGCGTCAAAACCGCTGGGTAAGTATCATTATTTCGCGAAAGCATAATTAAAAGTGCTAAAATAAATAAAAAAATAAGAAGGATGAATTTTACAATTGATGAAAAATTTACAACAAAAACTGATGCATATTAAAGGTATATCTACCATAGTTAACTTTTTTAAAAAATTAAATAAGCACAAGTTTATGCCAGTTATCTGGTGGAGTTTGTTAATAGTTATTCTGACATATGCTTCAAGCCTTCTAAAAATTCCTAAGGTATGGCGATTAGGATTATTATTTTTGATAATTAATAATGTAATTGCTTATCATATTGGACGAGTTATTCAAGAAAAAAAGTTAGCTAAATGGTGGTTGTTATTAATGCCAGTAATTTTTGTATTAGTTATTTTGTCGCATTATGCAAAATACAATTTGATCTTAGCAATAAGCTATTTGATTTTAGAATTATTGGGGTTAATCCATGATAACTTTTATAGAGATCCTAGTAAGGGAAGGTTGTTTTAACTAATGTCAAAATATATTGAAATGACTCATGATGAAGTTATAGATACTGTCAAAAAATACATGAACAAAGACCAAGTAGCCTTTGTTGAAAAAGCATATGAATTTGCAAATCATGCTCATGCTAATCAAAAAAGAGCCAGTGGCCAGCCATATATAATTCATCCCACACAAGTAGCAGGAACTCTTGCAAACTTAGGCTTAGATCCAGACACAGTCGCCGCAGGATTTTTGCATGACACAGTAGAAGATACTCCTGTTACAAATGAAGATATTAAGAAAAATTTTGGCAGTGATGTAGCGTTTATCGTTGATGGGGTAACTAAGTTAAACAAGTATGAATATAATTCTCATGAAGAATTTCTAGCTGAAAACCATCGTAAAATGTTAATTGCAATGGCTAAAGACTTGCGTGTAATTATGGTTAAACTAGCAGATAGATTGCACAACATGCATACTTTAGATCATTTGCGTCCTGATAAGCAACGCCGCATTGCATATGAGACATTAGATATATATGCACCACTAGCTGATAGATTAGGTATTGGTACCATTAAGTGGGAATTAGAAGATATGAGTCTTCATTATTTAAATCCTGAAGAATATTATCATATTGTTAACTTAATGGATGCAAAACGTAGTGTCCGCGAAAAATACATTGCTGATGCAATAACTACTCTAAAAAAGACCCTAGATAGTTTAGGAATTAAATATGAAATTTATGGACGTCCTAAGCATTTATATTCTATTTATAAAAAAATGGTCAATAAACATAAAGACTTCAGCGAGATCTATGACTTATTAGCAGTTAGAGTAATCGTAAAAAACGTTCGTGATTGTTATGCAGTTTTAGGTGCAGTTCATACTAAGTGGAAGCCAATGCCAGGGCGATTTAAAGACTATATAGCTGTTCCTAAAGTCAATGGTTATCAATCCTTACATACAACTATTATTGGACCTGGTGGAAAACCACTAGAAATTCAAATTAGAACTGAAAAAATGCACCAAATTGCTGAATATGGTGTTGCTGCACACTGGGCTTATAAACAAGGTAATTTGCAAGGAGTTAATGAAACAAATTCTGGTAAAAAGCTTGATATGGTGCGTGAAATCTTAGAATTGCAAGATGAAACAACTGATGCTAATGAATTCATGAAGAGTGTCAAAAGTGATATCTTTTCAGATCGTGTCTATGTGTTTACACCAAAAGGTGAAGTTTATGAACTACCGAAAGGATCAATCCCTCTAGATTTTGCTTATATGATTCATACCGATGTAGGTAGTCATTCAGTTGGAGCAAAGGTCAATGGAAAATTAGTGCCACTAGATTACAAGCTAAAAAATGGTGACGTAGTTGAAATGTTGACTCAGACAAATGCAAGTCCATCGCGTGATTGGATGACCATGGTCAAAACTTCTCGTGCCAGAAATAAAATCAGAAGATATTATCGTGATCAATTAAAAACTGAAAATATCAATAAAGGCAAGCTTGAACTTGCTGAAATGTTCAAGCAAAAAGAGCTTTCTAGTAAAGACTTTTTGGATAAAGAACATTTAGATAAAATTTTTGATCATTTTAATTTCCGCAACAGTGATGAAATGTATGCTGCAATTGGCTATGGTGAAATTTCTGCATTAGTTATTGTAAATCGATTAACTCATGAAATGAGGCAACAAGAACAAGACCAAAAACAAAAAGAACTTGAACAAAAAATCATGAGTTCTGGTCAAATTGCTGCACAACGTGCAAATCAAAGCCAAAATTCTGTGATGAGAATCAAGCACAAAAATGGGGTTATGATTCAAGGTGTCAGCGATTTAATGTTGCATTTGGCAAAGTGTTGTAACCCAGTTCCAGGTGATCCAATTGTAGGTTATGTGACCAAAGGACGTGGAGTAACAATTCACCGCCAAGATTGTCGCAATGTAACTCAAGAAGCAGCAAATGCAGGTAGATTAATTGAAGTTCAATGGGAAAACATTGGTGATCGAACTGAACAAAACTTTAGTGCTGATTTAGAAATTTTTGGATATAATCGTTCTAATTTATTAAGTGATATAATCAATAAGCTAAATTCATTAACTAAAAACATTAAAAATATCTCCGGTAAAGTAAATGAAGATAATATCGCTCATGTATATGCAACAGTAGCTGTTAAAAATAGTGAACAATTAAGTAGTATTTTGAAAAAGCTAAAAGATATTCCGGATGTGTATGAAACAAAGAGGTCAGATAATTAAATGCGTGTAGTCATTCAAAGAGTCAATCAGGCTCAAGTTGCAATTGATAATAATGTTGTTGGTAAGATTAATAAAGGATTGCTTTTATTAGTTGGGTTAAGAAATGGTGATGAGCTAGCACAAGTTAAAAAAGCTGCTGATAAAATATCCAAAATGCGAATTTTTGAAGATGAAAATGGCAAGACAAACAAGAGCTTAAAAGATGTTAATGGACAAATTTTAAGTGTTAGTCAATTTACTTTGCTAGCTAATTTAGAACATGGTAATCGACCTGGGTTCACTAATGCAATGAAACCTCCTAAGTCAAAAGAATTATGGGAAAATTTTAATCAAGAACTAATAAATAATGGTTATCATGTTGAAACTGGTGAGTTTGGTGCAGATATGCAAGTATCATTAGAAAATGATGGACCATTTACAATTGTCTTAGATATTTAATGCAATAATTGCTTTTAAATATTGACTTTAGACGTTGAAAAAAGTAAGCTATAAAAGAATTATCGATGACAAAGACTGCAAGGTAAAATTGCTTATTCAGAGAGCTTTAGTTATGTGAAAAAAAGCTAAGCAAATGCCCGTGACCCCTTTAGCAGATAACAGATCGTATGACGAGCGTTAATCGTAGCAAGCAAAAGGTGGTACCGTGCTATTTAAAGCGCCCTTGATTAAGTTCAAGAGTGCTTTTTTATTTAAAAGGGATGAAATTAATGAAAGTACAAAAACCTAAAGGAACTGTAGATATTTTACCTGGTGAATCTAGCAATTGGGAAAAAGTTGAAAGCATTGCTCGTAATTTTTTCCAAAAAGCAGACTATGGTGAAATAAGAACACCAGCCTTTGAAAATTATGAAATATTTGCAAGATCTAGTGGTGAAACTTCTGATGTTGTAGAAAAAGAAATGTATGATTTTTATGATAAAGGCAAACGTCATATTGCATTGCGTCCAGAAGGAACAGCTGGGGTGGTTAGAGCATATGTCGAATCTAAATTATATGGTCCTGAATATCCAAAACCATACAACGTTTTTTATATTGCTTCTATGTTTAGATATGAAAGACCACAAGCTGGACGTCAGCGTGAATTTCATCAAATAGGTGTTGAAAGCTTCGGTTCTAATAATCCCTTAGCTGATATTCAAACTATCATGATGGGACATGATTTGTTAGCTGAATTAGGTGTTAAAAAATATGAATTACATATTAATTCATTAGGTAATGAAAATGTTAGAAAAGCTTATCATGATGCCTTAGTTGATTACTTTACTCCTGTTGTTGATCAATTATCAAAGGATTCTCAAAGAAGATTAAAAAGTAATCCATTGAGAATACTTGATTCTAAAGATGAAAAAGATAAGCAATTCTTACCAGCCGCACCAAAGATCATAGATTACTTAGATGATCAATCACGAAAAGATTTCGAATATATTACTCAAGTTTTAGATGAATTGGGAATTAAGTATGTGTTAGATAATGATTTAGTACGTGGACTTGATTATTATACTGGTGTAATTTTTGAATTTATGGTAAATGATCCTAGTCTATGGTCTAGTCCTTCAACTATTTTAGGCGGAGGAAGATATAATAACTTGGTTTCAGAATTTTCAGGACCTGAAACTCCAGCTGTTGGGTTTGGAATTGGTGAAGAGCGTTTGATGTTAGTGTTATCAAAACAAAATCCTGAATTATTTGTAAACCAAGGGATTGACTTTTTCGTAACAAATATTGGTGAAAATACTGATGTTAAATTGCTTGAGATAGTAAGAATGCTGCGTAAGCAAGGCTATAATGCCGACTTTGATGTTGATCAAAGAAAATTAAAAGCACAATTTAAAAAAGCTGATCGTTTGCAAGCAAAATTCGTAATCACAATTGGTGAAAATGAACTTGCTAACCAAAAATTAAGGGTTAAGCGTTTATCAGATGGTAAGCAATTTGATATTGCAATGGCTGATATTGAAGATATGAATAATGTAATGGATGAATTAATGGGGTAAAATGATGGAAAAAAGAACTGATTATTGTGGTAATATCACAAAAAAATATGTTGACCAAGAAGTAAATTTATATGGTTGGGTTCAAAGAGTTCGTGACCTTGGAAATTTAATTTTTATTGATTTAAGAGATCGTGCTGGAATTGTGCAGGTTGTTGTAAACCATGAATCTGGTGCTGATTTAATGAATAAAGCACAAGATTTACATAGTGAATACGTAGTTCAAATCAAAGGAAAAGTTGTTTTAAGATCAGATCCTAACCCTGAAATGAAAACAGGGGATGTAGAAGTTGATGCAAGCAAAATTGTGATTTTGAATAAAGCTAAGACTCCTCCATTTGAAATTAAAGATAATATTGATGCAAATGACATTACTAGATTAAAATACCGTTACTTAGATTTGCGTCGTCCAGTACTGCAAAAAGCATTAATGATGCGTTCAAAAATCACTGCAGCAACACATGCTTACTTTGATTCTGAAGGATTTATTAATATTGAAACTCCTGATTTAGGTAAATCAACTCCAGAAGGAGCAAGAGACTACTTAGTTCCATCTAGAGTATATCCAGGTAGTTTTTATGCATTGCCACAGTCACCACAATTGTTTAAGCAATTATTGATGGGGGCTGGATTTGATAAGTATTACCAAATTGCAAGATGTTTCCGTGATGAAGATTTGCGCGGTGATCGTCAACCAGAATTTACCCAAATTGATATGGAAACTTCATTCTTAGACGAAAAAGGTGTCCAAGATATCACAGAAGGCTTATTGCAAAAAGTTATGCATGATGTAAAGGGTGTTGATTTGCAACTACCATTACCAAGAATCACTTGGAATGATGCAATGAATTATTATGGTTCTGATAAGCCAGATATGCGTTTTGATATGAAGATTCACAACTTAAATGATGTATTTAAAGATTCGAACTTTAAAGTCTTCAAAAATGCAATTGATAATGACGGCTTTGTAAAAGCAATAAGTGTTCCAGATGGAGCAAAAGCATATTCAAGAAAACAAATTGAACAAATGCAAGATTATATCAAGCGATTCCATGCTAAAGGTTTAGCTTGGGTAAAATTTGAAGATGGGAAGTTTACAGGTCCTGTTGCAAAATTCATTTCTGATGAAGAAGGAAAGCAATTAAAAGACATCTTCAAACTCAATAATGATGAATTACTATTATTTGTTGCAGATAAATGGAAAGTGATTTGTGATTCATTAGGATATTTACGTCGAGCTATTGCAATAGAGCAAAAGATGGTTGATGACAATGATTATCACTTTGTTTGGGTTGTTGATTGGCCTTTATTTGAATTTGATGAAGGTACAAATAAATGGATCGCTGCACACCACCCATTTACAATGCCAGATGATAAAGGCATTAAGTTATTAGAAACTGATCCTCATAAAGCACATGCTAGAAGTTATGACATTGTATTAAATGGCTATGAATTAGGTGGAGGTTCGATTCGTATTCACAAACGTGAAATACAAGAAAAAATGTTGAAGGCATTAGGCTTTACAAAAGAGCGTGCATATGAACAATTCGGCTTTTTGCTAGATGCATTGGATATGGGATTCCCACCACACGCAGGATTAGCTATTGGATTAGATAGATTTGCAATGTTATTAGCTGGGAAAGATAATATTCGTGATGTTATTGCCTTTCCAAAAACTGCTAGTGCATCTGATCCTATGACTAATGCGCCAGCACCAGTTGAAGATGAGCAATTAGAAACTTTAGGAATTGAAGTTACTAAAAAAGCTCGCAAACAACGTGATGAAGACGAAAAAAAGCTTTATCATGAAGCTGAGGAAGAGATCAAGGCAAATAACGATAAATAATTGATAAATTATAAAAGTTTTTGGATGAAAAGTATCCAAGAACTTTTATTTTTTTGTATTATAGTGTATTATATACATATAACAATGGAAAGGGATGATTTGATGGAATTTAAAGATAATATCCCAATTTACTTACAAATTGAACAATATTTATATCAGCTAATTGCGACAGGAAAATTAAAACCAGGTGCACAGATACCATCTGTAAGGCAACTTGCAGTTGAGTTAACAGTTAATATAAACACAGTTCAGCGTGCATTGAGAGAGATGAATGCACAAGGGCTTTTGAGTACAAAACGTGGAGAAGGTAATTTTGTTACAAATGATGTTGAGTTAATTAACACTACCAAGCAAAAATTGATTGACCAAGTATTATTAGACTTTGTTACAAGTATGAAAACCTATGGTGTTCGTGAAAATTTCATACCACAAATGGTTCGCAACTTTATCAAGAAAGAAGGGGAGTAACAATGGAAAATGTTTTAAAAATTGAACAACTTACTTATAAAAAGAATATGCGTCCTATTTTACAAGATGTAAATATGAAATTAAAGCCTGGAAAAATAGTTGCATTATTAGGTGCTAATGGTTCTGGGAAAACTACATTAATGAGAATTATTGCAGGTGTTGCTAAAAACTGGAGTGGCACAGTAGAAGTTATGGGGCAAACAAGAGATGATCAAAAAAAGACCAAGCTTGCTTTCACTGACAAATTATCTGCATTTTCAGATATGACTAAAATATCTTATATTAAGCAATTTTATAGTACTATGTATCCCAATTTTGATGAAGCTGAATTTGAGAAATTAATTCAATTTATGAAGCTTAAAGAGGAAATGAGGTTGAATCAATTATCTAAAGGGATGAAAGAACAACTAATTATTGCTCTAGTTTTTAGTCAAGATGTAGATCTTTATTTATTAGATGAACCATTTGGCGGGATTGATATTATGACTAGGGAAAATATTATTAATTCTATCTTGCTTTGGAAAAATGATAAATCAACTATTTTATTATCTGATCATTATTTAAGAGAAATAGCCAATTTAGTTGATGAAGTGGCTATTTTAAAAGATAAATCAATCATCGATTTCCAAGAAGCTGATGATATTAGAGCAAAACACAAGAGTATAGAAGAATATTACACAAGTTTTTATGATGGAGAAGAGGATGAATAAAATGACTTCGTTTGGAGCAATTTTAAAACAAATGCTTAAAACAAAAAGTAAAGGAGTCTATATTGCAATTGGGCTTCAATTAATTGGTGCAATCATTTCAAGTGCTCTTTTTATAATTAATAATCACACTGTTCCAGTTGGTATAGTTCCACTAATGCACTTTATGACCTGGGGAGTAGCTGCAGGATTTTGCTACTTCATTTATACTATTATTCAAAATGAAAGAATAAATACCAGCCAAACTTGGCGATTGATTCCAATTAGTGATACTAAGTTTTATTTGAGTAATATATTTAGTGCTGTGATAACTTATATTTACTTTTTGGCAATTGAATTGATTACGGTATTAGCGTTTGCTGCTGTAGCATTTTTCAGTAATTCAATAGAACATAATAATTTTTTTGCAGTTAACGCACCAGCTGATTTTTGGGCAAACTTTGATTGGATTATAGTTATTAATATAGTTTTTATTTTGTTTTTGACAGGAGTATTAACGTATTTAACATTTTCTTTGATTAACTTTTCAAGTAGAACTATTATTGATTTTTTGCCTATTGCAAGAAGTAGGGTGATCTTAATAATTACTAGACTTATTATTGTTTCAATAGTCTTTATCTTAATTTCAAAAATTGGATCTAGTTTAACTTCATTAATTCAATGGTTATTAATGCATAATAGTGTTAGAGGTTCTCAATATATGTCATTATTTTATGTAAATATATCTTTGGTAATTATTATTTTAATTTTTGGAGCAGTCAATATTTGGCTAATTAATAAATTTGTAGAAGCAAAAATAAACTAAAAAAATTGATCTTCGCGAAATAAAGATCAATTTTTGATTTACATATTTGCATGAATATAATCTAATAACTGATTAATATCAGTCGATGATGGCAAGTCCTCGCCAACTTTCATTGCGTGAATTTTTTCTACGGATAAGTGGCTGGCAAAAGCTAAATCATTATCATTTACTTGATGTTTTAATTCGAATTCAATAATTTGATCTGAAAGTTCTTCTGGGTTCATTTTTACTTCTCCTTGATTTTCATCCTTAACTTCATTGTAACGATTTGAATTAACTTTTGTAAATATTATAGCTTAAAATACTGCAATTCTATTTAGTGGCCAATATCTTAATTTTACTTGTCCAACAATTGCTTGTCGTTTAATAAAACCGATAATTCTTGAATCTTTTGAAACATCGCGATGATCACCCATGACGAAGTATGAATTAGCAGGTACGCGATTAACATGGAATAAAGTTTCTAATGAAAAATTATTTGTATAAAGTTGACCTTTTGGCAATTTACTTTCATATTGAGTTAAATATGGTTGCTTAATTGGCTTACCGTTGATATACATTACATCATTTTTAGATTCCACAGTGTCCCCAGGCATCCCAATGATTCGCTTGATATATAATGCACCTGGTTCATCTGGTGCTTTTAAAATGACGATATCATTGCGCTTTAGTGTGCTATGTCTTACAGCGATTACTCGATCTCCTGATTCAAAAGTTGGCTGCATTGATGGTCCAGAGACTGTTTCATTTGATAAGAAAAACGTAAATACAATATAGTATATACCTAATAAAATAGCCATTATAATTACAATTTGCAATATTGAACTAGCAAAGCTCTCGCTTTTTTTATTTTCTTGTTTTTTTGCCATTAATAAAAACTCCTTTTATATGCACTTTTTATTATAACTGATTTTCACCTACGTGCATGGTAAAATTAGTTTAAGGAAAAAACTTATGACAAAATTTATTAATCAATTAAATCATCTCAATCAAAAATTTGAAGATCCATTAATTTTAAGTCAAATAGCAACTGTTAATGAGATCGATTATCATGTGAAAAATCATCTCGTCTTGTCTAAAAGCCCACAAAAATTAGGATTTTTACCTGATAAATTTGCATACTTAAAAGCTAAATATCCAGATAAAATAACTGATTTACAAAAACTAAATAACTTATTAAATAATGTAAGACAATATTTGTCTTTGCAATATGGTATTTGGTCTTTGCCTAATCAAAATGCAGCAGATAAATTCATTGAATTATTTAAAATTAATTCTGTATTAGAAATAATGTCTGGTAATGCATATTGGTCATTAGCTTTTTCAAAATCAGCTATGTCAATTGCAACTGATTCTTTTGTTTGGTCAAAAACTTCTAAAACTGGCAGTGATCTATTTTATCCTGTACAAAAACTCTCTGCTAAACAAGCAATTATAAAATATTCTAACGTTGATGCGATTTTTTGCTCATGGGCGCCCAATTTTGGTCAAAGTGATGTAGAATTAATTGATCACTGGCGTCAATATTCACCTAGATCGCGATTATTTTTTGTAGGTGAAAAAGATGGAAGTACTAACTCGCCACTTTTTTGGCAAAAAGTTAAGTTTAATAATTCTGATGAAATAAAAAAAGTCAATGAAACTTTTACTAGTTTTGATTTTATAGATGAAAGCTTTTTTGAGATATAGAAATGAATATAAGAAAAATTATAGTTTACATAGTATCATTTGTTTGTTTTGTGATAACTGGATTAATGATCTCAAATATCCAATCAATGCAGGCAGATCAAATATTAAATGCAAATGGGTTATCTGGAAATTCAAGAACTCTAACAACTAATCGAAATATTGAAATTGCTACATTATTAAAGCATTTGCAAAAATATCAAAATAAAGATGAATTAGAATTGCAACTGACAAATAGATATGATACAGATCAAGTTTTAGTGTGGTCTAATACTACTAAAACAAAATTGCCTGTCACTAAAGGCAGATATTTTATTCCATCTGATTTTATGGGACAAGTAACATTTGCTTTAGCCTCACCTGACTCTAATGTGCGCACACTCACTACCCAAAATAATGAGTATGTAATATTGAACAATCGCTATATTTCTGTTCTTGGTAAATTAAAACAAAATGTTAGTCAAACTCAAAATACATACTATTTAACTACTGGTGTCAATCAGTTTAATTCTAAAAATAGATTAAGTAATTATTATATTATCCTGGATTCTCCAACTAGAGGAGCAATTGACCACACTGCAAAATATTTGAATGCCAAGATAGGTATTCCAGCTTTTGTTAAAAAGCACCAGCAAACTCATCGTACACTTGAAATAGTGGAATTAAGTTTGATTTTGATATCAATTATAGTTGCTACTTTGGTAAGCGTTGTTTTTGCAATTATCCAAACTAAAAAAGCTGATTTGGTTAAAGTCAAAGGTCCATTATTTAAAAACTTACTTGCAAATAAGGCTTGGAGATTTATGTTGGGAGAAACTGCAATAGGTATATTGGCATACTGGCTTTTGAGCATTAAGGCATATTTTACTGATCAAAGTGTTTTTGGATATGTATTATTGATAACGATTTTAATGCAGATAATTGGTTATAGTGTTGTCTTTATTTTAGAAAATAAAAAGGCGGTTAATTAGGTGAAATTACCACAAGAGTTTAAGAATAAATATCATAAGTTACTAGGAGAAAAAGGATATAAGTCATTTATCAATGCTTTAAATCAAGAATCTAAAAAGGGCTTTCGATTAAATCCACTAAAAACAAATTTTCGAAATGTTGAATATAATCTAAGTCATCCAATTCCAGGGACAGAATATGGTTATTATGGTGAAGTTTCAGGAAAAAGCATTGATTGGGTGAGTGGATATGTATATAGCCAAGATCCATCTGCGATGTTTCCCGCGATTGCATTAGATGTGAAGCCTGGACAGAAAGTTTTAGATCTGTGTGCAGCCCCTGGTGGGAAAACTACGGCACTGGCTAGTGCAATGCAGAATCAAGGGCTATTAGTAGCAAATGAAATCTCAAAAAGTCGAGTTAAGATCTTGCGTGAAAATATAGAGCGCTGGGGAGCAAGTAATTGTTTAGTTACTAATAATGATTCAGAAAAGATTAGAGATAGCTTTCCTGAATTTTTTGATGCAATTTTAGTAGATGCACCATGCAGTGGGGAAGGGATGTTTAGAAAAAATCCTGAAGCAATTACTTATTGGACGCAAGACTATGTTTTAGTTTGTCAATCAAGGCAAAAAGAAATTTTAGATAACGCAGTAAATGCTTTAAAGCCTGGTGGTAGATTGGTATATTCAACTTGTACTTATTCACCAGAAGAAGATGAACAGATTGTTGAATGGTTAGTCGATTCATATGGGATGTGCGTGCTACCAATTGAAAACTTTGATCAAGGTGAACCTGGTAAACCTGAATGGACAAAAAATAATTTGCCAGAAGTTGCAAATACTAAAAGATTCTGGCCACAAGATAATATTGGAGAAGGCCAATTTGTGGCATTACTTCAAAAGCCAGGTATTGCTGTAGAGAAAAAAGTTAAACATAAAAGAAATAAAAATGGTCATCAAGATTTTTTGAACAAAAATGAGATGCAATTAGTTAGTGATTTTTTGAATAATTATAATATAAATGAAATATTAACTATTGATAATAAAAGTATTGTAAAAATAAATAATCACGTAATTTATCAACTGTATAATGTGAAAAATAGGCTATATATTATTAATAATGGGGTTGATTTAGGAGTATTAAAAAAGAACAGATTTGAGCCAAGTTATCAATTGGCACAGGTATTAGGGCAAGAAAAACAAGAGCGTATTTATAAAATAAAATCATTGGAAGAATTCTATAAATACATACATGGTGAAGCTTTACAAGTTAATAGTAAATTGAAAGGTTTTGTATTAGTAAGTTATCAAAATAAAGTATTTTCATTTGGTAAAGTTGCACAAAACATATTGAAGAATTATTATCCTAAAGGATTAAGAATTTTGAAATAAATATTGACACATACATTTATGTATAAGTATTTGAACTTATTTATTCGAAAATGCTAAGATATTACTAATAGATTGGAGTGAAATAATGGAAAAACATAATCACATAGTTAAGGGAATGACCTTGGCGGGATTAGCATCTGTTAGTTGGGGTGTATCTGGTACAGTTTTACAATATATTTCGCAAAACTTAGCAGTACCTGCAGCCTGGATGTTGTCAACAAGGACCATGGTTACTGGTATTATTTTGCTCTTAATAAGTGCAGTAATATATAGAAAAAAGATTTTTGATGTTTTCAAAACAAGATCTATGACTTGGTCTGTGATCAGTTATGGGATTTTTGGATTAGCTGCGAACTTGTATACATTTTATTACGCAGTTCAGACAGGTAATGCGTCAATTGCTACGATTCTACAATATTTATCTCCATTATTTATTGTATTAGGGGCTGTAGTTTTTCAAAGACGTAGACCATTGCGATTAGATGTAGTTTCATTTTTAGTGGCATTGGTTGGAGTGTTTTTTTGTATTACAAGAGGTGATTTATCTCACCTAGCAGTTCCAATGAATTCACTATTGTGGGGGATTGGATCAGGAATCACTGCAGCGTTTTATGTGGTATTACCTCAAAAAGCTTCAATAAAAAATCCACCTATTGTAGTACTTGCATGGGGAACGCTAATTGCAGGAGTATTGTTCAATATTATGCATCCCTTCTGGATTAATCCACCCCATGCATCAGTTGGATTAATTTCTGCAGTAGGAACTGTGATTATCTTTGGGACGATTTTCCCATTTGGAGTTTTATTATATGCAACAAGATTTGCTCCATCTGATGTTGTAAGTATTATGGATGCATTGCAACCAATTGTGACAACAATTTTAAGTGTGATTTTTTTCCATATAAAACTTACTGCAATTGAAATTGTGGGGATTGTCTTAGTGCTACTTGCAATTTATATTTTGCAATATGGTAGAAGATCCAAAATACCTCAAGTTAAAAAAGAAAAATAAAAATAGCTGTAAGTTTGAATTTTCAAACTTACAGCTATTTTGTTTATTTTAATAATTGCTCAACAGAATTTCTTAATTGTAAATCTAAGTAATATTTTATTTGAGTTACTTGAGATAAATTATTTGCGCCAAACAAAGCAAGCAAACTAGCTAATTCATATTTCCATGAATGAATTAACTCTTGCAAACCATCTGTACCATCTCTTTTAACAGTTTGCAAAAATGTATTGGCAACTCCCGTATATTTAGCCCCCAATGTTAATGCTTTTAAGATATCTAATGGGTTTCTAATTCCACCTGACGCAATAAAGGGAATATCAACTTTTTTGGCTAATATTTCACTTTGAATAGTTGATAATCCAATTTCATTTAGATAGGCTAATTGAGATTTTCTGCGATCATTTTCGATTTTGGCAAAATTAGTGCCCCCTTTACCACCTAAATCAACTAAATTACACTTATATTGTTTTAATAAGTTTAAACTAGCCATATCAAAGCCAAAGCCTACTTCTTTAATAATTACAGGAATAGTTACATGATCGCGAATTTTTATTATTTTATTCAACCATCTAAAATCGCGATCTCCTTCAGGCATTGCTAACTCTTGCACACTATTTACATGAATTTGCAAGGCATTGGCGTTTAATTCAGAAATAATATAATCAACTGTTTTTATTGGAGTGTCAGGATTGACGTTAACTATTATTACTCCATTCGGATTTTGATTACGTGCTATATAGAAGCTATCGATTAATTCAGATTCTTTTGTCAAAATATTTGCAGAACCTAATGCCATAGCGATATTTTCTTTATCAGCGATCATACCCAATGCTTCATTAATTATTTTTGATTGATTGGATCCACCAGTCATTGCATTAATGAAAAAAGGAGCTGCGACAGCTTTATTAAACATTTTAGTTTTAATTGAATCTAAATCTACATAAGTTTCTGGTAGGGCAGGGCGCACTAAATGAATTTGGTCAAAGTCGTTAATTTTTTCTTGATTAAAAAACTTAGCAGCGAGTGCTAAGTGTTCTTCTTTTCTTTTTGAATTTTGTGACATAAGAATATCCTTATTTACTGATAGAATGCACTTTAAAATCTAGCGGCAATATTTTATCATGTTTCCATTCATTTTTTAAAGCAGTTAGATCAGTATTTTTGTCAGCAATCACAATCCCGCAATCACCATTTCCAGCGCCAGAAGTTTTAGCAGCGGCGCCGAAGCTTTCAGCAATATTAATAAGTTGTGTTAATCTAGGTATTTCAATTGCAATATTGTTTAGTTTGGCAAAATGCTGCAACAATTGACGATTAACTCTAATTTGTTTTTGAATTAATTGAATATTATTTTTGCTAAAGCCTTTAATCATTTCTAAAACACATTTACGTGAATTATTTAAAAATTCTCGATATTGTGTTTCAATATTAACTTTTTGAGCATTAGTTTCATCAACTAAACGAGATGTTGAAGCTGGCTTTTGACTCCAACCAATTAATAATTTTAAATCTTTTGGTGGAGTTAATAACTGAACTTTTAACCCAGACCAGGCCATATTAATTGTTTGACTTAATGAATATTTATTTAGTTGATTTGTAAGCCATTTTTTATCAAAGGTTTGATAGGCAATCCATCCACCATAGACACTTGCAGCAATATCTCCAGCAGATCCATTGCCTTGGACTGAATAATGGGCAATTGCAGATAATTTATAAATCAAATCATTATCTAATTTAATCCCATAAAAATGCAGAATGGCCTTCACAGTAGCTACAGTAACTGCAGCAGATGATCCTAAACCATATTTTTTACCATCTGATGAATCTAAATCAGAGTTGACTTTTAAATCATAAACAGTTAATTTAACATTTTGTTCAAGTAAATAACGTTCAGTAAACTTTATAGCAGCTAAAATATATTCAAAAGGGTTATCACGATTATCGATAACCATTTTAGTGCCACGTCTTGTCCAATGAATTGAGTTTTGGGAATATTGCTTAGAATGAATAGTTCCCATCTGTCCAATTGCAGGTGCAATTGAAACTCGTACAAATTGATTAACAGCAACTAATATAGCAGGGCAATTTTGTTCTAAAACCGCATATTCTCCAGCTATATATAATTTTCCAGGTGCTTTTTCACTGATCAAAATTTTTCTCTTCCTTTTGTCATTAATTTTATATTTTAATCAAGATATTCAATACCCGACCCAAACCCTAACTCAATAATATTAACATTAGGAAGCAATTGTTGCACTTTTGTTTGAATAACTTTGCTATTTCTTAATTGAGTTAAGATTTTAACATTGGGTCCTGCATCAATTGTGTAATAGCATTCAATACCTTCTTGTCGCAATTGCTCAACTAATTTGATTAGAGAAATAGTTTCTGGTTCAAAATACGTAAATTCAGGCATTGCAGTGAAGTTAATTGCATGCATTTCATTAGCACTTAATTCTGCTAAACTACCTAATTTAGTAAAATCATTTTGTCTAATTGCAGTTTTCATTTCAAAAATTTCTTTATTATTGCGTCTCAGCCAAGGACGATAAAGTGGGGAAGTAGTTGCTAACTCCATGCCTTTTGTTGATGAAATTTTTTTAGGTGTTTTATCTAATTCAACAGCTAGTAGTTTTAGATCCATTGCAGGGTATTCATCAATAATTTCAGCATATGATGATTCATCGCTGCTGCCTTTTTTCCATTCCACAAACCCACCATAAATAGACCTTGTTGCAGATCCAGAACCTAATCTGGCTAATCTTGATAAATCTCTTTTTGAAAGATTAAGTTGATAATTTTTAGTAAATGCTGCAGCTAATGCTGCAAATGCAGAACTGGAAGATGCTAATCCTGCACTAGTTGGAACATGGTTAGTTGAATTGATAATAAAATTGCCAGAGACTTTAAATTTATCTTGCAACATATGAATATAGTTAATTGCACGAGTTGGCTGTTTCTCTTTTTGTCCATTTAAAATAAACTCACTATCGCCATCAGTTAATTTAAATTCAGTATCTGTATAATATTTATCTAATGTCATTGAGAGACTAGACATCATTGGCAAGCGCAATAATTCATCTGCCTTGCCCCAATATTTAATTAGTGCAATATTTGTATGTGCACGAACTTTACTCATTATATTTCCTCAATCCAATAATTATTAATTAAATTTTTGCTATCATTAGCAATTTTTTCGGCAAGTTTTGGTGATTCAACTAGCGCAATTACAATTCCGCCCAAACCGCCGCCTGATAATTTTACGCCTAAGGCACCATCTCGCAGACCGATAACACATAATCGATTTATTTTTTTAGTAGAAACACCAAAGTAGGTTAATAGATTTTGAGCCTGATTAAAAGCTTGACCAATTGTTTGGATATCTTGATTTTTCCATGCTTTTAAAACAATGTCAGCTAAATTACCTAATTCTTGCATTTTTTGTTTTGCAACACTATTTTCTTGGTATAATTTTTGTACTTTGGTTACGGCCTTTTTAGTATTTCCTAAATCACCTGTATCCATGATTAATAAATATGCCCCAAGTTTTGAAGTGATCTTTTTAATTCCTTTTTTAGGATTAAAAAAAACTAGGTAATTAGAAGCAACTGTTGCACTATCTAATCCAGAAGCCTTACCATGATTGATGGTTTCTGCATGGTTAGTGATTTCCATGATTTTTTTGTGTGATAAGTTCAAATGATAAAAATCATTGATTGCTCTAACTGTTCCTAAGGCTACTGTGGCACTTGATCCAAAACCGCGCTCAATTGGAATTTGACCTTCGTATGTAATTTTTAAAGCAGCATTATTATTTGCTAGATGCTGCATAGTTGTTAAGACATACTTTAATCCATCATATTCATCAGGAGCGTCCATAAATTTTCCATGATAATGCACAGTATCCATAATAGAATCTGCATTATCAGTTCTTTCAACGTAAGTTTTAATATTAAGGGATTTTATGGGCATTGCCAGTGCATCGTAGCCATAAACGACAGAATGCTCGCCAATTAAAATGACCTTCCCATGTGCTGTATAACTTGTTTGCAAAAATATTTCCCCTTTAAAAGCTAATACTAATTTTAAATTTTTTCCTATGCTAAAATGCTATAAGTAAGGAGCTAACGACATGATTACAATTCTTAGTGGTCGTCAAACAGACCCATTGCAAGAAAAAATTCTGGATCAAGCTGTAAATAATTACACAAAGCACCCAGAACAAGAAACATTTATCATTGTACCAAACCATATCAAGTTTACCACAGAAGTAAGTGCAATAAACAAAGTTGCTATTGCAAGACAAACATCAGAAACAACAGTTAAGAATTTACAGATTCTTTCTTTTTCTCGTCTTGCTTGGTATTTTTTAAAAGACAATCCTGAATTAATGCCTAAAATTATTGATGACGCAGCAGCTACAATGCTGCTTGCACAGATCATTCAAGATAAGCAAGATGAATTATCATTATTTCAAGATAATAATGTGAATAATGGATTGTTAAAACAACTTTATCAAACATTGCTAGATATAAAGTCTGGTAATTTTGATCTAGAAGACATTGATGAAAAAGAGTTAGATTTAGAAACAAAAAATAAAATCCATGATTTGAATATTATTAATGAAGAATTTACTAAAAAAATTGCTGATAGATTTACTACTAAAGACGAATTACTACATCGATTATTAGAAGCTCTAGATAGTAGTGATAAGTTAAAACAAGCTAGTTTTTATTTTACCGATTTTTCACATTTTTCACTTCAAGAAATGATGATTGTAAAACTACTTGCAAAAAGAGCTCAACAATTTGTTATAGCTTTTAAAACACAAAATGGATTGCTAAAAAATAATATTCAAACAGGGGATTATGATTATATTGTTCAAACTACTATCCAAACTTTAACAAGATATTTACAAAAAAATAATTTATCTTTTCAAATAAAAAAATATCCAGTTTCACCAAAACCAACAGATAGGGAAAATTTGAATAGTATCTGGGCTAGAAATATTAGTCAAGATCTTGATTTGCATAATTTTGTCCAATTAGTTAGGGCAGATTCTAGATATGCTGAAGCTTATTTTGTTGCTAGAACTATTTACCAACAAGTTGTACTGGGTAATTATCGTTATCGAGATTTTTTGGTATTAGCTCCTAACATGCAAGAATATGAAACATATTTAACTCCAATTTTGCGTAAGAATAAATTACCGTTTTTTAATGATTTGCAACAACAAATGAAGTATCATCCTTTAGTTATTGTGATTGAAAGCTTGAATACTTTATTAACAAGAAAACTGTATACACCAAGTATTTTAGCAATTATGAAAACTAAGCTAATAATTCCTGATTGGTACCATAGTGATGCTGAATATGTACATGACTTGGACTTATTAGAGAATTTTGTTTTAGCGCATGGAATTAATTATAAATTGTGGCAGCGATCTTTTAAGGATTTTGTGGATGCACAAGTCATCAGAATTGATCAACAAGAAAATATTATTGAACGTTTGGATCACTTGCGTGAATATTTTGTTAATCAAGTTACTGGTATTTTAGATACTCTGCAAAATCAAACAAATCCTCAAAAAGCTATTACTAGTTTTTTTGACTTTTTAATAAAAAATAAAATACCTGAACAATTAAATAATTGGCGAAATAAGGCTTCTGAAGTTGGCGATCTGCAAGCAGCTCAGCAACCAGAACAACTATGGTCATTATTATTGCAGTTACTGCAGGATTATTTATTAATTAATGAACAAGATTTTGATTTAGCAAACTTTTTTAATGTTTTGATCAGTGGATTCAAAGAAGCAAATTTTGCGCAGATCCCTTCTACACTAGATGGAGTTGTACTATCTGAAATGGGAATGGTGCAACCAGATAGTTATAAACAAGTCTTCATAATTGGCTCCACTAGTAATAATTTACCAAAAATTGAAAGAACACCTGGATTTTTAAATAGTGAAAACTTAGCTTCCTTAAATCATGATAGTAGTGATAACAGTTATTTAGAAGATCATCAGAGTTTAAATAATTTAGATCAGGATTATCAATTTGGATTGAAATTAGCACTAGCACATGATCGAGTATATATAAGTTATCCTGTATTAAATGCCAATAATGAGCAGTTAATGCCGTCGTTATACTTTAATCGTTTGAATAATTTGGCAACTATATTTGAACAACATGATTTACCAAATGAAGATGCTAGTGATTTATTGTCATTTATGACTAATGCTGATGCTAGTTTGGGTTATTTGAGCTTTATTAATCCTGGAAAAATGAAAGATGAACTAGTTAGTTTAACTAATAATTATTTACCTCAAAAAACTGAAAAGGTAATTAATGCCGCAGACTTTGATAATCAACCAGAGTCAATAACGCCTATGTTAGCTCAAAAATTATATGGTAATGAATTAAATTCATCAGTATCACAACTAGAAACTTATTATCAAAACTCATTTGAATATTTTTTGAATTATGGATTAAGATTGCGTCCACGCTTTGAAAATGAATTAGGAGTAGTAGAAGCTGGAAATTATTTCCATGAAACTTTTGATCGTTTAGTAAAATTACTTCATGAAAAGCAACTTGATTTATCAGCTTTATCTAAAAAACAATTGCAAGATTTGCTAATGCAAGCAAGAATTGCAATGCAAGATGAAGGACGCTATCGACAGTTATTAAATGATCCATTTAATAAGTTTTTATTTAATAGCTTAGATAAAACGACTGACAAGGTTGCTTTTAATTGGCAAAGCTCGCTAAAAAATACTCCATTTAGGCCTCAATATTCAGAGCTGAGCTTTGGTAATCATGAAAAATTGCAAGGGTTAAAATTTGAACTACCTGATCAAAAATCTGTGAGTTTGCGTGGAAAAATTGACCGTGTTGATCTAGCTCCTGGAGAAGGGCATATTTTGGGTCAAGTTATTGATTATAAATCTTCTCAAAAGCAATTTGAACTGGGATTATTTGCTAGTGGAATAGCCTTGCAGATGGTATCATATTTGGATGTTTTGACTAAAAATGATAAGTTTTTTTCAAAAAATGAACGATTAGCGTTATTAGGAGCGTTTTATCAAACGGTAACTAAGCAGGTTGATCGCTTAAATAGTGACAAATTAATTAATACTAATTTTGAAATCAAAGCGGAAAATGAAGATGCCAAGCCAAAATTAATGTATAAAGGGTTAATTGTTAACGATCCTAAATTATTGATTGAAGCAGAACCTTTGCTTGATCAATCAGATACCAAATCACAAATCTATGATGGATTAAGAACTAAGATAAAAGGTGGCTTTAGTCTGCCAGCTAAAAGAGCCTTTAATGAAAAAGAATTAGAGCAATTATTAAGCTATGATGAACATCTAATTAAACGAGCAGCTGATGAAATTTTATCTGGGAAAATTGATTTAAATCCATATAAATATGGTCAGCAAACAGGATTACAATATTCTGATTATAAAGATATTTTCTTTTTTGATGCAATGATGCCTCAAAATAAATACCATATAATTAAAAAATTAGACACAAAAGCATTATTTGAACAAATAAAAGAAGATTTAGAAAAGGGGGAAACAAAATAATAATGGTTAAATACACTCCTGAACAAAATAGGGCAATTAATGACCAAGATTGTGATATTTTAGTATCTGCTTCTGCAGGTTCTGGCAAAACCATGGTATTAGTTGAACGTGTTTTGCGTTTATTATTAGATAAAAACAGCTTAGATAATATGTTAGTAATTACTTTTACTAAAGCTGCTGCAGAAGAAATGAAGCAGCGAATAAAAAGTATATTAAATCAAAAAGTCATTAGTGCACCAGATAATGCATTTTTGCGCAATGAATTAATTAAAGTAGATACTGCTAATATTTCGACAATTGATGCTTTTTGTTTAGATGTGATTAGAAGATTTTATTTTGCAATTGATTTAGATCCAAGCTTCAGCATCCTAACCGATCCAACTCAATCAGAATTATTAAAAGAGCGCGCTTTAAAAGAAGTTGAAGCTGAATATTTAGAGAAAAAAGACAGTTCATTTACTCATTTTTATGAAAATTTTGTTGGTGATCGCAATGCTGACACAGCTAGAAAAATTTTGTTGGACTTATATAATTTTGCAATGGCAAAGCCTGATTATAAAAAGTGGCTACAAACTTTACCAGATAATTATCAAGTTGGTGATGACTTAGTAAATTCGATTATTTGGCAAAAACAAATTAAACCATATCTTCAATTGCGCATAAAAGATTTAAATCAGAAAATAGATCAAGTATTGCAAACATCAATCATAGAAAATACAGAGTTAGATAAAGTTAAACAAAATTTTGAATCGTTAAAAAAAACTCTACAGGTATATCGAAATGCACTTGATCAAGATGCTGATTTTAATAGTCAACAAGCTGCATTGCGCAATTGTCAATTTAGGATTTCTACTAGAAAAAATCCTAAATGGGATGAAGATATTGCAGAATTTTATGCAACAAGTCAAACTATAAAAAATGATTTAAAAAAAATAATATTTGCTGTTTATACAGCTTTTTATGCAGCAGATAATGATTTGCAAACTAAAGCTATGCAAAAAGGGCAAAAAATTGTTACTACAATTTGTCAAGTTGAATTGAAATTGATTAAGCGATTTCAAGATTTAAAAAAAGAACAAAACTTAATTGATTATGCAGATATGGAACAATATGCTTATCAAATCTTGAGTCAAGATACTTCTAATTCGCAAATGGCTAGACAATATTATCAACATAAATTTCAAAATATACTAGTTGATGAGTATCAGGATATCAACGCACTTCAAGAAAAAATTATTCAATTAGTTAAAACTAAAGATAACCATTTATTTATGGTGGGAGATGTCAAGCAATCTATCTATGGCTTTAGACAAGCAGAGCCAAGCCTTTTTTTGGATAAATATCAAGAATATGCAAATATTGATGAAAAAGAAAGAATTGTTTTGGGTGATAATTTCCGTTCTAGTAAAGCTGTAGTCAAAAATGTCAACAAATTATTTGATCCATTATTAACTGAAGATTTTGGAGGAATAGATTATCAAAAAGAAGGTCGTTTATCTTATGGAGCAGATTATGATGATCAGATAGGCCAAGCAACAGAATTTATTTATCATGAAAAAAGCAGAAACTCAGATCAAGATAGTAATCAAGTCGACTTTGACGAAATTCAGATGGTGATAAGTAGAATTAAACAATTAAAAAAAGAAAAGTTTAAAATTTATGATCCAAAAACTCGTGAAATGCGTCCATTTGAATATTCTGATATTGCTATTTTGACTCGAAGTCGGTCAAATAATTTAAATATTATGCAGCAGTTTGCGGAAAATAATATGCCATTATTTGTTATTGATGCAGAAAATTACTTCCAAACATTTGAATTGACTATTATTTTGGCTTATTTAAAAATTATCGATAATCCAGATCAAGATATTCCACTAGTATCTGTAATGAGATCTCCATTATATAATTTTGATGAATCAGATTTTGCCAAAATTAGAATTCATACTAAAAATGCCAGCTTTTACACTGCTTTAACTAGTTATGTAAGTGTTCATGATGAATTATCTGACAAAGTTAAATTGTTTTTGAATGATCTGCAAAATCTGAGAGAATTTGAGACAACTCATAGAATCTCTGAATTAATCTGGAGCATATATGAAAAAACAGATTTATTGGATATTGTGACAGGAATGCCTAATGGACATCAGCGTAGAGTTAATCTGCAAGCATTATATGAAAGAGCAAATTCATATGAAAGTGCTGGGTTTAAAGGACTATATCAATTCATTTCGTTTATTAATAGAATGCGTGCCAGTCAAAAAGATTTAGCACAACCTCTGCTTTCTAAACAAGCTGGGAATGCAGTAAAATTAATGACGATTCATGGATCAAAAGGTTTGGAATTTCCAATTGTCTTTTATGTTGGATTAGCACATCATTTTCAAATGCGTGACTTGAATGAAAATTACATTATTACTCCAAATAATTTAGGTATAACTATTAACTTTCCAAAATATCGCTTAGATACTTTAGTTAAGAGCATGAGTAATGTTTTAAAGAAAAAACAACTCCTAGAAGAAGAATCTAGAATTATGTATGTTGCAGTAACTCGTGCTAAGCAAAAGCTTATTATGGTAGCTGATATAGCTAATTTTTCTAAACAAATTAATACGTGGAAAATGCAATTAAATAATGGATTACTAGATATTAATGCAAAACTGCAAGCAAATACACCACTAGATATGTTTGGACCACAACTTGATTTTGATAATAATATTAGTCAAAATATTAATGATTTGACTTTAAATATTGATGAAGTTCCTAAAATGATTTATGTTAAATATGATGTGCAAACAAAAGATATTGAGACAAAATCCCAAGTTGAAACTGAATCTCAGATACAATCAAAGTTGATCTTGCAAACAGCTGATAAATTGTATAGTTTCAATTATCCATTTGATATCAGCACTAAAACTACCGCTTATCAAGCAGTATCTGAAATTAAATCAGCATTTAATAATCCAGATGATGTTGATTTAGCAAATAGTCATTTAATCAAATCAAGTAATCGCTATTTACAAACGATTGATACAAAGCCTAACTTTTTATATCAAACCAAATTTACTGGAGCACAAAAAGGTACGGCGATGCACTTAATTTTGCAATATTATGATTATTTTCATCATGAGAAAAATCAGTTAGATTTTGAGATTGGTAAGTTAATTAAACAAGGTCAATTAAATCCAAAAATAGTTGAAGAATTGCCACTTGATGAGATTAAGTGGTTTGTTAATAGCGAGTTTGCACAAAGATTTTGGCAAAATCCTAATCAATTATTTAGAGAAGTTGATTTTTCAAGTTTGATTAAAGCTTCTACGATATTTTCAAAATTTGATGATCCTAATGCTAAAATTTTAGTACATGGAACAATTGATGGATATTATCAAGAAGATGATGGGATAATCTTATTCGATTATAAAACTGATTATGTTGATAAAATCCATCATCAAGAAGCGTTAAATAATTTAACTAAAAAATATAGTGGTCAGTTAAACTTATATGAAAAAGCTTTAAGTGAAATGACTAACAAAAAAGTTAAAGAAAAATACTTAATTTTACTAAATTCAAAAGAATTATTAACATTAAAATAAATTAGAAAGGAAAGATAAGTGTGACACTAGCAGATGAAGTGTTTGCAGTAGTTGATTTAGAAACTACTGGCACCCAAAGAGAAGAAGGACATCATATTATTCAATTTGGTTGTGCCGTAATAAAAAATCTGAAGATTGTTAAAACTTATTCTTTTATGATTAATCCTAAAAGAAAAATTCCTAATGCTGTTGAAGCACTAACTGGTATTTATGATGAAGATCTAGTAGAAAAACCAGATTTTTCATATTTTGCACCAAAAATAATCGAAATTTTAAAAGATAAAATTTTTGTTGCACACAATATCAATTTTGACCTTCCTTTTTTAAATTATGAATTAGCCAACTTTGGCTTTGAACAATTAACTAATAGAGCTATTGATACTGTGGAGCTAGCTCAAATTGCTTTTCCAACTTTAGCTTCATATAAATTGCGAGATTTGACTACTCAACTGCATTTAAAACATTTAAATCCACATAAAGCAGACTCTGATGCATATGCCACTGCTGGGTTATTATTAGACATTATTGATAAATTATCTTCGTTGCCACAAGCTACACTAAATACTTTAAATGTTTTGGCAAAAGGGTTATTGCGAGACACTAATTTAATTTTTAAAGAAATAGCAGATGAGGCTAGACAAAATAAAAGACCATTAGGAAAACAATATCTGCAAGTTAAATCCTTAATTTTGCATCGAAATTCTGAATTTTTACAACATGATTTAACTGATACACCAGATTTTCCTATAACAGATAACCAAAAAGAAAAATTGTTTAACAACAAGATAACTTTTAGGCGTGGTCAAGTTACTTTAATTAATCGAATCCATGATTTTATTGAAGTTGATAAGAAAAATAAGTTATTAGTTGAAGCTCCTAATGGTACAGGGAAAACTTTTAGCTATTTATTTAGTTTTGCTTATTCTTTGATAGCAAATAAAAAATTGGTAATTGCCACAACAACTCAAGTTTTGCAAGAGCAAATTTTAAGACAAGAAATCCCGCAACTATTAGATATAACAGGTCTGTCACTTAATGCTCAAATAGTTAAATCAAGTAGTCATTATTTAGATTTAGATGGATTTATGCAAACTTTAATGCATCCCACAACTAATCAGCCAACTTTAGTTTTACAAATGAGAATTTTGATTTGGCTAACTCAAACTGAAACTGGCGATTTAGATGAACTTCAACTAGCAAACTTTAATGCACCACTATTCGTTCAGATTCAGCATCCAGGGGATGCGCGAGTTGGGACTGCTTTTGCAAAATATGATTTTTGGAATTTGGCTAGATTTAGACAAGAACAAGCTGATATTTTAGTTACTAACCATGCTTACTTAGCAAATCACTATCAAGATTCAATCTGGGGAGCTAATCCATATTTAGTAGTTGATGAAGCACACAGATTTGCGGATAATGTAACTAATTCACGCAATGATTCTCTGCAATTTGAATCATTTTGGGGAGTGTTAGCGCATTTGCGAAATTTGATTTTTAATAGTGAAGATAATTTAGCTAATAACTACACTACAGATTCTCAAATCAGCTATTTATTATCTAAGCTAGAACCAAATATTGGAAAATTAATCCATATAATTAATGAATTGCAGCGAATGCTATATAGTCAGCGCTCAAATGCGATTAGTCAAAATGTACGACCGAATAACACTATAGAATTAGGATTTGAATCAAAGACTTTATTTGCAGAATACAAACAATTTAATACTTTAATGAAAATAATGCAGCAGAGATTAGAGGAGGTTAGAAATCTAACTAATCAAGTGCTTTATCGGCTATATCAAGAACATGATGCATTTTTACCTAGTGAAGAAGCTATATTAAATGAAATATCAGATGAAGTAGACAAATTAGATTTTTATACCGAAAAAGCATACAGCCTTACCGATAAATTAACTGATCAAAATGTCTTTGAAAACTTAGGCTTTATGTTAATTGTAACTGATCCATCAGATCCATTAGCAACTAATCTTTCTTGGCTAACAATTGATCCGCGGGATGAACTAAAAGCAATCTATGAACACTTCAGTAAAGTATTATTGATTTCTGCTACATTAACTGATCAAAATAATTTTGATTATATAGAAAATATTTTGGCGCTTGAAAAGCATGAAGTAATAACATATCAAGCAAAACAAGCATTTAATTTAACAGATCATTTAAAAGTATTGGGTCTAAGTGATTCAAAAGTTCCAATGAATCCAAATGATAATCATTTCACTAAATTTATTGGGCAATTATTACCTCAAGTGTTAGAATCAGATCATATTTTAGTTTTATTTACGAATTTGGAAACTATTCGTGATGTTTTTGGGATGATTGTGAACCGACCAGAATTTAGTGATTATGAAATTTTAGCTCAAAAAATCACCGGCTCTAATGATCGGATTTCTAAGCGATTTACAGTTGCAAAAAAAGCAATTATTTTGGGTGCTAATAGTTTTTGGGAAGGTGTTGACTTTTTTGACACTAAAATCAATTTAGTCATTGCGACCAAATTGCCATTTGATGCACCAGATCAACCTGAAATAAAATTACGACAAATTAGACTGGAAAGAAATGGTATTGATGTGTTTCAACAAGATACTTTGCCACGTGCGATAATTAGATTTAAACAAGGCTGTGGTAGATTAATTCGCGGAGAAAATGATCATGGCATCTTTGCTATTTTAGATCAAAGGCTGTGGAATGATTCATATGGCAATTCATTTATTCAAAGCCTGCCCGTATCACCTAAAAAAGTTGATCACAAACAATTAATCAATAACCTGAAATCGAGGGATCAGAAATGATAGATTATGAGTGGCGTAGTGTTTGGAAATTTTTAGCTTGGCTTTTCGCAATATTAGTAGCTTTATATATTGCTGCAATTATTATTATGGGAATTGCAACTAGACCTAATCGTGTTGCTGCTAAAAACATCACTCAACTTGCTGAAAGCAAAACTTCAATGAAAAAAGTTGATAAGTATTATCATTTAAGTCGAGAAGTTACTAGCCAAGCAGTTGAAGGAGTAAATAATAAAAATCAAAAAAGCTATTTTATTTATTTACCAAAAACCAAAAAGGCATATTATTTACCAGCTACTAAAGGATACAGTGAAAATCAAATTAAGAAAAAATTTGAGCAATTACATCCATACAGACCTATTAGAGAAATTAACTTAGGGTGGTATAATGGAAAAGCCGTATGGGAGGTGGCCTTTGGTAAAGAAAATCAAAATTATGGTTATGCGCTATTTAATTTTAATAATGCCAAAGAGATATCATATATCGATAATTTGTAAAAATTTTGGTATGATAACTAATAAGAAATATTCTAAAAGGTGGTTGTGTTATGACAGAACTTATTTCAATTAAAGATTCATCCAAACATGTTGGACAAGAAGTTAGAATGCATGTCTGGTTAACAGATAAACGCTCAAGTGGAAAAATCATTTTCCTGCAATTGCGTGATGGTACTGCATTTTTTCAAGGTGTTGTATTAAAAAATAAAGTTTCAGATGAAGTATTTGAAGCAGCTAAAAGTCTGCACCAAGAAGCTAGTTTTTATATAACTGGTGTAATTAATGAAGATGCAAGATCTCATTTTGGATATGAAATTCAAATCAATAATATAAAGATTGTTTCTAATACTGAAGATTACCCAATTGGAAACAAAGAGCATGGTGTCGATTTCTTATTAGATAATCGTCATTTATGGTTAAGAAGTCGTCGTCAATTTGCAATTATGCAAATTCGTAACACAATGATCAATGCTACCTATGAATTTTTCAAAAAAGAAGGTTTTATTAAATTCGATGCTCCAATTTTGATGCATTCTGCACCTGAAGGAACAACAGAATTATTCCATATTGAATATTTTGATCATGATGCATATTTGTCACAATCTGGACAATTATATGCAGAAGTTGGAGCACAAGCATTTGGCAAAGTGTTTACCTTTGGACCTACTTTCAGAGCTGAAAAATCAAAGACTCGCCGTCATTTAACTGAATTTTGGATGATTGAGCCTGAAATGGCTTGGACTCATCAAGATGAATCATTAGAAGTTCAAGAAAGATATATCGCTGCACTGGTTAAAAGTGTATTAGATAACTGTCAATATGAATTAAAATTATTGGGTCGTGATCCTAAACTATTGGAGCCAACAACTGAAGGTAATTTTGTAAGATTATCATATGATGAAGCTGTTAAGGTATTGCAAGATGCTGGTTATGACTTCAAGTGGGGCGATGATTTTGGAGCTCCTGATGAAGCATTTATTTCAAAACAATATGATCGCCCAGTATTTATCAAGAATTATCCTACAGCAATAAAACCATTTTACATGAAGAAAAATCCTGAAAATCCTAAGGAATATTTATGTGCTGACTTATTAGCACCTGAAGGTTATGGTGAAATTATTGGTGGATCTGAACGTGAAGAAGATTATGAAGTATTAAAAGCTCAAATTGAAGAGGCTGGCTTGAATTTGGAAAATTATAGTTGGTACCTTGATTTGCGTAAGTATGGTTCTACACCACACTCGGGTTTTGGATTAGGATTTGAACGTGCAATCGCTTGGATTTGCCATTTAGATCACTTACGTGAGGCAATTCCATTCCCAAGAATGTTGAATCGTTTAGAGCCTTAATATAAACAATATAATAAATTTAAAAAGTTGAACTGAATTGCAGTTCAGCTTTTTTGAAAGGAAAAATAATGTCTTTTAATTCTTATCGTCAATTTGGTTTTAGTGTTTTACCAAATGCATTATTATCGTTTTATCATGATTTAAAAATTTCTGATGCGGAATTTCTGGTAATTGTTCAATTAGAATCTTTTATGCAAGCAGGTAATCAATTTCCTTCAGAAAAGCAACTTGCAACTAAAACAAATCTAAGTCCTTCAGAAATAGGGGCTTTATTACAAAATTTAATTGAAAAAAAGTTGCTTAATATTATGCAAGACCATGATAATAATGGAAAAATTTTGGATAAATATGATTTAGCCCTTCTATATGATAAATTAGATAAATATTTAGATGAGAATTATCCTATTGATAAAAATAATGTATCTGCCGAACCAAAGCAATTAAATCCTGCCGCCAGATTAGTTCAACAATTTGAAATTGAGTTTGGAAGATTGTTAAGTCCAATAGAGCGAGAAGAAATTTCTGCTTGGATCAGCCAAGACCATTATCAACCAGATGTAATTCAATTAGCGCTGCGCCAAGCAGTTTTGTCACACGTTTATAATTTTAAATATGTTGATAGAATATTATTGAATTGGCAAAGGATGAATTTGCGGAGTGTTGAAGATGTGAAATCATATTTGGGAAGGAATTAAAATGGCTGAAAAATTATTGACTGATGACCAAGCTAAAGAAGTTTTAGAGCGAATATTACAACTATATCCTGATGCAAAAGGAGAGTTAAAATGGGATTCAGTATTTCATTTATTATGTGCTGTTTTGATGAGTGCCCAAACAACTGACAAGCAAGTAAATCGTGTGACACCAAAATTCTTTGGTGATTTTCCAGATGCAGAAGCTTTAGCAAAAGCTCCAATAGAGAAAATTGAAGCAGATATAGCGTCAATTGGCTTATATCATTCAAAAGCTAAACATTTAAAGAAAACGGCCCAAATATTACAAGATAAATATGATGGGAAAGTTCCAAAATCAAAGTCTGAATTAGTTAAACTGCCAGGTGTTGGTATTAAAACAGCTAATGTTGTTATGGCAGAGGCCTATGGTGTTCCTGCAATTGCGGTAGATACTCATGTATCAAGAATTTCTAAAAAGTTTCATATTGTTGCCCAAAATGCAACCCCAATTCAAGTTGAAAAAAGATTAGAAGAAATTTTACCTAAAGATCAATGGATTACAATGCATCATGCAATGATCTTTTTTGGTAGATATACAATGACAGCTAGAGCAAAAAAAGATCCATATTCATATTTACCAGAATTGAAAAAGTAACAAAAAAGGATTTGACCATATTACATTGATATGAAATCAAATCCTTTTTTATTATTTTTTAACACGAATCAAAGTATATTTACGTTTACCTTTTCTAACAATGATAAACTTACCATCAAAACTATCTGCAGGATTTATTTCAAAGTCTAAATCTTGCTCTTTTTCACCATTAATATAAATGGCACCATTTCTAATATCCTCTCTTGCTTGACGCTTAGAAGGGACGATCTTGGCTTTTACTAAGAATTCAACAATATTTTGCTTCTCATTTGCAATTTCACTACTTGGAGCATTCTTGAATCCTTGTTCAATTTGTTTAGTCGTTAATGACTTAATATCACCAGAAAATAGGGCATTAGTAATAGTTTCAGCTTCTTTTAAGCCGCTTTCACCATGGACGAATTTAGTTACTTCTTGTGCTAATTTCTTTTGTGCTTCACGCTTCCAAGGCTCATTCTTAACTTTTTGCTCTAATTTATCAATTTCTTCATGTGATAAGAAAGTGAAGTACTTCAAGTATTTGATAACATCACGATCATCTTGATTTAACCAGAATTGGTAGAATTCATAAGGACTAGTTTTTTCAGGATCAAGCCAAACAGCACCACCAGCAGATTTACCAAATTTAGTACCATCCGCTTTTAACATTAATGGGATAGTTAATCCAAATGCTGGATGGTTATTGCCTTGCAGTTTATGGATTAAGTCAACACCAGAAGTGATATTACCCCATTGATCAGCTCCACCAATTTCTAATTCAACATGGTGGTCACGATTCAAAATATAAAAGTCGATGGATTGTAAAATTTGGTAAGTAAATTCAGTAAAAGAAATACCACTACTTAATCTGCTGGCAACAGTTTCTTTATTAAGCATAGTGTTAACGTTGAATAATTTTCCATAATCACGCAAAAACGGTAATAATCCAAACTTACCTAGCCAATCTTTGTTATTAACGATAGTGAAGTTTTCAGTCCCAAATAATTTAATCATTTGGCGAGTTAATGCTTGTTCATTATGTCTAACTTGTTCGTCGCTTTGCAAGACACGTTCAGTTTTACGACCAGAAGGGTCACCGATCTCGCCAGTTGCACCACCAATTAAAATGTAGGGATGGTATCCAGCTTCTTGGAATCTTTTCAAAATCATGAATGGAATTAAATGCCCAATATGAAGTGAATCACCAGTTGGATCAGTTCCACAGTATAAAGATAGATCATCGTGATCTTTTAAGTATTCACGCAGTCCATCTGCATCAGTTTCCTGATTAATAGCTCCACGCCACTTTAAATCTTCTAAAATATCAAATTTTGCCATGGTATTTTCCTCCAATAAAAAAATCCCTCAAGCAAATAAGCTCAAGGGACGATCAAAATCAATTTAAACCGTGGTACCACCCACATTTGTGCATCTATTGTGCACCTCAACATTATAAGAATGTATATGTATTTCGTTAAGTTAGTCTGCCTAGTTTGCACCTACCACTAGTTCTCTGAACACTGAACTAAATAACTACTAGTTGACTAATATGCTACAAGTAAAAATGAGATAAGTCAATACAATTAATAATATTATTTCTTTATATTTTGTGGTAGCCTATTGATAAAGTTAATGCGAGGAGAAAAAAGATATGGGTAATAAAGTAAAGCCAAAAATAAAAGCAATAGAAAGTTTAATTGTAATTATAGTAATATTATTGATCTTAGGATATTTAATTATTTTCAAAAAACAAGCTCCACAAATTCCTTTATTAATATCTGTATCTTTATTAATGTTATATGGATATTTGAGAGGATTTAATTGGGATACTATAGTTGATGGAATTGCTGATGGGATCAAGTTAGGTGCAATTCCAATGTTTATATTTATTTTGATTGGGGTATTAATTGCCACATGGATTTATGCTGGTACTATTCCGACTATTATGTATTTTGGCTTTAATATAATTTCAGTGGATTATTTTTTACCAACAGTTTTTATAGTGTGTTCTTTGATGGGGATAGTTGCAGGTAGCTCATTTACCACAATCTCAACTTTAGGTATTGCATTTTTAGGAATTAGTATTGCTTTAAAAATCAATGTTGGCTTAGCTTCAGGTGCAATAGTATCTGGCGCGTTTTTTGGTGCAAATGTTTCTCCATTATCTGGTACTACAAATCTTGCTGCTGGGATAGGGAAAATTAACTTATATGATCACATTAAAAGCTTATTATGGACTGATATACCTGCGTGGATTATCACTTTAGTTTTATATATAATATTGGGTTTTCATCATTCTAATGCTAGTTTGAAAACTATCAAAATAATGATGATGCAATTAAAACAAGGCTTTTGGATATCTATTTGGACACTTTTACCAATTGTATTGTTATTAGTGCTTGCTTGGCGTAAAGTTCCTGCAATTCCATCTTTAGCATTTGGATCATTTTTTGCATTAATTGTTGGATATCTACATAAGCCAGTTAAAGTAAATATCTTAGCCAATTATATTATGAATGGATATGTAGCAAAAACAGGTAGTCATCAAATGAATACGTTGTTATCTAAAGGTGGTATATCGAGTATGCTAGGGTCTCTTGCGTTAATTATATTTGCACTTGCATTAGGAGGATTATTAATAAAATTTGATATTATTAATAATCTTTTAAATAATATTTCTGCATTTATCAGCTCTCCTGGTAGGCTTAATTTTACGACAATTATTGCATGTTTAGGAGTTAATTATTTAGTTGGTGAACAATATTTATCAATAATATTACCTGGCGAAAGCTTTAAAAAATCCTATGACCAAATACACTTACCAAGAAAATATCTGACTAGAGTTCTTAATGATGCTGGCGCTGCGGTCAATTCAATTGTGCCATGGAGTGTTAGTGGTATATTTATATCTAGTACATTACGAGTTGATCCATTACAGTACATTCATTTTGCATTTTTCCCTATAATAGTATTATTGATAAATGTATTACTTGGTTTTAAATTGCATAATACGAATTAACAAATTGATGATGAGCAGATTCTCAACGACTTTTTTTATTGTTTGATATTATTAAGAAAACGAAGAAGGCGGGGAATTACAATGACAGAATTTAATAAAAAAGAAGCTTTAAAGAATTTAACTGATGAACAATATGCAGTTACTCAAAAAGCGGCAACGGAGCGCCCATTTTCTGGAAAATATGATAATTTTTATCAACCAGGTATTTATGTAGACGTAGTGTCCGGTGAGCCTTTATTTTCAAGTACAGATAAATATGATGCGGGGTGCGGCTGGCCTTCATTTACTAAACCAATTGAAAAATTAGATTATAAACGTGATCAATCATTTGGGATGGAACGCACAGAAGTAAAAAGTCCCAAGGCTAATTCTCATCTAGGACATGTTTTTACTGATGGACCAGTTGATAGAGGGGGGTTAAGATATTGTATTAATTCCGCTGCATTAAAATTTATTCCTGAACAAGATCTAGAAAAAGAAGGGTATGGGCAATATAAAAAATTGTTTGAAAAATAAGGTCTTAAAGTGCATTGAATAGTTAAAAGTAAGTACGATGGATAAAGTCGTACTTTTTTAATAAATAAGATTTGAACAACTATTTATATAGTATTAGTGTTCAAATAAAAAAAGCACAAACAACTGTCATTTGTACTTTTAAGCTAACTAATTTTGCTAATTCATGTATTTAAGAATTTGTGTGTCTGAGAAGTATTTAGCGTCATTCAAACCGTAAAACTAAACTACTTCTTGTTCTTTAAAGCGACCATAAATTTTTGTAACTTCACTTACACTAACAAATGCATAGGGATCACTTTTTGTAATAGCCATTCTGATATCATACATGTCATATCTATCAATAATGGTTAATAAGATTGTTTTTTCAACATGTCCATAAGCTCCTTCAGCATCATGAATGATTGTGATACCACGATGCATTTTTTCTTGAATACTATCTATAATTTTTTGAGGGTGTTCAGTAATAATCATTACTTGCATTTTTTGATGCTGCGTATACACCGCATCAATTACTCGACCATTAATAAAGATGTTCAATGCAGTATATAAGGCTCTTGTCCAGCCGAAGACAAATCCCGCTGCCATCACAATTAATAAGTTAATTGCAATATTGATAGAACCAAAACTAGTCCCAGTTTTTTTACGCAAGATAATACCAATAATATCTAAACCACCTGTAGAAATACCACTCTTTAAAGCCATACCTGTTCCTACACCATTGATAACGCCACCAAAAATTGCACATAATAGAGGATCTAAATGTGCAACCCAAGGGTGAATAGTATGCATCATAACGGAAGCAAGTAAGACTGTGATAATTGTATATAATGTAAATCTCTTACCAATTTTGAACCAGCCCAAAATAAATAAAGGAACATTCAAAATAAAATACATTACAGAAGTTCTTAAAGTAAATGGTAAATATCTAGTTGACACTGATTCCAAAATCTGAGCAAACCCAGTGACACCAGATGAATAAATGTGGCCAGGTTGCCAGAAGAAGTTCAATGCAATAGCAACCGCTAATGAATAAAAAAATGCCGCTGATAGTTTTGATAATATGTTATAGCGACGTGAAATTCGATCAAGTTGATCCATAATTAATTTCCTTTTCAACAAAACTTAAATCTATTGTTAAGTGTACACAAGTTTAACTTAAAAAACATTACAAAATAAATAAAAAAAGACCATTTTAATAAATGATCTAAAAAATTACTAGTTGTGTCTATTTACCCCAATGTTCCTTAATAAACTGACTTCGTCCACCCATTTCTTCAATTTGATAACGAAATGGGTTCTTTTTGTAAAAATCTTGATGATATTGCTCTGCTGGATAAAAAGGCATAGCTGGTTCGATTTTAGTAACAATAGGTTTGTCGAATTTATGACTTGCTTCTAACTCATCTTTTGATTTTTCAGCAATTTGTTTTTGCGAATCTGAATTATAAAAGATCACTGGACGATATGAATCGCCACGATCTTGAAATTGCCCCATGGCGTCGGTTGGATCAGTCACTTGCCAATAAATATTTACCAGATCGTTGTATGAAATAATTTTTGGATCATAAGTTATTTTTACTGCTTCAGTATGACCTGTAGTTTCTGATGCAACTTGTTCATAAGTTGGGTTAACAACATGTCCGCCAGTATATCCTGAAACTACTTTTTTGATGCCAGGAACAGTGTCAAAAGGTTGAACCATGCACCAAAAACATCCTCCAGCAAAAATTGCGGTATTTAAATTAGTATCTTTTTCACTCATAATGATAACCTGCCTCTTTTGATAACTATAAGAATTTTACAACGGAGCAAATGAGTAGGCGATTATTTTGCTTACAATTGAAACTAAAAAATGAGCTCAATCTATATAAAGTTGAACTCATTTTTAGATTATAATATTTTAAAATTAGCTAAAGATTTCTTTGATATCAATAACTACTGGGTATGCAGTTGGTGCATCTGATCCTTCAAGAACTTTCTTTGCATAATCATCATTTTCATGAATGTGAGCTACACCTAGGATACGAACATTAGTATGAGTAGGTACATCAGCAACTACAACAGCTACTTTTGAACCATTTTTAATGTTTTCATATGCATGTGCCTTAGTTTTTTCAAGATATTGTAAATGTGTTGAATCTAATACGCGCATAGATTGCTTAGGACCAACTTGTGGTTCACCATTTTTATCAACAGTTGCAAGGTATGCTAAATGAGTCTTAAAAAATTCTATTTGTTCAGGGGTAAGTTTTGTTGCATCTAATTTCTTCATAAAAAATTTCCTTTCTATTTTTGTAATATTTAACTTCACTGATAATTATAACAATCCATAAAATAGTTTACTAATAGTAAGTTTTAAAATTTTAAATTATTTTTGAGCAATAATAACAAATGCAAATATCAATAGGCGTCGAAGTAGTTGCATCAAGTCAATTTAAATAAAACATATTATTTTTCATCATCATAGCCTAAATGATGCAAGATTAATGCAGCAGTTTCCTCAATAGATCTATGTGCAACATTTACCACATAGCAATCTAATTTTTTGAATAGTTTGTTTGCGGACTCTAATTCTTCATTAATCGAATCCATATTTGAATACGCGGTATCTGGATTTAAACCATAACTGCGCATTCTTTCACGTCTGATTTCATTTAACACTTTAGGATCGTTAGTTAAACCAACAATTTTATTGTGATCAATTTGGTAAATTTCTTCAGGAATATGAGTTTCAGGGACAAGAGGCAAATTAGCTACTTTTAAGTTCTTATTTGCTAAATATAATGATAATGGTGTCTTTGAAGTTCTAGAAACTCCAAGCAATACCACATCAGCTTCCAAAAAACCTTTAGGGTCTTTACCATCATCGTACATAACGGCAAATTCCATTGCAGAAATGCGATCAAAGTAGTTTTTGGTTAATTTATGTTGACCACCAATTTTACCAGATGGTGCAAGTCCAGTCATTTGATGTAAATCATCAACTACAGGACTAAATAAATCAATATATTTGGCCTTATGTTCTCTTGAAAACTTAATTACTGCAAGTTGCATGTTGTCATTAACTAATGTATATGAAATTAATAAATTAGGAAATTTTTCAATTTCATCAAAAACAGTTGTTAACTTCTCCATAGTGGTGATGAATGGGTATCTTCTATAATTAATAGTGGTATCTGGATATTGTGCAGCAGCTGCTTGAACTAAATTAAATGCTGTATCACCAACTGAGTCAGAAATAATGATGATATTAATGTCTTTGTCTGTTTGTTTTTGATCTGTCATATTTGTTTCACCTCATACAGCTATTATACCTATTTAACATGGGATTGAATACGCTTTTAATTACTATATTTTATTTAGTAAAAAAAGTTTCATAAAATGTTGTTGCGACTATTGACGACAAAGGGCAGTTTTGTCTATAATTTATGTATATTGTAACTGGCAACACTGCCAAGAAATGGAAGGAGGGATCTCACATGGCTAAGACAATTGTTCACGAAAATGAGTCTATTGATGATGCTCTTCGTCGTTTTAAGCGTTCCGTTTCTAGAAGTGGTACCCTACAAGAATACCGCAAACGTGAATTCTATGAAAAGCCGAGCGTACGCAGAAAGTTAAAATCTGAAGCTGCACGCAAGCGTAGACATTATTAATTTACTTGAAGCTCTCGACCTAGATTTTGTCGGGAGCTTTTTTTAGGAAATAAAAGGGCAGGTAATATAAAATGAGTATATCAGATCAAATTATGGCAGATATGAAAACCGCGATGAAAAATCGTGACAAAGAAACTCTAAACACAGTTAGAATGTTGAAGTCTGCTTTAATGAATGAAAAAATTAAATTAGGACATGATTTAACTTCTGATGATGAAATTAAAGTTTTAAGTTCTGAATTAAAACAACGCAAAGAATCTTTAGATGAATTTATTAAAGGTAATCGAGAAGATTTAGCTGATGAAACTCGTAAAGAAATTAAAATTGTTCAAAAATACTTACCAAAACAATTGGATCCTGAACAATTAGCCAAAATTGTAGCAGAGACTATTGAAGAAACTGGTGCAAAATCCAAATCTGACTTTGGTAAGGTAATGAAAGCAATAATGCCGAAATTAAAGGGTCGTGCAGATGGTAAGGAAGTTTCTAAATTAGTTTCACAGAAGTTAAATAAATAGCTTTTTTAAACTAAGGAATGGTTAAATGGTTCAATCAATCTTCACACCACAAAATCCAGAAAATATTATAAATTTAGTTGGGGTAAATGACGCTAACTTAAAGTTATTAGCTGATGGTTACAATGTTAATGTTTCAGATACTGGCAGCAATATTCAAATATCTGGTGATGATGAAAAAGATATAAAAAAAGTAGAGAAAGTTTTGACTGCGCTTGAGCGTGTGGTTAACTCTGGTATTTTAATAAATGCAACTGACGTTGTTAGTGCTATGAAGATGGCAGATAAAGGTACAGTCGAATTTTTTGGTGATCTGTATAATCAAATACTAATTCGAGATGCTAAAGGCAGACCGATTCGTGTTAAAAACTTGGGTCAACAAAAATATGTCGATGCAATTCATAAATCAGATGTTGTTTTTGGAATAGGGCCAGCAGGTACAGGAAAAACCTTTTTGGCTGTTGTTTGTGCAGTTGCTGCATTTAAAAATGGTGAAGTATCAAGAATTATCCTAACTAGACCAGCTGTTGAAGCTGGTGAATCATTAGGATTTTTACCAGGTGATTTAAAAGAAAAAGTTGATCCTTATTTAAGGCCAATATATGATTCTTTATATGCAATCTTAGGCACTGAAACAACTAATAGATTAATGGATCGAGGAATTATTGAGGTTGCACCTCTTGCTTATATGAGAGGTAGAACTTTAGATGAAGCGTTCGTTATATTAGATGAGGCACAAAACACTACTGATGCACAGATGAAGATGTTTTTAACTAGATTGGGGTTTAACTCTAAGATGGTTGTAAATGGAGATGTCACTCAAGTAGACTTGCCTGGTAAACAACATAGTGGATTGATTCAAGCAATGCACATATTAAAGGGAATTGAGCAAATTAAGTTTGTGGAATTTACTTTCAATGATGTTGTAAGACATCCAGTTGTTGCAAAAATTATTCGTGCATATGAAGAAAAGGGAGAATAATGTCACCAATTGATATTACATTTACAGATGAAGTTAACTTTTTAGATGATCCAGCTAGAGATTGGAAAAAATGGATTTTAGATCTGTTATTACTTGCAAAAGATAAAATTCATAAAGGAAATAATCTTGAAATGAGCATTAACTTTGTTAGTCCTGAAAAGATTCATGAAATTAATAAAGAATATCGTAATAAAGATCGTGCTACTGATGTAATTTCTTTTGCAATTGAAGATGGTGAAGATAAAGTAGATCTGAAGTTATTTTCGTCTGATCCTAATTTTGTAGAAGATATTGGGGATTTATTTATCTGTCCTGAAGTTGTAAGACAGCACGCTGTAGAATATGAAACAGGTTTTGATCGTGAATTTGGTTATACCTGTGTTCATGGCTTTTTGCATCTTAATGGATATGACCATATAGATCCTGATGAAGCAAAAGTAATGTTTGGCATTCAAGGTGAAGTTTTACAAGAATATGGATTACCATTACATAAGGATTAATAAATGACACAAGAAAACAAATATAAGTCAGGTTTTGTAGCGTTAATTGGACGACCTAATGTTGGTAAATCAACATTAATGAACTATTTAGTTGGTCAAAAAGTAGCAATTACTTCAAATAAACCACAAACAACTAGAAATAAAATTGCTGGTATTTATACATCAGATTCAATGCAAGTTGTATTTGTTGATACACCAGGAATTCATAAGCCTAAAAACAAGTTAGATGACTATATGGATGATGCATCACTATCAACTTTAAATGATGTTGATATGGTCTTATTTATGGTTGAACCAAAAGAAGCTGGAAAAGGTGATGAATATATTGCTGAATTGCTTGCTAAGGTTAACGTACCTGTATTTTTAGTTATAAATAAAATTGATACAATTCATCCAGATAAGTTGTTGCCAATAATGGAATCATTTCAAAAGTTTGGAGATTTTTCAGAAACAATTCCGATCTCTGCACGTGTAGGAATTAATATCAATGATTTATTAGATACAATTCAAAAATATTTGCCAGAAGGTCCACAAATGTATGGGGATGATGAAATTACTGATCGTCCAGAATATTTTGTGGTGGCTGAGTTGATTCGTGAACAAATCTTGCAATTGACTCAACAAGAAATTCCACATGCAAGTGCAGTTGTTGTCAATCAAATGAATCAACGTGTAAATGGTAAATTGCAAATTGAAGTTACCATTTATGTTGAAAGAGATGGGCAAAAAGGTATCTTGATTGGAAAAGCTGGTTCAATGCTTAAAAAAATTGGAATCGCATCAAGAAAGCAAATTGAACAATTACTTGGTGAAAAGGTTAACTTAAAGTTGTGGGTCAAAGTACAAAAAAATTGGCGCAGTGATCCAATCTTTTTAAAACAAATTGGTTATGATAAAAAGGATCTTTCATAATGAGTAAAGAACTTGTTGAAGTATCTGGAACTATATTTAAACGACAAAAATATAAAGAGGCCGATGTTTTAGCAAAAATCTTTAGTAAAGAATTGGGTATCTTCACAATTTTAGTTCATGGGGCATTAAGACCTAAATCTAAAATGGGTGCAGATACCCTTAATTTTTCTACTGGAACATTTGTGGTGATGACTAATAGGCATGGAATTAGTGTTTTACGAACAATCAAAAAAGCAAAACAATTAGATTATATTTATAATGATTTAGTTGCTAATGCTTATGCAAGCTTTATTTTTGACTTGGTTGATCATGCATTTGAAGAGTATCAAAATTTAGGCAATTATTTTGAGTTGATTAATCAAGCTATTAACAAAATAAATGATAAACAAGATCCAGAAATTATTACTGATATGGTTGAACTGAAATTGTTAACTGCATATGGTGTACAACCTGAATTAAAACAGTGCATTATTTGTGGTAGATTTAAAGGGATTTTTGATTATTCAATTAAATTAGGTGGGGTTATTTGCGATAGACATTTTTTGCAAGTGTCTGATAGAATGCATCTAAAGCCAAAAGAAACTGCTTTAATTCGCACATTAGGTTTATTGCCAATAACTCAATTGGGCAATATCCAAGTTTCAATTGCAATGAAAAAGAGTATCAGAAAAGCAATTGATCGAATTTTTAATCATACTGTAGATTTGGATTTGAAAAGTAAAAGATTTTTAGATGAATTACAAACTTTTAATGAAAATATCTAAACAAATTTATATAATCCTTGATCAAAATGTGCTAGAATGTTTAAGTATTCAATAGTGATGATGAGGAATAAAAAAAGTACTAGTTTAGCGAGTGTTGGTTGATGAAAGAACACCTAGGAAAAGGCACCTCTAGCTATACAATTAAGTGCAGGAAATTTTTCCTGAATTAGGGTGGAACCGCGAGATAATCGTCCCTATGCAAAACTTTATTGCATAGGCTTTTTTTATGGTCTAATGCGTGATAGGAGCAAAAATATGACGAAAACTTTGGATATTCAAAATATGATTTTCAAACTTGAACAATTTTGGTCATCAAAAGGTTGTATGATTATGCCTTCTTATGATGAACAAAAGGGTGCAGGAACTATGAGCCCATATACTTTTTTGAGAGCTGTTGGACCAGAACCATGGGCAGCATGTTATGTAGAACCATCAAGAAGACCTGCAGATGGTCGTTACGGTCAAAACCCTAATAGATTATTTCAACATCATCAATTTCAAGTAGTTATCAAACCATCACCTCTTGAAATTCAACAATATTATTTAGATTCTCTTCGTGTACTAGGAATTGAACCACTAGAACATGATATTAGATTCGTTGAAGATAACTGGGAAAACCCATCAATGGGTTGTGCAGGTGTTGGTTGGGAAGTTTGGCTTGATGGCATGGAAGTTAGCCAATTTACTTATTTCCAAGTAGTTGGCGAATTAGAAGTAAAGCCAGTTATGAGTGAGATTACTTATGGTGTAGAAAGACTTGCATCATATATTCAAGATGTTAATTCTGTTTTTGACTTAGTATGGGGAAATGGAATTTTATATCGTGATATTTTCCAAGAGCCTGAATATGAACATTCTAAGTATGCTTTTGAAGAAAGTGATCAAGATCAATTGTTAAAATTCTTTGATATTTATGAAGCAACTGCTCAAAAATTATTGAACCAAAATTTAGTTCACCCAGCTTATGACTATATTTTGAAGTGTAGTCACACTTTTAACTTACTTGATGCACGTGGTGCAGTATCAGTAACTGAGCGTGCAGGATATTTATCAAGAATCAGAAACTTAGCTCATGAAGCAGCTTCAAGTTTTGTAGAAGTCAGAGAAAAATTAGGATTTCCACTACTAAAAAATGCAAATGAAAGGGGCAATGAAAATGAGTAAAGATTACTTATTTGAAATTGGTACTGAAGAAATGCCAGCACATGTCGTTTCAAAAAGTGTTGACCAATTAGCTACAAAAACTGCTAATTTTTTAAAGAAAAATGGCTTAACTTTCAAAGATATTAAGAAATTTTCTACACCACGTCGTTTGACTGTGTTAGTTCAAGATTTAGCTGAGAAACAAGCTGATATTGATGAAATAAAAAAAGGCCCCGCTAAAAAAATTGCTTTAGATAAAGATGGTAACTGGTCAAAGGCAGCTCAGGGCTTTGTTCGTGGTCAAAAAATGACTACTGATGATATTTACTTCCAAGAATTAAAGGGTACTGAATACGCATATCTTCATGTCCAAAAAGAAGGTAGAAAAGCTGAAGATATCTTACTAGGAATGTCTGAGGTTATTAAGTCATTAACTTTTCCTACTAAGATGAGATGGGGAGACAATAATTTTGAATTTATTCGCCCAATTCATTGGTTAGTATCAATTTATGGTAGTGAAGTAGTGCCAGTTAAGATTTTGAATATCACTGCTGGTCGCAAAACTGAAGGTCATAGATTTCTAGGTGATTCAGTAATCCTAGCAAATAGTGATGATTATGAAGAAGCTTTAAAAAATCAATTTGTAATTGTAAATAGTGGCGAAAGAAAAGCTATTATCACTAAGCAAATTAATGATTTGGCTGCTGAACATAACTGGAAGATTGTTTTACATCCAGGATTGTTAGAAGAAGTTACCAACTTAGTTGAATACCCTACTGTTTTTGCGGGAAGTTTTGACAAAAAATATTTAAATATTCCAGATGAAGTCTTGATTACTTCAATGAAGGATAATCAACGTTACTTTGAAGTATACGATCAAAATGATAAATTATTGAATCATTTTGTTGCAGTACGTAATGGTAATTCTGAATATTTAGATAACGTCATCAAAGGTAATGAGAAAGTTTTAGTTGCAAGATTAGATGATGCACAATTCTTTTATGATGAAGACAAAAAATACCCAATCAGTCATTTTGTAGATCGACTAAAGGATGTATCATTCCATGATAAGATTGGTTCAATGTCTGAAAAAATGGTTCGTGTAAAAATTATTGGTGATTATCTAGCTAATAAGTTTAATATGAACGAACAAGAAATCGTTGATTTTGATCGTGTAAGTCAAATTTATAAATTTGACTTAGTAACACAAATGGTTGGTGAATTTGCTGAATTGCAAGGTGTGATGGGGATGCATTATGCAAGACTAGCTGGTGAAAACGAAGCAGTGAGTGTTGCAATTAAAGAACAATACATGCCAAATACTGCAGAAGGCAAGTTACCAGAAACTAAAGTGGGATCTTTATTATCAATTGCAGATAAATTAGATACAATCATTGCGTTCTTTGGTGCAGGAATGATCCCTACTTCATCTAATGACCCGTATGCCTTGCGTAGATATGCTTATGGTATTGTTCGTATTTTATTAAATGAAAAATGGTCATTACCAATTAATGAAGTACTACCTGAAATTATTAAATTATTAACTGGAAAAACTCCAGCTAAATTACCAAAATCTTCAGAAGATGAGGCTATTATTGCAATTTTTGTACGTGATAGAATTAAGCAATATCTACAAATCAATGATTTTAAATATGATGTTATTGACGCAGTTATTGCTTCTAGCCAACAAGATCCTCGTCAAATTGTGCAAGCTGCTAAAGTGTTGCAAACACATCATGATAGCGAAGACTTTAAGCCAGTTGTTGAAAGTTTAACTAGAATTAATAATATACTAGTAAAAGCAAAATTTGATGCTCAAAAGCCAGTAAATACTGAATTATTTGAAGATCAAAGTGAAAATGAATTGTTCTTAGGTACTGAAAGTTTAGAAGCAACAACTGATCTAGTAGAACTATATGAAGGTTTTGTTGCTTTGCAACCAGTAATTGATCATTATTTCAGTGTTAATATGATCATGTCTAAAGATGAAGCAGTAAAGAATAATCGTTTAACTCAATTAGCGACAATTAATCAACTTGCAAGTCAATTAGGAGATTTGAGCAAATTAGTAATTAAAAAATAGGTGATGCTAAATGGCAGGACGAATTCCAGAGAGTTTTATCGATGAAGTTCGATCAAGTGTCAATATTGTTGATGTAATCAGCCAATATGTTTCTTTAGAAAAAAAGGGCAAAGATTATGTAGGTTTATGTCCATTTCATCAAGAAAAAACACCATCTTTCACTGTTAGTGAAGGTAAACAATTTTTTAAATGTTTTGGATGTGGTCGTGGTGGAAATGTATTTAAGTTTTTAATGGATAAGGATAATCTGACTTTTCCTGAAAGTGTTGAAAAAGTTGCACAAATGGCGCATATTGCGATGCCTTCAGGATATAATCATCAAGTAAAGCCTTTAAGTCCATTAAAAAAAGTTCAAGCACAAGCAAATGTCTTTTTTCATCATGTATTATTAAATACAAAAGTTGGCCAAAAAGCATTAGATTATGCGACTGATCGCGGTTTAAATACTGAATTAATAGAGCATTTTCAAATTGGGTATGCTCCTGATAGTCAAGATTTATTATTAAAGTATTTAAAAGATCAAGGCTTTTCAGAAAGCGACTTAATAAAAAGTGGCTTGTTTGCACAAAGTCAAAGTGGACAATTATTTGATCGGTTTCGAGATCGGTTAATATTTCCATTGACTGATGAATTAGGGCAAATAGTTGGCTTTTCTGGTAGAAGATTAAGCAATGATAAAGAAATTGCTAAATATTTAAATAGTCCCGAAACTGAAATTTTCACCAAGTCAAAGGTATTATTTCATTTTGCGGAAGCTAAAAAAGAGTCAAGAAAAGAAAAACACCTTGTTTTATATGAAGGTTATATGGATGTTATTGCTGGATATAAAGCTGGCGTAAAATCTGGAATTGCTTCAATGGGTACTAGTTTGACTGATGAACAAGTGTATATGCTGCGGCGAGTCACCCCAAATATCATTTTGAATTACGATGGAGATGCACCTGGAATACATGCAATGGAGCGAGCAACTAGATTATTTGATAAAGCAGGCCACTTTAATTTAGGAATTGTTGTTTTGCCAGATAACCTTGATCCAGATGAATATGTAAAAAAATATGGTATTGATAAATATCAACATGCGGTAAAAAATGCTATATCGACAACAGATTTCTTATTAAATCAATCAAGCAAAAAATATAATTTTGATAATGATCGAGAAAAGTTAGCTTACATTGATGAAGCAATTAATTTAGTTGCTCAATTACCAGATCCTGTCGCACGTGATTTATATTTAGTAAAAATTGCTAAGCAGACTGATGTATCAAAAGACTCCTTAAAAGTTAACTTAATTAGGGCAAGTAGAAAATTACGTCGTGTAAAGCAACATGTTGCTTCAACGCCTTATATTCAAAATCAAGAACTACCAGTTCAAGATCAGCCCAATATACCAAATACAAATAATCGTCAATTATTACGTTTGTTATATCTATTTATTCATTCAGAAAAGGCAAGAGATTATTTATTAAGTAAACATTTTTTGTTTCCAGATGAAAATTATGCTAAACTTGCTGAATATTGGCTAAATTTTATGGAAACGCATAATAATACAACCATAAATAGTTTCTTAGATTTTATTCCTGAACAATTACAAGGTATAATAGTAAACATGGAAATGACTCCAATGCCAGAAGAATTTAGTCAACGCGAATTAGATGATCAAATGAACAGCTTTGCTCAGCAACATATCAGTCAACAAATCAGACGTTTATTAAATCAGTTGCAGGAAGCAAAAGCAGTAGATGATCAAGCAAAAGTGCTGAAAATTACGCAACAAATATTAACGTTAAAAAGAAGTCAAAGCTAGAGGAGGCTTTTTAATGGTAGAAAAAAAGACTACGAAAACAGCAGAAACAACGACTTCTACTCCTGAAGTTAAAGAAAGTTTAGACAAAGTAGTCAAACAAGTAGTTAAAGAAGTAAAAAAATCAAAAGAAATTTCAGAATCGGAATTTGTAGATCGTTTAGTAACTCCATATAAACTAGAAGGAAAAGCAGTAGACCAATTGGTTCAAGAATTTGAAGATAATGGAATTAGTATTGTCGACGAAAATGGCGAACCTTCAAAGTTGGCTTTGAAAAAGCAAAAAGATGTTGAAAAAGCAGAATTGAAGGATATGTCTGCACCATCTAGTGTAAGAATGAGCGATCCAGTTAGAATGTATCTGAAAGAAATTGGGCGAGTTTCATTATTAAATGCAGATCAAGAAATTGCTTTAGCAAAACGCATTCAAGATGGTGATGAAGAAGCCAAACAAGAATTAGCTGAAGCTAACTTACGTTTGGTTGTTTCAATTGCTAAAAGATATGTTGGACGTGGTATGCAATTCTTAGATTTAATCCAAGAAGGTAATATGGGATTAATGAAAGCTGTAGATAAGTTTAACTACAAGCTTGGATTTAAGTTTTCAACTTATGCTACTTGGTGGATTAGACAAGCAATCACGCGTGCTATTGCTGATCAAGCTAGAACCATTAGAATTCCTGTTCATATGGTTGAAACAATTAATAAATTGATTCGAATTCAAAGACAATTACTGCAAGATTTGGGTCGTGAACCAACTCCTGAAGAAATCGGTGCGGAAATGGATATGTCTACAGATAAAGTACGTGATATCTTGAAGATTGCACAAGAACCAGTATCTTTGGAAACACCTATTGGTGAAGAAGATGATTCTCACTTGGGTGACTTTATTGAAGATAAGGACGCGACATCTCCTGAACAACATGCCTCATATGAAATGTTAAAAGAACAGCTAGAACAGGTATTAGACACATTGACTGATAGAGAAGAAAATGTTTTAAGACTTCGTTTTGGTTTAGATGATGGACGTACTAGAACTTTAGAAGAAGTAGGTAAAGTATTTGGTGTTACCCGCGAGCGAATTCGTCAAATAGAAGCAAAGGCTTTAAGAAAATTGCGTCATCCAAGTCGTTCAAATCAATTGAAAGACTTCATGGATTAATTCAAAGTATTGACTTACTAAAAGTTAGAAGATAAAATATATTTCAAATAATAAAAACTTGATTCTAAAGTGTTTTTAGAATCGAGTTTTTTGCTTGTTAAGTGAAATAAATTTATAAATAAATGGAGAAAATATTATATGGCAGCATTATTAATTGCATTAGTTAATATCCTAGGTTGGGGACTAATTCCACTAACTGTTAAAGGATCACCATCTAGTCAGGTAGCAGGTATGGGAATTGGAGCTTCTTTAATGGGGCTTTTGATTTTTGTATTAACTCGACCTACAGTTGATACAAAAGTATGGTTACTTGCATTTGTGGCAGGTGCCCTTTGGACAATTGGACAGATTGGACAGTTTATATCCTTTACTAGAATTGGTGTTAGTGGAACGATTCCATTATCAACTGGATTTCAATTAGTAGGTAATTCATTAATTGGAGTTTTAATTTTTGGTGAATGGCCAACTGCCACTGCTAAAGTTGTTGGATTTATAGCTTTAGCATTAGTAGTTGTTGGTGTAGTTCTTAGCTCAAAAAGTGAAGATCCAGCTAAAGGTTCAACTAATGCTCAAAATATAATCTTTTTATTAACTACTACAATTGGTTATTGGGCATATTCAAGTTTTCCTAAGTTTATTTCAACTCAAGTAAATTCACATATTACAGGATTAAACTATATTTTTCCTGAAATGCTTGGTGTGTTAGTTGCGACAAGTATTTATGTTTTAGCAACACATTCAACTAAGGTATATAGTGATCGTATTATTTTGAGAAACATTTTAGCTGGTATTGAATTTAGTATAGGTACATTGTTTTATCTATTTTCAGTTAAACAAAATGGTGTTACAAATGCCTTTATTTACAGTCAACTTAGTGCTGTATTATCTACTTTTGGTGGTATTTGGATTTTGCATGAATCAAAGACCAAAAAGGAAATGTTATATGTGGTAATCGGCATTTTACTAATAGTCGGTGGTAGTATTATGACTGGATTTGCAAAATAACTTAAATTGCTCAGAACGGATTATGTTCTGAGTTTTTTTAAGTCCAAAATTAGCTCAATAGTTTGATATAATTAAGTTTAATAAGGAAGTGAAGTTCATGTTAGAAGCTAGATTATCAACAATTGCTAGCATGGTTGCCCCTAATGCTCGCATTGCTGATATTGGTACGGATCATGCATATTTACCAATTGACTTAATTAAAAATAAAAAAATATCTTTTGCTATAGCTAGTGATGTTGCAAAAGGGCCACTAAAAAATGCTAGAAATGATATCAAAGAAGCTGGATTGTCCAAAAAAATTGACACAAGGCTTGGTTCTGGGTTATCAACTATAAGACACAACGACAACATTGATACTATAATTATTGCGGGTATGGGTGGTAAGTTAATGGTTCAATTATTAACAGAAAACAAGTTAGCTCCATTTAAGAATTTAATCTTGGAACCCAATGTTGGTGAGCCAGTAGTAAGAACATGGTTAGTTGATAATAATTATAAGATTGAAGCTGAACAAATCATTGATACAGGGGGGCATGTCTATGAATTGATTCGAGCAAAACTAAGTAATATACAAATTAACTTAACTCAAAAAGAAATCGAATTTGGACCATACTTATTAAAAAATAAGACTAGAATTTTCATCAAAAAATGGACCAATCAATTAAGATATTATCAAAATTTAAAATCCAACTTATTAAAAGCTAAAAATGTTGATTCAAATAAGCTCCAGCAAGTTGAACAATTAATTGAAATGATTCAAGAGGTATTAAGATGACAACAGTTCAGACAATAGTTGATAGATTAGAGCAAGATTTTCCAAAAGAAATTGCATCTGTTGGAGATCCAGTCGGATTACAGATAGGTAATTTAAACCAAGAAGTTTCATCTATTATGACCACGCTAGATGTTAGACCTAATGTAGTTAAAGAAGCAATAAAAGAAAATGCGGATTTAATAATTAGCCATCATCCTGTAATGTTTCGGCCAGCAAAAAATCTAGATCTAGCTAATCCGCAAAATCAAATGTATGCTGATATCTTAAAAAATAATATTACTGTATATTCAATCCATACTAATTCAGATAAAGCACAAAATGGATCAAGTGATTGGGAAGCACAAGAATTAGGCTTGCAAGAAGTCACTGGTTTTTGTCCTGACACAGATGGAATTGCAATTGGACGCAAAGGGATATTAGATCATGAAATGAATGCATATGACTTTGCAAAATATGTTGAAGAAAAAATGCATATTAAAAATGTTCGTTTGATTTCACCAAGTCATTCTAAAAAAATTCGTAAAGTTGCTTTAATCTGCGGAGATGGTAGTAAATATTTTATGCAGGCAGTTAAAGATAAAATGGATGCCTTTGTAACAGGAGATATTTATTACCATACTGGTCACGATATTATTTCAAACGGTTTATGCGTAGTTGACCCAGGGCATTATACTGAAGTATTATTTACTAAAAAGATGGCACAGCTTTTAACCGATTGGAATCAAATTGAAGAATGGAAAGTTAATATTATTCCATCAAAAGTTTCAACTAATCCGTTTGAAGAATTATAGTTAGGAGAATTTTATTATGAAATATCCAGAATTATTACCTAGATTTTTAAAATATGTAAAAATCAATTCACGCTCTGATGAACATTCAGACCGTTTTCCTTCGACTGAAAGAGAAGTAAAATTTCAAAAGGTTGTTATGAAAGATTTAGAAGATCTCGGATTAAGTGATGTTCACTATAATAAAAAAGCAGGTGCAGTAATTGCTGAAATTCCAAGTAATGTAAATTACGATGTTCCTGTAATGGGATTTTTGGCACACTGTGATACAGCCGATTTTAATTCAGTTGATATCAAGCCACAGGTTCATGAAAACTATGATGGAAAATCTAAAATTCGTTTGGGTAATTCTGAATTTTATTTAGATCCTGCCGTTTTTCCTAATTTGAAAAAATACAAAGGTCAAACAATCATTACTGCTTCTGGTGATACTTTACTTGGTGGAGATGATAAGTGTGGTGTTAGTGAATTAGTAACATTTGCACAATATCTTTTAAACCATCCTGAGATCAAACATGGTATTATCAAGTTAGCCTTCACTCCAGATGAAGAGATTGGTACTGGAGCTGAACATTTTGATGTAGCTGATTTTGGTGCAAAATTTGCTTATACAGTAGATGGGGAAGGTCCTGGAAAATTAGATTGGGGTACATTCAGCGCAGCACAATTTAGTTTAGATATTCAAGGAGTTAATGTTCATCCAGCTGTAGCTAAAGGGCAAATGATCAATGCGATTCAAGTAGGGATTAATTTCCATAATCAAATACCACAAAATGAAGTTCCTGAACATACTTCTGGTAGAGAAGGATTTTATCATATCTTTAACTTTTCTGGAACAGTTGATAATGCTCATATGGACTACATTATTCGAGATTTTGAACGAGATGGCTTGGAAAAACGTAAGAGTTTAGTCAAATCAATTGTTAAAAAGATGAATGATGATTTTGGAGTTGAACGAATCAAGCTAGAAATGCACGATCAATATTACAATATGGCAGATGAGCTTAAAAAGCATATGGATGTTGTTGATTTAGCAAGGGATGCATATAAAGCAGAGGGTCTTACAATTAATGAAGATCCAGTTCGCGGTGGTACTGATGGTTCTCAATTAACTTATATGGGACTACCTTGTCCAAATTTATTTGCAGGTGAAGAAAATATGCATGGTCGTTATGAATATACTGTTTTAGAGTCAATGTATAAAGCAGTTGATGTCATGATCAAAATAGCTGAATTAAATGCTGAACGTGCAAGAAAATAATTGTGAAACTTTTTCGACTATATAAAATCAACATTTTCAATTTTGTATAGTAATAAAAATCATTGATAATTCAATAAAATATACATATCGAACTGAATGAAAAAAGTTATGCACTTATACTCAATTCACTAAAAATAAGTCAATTAAAAGCTGATATATAAGCATTTTATATTGGCTTATTTTTATTTATATAAAAAATATAGATTTGTGAAACATTATAAATGTACATGTTAGAAATAGTGTTAAAAAAGATAATGCATTTAGAAAAAAGTTTGTTATAATTGACTTCAATTGAAACTAAATCATTTAAGATTTAGTTTTTAAAATATATATGTGGTGGTAGTATGAATAAATTTAAATTAATGAAATTTATCAATTTAATTATTGGTTTAGTTACAATTGTTTCGTTATTTTTATCATTTGCGATTCCAGCAAGTGCTGCATCAAAAAAAGTAGGTAATGGAACAATTTTGAAAAAAGTAGAGCAGACGCATACATTAGTTGTTGGGACATCTGCTGATTATCCACCATTAGAATTTACAACTAGTGAGAATGGTAAGACAAAATATGTTGGTGTAGATATTGAATTAGCCAAAGAAATTGCTAAGGATTTACATGCAAAACTAGTCGTAAAAAATATGAGTTTTGAATCACTTTTAGTAGCTCTTGAAACAGGAAAAGTTGATATGGTCATTGCAGGCATGTCACCTTCACCTGAACGTGCAAAAAGTGTTGATTTTTCAAAGATTTATTATAAAGCTTCTGGCGAATATTTCTTAATTAATAAAAAAGACAAAAATAAATATAAAACTATCAAGGATTTTGATGGAAAAAATATAGGTGCACAAACTGGTAGTATTCAAGCACAACTGATTAAAGATCAAATGACTAAGTCACATTACAAAGGGTTAGATAAAATTAATAATTTGGTTTTAGCTTTGCAATCTGGCAAGATTGATGGAATTGTTATGGATGAATTGACATCCCATGCATATCAAACCAATAATAAAAACTTAATTGCTGTGAGATCAGATCTAAAAGAAGACCAAACTGGTAATGCTGTTGCGATTGCTAAAGGTCAGCCTGGTATGTTAAAGGCAGTGAATAAAACAATTAATCGAGTTCAAAAACAAGATTTGATTAATAAAAAATATCTTCCAGAAGCTGCTAAATACATGAAGACTTCACAAAAAAGTAATACTATGATGAAGTATGCTCCATATTTTGTTCAAGGTGTTGAATATACACTAATAATTACGGTATTTTCTGTATTAATTGGTGTAATTCTAGGAATGGGACTAGCTTTAATGAGATTATCAAGCAATAAAGTCTTACATTGGATTGCGGTTTGCTATATCGAATTTGTTAGAGGGACTCCTCAATTAGTGCAAATTTTATTTGTATATTTTGGTATTGGAACTTTAATATCTAATATGTCAGCTGTTGTAGCTGGAACAATTGCAATTGGATTGAATTCAGGAGCGTATGTTGCAGAAGATATTAGGTCAGGAATTAATTCAATTGCTAAAGGTCAAACTGAAGCAGCTCGCTCACTTGGATTAAGTCAATCAAAAACTTATAGATATGTAATAATTCCGCAAGCTTTGAAAAACATCTGGCCTGCATTAGGTAATGAATTTATTACTTTATTAAAAGATAGTTCACTAGTTTCTGTTATTGGGGTTACTGAATTAATGTATCAGACGGAACTAATTCAAACTTCAACATATCGAGGAGTTTTACCATTATTTATTGCTATGATTATTTACTTTGTAATGACCTTTACCTTATCAAGAATATTAGGCTATTTTGAAAGACGGATGAACTACCATGAATAAAATGATTGAAGTTAAGCATTTAAAAAAGAATTTTGGAAAAACTGAAGTACTAAAAGACATCACCGCTTCAGTTGATAAAAAACAAGTTATTTGTATTATAGGCCCATCTGGATCTGGGAAAAGTACTTTCTTGCGTTGCTTGAATATGTTAGAGCATCCAACTTCTGGTCAGATAATTTTTGATGGAACCGATTTAGCAAAATTAGGTGAAGGAAAGAAATTAGATGAATTACGAGAAAAGATGGGGATGGTATTTCAAAACTTCAATCTTTTTCCTAATATGAATGTAATTGAAAATATTAAATTAGCTCCAATGAAAGTTAAAAATCTTGATGATAAAACAGCGACTGAATTAGCATTAGATTTATTAGAAAAAGTTGGGTTAAAAGATAAAGCTAATCAATATCCTACTAGCTTATCTGGTGGTCAGCAGCAGCGTGTAGCAATCGCAAGAGCACTTGCAATGAAGCCTGAAATGATGTTGTTTGATGAACCAACTAGTGCACTTGATCCAGAAATGGTAGGAGAAGTTTTAAAAACTATGAAAGACTTAGCCGAATCTGGAATGACTATGGTCGTGGTAACTCATGAAATGAATTTTGCACGTGAAGTGGCAGATGAGCTATGGTTTATGGCAGATGGCTATATTTTAGAAAAAGGTAAACCAGATGACGTTTTCGAGCATCCTAATAACCAACGTGCTAAAGAATTCTTGTCAAAAGTCTTGTAAAAAAATAAAATGTTGATAGTACTCATTTTAATGGAGTATCGTCAACATTTTTTATTTAGGTAATTTATCTACAAAATTTTCATAAGCGATTTGTTCGATAGTTTTTTTACTTTCAAAATTTCTTACATTTGCATTATGTAAATCATTTTCACTAATTGATACATTATCAGTAATTGTCGCATTACCAATTAATTCAATCCAATAATGGTTATTGTCATAATGCAAGATTGTTTTAACCATTCCACCTGGATTATAAACACTGATTTCTTGATTAAAATCAGCTAAATTAGGATAAATTAAAGCAAATGCCAAACTTGTGGCAGACATCCCAGTCCCACAAGCATTTGTAAAGCCAACTCCACGCTCAAAAGTTCTCACAAAAATACTATTATGTCCCAAAATTTTTGCAAAACTAACATTTACTCCATCACTAAAATAAGGGTTAGGAGAATTTAGATAAGTCCCCAATTTTTTTAAAGTATCACTTTCTAATTCTTTTTGATCAACAAAACTAATCAAATGTGGATTAGGCACTGCAAGTGCACTAAAGCGTAGATATGGCGATAGTTCTGGCACTAATGTATTTAAGAGTCTTTTATGGCCTAAGTTCGAAAAGGGTAGATCCTTATTATCAAAATTAACTGGTGAAATTTCAACTCCAAATGCTGGAACGTCAGGTGCAAAATCAGCGGTTTTATGAACTTGCAAGCTAGTGTTTAATGTATCAACTTTAAAATCATCAACTTGATCACGTTGAGATATATAGCGTGCAACTGTTCTAAGACCATTGCCACACATTAAAGCTTCACTACCATCTGAATTAAATATCCGCATTTGAGCAATCGAATTTTTTCGAGTAGGACAATTCACAACTAACAATCCATCAGCTCCATTTAAGACTTTATTAGCTGAATCAGTAATTTTTTTGGCGAGTTCAACTAATTCATGATCAGTTAAAGGACTATTTAATTTAGTTTGATCCAAAATAAAAAATGAATTTTGAGAACCGTGTACTTTTAATAATTGAGTCATATTTATCTCCTAATTAAAAAATCTATGGTAAATAGCACGTACCGCATCATCGGCGTCATTATCATATGTGCCAATCATTATAGAAATACGTGAAGCCCCTTGATTAATCATCGGTACCGCAATGTTTTTATCTGCTAAAGAAGTCAAGATATTATTAATAACTCCAGTTTTATTACGCATACCTTCGCCAACAACCATAATAATTGCATAATTATCAATCCATTCTAAACGATCTGGATTAACAGCTTCTTGGATTTCATCTGAAATCTTATCGATTAACTGATCATTAACTGCATTACGATCCAAGATAATAGTTATATCATCAATTCCAGAAGGCATATGCTCATAAGAAATATTATATTTAGCTAGAATTTGCAAAATTTTTAAAGTAAATCCAGTTTGTTTATTCAATAAATACTTGTGTAAATACAGTGCTGCAAAATGTTTGCCACTTACTACACCAGTAATAGTATTAGCAGGGTTGATATCTTTATCTGGAACAATAAAAGTACCTAATTCATTTGGATTATTAGTATTTCTAACATTTATTGGAATGTTAGCTTGAATAACAGGGATTAATGCCTCATCATGAAAAACTGAAAATCCAGCATAAGATAATTCTCTCATTTCTCGATAAGACATTTTGGTAATTGGCTTGGGATTAGTTACAACTTGTGGATTTGCTGAATAAATTGCATCAACATCTGTAAAATTTTCATAACTTGTCGCATGTAACCCTCTAGCTAAAATTGCTCCTGTGATGTCAGAACCTCCTCTTGAAAAAGTAGCAATATGTCCTGCTAAGGTAATTCCATAAAATCCTGGAAAAACTAAAATTTCATTTTTATTAACTTTAAATCTACCTAAATCTGCATAAGTTTTTGGAACTACACTGGCATTATTTGGGGTACCACTAACAGTAATTCCTGCTTTTTTTGGACTAACAAATTTTGCATTATAGCCTAATTTATTTAGGATAATTGACATTAGCTGCGCAATTAAATGTTCACCATGTGCTTTAAATGCAGCTAGTAAATATTCATCATTAGGATAAGATTGTTTGGCAAGTGATAATAATTGATCTTTAAGAGGGAATAGTTGATCAAATACATTGAAATAGCTACCAATTTCTTTATAACGGCTAAAAATCTCCTCTAGAATTTTCTGAAAATTAGTATGATTGATAACCGCATTAGCATAATTAATTAATAAATCAGTCACTTTTGTATCATTTGGAAATCTTTTTCCTGGAGCAGACACCACGACAACTTGACGTTCTTCATCACTTGTGATGATATTGATTGCTTTTTTAAAAGATTCACCACTTGCTAAAGAACTTCCTCCAAATTTGATAACTTTCATGTTCGATCCCCCTATAGTCGGATTATCTAAGACATTGCTTAAATAAATTAATCAAATTTTAGCACATTTTTTACAAGTTACAAGTAATTTAATGTTCGGAAAATAAGTAAATAAAATTCATTTTTGGTATTGACATTTAAACTGAACACTTATAAGCTATGAGTAAATCGAAAGAGGTGCAACCAACACAAGTAAATTAACTGAGCTTAGCCAAAAGTTATGAAGTTAATTGAAAAGGGAGGTTGCCGAAGGGCTTAACTATGGCAAAATTAAGTTTCCTGGGATATGGTTAAATAAACTATATACTGTCGTAAGAAAAACTTACGGTGCGCTGTCGAGAACTGATAATGGGTATGTTTCCACTGTTTGTTAAGCGCAAACAGTGGATTTTTTTATATATTTTTTGCGAGGACATTATTATGAATGAGCAAATTACTGATGAGCAAGTCAATTTGGCAGGTCATTTAACAATTGCAGGATGTGATGCAATTGAATTAGCGCATGAATATGGAACTCCACTAATTGTGTACGATGTTGAAAAAATCCGTAAACAAATTCATGCATTTAAGCAAGTATTCAAGCGAAATAATGTTGCTTATGTCATTAGCTATGCTAGTAAAGCCTTTACTTCAATTGCAATGTATCAGGTTATTGCTCAAGAAAGAATTCATAGTGATGTGGTTTCAGGTGGGGAATTGTACACTGCTATCAAGGCTGGATTTCCAATGCAAAATTTGAGTTTTCATGGCAATAATAAATCAAAACAAGAATTAGAAATGGCAGTCAAACATCAAGTAGGGATGATAATCATTGATAATTTTTATGAGATTGAATTATTGGAAAAAATTTTAGAAAATTATGATACAACAATCAAGGTATTACTCCGAATTGCACCTGGAATATCAGCTCATACTAATAAATATATTCAAACTGGTCAAGTTGATAGTAAATTCGGATTTGATTTACAATCAGGTCAAGCAGATAAAGCTGTTAAACAAGTTTTGAATTTACCAAGAATGAAATTACAAGGACTTCATGCACATATTGGATCACAGATTTTTGAAACAGTTGGCTTTAAATCAGTAGCTCAAAAATTAGTCCAAATAGCTGCTAGTTGGCAAGAAAAATTTGGTTATCAAAGCAAGATCATTAATGTAGGGGGCGGATTTGGAATTAAATATACAAAAGATGATCAACCACTTGCTCCAGAAATCTTTGTACAGTCAATTATTGATGCAATAAAACATGAAATAGCAAAAACTACGCTGACAATGCCTGAAATTTGGATTGAACCTGGTCGTTCAATAGTAGGGCCTGCTGGATATAATTTATATACTGTTGGCAGTAGAAAAGATATCCCTAGATATTTACCATATGTGACAGTAGATGGGGGGATGGGAGATAATATTCGCCCAGCATTATATCAAGCAAAATATGAAACTGTTTTGGCATCTGATCCTAAAAAGAAATTACAAGAGCATGTCAAATTAGCTGGTAAATACTGTGAGTCAGGAGATATCTTGAGCTATGATCAACCATTGCCAATAACTCATCCAGGAGATATTTTAGCAATGCTTGACACAGGAGCATATGGATATTCCATGGCATCCAATTACAATCGTAATTTAAAACCCGCAGTTGTTTTTGCGGAAAATGGAAAAGCACAAGTTGTTATCAAAAGACAAACTTATGAAGATTTGATTAGTTTGGATAAATCATATACTAACAATTGATTTGGAGGATAAAGATTTATGGAAGAGTTGAATGCACAAGAAATCATTAATTACATTAGTAATGCACCTAAAAAAACACCTGCCAAAGTCTATTTAAAAGGTAATTTATCAAAAATAGAATTTCCTAACACTGTTGAAACATTCATTGAAAATACAACTGGGGTAGTATTTGGTGATTGGAAAGACATAAAGCCTTTACTTAAAAAATATAAAGCTGAGATACAAAACTATCATATTGAAAATTTTGCACGTAATTCTGCAGTACCTCTGCTTAATATTAAGAATCTTAATGCTAGAATAGAACCTGGGACAATTATTCGTGATAAAGTCAAAATTGGCAATAATGCAGTAATTATGATGGGAGCAATAATCAATATTGGTGCAGAAATTGGTGATAATTCAATGATTGATATGGGAGTTGTATTGGGAGGAAGAGCAATTGTTGGCAAACACTGTCATATTGGCGCAGGTGCAGTGTTAGCTGGAGTAGTCGAACCAGCTAGTGCTAAACCAGTAATTGTTGAAGACAATGTTTTAGTTGGCGCAAATGCGGTAATTATTGAAGGAGTTCATGTTGGTGCAAATGCAGTAATTGCGGCAGGTGCAGTAGTTACAAAAGATGTTGAACCATATACAGTAGTTGCTGGAGTTCCTGGTAAAGTAATAAAAAAAGTTGATCAAAAAACTTCTAAAAAAACGAAATTAGAAGATGATTTGAGAAACATATAGGAAGTGTGTAATTTGTTAAGTGAAAAGCAATTAATTGAAATTAGGCGACATTTACATCAGATTCCTGAACTTGCACTGCAAGAAGATAAAACACATGAATATCTGTTAAAGATAATTTCAAGTTTTAATCAAAAATATCTTGAAATCAAAACCCCTGATGAATTATCTACTGCCTTATTAGTTTTAATTAAAGGTTATAGTCCAAAAAGAACAATTGGCTACAGAGCAGATATTGATGGATTACCAATATCTGAAAAAACTAATCTTGAATATACCTCAAAAACTCCTGGTGTTATGCATGCTTGCGGACATGATATTCATATGACAGTCGCATTAGGACTATTAAATTATTTTAGTGAACATCAACCAAAAGATAATATCTTAATTTTTTTCCAACCTGCTGAAGAAAGTGAAAGTGGTGGGAAAAAAGCCTATGAGTTAGGCATTTTTACTGGCAAATTTAAACCAGATGAATTTTATGGCTTACATGATAATCCTGATTTGCCTACTGGAGCAATTGGTTGCAGGATGGGAACATTATTTGCAGGAACTACTGAAGTAAATATTGATTTATATGGTAAAGGAGGACACGCTGCATTCCCACAAGATGCAAATGATACCGCTGTTGCAATGGCAAATTTAATTATGCAAATCCAAACGATAATTTCGCGCAATATTGATCCAATTGAAAGTGGCGTTATCACTTTAGGAAAAATACAAGTTGGCAACATTAGAAATGTGATTGCTGGTCACGCACGAATTGAAGGAACAATTCGCGGATTAACACAAGAAATGATTGAAAGAATTGATCAACGGATAAAAGAGATTTGCCTAGGAATTAATAAGAGTTTTAACATGAAAGTTGACTTAGAGTTAAATCAAGGTGGGTATTTACCAGTTGAAAATAATCCTAAACTAACCAAAAACTTCATTAATTATATGAAAAATAATTCTAATGTAGATTTTATTGAAACTAAACCTGCAATGACGGGTGAGGACTTCGGATTTTTATTATCTAAGTTTCCAGGAACAATGTTTTGGCTAGGAGTTCAAGATGATGCACAATTGCATTCAGCTGACTTAACACCTAAGGAATCTTCAATTAAAAAAGGTGTAGACGAAATTGTAGGATTTTTGAAATATAGAATGGAGGAGTGTAAATGAATTTATCAGATTTAAAAAATGCGGATCTAATGACTGCAATTGTGACACCATTTGATGACAATGGAAAAATCAATTATCAGGTATTAGAAAACTTAACTAATTATTTAATTGAACATGGCTGCAACGGCTTTGTAGTAGGAGGGACAACAGGAGAGACTCCTGAATTAACTCATGATGAAAAAATTGAGCTTTATACAAAGTTTGGTCAAATTGTTGCAGGACGTGTTCCAACAATTGCAGGAACTGGCAGTAATAACACTGTAGAAACTATTGCTTTTACAAATGAAGTATCACAAATCAAAGGGATAGATTATGCTTTGGTTGTGGTGCCACCGTATAACAAACCAAATCAGCGAGGGATGTTAGCACACTTTAATGCAGTTGCTAATGCAACAAAAATGCCTATTATTATCTATAACATCCCAGGTCGAACAGGCGTAAAAATGAATCAAGATACAATTGTTCAATTATCTCATCATGAAAATATAGCAGGGATCAAGCAATGTGCGAGTTTAGAAGAATTGCAATATATCATTGATAATAGTGATCCGAACTTTGCAATTTTTACAGGTGAAGATTCTCAAGCACTGACTGCAAGAGTATTAGGTGCAGATGGAGTAATTTCAGTTGCTAGTCATAGCTATATTTATCAAATGCGAAAAATGTATGATCTATTATACCAAGATAACTATCAACAAGCTGGTCGCTTGCAGCGCTGGCTTACGCCTAAGATGAGTGCACTATTTATGTATCCATCTCCATCACCAATAAAGGCGGTGTTGAATGCACAAGGGTTTAATGTAGGAAGGTGCAGGCTGCCGATTATGACATTAAACGATCAAGAAAAGCAAATGCTTGAAGAAAAATTAGAATTACCTACAAATTCACTTGCAGGTAATTTACCTTTGAATCTAGGTGAATAAAAAATGCAAAATATATTAGTTGCAGGTGCAACAGGAAATATGGGACAAGAAGTTATTAAGTTGATTAATTCATTGCCTAATTTTCAAATTGAAGCTGCATTAGCTCCAGACATAAGTGAAGACAATAAAAGTAATTATAATCTAGCTGATAATATAAAAACTTATCAGAATTTAGATCAAATTAAGACTGACAATCTTGATATTTGGATTGATTTTACACAACCTAAAGCTGCTTATGAGAATGTAAAATTTGCCTTAGACCATGAAATAAAGCCAATTGTTGGAACCACTGGAATGAGCGAAAGTCAGCAAAAAGATTTAGTTGAATTAAGCAAAAAAAACAAACTAGGTGGCTTAATTGCGGCTAACTTTGGACTTTCTGCAGTTTTATTGATGAAATTTGCTCAACAAGCAGCAAAATATTTCCCAGATGTAGAAATTATTGAAATGCATCATGCTGGCAAAAAAGATGCTCCATCTGGCACTGCATTAAAAACTGCTCAATTAATTGATGAAGTCAGACCAAAACATGAAACCAATCCTAATGAAACTCAAATTTTGCCAGGAGTGCGAGGTGGCGATATTGATGGAATTAAAATTCATTCAGTTAGATTGCCAGGATATATTGCTCATGAAGAAGTATTGTTTGGTGGAAATGGTGAAGCGTTAACTATCAGACAAGATTCATTTGACCGAAAGTCATTTATGAATGGAGTCAAAATCACGCTAGAAAAAATTGATAATTTATCAGAAATCATAATTGGATTAGAGAATATTTTATAAGAGGTACAAGATAATGCCAGAATTACAAAAAGAACTACATAGTATCATTAATAAGCAAATAAAGTCAGTTCCGATGGCAAAAATCAGAGCGTTCGATAACGAAATCTCCGCAATCCCAGGATTAGTTAAATTGACTATTGGTGAACCTGATTTTGCAGTTCCAGATCATGTCAAAAAAGCCGCAATTAAAAGTATTGAAGAAGATGACTCACATTATGCTCCAAGTCGAGGTAAAGAGAAATTATTACAAGCAATTAGTGATTATTTAAAGCGTTCAAGGGATGTTTATTATAATCCAAAGACTGAGATCATCGTTACAGTAGGTGCAACTGAAGCAATTACTGCTACTACAATGACTTTGTTAAATCCTGGTGATAAAGTCATTGTTCCAACCCCGACATTTCCATTATATTTTCCAAGTGTTGCACTAACTGGAGCACAAGTTATGATGGTAGATACATCTGATGAGAACTATTTATTGTCTGCAGATCATTTAGAAAAAGTCCTAGATAAACAAGGTGAAAGTGTTAAAGCAGTTATTTTGAATTATCCAAATAATCCAACTGGTAGATCTTATACTAAAGATGAATTGCAAGCTTTAGCACAAGTGATTAAAAAACATCATATTTATGCGATTGTTGATGAAATTTATAGTTCATTAATGTATGAACGTCCATTTTATTCATTAGCATCTATTTTACCTGAGCAAACTATCTTAATTAGTGGATTGTCTAAATCTCATGCAATGACAGGATATAGAATTGGTTATGTTGCAGGACCTGCTGAGTTTATTTCTGAAATGTCAAAGATGCATTCATTTATGGTAACCTCTGTTAATGATACTGCACAAAGAGCTGCAATTGAGGCGCTTAATAATGGGGATATGGATCCAGAAAACTTCAAAAAAGTCTATCGCAAAAGACGAGATAAATTAGCAAAAGCAATGAAAGACATGAGATTTGAAATTGCATTACCTGATGGAGCATTTTATATTTTTGCAAAAATTCCAGATAGATTTGGAACAGATGATACAGCGTTTGCGACTAAACTAGCATATGATGCAAAAGTTGGGGTAATTCCTGGTAGTGCTTTTGGTAAGGGTGGAGAAGGTAATTTGCGCTTATCTTATGCGGCAGCAGATTCTGTGATTGATACAGCAATTGAGCGAATGCAGGAATTTATGTCAGATAATTAGTCATATGGGGGAATAATTATGAGTAATGGATACAATGTAGCAATTTTGGGCGCTACTGGTGCAGTTGGTACAAGAATGATTGAGCAATTAGAGCAGTCGACTATTCCAGTCAAAAGTCTTAAATTATTAGCTTCTAGTAGATCTGCAGGAAATAAATTGAAATTCAAAGGACAAAAATTAATAGTAGAAGAGACTAAACCTCAATCGTTTGAAGGGATAGATATTGTTTTATCTTCTGCAGGTGGAGCAGTATCCAAAAAGTTCTTGCCTGAAGCTGTAAAACGAGGTGCGGTATGTGTTGATAATACTAGTGCTTATCGAATGGATCCTAATGTTCCATTAGTGGTTCCAGAAGTTAATGAATTGGCTATTAAAAACCATCATGGAATTATTGCCAATCCAAATTGCTCAACAATTCAAATGGTTGTTGCATTAAATCCAATTAGAAAAGCTTATGGATTAAAACAAATAATAGTTTCAACATATCAAGCAGCATCTGGTGCAGGACAAAAGGCACTAAATGAGCTACTAAAAGAAGCTCAAGATTATTTAGATGATAAAGATATGCAAGAAGATGCTAAAATTTTGCCAACCAAAGGTGATAAAAAGCATTATCCACTTGCGTTTAACCTATTGCCCCAAATTGATGTCTTTGAAAAAGATGGATACTCTCATGAAGAATGGAAGATGATCCATGAAACTAAAAAAATTATGTTAAATGATATGAATGATAAGCGTATTAAAGTAACTGCAACTTGTGTAAGGGTTCCTGTTCCTATAGCACATGGTGAATCAGTTTATTTCACTGTAGCAGATAGCAAAGCTACTAGTAATGATATTAAAAAGTTGTTAAGCAAAGCAGCTGGAGTAGTTGTACAAGATGATCCAAGTAATCAATTATATCCTCAACCTATTAATGCGGTAGGAAAGAGAGAAACATTCGTTGGTAGAATTCGACCAGATGAAGAAAATACAGGTGCATTTAATATGTGGGTTGTATCTGATAACTTATTAAAAGGCGCTGCTTGGAATGCGGTGCAGATTGCAGAATGTTTAGTTAAAAATAATTGGCTGTAAGAAAGTATACAGCAAGGCAATATACAGTAGATATTAAATTGTAAACTTATTACCATACTCATATAAAAATTAATACTTGAAAATCAGATATTTAAAATCCGTCTCTCATTGTGATATGAAAGGCGGATTTTTTTGCTATTATTCTATTATTTACTATTTAATCTCAAAACTAGTTTAATATTTTCCTTCTTCTAGTAATAATTACTTAGCTAAGCTCAATTCCTTTTCTTGATTTGGTGTCATATCTGGATAAGCCAGCGGCAACTCTTCCATAGCTTAGTCAAAATATTGGACATGATTAAGCGTGAATAACATGTTTACAAATTACTTTTTAAAATAAGAATTAACATCCCTTGACCAAATAATTGCCATACAATGTTGGCCAACATGAACCCCAACAACAGGTCCAATAATCGATTCAAGAACTTGAACTTTAGGGAAACTTTTCTTATAATCAGCTACCCATTTGGCTTTGACTTCAGGATCTAGTGCATCAAATATAGTCACTTGAATAGGGTAGTCTTTATCTTTGATTGCTTTTGCAAAATCATTTTTGATTTTCAGATAAGCTCTTTTTGCTTGGCGTTCTTTGCCAATGGCAGATATTTTGCCTTCACCTTGAACATCCATAGATAAGATAGGCTTTATTTTTAATAGACCACCAATAAAACTTGATGCATTAGATAAACGACCAGTTCTTTTTAGATGGTTTAAATCATCTACCATGAATCTAACCCCTATAGTGGATCGTAAGTCTTTTAGATCTTTTAAAATGGTTTCAAGATCTGCACCATTTTGAACTAATCTTGCAGCTAAGATAGCCAAACTTGCTTGACCTGCACAAGTTACTTTTGAATCAAAGGGATGAATATTAATTTTATTTTCTTGTTTTGCATATGCACTAACAGTTTGATAAAAATTAGAAATACCACTAGATAAAGTAATAACAATTACATCGCTATAACCATTTTCAATATACCAGTCAATTGCCTTATGAATTTCTCCAGTAGATGGTTGAGAGGTAGTAGGCAGCGTCGTATCAGTTTTTAGTTTTTTATAAAATTCTTCGTAGCCAATAGTTTTTAAATCATAATAAGTTTTATCGCCCCAGATAATAGGTAAAGCAAGAATTCTAATACCATATTGATCACATTGGGCGTTTGTTAAATAGCTTGAGCTATCAGTTAATACACCTATTTTCACAGTTTGTATTCCTTTCCAAATTAAACAATCATATATATTTTAAAATAGATTTACTTTGAATGCTAGAACTTGTTTTTATTGTTATAATACATTTGTAAAGTGAAAACGAGGGCGGTTTATGAAAAAGCATCTTATTTTTTTGAAAAACTCTGGGATTATTTATTACAGTTGGTTGTTTATCATCTTAGGGATTAGTTTAATTTTAGCTTATGAAGGAAGCCAAACTATAGTTTGGCCAGCCGTTATAGTTGGAATTATATTTGGGATATTAGCGCTATTTACTTGGTTTAATTCATATGTTGAACTGACTAAAAAGCAAACTATTCTTAAATTGCCTTATTTGAAAAAAAGAGTATTAACTACTAAACCTCAGTTAGTAACAAGTTGGCATAAGTTTAAGATTTATACCATTGCGGTATCTGAGTATCAAACAGTGAAATATTTAGTTATTGGTAAAGGAGTATAGTTCGATGAAAACAGATCTTGAAATAGCACATGAAATACAAGGATTGCCAATTAGTGAAATAGGTCGCAAATTAGGCTTTGATGTTCGTGATTTAGAGTTATATGGTTCAGATAAAGCAAAATTGACTTGGTATGCTATTAAGCGTTACCGCCACATGACCCCATTAGGTAAGTTAATTTTAGTTACTTCAATCAGTCCAACTCCTGCAGGAGAAGGCAAGTCAACGATGACTATTGGATTAGGGGATGCAATTAACAATCAATTACATAAAAAAGCAATGATTGCAATGCGTGAGCCATCAATGGGACCTGTTTTTGGATTAAAAGGTGGTGCCACTGGTGGAGGAATGTCACAAGTTATTCCGATGGAAGATATTAACTTGCATTTTACTGGTGATATTCACGCTTTAACTAGTGCAATTGATACTTTATATGCATTAGTTGACAACTATTTATACCAAGCAAATGATCTTAATCTAGATGAAAGTACTGTTACTTTAAAAAGAGCCTTAGATGTAAATGATCGAACATTGCGTCAGATTACTGAAGGTTTAGGATCAAAATTTAATGGTATTGAAAGAAAATCTGGCTTCACTATTACCGCAGCTAATGAATTAATGGCTATTTTATGTTTGGCAAAAGATATCGATGATCTGAAAAAACGTATAGGTGATATGTTTATTGGCTTTACTAAAGATAAAAATCCAGTTTACCTTCGTGATTTAGGATTTCAAGGTGCAATTGCGGCAATTTTAGCTGATGCATTAAAGCCAAACCTTGTACAAACGCTAGAACGAACTCCTGCCTTCATTCATGGTGGACCTTTTGCTAACATTGCTCATGGAACTAACTCAACTATGGCTACTAACTTAGCATTACATTTAGCAGACTATGTAGTAACTGAAGCTGGTTTTGGAGCTGATTTAGGTGGTGAAAAGTTTATGGATTTTGTTGCACCACAACTTGACCAAAAGCCATCTGTGACAGTTATTGTAGCTACTGTCCGTGCATTAAAATATCAGGTAATTAAACATACTGATAGATTAGATCATGAAAATCTAGATGCATTAAAAGAAGGTTTTGCCAACTTAAAGCGCCACATTGATAACATGAAGAAATTTGGGGTACCAGTAACTGTAGTTATTAATAAATTTACCACAGATACTCAAGCTGAACTTGATTTGTTAAAGAAATTAATTGAAGAACAAAATGTAACAGCTAATGTTGTTACTTTTCATGAAGATGGTTCAAAAGGTGGAATTGAAGCTGCTAAAGAGGTTGTTAGATTGGCTGATTCAAATAAAGCTGATCTGCAAGCAATTTATGAAACTGACGATGATATTAAAACTAAGGTATCTATGATTTCAACTAGAATCTATGGTGCCAAAGATGTTGTCTATACTGATAAAGCTAATGAACAAATCGAACAAATTACTAAATTAGGTTATGACAAATTACCAGTAATTATCGCTAAAACACAAGCAAGCTTTACAGATGATAAATCAATCTTAGGTGCACCAACTGGCTTTACAATGCATGTAACTGATGTAACAGTACGCAGTGGAGCTGGATTTGTCGTAGTCAAAATGGGCAAAATGCTATTAATGCCAGGATTGCCAAAGGAGCCTGCCGCATTGGGCGTTGATGTAGATAATGATGGTAAAATCACAGGTCTATTTTAAGGATAATCTATGCAGTTTTTATATTTGATAATTTCAGTAGTTGTAGTTATTTGTGATCAAGGGCTAAAGGCTTTTGTTGCAGGTAATTATGATTTAGGTAGTATTCACCAACTTATTCCAGGTGTCTTGTCATTAACTTATTTGCAAAATGATGGGGCTGCCTGGAATATTTTGCGTGGTCAGATGTGGTTTTTTTATCTAATTTCTATTGTTGCAATTGGTGTTACGCTATATTATTTATTTAACAAAAAATACCGTAATCCAGTTTTTGATGTTGGCCTTGCTTTAGTGTTAGGTGGAATAGTAGGAAATTTAATTGATCGAATGCATTTAAAATATGTGATTGATATGTTGCAACTAGATTTTATCAATTTTAATATTTTCAATATTGCAGATTCTGCTATTAGCATTGGCGTACTCTTAATTTTTATTTACTTATTATTTATGACAAAGGATCACGATTAAATGGCCAAAAAATATGAAATCACAGTTTGCGAAAAAGATCATGGACGCTTAGATAAATATTTGTCGGATAAATTAGATGATTTATCACGTTCAAAAATAAAAGAACTAATCGAAGATAAAAATATTTTAGTCAATCAAAAAGTAGAAAAAGTTTCTTATAAAGTTCAACCAAATGATCAAATTAGCGTAACTGTGCCTAAATTGAAATCTTTGAATTTAGAGCCAGAAAATATCCCATTAGATATAATTTATGAAGATGATGATGTAATTGTAGTTAATAAACCACAAGGAATGGTAGTACACCCATCAGCAGGACATCCCGACCATACCTTAGTAAATGCGCTTTTATATCACACTAAAGATTTAGCTGCAAGTCCAGAAGGTTTTAGACCTGGAATTGTTCATCGTATTGATAAAGACACCTCTGGATTATTAATGATTGCAAAAAATGATCATGCAAGACAGAGCTTAGAAAAACAACTTGCTCAAAAAACAAACAAACGTCAATATCTAGCAATTGTCCATGGTAATTTTCAGGAACAATCAGGAACAATCAATGCGCCAATTGCAAGAAGTCGATATGATCGCAAAAAAATGGCTGTTATAGAAGATGGAAAACACGCAGTAACTCATTTTAAGGTATTAGAGCAATTTAGGAATTATTCATTAGTGCAAAATCAACTAGAAACTGGTCGAACTCATCAGATTCGCGTACACATGAAATATATTAATCATCCTGTAGCAGGAGATCCGATTTATGGACCTCATAAAACTCTAAAGGGCAATGGGCAATTTTTACATGCAAAAACATTAGGATTTATTCAACCCACAACTGGTAAATTGCTGGAATTTAGTGTTGAACCCCCAATAATTTTTCAAGAAACTTTAAATAAGCTGCGTCAAGGAAAATAAAATGAAACGATATTTAATCTTAGAAGATGGAACTTCTTATGAAGGAACTGGCTTTGGTGCAGAAACTATCAGTACCGGTGAATTAGCTTTGCAAACTAGTAATTATGGTTATCAAGAAGCATTGACTGATCCAACTAATACTGGTAAGATTTTGGTTTTTGCAACACCAATTATTGGTTCATCTGGCATTAATGCGATTGATTATGAAGCAATTGATCCTACAGTAAAAGGAATAATTGCTAACGATATTGGAATTAATGTTTCTTCGAGTAATGATTTTCAAGATTTAAATTATTTTTTAAAAGAAAAAAAAATCCCTGCGATATGGGGAATTGATACTAGAGCATTAGCACATAAACTTGCATCTATTGATACAATTAAAGCTAGTTTAATGGATACAAACGACGAACATGCCTTTGATCAAATAAAAGCATTAGTTTTACCTAAAAACAAGACCGCTCAAGTCTCTACTATTAATCCATATGCTGCACCTAATATTGGTAAGTCAGTTGCCGTAATTGATCTAGGATTAAAACATTCTATGCTTAGATCATTATCTTTGCGCAAGATAAATGCGACTGTTCTACCATATGATGCCACAATGCAAGATGTGGATAATTTACGACCTGATGGGATTATTATCTCTAATGGTCCTGGACAGTATTTTGAAGTATCAAAATTTTTACAGCCAATTTTACAAAAATTCTATGGTAAATTGCCAATATTAGGAGTTGGCTTAGGTTTTTTATCAATTAGTGTTTTTTTAAATTTTGAGATCTTAAATTTGCCATACCCTTATAATGGATCAAATTATTCAGTCATTGAACAAAATAGTAATGTTATTTGGCAAACTGCAATGAATATTAGTCAATTAATAATGCCACAAAATATTTCTTTAGATTTGAGTGAAGAATTCTTTGACTTACATAGTGAGTTACTAGCTGGATTTGCTAGCAAAAAAGATAAAGTAATTGCCACTGCTTTTAATCCAGAAGGATCGCCTGGCACGTTAGATGCTAAAGCAATTTATGATCAATTTTTGCAAATGATGGAGTAAAAAATAATGCCTTTAAAAAAAGATATTAATAAAGTATTGATTATAGGTTCTGGTCCAAATATATCAGGAAGCATCTCAGAGTTAGATATTCTAGCTACTAATGCAATAAAAGCTTATTTACAAGATGATGTTTATGTTGTTTTAGTTAATCCCAATCCTGCAACTGTTCAAACTGATCCTCAAAAAGGAGTAACTGTTTATTTAGAGCCCATGACATTAGATTTCATGAAGCGAATTTTGCGGATGGAACAGCCTGATGCAATAGTTACAGCTTATGGGAGCACGACGGCATTAAAGATTGCTTATGCTTTAAAACAAGATGGTATTGTAGCTGATATGGATTTACGGTTTTTAACTATTAGCAAACAAGCATTAAATTTGAATACTCAAGGAAAAGTCATTAGTTTTTTGCATGAAAAAAGCTTACCTACAAGTGAGAGTTGGAATTTAGACAGTTTTGATAGGGAGAATATATCAAAGAACTTTCATGGAATAACTTATCCTGTATTGGTAACTAAATATCACCGTTATATTCAAAATGAACATTTTAAGTTCTCTGAAATACATGAGCTAGTAGAATTTTTTAAAAAAGAAATTACTGATGATCATTTTTCAATAAATGATTATCATTTTACTCAAGACCTATCTAATTTAGAAGAAGTTGTGGTTAGTGTTATTAGAGACAATCGAGGAAATTTTAACTTTATAAACTTCGCAGCCTCAATTGAACCTATATCAATTAATTCCGGAGATTCAGTATTAGTTAGTCCAGTATTAACTTTAAATAATGATCACATTCAAAAGTTGCGCTCAGTTAGCCAAAAAGTGATGGAGCGTTTGAATTTAAAGGGATATTTAAACATTCATTTTGCAATAGATCATACTGGAACACAAATTGGAGTTAAAATTCTATCAATCACTCCAGCTCTTACAAGATCTAGTTTAATTGGGATGCGAGTTGGAATGTATGATTTAGGATATGTCTTAGCTAAAATTTCTTTAGGATACAACTTAAATGAAATCATTAATCCATTAACTGGATTAAACGCTGCAATTGAACCCGTACTTGACAATGTTGCTGTTCGTGCTCCATATTGGTCATTTACGGGATCTGGGTATAATCATTATCAGTTATCTGATCAACAACAAGCTAGTGGAGAAGCAGTAGGAGTTGGACGCAATTTTGAGTCTGCATTTTTAAAAGCGGCCACTTCGACTATTGATTTTAATGTTTTAAAGCAAGTCTTTATATCTGAAACTAAAAAGTCAAAAGAAGAAATACTGGCTGATTTAAAACATCCAAATGAATTTCATCTGATCTATCTTGTCGCAGCGCTAAGAGTTGGATTAACTTATGGGGAATTACATCAAGTAATTAGATTACATCCTATTTATCTTCAAAAATTCCAACATTTAATAAGAATTAGCTCTAAGTTAAGCCAAGAGCCTTTAGATGAACAAGTATTATTAGAAGCAAAAGAATATGGTTTTTCTAATTTATTAATTGCAGCTATTAGTAATCAGTCTCCAGAATATGTTAGAAAAAAACTTGATGAATATACGATTGAACCAAGTTATATTGCCTTAGATGGTACAGCAGGTTTATTACATCCAGAAGTGTCTGCGGTTTACAGTGCTTATGGTGTGCAAAATGAAATTGATGCATTTAAAGCAAAGCAAAAAGTATTGGTTATAGGGATGAAGCCAATACAAATTTCTTTAAACAATGAATTTGACTATATGATTTATCATGTTGTTAAAACTTTGAAGCAAAATAATATTGGCGTAGTTTTACTATCTAATAATGCCGAAGCTGCTTCAACCAATTATAAATTAGCTGATCGAGTTTATTTTGAACCAATAAATATTGAAAATATCATTAACGTTACCAAAAAAGAAGGTATAAAAAAGATAATTACCCAATTTGCTGGTAAAGAAGTAAACAGTTTTCGAAACGAATTAAAAAAGCATGGATTAGCAATTCTGGGTCAAGAAGAATTAGAATTTAAAGAACTAGATTTTAGTCAGAATAATATTAAAAGTGTACCATATCTTCATACCCAAAATGATAAAAAAGCGATTGATTTTGCTAAAGAAGCAGGCTTTCCAATTTTAATTGGAGGTCAAAATCAGTCAACTAAACAAAAGTCTGCAGTTGTTTATGATCTACCAGCATTAAAAAAGTATATATTTGAAAATGAACTAGATGATATTCATATTTCGAAATTTATTTCTGGGAAAAAATATGAGGTCACCGCAATTTCTGATGGTAAATCTTGCACAATTCCTGGAATAATAGAGCATTTAGAACAATCTGGATCTCATGCCAGCGATTCGATAGCAGTCTTTCAACCACAAAATTTGACTAAATTTCAAGAAAAGCGTTTAAAAGATAGTACTATTAACTTAGTAAGTCAAATGAAAATAAAGGGACTAATAAATCTGCATTATTTGTTTGTTAATGAAAGATTATATTGTTTACAAGTAAAAACTTATGCTGGACATAATATTGCCTTTTTGAGCAAATCATTAAAACGCGACATTATTCGAGTTTCTACACAAGCTCTGTTAGGAAAAACTCTAGATGAAATGCAACTAACTTCTGATATTTGGCCAGCTAGTTCGTTAATTCATGTCAAAATGCCTGTATTTGCGATGCTTAATTATAGAAGTGAAAACACTTTTGATTCAAAAATGAAATCTTCAGGTTCAGTAATGGGACGTGATACTTTATTATCCAAAGCTCTATATAAAGGGTACGAGGGGAGTACCTTGAAAATTCCAAGTTATGGAACGATTTTTATTTCTGTAAGAGATGAAGATAAGCATCGAGCAATTAAGCTTGCAAAAAGATTCCATAAGCTGGGATTTAAATTAGTTGCGACAGAAGGGACAGCTATAATATTAGCAGAAGCTGGAATTACAACTGGAATAGTTAGCAAAGTGCAAGATGACCCAAATAATATCCTAGATAAAATTGCCTCACATAAAATAGTTATGGTTATAAATATTACTAATTTATCTGATACTGCAAGTCAAGATGCTATTGCGATCAAAGATAAAGCATTAAATACTCATATACCAGTATTTTCGAGTTTAGAAACGACTAAGTTAATTTTGGAAGTATTAGAATCATTAGCATTAACAACGCAGCCAATTTAATAGGATAAATTTACTAATAATAATCTATATTATGTAAAACAAATCATAGAAAATAAAACTTAAAAATCTAAAACAAAGAGAACAGTACCCAGGTAAAAATCTTCAAAATAAAAACGTTAGTATCAAAAATTGGTACTAGCGTTTTTATTTAATCAACTTTTTTAGCTAAGACATTTTTTTCATCTGGAGTTACTACAATTGAATTTTGACCTGTGTAAATTACAAATCCAGGTTTTGCACCATTAGGTTTTTTAACACGTTTATCTTGAACATAATCAACTTGTACATGTCCAGACATTCGAGCTTTAGAATAATAGGCAGCAATCTCTGCAGCTTCACGAATATCTTGTTCGCTTGGATCTGAACCTTCCAATATAACATGTGAACCTGGCATATTTTTTACATGGAACCAATAATCTGATTTATTAGCTTTTTTGAGAGTTAACCAATCATTTTGCAAATTATTTTTGCCAACTAAAACAGTTTTACTTGAAGATAAAATAAATTTATTCAAACTGCGGTCAGAAATTTTTTTGCGCCTTTTTTTAGTGGTTTTATATAAATATCCTTGACTGATTAATTCATCATTAATTGCATCAATATCTTCTGGATCAGCATTATCAATCGCAGATTGTACTGAATCAAAATATGCTAGGTTAGATTTTGCTAGTTTAATTTGTTCATTAACATGCTTAATAGAATTACGTAATTTTTGATATCGTTTAAAATATCTTTGAGCATTTTTGGCAGGGGAGAGTGCAGGATCTAATTTTATCGTTAATTCACGATTATTGTCATAATAATTTGGCAAACTAACTTTAGTTTCACCAGATCTTACTTGTCCTAAATATGTATTAAGCAATTCGCCTTTAATTCGATAACTTTCAGAATTTTCAGCTTCATCAAGTTGTTTTTGCAACTTGATGATTTTTTTACTTAATTTTTTGCGTTCATTAGATACTATATTTTCAATAATTCGTGAACGTTGACGCACCCAATCTTTATTTGCCTGCTCTTGATAGAATTGATACAAAATCTTATTTACATCATCATTAGAATCAACCTTAATTAAATCTAAATGATAAGGCAAATATAAAAATACTTTTTCTTTATGTTTAGTATTTTCCATAATGAATCCATGAGGATCAGAAAATTGATCAAAAAAAGTCTTAAAAGATGAATACGAATAAGCATCTTCTAGATATCCTGTCAATTCCAATCTATCATCACGATCTAATCCTGATAGCCTCTTAGCGAAAGTTTCAGGATCGGAATTATCTTTTAGCTGCTCAAATTGCTTTTCACTTATATCAAAACCATTGAATCCACTAGTTAATGGAGGCAGTTCGTACTTAGCTTTTGGAAGCAACATCCTAGCGCGATTTTCATCAGGATTAACACGTTTTAATAAATCGATAATCTTTCCATCTATTTTGTTATACAAAATGACATTACTATGACGACCCATTAACTCCACAGATAATACTAATTCGATTTCATCACCTAATTCATTTCGGTTAGTGAAATAAAAATTAACAATTCTGTCTACACCAACTTGTTTAATCTGCTTTAAAACAGATCCTTCTAGATACTTTCTTAATACCATTACAAAGGTTGGAGCAATATCTGGATTTGATATATTTTGATCGGTTAAATAAAATCTTGGATATTGTGCGTTTGCAGAAATTAGCAAACGCAAATTTTTTCTTTCTTTTCTAAAAACTAAAACTAAATCTTGAGCAAATGGTTGATAAATTTTTGATAATCTAGCAGTTTCCAATTTGGGAGTTAGATTAGTTAATAAGCTATGGATAAATACACCATCAAATGCCATAAAATCACCTCATTAAGTAATCTAATTATACCAATAAATTGGTATAATTTTAAACATTAAGATACGGTACTAATTATTAAATATGTTTCACAAAAAAGCACGATTTTGATCTGTGAAACATACGATTAAGCTTTTATTAATTTGAACTATGCAACAGAAGCGTTCGACTAGATATGAAAATTTATGATATAATTTTTTATAACAATCTCAAAAAGGAAAATAGAAGGTCCTAAAACGTGAAAATTGCACTTGTAACTGATAGCAGTAGCTATCTAACTAAAAATGAAATAAAAGATAATAATATTATTGTTGTTCCAATTCCCGTAATTGTTGACGAGCATTCATATGAAGAAGGAGTAAATATTACTGCAGAGCAATTATTCCAAATGGAAAATTCTGGTGCAGGATTTCCAAAGACATCCCAACCAGGAATGGGAAAGATGATGGAATTATTCAATAAGCTTCATAATGAAAATTACGATGCAATTATCGTGATTACTTTAGCTGGAACAATCAGCGGGTTTTATCAAACTTTAAAAAATATTGCTAATAATTATCCTGACTATCATTTGTATCCATATGATTCAAAAATAACTACACATTTACAGGGATACATGGTTATCGCTGCAGCAAGGATGATTAAAAAAGGCTATACACCTGAACAAATTACTTCTAAATTAGATGACATCAGCAACACAGTAGGAGAAGTTTTTGTTGTTGACGATTTAAAAAATTTGAGTCGTGGTGGTAGATTAAGCAATGCTAGTGCATTTATTGGCTCAATATTACAAATAAAGCCGTTACTTACATTTGATGATAAAAGTGATAAAATTGTTGCCTTTGATAAAGTTCGATCCATGAAACGAGCTATAAAAAAAGCAGAGCAAGTAATGATAAAGCAGACGAATGACTTATCATATTTAGATAGATTACGTTTTGTAATAATCCATTCTAATGATTTAGAACAAGCAAAAATAGTTAAAGATTTTGTCCATAATAAATACCCTGATAATCCTATAACTATTGATGAATTCGGCCCTGTAGTAGCGACACACTTAGGAGAAAAATCAATAGGAATTACATGGATGGTAAATATTGATAAATTAACTTTTTAATATAAAAAACAATCTAGTTTTATGTTGCTAGATTGTTTTTTTATGGTCAAAAATAACATAACATTTTTGTAATGATATGAATTGGACTAACATTTATAAGCCTTTACTTGATGGTGGTTAGTGGACTTTTTCAATTTAATGTCTGCACAATAATAATAACTAGTGTTATAATATTATTAACATAACGAGTGTTATTTTTATGGAATATTGGAGGATATTAATATTATGACTAAATTTAGATCGAAAAAGAGTAGCATTATAGCTGCTATAGCAGTATCGGGAGCTTTTTTATTGGCAAATGCTCCAACAACTGTCCATGCAGATGCAACGAATACTACTTCTGATCCACAAATTACCCAAAAGGCAACTTCTCCTTCTGCTAATAAAGAAAATAATACAACACCACAAGCGCCAAAAAGTGATGTTCCAACCAATACTAAATCTTCATTAAACAGCTTAGAACAAGCTGCACCAGTTGTTCTTTCTAATCCAAATATTAAAGGACAAGCAGAGATGGAAACAAATGGAGTCAAGTATTCCACATCAGTTTCTGCAATAGATAAATTTACTGGTGAAAAAGTTACTGTAAATGGCTCAAATGGGGGGCAGTACAGCGGCAATAGACCTGAAATCAACGGATTAATTGAATACAATAAAGCAAAAGATGTTACCGAACATATTGAATTCAGCAATACCACTGATCAAGATAAGTCATTAAGTGTTGATTTTAGTGGTTTTGTTGGTAACAACCCTGGTGTACAAGTCGACACAAATAATATTGATTTAAATGATGGTTTTGTCTTAACTGGTGATAAAGGTGATGCGATTCATAGTAAAATTTCATTAAATTCTGATGCATTAAAAAACTCTGCTGATCATGGTTATCATTCAATGCAATATTACATTGATCATGGATATACAACTTCTGAAGTTGCAAATAATGCTTCATATATTTGGTTCAATAATGAAGCTATGAAAGCTAATGAAACTTATTCATTGGACATTCCAATAAAGATTGAAGTTACTCAAGAAGAATTAAAAAAGGCAAATCAACTGACTATTAAAGTAGATCCATTATTTACTTATATCGATGGACAATTGACTACTAATGATAGTGTAATTACTCAAGCCTCAAAGCCAGTAACTAATTTCGACCAAAATGAAAATAAAAAGTTTTTACCTGTTTTTCGTCCAAATCCAAATATAGAAGATTATCATATTACAGCTGATGATTTGGCAGAATTAACTGATGCAATGCCTACTTTAAAAGATTTAGTTAAAGTTAATAACTTTGGTCATAATGAAACCAATGCTCAAATGTATAATAAAGGCCAAGATATGGGGACCTTATGGATGGGTGGTCATTATTTCTTTGACTTAGATACTGTTCAACAAGCTATACAAAAATTAGGTTATTCAGTCAATGTAGCTTCTAACAATCAAGATATTTATAATTATTATTCATATCAAACAACAGGGAATCATGCAGATCTTAATGTTGGATCTAACAATATAACCATAGGCTCTGGTAAATTTGCTGGTTATTTAGGTCATATTGAAATTCACCAAGTATTGAATACTCAAGATCTAACTTATGAAATGAACAGCCAAGACGCTAAAGATTGGTTAAATAATATCACAAGAAGCTTAGCTGAATTACCTGATGGGTATCTAGTTAATAATATAAATGGTAAAACTGATTTAGATATTAAAGGGGATCCTGCACAAGTATTTTTAGTTAATAATGGAGGCTATGATCCATCAAAGCCTGGAACTTATACCATAACTCTGGGTTATAAATTACAAGATTCTAACAACAAAACAATGTTGATTACTAAAAAAGCTACAATCACTATTACTCCAAAGCCAGTTCAACCTGTAACTCCACCAACTAGTGAACCTGCTCCTCAGCCACAACCTCAACCAACACCAGAACAACCAAATGATCAAGAGCCTGATACAGTGAAGCCTCAACCTGAACCCGCACCAGATGTAGATCAAAATACTTCAAATGAAGATAATACTGTTAAACCAAAGGCTACTATAGTTTCACCAATAACAGATACAACCGCTCCAAAAGCTGCTATTAATCCAGTAAAGAAAATTGCTGAAACTAACATCCCAAAGCCTATGGCTCAACAATCCGTTCATGTAAGAAATAATAAAAAAGTTCAATTACCACAAACTGGTGAAAAAGATAATTCTAAAGGATTAATTGGATTAATTTTAACAGGATTAGGAATGTTTGGATTATTTGCTGGTCAAAGACGTAAAGAAAATAATTAATTAATAAATTAAAAGGACGAGTTCTAAGAAACAAAAGTTTCAAAGTTCTCATCCTTTTTTATTTTAGCTATTTAAAACATCATTCAAAAATTCACTCATTGTTGGATGTGTATATATCATATCTCGTAATACTGTATAATCAATATTTTGATCAATTGCCAAACTAATAATATTAACAACTTCTTGTGATTCTAATGCATAAATTGTAGCACCTAAAATCTTATTCGTATTTTTATCAACTAAGATCTTATATATTCCACGACTATCACCAGCAACATGAGCTTTAGGATTATTTGCGGCTAATAATTTAAATACTTTATAGTCATACCCACGCTCTTTTGCACGCTTTTCATTTAGTCCTGTTCCAGATAATGGAGGAGTTATAAAAGCAGTGTAGGGGATATACTTTCTATCTTTTGTAGAACGAGAATTGTCACCTAACAGTTCATTTTTAACAATTCTAAAATCATCTAAAGATACATAAGTGAATTGAGGTCCTCCATTAACATCCCCAATTGCCCATACATTATCAACAGTAGTATGCAACTTGGCATCAACTTTTATTGCACCACGATCAGTGGTTTTAATATCAGTATTTTCTAAGTGTAAATTATCAATATTAGGTTTGCGACCAGTTGCTACTAATACCATATCAGTTTTGATTTTGTTTTGTTTACCATCTTTTTCAATTACAACTTCAATATTATTATCATTTTCAGTTAATTGAAGAACCTTACTACCAAGTTCAAACTCAATCCCATCATGTTGCATATCTTGATAAACTAGATCCGCAACATCTTGATCTTCTTTAGTTAATAATTGCTTTCTGTCATCTACAACAGTAACTTGACTGCCATAACTAGTAAACATTTCTGCAAACTCTAAGCCAATATATCCACCACCAATAATCAATAATGATTTAGGATTATTTGGTATTTCCATAATTTCTTTAGAAGTAACAATCTTAGAACTTAATGTTAATCCTGGAATATTAGGAATAATAGGGATAGCACCTGTATTGATAAAAATTCTTTTACCTTCAAATTCTTCAGCATTACCATTTGGCAGAGCTACTTTTATTTGATGATTACTAATAAAACTAGCTCTACCATCCAGGACAGTAGCATTAGGTAAGTCAGCAACCATATGATAATTTTTGTTTCTTAACTTGTCAGATAATTCTGTACGAATTTTTATTGCTTGCTTAAAAGGCATATGACGGCGACCATTAATAATTAAATTTTTAGAAGGAAGGCAGCCTACATTGATACAGGTTCCACCATACATTTGACTTGATTGTTCAACTAATAAAACTTCTTGACCCGCTTTTGCTAGAGCTTTAGCAAGGGTTTTTCCAGCTTTACCAAAACCAATGATAATATTTTGATATGTTCGCATATAATTCTCCTTGGATATTGTAAATATTTAACAGTACCAATGTATCACCGCGGTCTTATTTTTAGTTAGTAATATGCTCATCCTTTTTTATCTTTTGGCTAATTTCATTTAATGCTTGTCGCTGCAAAGTTTGATCAACATGAGTATACAAATCGGTTGCAGAAGTTCCTTTTTGTCCTAATTGTTGTGCAACTAAAACCTGATCCTTAGTTATCCCATACAATTCAGAAGCTAAAGTATGGCGTAATTTATGGGGTGTAAGAGGGTGCCCAAATAGAGCAGAGTACTTGTTTACCATTTTTTCAATTGCATTAGTTGTAATTCGTTTAGTTTTTCCATGATATAAGGTTAAGAAAAATGCACGCTCTTTTTTACCAGCACGATATCTTTTTTCTCGTAAATTGGCATATGCTTTAATATAAGGTAGTGTCCATGTCGCAATTGGAACACTATCACGCTGTCCACCTTTTCTAGTAACATTTAGAGTGGCGTCTTTTAAATTTAAATCTGCTAGGTTAATTCCAGCACATTCTGACACTCGCACCCCAGTACCTAAAATCAAGGCACAAATTGCTAAGTCCCTCTCCTTGTTTTGCTTAAAGGAGGGAAGGGCTTGTTTATTTGCCTTATGTTCATATTCATTATTAATAAAGTTTAGAAAGTCATATTTCATATCACCAACATACATATGAGATTCCAAAACATGAGCACGATAGTTTAAAGTTTTAGTATCATTTAAAGAATCAATTTTTAACATTACATTTCTATCAAAATATGCTTGACCGTTATTGTTATCAGCAGTAACCGTTAAGAATTTAAATAATGAACGTAGTGCATTAATTGAACGATTGACTGTAGTTGCAGAATTTAAACGTTGCTGTTGATTTTTTGTATGCTTAAGATAGTCGATATAAAGCATAATATCATTACGACGTAAATTTGAGAGCGTCTCAGTGTCGATCTCAGCATTAGTTTTGGCATTCGAGATGTTTTCTTGACGCAGCCAATCAAAGAACCGTCGAATTTCAGTTAAGTATTGATATGAAGTTGTCATTGAATGATTAGTCCCAAGATTATATTGTTTAACAAAATCTGGCATTAGAGAAAGTTCACGATTAATTAATTGTAAATATTTATTTGATTCCATATAAAAGACTCCGATAATTGGTCAATCTATAATTGATTCATGTATGTAGGTAAGTATATCTACCTGTCATTAAAATTATAGTTTTAATGACAGCTGATGTCAATTTTTAATTGAAGTAGTATTTTTATATTAAATGCTGACATGTTCATTGTGTTGTAAAAATAATTAAATGTTTTGATAACTTCCTCTTCATAAAAACTAATTATTATCTGTATCTTATAAACATTTATATTTTTTCGTAAAATTTCTTTGCTTATACCAACTAATAAATTGCGCAAAAAATGGTACGGATAAATAATTTTTCCTGTGATCAAAATTATCTAATAAATACTTGATTGATACATTTTGAACATTTGCTTGAGCTATTACATCTAATAAATGTCTATCTGTCTTTGAAATCTCTGTATTATAGTTTTTCATATGCATTCATATATAAATCATGCTTTGCAAGTTCTAGAGTTTCATTGACTACTTGATTAGTAATTTCCTTTTTATACTTGCTTTATACTTTTTTCTTTGCCTAGAATTTAAAATTTAAGTTGCAAAATCTAACATTAAATAAAACAACTAAAATAATTAAAATAGATCCTAATCTGTTAATAAAAATAGGTTTTATTTTTATGGTTCTAATTACTAATACATCAACTATCTATGCTGCAATAACATAGACTATCACAATCACTAAAATTATAGTCATATAAATAACAATTATCTAGTTTAATTGTGTATTAATCTAGTCCTAATCATGGTATATTAATTATAATTTTTATACTACTAAGGAGGAAAAACATGCATTCTAAGACGAAAAGATACTTAGTTATAAGTTCAATGATATTTGCTTTATTTTTTGGAGCTGGGAACTTGATTTTCCCTCTTCATTTAGGTCAAATTGCTGGCCATAATTGGTTTACAGCAGCTATTGGCTTTATAGTAACAGGAGTGTTACTCCCGCTACTAGCAATTTTAGCAATTGTAGTAACTCATTCTAAAGGAGTTTATGGATTAGGGTCTCCTTTAGGTGCCAAATTTGCAATATTTTTTATGGTTTTGATTCAAATGACAATTGGTCCTGTATTTGGTACACCAAGAACTGCTACCGTTTCATTTGCTGTAGGAGTTGCTCCATTTATTCCGACACATTATCAACAATTAGCACTTGGTATTTTTACGGCAGTATTTTTCTTAATCGCCTATCTGATTGCTTATAACGAAAGCGACATTTTGGATAGTTTAGGAAAAGTATTAAATCCTATTTTTTTAATTTTGTTATTTTTGGTATTTGTAGTTGCGTTCATGTTTCCTTTAGGAAATCCTAGCACAGCACCTGCAACAGCTCAATATACAACAGTTGGCAATTCATTTTTAAGTGGTTTTTTAGAAGGATATAACACAATGGATGCCCTTGCAGCCTTGTGTTTTGGTATCACCATCATCACTTCTATTAAACAAATGGGTATTAAATCTGATAAAGAAATTGCCCTTACTACTGCAAAATCAGGTACTCTAGGAATGATGGCAATCGCAATTATTTATTTATTATTAATTGTTTTAGGTGCAATGTCTCTTGGAAAATTTAAAGTAGCACCTGATGGTGGTGTTGCGTTCGCCCAAGTTGTTCAAAGTTATGCTGGAATGATAGGACAAGCAGTCTTAGCCACTATGATGACAGTAACTTGCCTTACTACAGCGGTTGGATTAGTTTCTGCATTTGCATTAGATTTTAACAGACATTTTCCAAGAGTCAGCTATCATAGATGGTTATTAGTTTCTTGTCTAGGATCATTTATTGTAGGAAACTTTGGATTAGATGCATTAATCAAATGGTCGATCCCAGTGTTAATGTTTTTATATCCTGTATCTATGGCAATTATCGTATTATCACTGCTCTCACCTTTATTTAAAAAAGATAAGATGGTTTATTGGATTGCAATAATCTTTACTATGATTCCTGCATCTTTAGATTTTATTGTTAACTTGCCACCTTTTATCAGTAATACTACATTTGGCAATTCTGCTAAAGCTATTAGAAGTTCTTTACCCTTAGCTAATTTAGGATTAACCTGGCTTTTACCACTTATTATAGGTTTAGTATTGGGAATGGCTATTTATAAATTAATCAAGCTTAATGATCAACGCTAATTAAATATTCAAAAAACGGTTCATATTATTGATGATATGAACCGTCTTTTATGCTATTTATTTTCTAATAACCAATCTAGAATATTTTTCTTTTGAATTCCATTATAATTTGCATCTTTATTTAAAGTATCTAGGGTTAACAAATATTTTGGATATGAGTCCTTAATATTTGTTAATGGTTTTAATTCTCTATCCAATACTTGTGGATCAAGCGTTGTTAACGCAACTTGAAAATATGTAGCATGGTTTTCACTATCTAATGCTACAAAATCAACTTCTAAATTATTAATATTTCCAACATATACTTTAGAATAACGTCGTAATAATTCAAGATAGACTATATTTTCAATAATATGTCCATAATCTTGATCATGATCTGGTAATAATAATCTACGAAGTCCTATATCAACTGCATAATATTTACTATTGCTATTCAAAAGATTCCTGCCATGAATTTTATACTTTTTTGCTTCATAAATTAATAAACTATTGATAATCCCATCCATATAATTACTAATAGTTTTATTATTAGCAGAAACATGATTACTTTTTAAAGTATTGGTAATTTTGTTAACTGAAATTTCACTACCAATATCACTGAATAAAGTTTGGATTAATCGTTCTAATACAGATATATCACGAATTTTCAATCTTGCAACTATATCCGTAAGAACAATTGTTGAGTAAATTCCTCGTAAATACTCTTGTCTTTCTTGATCGTTGTCTACAAATAAAGTATAAGGAAAAGAACTCTTTAAATAAATATTGAATAATTCTTCAATATTTATTTCTATATTATTTTGTTTATGCCACTGCACAAATTCACTAAATGATAAAGGTAAAATATTAAGTTGCACATATCTTCCTGTGAGCAGTGTTGCTATTTCTCCACTTAAAAAGTATGCATTAGATCCAGTAATATATAAATCAACATTATCTTTTATGTATAAAGAATCTACTACTTTTTCGAAGTTATTGACATGTTGAATTTCATCTAGAAAAATATAATTCATCCTGTCAGCAATCAGCCGTTTCTCAATATATTGATATAATTTTTTTGGTTGCAACAATGGTTCATTATTTATATCTTCAAAATTTAAAGTAATAATCTGTGATGATGAAATACCTGAATTTTTTAAATACTCTCTAAACAATAAGAATAAAATAGATTTTCCTGAGCGTCTCACACCAGATACTACTTTTATGATGTTCTTATCTTGATGTCGTTTTAAAAAATCTAAATATTGTTTTCTAGCCACATATCTTTTAATAATCATTAAATCACCTAATTTTTAAGCACTTTACTTTGTATTATAGTACTTAAAAGTTATATATATCAAAAATTTTTGTAGTATAGTACAAAAATTTTAAAAGAAATTAAAATTTTAAAGCTTTTCATCTTCTTAAAAATATTTTTTTGCTACTTCATGTACCTTAATATTATTGTCACAAAAAAGCTCTGAAGCTATCAAATTCTTCAGAACTTTTTGTATCTTTATAGTCAAACTTTTAGTTATTATCTTTATGTTTTCGATCAACAAATAGACTAAACAATGATACACCACTTGCTAACAACATTCCGACCAAAACTAATTTATTGGATCTTTCACCAGTCTTAGGTAAAATCTTTTCAGTATATGCTGAAGTTATTTTTGTATTATTGTTGTTGTTCTTAAATTTACTATTAGTTTCCTCATTATGTTTTTGAGCTTTAATAAAGATAACTTTATTAGAGTTGTGAATTTTGCGGTGTTTTTGAGGAATTAATGGGGGGTTAGATGGCGTTTCATTTATAGGAGTCTTTGGATTTTCCTTTGGTGGCTCTGGTGTTTTTATTGGTTCGTGTGGATTTTCTACTGGAGGAGTATATTCACCACCATTGCAAATTTTAGTCAAGTAAACATAAATATTTGTACTTACTTCAGAGATAGTTCCGCTAATTGCACCTGCTGGAATATCTTTAGTTGCCAATTTATATCCATGACTGCTATAATCCCAAAGTTTATTAGTGTATGGATCACCATAGTTCTTATCTTTAATATCTTGTTCAGTATCAGCTATTTCCGTTCCATCCGTTGATTGGAAATTACCATCTTTATCTGGCTGCTTTCCACTTACATCAATGTAGTGAATATGAACACTACCTTTTTTATGAGTTACATAGATAGTTAATAATTTAGGCTTTTCTTTGTCTGGATCAGTGAACGTTAAAGCATTATCAAGTGAATCTGATTTCTTTAATTTAGTATCTGTAGGGTTAGGATCCACAATATCATAATTTTTAAAAACATCATCTGTTCCTTTGAGTAAGTTCTGATATTTCTCACCAATAGTTATTGATCCATCTTTAGTTGATGCAATATTATCACCAGTTGCACCTATCCCTAATGGAGTTGGTTTAACCAATGTTTTTTCTACATTGCCATGTTCATCTTCAACTATGACTCGGTAATTAATAGTTTGGGCACGCTTCAAATAAACATAATAGTTTTGAACTATTGAAGACATGTAACCTCCCATTATCTCAGGACCGGGTTGATTATAATTGAAAGTACCATTTGCATCATCTGATGCATAAGGATCAAAGATTTGTTTGCCTAATGTTTGTTTATCACGTTGAACAACAATGTATTTATTATCTAGTAACTTTAATATTTGTTCATCTTCTTTAGTATTGCCGTAACTTTCTCCACCATCAGTAATTGGAATCGTTATAGTAGCTTGAGGTTGGTCATAAGTCTTCAATGGTTTGGTGGTTAATGTATGATCAGAATTAAGCAAAAATTCTGGTATATTTTGTCCATTGCTTAATGAATAATATGCTGAATACTTATAATCTTTATTCAAGGTGAGGTTATAACTATCAGCTATCTTTTTATAGTCAGTATCTGTTAAAGGTGGAATATTATCAACATCAACATAATGGATTCTAATTGAACTACTTTGATCAACTAATGGTAGTGGAGCATAGTGAATGGTAATAATTTGAGGAGCAGGATCTGTTTTGGCATCCCCGTAAGCCGTATCATCAAACACCCATCTTTTATCATCAGGTATTGGGGCAATATGTCTTCCAGAATCATCTAGTTCAAGATTAGACAATCCATCTATACTTATTTCATAATTTGGATTCTTATTGGTATCTTTAATTTGAATTAATTCATACATTCCAGAAGTTGTTAAAGTATTCAATAATTTCAACATTGAATCTGTTCCTGTATCACTATAAAGTCCATTCTTTTTAAAATTATCTATATTAAGATTATTAGTAATAGCAAATACATGAGTTTTACCAGTATTGTCTTTTACTTGATATGTTGCTTTTTGAATATAATATCCTGCACGTTTATACAAACTAAGGGCGCTTAACTCATAAGGCATATTTGGATCATATGGCCAATTAAAACAAGAAAATGCTGGAAATTCATAGCTATTATTTATCAAGCTATCACCTGATTTACCTGTAAGTTTAAAGTGATTACCAGTGTTTTCTGATTGGTTAATAGAGTCTGGTAAGGCATATGGTTTAGTTAAATCATTATTTTTATAAGGATCATCGTCACTCAGAATATATAAATTTTGATCACTGTCTTCAAGTGGAGTATAAACCACAAAGAAATTCTGCGTATACCCTGCAATACCCAGATAATTAGAATCTGAAGCATCTACTTTTTTATCATATTGTGGGTGAGCTAATAATGCTTGTTGCAGACTATCATATTTTTCAAGTGAACTATTTTGTAAAATCTCAGACGCTAATATGTAATGAAAAATATTATTACCCTCTGTATCATTATGAGGATAATAAGTTCCAGTTACACCAGAATCAGCTAAAGATTTATCTTGTGCATAAAAGACCTTATAGGTATAGCCTGTTTTTACTAAATCAGCATCACTTTTAGCGAAACTAATCTGTTCATTTACAGAACCATCTTGGTTGATACTGCTGGATGAACCTAAAAGCTGATTATCTTGTCCTAAATTTTGGCCAACAGAAATTAAGTTTGCTTCACTTGGAATGTAGTAAACAGTTACATCTTGATTGAATTCAGTTGTATTAACCTTTGGAGTCAATTTGGTATTAGGAGTTATTTTATTAGCTATATCAATATCGTAACATATACCTTTAGAATCAACATTGTTTGAAACATAATCATTAATTAACCCACTTGGAATTGAAGGAATTTTTCCATTATTGAGCTCAGATACTTGTATATATCCATCAATTGTTGGGAAATTTGTATACTCATCTAAAGTTTGACTCTTTAATGCATCATCAATATTAGTCACATCTGCGGCCCCAGTTAATGGATTGCGTTTACCTTTAATTGTCACTTTAGGAGTATCTTGTTCTACATCATGTGCTATTTCTTTTTTATTTTCTATATTAACGAAATGAATAACTCGGTTAATAACAACATTTTGTCCTTCAAAGTCTTCTTTTTTGACTAAATTAAATACTACTGTATCACCATCAAAGTAATACTGAACTGTTTTACCAAATTCTGCCAGTAAGTTATTTGGATCAGAGCTATCAGAATTTTCAATATGTGCCCCATTTTCGATTCGTAAGACATAATCAGATGGAATTGCATCAATTATGGCTTTTGAAATTTTGCTATAATCATGATTTTTAACTGCTTTATCATAATCACTGTTTTTATTCGCCTTTATGAAGTCACTTAATTGCATAGTATCAATTCCATCTTGATAAATATGACTCAGTGCGGGAATTGAAATATCAGGTTGACTGTTATCTTCAAAATGGAGTTTAAAGTTAACAGTTGCTTTACCTGTGATCTTAATAGAAGCAGAATTTTTATCTGCTGGATTTATAATAAAAGGCTTCAAAGTATCAGTCCAAAAAATTGATGAAGTATAAGCTATTTTATTAATGTCTTGTATAATATTTGGATCTTGGCCTTTAAATACAATACTATAAATTGATGATTGTGGAATTTTATTAATCTTAGTTAATACGCTCTTAACCTTTGACCAATCTTTAACTTGATCTGCACTAACAAAGTGTGACATCAGATTAGGATCATGCGAAGCATTTGCTAAATCAATTTTATCCATTGAATAATATTGTGTTATTCCGCTAGTAATAACACTATTAGTTGAATTATTTATCACACTGACAGAATTTTTATCTTTTAAATAAATATTATATTTAGATTTACCATCATCTATACTTGGCACATTAGTTATAACATCTGCGTTATTTAAAATTTTATCTTGGGAGTTGACAATAACAGTTGAAAATTCCATGTCTTTAGAACCATGACTGTCAGAGCTTGCTGAAGTAGTTAATGAAGCATTATTATTTCCTTGTGCTTGACTCGTCGAATATGATCCTAAACTAGCTAATATTTCCCATGTACCTTTATACAATTGATAAGCATTATTTGAATTTTCAACATAAATTTTATCAGCAGTAGAAACTTGACTTTGCTTTCCAGTAGATAATTCTTGTTCATCGGGCAATACTACATAAACGCTATAATCAGAATCATTAATAAGTTGATCTATAATATTTAGATTATCTAATTGAATATTCCAATGAGTATTTGGTTTTTCATATTCTACTCCAGCTGGAAAATATCCAGCAATTTTCAAAACACTTCGATTATTTATAGATAATTCAGATACTTTAGCATTACCAGGTAATCCTGTAATTCCTGTATTTAAATCTACTGTAGCATAAGTTGGTAATACTACATAATAAGTTAATTGTGTAGGGTTATCAATTAAATCATAGTTTATAACTTGAATATTTCCAGCATTTTTTTTGCCAGGATCTTTAGAAAGTTGAGTTGAAGAAGCATTAAAGCTATTTTTATGAACAACTTCATCTTTTGATTTACCTACGATTGTTTGTAAGCATGAAGCATTAGCAGTTCCTATTAAATTATCTGCCTTGATAGTTAAAGTAGTTAGTAAAGTATCACCCACTTTAACTTCTGAACCATCAGAGTATTTCTTTGCTAAAACACCAACTAAGTGAAATAAATTAATACTTTCATATGCCGGAAAATCTGGGAAAGTTAATTCTATGGTTTTTATTGAATGACCAGAAGGAACAAAGGTATCTGTTGTAATACTTCCATCATCTAATGTAAATTGACATGTATACTTTGGCATATTACGTGCGTTGAAATTAACGATATGCATACCATCAGGCACATTTATTGTAACAACCATATTTTTGATATCATATTCAAAATTACTAGCAATATTAATATCATTAAGCGAATGATAAGTTGTATTATCTATGTTAGTTATAGGTTTATTATCATTTTTATCATATTCATCAGGGTAAACCGTGGCATCTAGAACATTAGCAATATTATTATTTAATCCATCATTTTTACCTAATATGGTTACATATACTGGACTTATTTGTAGTGATTTTTGACTAGTATCGCCAGTATCTTCTATGAACATTGGTTGTTGAGAATTTCCCAGATATGTCTTTTTATCAGGTACATCCATACTAAAGGATCCTATCAATTTAAAAGTAAGTATTGATTGATTGATCAATTTGTCAATTTCACTATCCGTTAATTGTGGAAATGTTACATCGATCATTCCATATTGTTGTGTAATTGTTGCATGATAGTGATTGATTAAATCTGCATTTCTACTTTTGGTGGCAGCTTCATCCATAATAAAGTATTTAGGCATAGGAATAGTTACAGCTGTACTATGATTAAAATTAGGAATTGGATTTATCTCTACATCCCATTCATAATCAGTATTTGCTTGAATAGTCACATTTTTCACCTGATTACCTTCCATTGTGTAAATGGAACTTTCATATCGATCGCCATTATTCCACTGAAATGTAGGATTAACATTGACAACTTGTTTAAAGGGAAGTGTTTGAATGAGTTCATCGTTTTTATAAAGTGATACTACACGGTTGAAAATACCAGTAGAATGCAATGTTTGATTAAAATTGGTTCCAACACTCAATATAATTGGTTGTGTAAAAGTACTATCTTTATAAAAAGTATCAGTAATAATCAATTCATGCTTTTCAGGATCTTCATAACTTGATACCTTAGCGTAATCACCTGTAATTTGTCCAGGTTCTACATTATAAGTATTAGAAGCATCTAATTTATCATCTTTTTCTGGAATAATGATTTTATACACATCTCCAGCCTTTGCTTCATTAGTTTTAAAAATAAAAGTAATTTTATTATTTGCATTAGCTGTATCACCAGACACAACTTGAGTTTTATCTTCAGTAAATGTAGTTTCATTTACTTTTGGCACTTGTGCATTAGTAACTTGAGGCTTTACATCAAGTTTATTATTTTGCAGTACTTCTTGAGTTTTATTATCAGTTAGTTGTGAATTTTCATTTATATTAGTAGCAAGAGTTGTTTGTTTATTTACATTAGTTGTATTTGCAGCTTGATCTGCATGTGCAACAGCAGTATTACCATTCAAATAAAACACTGTACCTATTAAGACTGAAGCAGCACCAATAGACAGTTTTCGAATACTGAATCTTAGCTTTCCATCTGTAATATTATATTTTTTACTTTTCATTATTCTTTTCTCCCATAAATATAAATTTAAATTTATTCCATACACTTTAATAATATTACTTGTTATTATTATTTCAACTAATATTTCGAATATGTCGTTATAATATTAAATAAAATTTTGATTATCTAATTATTAAGGTTATTTATATTTTATTGATGTTAAACTAAGCTATTTATTTTCTTATAAAAAAAGACTTGAAACACAAAGTCTCAAGTCTTGTAAAAACTATTTTCTATTTGCCCAATATTGATAAAAGTCCACTCGTAAATTACCATTGTACAGTTTACGTTTTTTAGTTGCACGTTTGCCAAAATATTTTTCAAAATCACGATCAGCAGTTAAATAATATTGGCTAAAACTATCATAGAGTCTAAATACTTCCCCCATCTGTTTATATAATTTTTCTGCAGAAATTTTATCTTTTAATCTTACTCCATATGGAGGGTTAGCAATAATGATTCCATTTTCAAAGTCTGTCTTAAAGTCCTTTACAGCAACTTGTTTGAACTTAATATCAGTTAACACTCCCGCATTATTGGCATTTAATTTAGCAATTTCTAAGATAGATTGATCAATATCACTTGCTAAGATTGGAGATTCTAAAGGTCTTACTTCAGCTTTTGCCTCTTCTAATAATCCTTCATGCAATGTTTTATCGAACCAATCAAAGTTATCAAAAGCAAATTTTCTCCAAGTTCCAGGAGCAATATTTTTAGCAATTAATGCAGCTTCAATTGCCAAAGTTCCAGATCCAGTCATTGGGTCAATTAAGGGATGTGTACCATCATAAGGAGTTAATTTTAATAAACTAGCTGCGAAGTTCTCTTTTAATGGAGCCCCCCCATGTTCTACACGATATCCACGTTTGAATAAACTATCACCTGTGGTGTCTAATGATATTCTAGCTAAATCTTTATAAATATGAATACCTAATGGATATAAACTACCAGATTCTGGCAAAAATCCACGTCTTTTATATCCATCAATCATTTTGTTAACAATTGCTTTTTTGGTAATTGACTGAATATCTGGCTCCGAATGTAATTTTGATCTTACTGCACGACCTTTTACTGGAAACTTTGCATCTACTGGCAATAACTTAATCCAATCATAGTCATAGATTTCATCATATAACTGATCAAAACTAGTTGCTTTAAATTCCTTCAATAAAATCTTGAATCTGTCAGCGGTACGACTCCACAAATTTACCTTTACAATATCTTCTTGAGTGCCCTCAAAAAAGACTCGTCCATTTTCAGTTCTAGTCTCATATCCTAAACTCTGCAATTCTTTTGCAACAACACTTTCAAAACCAGCACCCATTGTCGCAAATATTGTATATTTTTCGCTCATATTTATTACCTCATAAAAAAAGGCTGAACTACAAAAGTTCAGCCCGTCCAATGTGAATTTCTATAAGCCACGTTTTGTTCAGACAAGCTTGACACACTTATCATCAGTGATCATCTATCTTCATTTAAAATGACCTCATCTTTAGTTCATTTTCTTAGATGAGACGCCCCTACCAAAAGTTTGGGTTGCCCGCTCGCAGGGTTTACCTCGTTCCACCAACTTAGTTTCCTAAATTGCTACGTCACTGTGGCACTTTCAAGGATAGTCACGCATGTTCAAAGAATTTAGCGCTTTTTCCGCCGTTGTACTTAAATACTCTCCAGCTTATTGAGCTGAATACGATCACTACAGGCACTCTCAGCCCGTGCGGGCGTGGACTTTCCTCAGCTAGCATAAGCTAACCGCGATCACTCAAAATTCACAATATATTATTATAATAAAAAATTATCTATTTTGGAAGCCAAACACACGTTGTTCCAAATTATATACCTTACGCTCTAAAGTTGAAACTCGTTGAATTAATTCCATGTTAGTGCTTAATTCATGATCTGCTTTATTTTGAATCGCATTATTTGGTACTTGATTTGCTTGTTGTCTAGCATCATGCAAACTACTAGGTTGATTATAATGTGGAACATAGCGTTTAACATCATCTTGTTGAGTAGCTGGTGTTATTGGCTCTTGACTATGTTGTACAGCTTGAGGGGGAGTATTTGGAGAAACTTTTTTTTGTTCCATGATTACATGTTGTAATTTTCCAATTTTTCCATATAGATCTTCAATTATTTGATTATAAACATTATAGTCAGAGATAATTTTGTCTAAATAAGCATCTACTTCTTCAGTATCATAGCCCTTCATTTTAGTTCTGAATTGTTTTTTTAAAATATCTTGAGATGAAAGTTTAATGTCGTTTAGATCTGCCATTTTAATAGCTCCTTTGTCTCCCTCATTTTAGCAAAAAGTAATACATCTTAAAAGTTATTATTTCACCACTGTGATATATATTTACCAAAAATTAATTATCAGTACTTATTATGCTTTTCTCTCATCAATTCTTGATATTCATCTGCATATTCTTGTAAATCATAGAAATCAATTAAATCAACAGGATAATCATGAGTATCTTGATAATTTTGCATTAATTCATAATCATATTTTGGCTTCCCTGGATGTTCTGGATCATAAATCATAATTGCTCGATCTGTATGTTGCACCATAAAATTTTGATAATTGCGCAATTGCACAGGATCTTTATATGGAGTGTTAGAAGTCGAAGCAAAAAAATCAACCTTAGTCGTCAAATCTGTAAATACTGCTTGATTATGTGCATTCCAGCGCCCAGCAAAATTTTCATATGGAGTCATAATACTAACATGAATTGCATCTTTTTGTTTCATTCCAAGCCCCACTTGTGCACTCCACTGTTCGACTCCTAAATTAGCTCCAGTTATGATCCAATCAAGCTGATCATCTTCATATAAGCTATGTAATCGAGATTTTAACGCAAATTTAATAACTGCAATTTTAGGGTCTTTATCACCGAAAACATTCAATTCATATGATCGATAACCACTAACCCATACACGTTGCATATCAATTCTCCTTCTTGATCAGTATTCAAGACTTAAGTTTATTGCTATAATATGCTAACAGGAAGTGAGGCTAATGGTCAAATATCCAAGTGGGAATTTGGCAAACTTTCGTAATACTCAAGTTAAGCAAAATTCCAAGCATCGTTTGGAAAAAAGCATTAATTTTTCCGATCGTGGAATGACGCTTGAACAAGAAATAAATGAATCAAATGCGTATTATCTAGAAAACGAAATTGCTGTCGTGCACAAAAAGCCAACCCCAATACAAATCGTTAAAGTAGATTATCCAAAGCGCTCCAAAGCTGTAATTCGAGAGGCTTATTTTAGACAAGCTTCGACTACAGACTATAATGGGGTTTATAATGGATATTATCTAGATTTTGAAGCAAAGGAAACTCGCAATAAAACATCATTTCCATTAAAAAACTTTCATGAGCATCAAATACTTCACTTGCAAAGATGTTTAAATCAGAATGGAATATGTTTTGTAATCATTCGGTTTGCTAGTTTGCAACAATATTTTGTCATGCCAGCTAGTGTCATTATTAGTGCTTGGAAACAAGCTGACAAAAGATCACTAACTCTTGACGAAATAAAACAATTCTCTATTGAAATTAAAAGCAGCTATCGACCAACACTACCTTATTTAACGGCAGTGGATCATTTTATTGCAGATAGGAAAGAACTTAATGGCAACAAATAATAATTCAGATAGAAATTCTCGCATGTCTATGCATAAAAATAAGGATAACCCTCCCGCCAGAACTTGGCTAAAAGTCTTAAAATGGACTTTTTTAGGACTTTTAATTGTTGTAGTATCTGGAATTGGATTATTTGCATATTATGCAAAAAGTGCGCCAAGTATAAGCATAGAACAGCTGCAAAGTGGTGGAACTTCTGGTTTGTATACTACTAGTGGTAAATTTTTAATGAATTTAGGCTCTGAAAAAAGAACTTATGTAAAAAATGCAGATATTCCTGACCAATTAAAAAATGCAATTGTATCAGTTGAGGATAAAAGATTTTATAGTGAAAAACTCGGCATTGACCCTGTTAGAATTGTTGGTTCAATGCTGTCTAATGCTCAAAGTAATTCTATTTCTGCAGGTGGTTCAACAATTACCCAGCAATTAGTTAAATTGACGGTCTTTTCAACTGCTGCTAGCCAACGTACATTAAAGCGTAAAGCCCAAGAAGCTTGGCTTGCAATGAAGGTGCAACATGATTATTCTAAAGACCAAATTCTAGAATTTTATATCAATAAAGTTTATATGAATTATGGTAACTATGGTATGGGGACTGCAGCGCGTTTTTATTATGGTAAGAAGTTAAATGAACTTGATTTAGCGCAAACCGCTTTAATTGCAGGGATGCCTAATGCTCCTGTAACTTTCAATCCATATCTTAATCCTGATAAGGCAAAATATCGTCGCAACATTGTGTTACAAGCAATGTATGAAAATAAAAAGATTACTAAAGGCCAAATGCAACAAGCAATGGCAGAGCCAATCACACAAGGGTTAGTCCCAATGAAGCCAACTGCTGAATCACGAATTCGTAAAATCAATGACCCATATTTAAAAGAAGTTATTAATGAGGTTCGTGAAAAAGGCTTTGATCCATATAATGATAACTTGAAGATCACTGTTAATATCAACCAAGCTGCACAAACTAAACTATATGACCTAGTAAATAACGGTAATATTCCATTTAGCAGCGATAAAATGCAAGTTGGAGCAACTGTAGTTGACCCAGCTAATGGTCATGTCATCGCAATTATTGGTGGTCGTCATTTACCTGATGTGCAATTAGGGTTAGATCGTGCAGTACAAACTTCTAGATCTACTGGATCTAGTGTTAAGCCAGTTTTAGATTATGCTCCTGCAATTGAATTTCTGGATTGGTCAACAGCTCATATCTTAGATGACTCAAAATATGTCTACCCTGGCACTCATGTCCAATTATATGATTGGGATGATAAATATATGGGTAATATGTCTATGAGATATGCTCTAGAGCAATCACGTAATGTTCCTGCAGTTAAGACATTAAGTCAAGTCGGACTCAGTCGTGCATCAAAATTTGCTGGTCAAATGGGAATAAGTGTTCCAATTAAATCAGGTGCTGGGTTATCAGTCGCAATTGGCGCTAACGCATCTTCTCTTCAAATGGCTGGTGCATTTGGCGCATTTGCTACAGAGGGTGTTTACCATAAGCCACAATTTGTTTCAAAAATTGAAACTCCAGATGGATTAGTAAGAAACTATGATGATCCTGGGGTTCGAGTAATGAAAAAATCAACTGCATATATGATCACAGACATGCTGAAAGGCGTCTTAACTAAAGGTTCAGGTACTCAAGCAAAAATTCCTGGTCTATATGAAGCTGGTAAAACTGGTACTGTTAAATATTCTGACCAAGATTTGTCAAAATATCCTAGTTATGAAGGTACTCCTAAAGATGCTTGGTTTGTTGGATATACTAAGAGTTATTCTATGGGAGTCTGGACTGGGTATGATAATCTGAAAGATGGAACAATTTCAGGTGATGGACAGTATGCTTCACAAATTTTGTATAAAGAAATGATGTCATACTTAATGCAGGACAAAGAAAATTCCAATTGGGAGAAGCCTAGCTCTGTTGTTCGAGTAAAGTCTGAATTATACGTAAAAGGACATGCACCAGCTGGAGCAGTTGATGATTATGATTCTGCAGATGAACAAAGTGACACTAACACTTACAATAATTCTAATTCTGATAACTTTAACACATCAGAAGATACTGGTACTTCTACAACTAACTCAGATAATTCTTCAACAACTAGTTCAAATAATAATTCCACTAATACTAAAACTGAAGAAAATAATAAGCAGAGTAATACAACCCCACCTACTGAAAATAAAAACCAAGGTGGCACTGGTAATGGGCAATCAACTCCGCCTAGTGCTCCACCAGCAGGTAATAATCAAAATAATGCTAATACGGGACATTAAGAAAAGCGCAGCTAAATTAGTTGCGCTTTTTTCATTGCTTTTATTTTATTATTGCGTTTTCAATCAAGGTTATTAATATCCACCACCTCATAATGCTTATTTTACAATTTTATAGCTATTTTCTAACCTCTTAATTCTTTTATCTAAACTTGGGTGATCAGAAAATAAGTTTTTAATCCAACTTTTGGTAGCTGGCAAATTGAAATATAAAGTATTTAACATTAAATTAGAATTTGACGGCTGAATTTGATTTGCTGAATCTTCTAGCACCTTTAATTTAGTTAATGCTGAAATCAAACCGCTTGGATCTCGTGTTAAATCAACAGATCCAACATCAGCTAGATATTCACGTTGTCTAGATACTAATAAAAACAATAGTTTAGCAATAGGAATACCTACTAATGAGACTGCACCACCTACTGCAATTATCATCACCCCTAGAATCTTAAATAATATTGTAATTAAGTTAACTTTGCCACTAACAACTATTGTCCAGCCTACTATAACTAATCCTAAACCTGTATAATCAATCAAACCAACTATCCCACTGGCAATTACGGTAATACGAGTATCATAATTTCTTATATGAGATAATTCATGCCCAACAACACCTGTAATTTCATGGATATCCATAAGTTCAAGTAATCCTTGCGTCAGTGCCAAACTTGCATGCTCAGGATCGCGTCCTGTCGCAAATGCATTAGGACTTGGATCAGGAACTATATATAATTCGGGCATTGGCAAATTTGCAGCAATACATAACTCTTCGACTATTTCAAAGATTTGAGGATATTTATCTTTAGTAATATGTCGTGCATTAACTACTTTCATCAAATGCCTTGTAGCATTGAAATATACGCGAAACATATAGATCATACCAACTATGAAAAATATTAAGCCTACTATTGCAGAAAAAATTGCTCCAATAAAACAACTAATCACTAATATTAAAACTGCAAATCCAAACATTAATATCCATGTATTGCGCTTATTTTGCGCTATCTGCTTGTATAACATTTTTGCTCCTTCAGTTTTTGCTTCCAACATTCATTATAGAGGATTTGTTTACTTATTGGATATGAATATTTTGTTTTAGTTAGATTATCTATGATTTGTTTTACATAATATAGATTATTAACAGAATATTTATTTAAAAAATTTTTTACCGATTTGTTCTTTCTTTATCGTTAAAATCAAGAAAAAATGATATATTACAGTCAATAATGTGTTACTTAATGTAGAAAAAAGAAATAAGGTTATTGGTAAATATCTATATTAAATAAAAAGGTTAGCACTCATGTGCTAGCCTATTTAATTATTTGAAATAAACAAGTCCATTCCATATTTAATTCTCTTCTTCTCTCCATTATCAGACTTAATAACCAAGTAATAATCTTTATCTAAATCATAATTTTTGTTTTGTATGTTAATCGTTATAGCTATCGTGCGATCAGCTGCTGACCCTACTCTCATAATGTCATAAACATCAAAAACTTTTAAATTTACTTTTGATGCTAATGGTGAGCTTTTTAGCTTATTTAACATTTTATTCATTTCAATAGTGTGATCAGCAGGATAATCAAATATATAATAACCTACTTCATTAGATAATCCTCTGTTAGCTTGAAAATTAGGATCAAGTAATTGCTCTTTTAAGTGATCAAACCTTATTTTTAAGTTTTCAGACATTATTTTTCTACTCCCAATGCTGCTAATTCATAATCTAACTTTGAAGCTTTCATTATTAATATTACTTGAGAATCTATTATTGGAAAGAGCAATTCATCTTCAGATTTATCCTTAATTTTCATTAATCCTGCATCCCTCAAAAAAGTTTTTATAGACCCTTTCACTCTTTTTTGAGTATTTAATGACCAATTATTTATTTCAGAACTTTCAATTTTCTTTTGATTAATAAAAGCTTCGATTTCATAATCTTGCAATAATGTTTCTTGTCTTAAAATTTTTGGTCGATAAACTTCATACATGAATTCATCTAGTAATCTGCTAGATAACATCAGTGAAAATAATGAAATTATTTTTTTATTTGTAATATTTAGGTCGCTATATACATCTATTAATGGCTTAGGTAACAACTTTATTCTCAAAGCCAAGTTCCTTGAACTTCTTTTTGCCCTAGTTGGCGTTGACATTTGAAAGACATTAGTTTTATCACTTAATTCTTTAATTTCAGCAATACTTTTTCCAGATTGATATAATTCAATGAATTTTGTCATTTCTAAAACCCATAGTGCATATGATGAAATTCCGCCATTATAACTTTGCTTCATAGATTACTCCTCATTCATAAATCTACTAACAATTATACATTATGCGTAAACTAAAAAAGCTTTGAAAATTCAAAACTTTTTTATAACTTCTATTCAACTGTTATTGACTTAATCACTACCTCATCTTTTGGCTTATCAGAATTATCTGTTTTGACTTTAGCTATTTTATCAACTATTTCCATCCCATCAATCACTTGGCCGAATACGGTATGTTTATAATCAAGCCAAGGTGTTCCGCCTTGCTTATAAGCTTTAACAATTTCATTTGGATAACCAGCTTCTTTTAATTGTCTGCTAATTCTCTTTGGAACATTCTTATTTTGAACAATAAAGAATTGACTACCATTTGTATTAGGTCCTGCATTAGCCATTGATAAAGCTCCTCGCAAGTTAAACAATTGATCTGAAAACTCATCTTCAAATTCATGTCCCCAAATACTTTGGCCACCTGCACCAGTTCCTTCAGGATCCCCACCCTGAATCATAAAATCACTAATCACACGATGAAATGTAGTTCCATCATAGTAACCTTTTTTAGCTAATCTAACAAAATTTTCTACTGTCATTGGTGCTTGTTTTGGAAATAATGTAATTGAAATATCACCAAAATTTGTATGCATAGTTGCATCAACTTTATGATCATCTAAATTTAATTGTGGATACATATTTTTTCACCTTTACTAATATAAATAAAGCTAGCTGCCCTTTTAGCAACTAGCTTTAAAATAATAATTAAGCATTAAAAGCATCTGTCAATGGTGGAACAACTTGCTTTTTACGTGATACAACACCTGGGAGTGCAACACTAGAGTCTTGCAATTTAACACCAAATGCTTTTTCAAAGTTTGCTTTCATTTCATCACTACCAACAACAATACCTTCTGAATCTGAATCTAAGATATTAGTAATAACTAAAACAAACATATCATAGTTGTTATCTTTACTTGATTTTTCCATTGCTTTAATGAAAGCATCTTTACGTTTCATAGCTTCTGGTAAATCAACTACATTAATTTGTGCAATTCTTACAGGATGACCATTTAATTCAAAGCTCTTAGCATCAACATCAATTAATTCATCTTCTGACTTATCAGCGATGTTAGTTCCTGCTTTTAACATTTCAAGACCATATTTCTTGAAGTCAACGCCAGCTTTTTCAGCTAAATCTTGAACTGCATGAACATCATCATCAGTAGTTGTTGGAGATTTTAATAATAAAGTATCTGAAATTATAGCTGACATCATAATACCAGCAATATTTTCAGGAATTACTACTCCAGCTTCTTGGAACATCTTCCATAATACAGTACTTGTACAACCAACTGGTTCATCACGGAAGAATAATGGCTTTGCAGTATCGAAGTTCATGATTCTATGATGATCAACAACATGAGTTACAGTTAGTTTATCAATATCTGAAACGCTTTGTTGAGGTTCATTATGATCAACTAACATAACTTCATCAACTTCATTAGCTGCTGTCTTAATTACTCTAGGTGCGCTAAACCCAAAAGTTTTTAATGCATATTGTGTTTCTTCATTAGCTTCACCTAATGCTACAGGTTCTGTATCATAGCCTTGTTGGTTTTGAAAATATGAATAAGCTATTGCAGTTCCAATTGCGTCAGTATCAGGATTTTGATGTCCAAAAATTAATTCTTTTGCCATTACAATTTGCCTCTTTACTAAAATTTTTTACTTATCACAGTTCATTTTACTAGACTTAACCAGTTTCTCCAAGTATTTATTCCATGCATCCGCAAAATTTGCAATTCGTGGAATTCGTAGTTTTCCTTTGCGATACATATAACAAATTTTAAAACTGTCATTACCTTTGATTCTTACTGGAGTCAAAGTAATTTTATCTTGGTGCATTTTATAATAGCTTTTAGAAACAAAAGTATTATATTTAGTAGCTTCAGCCGTTGCGATTAATTGCTCAGTATCCCCAAATCTGAACACTGGATTCATAGTGGTTCCAGTTTCTCTAACAAAGATTTGATCCATCAAACTAGCTAAATAATAATTTTTTTCAAAAGAGATCCACTTATCATATTTGAATTTGGTTATTGGATATTCTTTACAATGAATTAGATCTCGGTGTGTCAAAATGATTAATTCATCAGCAACAATTTCGTGTATTTCATATTGATGGAGTAATTTTTCATTGGTTCCAGTCACTTCAGGCATATATACAATTGCAAAATCTAATTGGTTAGCTTCAAGTTTATGCCAAAGATCTCGACGATTATATAAAGAATAGCTAATTGTAATATTAGGATATTTTTTGTTGAATTCTACTAAAAACTTTTCCAAAATATTAGACTTTAAAGTCATTAATACTCCAATTGAGATATGTCCTTCATCGGTTTTGGAATATTCTTGTATTTTACTTATGCTATTAGAGACCAACGAAAAAATTTTATGGGCAGTTTGTTCTAATTCAAAACCAGCTTCAGTTAAATATAACTTCTTACCCATCTGTCCAAATAAAGGCGCTCCAATTGCACGTTCTAACTTTTTAATTTGTTGAGTTAATGCGGGTTGTGTAATGCCAAGAATTTGAGAAGTCTGCGTGTAATTCATATTGTCAACAAGTTGTAAAAAATAATGTAATGATTTTGCTGATAAAACTGTATCAATATTTTCCTTAGACATTTCTTTTCCCTCCTTCTTAGTTAATTATTAGAAATATTTTTTAAATATTAAAATTGCGTATTATGCTTTGATAGCCTTAAAAACTCAATACATTATAATAATAACTTATATAACACAAAAAGGGCAAATTAATGCCCTTTTTAATCATTTATAATTTTATACTTATAAAACCATAAGTTTTAATCAAATAAATCAGAAACGTCTCTTGCTTGCTGACCTAATGGTCTGCCTAACTCCATTTTCGTTGGAACTCCATCCGTAGTAGGATCTAACACAAATGAACCATTGGAGTATCTATCACCTAAAGGATACTCATTAGTATTAACTTTTATAATTCTGTGACTAGTAGTTGTAATTATTAATTGATGGTTTTGATAATATCCAGCTAATGCTTCAATACGATGAGGTTTAGTTTTTAATTCTCTTAAGACTAAAACTCCACGTTTTGCTCTAGTAACTAAATTAATTAAATTCAACTTAAGCTGCTTGAATGCCCCTCTTTGCGTAATTAACCCAATTATTAAGTTATCAACTTGTGCAGGTTTAACTAATACATATGACACTACATAATCATCTGCTTTTAAGTTAACTGACTTAACTCCAGCTGCTCTTGCACCTAAAGTTGGCACCTCGCTCACTTTATACCTAACTGCATAAGCTTGATTAGTAAATAAAGAGATTTCTTGTTTACTATCTGGTTTTATTTTGTCTACACGAACAACTCGAGAGTTTTCAGTTTTAACTTTAATTGCCATCATAGCTTTTGATTTATAAGTCCGAGTAGGTTGAATATTTTCTAACTCTAGTTGCTTAATATATCCATCATTTGTTGCAATTAAGAAATTACTTTGTTCATGTAAATTCTTGAAGTCAAATACTCTGATAATTAATTCATCAGAAGCAAGTCCAATTTCTTGTGATAAATGTTGTCCTGTTTCTTTCCACTTAGTTTCAATTAATTCATGAACTGGTCGATAGATAATATTGCCTTTATTAGTAAACAAATATAGATTACTTAAAGTTGACAGATTTTTTTCAAATACTACTGCATCCCCATCAGGCAATCCATTATCTCCAACATCAGTTGACTGATATGAGCGAATAGAAGAGCGCTTTAAATACCCATCTTGACTAACCAATACTCTCACTTCTTCATCTGCAACTAATGCTTTTTCATCAATTGTAATTTTAGAAGTATGCTCAGTAATTTCAGTTCTTCGTTCACTACCAAAATCTTTTTTGACTTTAGTTAATTCTTTGATAATTTGTTTTTGTAATACTTTTTTGTTAGCAAGTAACTTTTCAAAACGAGTAACTTCTTTATTTAAAGTTTCTTGTTCTGAAACTAATGCATTAACATCAGTATTAGTTAAACGATACAGCTGCAAAGATACAATAGCTTCTGCTTGTCTTTCAGTAAAATGATATTGTGCAATTATGTTTTTCTTAGCGTCAGCTTTGTTTTTTGAACTTCTGATTGTTTTAATCACAGCATCTAATATATCTAAAGCATGAATTAAACCTGCAATAATTTCTAGGCGATCTTGATCTTTTTTAAGATCATATTTTGTTCTTCTAGTAACTACATCTTCTTCATGCAAAATGTATGCATGTAGGATTCTTTTTAAACTAGCTTGAACTGGTGCCATTTCATCAATAGCCACCATATTGAAATTATAAGAGACTTGCAAGTCAGTATTTTTAAATAAATAGTTCAAGATATTTTGTGAATCAGCACCCTTTTTTAATTCAATGACAATTGCTAAACCATGACGATCAGTTTCATCACGAACTTCACTAATTCCATCGATTTCACGATTTAATCTAATTTCATCGATTTTTTTAACTAAAAAGGCTTTATTCACATTAAATGGAATTTCAGTTACTACAATTTCTTGTCTCTGACCTCTAATATCTTGAATTGCAGTCTTTGATCTAACTTGGATTCTTCCACGGCCAGTTTCATAGGCTTCTTTAATACCTTTGGTACCTAAAACAATTCCACCAGTTGGAAAGTCAGGTCCTTTAATATATTGCATTAAATCATCTAAACTAGCATCTGGTTTTTTAATCAAATGAATTATTGCATCAATTACCTCAGCTAGATTATGCGGTGGGATTTCTGTAGCATATCCAGATGAAATTCCAGTTGCTCCATTAACTAACAAATTAGGAAATTGTGCTGGTAATACAGTGGGTTCATATTCTGTGTCATCAAAATTCAAAACCATATTGACAGTTTCTTTATCAATATCTTGCAATAAAACATTAGATATTTTACTTAATCTTGATTCTGTATAACGCATTGCAGCTGGACTATCGCCATCCATTGAACCATTATTGCCGTGCATTTCAATTAATGGCTCACGCATTTTCCAGTCTTGTGATAAGTGAACTAAAGCTCCATATATAGAACTATCACCATGAGGGTGAAAATTACCCATAATGTTACCAACTGCCTTAGCAGCTTTTTTAAAGGCTTTATCATAAGTATTATTATCTTTATACATTGCATATAAAATTCTACGCTGTACAGGTTTTAATCCATCCCTAATATCAGGCAAAGCTCTTTCTTGAATTATATATTTAGAATATCTTCCAAATCTTTCACCCATTACCTGAGCTAGTGGCATATCGGTGATTCGTTCAGTTTTTTGTGCCAATTAAAATCATTAACCTTTCTATTGATTTTCTAAAATTGAAGCTTCTTCACCCATTCTAAACTTCACATTTTCTTCAATCCATTTTCTTCTTACAGCAACTTTATCACCCATTAAAGTGGTGACTCTGCGTTCGGCTAGTGCTGCATCATCAATTAATACTCGAATTAACATTCTAGAATCAGGATTCATAGTGGTTTGCCACAATTGATCAGCATTCATTTCACCTAATCCTTTAAAACGCTGCAATGAATAGCCATGACCCAGCTGTTTTTCATCTTTTGCAAGTTCTTCATCAGTCCAAGCATATTCAATCTTAGTATTTTTGCCCTTGCCTTTTTGCAAGCGATATAAAGGAGGCAATGCAATATAAACTTTACCAGCTTCAATCATTGGTCTCATATAGCGATAAAAAAATGTCAAAAGCAATATTTGAATATGGGCACCGTCATCATCGGCATCAGTCATGATAATGATTTTGTCATAGTTACTATCTTCTACTTTAAACTCATTGCCAACTCCTCCACCAATGGTGTAGATCATAGTGTTGATTTCTTCATTTTTGAAGATATCAGCTAATTTAGCTTTTTGAGTATTTAAGACTTTACCTCTTAACGGCAAAATTGCCTGGAATTTACGATCACGGCCTTGTTTTGCAGAACCACCCGCAGAATCACCTTCGACTAAAAATAATTCATTACGCTTTGGATTGCGTGATTGAGCAGGTGTTAACTTACCAGATAGAATTTCTTTCTTGCGTTTTTTCTTGCCATTACGACTTTCATCACGGGCTCTTTTAGCAGCTTGTCTTGCATCTCTAGCACGTTGAGCTTTTCTAACTAAATCTTGAGCCCACTCACCATTTTCCATTAAATAGTAAGACATTTTTTCATAAACAATACTATCTACAACACTTCTAGCCTGAGGAGTACCAAGTTTTCCTTTAGTTTGACCTTCAAATTCTAATAGCTCTTCTGGAATCTTAACTGATAAAACTGCACTTAAACCTTCCCGGTAATCAGAGCCCTCAATATTTTTATCTTTTTCTTTTAATAAACCTTGTTTTTTAGCATATTCATTAAATGCTCTAGTAAATCCGCTGCGTGCTCCAATTTCGTGACTTCCACCATCAATAGTTCGAACATTATTAACAAATGAAACTAAGCTTTCTGAATAACTATCACTATATTGTCCACTAAATTCTACTTCAATCTCATCTTGCTTGCCTTCAAAATAAAAGACGTTCCCAATAGTATCTTTGCCTTCATTTAAATATTCAACAAATGACTTGATACCATCATCATATTTAAAGCTTTCATGATGATTTGGTTCTCTTTCATCAGTTAAATTAAATCTAACTCCTTTCAGCAAAAATGCAGATTCTCTGATTCGCTCTTCGATAGTTTCATAATTAAATGTTGTTGTCGAAAAAATAGATGCATCTGGTTTAAACGTAATTGTAGTACCAGTTTTTTCATTAGTTTTGCCTAAATCTTTTAAACTTCCTACAGGTTTACCACCATTGCGAAATTCTTCTTCATATGCTCGACCATTTCGTACAACATGTACTTTTAAATAAGACGATAACGCATTAACAACTGATGATCCAACACCATGTAACCCACCTGAAGTTTGATAAGTTTTTTGAGTGAACTTACCACCTGCATGTAATACAGTCAAAATAACTTCAATTGTTGGAATTCCTGACTCATGCATCCCAGTTGGCATCCCTCTCCCAAAGTCTTGAACTGTAACACTGTTGTCTTTATGAATAGTTACATTAATTTCTTTACCATATCCAGCCATTGCTTCATCGACTGAATTATCTACGATTTCATAAACTAATTGATTCAATCCATGTATATCAGTTGATCCTATATACATTCCAGGTCGTTTTCTAACGGCCTCTAATCCATGTAAAATCTGAATTGAAGAATCATCATATGTATTTTTATTACTCATTAATTTCTCCATTTATCTAAAATTACAGAAATAAAAACCCCATTTTGTTAAATCTTTTGCTACAATACCAATAGACTTAAAAGGGGTTGTATTTATGGCTGCTATAAAAATAGTGCTGTTAATTATTTTAGCATATCTTATCGGTTCTTTTCCTACTGGTGTGTTAGTTGGTAAAATTTTTTTCAAAAAAGACATTAGGAAATTTGGCTCTGGCAATACTGGATCAACAAATAGTTTTCGTGTATTAGGACCTGGTGCTGGAACAATAGTTTTAATTATTGACGTTTTAAAGGGTACTGTAGCCTCGCTATTACCACAATGGACGCATTTGGGGCCACATTATTTAGTTTTAGTATTTGGTGCAATTGCTATTTTAGGACATACATTTTCTATCTTTTTAAAATTCCATGGTGGTAAAGCTGTTGCCACAAGTGCAGGAGTTTTACTAGGTTATAGCTTAAACTTTTTCTTAGTTTGTGCAATAGTTTTTATTCCAATGGTCTTCATTACCAGCATGATCAGTGTATCAAGTTTAATCTCAGTAGTAATAATTTTTATTGCTTCATTTTTCTTTCATGATAAATATTTAACGATAGTAGCTGCAGGAATGGTTATATTATTTTATGCAAGACACATTTCTAACATCAAGCGCATTCTCAATCATGATGAAAACATGGTACCATTTGGTTTATATTACTGGTATAGAAAAAGAAAGAACAAATCTAAATAAACCAATAAAAGTCATACTTTGAAATTTTCAAAATATGACTTTTTAATATGTCTTATATTTTAATAAATTACTCTGCACTATGGAATGTCATTTCAAAACCACCTTGCCAAGTTTGCCCCTTTGATAAACGATTCATTCCTTTTTTATCTTCTAATTTACCATCACTGTCTAATGTGTCTGCAATTCCCCACCAAGGCTCTACACAAACATAATCTGCAGATTTAGGATATTGTGACCAAATTCCTACATAAGGAACATTTTTCATCCATACATTTATATGATATTTATTTTGATCATTTTTTAAAGTAACTTTGTTTTCGGATCCGCGTAGTTCATAAACTAAAGCATCATTTTTAAATAAATTATCAGTAATTGTAATTGGTGTATCAATTGCAGATAGTGTTCTATTTTGCCAATCAAGATATGGCGCTTTTAATGGGATTCTAATTCGATCTTTCAAAGGCATTATTTGGAAATAATAATCATCGCGCTTTAAATGCGCATTAGTTGGTAAATTAAATCCAGGATGTCCTCCAATACCAAAGATCATTTCACCATCGGTTTTATTAATTACTTCAAAATCTTCTCTAATCAAATTATTTAATAGCGAATATGTGACACGCAATTCGAATTTAAAAGGATATTTTTTCAAGGTTGCTTCAGTGTCTTTCAAAGAAAAAGTTATACTGTCAGCTTTTCTTTCAAACACATCAAACTCCATATCTCTAGCAAAACCGTGTTGACCCATATGATATGTTTTGCCTTGATAAGTATATTGATCACCTTTTAGTCGACCAACGAAAGGAAACAATATTGGTGCATGACGACCCCAAATTTTAGGATCAGCTTGCCAGAGATATTCCGTGCCGCTGTGGTTATCTTTGACACTTTGCATTTGAGCTCCATCTGAAGAAATAATCACAGTTAAAAATTTATTTTTTAGTTCATAGTTCATATGTCAAAATCCTTATTTACAAAATAAATTTAGTTAAGTCTTTATTTTTAATAATATCGCTTAATTTTTTCTCAACATAGGCTTGAGTGACTGTTATTTCACCCATTTCCATATCAGGGCCTTCAAATAATACATCTTCGAGCAATTTTTCTAAGATTGTAGCTAGTCTTCTAGCACCAATATTATCAGTTCCTTGGTTGACATCATAAGCAATTTGAGCAATTTTTTCGATTGCTTCTTTAGTAAAGATTAAGTTTACACCATCTGCTTTTAATAATGCACTGTATTGCTTTAATAATGAATTTTCTGGATCTTTTAAAATCTTGACAAAATCATCTTGTGTTAATGCATCAAGTTCAACTCTGATAGGGAATCTACCTTGCAGCTCAGGAATCAAATCACTAGGTTTTGATTCAGCAAATGCACCTGCAGCTATGAATAAAATATGATCTGTTGAAACTGAGCCATATTTAGTTTGAACAGTAGAACCTTCAACAATTGGTAAGATATCTCGCTGAACACCTTCTCTTGAGACTTGACCATTTTGTTGTTTATTACCAGCAGTAATTTTATCAATTTCATCAATGAAGATAATTCCATTTTGAGTGGTTCGTTCAATTGCTTTTTGATATAAATTGTCATAATCAACCATATTATGAGATTCTTCTTGAATCAAAACTTCTCTAGCATCCTTGACAGCCAAAGTTCGTTTGATTTTTTTCTTAGGTACTAAATCTCCTAACATTGAATTCATATCCATTCCCATTTGACCCATCATATCACTCATTGGGTTAACCTTAGGAGCTTCAGTTACTTCAATAGTTACTTCGCGATTTTCAAGTAAGCCTTTGCTTAATTTATCAGCTACACTCAAACGTTCATTGCGAATGTTATCATCTACTTCTTCAGTAGGTTCACTAGGGTTTTCATTGCCATTCATAAGCATTTGCATCATTTGCTGCATTTGATTTTCACGTTTTTCACGTTTGATTCCAGGAACTAGTAATTTAACCAGTTTTTTATTAGCTCTTTTTGTAGCTTCTGCTTTTACTTTAGCAAATTGATCTTTTTCTTCCATACGAACAGCTTCTTGAACCAAATCACGAACCATTGATTCAACATCACGTCCAACATAACCAACTTCAGTAAACTTCGTAGCTTCAACTTTTACAAAAGGCGCCTCAACAATATTAGCTAATCTACGTGCAATCTCAGTTTTACCAACACCGGTAGGTCCTGCCATTAACATATTTTTAGGTGTGATTTCTTCTTGCATGTTTTTTGGCAATTGCAAGCGGCGATATCGATTATATAAAGCAATCGCAACTGCTCTTTTAGCTTCTTGTTGTCCAATAATATATTGATTTAATTCATTAACAATTTCTTTTGGAGTTTTTACTGACATTTTTTTACCTTAAATTTCATCTGTAATAATTTCATGATCTGTAAAGACATCAATTCCGGCTGCAATATCGACGGCTTCTTTAGCAATTTGACTAGCAGTCATGTTTTGTGAATGCCTTGTCATAGCTAATGCAGCAGATTGTGCAAAATTACCACCAGATCCGATTGCTACAACATTTTCATCTGGTTCTAATACCTCACCATTGCCTGAAATTAACAATAAATCTTTTTGATTAAACGCTATTAACATTGCTTGCAATTTTTGCAAAGTAGGGTCTTTGCGCCAACTTTGAGCCATCTCTACTGCAGCTCTGCGCAAATCGCCAGAATAAGCCTCTAGTTTGCCTTCTAGCATCTCTTGCAAACTAACTGCATCAGCAACCCCTCCAGCAAAGCCAATAATTACTTTGTCATGATAAATTCTTCTAATTTTTTTAGCCGTTGCTTTAGCAATAACTTTTTCACCTAAAGTTACTTGCCCATCACCAGCAATAGCAGTTTTTCCATTATATTTTACGGAACATATTGTTGTCATAATTAATTGTCTCCTTTAATTGTGAGATAATTTACAATTACCTACTAAAACCATGTTATCAGTTTTGGAATATAAAAACACCAAAAAAGAAAACATTTTCATAAGTTTTAACTTTTTCTATTTTGGAAAATATTTATCATAATTATCTTTCAAGTGCTTCATAGTCACATGAGTATAAGCTTGAGTTGATGATAGATTTACATGTCCTAATAATTCTTGAATTGTTTGTAAATCCGCTCCATGATTGAGCATTTGAATTGCAAATGTATGTCTTAATTCATGTGGATGAACATTTTGTTCAATTCCATTTTCTTTAAAGACTTTCTTCATGACATATGAAATCCCCGTAGAAGTTAATCTATCCCCCAACCTATCTAAAAATACATAGTCATTGGTTTTATTTTTTAACAGAATTGGACGACTTTTACTTAGATATGCCAATAAAGCAGTTTTAGCAGGATTGCCAAAATCAACATAGCGATCCTTTTTACCTTTACCATGAACTAAAATCATTTTTAAATCAAAATCTATTTGATTTATCATCAAATGACTCATTTCACTTACACGCATCCCCGTCGCATAAAACAATTCAAATAAGGCTCGATTACGCATTGTAAAAGGATCAGTTGCAGTTAGTGAATCAAGCAACCCATCAATCTCATTTTCATAAAAAAAATCTGGTTGTTTTCTTTTTCCTATAGCAAATTCTATATCCATAGCGGGATTATTAGTAGTCAAATGTCTACGAACTAAAAATTTATAAAAAGACCTTAAACTTGATAACTTTCTAGCTTGAGTTGTCTTAGCATTTTTGGTATCCAATGTTTGCAAATAAAGCACAATATCATTAGTTGTCACTTTATTCCACCCTAAAAAGCCCTTATTTTTTTGAAAATAAGTTTGTATTTTTTGTAAATCTGTTTTGTATGCAGTAATAGTTTTAGAACTATATTGACGCTCATATTTTAAATAATTGATAAAAGCATTAATTTTATCATCATCGCTATCCATTTAATTCATCTCGCATAAATTCAGATAAAACTTCTAATCCACGTTCGCTAATCAATTGCTTGCGCAAGCGCTTATTACGTTCTTTATGATCTAATTTAGGAATTAATGCAAAACTTGCATTCATAGGTTGGAAATGCTTTACATCCACACTAGTAATATATTTTGCCATTGAACCTAAAGCGGTTTGCTTAGGAAATACAACTGGTTGCAATCCTTGCGCTTTTTTAGAAGCATTGATTCCAGCTACTAACCCGCTTCCTGCACTTTCTACATAACCTTCTACTCCAGTCATTTGACCTGCAAAAAATAATCCAGCTTGTTTTTTTGATTCATAAGTTGCATTTAGCATTGCAGGACTTGCAATATATGTATTTCTGTGCATTTTTCCATATCTGATAAAACGTGCATTTTCTAAACCAGGAATCATTGAGAAAACCCGCTTTTGTTCACCATATTTTAGATGAGTTTGAAACCCAACGATATTGTACATAGATCCTGCAGCATTATCCTGACGCAATTGTACTACTGCATATGGAATCTTTCCTGTTCTTGGATCTTGTAGTCCAACTGGCTTTAAAGGTCCAAATAACATGGTTTTAATTCCACGCTTAGCCATTACTTCAATTGGCATACAACCTTCAAAAACATTTTTGTTTTCAAAACCATGTAGTTGTGCAGTTTCAGCCTCAATTAAATTATTAGCGAATTTTTCAAATTGCTCTTGATCCATTGGACAATTAATATAAGCAGCTTCTCCTCGATCATAACGAGATTTTTTATATGCAATATTCATATCAATCGAATCAGCCGCAACAATTGGGGCTGCTGCATCAAAAAAGTGCAAACTATCAACCCCAGCGAATTTAGTAATACTATTAGCCAAATCATCACTAGTTAAAGGACCGGTTGCTACAATGGTAATCCCATCTGTTGGTAATTGAGATAACTCTTTTTGATGAACTGTCACATTATCTAAACTATTAAGTTTATCAGTGACCATTTGACTAAATTGACCGCGATCAACAGCTAATGCACCACCTGCAGGAACAGCAGTTTGATCTGCACATTGCATTATTAGAGAGTCTAGTTTTCGCATTTCTGCTTTTAATAAACCAACTGCATTAGACAATTGATCTGAACGCATTGAATTAGTACATACTAATTCAGCAAATTTATCTGTTTGATGGGCTGGTGTGTGTTTTACTGGTCGCATTTCATATAAATCTACTTCTATATTGCGTTTTGCTAGTTGCCAAGCAGCTTCACTACCAGCTAATCCAGCACCAATTACAGTTACTTTTTGAGGCATATTACATCTTTCCTTTATCTTGTCTTTGTTTAAAATCATATCATTTATTTTACAATACAGGATATTTTCTTGATTACAAAAATAAAGCCCATCTCTGAGCTTTATTATCTATTATTATTTAATCATTATCTGGAACTTCTTCGCGATAGTCTCCATTTGGACACAAAATTATTAAACCTTTCTTAGTCTTTTTTTCTACTAAGAAATGTCCATCATTTGGACAATTACGTCCTACAGGCTTATCCCAAGAAACAAAGTCACATTTTGGATAGCGTGAACATCCATAAAATTTACGACCACGTTTTGATTTCTTTTCAACAACTTGGCCTTTACCACACTTAGGGCAAATAACTCCAATTTCTTTAATAATAGGCTTAGTATTACGGCAATCAGGGAAGCGTGAACAAGCATAAAATTTACCATACCGTCCCATTTTTATAACCATTGGAGCGCCACAAATATCACAATTGAAGCCAGCGGGTTCATCTTTAATTTGAATTTTTTCCATTTCAGAATCAGCTTTATCTAGTTCTTTTGAAAATGGCTTGTAATATTCATCAATAACTTTTACCCAATTATTTTTTCCTTCTTCGACTTTATCCAAATCAGATTCCATTTGAGCTGTAAAATCAATATTAACAATGTCTGGGAAGAACTTTTCAATTAAACTATCAACAATTTCTCCTAATTCAGTAGGAACTATTGATCTACCTTCTAGTTTTACATAATAGCGTCTTTGAATTGTGTCGATAGTTGGTGCATATGTAGATGGACGACCCACACCATTTTCTTCTAGTGCATGAACTAAGCTAGCTTCAGTGTATCTTGCAGGTGGCATAGTGAAGTGTTGTTTTGGATCAACTTTTGTTAATTTTACTTGATCATTTTCTTTTAAATCAGGTAAATCAATATTTTTTTCATGTGCATTATCATAAACTTTTGTAAATCCAGCAAATTTTAATACAGAGCCTGTAGTTCTAAAAATAACACCATTTTGTTCAATATCTGCACGAACAGTATCATAAACAGCAGGTGTCATTTCACTTGCCACAAATCTTGACCAAATCAAAGTATATAAGCGTAATTGTTCTTTAGTTAACACTGATTCCAAAGACTTTGGTGTTCGATAAACACTTGTTGGTCTAATTGCTTCATGGGCATCTTGAGCATCTTCTTGGTTTTTGAAATGACGTTGTGATTTAGCGGCAAATTCACTACCATATATTTCATTTATAAATTTTGAAGCTTCTTGTTGAGCAATTGGGGAGGTTCTTTTTGAATCTGTTCTCATATAGGTAATCAATCCAACTGTTCCTTGCTTACCTAAACTAATACCTTCATATAGCTGCTGTGCTATACTCATAGTTCTTCTAGTTCGATAACCAAGTCGCTTATTTGCTTCTTGTTGCATTGTAGAAGTTGTAAATGGAGCAGCTGGTTGGCGTTTACGTTGCTTTTTGACAACTTTTGTTACTTCAAATGCCTTTTTTCGGTCAATTCTTGCTAAAACTTCTTGCACTGCATCATTGTTAGGTAAATCAGTCTTTTTACCATCTATTCCATAAAAGCTGCCTTGAAACTTTTTTCTTCCCTTAGTAAATTCACCATCAATTGACCAATATTCAACAGGTTTAAAGTTTTTAATTTCCTTTTCACGATCAATTACAATTTTTAAAGCAACCGATTGTACTCGACCAGCACTTAAGCCCTTTTTGACTTTTGCCCATAAAATTGGACTTAGTGAATAACCAACAAGTCTATCTAGTATTCTTCTAGCTTGCTGGGCATCCACAGTATCCATATCAATAGTTCTTGGAGTCTTAAATGCATTTTTGACAGCATCTTTAGTTACTTCATGAAATGCTACACGATTTTTTTCTTTTTCATCTAGTCCTAAAACATGAGCAACATGCCAAGCAATAGCTTCTCCTTCTCGATCGGGGTCAGATGCTAAATAAACATATTTAGCTTTTTTTGCTTCTTTTTTCAATTCTTTAATTGTGTCGCCCTTACCACGAATTGAAATATATTTTGGCTTATAATTATCATCAATATCAACACCCATTTGTGACTTAGGCAAATCACGAATATGTCCCTTTGATGCAATAACATGGTAATTACGTCCAAGATATTTTTCAATTGTTTTGGCTTTTGCAGGCGATTCTACAATAACTAAATTCTTTTTTCTTTTAGTAGGCATCAAATGCCCCTTTCTTATTTGTTAAAATCTTGATTAGTCTAAAATAATATCATTAATATTGTCAAATAATATCATTCAAAAGCGAAATCTTTCAAATTAATAATTGGAATAGCTCCACCAGCAATTAACTGATTTGGACCTTGTGATAATTGCTTTGTAATTAAACCAGGTATTGCATAGATATTTCTATTTTCTTGCAAGGCAATGCTTGCAGTAATTAAAGAACCTGATTTTTGTTTTGCTTCAGTGACAATAACATGTTTACTCAATCCTGCCAAAATTCTATTTCGCTCTGGGAACCTAAATGGTCTTGGTGGTGTATCTGGTAAATATTCACTTAATATTAATCCAGTTTCAGCAATCTGGTTTTGCAATTGATAGTTTTCCTTAGGATAAAAATGATTTAATCCATTACCAACAACTGCAATAGTCCCTATATTATTTTTTATAGCTTCTTGATGAGCTAGAGAGTCCACCCCTCTAGCTAAGCCACTAGCAATCAAATAGTTTTGTTTACCAATTTTAGGAACTAATTCACTAATTACTTTTTCGCTATATTTTGTAGGATACCGCGAACCGACGATTACTGCAATTTCTTTTTTAAGTAATTGAATATTTCCTTTGGCAAATAAAATTAATGGTGGGCAATAAATCTCCCTTAATTGCATTGGATAAATATCATCAAAAAAGGAGATTACCTGACATTGCTGATAAATACGATCTAATTTTTTATCATATTCATCAGACTCAAATGCCTTTATAGCAATCCTTTTTATATCATCTGGAATATTTAATGAGCTTATTTGGCTTTTAGTGACCAGATTTTGTTGCAACTGTGATGCAATTAATAATGTCTTTTTATATCCTATATTTTTTGTGAGCTTTAATCTTAATAAGAAATCTGTAATATTCATTTTTTATCCCCCTATTATATAAGTACGACAAAAACTAGAAATTATTACTTTTTTATTTAAAAAATTCACTCACTGGTTCAAAACTTTTGCGATGGATAGGAGTGGGTCCAAATTTTTGCAGTGCTTCAATGTGTTTTTTAGTTCCATACCCTGCATTATTTTCAAAATCATATTGAGGATAAATCTTAGCATAGTCATCCATCAATTGGTCACGAAAAACTTTTGCGACAATTGAAGCTGCCGCAATAGAATTAGATTTACTATCGCCTTTGATTAATTTTATTTGTGGAATTTCTACAGGTATCTGCATTGCATCAACTAATAAAGTTTGTGGCTTGATATTTAATGCATTAACAGCTTGTGCCATCGCAACTCGATCAGCTTCATAAATATTAATTTTATCAATTACTTCAGGTGATGATGTTCCTATGCCTACTGCAAGTGCTTCTTTTAGAATCTTGGGATATAGCTCCAATCTTTTTTTAGGAGATAATTTTTTAGAATCATTAACTTCAATTAAATCAAAATCCGAAGGCAAAATCACAGCTGCTGTAACTACAGGCCCAGCTAGTGGCCCACGTCCTACCTCATCCACTCCTGCCACTAACTTATTTTTATTCCAATAGTGTTTTTCATAGATAAATCTATTTTGAAAAGCTAACTTTGCAAGAGTTAATTTTTCTTGCCGTTTTTGATATAAGACTAATAACTTTTTCACACCAATTCTAGGATCAGACTTTAATTCATTAAGTTGATTTTCACTAATACTTTGACTAGTAAGTAACTGTTTTATTTCTTTAATTGTCATGGTCTGTCTAAAGTGATTCTTCCTATCTTACCTTTTCTTAAACGTTGTAAGAAATAAAGCGAAAAGCGTTCATAATCATCACGCATTCCATATTTTTCTGTCATTTGTAATAAAAGTTCAGGATTAGTTTCAGCTAAGACTTTTTCTTTATCAATTCTTGAAAACTTTACAAAATCTGCCAAATAATATTTTTTTAATAATTCCGTGACATATAACGCAACATCATCAGCATGAAACACGCTGTCTTTAATTGCACCTAGAGCAGCTAATTTATAACCAACTTCTTGATCTGAAAACTTCGGCCATAAAATTCCTGGTGTATCTAAAATTTGAATGTTAGTATTTGTTTTTAGCCAGCTTTGCCCTTTTGTGACGCCTGGCCTATCTCCAACGATCGCAACGTTTCGGCCAACCATACGATTAATAATCGTAGATTTCCCACAATTTGGCACACCTGCTAATGCAATTCTGATCATAGGATTGGGTACGCCTTTTTCTTTTAACTTATTAGTTTTCTCAGCAGCAGCTTTTTTTACAATCGCAAAAACATAATCCATATTAGTATTGTGTTGTGCATCAAGAGAAATTACAAATTTACCCTTTTCAGCTAACTTCTTTTGCCATTTTTTAGTTAATACTGGATCTGCTAAATCTGCTTTATTCAAAATAATAACATGTGGCTTATTCCCAGCAAGCTCTGCAATCATTGGATTACGTGAAGCTACAGGGATTCTTGCATCAACGATTTCAACTAAAACATCAATTAAATTAAGCTTATCTTCTAATTGATTTCTAGCTTTATTCATATGTCCTGGATACCATTGAATTGTTGACATTGTTTTTCCTTTCTAATCACAAAAAATACCAAGCAACTAGCTTGGCTATCATTTATTCCATATGTTCTACATATAATTGATAAGCATGGTCAAATATGCTCATTGCAGGTAAATACCCAGCATTTTCTTCTAGATATTCAGATAATTTTTGATAATCTTGTTCCTGTTTTGGAAAAGATTGGTCATGTTGCGCATTATTAGCAAATTGAGCAACTTCATCTAAAGAATCTGGATCGCGGCGAGTCATTAAAAATCTATAAAAGCTTTCTCTATATGCCATTATTTACTCCGTATAATATTCAATTGCATATGCACCATGTCCAGCATGAGTTATTATTATAGGACTAGTTTCTTGAATCATTACTTCAATATCTGGCTTAACTTGCTTGATCTTTTCAGCTATAATTTGCATCTCTTCTGGTGTATCTACATAGGATATCCCTATTTTTTTAATATTAGATGTTTGTTTAATTTTATCAATTAGATAAGTATCAAATTTTTTAGTAAATTTTTTACCACGACCACGTTCTGCAATTTCTAATTTGCCCATTTGCATTTTTAATGCAATTCGAATATTTAATAAGCTAGCAACTCTTCCTGTTAAAGTACCCAATCTTCCCCCTTTGATAATATTAGTTAAATTTGTAACCATCATTGATAGGTTCATATTTTTTTGGATTTGTTTAAGATGAGCTAATATTTCATCAACATTTTTTCCAGCATCAATATCTTGTGCTGCAGCAATTACTTGAAATCCTTCAGCCCAATCGATATATTCAGAATCAACGATTGTTGTTTTTGTTTCAACTAATTTAGCAGCTTGTTTTGCAGCGTCAATAGTCCCACTTAAACTCTTAGTCATAAAGATTCCCAAAATCTCGCTACCATCTGCAGACAACTCTTTCATTTTATCTACAAATAGTCCAATTGAAGGTTGACTGGTTTTTGGTAATTCTTTAGCTGCATCCATCTTTTGGATAAAATCTTTTCTAGTAATATCTTTTCCATCAACATAAGTTTTATTATCAATTGTGATGGACAAAGGGACAACAGTTATATTATACTTTGTAATTTCTTCTTGAGTTAATTGAACTCCAGAATCTGTCATAATCTTAATCAAAGTTAACGCCTTCCATTCTATGGCATATGTTTATTATGTTAAAATAAAAGCCATACAGTTATAATTCAGTATATCAAAAATTTGTTAGAAAGAAAGATCTTTACATGGAGGATTTGATTTGCACCTAAAAAAACTTATGCAACCAATGCAAAATCGCTCTAAAACTTATCATATACTTGATAATATTTTTAGTGCGATAACTCATGGAATTGGATTTGGGCTTTCAGTAGCTGGGCTAGTTATATTAATTGTAAAAGCTGCACAAACGCATAATCCATTGAGAATAACCACTTTTACTATCTATGGTTCTAGTTTAGTACTATTATATTTATTTTCCACGTTATATCACAGTTTAGTGTTTACTAAAGCAAAAAGAGTTTTTCAGATTTTTGACCACTCATCTATTTTTATTTTAATCGCAGGCTCTTACACTCCATATTCTTTAGTTGCAATTGGCGGAATTGCTGGTTGGGTGATGTTTGGAGTCATTTGGACAATCACAATAATTGGAATTTTATATTATATATTAAATAAAGGCAACCATATCATTTTTGATACAATTTTATATGTTGTAATGGGATGGATGGTTTTATTATCTGGAACCCAATTATATACCAGATTAGGCAATACAGGATTTTGGCTATTAGTTTTTGGAGGAGTGGCTTATACAGCAGGTGCTTTATTATACACATTACGAGGCATTCCATATATTCATGTTATCTGGCATTTATTTGTAATGCTTGGATCAATATTAATGTATTTTTCCGTATTACTTTATGTTTAAAGGGCGTTTAAACGTCTTTTTTTATTGCAAAAATTTATCAATATCATCTTCAGTGTTTTTAATTTCACCAGATACTACAGCTTGCAAAACTTGGTTTAATTTTTCTCCTATCTGAGGTCCCTTAGCGATTCCTTTTGCGATTAAATTTTGCCCATTAATAGCTAATTCATGATTACTTTTTATAGGAAGTGCTTGATATCTATCAACCATAGGCTCTGAACTAATCGGTTGACCTAAGGTATGTGCCACATCAATTGTAGAAATTATAGTTTTCAATCCAGCTTGATATAATTCAAAATCACTTGGTGTTTTTTCAGAAATCAAATCAAAAAATTCAATAATTTCTTCTACTTCTCGTGTCATCGCATTAGAATTTTTCCAAGCACGCATAAATTGATGAATTTGCGCATTTGGCAATTTTAATAGGATAATAATCACTGCCCAAATACTAGATTCACTTGTAGGAATAAAGTTAAGATCAGGAAAAACTGCCAATTGTGCTTTTTTACCTTTAAAATAAGGTACTTCTTCACTTAATTTGGTTGATAAAAATAATGAAAATGCTTTTTTGGCATCTTTTCCCATCATCATTTTTAAAAATTCTTCACGAATTCTTTCAACAGAAATTTTTGAAAGTAATTCATGATGATCTGAAATTGCCTTTTGCGTATTATGTTCTAATTTAAATTCTAATTGACTCATAAAGCGCAATGCTCGCATCATCCGCAATGCATCTTCATTAAATCGTTGTTCAGCATCCCCAACAGCTCTAATTAAATGATTATGTAAATCTTCAATTCCATTAAATAAATCAACGATATCTCCATTACTATCCATTGCTAGAGCATTAATAGTAAAATCTCTTCTTTTTAAATCTTCATTTAAATTTTGAACAAATTCCACATGATCAGGTCGCCGATAATCTTGATACCCAGATTCGGTTCTAAAAGTGGTTATTTCATAACTACTATCATGATATAAAACAGTTACCGTTCCATGTTTAATTCCAGTATCTATTGATTTATTGAATAATCTTTTTACTTCTTCAGGATACGCACTAGTTGCAATATCAATATCATGAATATGTCTTTTTAATAGTAAATCCCGCACACTTCCACCAACAAAATAGGCTTCATATCCAGCTGAATTTAACATATTCAATATTGGCAATGCCTCTTTAAAAACCGTAGGTAAATCAGAAATTTCCATTAGAACCTCATTTCTTATTAATTCTTTGATAAAATAATTATGTATATTTCAACTAAGGAGGTTAAAAATGAAAAAACATCAAAAACAATTCTTAATTGAACTTTTTATGATTGCACTAGGATGTGCGCTCTATGCCTTAGGTATTGATGCCATCAGCATACCTAATAAATTAGCTGATGGTGGGTTAACAGGTATCACTTTGATTTTACATTACTGGTGGCGCATTAACCCAGGGCTCAGTACTTTAGTGTTAAATATACCATTAATTTTAATAGGTTACCGCTATTTAGGCAAAAAACTCTTACTTGAAACTATTTGGGGAACTTTATGTCTATCATTTTTCTTATGGATCTGGCGATATGTTCCTATTATATATCAATTAAATTTAGAACATGATCTGTTAATTTCTGCAATTTTAGTTGGATTATTATCAGGTCTTGGATTAGGATTGGTATTTAAATATAATGGAACTAGTGGAGGAACTGATATTATTGCACGAATTTTCCAAATGCAATATGGTGTACCATCTGGAAAAACTATATTAATTTTAGATACTATAGTATTAACCGCTTCATTATCATATTTAGATATTAAACATATGATGTATACTTTGATTGCTAGTTTTATTTTGTCACAAGTCATGGATTCAGTTCAACAAGGTGCTTATAGAGCTGTTGGAATATTAATTATTTCAGATAAATATAAAGAAATTGGCAATTTGATCGATTTAAAATTAGAACGTGGATATACTTTAATTGATGCAACAGGTGGATATCAGCAAGCTGATAAATATATTATTTATTGCATTGTTTCTCCAAGAGAAGTCACCAGTGTTAAAAGACTTACTTTAAATGAAGATCCTAAAGCATTCATGTCAATTTTTAATGTTCATGAAGCTTTAGGGGAAGGATTCTCATATAAACGCAAGCGAAAAACTATTTTTAGAAAATGAGTATAACAAAAAAGCTATTAGCCTCAGTTATCTGTACAAATACTAAAGCTAATAGCCTTTTTATTTACCATTAATTAAATAATTTTGGAAAGTATCATAATCTTTATGGACTTGCTTACTATAAGCCCATGACCAATCACTCAGTCCTGCATCTAAATCTTTTTGACCTTTTAAATATCCATAAATCATTGGCGCTGTAGGTGTACGATAATGTGCCATTGATAGCATAAAACTACACATTTGAGAATATACATTAAAACTTTCCTTATCTAATTTAGTAGCATCAATAGAATCTTTCATATCACGGAATTGTCTAATATAATAGCTTCTACTGCCAAATTGCATACTACCTAAAAAGACATCTGAATATGTTTGTAAAACTCTTTGGGCAGTAATTATACGATCTCCTTCATCAAAACTCTGCTCATTTGCTTGACGTACAGTTAAAGATGACATATTAAATCTCAATGGCAATGCTTCTTTGATTTGCAATACTAAATGACTACCATCTTTACCTTCTAATAAAACTAAATAACATCTTGTCCCAAAGCTTCCAACTCCAACACTGTAGCGCATAATATCACATACTTTGAAGTTAATCAAAAATACTTTTACAGAATCTCTGCTAGCAGCTTGATATTGTCGAAATGCTTTTTTAATAGTTTCAAATAGTTCAGGTGAAACCCTTCTAGCTCGTGGAGGATTTTCTTTAAAAATCAACTTTCCGGAAGCATCAGTTGTAGTAAATTTTTTGACAACTTTATCGGAATTATTATTAGGTGCTCTTTTTATTATTTTGTCTAATACATGAGTCATTTGTGAATCATCTTTTGCAAAGGCCATTAAGTCAAGTATTGTATATGATAAATAAAATCGTTGAACTAAAGAAATTCCATTGGCATGTTTAATACCATGTCGATACATCCTAATCGTTGACTTCAATGTATCAGTTATATCTGATGAAGAATATCCATTAACTTCACCAGTTAAAATAATGCTAACTAATAATCGTTTTAAATCACTTTCCCAATTACCAACACGAGCTTCATCGAAATCATTTAAGCCAAACAATAACTGTCTTTCAGGAGAAGCATAAAAACCAAAATTATTTAAATGTGCATCCCCACAAATAATTGTTGGAATATGACTTTGATTCTGCTTTTTTAAATCTAATTCCATTAATCCTGCAGTACCTCTAAAAAAGGTAAAAGGATTTTGCATCATTCTTTGATGTCTTAATGGTAATAATTCAGGGATCATTTTATCTTCAGTAGCTTTGATTAAACTAACAATATCTCTATGGACTGGAATATATGTGGACAATTGTTGGGTGGTAACTTTTTGTTGCTTTTGTTCGCCAACTTTTATCAATTGATCTTTCGTTTCATTAATGAATACTTTTTCAATTTTGAAATCTTCCAAATCTTTTTCCATTTTATTAGCCTATTCTTCATCTAAATTAAGATCATCATCATGCTTTTTCATTGGAGTAAATGTTTCTTTATCCAATTCTAACTTTTGGTTATGAAACTCTCTAAGCTGCTTTTGCTTAGTTTCAGTTTCTTCAACAAAATATTTTTGTGCATTAAATGGTTCTTTGCCTCGTCTATCTATAAAACTATAAATATCATTGTTTAATATTCTAGTCTTAATATTATCTTGCCACAATTTATCAAAAATTTTAATTGTTCTGTCTTTTAAATCTTCTTGTTCAATTGGGAATAATGTTTCAACTCTTCTATCCAAGTTGCGTTTCATCATATCTGCACTGGCTAAATATATTTCACTACTTCCATCATTATAAAAGTAATAAATTCTACTGTGTTCCAAAAATCTTCCTACTATTGAATGCACTGTAATATTATCACTAATGCCTGGTAGATCAGTTCTCAAACAGCAAATACCACGAACTAATAAATGGATTATTACTCCAGCTTTTGATGCTTCATATAATTTTGCAATAATATCAGGATCAGACAGTGAATTCATCTTCATATGAGTTTCAGCGTGGCGACCTGTTTTTGCAATAGCAATTTCTTGATCCAATTTTTGATTAATAAATTCACGAATATATTTAGGTGAAATTCTTAACTTTCTGAAAAATGGTGGTTTAGAATATCCAGAGAGCATATTAAAGATATTAGTCACATCTAATCCCATATCTCGATCGCATGTAAATAAGCCCATATCTGTATAAAAATGCGCTGTCACGTCGTTATAATTACCCGTTCCCATATGCAAGTAACGTCTAATTCCATCTTCATCACGTCTGATGACCATAGTTAATTTAGTATGGGTCTTTAACCCTTTTAATCCATAAATTACATGACAACCCATCTGCTCTAGAGTCTTTGCCCAGTGAACATTATTTTCTTCATCAAATCTTGCTTTAACTTCAACTAAAACAGTAACTTGTTTTCCATCTTGTGCAGCATTCCCCAAATATTTAATAATTGGAGAGTTACCAGAAACTCGATATAAAGTCATTTTTATTGCTAAAACTTTTGGATCAATAGAAGCTTTTTTAATAAAGTTTAGTACTGCGTTAAATGTATCATAAGGATGATGAACTAAATAATCTTTTTTTCTGATTGCACTAAAAATATCACTATCAATTTCTAAAGCTGGATCAAGATAACCTTTAAATGGTTGATAGCGCAAATCATTATGTCCAGAAACATACCCAGGTATTTTTTTCAAAAATGTTAAATCAATTGGACCACTAATTAAATAAATAGCTTCTTTTTCAACATTTAAGTTTTTTACTAAATGCTTTAACAACTTATCACTAATATTGCTTTCAACTTCTAGCCTTACAACATGTCCATGTTCTCGATCTTTCAGCTGCTTTTGTACACTCTTTAAAAAATCTGATGCATCTTTTTCTGAAACATCCAAATCCATATCACGAGTTACTCTAAATGTTGAAACCTCATCAACTTTATATCCATCAAATAAATTACCAATATATTCTTTGATAATATTTTCAAGTAAAATGAATCCATTATCTACTCCAGGTAATTTTACTAAACGATTAAACACATTTGGTACACGGACTGTTGCATATTCATGATCACCTTTTTCAATATCTTTTAGTCTAATCGCAAGATTCAATGAATCATTTGAAATAAATGGAAATGGTCTAACAGTATCATCAGCCATTGGAGTTAACACTGGAAATAATTCGTCATTGAAATAACGTCTAACAAAATCTTGCTGATCTTGTGATAAATCTCTAATCCCTAAAATAAGAATATTATTTTTTTCAAGTAAAGGCATTAATGATCTGGTATAAGTAGAATAGCGCTTTTCCACAGCCTTATGTTCTTTTTTATTAATTGCTTTTAATTGCTTTTCAGGTGTCATTCCAGAAGCATCTGTTGAGGTAATATGAGCAGCAACTAATTTATGCAAAGATGCAACGCGCACCATAAAAAATTCATCTACATTACTTTGTGTTATTCCTAAAAAATTAATTCTTTCAAGTAATGGATTATCAGTACTTCTTGCTTCTTGCAATACACGATCATTAAATTCCATCCAACTCAATTCACGATTCATAAAATAGTCTGTTTTTTTGAATTCTTTAAGTTGCTTACTCATTAATTTTACCTCTTTTTTGTACAAACTTTACCTTCATACCAAATACTTTTTCAAATAATCGTATATTTTGTTTGAATGCCCACCTCTCTAATGTAATATCACCGTTGGTAAATGCTTTTACTACCATTATATTTTCTTTAATCGAAACAACAATTTGCTTGATTTTTTGCTTATGTGATGCATCTAAAGCTTCTGAAAGTCTTAAAATTGAGGCTATTTTTGCAATATTTAATTGCATTTCAGGATTATAGTGACTCAACTGACTTTGCATATCATCATCTAGATTATAACCCGATATTTGGGCAATCATCTCATTTTCTTGATCAGATAATCCAATTATTTTTTTAGCATCTAAAATATATGAGGAGTGCTTATATTGATTATCAGGACTGATGAAATTTCCAACTTCATTAACTACCGAAGTAACTTCTAATAATTTACGATCTGCAATATTTAATAAATTCAACCTTTTCATTCGATCAAATATATGTAAGGCAAAATCTTTAACTGCATTAGCATGTTTTAAATCAACTAAATATCTACGAGCCATATTTTGAACAGATGTCATAACAACTTGATCAAAATTTGCCTTTTGTCCTTTAGTTTGAAACTTTTCTTGCACTAATAATCCTGTAATTACTGATCGGTTAGTTAAATGAATTTCATTGGGATCAAGTAATTGTAACATTTGCTTGATGAATACTATATTTGGCAGTACATGTGCTAATTCTGATTGTTCTACATGAAGTTCATCTACAAAAAAATCATTTGACATATTTAAAGCTTGTTTAAAAAAATCATAAAATTGCTTTTTAGTTATTTGAACAGGCTTATCATCACTTGCCTCAAAACGATTATTCAATGCAGGAGCATGTTGAATAATAAGTGTCGCGTGGTCAGATTTTACAAATTGTCTTTTTAAATACTGTAATTTTGCACCAATATAATCTGACATAACATCAACAGAATTACCTGCAGTTTCACTAGTTAACTTATTTATTTCTTGTAATTCTTTAGGTCCTAATGCAAATGACCAAGTCCACATGAATTTACCCTTATTAAATAATGATAAATTCATCATAGCTGATCCTAAACTTAAAAGATAAGTATATGAATTTTCAATTATTTGTTTATGTTTATTTAAACTAAACATCCCAGCTAAAACTTTGTTATAAATAACCTGACTACTATTTAGCCAGGTTAATTTAAAGCCAGTTCTAACTTTTATCTGGTCTTCTACGAATCTAGCTAAATCTGAATCTAACAATTGCCTATTTGCATAAAACTTATAATTTTTTATTTTGTATTCTGCTAGCTTGATCTTAAATCCATCTAAAGCAGAACATATTTTAGTAAGAGATTCTTCATAAACAGCAAATTTGCTATCAGATTGAATAAAAGATGGAGAATCTAACTTTTCAACAACATTTAAATTTTTTAAATTAACAATGTCTAATTGTATTTTGTAAGAAGACATGTAAATTAGTCCGAATAACTTTTTCATATCTACACCTATTTTGAATTGATTTATCTTGTTTTATTTTACTATTTTTATCACAAAAAATAACATCATTTAAAAAAAACTGTCAAAAAAAGTCGAACAAATTGTTCGACTTCATATCATTATTTTTCTTCTAGTTGCTCTAATAATTCTTGCACTTGATAATCGTCTGGAACTAATTTCAAATAGTGCTTTACAAGTTCTTTTAAAGTTGTATTTTCACCAATAGTTTGGAAAAGCTCAATCATTTGATGGATAAATTCGGGATTATTTTGAAAAGCTGGATAAGCAAGTAAATATTCACTACGTGCTTTATCATATTGCTCCAAGCCTTGATATGAAATTGCTAAATTCCAATGATCTTGCGGTTCTAAGTTATCATCATCGACATTTTTAAATAAATTGATATTTTTTTGATACTGATGTTCATGAATATACAAATTCGATAATTGCAATCGCAAATTACCATTATCTGGGTTGATCTCTAATCCTTTAGCAAGTAATTCCTGAGCCGTATCTAATCGATCAACTTTGGTTGCTTGTAAAGCTCCAATTGAATATAAGGTCTCATCATATTGATTATATAATAAGCCTGTCTGTGCGATATCTAATGCATTTTCAGGATCATTATCTTGCTGATAAGCTTGTGCTAATACTGTATAGGCATTTACGTAATCTGGACTTTGATCTAATACTTCTTTTAAAAATTTAATTGCACCAGTGTAATCTTTTACAGCATATAAGATTAATCCAGCTTGATATTGTGCATCAATATCAAGTAATGCAGATTCATGTTCTTTAATTATTTGACTTGCTTGTTCATATTGACCTAACTTAGCTAAAGTAGTTAAAAGTCTTTCATACAAATTTACTTCGCCAAAAGTTTTTTGACGGTTAAGTAAATCTTGATATAATGCAAGTGCACCATTATAGTTTCCACTCAAATAGTCAAGTTCAGCCAAGCCAAATTTAATTGCATCTTCTTGTGGTGCTAATTTAAGTGCTTGAGTTAATTTGTTTTTAGCGGTTTCAATTAATCCATTTGTCTGGTAATAATCAGCTTGGGTAAGCAAACTTTCAACATATGCATCACTACTTGGCTTAATATCATATAATAAAGTCAATCCATCATCATCATTACCATCATTCAATAAGATTTCAGCCAGATATACTTTAAATAAATCTTCCTTAGGAAATTGAGCTATTAAGTATCTATAAACTTGCTTGGCTAAATCTGTAAAGCCCATATCAGTTAAATTGTCTGCCAAAGAAGCTAATATTTCAGGCTGATCATGATCCAAAGCTTTATTTAATAATTCTTGATTTTGAGAAAAATCGTGTCTTTCAATGGTATCTAATAATTGATCAGAATAATTCATTCTAATACCCCTTCTTTCAGTTAAAACAATATCAAAAAAAGACATCAGTTCAAAGTCTGATGTCTTTTTTAAAACTAAGAAGCTATTATTTAACAGCATCCTTAAGGGCTTTACCTGGTTTAAATGCAGGTACCTTGCTTGCTGGGATTTGGATTTCTGCACCAGTTTGTGGGTTACGTCCTTTACGAGCAGCACGATCACGTACTTCAAAAGTACCAAAGCCGATTAATTGAACCTTATCGCCCTTAGCAAGATTTTCTTGGATTGAGCTAAAGATTGCATCAACTGCTTCTGCAGATTCTTTTTTATTTAAATCTGTTTTTGAAGCAACTTCTGAAACTAATTCTGCTTTATTTGCCATAGTATTTTCACCTCCTGATTTTGAACCCGAAAGTTCAAAGCCTTACTCCTTTAAAAAAGAAAGAAGAAATAATGATCAAAGATCAATCATTGTTCCCTGAATTAAAAAATAGCACAAAAACCCCATTACGACAAGGTTTTTTCTAAAAAAAGTGGACTTTTTTATTATTATTTTCGTTTTCTAGGTAAAATTTTTATTGGTGTACCTTCAAAATCAAAATTTGATCTTAATTGATTAATTAAAAACCTTTGATATGAAAAATGCATTAGTTCGGGGTCATTGACAAATACTACAAAGGTAGGAGGATTAGTACTTACTTGTGTCATATAATACACTCTCAATCTTTTACCTTTAATTAAAGGCGATGGAACTAATTTAGATGCATCAAGAAGCATTTCATTTAAAACACTAGATTGAATTCGTTGATTTTGATTTTTATATACTTTTTTTACTAATTTAGGTATTTCTACCAAATTTTGATGAGTTTTTGCGGATACAAAAATTATTGGTGCATAATCAAGATACTGAAACTCTTCTCTAATTACTGCAGTAAAGTCTTTAGCAGAATTACTTGTCTTTTTAGGAACATCCCATTTATTAACTACGATAATTATGCCTCTACCAGCGTCGTGGGCATAACCTGCAACATGCTTATCTTGTTCTCTAATACCAGTACTTGCATCTAATACTAATAGAACTACATCTGATCGATCAACCGCACTCAAAGCTCTTAAAACAGAATATTTTTCAGTTTTTTCGTATACTTTACCACGTTTTCTAATACCAGCTGTATCAATTAATTTAAATTTAGTCCCATCTTCATCAACAAATGGAGTATCGATTGCATCTCTAGTAGTTCCTTCTTCGTTAGCTACAATTACTCGATCTTCACCTAATAAACTATTGATGATGGACGATTTTCCAACATTAGGACGTCCAATAACACTAAATGAAATAACATCTTTTTCCTTTGTATCACTTTCTGCTGGAAAATCAGAAACTATTTCATCAAGTAAATCACCTATTCCAGTACCATGACTGCTTGAAATTGGAATTGGGGTTCCTAATCCTAAACTATAAAAATCATAAATATCTGCTCGTTGTTCAGGATTATCAGCTTTATTTGCCGCAAGAATAACTGGTTTATCACTTCTATATAATAACTTTGCAATTCTTTCGTCTAAATCTGTTATATGCTGAACTGCACTAACAACAAACACAATAACATCTGCTTGAGTAATTGCGATATCTGCTTGGGCACGGATTTCTTCTTCTATTTTTCCGCCTTCCCAAGTGATTCCACCAGTATCAATAACATTAAATTCATGTCCTAACCATTGTGCTTTAGCGTAATTTCTATCTCTAGTAACTCCAGGCTTATCTTCAACAATTGCTAACCTTTTATTAATAATTCGGTTAAATAGCGTTGATTTACCAACATTAGGTTGTCCCACAATCGCAACAGTAGGAATTGCCATATAAATTCACCCTCCTTGAAAAATATAAAAAAAGCCGACTAAAGTCGACTCTTTTATAACCTTAATATGACTTATTTGCGGTCTTTAAGTTGATCACCAATAATATCACCAAGTGCAAATCCATTATCATTATCGTTCATGTATTGATTTGATACATTATCACGACGTGATTGACGACGTTGGTGTCCAGATTCATTTGATGAAGGTTGTGCTTGCTTAATTGAAAGAGAGATTCTTCTATCATCAGGATCAATACTCAAAATTTTAACCTTAACCTTTTCGCCAACCTTTAAAACATCACTTGGTTTATCGATGTGCTTATTAGCAATTTCTGAAACGTGTACTAATCCTTGAATTCCATTTGCAATTTCAACAAATGCACCAAAAGTAGTTAATGATTTAACTTCACCTTCAATAACATCACCAGGATTCAATTCAGAAGTAGCTTGTTCAAATGGTGATAATTCAGTTTGTTTGATAGATAGGGAGATGCGATGTCTTTCATCGTCAATGCCGATTACTTTAACTTTCACAGTTTCGCCAACTTTTAAAACATCACTTGGTTTATCAATGTGCTTATATGAAATTTCTGAAATATGAACTAATCCATCAACACCACCAACATCAATAAATGCACCAAAGTTAGTTAAACGAGAAACAGTACCTTCAACAATGTCACCAACAACAAGTTGTGATGCTACGCTTTCAAAAGCTTCTTCACGTTCTTCTTCAATTAATTCTTTATGTGATAAGATCAAACGATTCTTATTAGGATCAATTTCTGTAATCTTAACTTTAATTTGTTTACCAATATATGGTTTCAAATCTGAAACATAATGATTTGAAATTAATGAAGCAGGTAAAAATCCTCTTGTACCAACATCTACTAATAAACCGCCACGTACAGAACTTGTAACTGTACCTTCGATTGCCTTGCCTTCTTCGAAGTCTTTTTGAAGCTTGTCATAAGCTTCTCTTTCCTTCAAGCGAGTAACTGATAAGAAGAATTCACCATTTTCTTTATCGCCACCAGCTCTTCTTAAAACTAAAGCTTTAAATGTGTCGCCTGGTTTTACTAATTCGCGTAAATCTGCGTTACGATCAGTTGTAAATTCTCTGCGAGTAATTACGCCTTCTACACCGGCATTTTGGACACCTACAGTGATTTGACCGTCTTCAACATCTAAGACTTCAACGTTAACGATGTTGCCAACTTCAACTCCCTGCATTTCCTTTAAAGCATTTAAAAATTGATTACTATTATCTGACATATATACCTCCAATATCAAGTTCCATTTTAAAGGAAAGTAAAAGATTTTTCTACCTTTTAGGTCTAATTTCTTGATTTTTTTAAAACAATTTTTTGAATTGCGTCTACAACTTGGTCAACAGTCATATTTGTTGTATCCAATTCAACTGCATCACTAGCTTTTTTTAATGGTGAATTTATGCGATGGGAATCTTTATAATCACGTTTAGCAATATCTGATTCAATTTCTGATAAGTCTTGGTGTATCCCTTTTTCTTCATAATCGTGATACCTTCTTATAGCTCTTGAATGTACACTTGCAACCAAAAAAATTTTTACTTGTGCATTTGGCAATACTACTGTACCAATATCTCTTCCATCCATAATTACATTATTTTTACCTGCCATTTTTCTTTGCAATTCAACCATAGCAGTTCTTATTTTAGGTAGTGCAGAAACTTGTGATACATTTGAGGTAATATCAGGGGTTCTTATTTCTAGTGATACATCTTTACCATTAATAAAGACTTTTTGATCACCACCAACAATCTTGAATTCAATGTTAGCTTGCTTGACTTGTTTTAGAATTTTTCCTTGATCCTCATAATTAATATGGTGCTGACGTGCTATCAATGTGCATGCTCGATACATTGCACCAGTGTCTATATAAACATATGATAATTTTTTAGCTAAAATTTTTGCTACAGTACTTTTTCCAGCTGATGCTGGTCCATCAATTGCTATTTGCATGATTAACAATAAAAAAGAGACATAAGTCTCTTTTATTTCCTTTCAATTTATTATTTTAATTTGATAACTTGACCAGCAGCTAAACTTTTAGGATCTGAAATCCCATTTAGTTGCATTAGTTGTTCAACAGTCATATTATTTTGAGCGGCTATAGTTGATAAAGAATCTCCTGCCTTAACAGTATATGTATTTGCTTTATTGACATTATTGGCTGGTTTTTTTTCATTTTTTTGATTAACCACTGGTTTTTGTGAAGAAATGCTACTTTTAGTTGTTGGCTTTGAACTTGACTTTTTCTTATAAGGTAATGCATTACCTGCGCTTGTTGAAACAGTTGTACTAGTTTTTGCTTGTTCTTGATTTGCATTTTTTGAAGCAATTGTATGCACTATAGGCACTAGTGCAATTACAATAATAACTAAAATAAGTACAATGATGCCCCATCTAGTAGGTTTCTTATACTCTTTAACTCTTGACTCATTGGGTCGTTTATAATGCTTATATGGACCTTTATTTTGTGGTGAATTATCCATTTCAACTCCTCCTCATATTCATTGTTTCATTTTAGCATAATTACACATGATTTTGTGGCAAAAAATAAACCTAGTCTAAACTAGGTTCAATTATTAAAATCTTTTTTCTACAAATTTTTTTAATGGAGGAATCACACTCTTATATACAATAAATATAACTATGCTATTGATTAATCCTTTAATTAAATTAAAAGGAATCACACCCCACAAAATATATGATGCTGGAAATTTAAAATTAGCCAAGGCACTATAAATTGGCATTAAAAACCATAAATTAGCAATTATCATAATTACAACTAATGACAATATTGCTAAGATTGCTCCCATAATCTTCTTTGATAAACTATTTGTGTATTTTTTAGTTGTGTAATAAATTGGCATTATAAATGCAACTGTTGCCAAAAATGCAGCAGTCTGACTTATTAATGAAATTGGATTTGCTCCACTAATTATAAAACTCAATAAGCTACGAATCAGAGCAATTATAATGCCAGCTAATGGACCAAATACAAAAGTACCAATTGCGACAATAACATCAGAAAAATCCATTTTTAAAAAAGGAAATAATGGAATTAAAGGAAATTCTAATCTCATCACAACAAATGCAATTACTCCTATCATTGTCCAAGCAACAGCATTTTTAAAAGATAATCCAACTTTTTTATTCATAATAAAAGCCCTTTCTTGAATAAATAAAAGTCTGTTGCTTCAGCAACAGACTTTTAAAAGTTTGATTATCGTTTTAAAAGACTGCCTTCTTTCATCTAGACTTTAACTATCGGTACCATTACAGATTCAACCGCTACTGCGGGTCGCTGACTTTACAGCCGGTCGGGACTTTCACCCTGCCCTGAAGACAACATATTTAATTTTTTCTACATCAAAAGCTTACACCAAATGATTTAATTTGTAAACTTCTTGTCTTGACAATTCACGATATTTACCTGAAGTTAAAGATTGCAATGTCAAAAATGCATATTTTTCACGTGATAGTTTGTCAACTAAATATCCTACTGCACTAAACATTTTTTTTACTTGATGATAATGTCCTTCATGAATTGTCAATTGAACAATTGAAGTTCCTTTATCTTTATTAGTTTTTAATATTTTTAATTTTGCAGGAGCACTTTTTTTACCATCAATCATAACTCCATGAACTAAAGCGTGTATCGCTTCTGGAGTCAAAAAACCTTTTATTTTTGCAACATATACTTTAGGTATTTCATGTCTAGGATGCATTAATTTATTAGCCAATGCACCATCATTAGTTATCAATAATAATCCAGAAGTATCATAGTCTAATCTTCCAACTGGATAAAGTCTGTATGGTTTATCTTCAAAAAAGTCCAAGACAGTCTTCCGCCCTTTTTCATCATGTGTGGTCGAAATAACTCCACGAGGCTTATATAGTAAATAAGTGTGTATTGGTTCTTTTTGAATAGGAATATCATCTACTGCAACTTCTTGATTACTTTCAACTTTAGTTCCTAATTCAGCAATAATTTTACCATTTACACTTACACGTCCTTCAGTAATTAACTTTTCAGCTTTTCGTCTAGAAGCAACTCCAGATTGTGCAATAACTTTTTGTAATCTCTCAGCCATTTTCTTCCCCTTGTAAATGTTTATCAGTAATACCTTGACTTTCAAATAAATCTATTTGTGAATCTTCAAAGCTTTTAATTTCTGGTAAATCTGCTAATGTTTTATACCCAAAATATTGTAAAAAATATGAAGTTGTCACATATAAGTTAGGATGTCCAGGAACATCTTTCTTTCCTTCAGCTTTCACCAAATCTCTCCAAATTAAAGTCTGAAGTGCTCCAGTAGAATTTACTCCTCTTATATCATCAACTTCAATTCTTGTTACTGGTTGCTTATATGCAATTATTGACAAAATCTCTAAAGCAGATTGACTAATTTTATTTGTTAAATCTTTTTGAAAATATTTTTCAATAATTGAAGCAGTAGTCTTATTAGTAGTTAATTTATATATATCATTCAACTTTTGAATTTCAAGACCAGAATCTATATTTTTATTTAATTTATCAGATAGTTTTGTGGCTAATTGTCTAACAGCTGGTCTATCGATTTCTAATAAATTTGATAAATCACGTTCACTAATCCCACTATCACCTGCAACATATAATAAAGATTCTAGTTGTGCTATCTTTCTTGCCATTTATTTATCAAGTCTTTCTAAAACTATATCACCATACTCACGATTTTGTACAAGTGAAACTAGACCTTTTTTGCACAATTCCAAAGTTATCAAAAATAAGCTAATAATATTATCTATATCACCAAGTGACACAGCTAGTTTAAAAAAACTAACTTGCTCATTTTTGGCCAATAAGTCTGTCAATGTCTGTCTTATTTCAGCAGTATTTCGTTTTTTCACTTGCATTTTTGCCACATCAGGCTGCTTCATATAAAATCGTTGCATAACTAAAGCGAATGTATCAATTAATTCATCAGTAGAAATATTTCCTTTTGGCAAGGGTGATATTTTATTATTTGGTACGGTGGGTTGTTTGGCCATTGTAATTGGAATTTCTTCATTTCTCTTTTTAAAATATGCAGAGATTTTTTTAAACAAAGAATATTGAACTAATTGCCCTACTAATTCTTGACGTGGATCCTCAAACTCATCTTCTGGCACTTCATAAAAATCATTTTTGGGTAATAAATATTGTGATTTCAATTTTAACAAAGTTGATGCCATCACAAAATACTCACCTGCAACAGTGAGATTCAGTTTTTTCAGTTTTTCCAAGTAAGCTAAATATTGTTTAGTTATTTCAGCAATCGGAATATCATATATATCAATTTTATTTGACCTAATCAAATGAAGTAATAAATCTAATGGTCCTTCAAAGTTAGGTAGTTCTAATTTTAAATTTTCAGTCATTTCTTTAATAGTTTTAACAAATATGTATATTGTGGAAGTGCCATCAATATGTCATTAGGATATTCATTAGTAATATCTTCTAGTAATTTCTTTACATATTTTTCTGAACGAAATCCTGGTGCAAAAGATATATATCGAATTAATATATATCCTTGTCCTTCTTGTAAACCTACAACTCCAATTGTATCTGAATTTGTTATTTTGAATAAATACATTACAAACTCAGAATCAGGTTCGTAAAGTTTCATTTCATCTTTTAAATTTTTTAGATTTTTGAAATCTGGCAAATAAGATAAAAATCCCATTGCAATTTTTTCATTATCTTTTTTATACCTGCTTAACATCATGCTCTTGGATGCGTCCTTTGATAAACTTCTCTAATATGTTTATGTGTCATAGCTGTATAAACTTGAGTTGAATTAATACTAGTATGTCCTAAAATTTCTTGTACTACACGCAAATCAGCACCATTTTCTAATAATGTTTTTGCAAATGTATGCCTTAAAGTATTAGGTGTAACATCTTTTTTTATTTTTGACTGCTTGCAGTACTTTTTGATTATTTGCCAAATGGCTTGTCTTGTCATAGGCTGTCCCAAATAGTTCAAAAATACTATATCTGTAGACTTTTTTGACTTTTTTTGTAGTTGTCTGCGTAATTGTTGATTATAACTATTAATAATTTTTAATGCATTATCTGTAATAGGAACTACTCGCTGTTTTCCAGCTTTATTAGTTATTTGAATTAACCTTACATCATTAAGTATATCTGATAACTTTAAATTAATTACCTCAGATACTTGCATACCTGTAGCATATATCAATTCCATCAATGCTTTATCACGTAAACCCATTTTACTAGTAATATCAATTTGCTCAAAAATCAGCTTTACTTCTTTTTGAGTCAAAGATATAGGTATTCGATATTCCTTTTTAGGCATATCAATTTCATACATTGGATTTTTAGCAATTAACTTTTGCAAATTTAGCCAGCGATAAAATTTGCGTAAAACTGAAAGCATTCTACTGATCGAACTACTTTTTTTATTAATATTTTTTTGCTTTTCTAAATATGTATCAATAATTGCAGATTCTGTTGGCCACTTATCAATCTTATTTTCGTTCAAATATTTAGCAAATTGATTTAAATCATTTTTATAAGCAATAAGTGTATTCTCACTTAAATTTTTTTCATTCTTTACATACTGTAAATATTGTAAAACTGTTTGGTTATTTATCTTCATTATTGTCAACTAAGCTAATTTTATTATTTTCTTTATCTTCAATAATTAAATTTTGTTTTAATAAATTACCTAGAGCACGTTTAAAAGCAGACTTTGAAATACCAAAATGTTGTTTAATATTTGAAGCATCACTTTTATCACTAAAAGGTAGAGTTTTATCAGCTTGTCGCTGCAAACTAACCAAAATCATTTGTGCATCATCACTAATTTCTTCAAAACTTCTAGGTAATACACTCAAATTTAATCTACCATATTTACTGATTCCAATTACACGACCTTTGAATTGTTCACCAACATGAAGTGGACGCATCATCTGACTTTGATGAATAAATCCTAAATAATATTCATTAGTAATTACAAACGCACCAACATCTCTCGAAGAATAAACCGTTCCAGAAATATTTTTATTAACTATATCTCTAGGAAATTTTGAAGCAAGTTGGTCAAATACATTTTCATCTGCTAATTTTGCCCAAATTCGATCCTTGTTATCAGTTTCTAGGTTAACTAATAATTTGTCATCTATTCGTGGCCACTTGCTTTTATCAAATGGTAAATCATCTAATGAAACTACTACATCTTTATCTGGCAATCCTATATCGACAAATACACCTAAATCACTTTTTACTTGAGTGACTTTGCTCCAACCATATTGATCAGCCTGTGCAAATGGTAGAAATTGAGTCATTTCTCTTTTATGATGTTTATCATCATAAATAAAGCCTTGGACAAATTCTCCTATATTAGGATATTCATCCTGTGTTACTTCTTTCTTTTTAAGTTCATAAGTTATTCCATCAACTTGCACAAAATAAGAATCATCATTTTTATCAATAACTTTTCCTCTTACTATTTGTCCTAACATAAAATCCCCCCTTTCGAAAAAAACTATCTTTTAATAGTATAAATAAAATTAACGCAAAATAAAATAGCCAGCACTTATGCTGACCATTTTATCTAACTATTTAAATATTATAAGTTAGTAGCTTCACCTTGGTAAACTGCACCACGACGAGCATCAACAGTAATAGTTTCACCATTCTTGATCTTATTAGTAGCATCAGTTGCACCAACAACTACAGGAATTCCTAATGATAAACCAACAACTGCTGCATGTGAAGTTAAACCTGAGGTTTCAACAACTAAACCACTTGCTTTCTTGATTGCAGGTAAGTAATCCTTATCAGTTGTCTTAGCAACTAAGATGTCACCTTCTTGAACATTAGCATTAGCTTGTTCTGCATTGTCAGCAACTACAGCTTTACCAATTACAGATTGGCTACCTACACCCAAACCTTTAACAAGTTTTGAACCAATTAATTGTAATTTCATCAAGTTAGTAGTACCAGATTCACCAACTGGAACACCAGCAACGATAATTACAAGGTCACCATCTTTTACATAGCCATTTGCTTTAGCAACTTCTGCTGCTTTGTCAAACATATCATCAGTTGACTTAGGCTTTTCAGTCAATAAAGGTTGTACACCCCATACAATACCTAATGAGTGTTGAACTTTTTCATCAAAAGTCATAGCGATGATATCTGCATCTGGACGGTATTTAGAAATCATTCTTGCAGTATAACCTGAGTTAGTTGCAGCAATAATTGTTTTAACACCCAATTCACCAGCAGTACGAACAACTGATTCACCGATAGCTTCAGTAACGTTTGAACCCTTATATTCTTCAAATCTTTGTAATGCTAAAGTGTTACGGCTGTCTAAGTACTTTTCAGTACGCATATCAATGTCAGCCATAGCTTTAACTGATTGTACTGGATACAAACCATTTGCTGATTCACCTGATAACATTGTTGCATCAGTTCCATCTAAAACAGCATTAGCTACGTCAGTTACTTCTGCACGAGTTGGACGAGGATTTTCTTGCATTGAATCAAGCATTTGAGTAGCAGTAATAACTGGCTTACCCAATGCGTTTGCTTTTTTAATCAAAGTCTTTTGTACAAATGGTACGTTTACAAATGGAATTTCAACACCCATGTCACCACGAGCAACCATCAAACCATCTGAAACTTGCAAAATTGAATCAATATTGTCAATACCTTCTTGTGATTCGATCTTAGGGAAGATCTTAACTTCATCTTGACCTGCATCTTCACATAATTGACGAATATCTAGAACATCTTGTGCTTTACGTACAAATGAAGCAGAAATAAAGTTAATACCATGCTTCAAACCAAATGTAATATCATCACGGTCTTTTTCAGTGATTCCTGGAAGGCGAATTTCAACACCAGGTGCATTAACACCCTTCTTAGAACCAATAACACCTGTATTTTGAGCTTTAGTAATCAATTCATGCTTAGCTTCATCTTTACCAGTAATCAATAAATCAACTTTACCATCATCAATTAATACATGACCACCAATGTTAGTATCGTCATATAAACCTGGGTAAGTAACAAATAACTTGTTCTTGTCACCTTCTTGTGATGCATCCATTGAAATTCTAATTTCATCACCAGTATTCAAAGTAAACTTGCCTTCTTTTTGAGAAGTAGTTCTAATCTCTGCACCCTTAGTATCAAGCATGATACCAACTAACTTACCAGTCTTCTTTTCAGCTTCACGAGCCATCTTCATACGTTCAAGATGTTCTTCATGGTCACCATGTGAAAAGTTGAAACGGAATACATTCGCACCAGCTTCAACTAATTTAACAATAGTTTCAAGGTCATTTGAAGCAGGTCCTAAAGTACTAACAATCTTTGTCTTTTTCATTATTGAATATCTCCTATTCATAAAACATTACAAATTATTTTGCCAAAATCTTATTTAACTCAAGCAATGAGTAATCTCCGTGATGTTTTTGGTCAAACAAATCAAGAATATCATGAGATGTAATCTTATTATTTTCGATTCCTACAGCTAGACCACCTTTTCCATCAAGAAGTAGTTTTACCGCATGTTCACTCATCTTACTTGCTAAGATACGATCCATTACAGATGGTTCGCCACCACGTTGCATGTGTCCTATAACAGATGCACGCGCATCAAAATCACCATATTTTAATAATTCATGCATAAAATCTGATGCATTCATGACGCCTTCAGCAACAACAACAATACCATGATCCTTACCGTTGGCAAAACCTTGTTTTAATCCCGCAGCTATTTCTTTAATATCATATGCTTTTTCAGGAATTACAATAGCATCTGCACCACTAGCAAGTCCTGCGTACATTGCAATATCACCACAGTTTCTGCCCATTACGTTAACAACGAACACTCTTTGATGACTACTTGCAGTATCGCGAATCTTATCAATAGCATCAGCTGCTGTACGACATGCTGTATCGAAACCAATCGTAAAATCAGTGTAAGGAATATCATTATCAATTGTTCCTGGCAAACCTACTGCATTGTATCCACGTTTAGTAAGAGCCAATGCACCATGGTAAGAACCATCGCCACCAATAACAACTAATGCTTCAATTCCAAATTTCTCTAATTGTTCGATTCCCTTAAGTTGCCCTTCTGCTTGAGCAAACTCTGGATAGCGAGCTGAATAAAGAAATGTACCACCACGGTTGATCTTGTTAGCAACTGTGCTAGATGTCATTGGAAAAATATCGCCCGCAACTAAACCTGCAAAACCATAATTGATCCCAAATACTTCAATACCATTGGCAATTGCAGTTCTGGTTACGGCTCTGATTGCGGCATTCATTCCAGGAGCATCTCCGCCACTAGTTAAAATACCAATCCGTTTCATGTATTCACCTCATAATATATAATATGTGCAATTTCTCACATCAGTTAAATAGTAACATTTTTTTGGTATAAAGTCTTCATTATTTTATCGATAGAATACGCTTTCTTTAATGATAGCGTTATCATTTAATCTTTAATCTTTACTTGCTTTAAATCTGTTAATAATAATTGTAATTTACCATTATCATAATTATCACTTTGAGTTTTTATTTGAAGAAGATAAATTTGCCCTTCTTTTAATAATCCCTGAATTTTTAGATATACTCGTGGAAAAATAGTAACCTCTTGAGAACTTGTACTATCTGCAAATGTTGCAAAGGCCATTGTTGCACCCCTTTTAGTTTTTATTGGCTTATATTTCATCAACTTGCCGACACTAATTCCTTTTTGATTAATCAAAAAACTATTTAAAGGCTGTGCTTTAAAGCGTTGGGCATATTTTTCAACAGCTAATAATGGAGTTTGTGTAATTGAAAATCCCATTGCTTGATCTTCCATCAATGCTTTTTGTGATTTGTCAGGCATCTTACCTACTTTGGCCTTAACACCTAAAGTCTCTGATAAGCCAATATTTGAACCTGTAAATTTAATATTTTCGATCATATCTTTTACACTATTAAGTAGCGTATTACGATTTTTTTCGATACTATCAAAACATCCTGCCTTAATTAATGCTACAATTGCGTCTTCATTGAGAAATTTAGAATTAATTGATCTTAAAAATTCAATAAAGGAATCTATTGGATGCTTTAAGCTAACTATGTTTTTAATAAAATCTGTTCTCAAGCCTTTAATTGCCCTGAATCCTACCAATATTTGACCTTTGTTCAATATAAATTCAGCCTGACTTAAATTGATATCTGGATGCAATATTTTTACTCCAGCATTTTGTGCCTGAATTATATAGTCAGTAATCTTAGTTTTATTAGCAACATTTGAATTAATCAAGGCAGTAAAAAAAGCTGCTGGATAATGCACTTTTAAATATGCTAGCCAAAAAGCAATAATTGAATAAGCAACTGCATGTGAACGGTTAAAGCCATAATTTGCAAATTGTTCAATGTAATCATAAACTTTTTGTGCTAATTCTTTAGTGTGTCCTAATTTTACTGCTCCAGATATAAACTTTGTTCTTTGTTTATCTATGATATCTTGCTTTTTTTTCGACATTGCCCTGCGTAATAAGTCAGCTTCCCCTAAAGAAAATCCTGCTAATATTTGGGCTGTCTGCATAACTTGTTCTTGATAAACTAGAATTCCATAAGTTGATCCTAAAATACTCTTTAAACTTTCATCTGGGTAAACTACTGCTTGCTTGCCATGTTTTCGTGCAATAAACGTATCTATATTTTGCATCGGACCTGGCCTATAAAGTGCATTCACCGCCACAATATCTTCGAATTTGTCTGGATGTAATCTTTTTAAAACATTTCTAATTCCACTAGATTCAAATTGAAAAATAGCATCAGTATTTCCATCTTGAAACAATTTTAATGTATCTGGATCATCTAATGGTATTTTATTAGGATTGAACTTTATTCCTTCTTTGTTAAGTATAGATAAAGTATTTCCTAAAATAGTTAAATTACGCAGCCCAAGAAAATCAATTTTTAATAAACCTAAAGCTTCAACATTTGTTTTTGTTTGTTGCGTTACAGGAATTCCTAATGGTCCTGCTTGCAAACCAACTATTTTAGCAATTGAATTATCAGAAATAACCAAACCAGCTGCATGAACAGAATAATGCCTTGGAATACCTTCGATTTTTTCAGCAGTTTTAAATAATAATTGGTTTAATGCAGTAGCATTAACCAAAATTTGTAGTTCATTTGAATTTTTATAGGCTTGTCTTAATGTGATTTTAGTTTTTGAAAAAGGAACTGCCTGAGTCCATTTATTTGCTTGCAAAACAGTTAAGCCAAAAATTCGTGCACAATCACGTAAAGCCTGCTTAGCAGCTAAAGTTCCAAAAGTTAATATTTGTGCTGCATGATCCATTCCATATTTATCAAACATATATTTAATTACTTCATCACGACGATTATCAGGAATATCTAAATCTATATCTGGCATTTGTGCACGAGATGGATTTAAAAAACGTTCAAATAACAAATCATATTTTAATGGATCAACTTCAGTAATTTTTAATGCATATGCAACTACTGATCCTGCCGCAGATCCACGCCCAGGACCAGTAGTTATTTTCTGCCTATGTGCATAGTTAATAACATCCCAGACAATCAAGAAATAATCATTAAATCCCATTTGATTAATTACTTGCAATTCATATAAAAGTCTTTTGCGATATATATCTGGGATAATTTTATTTGCAAATCGTTTTTTTAAACCTTCTTTTGTCAAATATTCTAAATATTTCTGTGAAGTTGGAAATTTATTTTGCTTATATTTTGGTAATTGAGGTTCTTTAAATTCAATTTCAGTATTAGCAGTATCTGCTATTTTGCTGGCATTATTTAATGCTTCATCTAAGTCTAATTCATGATAATTAGCAAGCAATTCATTTTTATTTTTTAAATAATGCGAACCGCTTTGTTGAGCTATATCTTTAATTTCTGGCAATTTCTTTCCATCTTTAATAGCAAGTAAGCTTTTGCGTAAGAATTGATCCATTGGCTTTAGATATTGCGTATCTTCCACAGCAGTTAATGGTATTCCAAATTGCTTACTTAATGATGAAACAAAATCAATATAATTAATTTGCTTTTTATCTGCAAACACTCCTAAATAAATATCTGAAGTTCCAGGTACAATTTCTTGCAATTGCCTTATATATTCAGGAGCCAAATTAACGTTATTTTCACTCAAATAATGTAATTCACTGTTTATATTAGCTGGTGTAATAATAAATAAATTTCCTAAATACTTATCCAAATCTGTTAGCGTAATTACTTTTCCATTAGTGCCATTATCTGTCTTTAAGTTTATTGCACTAGACATACGCAAAATGTTTTGATAACCAATATTATCTTTTGCAATTACAATTAAATCATAAACACTCATAGCATCTATCAAACCATTAATCCTAATTTGCATCCCTAGTAATGGTTTTAAATTTTTTTCCTTAGCTAATTTATAAAAATCAACTAGCCCATAAGTAACATTAATATCTGTAAGAGCAAAAGAATTATAGCCTGCTTTAACAGCTGTATCTACTAAATCTGCTAATTTTGTCGGGCTTTGTAAAAGTGTATATGAACTTATATTTTGTAATCCTGTTATTTGATTCATTAAATTCACCCCTTTTATTAAAGTATAACAACAGTTTACTGGTCTTGCTTGTAAGTTAGTACTTTTTTTGATAAAATTTCAATCGAAAAGAAAGAAGGATAATCTATGCGCAATTTTTTTGAAGACTGCTTACGCTACATTGTTACAGCAGCTTGGGGAGCAATATTTATGTCCATAATTGGATTTATTGCTGCCGCATTGACCCAAAGACAATACGATCCGCCAAGATCTTTAATAATCGGTGCAGTATTTGGATTATTATTTGCTGTAATTATTCCAACTATCACTGCTCGCTCACACAAAGATAAAAGTAAATATAGTAAATCATAAAAAAAGCCGAGATCAATCTCAGCTTTTTTTGTTAATAAAATTTATAATTAGCTTTTGTATCTACTTTAACTTTTTCATGGGTTAGGAATTCTGTAAACATTTGTACATAATCTTTATCCAGCAAATATTTGATTTTATCTGGAGAATAGACTGGATAAAAGCCACCACCCATAGCTCTATAATTATTAACAGCTAAAGTATATATTTTATCTGAATCTAATGGCTTGCCATTTAAAGTTAACTTTGTGAGCCTTGTTCCTACGGGTTTAGAAATATCTGCTTCATATTTTACAGGATAAAAAACATCAAAATGATATAACATCGGTTTGGGTTCCATATAACGTTTTACAAATGAAATCTTTCCAATATTATCTTTTTGCAAAAAACTTGTGCTATATTCAATGATTTCACGTAATTGCCTCCCAGTAAGCTGCACTACACATAATTGATTAGCATATGGATAATTTAGCAAAATATCACGTAAAGTGACTTTTGTACCGAATCCATGAGCCTTTTCACTCATAATCGCTGTTGCAGATACATCAGCTTTGGTAAACCATAATTGCATTTGTTGAATCAAATTAATAAATGGAGCACCCTCAATTCTACCTTTTATAGCATTTTTTATAGGTGCAGGCTCACTAAGTTCAGCAATTGGCTGATCAAGCCATTTTTGAGTATGCTTATCAAGTGTTTTAACACAATCAATAACGGCTTTATCTGGATCATAATCTTTAGTATCTATTAAGCATGTAGTTATATTTTTTATTTTATGATTTTTTTCATCAATATCTAAAACTACTTTAGCAACTGCCTCTCCTCTATAGCCAGGTTGAACTATTGCTGTGTTACTTACTACTTCATTTAATCGGCGATGTTGATGCCCAGTTAAAAAAACATCTATTTCTGGTATTTCAGTTAAAATTTTATAACCTTCATTTTCACCAGTATGGGGTTCGGTTTTCTCACCAGTTAATGGATCACTTTCAAAGCCTCCATGATAAATAACTGCCAACACATCAACTTTTTTCTTTAATTGAGGGGCTAGTTTTTTTATTTGATCGTATGCAGAAACAAATTTTAATCCTTCAATATGATCTTTTGCTTCCCAATGTGGGACAAATTGAGTAGTAATACCCAAAATACCAACTTTTATTCCCATTTTTTCAACAATCGTATACTCTTGACCAAATGCACTAGTATTAGTTTTAGAGTCTAATATATTATCATTAAGAATTGGAGCTTTATTATTATCAATATAATAAGTTAAATAATCTAATCCATAATTAAAGTCATGATTTCCCAATGCTCTTGCATCATAATCAACATTATTATATGCATCAGTAAATTTCTGCAAAGCAGCATAATTTTCTGTAGATTGGTTATGTACATAAGTTGCTAAAGCAGAACCCTGTAAGCAATCCCCTGCATCAGTGACAACAATATGATCTGCACCATATTTAGCTTTTTGAGCTTTAATAACACTACTCACACGACTTAATCCTATTGGAGCATTGTAATTTGTTTTATCATGATAATCTGTTGGCATAATAAAGCCGTGCGTATCACTAGAATGTAAAAAAATTAATTTCATATCTTTCTCTTTCGCATAAAAAAAACACCTCAAGGGTGCATTTTAATTAGTCTTCATTGTTATTTGTTTTGTTAACAACTTGACGACCTTTATAATAGCCTTTTGGTGAAACGCGGTGGCTTAATCTGTATTCACCAGTAGTTGCATCATAGTGCATTGCTGGTACAGTTAATTTAATATGTCCACGACGTGAACGTTTCTTTTGCTTAGAAGTTTTTCTTGCAGGAACTGCCATTGATTAGATCTCCTTTATTTCAGTTTAATACCAAGTCTCTCAACTCACGTATTCTAATAATACTATTGATATTCTAATAAATCAAGCCCAAATATTCTGATGTTTTGTAATTAATTTTTATCAAGTTGTGCCTGTTTTAGTTTAGCAACTTCATCATTTAAACGATTGATTTGTTTATTTTTATCATCTAATTCTTTTTGATATTGTTTAGTTAATTCTTTTCTTTGTAAATTCAATTTTTTGACAAATTGTTTTTGTGTAGCAGGAACATCCCTTTTTCCCAAAAAGAAGGTAATAACTGCTCCCAACAAAAGCATTATAACTAAAATAACAATCAATGGTAATTTAGGTTGCGCGAAGCCAAAATTAATTGTTACGGGGCTTGTATTCAAAATGACAAATATTACTGCAATCAACGATAATGCAAGCCCTATTACCCAAGTTCTTTGCTTTTCCATAATAATACCCCTTATTTTTTAGATGCAAATGTTAATGATAAATAATCTCCTATAGTTGGAAATAGATCATATAATTTGGCCAATACTGCTAAACTCCATGGAAGATTAAGTTCTCGTTTATCACTGTCAAAATAATGAACGATCTCCCAAGCAACATCATCTGGATCAAGCATAAAAGCATCTACATTTTTAGCATAATCACCTGTTTCATCCGCAATGTTGAAAAAGTTAGTGTATACAGGTCCAGGATTCACAGTCATAACCTTTACATTAAAGGGCTTTAATTCTAATCTTAAAACGTTCGAAAATTGGATAACTGCAGCTTTTGTGGCACTATAAACAGCAGATTTAGCTGTAGGGATCTTTCCAGCCATTGATCCTAAATTAATTACATGACCAGATTTTTGATCAATCATTACTCTAGCAACAAGTCGTGTAAAATACATTAATCCCAATACATTAACTTGAAACATATCTGACATTTGTACAACATTTTGGTCTAAGAATCTTGAAAATTTACCAAATCCAGCTGCATTAACTAAATAATCTATTCGTTTAACTTTTTGAACTATTTTTTTAAATGTTTCATCAATTTGTTCTGCATGCCCCATATCCGTTGGAAAAACAAAGGCTTGACTTCCAGATAAATGCATTGCTTCTTGTGCCACTTCATTTAATTTCGCAACATCACGTGCAATTAATACCACTGTTGCCCCTCTTTCAGCAGTTTCAAGAGTAATTGAGCGACCAATACCACTTGAAGCACCTGTAATAATAACGACCTTATCACGTAAAGAATTACTCATTAGTAATCTATCCTTTCATTGGAATATCAAAGCTATCAAAATCATTAACTAACCTTGTATTAGGAAAAACTTTTTTAGCCTGCTTTTCTAAATTATAAGCCTTTTGCCCCAAATATCGAGCAGAAATATGTGTTAAAAATAATCTTTTAACATTTGCTCTTTTAGCTATAATTGCTGCCTCTACTGCTGTTGAATGGTAATATGCTCGTGCCATCTTAGCTTCATCACCTGCAAAAGTAGATTCATGTACTAAAACATCTGCATTTTTTGCCAATTTTTCAATATTAGGTGTAGATCTAGTATCATAAATTATAGTTACTACTCTACCAGGTTTATCAGGTCCAACAAAATCTAGCCCATGCAAGATTTTACCAGATGATAATACTATATCTTTTCCAGCTTTTAATTGCCCTAATAAAGGTCCATTAGGAACTTTATATTCTTTTACTTTGTCCATTAAAAGCTCACCGGGGCGAGATTTTTCTACTATTCTAAAACCATAACTAGCAATTCGATGATCTAATTTTTCAGCAAACACTGTAAATTGATCATTTTCAAAAATTTTTCCGCCTTTATCTAATATCACATAATTAATTGGATAAGATATCTTAGTTTTTGAAACTCTAAGTGCTGTTTTTACAAACTGATCTATTCCAGCAGGGCCATAAATAGTTAACGGTTCGACATCTCCTTGAAACGACCTAGTTGATAAAAATCCTGGTAATCCAAAAATGTGATCTCCATGATTATGTGAAATAAAAATTCTTTTAATTTTTCTTGGTCTAATATTTGTCTTAAGTATTTGATGCTGAGTTGCTTCTCCTACATCAAATAGCCATATTTCATTTATCTCATCAAGCAATTTTAATGCAATACTTGATACATTGCGTGTTTTGGACGGTTGCCCAGCACCTGTCCCAAGAAATTCTATTTCCATCAATATCCCATTCTAACAATTAAAACTTACTATGATCTACGATTTGTTTAGCAATATATGCAGTGTAATAATATGAGCCATTTGGTGTTGGATGTGTTTGATCTGGATAAAACCAATTTGAATGCTTGGAAGAGTATCCATACCAATCAATTATAGTTAAATTTTTATATTTTTTAGCAGCTTGGTTCAACAATTTATTTACTGGATCTTGCCATTGTCTAGTTGGTACATGTACATTAACCCAAAAAACATGACGCTTAGATCCAATTATTTGCATCATATGATCTAAATCACTCATTGGGAATGATCCATTAGTACCTAATCCCAATAAAACATTATTTGCTAAGACACCTTGATTTTTATAATTTTGAATTATTCCAAATGTATCACTCAACTGACGTGAAACTGTCGCATCAATTACAGAATTTGGCATTAATTGCTTTAATTTATCACTTGATCCTGCCATTACTGAATCACCTACAGCAGTAATAGCTGTCTTGTGTGCTAATTGTAAGTCAAGTTGGCTAATACCATATTTTTCATATTCTTTGTTTACTGGATGTTTAACTGCATTAATCTTAGCTTCTTGATACATTTTTGATTTTGATTCAGCAGATTTCCCATGCATTTTAATATTATCAATAACTTTTTTATTATCTTTTTCTTGTTGAGCACGGTTTTTGGTTATTTGTCGAGCAAGATTAGACTTATTTGGATTAGCTGCTTTGACATAAGGAGCTCTAATTATTGCAATACTTCCTAAAACTAATATAATCAGTGCAAATAATGCGCGTAACTTTTGTTGCCAGTTCCCATTATCCCAATTAAATACACTATTAAAGTAATTTCTAGCTTTATTCAAGGTGATTTTTCCAATAGGTCTCTCAATTAATCTATAAGTTATTTCTGAAATTACAAAAATTAATACAACTTCGATAAAATGATACAAAAATGGATGATCAGCAACATTAGTAAACTTATCTTCAAAAAAGATCATTACAGGAAACTGATACAAATAAATCCCATAACTTCTACTTCCAATATAGTTAAAAATTGAATTAGTCATCCATTTATTCCAATGACTTGCAGGATGAGCAATAATGGCCACAAATATTGTTGTAAAAGCTGAAAATAAAAACATTCCGCCATGATAAATAAATGCCTTTTGTGGATCTACTACCCTATCGAAAAATAAAACTAACATTCCAACAAAGCTTACTGCACCAGTTATATCTAATATTTGTGCATATCGTGGCGCAATATTCTTATTTAATTTTCCCGTTGGCCATACATATGCAAGCATTGCACCTAATCCTAAAGAAAAGAATCTGGTATCAGTTCCATAATAAATTCTACTAGTATCTACACCTGGCTTAAATAATATTGCCATTTCTAATACAGAAGCTATGGTAAGGACAGTTATAGTCCAGAAAGCTATCTTTTTTTTATGAGCATATTTTACTAATAAAAAAATTACTAGAGGCCATAAAATATAAAACTGACCATCAATTGACATCGTCCATAAATGTGTAAATGGAGATTCATTACTTGCAAATCTTTCAAAATAGCTTTGACCATTTGCTATCTGCCACCAATTGTATACATTTAACAAATTAGTCCAGACTATTTGATTAAATTTAGCTAATAAATTTTGCTGAAACAATAATATATATGCACCACTCGACCACAAAACGGTGATCATCTGTGGATACAATTTTCTTATACGGTTGATATAAAAGCGTTTATAATCATAGCTTCCAGTTTTTGCATAACTTGCAAGCATATGATCAGTAACTAAATATCCTGAAAGCACAAAAAAAATCGGCACTCCTAAATATCCACCAATAAAAACGCTAGGATCTAGATGATACAAAATAACACCAACAACTGCCAGTGCTCTTAATCCAGAATATCCTGTAATAAACCGATTTTTTGTTTGTTTAATCATTTTATCTTAATCTTTTTTCTTAATTATTGGACAAATTCAAAAGTGAAATCGCCAATTGTAACTTCATCACCATCGACTGCACCTGCTTCACGCAATGCATCATCGACTCCCATATTCTTTAATTTACGTGCAAGAAGCATTATCCCATCTTGATGTTCAACATTAGTCATTGCAACTAATCTTTCTAGTTTTTGTCCAGAAATCGCAAATTGATTATCTGCAACCTTTTCAACCTTAAATTTATCATCAGGCTTAAATTTATATTCTTTATGTTCAACAGTAGATTCTATTTTTTCTGTTTCTTGTTTCTTTTCTACTTCTTCTAAAAGATCTGCAGCTTTTTGCATAACTTCTTGTACACCTTGATGTGTCACACTTGAAATTGGAAAAATAGGTTCTTTTATGCCTAATTGCTCTAGATCTTTTTTGAATTCATCAAATCTTTCCTTACTCCCTGGAAGATCCATTTTACTTGCAACTATAATTTCTTTTTTATTGGTTACATCAAGTGAATAATTAGCTAATTCTTTACGAATTTTTTGGTAATCTTCTTTTGGAACACGACCATTATTAGGATCCATTGATACAACATGTAAAATAACCTTAGTTCTTTCTACATGACGTAAAAATTGTATTCCTAATCCAACACCTTTACTTGCACCCTCAATTAATCCAGGTAAATCAGCTATTGAAAAATCACGGCCATCGGGTAATGTTACCATACCTAAATTAGGAGTTAATGTGGTAAATTCATATGCAGCAATTTTAGGCTTTGCTTTAGTTACAACTGATAACAATGTAGATTTACCCACGGATGGAAAGCCTACTAATCCAACATCAGCTAAAACCTTTAGTTCTAAGCGTAATGTACGAAATTCTCCAGGTTCTCCATTCTCAGCAATTTCAGGAGCAGTATTCACTGAATTGGCAAAATGAATATTGCCACGACCCCCGCGACCGCCATGGGCAACAACAAGTTCTTGACCATTTTGTGTTAAATCGCCAATTAATTCACCAGTATTAAAATCAGATACAGTAGTGCCCACAGGTACTTTTAAATATACGTCTTTGGCTGCTCTACCATATTGTGATTTAATACGACCATCTTCGCCAGCAGTAGCCTTAAATTTGCGACGATATCGAAAATCCATTAAGGTTCGTAATCCGTTATCCGCCACAAAAATAATACTACCACCACGACCACCATCTCCACCAGCAGGTCCGCCATTGGGAACGTATTTTTCATGACGAAAAGCTACCATGCCATCGCCGCCTTTACCGGCTTGGACATCAATTTTTGTTTGATCAACAAATGCCATATATACCCCTCTCCTTTCATAATTTCTACTAGTTATTTATAATACCATATAAGTTTATTATATATAAGCCTTTATCTTACTTTTTACCAATATCTTGTAACGCCAATTTTACAGTTTGTGCTTGAGTAATAGTTAAGCCTGCATTTTGCATTTGTTCAATAGTTGCATGCTGAATTTTTGATAAAGATCCAAATGTTCTCAATAACTTATTTCTACTTTTAGGCCCAATACCTTTAATATCATCTAATCTACTTGATAATGCATTTTTTGCATGAGTTCTACGATGGAATGTAATTGCAAAGCGGTGAACTTCATCTTGAATTCTTGTCATCAGATAAAATCCTTGTGATTTTGGATTTAGTGGAATTAGTCTAAATGGATTACCAAATATTAAATGATTGGTGTGGTGATGATTATCTTTTACCATTCCAGCTACTGGAATATTTAAATTCAATTCATTTTTTAAAACATCCAATGCTGCGTCTACTTGAATTTGCCCCCCATCCATCAATATCAAATCTGGCATTTTTTTGTGCTCGCGTAGCAATCGACCATAGCGTCTTCTTACGACTTCACGAGTATTTCTTACTTCATCTCCACCTTTTTGATGTTCAACTTCACCTTTTAATTTATATTTTCTATATCCTGATTTAAATGGTTCCCCATCTTTAAACACAACTAAAGCAGACACCGGATCAGCACCTTGAATATGAGAATGATCAAAGCTTTCAATATAATGCCCATAAGGTAATCCTAATGCATCAAATATCTCTTTTTGAGCACCTTTTGTTTTACGATTACCTAATTCTAATAATCTAAATTTTTCATCAAGTTTCAATTTAGCATTTTCCTTTGCCATTTTTAGTAATGAATATTTTGTGCCTCGTTGTGGTGTTCTAACTGGTACACGTAAAACTTGTGATAAACTTTCAGTATCAACTTTTTTTGGAACTAACACTTCTTTTGGCAATACTCGATTGTGTTGATTATAAAATTGTACAATAAACGAAACAAATTCATCTTCAGGATCTTGATCATCAACTAAAGGGAACATTCTGGTAACACGTTTTAATAATTTAGCTTGTCGTAAAAAGAAGATTTGAATAGAAATCCATGATTTATCAACATAATAATTAAATATATCTCTTTGAGTGTGATCATTAGATATGATTTTTTGTTTTTCAACAGTTTGTTCAATATATTTTAATTCATCACGCAATTCTGCGGCTCTTTCAAATTCCATGTTGTGAGCTGCTGTTTCCATCTTTTCTGTTAAATCTTTTTTTACTTGACCAATATCACCATTCAAAAAACTTTTTATTTTTTTTATTTGTTCTGCATACTCAACCTTAGGGACTTCTCTAAAACACGCCCCTAAACATTGCCCCATATGATAATACAAACATGGTCTTCCTTGATAGCCACGACAGCGCCTTAATGGATACACTTTATGAATAAACTTTAAAGTTGCTTGAGCCGCATATACATTAGGATATGGTCCAAAATAGTAACCATTATCTTTGCGAACAATACTCGTCAATTTTGTTTCTGGATCACGCTCATTTGTGATTTCAATATACGGATAACCTGTGCCTTGTTTTAGTTGAATATTGTAATAAGGCATGTATTTTTTGATCATTGTAATTTCTAACAAAAAAGCTTCTTTATTTGAAGAAACAACAATTGTATCAAAATCTCTGATGTCTCTTACCAAGTTAGCTCTTCGTCCAACTTGCGTACTTTTAAAATATGATCGAACACGATTTTTTAGATTCTTAGCTTTTCCAACATATATTATTTTTCCTTCAGCATTTTTCATAAGATAAATTCCTGGCTTATCAGGTAAAAGTTTTAATTTATTTTCAATATGATCACTAGCCAAAATTCCACCTTCTTGTAATAACTAAAATTTTTTCAGCAGATTTAAGTTTAACACGAATATCAATTTTACTATGCAAATTTTGTTTATTCAAAAATAGTAACCACAATATGCAGTTACTATAATATGCAGTTACTATTTTGTATATTAATCTTTAATTTTCATCATTTGATCAGTCAATATCCTGCTTGAATGGTATGCATTAATCACACTACTATCCTTTGAATAACCTAGTGCAATACCAATGACAATAGTTTCATTATCAGAAATTCCCATAATTTTGCGAGCAGTATCGGGAAATTTTGCAATTTCATATGCAGGTATTGATGATATTCCCCTATCTTTTGCAGCTAATAATAGAGTCTGAACAAAACTACCAGCATCAAATTTTGACCAATCAGTTGAATTCTTGGGTATAGTTACATAAATTAAAGCAGGGGCATCATATAGTTGTTTTTGTTGGTCTTTATATTTTGCAAGTATCCCATCATTCCAAATACTTGCACGATATGCAGTAGTCTGTGCCATATGTTCTCTTGGAAAAGCATCCCAATCTTGTCTATGTCTTGTTGGAAAATCAGAGTGAGGTTTTATACCTTCTTCATAATTTTTTATATGTGCTAGTTTTATTTTTTTAAGAGTCTCACCAACAGCAACATATACTCTCCATGGTTGAGAATTTACCCAAGATGGTGCATGCTGCGCAGTTGCAATAAGTTCTTTGATATCAGAAATTTCTACTTTTTTAGATGAAAATTCTCTAACACTGTGTCGATTCATAATTGTTTCAATTGTATCCATTACAAAAGATCCTTTCATATTACTTACACTTATTACTATAGTCTATTATAATAAATAAAAAAGATAGAAATGAGGATAAATTAATGGGATTAACATTTAAAAGACAAGATGAATTAGAAAGAATGCTAGATAAATTTGCAGTCATCCCTGATGACCCTAAGAAAAAAACAGCCAAAAAGCTCGAAAAGTCTAATGAAAAAAATTCTCTCGACAAAAACAAATAATAAGTTACACAAAAAGGCAGATCATTTTGATCTCGCCTTTTTTAGTTATCCAACTTTATTTTCAACCCATTTCAAGATTTTCTCACTATTGATTTTAGTTATCGAACTATATGGTATTACTATTACATTTGATTTCTTAATATCAATATTTTTAGCAAGATTACTAATGATTTTATTTTGCTCGTTTTTCTTAAGCTTATCGACTTTAGTTGTAACAATTAAAATTGGTAAATTTAAATATTGAGCATATTCATACATAGCTATATCATCTTTAGTTGGCTCATGCCTTGAATCAATTAAAATTATTAGTGCTTCTAAATTAGCTCTAGTTTCTAAATAATCTTGAATCATAATCCCAAAATCTTGTCTCTTAGCTTTCGACACTTTTGCATATCCATATCCAGGAACATCAACAAAATAAAATTGTTCATTAACTTTATAAAAAATAAGTGTCTGTGTTTTTCCAGGTGAAGAAGACGTTCTTGCCAAATTTTTACGATTTAATAGCGAATTGATTAAACTAGATTTTCCAACATTTGATCTACCAGCTAATGCAATCTCAGGTAAATTGTCTGTTGGATATTGAGACTCTTTCACGGCACTTAAACTATAAGCACTGCTAATTATTTTCATTTATTAACTACCTCATTATCGGCATTTTCATCATTGTCTTGTTTGTAAGTTATTTTTGGTTTATCATGTCTCAAAATTACCCCTTTAGTGATTTCAACTTTTTCAATATTATTTTCACTAGGTGTTTCATACATTATATCCATCATTGAATTTTCAATGATCGTTCTCAACCCTCTTGCCCCCATCTTTCGTTCAATAGCAAGATGTGCAATTGCTTTTAAAGCTTCAGTTGAAAAACTCAATTCTACACCATCAAGAGATAATAATTTTTGATATTGTTTTACTAAAGCATTCTTTGGTTCAGTTAAAATTCTAACTAAATCTTTATCATTTAACTTATCTAATGTTGCAATGACTGGAATACGACCTATGAATTCAGGAATTAGTCCAAATTTTACTAGATCCCCTGTAGTTAGATATTTATTCCAATTATCACTATCAATAGCATTTAATTGACTTTCTGCTCCAAAACCTATTGTCTTTTTACCCAATCGATTTTTGACAATACTTTCAATACCATCAAATGCACCACCAACAATAAACAAAATATTTTTAGTATCGATATGGATCATTTCTTGTTGTGGGTGTTTTCTTCCACCTTGAGGTGGAACTGACGCTATAGTTCCTTCTAATATCTTTAATAAAGCTTGTTGAACGCCTTCACCTGAAACATCTCTAGTAATAGAAACATTTTCGGCTTTTTTAGATATCTTATCAATTTCATCTATATAAATAATTCCACGTTGGGCTCTATCAATGTCGTAATCAGCATTTTGCAATAATTTTAATAAAATGTTTTCAACATCTTCACCAACATATCCAGCTTCTGTTAATGTTGTCGCATCGGCAATAGCAAAAGGTACATCCAATATTCTTGCTAAAGTTTGAGCTAAATAAGTTTTACCAGATCCAGTTGGTCCAATTAAAGCGATATTTGATTTTTGCAATTCAGTTGAAGAATCTACATCCATTTGGTTAATACGTTTATAGTGATTATAAACAGCAACTGATAAAATTTTCTTTGCACGGTTTTGTCCAATTACATAATCATCAAGCTTGCTTTTAAGTTCTTTAGGTTTTGGTAAATCTTTGGTTTCTTTTAAAGTGTCAGTTTTTAATTCATCATCAATGATCTTTTTAGATAAGGCAACACATTCATTACAAATATATACACCATTACCAGCAATCATTTTTTTGACTTGTGCTTGGGTTTTACCACAAAATGAACATGTGATTTCTTCTGGGCCATCTTGGTATTGTTTAGCCATACAAAAATTCCCTCCTTGATTCAATGTGTTTAGAGTAACATAAAAAGACTATAAAAACTTTCTTTTTGACTCAAATGAAAAAACGACTCACATTAGAGCCGTCTCCTTAAATAATAAAATTATTACTTAGTTTCATCTTTTTTTGATGAAGTTTTTGCCTTTTTAGCAACTTGTTTTGCATTATCAGTAATAAGATCCATAGCTTTACGAACTGTAATATCATGTTCAAGCATATCATTGCTTAATGTATTGCGAACGGTCTTTTCATCCATGTTATATTCAGCTGCTAAATCTTTGATTTCTTGATCAATTTCTTTTTCAGTAGCCTTCAAGCCTTCTTTGGCAACAATTGCTTCTAAGACTAAGTTAGTTTTAACACGTTCTGCAGAATCTTGTGATAATTGATCACGTAATTGTTGTTCAGTAGTATTGGTTAACTTGAAATATGTTTGAGGATCAATACCTTGACGCTGCATGTTTCCTAAGTATTGATTCATTTGAGTATTAACATCTTCTTGAATCATTGCTTCAGGAATTTTATCAATTTTGGCATTAGCTACAGCGCCTTCAATAGCAGCTTGTTGAATTGTATCTTCAGCTGCTGCGGTCTTTTCTTCTTTTAATTGCTTCTTGATTTTTTCTTTTAATTCATCTAATGAATCTACTGAATCATCAACATCTTTTGCAAATTCATCATCAAGTTTTGGAAGTTCTTTAGATTTTACTTCATGGATCTTAGTTGCAAAATGAGCTTCTTTACCAGCTAAATCCTTTGCACCATATTCTTTAGGGAATGTAACTACTACATCAACATCATCACCAGCTTTGTGACCAATTAATTGATCTTCAAAACCAGGAATAAATGTATTGCTACCTAATTCAAGAGAATAATTTTCAGCACTACCACCATCAAATGGCTTGCCATCAATTGTACCCTTATAATCAATAGTTACTGTATCACCTTTAGTAGCTTTTCCATCTTTTAATACAAGTTCAGCATTTTGTTCACGTTTTTTATCTAATTCAGCATTTACATCTTTAACTAATACACGTGTATTTTGCTTAGGTACTTCGATCCCCTTATATTCGCCCAATTTTACTTCTGGCTTAGTAGTAACTGTAGCTTTCATAGTCCAAGATTTACCTTTTTCCATAGAAACAGGTTCAATTTTTGGTTGACCTACAGCTTCTACTTTAGCATCTTTCAAAGCAGCTTCATATGCATTTGGTAATACAGCATTTAAAGCATCTTCATATAATGCTTCTTCACCATAATATTGATCAAAAATAGTACGGCTAACATGTCCTTTTCTAAAACCAGGAACACGTAAATTGTTTTTTACACGTTTAAAAGCTTGATCCAAGCCTAATTTAATTTCTTCAGGTGAAATTTCAAAAGTTAATTCTCCGGTAGTATCTCCGGTTTTTTCCCATTTTACAGACATTAATTCAATACCTCCGATGTCAAAGTTGGGTTTGCTATTGCACACTCAACTATCTTACATTAATAAGCTTTAAAAAACAAATAAGTGAAGTCTTTTTCATAAAATAATCATGTTTTCTTGCTTATCATTAATTATTTTTATAAAAAGTTTCTTGTACAGCATGGGTGATAGCAATTTTATCATGAGCATATGATAATCCACCTTGAATATATAAACGATATGGATCACGTAAAGGTCCATCAGAAGATAATTCGATAGTTGATCCTTCAGTGAAGCTTCCAGATGCCATTACCACTTCATCTTCATAACCATCTTGATGATAAGGAATCGGATCAACAAATGAATTCATAGGTGAATAATGCTGAATAGCTGCACAAAATTTAACCATTGGATCAGGTTTACCAAAAGTTACAGTTTGAACAATATCAGTTCGTGGTGCATCCCATTTTGGAGCAACATCCATACCCATTTTTTCACATAAAGCGGCTGTAAAAATCATACCTTTAATAGCTTCACCAGTTGTATGCGCAGCCATAAAAAAGCCTTGATAAATATCTCTTAAATATCCCCAAGTGGCGCCTTCACCTTTTCCAGCTCCAGGAACTGTTAATCTAGAACCTGCTCCATCTATTAGATCTTGTCTACCAACTAAAAAGGCACCACTTTTAACAATACCTGCTCCAGCATTTTTAAATAGAGAACCTGCCATCATATCAGCTCCATAAAAGCTAGGTTCTACACACTCAGAAAATTCACCATAACAATTATCAATAAAAACATTTACATCTGGCCTAATTTTTTTAACAAATTCAATCATTTTTTTGATTTTATTGACAGTAAAGCTTGCTCTAACAGCATATCCCAATGAGCGCTGAATAGCTACTACTTTTATTGTTTTATCACTCAATGCTTTTTTAGCATTTTCATAATCGACTTCACCATTGTCTAATAATTCAGTTGTTGCAAATTTAATACCATATTCCATCATATTACCTGGCTTATCACCAGTTAAACCAATTGATTCTTGAATAGTATCATACGGAGTACCAGTCAAATAATATAATGTATCTCCTGGTCTGAGCATACTGAATAATCCTACAGTAATAGCATGTGTGCCAGAAGCAAATTGTGGACGCACTAAAGCATCATCTACTTTAAAATAATCTGCATAAATTGCTTCAATTTTATCTCGACCAATGTCATCATAACCATAACCAGTTGATGGGACTAAGTCTTCTTCACCAACACGATGTTTTCTAAATAATTCTAAAACACGTTGCTGATTGAATGTGACCTGTTCATCAATTTCTTCAAGTCGTGGTCGAATCTCTTTTTCTACTTTAGTTACTTTATCTTTTAAATCTTTTGGTAAGTCACTTTTCCATGATAATTCCATATCTGTATTTCCTCTTTAGATTATTTTAATACTTCTGCTTGTATTGAAATCTTATCATTGATTTTTTTCCAATAAACACCTTGAATTTCTGGTACAAAACCAGGAAATTTTACAATTGCACCAGCTAATATTTCAAAATATTTTTTATCAATATTTGTCCATCTTTCACCTGGTGCAACAATAAATATCCCAGGTGGATAAGGCAGTGCGCCTTCTGCAGCAATCTCACCTTCAATATCTGTTAAATCTACCAATTTATTCTTATTTTTAATAAATAATTTATCAGCAGCTGCAGGGGATATAATATAATTTTGCATATCTTTTCTTGCAAATAATGCTTTTTGTAAATCAAAAGTATCATTTTTAGCATAATATTCATGCATTTCTTGACACAGTTGCTTTAAAGAATAATTATGATATCTAATTTTATAAGCTTCATATAGTTTTGGTAATACTTGTCTTAAAGGTGCATTTTCATTATAAAACTTTTCAAACTTTAAAAAAGCTTCTAGTAATGTATTTAACTCCTTTTCTGTATCTCCAGGAGTTAATAAAAATAAAAGTGAATTCAAATCATTTTTCGCTCTAATTATATGATTTTCCATTAAAAACTCGGCTACAACAGATCCTGGTATTCCATGCTTTTCATACCTTTGTTGTTTAATATCAATTCCAGGAGTAACTACAGTAAGCTTCATAGGGTCAATCATTGCTTGACCCTTAGCTACCTTTAAAAATCCATGCCACAAATTTTTATTATCTAATTTCCAATAATCAGCATTAGTAGATAGCTCTTCAGTACTTATTTTGGCAAAATCATCTGAAACAAATGGTTTAAATAGCTTAGATTTTTTAAGTAACTTTTTACGCCACTTAATACCCATTTTTAAAGTTTCATCCCACCACTTCTCATTAGTTTTATCTGCTGTAAGATATGCATTCACCGTTAAAGAAGCATATAAAGGATATGAATAACTTGAGGTTACGAATTTTAAATATGCATGATTAAAATGCTTATGATCAACATAACGTGATTGTCCTTTAATATGTGCATCTTTTTTTAAAATTTGTGAAGCTTGAGCCATCCCGGCTTGCTGTTTATGAAGAGATTGAGTAACTAAAATTCCTGGATCTTCAGGACCTAAATCTAACAATAATGGTGATAAATGTCGCATAATTGGTACAAAAGATTCAAAACCGCCCCAAGCACAATCAAATAAGATATAGTCACATAATTTACCAATGTGATCTAATATCCATTTTGCATCATAAAATATACCGTCATAAGTTTCTGCTTGCACAATTGCCAAACGAAATGGACGTTTTTTCTCTGCTTTTTCAGGATCAACTTTAGCAATTTCTGCACGAATTCTATCCTCATTAAAGCTCTCAGGATCCATTTCTCCAATTAAACCTAAAGGATTTCGATCTGTTGGAATATACACTGGAATAGCACCACTCATAATTAATGCACTATTATACAAAGATTTATGATTATTTCGATCAAATAACACTAGATCTCCATCTGTTAATAAAGCACTTGCGCAAATTGAGTTAGCACTTGTTGTCCCATTTGTACAAAAATATACTTTGTCTGCATTATACGTTTTTGCGGCCTTTTGCTCTGCATTCAGTGGAGTGCCTGTGTGCATCATAGTATCCCCCAATTGCGGAACAGTGTCACTAGTGTCAGCATACATTAAATTTTTACCAAAGAATTTATTAAATGCAACACCTGCAGGATGTTTATCATAATATTGCCCATTATGATGACCAGGTGTAGTAAAACTGATTGGTTTATTTTCCGCAAAATTAATCAAATCAGTCAAAAAGCTAGGAATCATTTCTTCTGTATACTGTTTCACTTTTTCATTAATTACTTTTTGTTGTTTTCTAGTTATTGCTTTATCTACTAGTATAATCGGAATATTAAAACCAGATTTTTCTTTCAGTTTATGAGCTTTCTTTATTTCTTGATCATTGTGTTTATTTACAACTATAGCTGCCACAGCAGCAGCATTTTTTATTTTATCTAGCCTTATAGTTGATTGTGCTAAAGTTTTTTCATTTTTTATATGGGTACCAATTGCAATTTTTAGAAAGTTCATAAATTTCCTCTTTATATTTACATGCTATTGCAAAACTTAAATAAACCTTTATAATTTTTAGAGTGTTTCTTTTCTTGTAAGAAAATAGCACTATTCATATAAAAATTATATATACATTGGAGGGGTTACTCAAGTGCATTTACCTTACTCTCCACCCTAATTAAATATTTTCGTAAAATTAATATACTATTAATTAGGGGGAAAATATGGAATTTGAAGAAACGATTACACCAAAAAATAGGCATTATATGAGTTGGCCAGTTATTGCTTTAATTGACTTTGTTACCATTATTAGTTTTGAAAACATCTTTTATCCTTTTCAAAATCAAGGATTATCCGTCGTAATTTCTTGGATCTTTCTGTTGTTTGCATATGTTATACCTTATGCTTTAATGACTAGCCAAATGGGACTAACATTTAAAGATCAAGCAGGAGGATTAGCATCATGGGTTCGTCATTCAAGCAATGATACCTTAGGTTATTGGACATCATGGATGTATTGGGTACAAAGTGTTCCTTATATCGTCGATGTTTCTAATTCGGTAATCGTATCATTTAGTTGGATTTTGTTAGGAAATAATAGTTTAGACAAAAAAATGTCCACATTTTGGTTTGGACTTTTAACTTTTGTAATTATTTTGATTTTCATTTTACTTGAAAATGCAATAAAAAATTCATTAGAAATACTATCATTAATCGGTGGTGGTGCAATGTTCATCATGTCAATGCTATTTGTATTGCTTGCAGGTTATGCGATCTTGCATGGTCATCATATTGCAACTCAACCATTTAATCTTGCAGCATTTAAACCATCTTTTAGCTTAAGATATTTTTCAACTACAGGGTTATTGATTTTTGCAATGTCTGGAGCTGAACTTGCAGCACCTTATATTGTTCAAATGCGTGATCCGAAACATGAATTTCCAAAGGCTATGTGGATGCTAGCAATCATGACTGGATTTTTAACAATCTTCGGAACTTTAGCATTAGCAATGTTTTTCAATGCTAATCATATACCACATGATTTTAAAATGAATGGGCCTTACTATGCATTTCAAATGCTTGGAGAAAGCTTAGGCTGGGGTAAAATACTTATGTATTTATTTGCCATTGTTCAAGCAATTTTTATGATGGCTCAATTGGCTGTATTGCTCGATGCATCAAGTCGAGTATTTGCAGGTGACGTTGCAGATAAATTTATGCCTAGTTGGCTAACTAAGAAAAATAAAGATGGACGTCCTATTCATAGCTATACATTAACTACAGGTTTAAGTTTGTTTTTACTATTATTAACAGGTACATTGCCAAATATTAATTCAATATATAATTGGCTATTAAATATTAATGGAATTATTTCACCCTATAAAACATGTTGGGTATTCTTTGCATTCATTATGATGCGAATGCAACAAAAGAAATTCCATTCAGATTATGTATTTATTAAAAACAAAACTGCAGCATTAGTTGTTGGTTGGTGGTGTCTGATCTTTACATTCGTTTGTGCAACTTTGGGATTTATACCTCAAGAAGCAGAAGCAACCTTTGGCAGTGAGGCATTTACTCACCAACTGACAATGAATATAATTACTGTAATTGTATTATTCGGACTAGGATTTATTTTACCTTGGTTACGCAAATTACAAGAAGATTAACAAATAACGTAGCATTTATAAAAACTTTAGAATAAAAAAATACTGATATTACAACGTTTTAACAATAAACGAAAATATCAGTATTTTTACTCTGAATTAACAAAGATTAATTTAAAATAAAAAAGATGTGCTTTGCACATCTTTTTTTGACGTTAGAATTAGTCAAGAATTTCAGTAACCTGACCAGCACCAACAGTACGTCCACCTTCACGAATAGTGAATTTAGTACCTTTTTCAATAGCAACTGGTTTGATTAATTCAACTGTAAATTCAGTGTTATCACCAGGCATAACCATTTCAGTACCTTCTGGCAATTCAATTGATCCAGTAACATCAGTTGTATGGAAATAGAATTGTGGACGGTAGTCTGAGAAGAATGGAGTATGACGTCCACCTTCTTCTTTCTTCAAGATATAAACTTGACCCTTAAACTTCTTATGAGTTTGAATTGAACCTGGTTTTGCTAAAACTTGTCCACGTTCAACTTGATCACGGTTAACACCACGAAGTAATACACCAACGTTATCTCCGGCTTCACCTAAGTCCAAGGTCTTGTGGAACATTTCCAAACCAGTAACAACTGATTTCAAAACATCTTCAGTTAAACCAACGATTTCAACTTCGTCACCAACTTTAACTGTACCACGATCAATACGACCAGAAGCAACAGTACCACGACCAGTAATAGTAAATACATCTTCTACTGGCATTAAGAATGGTTTATCAGTATCACGTTCTGGAGTTGGAATGTATTCGTCAACTGTCTTCATCAATTCCAAGATAACCTTTTCTTGTTCAGGATCACCTTGCAATGCTTTTAATGCTGAACCACGGATAACTGGTACATCGTCACCAGGGTAACCGTATTCTGATAATAAGTCACGAACTTCCATTTCAACCAAATCGATCAATTCTGGATCATCAACTAAATCAGTCTTGTTTAAGAAAACAACGATATAGTTAACACCAACCTGACGAGCAAGCAAAATGTGTTCACGAGTTTGAGGCATAGGACCATCAGTTGCAGCAACAACTAAGATAGCTCCATCCATTTGAGCAGCACCAGTGATCATGTTCTTGATGTAATCTGCGTGTCCTGGAGCATCCATATGTGCATAGTGACGGTTTTCTGTTTCGTATTCAACGTGGGCTGTGTTAATAGTGATTCCACGTTCTTTTTCTTCTGGTGCAGCATCGATTTGTGCATAATCTTCAGCCTTTGCCAAACCTTGTTTTGATAAAACTGTAGTAATAGCTGCAGTTAATGTGGTCTTACCATGGTCAACGTGGCCGATGGTACCAATGTTTACGTGCGGCTTAGTTCTAACGTAATGTTCTTTTTCTGCCATTAAAATGACCCTCCTGTTTTTTTGCAAGAAGTCCGTTGAGATATGTTAACGGATAATTCTCTGTTGAATATTGTACTACTTTCTCTAGCGAAAGCCTAGTATTTTATTAGGGCTTTGCTTTAAGAAAATATCCTTATACGATTATACTAAATCAAGTTAAAAAGTAAACCTTTTTGCTTAAATTTTATTATTTAATGTATGATACATTGATTCTATCAACTGCTGATCTATCCCACCATTTTTAGTTTCTATATATGTCAATAAATTTTTGGTAAACCTGTCAGGATTATTAATATATTTATTTATCAATGGATAAATTGTGCTTAATACTAGATTGATTTCTGCAAAATATACTGGAATTTTTTCAGGTGATTTTTTCAATTTATCATATATTGACTGACAAATCTCCTGATAAATTGGATTTTTCTTCAATAAAAATGTATGACTTGGGTTAAAACTGGTTAATTTATTCAAAACAAAAATATTTATTTTTTTGTTCACTCTTAATTTAATTAGATCTTCACACAAAGCTATTTTTAGTGCCATATCAAGTGTTGGATCAATTAATAAGCTTTGAGCAAACAAGATGAAATTGGTCTCATTTAGCTGGTATAAACTTCGATAAAGCTCATATGATATGTTTTTAGCAGTCTTAAATTTAGTCATTATTTCTTGCTGCTTTTTGTCATTGATAGGTTTAATCTCTAATTCAATTTTTTGACTTCTCAATCTTTCTATCTGCAATTTTTCAATAAAGTAATTCTTCTTAGCTAAAGTTTGAAGATATAGTTTGTAAATTTTAACATCAGAAAAAAGATCAGGTTCTTGCTTTAAAAGCAAATATGCCTGATCAAATTTTTTTTGTTCAATATCTAGTTCAATTAATTGCATTACTAAAACATGATCATATGAAATAGATAAAGCTTGTTCAAGATTTTTATACGCTTCGTCTGTTTTATGATTTTTTTTATTATCTATAGCTTGTTTTAACAAATTTTTTTGACTAATGCTTAACATTATTTTTATCAGCCTTTTCAATCATTTGCTTATGCAATTTGGTAGAATTTTTATCATTGTTTTTTTGTGCTGCGATTGCTCTATGTCTATTTTGGTTTACTTCCATCACCACAGGCAATACTACTGGATGCCTATTAGTTTTTTTAAATAAGAATTTTTCTAAATCGTTGCGCACATCTGTTTTTAATTCTGACCAATCAAATTTTTTATGATCAAAATTATTATTAATTGCATTTTTTATTACATCAATTGATTCATTCATCAATTCACGATTAGCCTTGATGTACACAAACCCTCTACTGGTAACTTTAGGTTGTGAAATAATTTTCTTTTTCTTGCGATCAATAGTTACAACTGCAATAAATATTCCATCATCAGATAATACTTCACGATCTCTTAAAACAATATTACCAACATCACCGATTCCAGAACCATCAATCATCGTATCTTCACCAGGAACTGGGTCGGTTAAATAAAATCTATCCTTATCTAATAACAATGTATCCCCATTTTTAGTTATATAAACATTTTTTGGGTCAATTCCAACAGCCTCTGCCAATTTTTGTTGAGTTACTAATAAACGATACTCTCCAATCACAGGAATCAAATATTTGGGTTTTAAAGTTGTTTCAAGTAATTGTAAATCTCTACCAGTTGCATGACCACTAGAATGTTTGTCATGTCCTAATTGAATTACTGTCCCACCAGCTCTATAAACTAAATCACTAGTTTGAGCAACTAAAGTTTCCACGGAAGATGAAGGAGTGGTTGCAATAAATACTAAATCGCCTTTATGAATTGTAACCATTCTATGTCTATTAGTGGCCATTTTTTCTAATGACTTTAAAGGCTCACCCATTCTTCCTGTCTCTAACACAACTGTTTCATAATCAGGTGTATTTTTCAGATCTTTTGAATGAATTAATAAGTCGTCATCTACTGTTAAGTATCCTAACTTAATAGCCGTTCGAACAATTTTATTAACTCCTCTACCTGTTAATAAAACTTTTCTATCAGTAACTTTTGCAGCATCAAACACTTGCTGTACACGAGTTAAATTTGAGGCTTTAGCTGCTACAATTATACGACCATCCGCATTTCTAAAAGTTTCAGTTATATATTCAGCAATTTCACTTTCAGGAGCATTGGGAAAATTACTATCTGCATTAGAAGAATCGCTTAATAATGCTAATACACCTTTTTTAGAAATTTCAGCTAGACGATCCATATTAGTTCTATAAGCTGGCTTTGCTGAAGGATCAAATTTAAAATCACCTGTATAAACAATTTCACCAGCTGAAGTATGAATGTCTATCCCTAATGAACCTGGGATTGAGTGTGTTGTACTAAAAAATGAAATATTTGCATTATTAAATTCAATTTCAGAATCTGCATCAATAATATGAAACAACTTGCTTTTCCGCCGCTTATTTTCGCGTTGAACTTCCATTTTAGCTAGTTCAACAGTTAATTTTGAACCAAATATTGGTATATCATGATTCCTCAAGATATATGGTAATGCACCTATTGAATCGGCGTGCCCATGAGTCAAAAAAATTCCTGATATTTGATTGCTATATTTTTCAAAAAAATCCATGTCTGGAATGACAATATCAATGCCATAGAGTGAACTATCAGGGTATTTTAATCCAGCATCCATTACAAATATTTCATCGTTTACCTGCACCGCAAACATATCTTTACCTTGTTCACGTACCCCACTTACAATCATTATTTTTATTGTATCTGTCATAATACTTCCTTCTTTATTTTTATAAGTTTTAATGGATCAATAGATCAAATCGATATAGTCTTATCAATTTTAGCATAGAATTTAGTATTTTACAGCAAAAAAAATCGACTCAATCATTATGAGTCGAATCTTTTTATAAAATATTAACGACGTAAGCCTAACTTAGAAATCAAGTCACGGTAACGATTAATATCATTTTCACGTAAATATGCAAGTAAGTTACGACGGTGACCAATCTTTTTCAATAAACCAACGTATGAATGATGATCTTGCTTATGAGCACGTAAGTGTTCATTCAAGTTATTGATATCTTCAGTTAAAACAGCTACTTGAACTTCAACTGAACCAGTATCTCCTTCATGACGAGCATATTCTTTAATAATTTCATCTTTTCTAGCTTGTGAAATTGCCATAATAATTTTTACACCTTTCTTAATTAATTGCCAAAAACAACGTAAATCGTTGGTGAATCGATATACAGCGTTAATGGTTCAACAACATTTATAATCATACAGATAAGTAATCCAAAAAGCAAGCACAAAATTTCTTGCAACTAGCTTAGTTCTTAAGTATAATCAATTAAGTGAATTTCAATTTTCAATGGAGGTGAAAGTTCATGCCACAAATTAAATCAGCAATTAAACGTGTGAAAACACAGGCTAATACTAATAAACGTCGTTCTGCTCAATTAAGCGAGTTAAGAACTGCTGTTAAGAAGTTCAAAAACGCTGTTGATGCTGGGGCTGATGATGTAGAAAATTTGGGTAGAGAAGCTATGAGCGCTATCGATAAGGCAGCAACTAAAGGTTTAATTCATAAGAATAAAGCTAACCGTGATAAGAGCCGTCTATCTAAGTTATCTAAATAATTAAGTTTAATAAAAAATAGAGCATGCATTAATCATTTTATGCATGTTCTATTTTTTTACTCTAAATTTCTAATAAAAACATTCTTAAAAAATCATCATTTTGATATATTCCACTTTTATATCCATATTCTAATGAAATAGCCTTTGATAATACTTGCTCTAAATGTTTCACTTCAATCCTAGTCTGGATTCCTAGCTTCACCCTATATGGATGAATATTCAATGTTTGAACAATCTCCACATCACTACGTTTTCTTTTTTGCAAGATTTTAATTGCAAGCAACACTTCTAATTGACTTTCAAATATACCCAGCAATTGGATATTAGAATCTCCAGCATTCAGACATTCATTTAAGCGCAAAATTGATTCTTTATAATTTTTATTCATGGCTTTAGTCAATATTTCAAAAACATTTTGTGCTAAAGAAATATCTATGTTGTCAAAAACTAACTTCTCAGTGATTTTATTATTAACTGCACTTATTTTTAATTTATCAATATTTGATAATACAGTATCCATTACGTGATCACTGCGATCAATCAATAAATGCAATGCATTAGAAGTTATTTCATAGCCTTGTTTTTTTAATATTGAATTTATGATTCTTTCAATCTCATAAGATTTAAAAGAAGTATTGACAACATTAAAATGAGTCTTTACTAACTTAGAAATCTTTTTTCTTTGATCTAATTTTTCATAGTTTGCCTCAATTACAACTATATCTGTCAAACTTGCAAGGTTTTCAAAAATTACTTGTAATTTAGTAACTTGTTTTTTGAACTTCATAGGAGATTTTGCAGTTAAAAAAAAGGGATTTTTAATCAACACAATTTTTTGTAAAGAAAATAAACTTGATTCAGTTAAAGTTGCTATTAAGCTATCCAATCCATCAGCTTCACAATCTACAATTACTTTTTCCAATTCAGTAAAACGGTCTTGCTTTAAAAAATCTGCTACTAACAAGTCATTTAATTGAGTATCTGCACCCTGAATAAGCGTGTTAGAATTTTGCGGACTTGTATTTTTAAATATTTGAATTAACACACTATTTTCCCTTCATAAAAGTTACAAATTTTTCTTTACCTATACCATACTGATAACTAATCATACCACATTGCTGTGTACTGATAGCAGGAATATCCAAATGTTCCAATGTATTTAATGTTTCTTGATGGGGATGATTAAATCTGTTTTTTCTACCTGCAGAAATAAATACAAGTTTAGGATTTAGTTTTGTTAAAAAAGCTTTTGAGGATGAAGTTTTGCTTCCATGATGACCTAATTTGAAATAATCAGCTTTAATTCTATATTTATACATTAATTTATCCTCTCCTTTTTTATCTAAATCACCTGTAAATAACCATCTATGTTTATTTATTTTAAAATAAATAGCCATGGAATCTTCATTCTTTCCAGTTCCTGGTATAAAGGGATATAAGATATTAAAATCTATTTTTTCATTTATTACATCCCCTGCTAATACTTCGATAAATTGAGTTTTTTCTTTGTTTGAAAAAACTCTTTTTTTAAATGCAGGATTTTTAATCAAACCTTTTCCCATGTATAGTTTATCAACTTTTATTTCTGACATTAAAGCTTTTAAATCTCCAACATGATCTGCATCTTGATGCGACACAAAAATTCCATCTATCTTTGAAATTCCTTGAGCTTTCAAAAATGGAATAGTAATTTTATTAACCTGAGGATTTTGCTTTTTCTTAGTAAAATTAAGCTTCCCTCCTGTATCAATTAAATAGACTTTTCTAAATACGGGCGTGGTAATTAAAATGCTATCTCCTTGCCCAACGTCTATAAAAGTTACCTGACCAGTTAATGGATAATGAATTGAGATAAATATCAAACAATAAAATAATGTTATGATATAAGCAATTTTTTTAGTTTTTATTAACCTTAATTTAGGGTCAAGTATAATCAAATAACAAGTTATTAAATATAATAATACACATTGCCAATCGGAAATTTTTCCATACATCAAAATTCCTAAATCTGTTTTAGCAAGTGTACTAATTATTGATTCTCCAACATTTAAACTTGTTTCAAAAATAGTAGTTAGATTAGGCATTATTTTTGCAAATATTAGGTTCAAAAAAGTACATGGTAAAACTATCAAATTGAAATATGGTATTATCAGCACATTAAATATAATAGTTAATAAATTTAATTGATAAAAATACGTTAATAAAAATGGTGTAATACTAATATTTATCATTATAGTTTGCTTGGCTTTTGACATTTTTTCAGTCATCAATAATGCTAATGCCAAGACGTAACTCAAAATTGCTCCAGTTTTTAAAAAGAGCAAAGGATCAAATAAAACATGAATTATAGCAGTTAAGCCCAGTAGATCATATTTTTGTAATTTATAATTATTCAACTTAAATATCTGACCCAATATATATGTAATACTTGCACGTACAAATCCTGGCTGAAACTGGCTCAATAAAATTCCTACTAACAAAATCAATGTACATATACATGTTGTTTGCTCTTCATCAAATTTAAAAAATGAACAAACTATACTAATTATACCTGCATATAAACTAACATGAAGTCCAGAAATTGCTAAAACATGTATAATGCCTAAATCACGATAATTATTTAACGTTTCATCATTATCTGCTTTATTATTTTCCGCTAAAATCAATTCACTAGAAAAAAATGCTAATTTTTTAGGCATTGTTAAAAAGAATTTTTGCAGTCGATATCTAATTTGATGAAGATTATTATTTTTTTGCATTATTACATCATAATTAGTTAATTTAATTTGCTTAGTTATATTTTGACCTTGATAGTATTTTCTAAAATCAAATTCTCCATAATTAGTTGCTGGAGCTATGCCCGTTACTTCTCCTGTCAAGTTATATAGAACTATTTTTTTATCATTCTTAATTGCTTTTTTTAAATCAGGACTTACTCTTCCTGATATTAGTATCTTTTTTGATTTATTATTACCCTGTCCTGTGAACCAATCATCTTTAACTTTAATTTGATCTGGATAAATTATTAAAGGCTTCGATAAAGTAACATTTGTTTTTTGCTTTTGTTTAATATTGATCAAATTACCAGTACTAACCAAAATTATTAACAAAACTATCAACTTTAATTCATATTTTTTAATCAATAATATAAAAATATACATGAATACAAAAACACCAATTATTGAGCAAAAATTGATATTTATATAAGTAAATAATAAGCTCAAACAGATTAATAATAATGCTAATAAAAACAAAAATCCTGAATCATTTATTTTATAAAGCAAGTTGGTCTTTAAGCGCTGCAAAAGTTTTCTCTCCTATTCCACTAACTTGCGTTAAATCTTCAATTTTTTTAAATTCTCCTTTTTGTTCGCGATAGGCAATTATTTGTTCAGCCTTTTTCTCCCCTATCCCATTTAGTTTTTGTAAATCTGATAAAGTAGCAGTATTTAAGTGAACTTTATTTTTATCACTATCATTGGTTTGCATCCTAGTTGCATTATTTTGATCATTGTTTATTGAATCAGTGGTTACTTCTCCTTTATATGGAATATGTATTTTTTCTTGATCTTTTAATATAATTGCACGATTGACTGCCTTTAAATCTGCATTACTTTTTATGCCACCTGCAGCCTTAATTAAAGTATCTACTCTTGCACCTTTTTTTAAAGTATATACTCCTTCTTTGTTAATTGCTCCTGAAATATCACAAGTTATCTCTGATTGATTATTTTTTACTTGTGATTGACTTTTTTGGTTAGACGCGCTCCTTGGAATTTGCTGTTTAGCATTATTTAATAAATATTCATTATCAGCAGGTCTATTTTGTGAATTTTGATACCAAAAACCCCCTATTACTAAAACTAAAATTCCTAAAACATAAAATTTTCTTTCAATAATCCAACTTTTGATTTTTTCTAAATCCATATTTTTCACCTCATATTTAATTACAAGAAAAAAAGACTCAATTTACATTGAATCTTTGATCTTAATTATTTTTTAAATATTTTAGTGCATCATCAAAAGTGGCGACTGGTACAATTCTCATTTTTGAATGTAATTGCTTAGCCGTTTTTTTAGCTACCATATAATTGGTTTGGCTTTCTTTCATCCCTGGCAATTTTTGTGTTGGAGCAAAAAACACCTTTGCATGTATTTTATTTGCAGCCACTACTTTTTTATCAATCCCACCAATGATTCCAACGTTGCCCTTATCATCAATTGTACCGGTTCCGGCAATTTTTTGATTATTAGTTAAATTTTGATGAGTAAATATTTGATAACATTCTAGTGAGAACATTAATCCAGCTGAAGGCCCTCCAATCTGTCCAGCATCTATTTTAATTTTCGGTTTAACTATAGTTTGGGCACGTTCAACTAATTCAATTCCAATTCCAGCTTTACCTGTACCTTTTACTTTAATAATTTTTCCTACAAAATCTTTAGTTTTATTATTCCGCAGAACTGAAATTTTTACTTTGGAACCTAATGCTTGATGTTGCATATATGATATCATAGCAGACATTGAATTAAACTTTTGATCGTTAACAGCTGTTATCAAATCACCAACTTTTAACCTGTTTCTAAAAGTCGAGTCCTTAGTCACATCCATCACATATACACCCATAAATTTTCTTTTAGGATCTAATTTTGCTTTTTTAGCAGCATAATATATTGCATTATCCTGGCTAGATTGCATATACCATTTTTGCAACTGAGTATACTGAGCATCATTGCTATTCCCCATTATCTGTTGACGAGAATAGCGAGTGTCATATTTATTAAATGAACTAAGTAAATAATCAAACACAATAGCTGGACGTTCACTCACTGTCACCATATAAAAATTTCCTGATGGTTTTCCGGCATCGGTTTTTATATATTGTTTTACAGCAGTTGCTTCTCCAGGTGACTCAATAATATCATTAGTGGGCATCATTCCAATAAAAAAAATGACCATTAAACTTATTATAAGTGCTAGCCAAACAACCGCTTGTCTATGTTTTTTTAAAAAATCTTTCATTGCTGTTTATATCGCTGTTTCATTGCAATTGCTGCTTGTTTAGGCAAAAACTGTTCTACATCTCCACCAAATTTTGCAACTTCTTTTATCATACTTGATGCTATTAATGCATTTTGCGGACTTGTTAAAAATAAAGCAGTTTCAATTTCTGAATCTAAACGATTATTCATCTCCGCGATTTGCTGTTCATAAATAAAATCTTCTGTATTTCGTAATCCTCTGACAATTACATGTGCATGCAGACTTTTAGCAACATTAATAGTTAAATCTTCACTTCGAATTAATACTTCAATATTTTTTATATCTTTTAATGCATCTTTTATAAAAAAAGCCTTTTGTTCATTAGAAAACATGTATTGCTTTTGCGTATTAGTCATGATAATGATATACAACTTATCAAATATCTTAGCTGCTTTTTTAGCAGTTTCTACATGCCCATTAGTTATTGGATCAAAACTCCCAGGAAATATTGCAATAGTCATAATTATTCTTTCGTATTATAAAACCATAAAATTGTTCTACCCAATTGGTGTTTTTTTTCTAAAATATATCCTTGAATTTCAGGTAAAATATCATGTTCATCTGTTTCTGCAACAATTTGTGCATTGTTGTTTAAAATCTTTGCTTCCAAAAAAATTTTCATTATATCAACTATTTTTTGTTTAGCATATGGCGGATCTAGGAACACTAAATCAAATTTCTCACTATTTTTTGCAAAATCTTTAATTGCACTAACATCACGTTGATTAATAACTTGAAAACGTGATGTTTCCTTAGTTAGTTCAACATTTTTTTTGATAATATCTACTGCTTGATGATTAATATCAACTAAGCTAGCCTTATCATAACCTCGAGAAACTGCTTCTATGCCTAATGCACCACTTCCAGCATAAAGATCTAATACATTCCCTCCGTTGAAAAATTGACCTAGACTATTGAATAAAGACCCCTTTACTTTATCACTAGTAGGTCGCGTTTTATTGCTCTTTAATGTATATAAATTTCTTTTAGAATATTTACCTGCAATGATTCTCATAGTTTCATATTCCCATTTTTTTCTAGTTGCTTCTCAGCTTCTTTAGACATTTGATTGATCATATTAGTTTCGTAATCAGGATCAAAATTAAGATCCTCACTTGGAATAACCTCCGCCTTAATTACATACCGCAGGTGATTCAACGAATCGAGCGTTTCTTCAAGTTTATCTTTATTAATATAAATTATACAATATTTATTTTTCTTAGATACATGAACAATATTACCATAGCGACGCAGCTTAAATTGATCTTGTGTTTTATTTAAATAAACTACTATTGGTATTCTTGAAACGATATTAGTATTTTTTAATTCGTCATTAACTGTCATCTTACACTTAATGCCCTTTCTTCTCGAATTCGTTCATTAGCATAAATATTTAATACTAAGCCAATTCCTGCAGATAACACAATTACCGATGAACCACCGAAACTGATAAACGGCAAAGTTACTCCAGTAATTGGTAAAAGCCCTAGAACCGCGCCTACATTAAATATAGTTTCAGTAAAAATAATAGTTGCAACACCATAACAAACTAAAGTATCAAATTGGCTAGCTGCCTTAACGCCAATATCCATAATGTTCCACATTAAATAAAACAATAACCCTAAAACAATAGCAGCACCCAAGGCACCTAATTCTTCACAAATAATAGATAAAATAAAGTCAGTATAAGGTTCTGGCAAATACCCCCTTTTTTGCATACTATTACCTAGCCCTACTCCAAAAAGGCCGCCATTATGTATTGCATAATATGAATTAACTAACTGTGCTCCACCTGTTTTTTCTAATTTAAAAGGATGTGCAAATGCTAACAATCGTTGAAATTGATATGAATTTTGTAAGAATTTGGGACTAATCAACAAAACAAGCAATACTACACCAATAACCCCCACAAAGACTATTCCCAATGTCCAAAATGCCAATCGCTTATTAATTCCAGAAACTGAAAACATGATAATTACAATCATGAATAAAATTGCGGCTCCACCAAAATCAGGTTCCACAATAACTAATGAAATCATGATAAAGGTATTTAAAGCAGGGTATTTTAATAATCTAATTAGATTACCTGGTATTAATTTACCATCACGTTTATTAAAAACGTTTGCTAAAAAAATAACTAAGGCTAGTTTTGCTATTTCAAGTGGTTGAATGTTAACTAAACTGCCAATTTTTATCCAACCTACTGCTCCATTAACAGCTGCGGAACTTCCTCGAAATATTTTTAAAATTACTAAATATGCAAGCATTGCATCAGATAATAATAAGAATCCAATCACAAATTTATTGCTCTTAAAGATATTTAATTTGGCCCAGAAAAATGGTATTCCAAAGCAAACCAGCGCAACACAGTCATATATTAGTTGACGTTGACCATAAAAGAATGGATTAAAGCCATTAACTAGCAAAATATCAGAGCTAGCAGAATAAACCATTATTATTCCAATAATCATTAGTACTAAGTAAGGAATAAGAACTTTATAATTTAGATATTTTAGTTTTTGGTGCACTGCTATTTTCTCCTTTTTTACAAAGTAACCTAATTAAATATTATAAAACAAACCTATAAGGATAAAAACAGTTCAAACACAAATTTAAAAAAGAAAAAAGCCGTATAAATTAATACGACTTTTATCTAAATCCTTAAAACATTCTATTGACGAGCACGCTTTTTATCAGCTTTTTGTCTTTCAGAAGTATTCAAAATCTTCTTGCGTAAACGAATACTTTCAGGTGTTACTTCACAATATTCATCATCATTCAAAAATTCAATTGCTTCTTCCAATGTCATCTTCTTAGGTGTCTTAATTGCAGCAGCATGGTCTTTACCAGCAGCACGAGTGTTAGTTAAGTTTTTACCCTTTGTAACATTAACTGCAATATCGCGTTCACGAGATGATTGTCCAACAATCATACCTTCGTAAACTTCAACACCTGCGCCAATAAACAATTGACCACGTTGTTCAACAGATTGTAAGGAATAAGTTGTTGATTGTCCTTGGTTAATGGATACTAATGCGCCATTACGACGACCAGGTTCCCAATTTTTAACAACTGGTTTATATGAATCAAAAGTATGGTTCATAATACCATAACCACCAGTTTGAGACATAAATTCGTTGTTGTAACCAATTAAACCACGAGATGGTACCAAAAATTCAATTCTAGTTTGTCCATTACCAGTAGATTCCATATTCTTCATCTCACCTTTACGCTTTGATAAAGAATCAATTACACTACCAACATACTCATCTGGAGTATCAATTTGAACCGCTTCAAATGGTTCACTCATGACTCCATCAACTTCACGATAAATAACTTTAGGACGTGATAGTTGCAATTCAAAACCTTCACGACGTAATTCTTCGACTAAAATTGATAGGTGAAGTTCACCACGACCAGATACAGTCCAAGCATTAATTTGATCAGTAGGCTCTACCTTTAAAGATACATCTGTACGTGTTTGTCTAATTAAACGATCTTCTAGTTTCTTAGGTGTTACTTGATCACCCTCGCGACCAGCAAATGGTGAATCATTTGCAACAAAGTCCATTTGCAAAGTAGGTGGATCAATTTTTAATGGAGGTAATGCTACAGGATCTTCAGTTGAGGCAATAGTTTCACCCACAAAAATATCATTAATTCCGCTAATTGCAATCAAATCTCCAGCTTTAGCTTCATTAATTTCAATTCTCTTCAAGCCAAAATATCCAAATAATTTAGTAACACGGAAATTTTGTTTACTGCCATCAATTTTCATAACGGTAACTTGATCGCCAACTTTAATTTTTCCGCTAAATACACGACCTACACCAATACGTCCTACATAATCATCCCAATCAAGCATAGTGATTTGGAATTGCAATGGTTGATCAGAATTATCAATTGGTGCTGGGATATATTTCAAAATAGTATCAAAAATAGGATCCATTGTTTCTTTTTGATCTGATGGATTATCTGAGTAACTAGAAGTCCCATTTAATGCACTTGCATAAACTACTGGAAAATCCAATTGTTCGTCATTGGCACCTAATTCAATAAATAATTCCAATACTTCGTCCAACACTTCAGCTGGACGTGCACCTGGACGGTCAATTTTATTAATAACAACAATAGGTTTTACACCAGCTTCTAATGCTTTTTTCAAAACAAATCGAGTTTGTGGCATGGTCCCTTCATAAGCATCAACTAATAATAGTGCACCATCAACCATTTTCATAATACGCTCTACTTCACCACCAAAGTCGGCATGTCCTGGAGTATCCAAAATATTGATTGTTGTATCATGATACTTTACAGCTGTATTTTTGGACAAAATGGTAATTCCACGTTCACGTTCAATAGCATTTGAATCCATTGCACGATCTTGAAGATCCATATGCTCTGGTAAGGTATCAGATTGTTTTAACAATTGGTTAACTAAAGTTGTTTTACCATGGTCAACGTGAGCAATAATTGCAATATTTCTGATATCTTCTCTTCTTTTTTGGTCTGACAAAAAAATTCCTCCTACCTTCTCAATAAAAAAACTGTGACGCTGTCACAGTCAGCAAACGCAAATAGTTACGTTAATTATATGAAGTTTTATTCTTTTATAGTTTCGTTGTCAAATTTTACCACTTAGCCCTCATTTGGTCAATCAAATGAGTTGTGAAGAAGATTTTTCGCAATACAAAAATATTAAAGTGTGGTAAAAATATTAATAGACTGTTTTATAAAGGAGCAATTACATTGATTTTAATGAAAGATATTACAAGAGATGGAAATCCTGTTTTGCGAGAAATTGCTAAACCTCTAACCTTCCCTCTCTCAGATGAAAATAAAAAATTAGCAAAAGACATGATGCAATACTTGATTGATTCTCAAGATCCAGAAATTGCTAAAAAACATCAATTACGAGCAGGTGTGGGCTTAGCTGCTCCACAAGTTGGAAAAAGTTTGCAGATGGCCGCATTACTAGTTCCAGATGACAAAGGTAACATTATTTTTAAAGAAACCTATGTAAACCCAACTATCGTATCTGAATCAGTGCGACAAGTATGTTTATCAGAAGGTGAAGGGTGTTTAAGTGTTGATAAAGTAATTGACGGTTATGTTCAAAGACCTAATAAGTTGACAATTCACTATTACACTGTAAATGGTGAAGAAAGAACAATTCGATTAAAAGGATACCCAGCAATTGTATCCTCTCATGAAATTGACCATTTAAATGGGCATTTATTTTATGATAGAATTAATAAACAAGATCCATTTTCACTACGTCCAGATACAATTGTAATTTCATAATAAAAAAAGCAGGTTCATTTTTATGTGCTTGCTTTTTTTATTAACAAATTTCTTACCTATACTAATTCACTTAATTTATGCTACAATAGTCGTTAGCTTTGGATATTTTTATCCATATTAGGAACAAATTATTACAATTGAATATTAAAGGAGAAATATATATGATCTATAAAGTTTTATATCAAACAAGTCAGATCGTCAACCCAAGAAGAGAGACCACTAAGACTCTATACCTTGAAGCTGACAATTTAGTTGCAGCACGTAGAATGGTTGAGGAAAATACCCCCTATAACATTGAACTCATCCAAGAATTAACTGGAAATTCATTAGCTTATGAAAAGCAACATGCCGACTTTAAGCTAACTTCATTTAACTCAGAGAAGTAAATTAAGTGAAAATAAAAAATAATGAAGTTGCCGTTTTTGCCATTGGGGGACTCGGCGAAATCGGTAAGAATATGTACTGCGTCCAATATCAAGATGAGATCATCATTATGGATTGTGGTATTAAATTTCCTGAGGATGAGTTACTTGGAATCAATTATGTGATTTCAGATTATTCATACTTAGTTAAAAATCGTGAAAAAATTAAGGCATTGGTTGTAAGTCATGGTCATGAAGACCATATTGGTGGAATTCCATTTTTATTAGAAAAGATTCCAGAAATTCCAGTATATGCTACTCCTTTTGCTTTATCTTTGATCAAAGGTAAATTAGAAGAACATGGTATATTGAAAACCACAAAATTGTTCGAAGAACATGAAGACACTGTCTTAAAGTTTCCAAAATTAAGTGTTACATTTTTTAGAACTACACACTCAATTCCCGACACTTTAGGTATTGCAGTTCATACTCCATTAGGAGCTGTGGTATTTACTGGAGATTTTAAGTTTGACTTAACTCCTGTAATGAATCAGCCTGCACCCGACTTCCAAAAAATGGCTCAATTGGGTCAACAAGGTGTTTTAGCATTATTATCTGATTCAACTAATGCCGAAATTCCCGCATTTACAAAATCTGAACGGTTTGTTGCAAAATCCTTGCATAATATTATTAGTAATATTCATGGGAGAATCATTTTTGCAACATTTGCTTCGAATTTATATCGTGTATCAACTGCTATTCAAGCAGCTATTGATACTGGTAGAAAAATTGCGATTTTTGGACGTAGTATGGAAAATGGTGTTCAAAATGGAATTGATTTAGGCTATCTACATGTTCCTAAAGGCCTAATTGTTGATGCCAATGAAATAAATCAAACCCCAGCAGATCAAGCAATGATTTTATGTACGGGTTCTCAAGGAGAACCATTAGCTGCATTATCTAGAATTGCAAATGGAACTCACAGACAAATAAGTATTCAACCAGAAGATACGGTGATTTTTTCATCCAATCCTATTCCCGGGAATACCACTAGTGTCAATAATTTAATCAATAAATTAATGGAAGCTGGTGCTAATGTAGTTCATGGTCGTATAAATAATGTTCATACTTCTGGACATGGTGGCCAAGAAGAACTAAAAATGATGGTTCGTCTTGCAAAACCAAAATATATGATACCAGTACATGGTGAGTACAGAATGCAAGTTGTGCATTGTCATTTAGCAATTGCTGCAGGTGTGAAACCAGATAATGCCTATGTACTAGAAAATGGAAAAGTTATTGCATTTAGTCCCGATGGTGCTAGAATTGCAGGACATGTCCCTGCAGGTGACGTTTTTGTAGATACTTCTGGTACAGCTGATGTTGGTAATGTAGTTGTACATGACAGACAAGTATTATCTGAAGAAGGTTTAGTCGTGGCTGTCGCTACAATCGATATTCAACATAAACGTGTTTTAGCTGGGCCTGATATACTAAGTCGTGGCTTTGTATACATGCGTGAATCCACAGAATTAATTAGTCAAGCTCAAAAGAATGTGTATCATGTATTACGCAATGAAATGGCTAAAAAAGGATCTGTTAGTGAAGCAGATTTAAGACGTGCAGTTGTTGAAAATTTACAAGATTTTTTGTATTCTAAGACTGAACGACAACCGTTAATTTTACCAATGTTAATTGAAAAAAATAAGTAAAAAAAGAACCGTTTGAATCACAACGGTTCTTTTTTTACTCTCGTTTTGTTAATTTTATATTTTGCATCCCTATCATTGGATCAACTTGCCCAGAATAAATTAATTGAGGAGTTAATTCATATATCTTATTAACTTCTTTAATATCTTCATTTTTCATGTGTGGCTTCAGTAATCTGACAATTTTTGAACTTAATCCAGTTAATCTATCATTGTCCTTAGTGTTAATTGCCATTAAAAATGCTCGTCTTTGGCCTAACATAATTAAAAACTTTTCAGCTCTTGTAATTGCTGTATATAATAAATTTCGCCTCAACATCATATAATTTTGCATAGTTAGATCCAAAATTACAACGGGAAACTCTGATCCCTGTGATTTATGTATTGTAATAGCATAAGCTAATGTTAAATCACTCAATTCTCGTTTAGCATATGTAACTTCATTTCCATCAAAATTTGCAATTAATGAATTTTTTGAATCATTTTCATTAATTCCAATAACTTTCCCAATCTGTCCATTATATACTTCTTTTTCAGGATTATTTTGGAGTTGCAATACCCTATCACCTATATAAAACTTCATATTAGGAACTTCAATATATTTAGCATCAGATTTTTTAGGGTTCATTATTTTCTGTAATAAGCTATTCATTTGATTAATGCCACCATTACCATGGTACATTGCGCTTAATACCTGAATATCATCCTTTTTAAAGCCACTGTTAATTGCATGCTCAACTACTTTTTCAGTTGCATTAGCAAGTGCTTCTGGATTGCAATTAATGAATGAATAGTTTTTAGTTTTTTCGAATAAAAGATTAGGATCCTTATTTTCATTTATTGCATGAGCAAGAGTTACAATACTTGAATCTTCACCTTGTCTATGAATATTAGTTAATCTAGTAGTTGGAAAGGCTTGAGATTTAATTAAATCACTAAAAACATTACCAGGACCAACAGATGGTAGTTGATCTTTATCACCAACAAAAACTATATGCTTAGTTTCATTAATATTTGCAACTAATTGTCTAAATAAAAACATATCAACCATTGACATTTCATCAACAATTAAAATGTCTCCATTTAGTTCGTTTAAATCTTCAACACTATCATTTCCAATCCCTAATCCCAATAAACGATGAATAGTTTTAGCTTCTAGATCCGTAACTTCAGACATTCTTTTAGCAGCTCGCCCAGTAGGTGCAGCAAGTAAAAAAGGCATATCTTCACTATATAATGCGCTATCAGGTATTTCTTCTAATTTTTTTAAAACTAATAATATCCCATTTATAATTGTCGTTTTCCCAGTGCCTGGACCTCCAGTTAATATAGAGATAGAATTAGTAATTGCATTTCGTATCGCCTTTTTTTGTGTATCATCATACTTAATTTTTAATGATTTTTCAGCATGAGTGATTGCTAAATTAATTTTTTTATCTGAATAGTTGGTAATTTTTATATCACGTGATACTAATCTTTGCAGGTTTTGTGCAATTTCTTCTTCCGTATGAAAGATCTTTTGAATAGCAGCTTGATCATTATCGACAATAACTTTCCCCGCACATTGCAAATTATTTAGCGCTTCTGCAACTAAGTCGTATTCTGAAATTTCTAATAATTCAGTAGTTTTTTCTAATAAGTATTTTAATTCAACATAGGTATTACCATCTTGATATAATGCGTCTAATAATACTTGAAAAATTGCGCCTTGGATTCTTTCAGGTGAATCTTGTGCAAAATCTAATTCTCGTCCCAAATTATCTGCAGTTCTAAAAGCATATCCAGTTACATCCAAAATTGGTTCATATGGATTCTTTTCAAGTTTAGCTATTGCTTCTGAATGATAAGTTTGAAAAATCTTATTAGCTATCCGTTTATTAATTCCAAACTGATTAAGTTTCAAAATTATCTCAGAGTAAGAATCTATTGTATTAATGCCCGATAACAAACTATTTTTTTGCTTTTGATTTAATGACAATGTTGAAATTTTTGCAGGATTTTCTTTTAATATTGTTAAAACATTTAATCCAAGTTCATCAATAATCGTTTCAGCCGCCTTTTTTCCAATTCCAGGAAATTTATCTGAACTTAAATATTTTGTCAAACTACCTTCTTGATGAGGCAAAATTTGTTTATAACTACTAGCCCGAAATTGTAGTCCAAATTTGTCATGCATGACTAATTGGCCAGTAAATTCATATGAACTATTTATCTGAATATCGCCAAAATTTCCAGTAACTTTTATTTCATCTCTCGAATATCCTGAAAGTTGTCCTTGAATAGACACATCTAGAATTTTAAACATATCTTGATTGTTTTCAAAAACAATTGCATTAACCTTGCCTGCAAATTCGACCATTAAATTTCGCCCCTTAAAGTAAATACAATATGTCTATAATAACCAATATTGTAAACAACGTGCAAATTATTTAAAACTGATCTCATACCTATTGTCCCTATCTTCTTGGACGATTTCTGCAGATTGACCTACTGGTACAACTACAGTTGTTTCAAAATCTGTTGGTACATCTAGTTCATTTAGTAATTCAGTAGAATTATTAATTTGCATTGCACCACCCATTACATAAACTGAACCTAACCCTAAACTAGTTGCTTCAATCATAATATTTTCAGCAGCTGCAGATGCATCGCGCTGGCCAAACGGACTACCCTTTTTGGTATTAATAACAAATAATACCGGTGCACCATAAAAAGCATTATCTGTTTCTTGTTCCATTTTTTGTTTAAGTTCTTTATTTTCAACTACAACTAGTTGCATAACATCTGCTTGATGCATGCCACATGGAGTTGCTTGAAATGCAGCAACTAATTTTTCAATATCTGTCTTGGCAACCTTCTTATTTTCATATTTTCTAATTGCTACCCTTTTTAAAACTGGATCATTACACATTTTATTCTCCTTTATTCTTTCTTCCATTGCTTTTTTAAAAAGTATGCTGCGGCTTTTGGTTCACGATCTCTAGTAAAAATACCCTTATCATTACCACCAACTCGCATAATGCCTTCAGTTGTTTTAAAATCAGCAAAATTCCACACTAATTCACCCTTTACAAATGAATATTCATTAAAAATATCAAAATACATTTGATAATACTTATCTTGATATTCAGGACTCCACATTTCTGCTGGTAATCGATGCAAATCAGCCAAAGTATCTGCACCAAATTCAGTAAATACAAATGGTTTGTTGACCTTTAGTTTTTGCCAAGCATCCATTTCTTCTTCTAAAGACTTTTTTGCATCAACTATTTCGCGACCACCTTGTATATACCATCCATAATACCTGTTTAAACAAATTATGTCACATAACTTATGAACTTTATCATTATCAGGGCCACTACCCATTACTAAAGTTCCAGTGTATGGACGATTTTGTGGATCTAATTTTCTTGCATAATCAAAAATATCTTTGAAATAATCATATGCTTGTTTAGTAGTTGATTGTGGTTCGTTAAATAAACTCCATGCAATCACCGAAGGATGATTTTTATCTCTATCAATCATTTCTTTTATTTCTGTTTGATGAACTTTTTTTAACTTTGATATTGTCTCTTGAGCAAAGAAATTTATAGTTTTAGTATTATTGTTTGCTAAAAAGTTCAAACTTAACTTATTTAATCCTACTGCTGGAACTTCATCAATAATTAAGAATCCATACTTATCTGCATATTGATACCATTCTTCACTATAAGGATAGTGACTGGTTCTAAAGCAATTAGCTCCTATCCATTTCATGCATTCAAAGTCTCGTTTTATAATACTTTCATTAATAGCTTTTCCTAAGATATTGAAATCTTCATGCTTTCCAAAACCCTTTAGATGGATCGGATGATTATTTAACAAAATGTTTTCGCCAATAATTTTTATAGTTCGTATTCCTATTTTAGTAGTATATTCATCTTTAACTTCATTATCTTTAATTAGTTCAATTTTAAAATCATACAAATATGGATCTTGCAAATTCCATAAATGAGGATGTTTAATAAGCAACATACCAGAATTCTTTTCGATATTTTGAGCAATAATTTGCTTATTTTTGAGTAAAGTAACTCGATAATTATACTTATTAGGTGCCAGGATATGATAGACAACTTTTGCATGATCGGAATTTATTTCATAATTTAATTCCAAGTTAGCTATCCTCTCATGCGGAACGGCTACAAGCCATACATTACGCATAATCCCAGAATAATTAAAGAAATCAAAATATGGTTCAGCAATTTTAGATCCATCACTTAAAGTCTTTTCGCTCCCACATGGAAGTGTTGTATCAGATAATTCATTATTCACAAGAATTGCTAAATGATTTATTTTGCCTAGTTTTACATAATTAATAATATCTGCTTTAAATGGCAAAAATCCTCCCTCATGAAAACAAATCTTATGCCCATTAAGAAAAACTGTGGCTCGATGAGTTATCGATCCGAATCTAATAAATATATCTTGCCCATTTAAGAATTCAGGTACAAAGAAGTCTTTTTGATACCAAAAATCACCAGTATAATATTTCTTCTTTTCATCTACTGTAAGTTCAGCAAAGGTTCCAGGGACTGGCATTTGTTCTGGATCAGGTAAGTTGTTCTCCCAATTATTTTTAATACCATTAGAATCAGAATCTATTTTAAAATCCCATGTACCATTTAATAATTGATTAAAACGAAATTTATTTTGAATTGGATACAATGATGAATTACTCATATTAAATACCTCCCTTTTAATCAATTATATGGCATAATTTTATATTGCTGTCAGATAATTAAAGCGCTTTACTTATATTTAAAATAAAACTACTGGCTTTTTTAGTTACCAATAGTTTTGGTTCATTTTTTATTATTTTTCAATAAATCTAATATCCCTTCATATTGCTTTTGAGCATATGAATAATATTTAGAATCCTGTTTTTTAGATTTTATAAAATATTGTTGTCCTTTATCACGATCAGTTCCAAAAACAGTAACACCTAATAAGAAATTTATTTTTGCATTTCGATCTTTATCAGCGATTCTATTAAAACTTGAATAAGCCTGCTTTAAATCACCCAAAGCTAACCAACAATCACCTATTAATTCATTAACGCGCTTATCAACTTTTTTGATGGATATAGCATATGCAAGAGCTTTTTGAGTTTGTCCTAACTTTAAAAATACCAATGCTTTTTGATATAGCGTTGCATCATTATTAGGCATTTTATCTAACAACAATAATGCTTTATTGAAATTACCCTGTAAATAATATCCTATAGCTAAGTTGTAATTCAGTTCTTCGGGTTTATCAACTGTTGACCGAGCTTTTTCCAATAATTCAACTTCTTGGTCAACTGATCCTTGATCTATCAGGATTGTCGATAATTGCAAATAATTTTCAATATCTTTAGGATTTTTATCAATTTCTTCAACTAAAAGATGAACTGCCCTTTCAATCTGGTTTGATTGATATAATTCGTTTGCCTTTTTATTCATTACAAAACATCCGATCCAGAAGTTGCTCTTTTAAGATAATCACTTTTATTCCACACGATTTTCTTAAAATCTTTACCATTATTAGTTTCTAATACTGAAAGACTTGTATTACCTAAGCCACCATTTTTACGAATATCATGCAATGGATATCCTAATAACCCGCCCATGATCGCAGACAAGGCTGCTCCATGACTGACAACTATTATTTTGGCATTTGGCGTTGAATAACTATTAAAAATATCTTTTGCAAAATTGGCGCCTCTTTCAATTACTTCTTTATAATCTTCCCCTCCAAGAGCTTTACCATCATATTTATCAGGAGAATGCCAAAAGTTATCTACCTGAGCACCATATTTTTTCTCTGCATTGTCAAAGGTCATTCCTTCTAACTTGCCAAGATCAAATTCATGCAAACGATTATCAATGATTACTGGCAAATTTTCATTCATTGCTTGCTTGATTCCATTTGCAGTATTTAAAGCTCGAGGAAGTGGACTTGTATAAATAGCCTCAAATCGAAATTGATCAAGATATTTAGCCAAATCTTTCATATCAGTATAACTTTGAGAGAGTAATGGTGAATCACCATGTGCACCTTGAAAACGTCGTGCCAAATTCCACTGTGTTTTACCATGTCGAATAAAATATATCTGCATACTCAACCTTCTTTCAACTTCTAATTATACAAAAAAAGAGCCAACTTGACTCTTTAATTATCATCTTAAACTAACTGTAATTGCTTAGCGTCTTGATAAGCAGCATCAATATTGCCTCCACCTAAACATTCTTCACCATCATATAATACTAAAGCCTGTCCCGGTGTAACTGCACGTGCAGGCTCATCAAAGTATACATCAGCGGTTTTGGTATCAGCATGATACTTTACAGTTACAGCAACATCTGCTTGACGATATCTAAATTTTGCACTGCAATGTATTTCAAAATCATGACTAGTATCATGTGCATAAAATGACATATCACTAGCAGTCAATTTAGTGGCGTATAACAATGGACTGTCATAACCTTGTTCAACAATTAATTGATTTTTATTCAAATCTTTGCCTACTACAAACCAAGGTGCAGTGGATTCTTTGGTTGAACCTAAACCTAAGCCTTGTCTTTGACCAATAGTGTAATACATTAATCCAGCATGTTGACCAACAACCGCACCATCTGGAGTAACCATTTCACCACTTTGAGCAGGTAAAAATTCACTTAAAAACTTTTTAAAGTTTCTTTCACCAATAAAACAAATGCCAGTAGAATCTTTTTTCTTTGCATTAACTAAACCGGCTTGCTTAGCAATCTCTCTAACTTGTGGTTTTGTTAGATCAGCTAAAGGGAAAATAACATGCTTAATTTGATCTTGTCTTAACTGACTTAAAAAATAAGTTTGATCCTTATTACCATCTTTTGGACGCATCATGTGGGTAATGCCTTTGGCATCAACCACAGTTTTAGCATAATGTCCCATAGCAATATAATCTGCATCTAATTGCAATGCAAAATCAAGAAAAGCTTTAAATTTAATTTCAGTATTACACATAATATCTGGATTAGGGGTACGACCTTTTTTGTATTCTTCTAAGAAATACTTAAATACACGCTCCCAATATTCTTTTTCAAAATTAATCGAATAATACGGAATACCAATCTTGTCAGCAACCTTTTTTACATCTTCATAATCTTCAGTGGCTGTACAAACTCCTGAATCATCAGTATCATCCCAATTTTTCATGAAGACACCAACAACATCATACCCCGCTTGTTTCAATAATAATGCTGAAACAGAGGAGTCGACTCCCCCGCTCATTCCAACTACTACTCTAATTTTACTATTATCTACCAAATCCTACTCATCCTTTGAAACTGGACTAATAATATTTCTTTCGGTTAAATCTTTTAAAACAAAGTTTAACAATTCAACAGTTGGTTGTAATTGCTTATTTTTAAAAATATTAACTTTTTGGAGTCCATTTTTATCGGTGACGACCATGGTAAAATGTGTCATAGCTTTATTAATCGTAATTTTAAGCTTAGTAGGTGCATTATAAGGCGATTCATTATACAGCGGATGTTCATAATTGTAATTTCCTTTTGTTGTTTTTTGAAAGCCTGCATCTATTATAGAATATAATTTTAAATTCTCATTTAAAGTATATTTTCTTGTATCACCATTAATCATAACAACATTAGCCATAGATTTACCTCACTTATAAATAATAAGTAACTTTTATAAAAAAATCAATTCTTTTCACTTTTTGCTTTTAATTTATCAACTAATTTTACCAATTCATCAGCATATGCTTCAACTTCTTCTTGAGTTGTCATTCTACCAAAACTTGTTCTAATTGATTCAGATAATCGCTTATAATCATTGCCATACATTGCACCTAAAACATGTGATGGTTCCAAATTACCAGCAGTACATGCAGATCCACCAGATACTGCAAATCCTGCCAAATCCAAATTAGTTAATGCAACATAAGTACCTACACCTTTTAACCATAAATTCAAGACATGATGACTAGCAGTATTATCCAAAGTTCCATTAACTTCATAGTCAATATTTGCATTGTCTAAAGCATCTAAAATTATTCTTTGATATTGTGCAAACTTTTTTTGTTCTAAAACAAAGTCAATTTCTGAAAGTTCCTTAACTGCTTCTCCAAAACCTGCAATACCTGGAACATTTTCAGTTCCAGCTCTTCTTTTTAACTCTTGTTCTCCACCTTGCAATAAGCTAGGAATTTTTTTAATATTTTTATTTTCATATAAAAAGCCAGTATATTTGGGTCCGTTAATTTTATGACCAGATGTAGACATCAAATCAATATACATTTTTTTGACATCTAATCTGATATTACCAAGTCCCTGTACCGCATCAACATGAAATAATGCATTACTATCATGGACTATTTTACCAATTTGTTTTATTGGCATAATGGAGCCAATTTCATTATTAACAGCCATGACAGACACTAAGATAGTATCAGGTGTTAAAGCTTTTTTTAACTCATCAATTGATATATGTCCAGTTTGATCAACATCTAAATAAGCGACATCGAAGCCTTGTTTTTCTAGATCTTGCATTGGACGTAAAACCGAAGGATGTTCAATTTTAGTTGTAATGATCCTTTTACCTTCATTAGAGCGTAATTTTGCGACACCCTTTATAGCAGTATTATTAGACTCACTACCACCGCTTGTAAATATTATTTCATCATCACTAGCATTAATAAATTTAGCTATAATACTTCTAGCTTTTTCAACACTAGCACGAGCTTGTCTACCAAAGGAATGCGTGCTTGAAGCATTACCAAAATCATTAGCTGTTTCTTCACTGATTACTTTAACAACGCCTGGAGCAACAGGTGTTGTTGCAGCATTATCTAAATAAATATTTTTCTTCACAATCTATCAATTCTTTTCTAAAACTTGAGTTTCAATATATTTTGAAATAACTTTAGCGGACTTTTCTCCAGCTTTTTTTGCAAAAGTCTCAAAATCAAAATTAGCGTTATCATCACCATTATCAGATATTGATCTCATAGCAATTAATGGAATATTAAAATGATATGCAACTTGAGCAAAAGCTGCACCTTCCATCTCCACTGCTTTTGCATCAGGAAAATTATTTAAAATTTGAGTTTTTTTATCTTGGGATGCAATAAAAGAATCCCCTGTTACAATTAAGCCAGTTTTATACTCAATTTTTTGATCATTTAAAAACTGAGTAAAACTGTTATTATCCTTACTATTTAATTCAAATCTGGCTGGCTCATGTGGAATTTGACCTTCAACATAGTCCCCAGCTTCTGTGCAATGTACATCATAATACGCAAAACTAGTTGGAACAACTAAATCATTTTGATGAACAGTCTTATTCATTGATGCTGCTGTTCCTGACATCATGATTAAATCAATTTTTTCATTAGCTAACAAACTAGTCAAATTCATTGCTGCTTGGACTTTGCCAATGCCACTTAATCCTAAATAAATATCATTTCCATCTATAGAAAAATGTTCGAACTTTGAAGCTCCGAACATTTTTTGATCTATCCATTGAAAATGATTACGATAATACTTTGCTTCTATTTCCATAGGAACAATTAAAGCAATTTTCATATCTTTCACCTTTACAATTTAAATAATGCAAATAATACAATAGCTATAAATACTAAGACTATTAATATTGCCCAATTAAGTTTTCTTCTTAAATTATTTGCTTTTTCTTCACGACTAAGTTGAACATTTTCTTCATTTTCAGATATTTCATTAGGTTCACTTGGTTCAATATTATCATCTGAATTTTGAAAAGCACTTTTAAAAAAAGTAAATATATTTTTCTTATGGGATTTATTTTGTCTGTCAATATTTTTTCGATATTCTGACCTTTTTTCAGTCATTGCTATTTTCCTTACTTGCGGTTAACAACATGTTTTCCCATACAGTTACTGCATATAATGTTTTTGCATCTACAATTTTTCCTTGAGATAGCAATTGTTTAATTTCAGTTAAATCATACCAATGTTGATCCAAAAACTCATCTGGATCTAAATCTCTTTTATTTTCTAATTTAGTTAATGTATCACAATAGAATAAATACATCTTTTCATTAGTAAAACCTGGAGATGAATAAAAACTAGCTAATTGTTCCCAATAAGCTGCACTATAGCCACCTTCTTCATTTAATTCACGCTTGATTGCATCTAATGGTGTCGCATCAGTACTGTCAATTAAACCAGCAGGTATTTCTAATGTTAATTGCTTAATAGGCTCACGCCACTGCTCAACAAGTAAGATCTTTTTTTCACTATTAATTGCAATTGTAGCTACTGCTGGTTTATGTTTTATAACTTCTCTTGTAGAAGTTTTACCATCGGGTAACTGAATTGTTTCAACAGACAAATCAACGATTCTACCTTGAAAGATTTGTTTAGAAGAAATTTCCGTTTCTTTTAAATCCACCTAATCATTCCTCCATCTTGGTTTGTTCATCATATACATTAATGCATTGTAAACCTTTTTTACCTTGTGCTAATTGATATTTTACACGTTGGCCAACTTCTAATGATTTAAATCCTTCTTCTTTAATTGCCGTATAAAATACAAAGTATGAAGATTTAGTTAAATCATCATCAATAAAGCCAAATCCAGTTTTATCATCAAACTGTTTAACTGTACCTGCCCTCATTAATCCTCAAACCCTTCTTTGACTGCTTCAGGAAAATCACGTTCTACAATTTTAGCACATCTTTCACCTAAAGTTGGTAATTTTGGATCAATACCAATATCAGTTCTGGTCATTCTACAACGCTCACAAACTTCACCAGGTGCGTGAACAACAGCAATTCTAGCAGTGTCATATTCTTGCGCGTTATCTGCAACTGTATCACTAATTGTTAATTTGGACACAATTAAGATTTGCCTAAAATCAGCATCTAAATTATCCAATGCTGTCTTAACTTCCTGATTTGGTGTAATTGTTACTGCAGCTTCAAAGGATTTACCAATAATTTTTTCATTACGTGCATTTTCTAATGCCTTCAAAACATCATCACGTAACTTCATAAATATTGCCCAATTATCAATTAATGATTCTTGATCATCATATTGTTCTACCTTAGGCATTTCAGATAATTCAGCATATTCTTCTTTTTCGTGTAAATATCCCCAAATTTCTTCCATAGTATGAGGGATTATTGGTGTCAATAATTTAGTAATTTTGACTAAATGATCATAAATTACAGTTTGCATTGAGCGTCTTGGTAGACTGTCTTTACCATCAATGTATAAAACGTCTTTAGCAAAATCTAAATAAAACGCACTCAAATCATTTGAAATATAATTAAAGATCTTTTTATAAACACTGGTAAAATCAAGATTTTGATATGCATTCAAACATTGTGATACAAGTTCGTTTAATTTTATTTCTAAATATTGATCAATCGAACGTAAATCGTTGTAGGATACCGTATTTTCTTTTGGATCATAGTCACTGGTATTGGCTAACATAAAACGCATCGTATTTCGAATTTTACGATAGCTTTCAGCACTTTGACGCAAAATTTCTTGAGATACAGAAATATCTGAAGTTGTATCAGAAGATGCAACCCATAAACGAATTATTTCTGCACCCATTTGCTTAACAACATCATTAGGAGAAATTACATTACCTAACGATTTACTCATCTTGTGACCTTTGCTGTCCAAAACAAAACCTTGTGACATAATTTCTTTATATGGAGATTGCTTAGTTGTAGCAACACTAGTAATCATGCTTGAATTAAACCAACCACGATATTGATCACTACCTTCTAGATATAAATCTGCAGGGAAAGACAATTCTGGTCTTTGTTTTAATACAGCTGCAAATGAAGAACCTGAATCAAACCAAACATCCAAAATATCTTTTTCTTTAGTGAATTCTCCATTTGGAGAATGTTTAGACTTAAATCCATCTGGCAATAATTCTTTAGCAGTATGTTTGTACCAAGCGTTTGAACCTTCTTTTGCAAAAATAGCTGCAATGTGTTCAATGGTTTGCTTGGTTACAATTGCAGTTCCATCTTCTGCATAAAAAATTGGTAATGGAACACCCCATGCACGTTGTCTAGAAATTACCCAATCTCCACGATCTTTAATCATATTGTAAAGTCTAGTTTTACCCCAACTTGGAATAAATTTAACTTGATTAATTTGATCTAAAATATCTTTTCTAAACGCATCAATTGAAGCAAACCATTGTGTAGTTGCACGATAAATAACAGGTTTCTTCGTTCTCCAATCATGTGGGTATGAGTGAGTAAAGAAGCTAAGTTTTAATAACGCACCTGCATCTTTTAATTTATTTGCAACAACTTTATTTGCATCATCATAAAACATCCCTACTAATTCAGGATCTGGTACCTCATCAGTAAATTTACCCTGATTATCTAAAGGACTAAACACTGGCAATCCATATCTTTGACCTACGTTATAGTCATCTTCACCAAACCCGGGGGCTGTATGAACTAATCCAGTACCATCGTCCATAGTAACGTGCATAGCGTTCATTAATAAACTATCTTGATCATATAGTGGATGTTTTGCAACCATTCTATCCAGCTGAGTGCCCTTTAGATGTTGAACTATTTTATAATTTTGCCAATCAAGATCTTTAGCAACATCTTCTAATCTACCAGTAGCAATCACATAGCGATTTTCACCTAATTGCACAACTGAATAATCAAATTTAGGATTTACAGTTATTCCTAGATTTGAAGGAATAGTCCAAGGTGTAGTTGTCCAAATTACAAAATATGTATTCTTTTCATTTAAAATTCCTTTACCATCTTTAACTGGAAAAGCAACATAAATTGATGGTGACTTAATATCATGATATTCAACTTCAGCTTCAGCTAAGGTCGATTCACTAGATGGTGACCAATATACTGGCTTTTTACCTTTGTAAATATAGCCTTGTTCATACATTTTACCAAAAACACGAATCTCAGAAGCTTCATATTCGGGTTGCAAAGTAATGTATGGATGATCCCAATCAGCCATAATACCTAAACGCTTGAAATCTGTTCTTTGCTTTTCAATTTGTTCCATCGCAAATTGACGACATAATTCACGATATTTAGCACGATCCATAGTCTTGCGATCTACACCTTGTTTAGCAAGTTGTTGTTCAATTGGTAATCCATGAGTATCCCAACCAGGAACAAATGGGGCATAATAGCCATCCATATTTTTAAAACGCACAATAATATCTTTAGAGATCTTATTTAACGCATGCCCCATATGAATATTACCATTTGCAAATGGGGGGCCATCATGTAAATCATATCTTGGCTTTTGTGAATTTAATTTTAGTCTTCGTTGGTATACTTGATTATCTTCCCATTGCTTTTCCCAAATAGCTTCTCGTTTAGGAAGATTTCCGCGCATTGGAAATTTAGTTTTCCCTAAATTCAATGTATCTTTGATTCTCATAATACTTTCCTTTCAAAAACAAAAAACTCATCCTATATTAGGACGAGTCTTAACCGTGGTACCACCTATATTGAGCATATGCTCCACTTAAACTTTGCGTATCGTGCAAATTACGATTAGATTTATTTTAATAGCTGATCAAATGTAACATTAAAACATTAACCTCACACCATCGTTAATTCGCTGAATCATATCACACTTTTACTATTAAATCTAATTATGATCTTTATAATTATCAGGGAAAATTATTGTAGGACCTTGATTTTCATCAGGTTTTATATCAATTGGTTGATTATCCATAGTTTCTTTAGTGGGACTATCACCTGCTAAAGGTTGATCCTGCGTAACATTTTCTGAAGTTAAGTTTACGTCATTTGAGACGTCGTTGTCAATTGGAACACTACTTGGGACAATTGGTTGTTCTCCATCTGCTGGATATATACGTTCAGTATGATAATACTGATCTAAGAAATATTGCCATGAATCATCATCTAGATGATCAATTTGTGATTGTAATAATTTCTTTAATCTTTCACGAAATTCACTAACTTCAGCTTTTAGTCTTTCATAATCATTTTTTAAAGTTGTATTTTGATATTCCTGATCTTGCGTTGTTGAAGTTGCTTGACTAGTAGCACCAGAAGTGATTTTTTGTGCATCTTCCATTGCTCGTTGAGTAATTTCATTTGCCTGTCTTTGTGCATCATCTAATGTAGTTTGAATTGCTTTACTTTGCGCAAGATCTTTTTCTAATTCATCATTTTTTTCTGTCAACTTAAGATTTTCATTTTTTAAATCAACAATTTGATCCAATGCATCCCCATATGAATCAACAATCTTATCTAAAAAACTATCTACTTGATATCTATCATAACCATTTCTCTTTGTTTTGAATTCTTGATTATGAATATCCATTGGCGTTAAAACTTGATTTGTGTCATTTACATCCGACTTTTGCTTTGCCAAAGATAACCCTCCATTCGATATTTACCCTTTCGGGTTGAATTAATATCAATTATTTTTATTCTACCAAAATGTTGTAAACTGATTACATCATCTACTTTTACTATTATATTAGAATCAGTTGTCTGATGCCAATTTAATTTCACAAGTTCTCCTTTTATTGCACTTTTTACTTGACTCCGACTCATATGAGCAAAACTTGATAGTACTGAATCAAGCCGTAAAGATGTTGCAATTGCTATAGCTTGTGTATGATCATCTTGATTCTGAATAACTTCACTTAATTTCCTTTTTTTTAATTTAACTGAGGTTCTACCTATTCGATTAACTTGTTGCAATACAAACTTGCTAATTTCATCTGTAATAAAAAATTGCCAGTGATTTAATCCATCAGTAATAATATCACCAATAGTTTCAATTCTTATTCCAGAATTAGCTAATACACCTAATATTTTGCTATGACTTAGCGCTGAAAATTTTGCATTATATTCTATCTCAATTGGATCAATCAAAAAATCAGATAATTCATGATAATCCCAATTGGTATCTAATATAACTCTCTTTTTTTCACTATCTTCATAACCACCAAACTCTTGGTAATTTATCTCTGATCCAACTATGGTCTTTAAAATATATCGTTGTCTGGGATTTAAAAAATCAGTTAGAGCTGGTTTATTTGTATATATTACCTGATTAAAAAAGCCAACCAGTTTATCAACTGTTGGCTTTTCTTCTTTATCAAAATGCTGATAAAAGCTACTTGCTTGTCTTTTTTGCATATAAGTTACTCCTAAAGTTTAAGAATTAAACTTGTTGCAAAATATTGAATTCCATACAAAATCAGAATTGCAATAACAGGCGAAAAATCTATTCCTGTACTGTATGCAAGCTTTGCAAAAATACCTCTTCTAAAGAGTGCTAAATAGGGATCTACTATTCGATTAATTATTCGACCTATTATTGAATTATACAAAGCTGGTACCCAACTTAATATTGCATTAATAACAATAAGCCAACTATATATTGAAACAAACCAATTTATTGCTCTTAAAAGAAAAAACAAAAATATTTGCATTAACTTAACTTATCCTTTTTTTCAACAAGTTCTGTTATTTTGCCATCAGTTTCAAATTTAGGTGGAGTAGCCAAGAAAATTTTATCACCAACACGTTGAATCTCACCATTTAACGCATACACAGTACCTGTGACAAAATCAACAATTCGACGAGAGGATTCATCATCCATTCTGCTGAAATTAATAATAATTGCTTTATTATTCAACAAATTTTGTGCTACTTCTTTTGCATCGGCATAAACACGTGGTTCATACAACACGATTTTACTTGTTGCGGCCATTCCTGAATTGATTGATACTATTTTACTATTATTATTTTCAGAACTAGGTGCAGGAGTATCTTCTTGTTCTTCAGTATATCCTTCATCAACTAATTCATCATCATCTGAGATTCCGAAAAAACGTCCTAATTTTTCTAATGCCATGTTATATAGCCTCCTAATTATCTTTCATTACGATGCTTGAAAAATGGAACTCCATCTTGGTCATCGTCTGCACTAGTTTCAATTTGTGATATATTATTTTGATCTGTATTTGCATATGTATCAAAATTATTATCTTGTTTTACTGGTTTAGGCTTTTCTACTGTTCGCTTTTGCCCAGAATCATTCAAGTTCCAGACACTAGTAGGATCATACATTGAATTGTTACCCTGCTCATTAACTGCAGTCGAGCTTGCAGTATTAGCTTCTTCATTTACATTTTTTTCAGGTGCAACTTTGTCATCCATTGTAGTGACAACAGGGCTGTCTTGTTGAACATTAACTTTATCAATATGACGTTGAACATGAACTTGTTTGGCACGACCAGGTAATTGACTAGAAGCTTGTTCTTCAACTTTCGCATCAATTCCTGTAGCAATAACTGTTACAACTACTTCATCGCCTAAGTTAGCATTGATCGAAGTACCAAAAATGATATTAACTCCTTCACCTGCAGCCTTAGAAACAATTTCTGAAGCATCTTGTGCTTCAAATAATGTTAAGTCAGGACCACCAGTAATATTCAATAACACTTGTTTGGCACCATCGATTGAAACTTCTAATAAAGGTGATGAAATTGCTAATTTTGTAGCTTCAACAGTTCGATTTTCGCCGCTTGCACGGCCAATTCCCATTAAAGCTGCACCTTGATTTTCCATAACAGTCTTAACATCAGCAAAATCTAAGTTCACATAGTCAGTTGAAGTGATCAAATCAGATATACCTTGAACACCTTGACGCAAAACATTATCTGCTTCTTTAAATGCATCCATCATTGGAGTCTTTTTGTCAACCATTTCCAATAAACGATTATTAGCAATAATAACTAATGTATCTACATATTGTTTTAATTGAGCGATCCCCTCAGCAGCATTTTTCGAACGCTTTGGGCCTTCAAATGTAAATGGTCTTGTAACTACACCAACAGTTAACGCGCCAGTTTCACGTGCAATTTTTGCAATCACAGGTGCAGCCCCAGTTCCAGTTCCACCGCCCATACCTGCAGTGATAAAGATCATATCTGCACCCTTTAGTGCATCTTCAATTGTTTGTTCACTTTCTTCAGCCGCTTTTTGACCAACTTCTGGATGTGAACCTGCGCCTAAACCACGAGTTAATTTAGGCCCTAATTGAATTTTATTTTCTGCTTTATTACTATTCAATGCCTGAACATCGGTATTAGCAGCAATAAACGAAACGCCTTGAACGCCCTCATCTATCATTCTATTAACAGCATTGCCTCCGGCACCACCAACGCCAATTACTTTTATGACTGCATTTTTGTTATCATCTGAATCAAATGTAAAATCCATTTGCTAAACCCCTTTAATCAAAGAACTTCTTAAAGAATTCTCTGATACCTCTTTTTTCTTTTTTGTGTGTATCATTAGCATTTTGCATAGCACCTTTAGCGCTTGCTGCTTTTGTTTTATTATAGTCTTCTTTTGCCTGTGTTTCACGTATAGAATTATGTCTTTTAAAAATTTTCAAATTCTGACTATCTTGTACTTCAGTATTTGTATCATTTACTCCCAACATATTATCACCGTAAATCACATTATTTACCAAATAATCAATATCTGCCAAATTATATGCATAATTTACAATTCCAAAGCTTGCAGAGTAAATTGGATTACGTAATCCCATCTGTTCAGGCTGAAAAATTCTTGATTTAACATTAAATTTTTCGTGTATTAGATTATCTACTCCTTGTAAAAGACTAGATCCCCCGGTTATCACAACACCACCTGGTAGTTTAAAAGCTTCATTTGCTGACAAACCTTTTCCTATACGATCAAAAATTTGATTCAGACGGGCAGCGATTATCTCGCTTAAATACGCTTCATCAACCATTTCCTGATCGTTTTTTCCAACAACGTTTACAGCAAATTTATCAGTTTTTGAGGCTAAGTTTGGATCGGCAAAACCATAATCTAATTTAACTTGTTCTGCATCTTTTTTAGATGTACCTAGGACAATTGATATATCCTTTGTAATATCAATTCCACCTTCCAAGTCAACATTGGCATATTTGATCTTGTTTTCATGAATTACAGTTGCGGTAGTAGTTCCGCCGCCTAAATCTAAAATAACTGATCCAAAGGTTCTTTCACCTTCATCTAATGCCACACTTGCAATTGCTAATGGTGTTGGAACAAAAAAGTTATTTTGATATCCAGCCCGTTCAATTGCTTTTCGAATATTGTGTAAATCAGTTGTAGGTGCCGTGAGCAAAATCCCATATACAGCTAAAGAATGTGCAATCATTTTTCTAGGATCATCAACATCAGTTTTACCATCAATTAAAAATTTGCTTGGTAAAAAAGCTATTGGTTGACGGCCAGATGTTGTGGCACTTTTAATAGCAGCTTGCAACACTTTTTTTACATCTGTATCGTTAACTTCTTGACCTTTTTGACTAATATTAATCAAACCAGTAGCACTTTTTAGTTGCAACATTCCTACTGGAATACCTGTTACTACTCTATAAATTTTTGAATTTATTTTTTGTGACACAGAATCAATAGCTGAAGCAATTGAGCTAGCAGTCTGATCAATATCAACAATTTTGCTGTGACGCATACCTTTTGCAGGTTGTGCTACAGCACCTATGATTTGCATTTCATCAGCTTGAGCATTGGCAACTACAGCCTTAATACTTGTAGAACCAATGTCTAGGCCGACAATTAAATTATTATTGTCCAAAACATGCCCCCCTGGTAAAACTACCTACTAAAAATATAACATAACAAATATAATCAAGCGACAATTATTTGACATTATAAGCTTTATTTTCTTCAGAAGTTAAAGGTCTGCTAAAACCACCTATTTCTAAATCAACTAAACTTGCTGTCGTTAAATTGTTTTTTATTTTTGTATAATACCGTATTTTATCTTTCAATGTATCTATATTGCCAATAATAACATTTCCATCTCTCATTACTAAAATAATTTGAGTAGGTCTTGCAGTTTTGCCATTTATAATTTTAATTTGCGATTTAATATCATCTGGTAAACTTTGAAACACTTTAATATCTTGTTGTAATTGTGATTTGTGTGCAAAGCCTAAAAAAAATGGATATTTTTGCGAAACTTGCGCCCATTGTAGTGGCTGATGACCTATATTATCATTTTTGAGAATCTTATGGTAATTATCACCATCTTTTAAATACCCAATAGTAGAAAATTCTGTAACATTCATTGTTAATTGATTTACTCTATCACAATTAAAATTAATTTTTTTAATTTCAGGATATTCTCTGCTTACTTTTTTAGTTACTTGAGCGGATTTTAAGAAATAATTTATCACTTTATCACTAGTTTTTATCCCAGCATGATGGATTAGATCAGCACTATTAATATCATTTGCACCAACAATTTGCACAATTTTAACATTAGCTTGAGGAGATACATAATATCCTAATCCCAAAATTGCTAAAGTTGAAATAGAAAGTATTAGACCCAAATTTCTTTTTAATGATCGTTTTCTTTCAGCCTGCAATCTTTTTAATGAAGCTGATACTTTTTTATTGGTTTTGGAACTTTTTTTAGTAGACTTATATTTTAAAAATTCAGATATTTCTTCATTAGGATCTTTTTTGGTAATTTTTTTTACCATTTATCTCCACCTCCTCTGCTAAACTCTATTTTTGTATTAATTCTTGCATTACCTTGATAACTCTATCTGAAGCATCTGGTACACCTAATTTTTTAGAAGCTTCGCTCATTTTTTTAGCATATTTTTGATCCAACAATATATGATCAATTGATGAAACAAAATTATTAGGATTTAAATCACTTTGCGCAATTACCAGTGCAGCTCCTGCTTTTTCCATGTCTAATGCATTTTTCATCTGATGATTATGAGTAACATTAGGACTTGGAATTAAAATTGCTGGTTCACCTAATGCAGTAAATTCAGCTAAACTTGTAGCTCCAGAGCGAGAAACTACGCAAACCATTTCAGGAAGCAAGGCTGGCATATTATCAATATAAGGTACTATTTTAATATTTTTAGAAATTTTCTGTCCCGCAAGCTCATCTTTAATTTTGCCATAATATAGTTGCCCTGTTGCCCATATGATTTGATATGGTTTTGTTTCCAGTTCTTTTAAAGACTTTATCATGATATTGTTAATTGCTAGAGCACCCCTAGATCCACCAAAGACAAGTACTGTATGCATTTGATCATTCAAGCCCCATTTTTTATGAAGATCTATTTTTTCTTCATGCATGCTCAACACTTGTTGGGAACGAGGATTTCCAGTTTTAACCAATTTTTTCTTTTCAGAAAATTGATTAGCCGCATCATCAAAGGTATAACATATCTTATTTACAAAGTGACCCAAAAATTTATTTGCAACACCAACTACTGAATTGGATTCATGTATTATTGTGGGGATCTTCATTCTAGCGGCTTCATAAACAATCGCACCACTTACATATCCACCAGTACCCAATACAATATCTGGTTTAAATTCAGAAATAATCTTTTTAGCTTGTCTTCTGGCTTTAAAAAACATATCTATTGTTTGAAAATTTTTAAATAAATGCTTCCGATCAAAGCCTTGAATATCTAATGTTTTAAATGGAATTCCTGCAGCTGGAACAATTTTTGATTCTAAGCCTTTATTTGTTCCAACAAATAAAATTTCATCGTTTGTAACTAGTTTTCTTTCTTTTAATCTAGCGATCAATGCCATTATTGGATAGATATGTCCACCAGTCCCACCGCCAGTAAAAATTACTCTCATGCCTTTAGATCCTTTACATAACTTATAAAATAATCTCCACGTTGTTCAAAAGTCTTAAATTGATCCCACGATGCACATGCAGGTGAAAACAACAATATGTCTCCTGGCTTTGCCAATTTAAAAGCTTCTGGAACAGCCTGTTTTAGATTATCAACAATTTTTATATCTTTGATACCCGCTTTGCGAGCACTATCAGCTAATAAATATTTTGTTTCACCATATAGTACTATAGATTTAACATGTTTTTTGAATAAATCAACTAAAGGATCAAAAGTAAATCCTCTATCTAATCCACCAGCAATTAATACTTCAGGTTGACTAAAGGCACTAATTGCTACTTTAGCTGCTTCAATATTAGTAGATTTTGAATCATTATAAATTTTAATATCATTTATTGTTGTTACATATTGCAATCTATGCTTAGCTCCTGCAAAAGTTGACAAAACCACTTGAATATCATCATCTTTTGCACCCATAATTTTACTAATTGCAATTGCTACTAAACAATTTTGTAAATTATGTTTTCCTGGTAGTTTTATATCTGCAATCTTCATGATCTTATCATCTGTTTGGCTTTGAAGGTATTCAGAGCCAATAAAATAATTTGCAGATTTATCTGTTTGACTAAAAGTTATGATCTTAGCCTTGGTGATCTGCTTTTCAGCTTTTAAAATATCTTTTTGATCATAATTTGCAACAAAATAATCATCACTAGTTTGAAATCTAGTTACATTCAATTTAGCTTGAATATAATTTTCCATTGTCTTGTGATAATCAAGATGTGTAGGATAAATATCGACTATTGCTGAAACTTTGGGCTTGATATCAGTTACACCTAATAATTGAAAACTCGAAATCTCAACTACTAAAATATCATCTTTAGTTGCTTTAGTAACAACCTCTGAAATTGGTACTCCAATATTTCCCACTGCATAGGCATGATGACCATTTTTTTGCAAATGATGATCTAAGATTTTTTGAGTTAACATTACTGTAGTAGTTTTACCATTAGAACCAGTAACACAAACATATGGTGCATCACTTACTTTTAACGCAACTTCAGGTTCTGTTATAATTGGCACTTTTTTCTCTAAAGCTTTTTTTACCATTGGATTTTCATAAGGAATACCAGGGTTTTTTACCAAAAAATCAAAATGTTCCTGATCAAACAATTCAACAGGATGGTGGTCACCAATTACTCGCACGCCTAATTTTTTTAACTCTTGTGCATGTGCATTATCAGATAAATCTTGTTTATCATTTAAAGTTAACTTTGCACCTAATTGTAATAATAACTTACTAACTGCATATCCACTTTTACCTAGCCCTAAAACTAAAATGTTTTTATTCTTATAATCGTCTATTCTCTTCATTTATTATCTCCAAATTAAAAGATATATTATGCTACCTGCTAATCCCACTAACCAAAAAATAATATCTACTTTCCATTCAGACCATCCTAACATTTCAAAATGATGATGTATAGGGGTCATTTTGAAAATTCTTTTACCTGTTAATTGGAATGATGCAACTTGCAACATTACACTTAAAGTTTCTAATACAAAAACGATTCCAATTAATAGTAAAGACCAGGGATGATGTAAGAATATACTTACAGCTGCTAATCCGCCACCTAAGGCTAGAGAGCCAGCATCACCCATGAAGATTTTAGCTGGTTTATGATTGAAAATAAAGAAAATTAATAATCCACCAATAACAGCCATTATGAAAGTTAATGTTGCGAAATTATTTTGTTCATATGCAATATAACCATATGTTGCATATGCAATTATAGAAAGTCCTGTAGCTAAACCATCTAATCCATCAGATAAATTAACGGCATTTGAAAAACCGACTAACCAAAAAATGACGAAAATAGTAAAAATCGCAACATTAGTAATATTTCCAAGAAATGGTAAATATAGCGTAAAGACAAATTTATCACCAGCAGCAATTACAACTAATAATACCGCAACAATTATTTGTAATAACAGTTTTTGCCATGCTCTTAATCCCAAGTTTCTTTTTTTAGCTAGTTTTATACCATCATCAACAAAGCCAATTAACCCATAACCTAGTAGTGCAATAACTAAAATCCAAGCAATTTTATTCAAACTGTGTTTCCAAATTAATACACCTATGGTTGAGATTACTGTTGCAATTACAAAAATTGTCCCTCCCATTGTAGGGGTTCCAGATTTTTTTTCATGCCATTTAGGACCCTCACCACGAATTTGTTGTCCTTCATGTTCTTTGCGCATCCATATAATTAACCACGGTAAAAATATTGCCGTGATTACCATACTAGCTACTAATGCAAAAATACTATAAAGTTGCATATTATCTCCTTTTACTTTGTGTTAATTTTTAGTTGCTGTCCAGCTTTTACTTTTTTACCTGCAGAGATGTTTTGAGAAGAAACTTTTTGATCGCCTGCGGCATTTGTATCTACTGTTATATTCGTTAAAGTCGCAAATTGTCTAACATCATTTACTGTCCAACCATTAAAATCAGGATATGTGATTTCACCTGAAGTTAATGCAAATATTTTTGAATTAGGCATCACTTTTTGATTATTTAAAGGCAACTGATTAACAATTGTACTACCAGAACCCAATTTAACAAATTGCAATGCCGCTTCACGTGATAAGCTTTCAGCTTTTGAAATATTAGTTCCAATTAATTGTGGAACTTGAACTGGCTCATCACTAATACTTGCTGAAGATTTTTCATTAAGCATAATTCTATTCATCAATGGTTTAAAAATTGATGCAAGAATTGTTTCTGCGGGAGCACTCATTTTTCTAGGTTGTTTCATCGTCAGATAAATACAATATTTTGGATTATTTGCTGGTGTCAATCCTACTACTGAAAAAATATAGTTACTATCACCAGTTAAATACCCACCATGTGGTCCAGCAATCTGTGCGGTACCAGTTTTCACAGCAATACTTTTACCTGGCATTTTGTATGCAACACCAGTACCATATTGTGCATTTACAACTTCTTGCATATTTTGCAAAACAATTTTTGCGGTATTACTGTCATATACTGGTTGTCCCACTTTAACAGGTTTATATTTATAAATTGTTTTTCCAGTTGGACTAGTAATTCTATCAACTAGTTGAGGCTTTAACATTTGCCCATTATTTGCTAAAGAACTATATACTTGCATCATTTGCATGACATTAACATTGACACCCTGTCCAAATGATGTAACTGCCTGATCCAATGGTGATTTAAATGCTATCATTCCCGCTTGTTCACCAGGTAATGTAATCCCTGTTTTTTGCCCAATATGAAATCTATCTAAATAAGTTTTCCAAACTTTAGGCCCCATTTTTTGTTCTAAATAAGTCATCCCAACATTACTTGATCTAGGAAAAGCTTGTGAAAAAGGAATTGATCCCCATCCAGATACATTCCAGTCATGAATTGCAGATCCACTCACAGTAACTGACCCAGATCTGTAATAACCATTTGGATTATAGTTTCCACTATTTGCAGCAGCAGATAATGATAATATTTTAAAAACTGACCCTGGTTCATAAGTATCTTGAACCAAGATATCACGGTATGAATTGCTTAATCCTTTTTTAGTTTCTGGATCAAAAGTTGGTCTTTGTGAAGCAGCAAGGATTTTCCCATTTTGGACATTTTCAACTACCGCTGTTAAATCGACAGGATTATATTTACCTTGTACTTGATCCATCAAATTTTCTAAATATGTTTGCAATTGTGAATCTAATGTTAAATAAATATTATTTCCATCCTTAGCTGGAATATATGTATGATTGCCACCAGGTAATTGATAATTAGAAGCATCAACTAAACTTTCTTTATACCCATCTTTACCAGCTAATTGCTTATTAAAGTAAGCTTCAATTCCCATCATTCCAACGAGAGATTCAACATTAGTTTTTTTGTCATATTCAGGCATTGCTAAGCCAACAGTATGAGAGGCAAAAGTACCATTAGGGTACAATCTAGAAGGAGTTTCAATAAACTTGATACCAGGTAATTTCATTGCATCAATTTTCTTTTTTTGTTCTAGTGAAATATTGCTTCCTTTGCTACCAAACTGTACCTGAAATGCTTTATGAGCTGGGTTCAAGTATTTGTATATTTGGCTAGCAGACATTGGTAGAACTGTAGCTAATTTATCAGCTGTCATCTGCTTATCTACAACATATTCAGGCTTATTTTTATAATTAATTGAAGTTTTATCTAAAATAGCAAATATTGTATAAACATGTGAATCTTCAGCGATTGTTAATCCATGACGATCATAAATTGTCCCTCTAGTTGCCTTCAACACCTCATTGCGTTGATACAACTGCTTGGTTCGCTGAGATATATTTTCGCCTTGAATTTTTGGAGATATGCTTAAATAAAAAAGTCTTATTATAAAGAAAATAAAAACCAGTCCTACGACTAATTGGAGTGTTCTCCCCACTTTAAAGCGGTAGCCATGGGCTTTGGTTTTTAATTGTCTCAAATTATTAAATTTTTTCATTAACGGATTGTCCTAATATTATTATCGTGTAATGTTAATCCTTGCTCTTTTGCAATTCGGTTCATTCTTGCACTGGATGTTAATTGACCAATCTCTTGTCGAAGATTAGTTGTTTGATTCTGCTCCTTAACAACTTTTTGTTGAGTAGTTGCAAGTTGATGTTGAGCAGAAGTTTGAGAAACACTCACTGACACAATGAACATGATCAAAAGCAAAGTTATACTAGCACCTATAGCAATTAAAATCTTTTCAAAACGTGTATAAGGAACATGTTTCGGATCTAATACTATCTTTTTAGGAGTTGATGTATCATTATCTATTCTTCTTTTAGGTTCTAAATTTAAACTTCTTGCTGAACTGTCAGCCATTATTGTTTCCTCTTATATCTTCTGTGCAACACGTAATTTTGCACTGTGTGAGCGATTATTATTATCTAATTCTAGTTTTGATGGAGTAATAGGCTTATGATTAATGAGCTTTAATATTGGCCTCATATCATCAGGTATTATTGGCATCCCTCTTGGAATTTGTACTTGAGAATATTTTTGAAAAATATGTTTTACGATTTTGTCTTCATGTGATTGAAATGTGATTACACTTATTCGACCCCCTGGTCTTAATAAGTTAATTGCTTCTTCAATTGAAGCTTGTAATACATCTAATTCATGATTAACTTCAACTCTAATTGCTTGAAATGTTTTTTTTGCAGGGTGCCCTCCAGTCCGTCTAGCAAACGCTGGAATTGCTTCCTTAATGATTTCAACCAATTCAAAAGTTGTAGTTATAGGCTTATCACGACGTTTTTGAACTATTTTCTTAGCTATCTGCCTAGAAAACTTTTCGTCACCATATTTATAAAGTATATTCGCTAGTTCATTTTGGGAATACATGTTGACTACTTGATATGCATCCAAGTCTTGGCTTTGATCCATCCTCATATCTAATCTTGCATCAAACCTATATGAAAATCCTCGACTTGCTTGATCAAATTGTGGAGAAGATACACCTAAATCATAATAGATTCCATCAATTCCATCATTGAAACCTAGCTTAACTAGTTCATTTTCCAAATGACTAAAATTATCATGAACCATAATCAATTTAGGCTCGCTATTCTTCTTTAAAAAATCAGCAAAATTTAATTTTGCCGCTTTAATAGCATATTCATCTTGATCAAATCCAATCAAAGTTCCATTAGTTAATTTGCTCAGTAGATACTTTGCATGACCTCCACCACCAAAAGTCGCATCAACATAAAGTCCATTACTTTGAATATTTAAATTATCTATAGTTTCGTGTAAGAGAACACTGGTATGCTTGAATTTCATCATATTTCTATATCATCCAAGTCTTCAGCAATATCATCATAGTTTTCATTAGCTTCATCAGAAAAATCATCCCATCTTGTTTTTGACCAAATTTCAATTCGGTTAGAGACACCGACGATCACACATTCTTTTGATAAAGCAGCATGTAATTTTAAAGTAGTGGTCAACGTTACACGCCCTTGTTTATCAAACTCTGTTTCCATTGCTCCAGAATAAAATAATCTCGTAAATTTACGAGCACTTCTCTTAGTGAGAGGAAGTTGGGACATTTTAGACTCAATTTTTTGCCATTCATCAATTGGATAGCCAAAAATGCAGCCTTCCATACCACGAGTAAATACCACTTTATTACCTATTTGGTCACGAAATTTTGCAGGTATAATTAATCTGCCTTTTGTATCCAAATTATGATGATATTCACCCATGAACATGGTCTATTCCTCCTTCCGACTATTAATTTACCACAATTCCCCACTTTCTACCACAACGTTTCACAAATAATTTATTTTTTTGGAAAAACATTATTTTTGCTAAGAAAAAAAGCCTACTTTTACAAAAAAGTAAGCACTTTAATTTTACGTAAAAATTGTTATCCAATAATCATTAAAACAACTAAGCCTAAGTACCATATGACTGAACTTATCGCTAAACAATCCCAGATACTTCTCATTGCAATTCCAAAGGAAAGATTTTTGTTTTTATATGCACTTTGAATATTTATAATCATAATTAATGCAAAGAAAAAAATGAATCCATAAGGTAGAAATGAAGGCTTATGTTTCAAATTAGTGATCAATTGGCAAGCATATATTAAGAAAAATGGAATTATATCATAACCGCGAAATTTTGCCTTAGGAAATAAGAAGTTCAATATTGCAGCTAATGCCAATCCAATTACAGGTAAAACAAAAATTTTTAGCATTCAATTTCTTCCTTTCTTTATTAGCTATTGTAAACTTCTTATCAACTATTGAATAGTCTAAATTGAAAAAATCTCTTTACTCAGCTAAAATACAGAAATAGGAGGACTTAATTTATGAAAAAAAAGTCTAAATTTCAAAAATTAACTATATTTATGGCGGTACTAATGGCAATTATTACACTATTTGGTGTAGTAGCGGCATTGATTCCATACATTATGTAATTGCACAAAAAAGGCGTAGCTTTAACCAGCTATGCTTTTTTGTGATTATTTATATGCGTCTAAGTTAACTAAGAAAGGATATTTTTGTGCAATCCAATACCATAGTGGATATGTAATTATCGTAAATAAAAGGCACCATAATGCATTAGCTAACAAACTGATAAACAAACTAGATGATGAAATAGTTATGACATTTACCGCATTCATTATTAACCAAACATATATATTTAACAAAATATATAAGATAATAGTTACAATTAATCTAACCCAAAATAGTTCAGGTAAATATCGAGCTATTTTTTGGCTAAGCCAACATAATATAGGAAAACCTACAGTATATATACCAAAAAATCCTATATAATACATGTCAGCGATAATACCCATTGCTAAAGCAAGCCATATTTCATTTATATTTGTATCATCAATTAAGCCTATCATAATTATTGCAATTGTAAGTAACCAACAGCTAGATTTAAATGTTCCATGAGAAAGTAATGGATGAATAGTAGCACTTAATGACCCATCAACTAATAAAGTAATAAACAAAGCTATTGCCATTGCCCATTTTTTAAAAACGGTCATTAATTTTCTACCTTTCTTTCTATAACTGAGACTATTGATGGATTATTTAAATTACCTGCTGGCGTGATTTCAATTAAATCAGACAACCCAAATGTATCCTTAGTTGTTTGAGCTACAGTACCTATCAATAATCCTTTAGGTGAACGTCCACCCATTCCACTAGTATATACACGTGTGCCTTTTTTTAGCTTTTTGCTGTCAACCACTTGTGTAAATGCGAGTCCATTAGTGTTGTTATTTACAGTAATAATACCGTGAACTTTATCTCCACCTTTAGCATCTGCTTGAACTGCAAATCTATTAGCTGATTGATCAGTCGTAGTAATCAATTCAACTTTGGCAGAAGTTCGACTTACTTGTAATACTCTACCTATTACTCCACCTTCACACATTACAGCCATATTTTTTGCAATCCCAGAGTTAGATCCTTTATCGATAACTAGTAAATCAGACCAAGTATCTGGAGCTCGTGAAATTACACTTGCATTAACAATATTATAAGTAGTAAGAGTGTTTTGCAATTTAGCCGCTGACTTTAATTGCTTATTTTCACTTTCTAAACTAGAATTTTTCGCCTTTGTTTGAGCAAGATCATCAACTTGCTTTTTTAAATAATTATTTTCATTTTCAGCATTAGTTAAATCACTTATATTATTAACTCCATCAGCCATTAATCTAAAAGGCCAATCTACTGCTCGACTTGCCCAAGACACAATATCATTACCCATTACAGTAATAAATGATGGCGTATTTTTTCTATTTCTGAGCGAAACGGATCCACCAATTAACAATAAAAATAGGAATACTGAACCTATAACAGTTAATAATCTTTTATTCTGTAGAAATTTTTTCATTAGCTATCTCCAAAAATAAAGAACCGGTCTTTAACCGGTTCTGATTATTTACGTCCTCGACGCATTACTTCAATATTTTTCAGAGATTCTCCGGTACCAATAGCAACACAATCAAGTGGATCTTGAGCGATAAATACAGGAACTTTAGTTGCATCGGAAACTACCTCAGGTAAATTCTTTAGTAATGCTCCTCCACCAGTTAAAACAATTCCATGATCGATAACATCTGCAGCAATTTCAGGTGAAGTTTCTTCTAAAGTTTCTTTAATTGCCACAATAATATCTTGAACAACCTCTTGAATGGATTTTGCAACATCAACTGCTTGTACTTCAATAGATTTTGGCAATCCAGTAACCAAATCACGCCCTCTAATGTTCATTGATTCAATTTCTTTAGCTTTTTCAATTGATGCACTACCAATTTGAATTTTAATATTTTCAGCAGTTCTTTCACCAATTAACAAGTTAAAGTTTTGATGGATATAATTTGCTATCGCACTATTAAACTGATCTCCAGCTTGTCTAGTAGAGCGTGATGATACAATCCCACCTAATGAAATTGTTGCAACATCTGTAGTTCCCCCACCAATATCAACAACCATAGATCCAGTTGGATCCATTACTGGAAGTCCTGCACCAATAGCTGCAGCAAATGGTTCTTCAATAACATATGCTTCTCGAGCTCCTGCAACACGTGCTGCATCTATAACAGCTCTTTTTTCAACTTCAGTTACTCCTGATGGAACGCAAATCATGACAGCAGGTTTTGAATTACCTACAGTTTTTTCCATAAAGTACTTAAGCATTGCTGCTGTAGTATCATAATCTGCTATAACTCCATCTTTCATTGGACGTATTGCTTTAATTGATCCAGGAGTACGTCCTATCATTTCTCGTGCCTCTGAGCCTACAGCAATAATATCTCCAGTTTGAGTATTTTTAGCAACAACAGAAGGTTCTCTTAAAACAATTCCTTTGCCTTCCATATAAACTAATGTATTTGCTGTTCCTAAGTCAATCCCTATATTTTTTGATCCTAATCCAAACACGGATATCTCTCCTTAAATTGTGGTCTGATAAATCTTTGCTTATTATAGCACACAAGTATGTACCAACGCTTTAAATCAAGAAATTTTTAGGAAGCCTTTAAAATATACTAGCTTCTTTAAAACTTAAATACTTTTCACTTCCGATAATCATATTGTCCAAGCACTCTATTCCCATCATTTCACCAGCTTCATCTAGCTGTCTACTAAACTCAATATCTCTCATTGATGGTTCTATATCTCCACTAGGATGATTATGTGCGACAACAAACCTTGATGCGTGATAAACAACTGCCCAATGGAATATATCTCTTGGATGAGCAACCGTTTTATCTAATGTACCTTGAAATACTTTCTTTTCAGCAATGATTTTATTTTTTGTATCTAAATATAAAACTAAAAATTTTTCTTGTTTTATCCCTCTATACTTATTTATTAAATAATTACCAACTTGTTTACTTGATATATACTGATCAATTCTAGACGTATGCACATTTTGCAGACGATCAAGAACTTTTTTAGTTATAATGGTTAATTCATCTGTGCAACTATCACCATTGATATAATCAAATACTTGTGTAAAATCTGTTAATTTTAATTTTTCTAGAGTTGCTAATAATTTTGAAAAATTAGTTATATTTTTAGCAGCTAAGTTATCAGCTAATTCCTGCAACAATTCAAAATCAGTTTTGACTAAATATTGATTGGATTTTTTAAAATACATATATTTGTTCCCCCCCAATATTTAATTACGACTTTTATTGAATATTTTTACTTATAAAATCAAAAAAACTATTAACAATTAATGTAGCATTTTGCCTATCAACTTGTGTGGGTCGCTTCAAATCAGGAACCATCACACATTTAATACCTGCATTTTTTGCTGCCATTACACCAGTTGGTGAATCTTCAAATACTAATAAATTCTTCTTTGGAATCTTTATTTTTTTAGCCGCTAACAAATAAATATCTGGCGCAGGTTTTGCTTTGATATGACCTGCTTGTACATCTGAATAACTCAATATAAAGTCAAAATAAGATTGAATTTTTGTAGCTTGCAAAACTTTATTTATTACTTTTTTATAATTACTTGAAGCAATAGCCATTTTCAAATGATTCTCTTCAAATAATTGCAGAACTTGAATAATTCCTGGTCGTAAATGAACTTTGCCTTGTTCAATCCAGTGCCACACTAAATCATCTGTCCGCTTAATAAATGCATTCCTTTGAGCTGAAGTTTTGAAATATTTAAGATAAAATGCTTGAAATTTGCTAACAGAAACACCAATCAATTTCAAATAACTATCTTCTGGAATATTTAAATGCGCTTCTTTTGCAGCCTGAATATTTGCTAGCCAATATAACTTTTCAGTATTAACTAATAAACCATCCATATCAAAAATTGCACCTGTTATATCGTTATCAATGCCTGCTATTTTCATAATGTATCCTCTTTTTTGGCAGTTAGGATTTTGCTTACAAGATAAAATGAACCTGATATAACAAGAATATCATTTTTATTCATTTTATGCGTGATTTCTTTAAAGGCAGCTATATAGTTATCATAATAAGGGTATTTTTGTCCAATTATCTTTTTAAAGTCATTTTCATCAGCTGCTCGTGGCATACTTAAAGTTGTTAAATAAACATGTTCAGTTTTAAATAAATCTAAAACTTGCTTAATATCTTTATCTTTCATCATTGCGATCAAAAAATAAATCTTATGATGCTTAATCTTCCTAACTTCCCTAAGTAAATTCTGCATAGCTTGAATATTATGTGCTCCATCAGCAATTATCATAGGATTTGTTTGCAATATTTGATAGCGTCCTGGAATCACAGTATGATCAATTGATAATTTTATCATATTGTTAGTTAATTTTATGTTAAGTATTTCTATAGTTTTTATAGCCATTGCAATATCATATGCTTCAACTAATGGTCGATGTGCAAAAGTTAGCATTTTTTGACCATGATAAATTATCTGCTGCTCATTTATCTCAACGCTAAAATCTTTACCTAATTGATATATAGACGCATGCTGTTTGATTGCAACTTCTTTGATTATTGGCTGAATCTTTGCAGGAATATTTCCTAATACAACTGGTGTATGACATTTAATAATACCAGCTTTTTCATAGGCAATATCTGATAGATTAGGGCCAATTATTTTTTCATGATCTAGCCCAACGCTAGTAATTATACTAACTTCAGGAGTAATAACATTTGTTTTGTCATGTCTAGCCCCTATCCCAACTTCAATTACAGCATAGTCTACTTTTTTTTGAGCAAAATAATAAAAACATATAGTTACTTCATATTCAAAAGTTACTAAACTAAATTGCGGATCTTCAATTTTTATTTCATCAATTGCTTGCTCAACTATGTTAGCAATTTTAAGTAATTCGTGATCAGGGATATCATGTCCATTTATTTGGATTCTTTCATTGAACCTTTCAATATATGGGGATACAAAAAGGCCGGTGGTTAGACCTGCCCTTTGCAACAAATTACTCAAATAATATGAAGTAGAGCCTTTACCATTAGTTCCAGTAACATGAATTGTTCTTACTTTATTTTGAGGATCATCTAATTTCGACAAAACTTTCTTAATATAAGTCAAATCATTTTTTTCATGCAGTTTAGGAAGATGATATAGATAATCTACGAACTCAGCTTTATTATTGAATTTCATTGTTTATTTTTGTTTCTCTAATTCAGCAATTCGATCTACGATTGCTTTTAATTGACTTTGATAATCTTCAAGCTTTGCTTTTTCTTTATCAATAACTTGTTGTGGTGCGTTTTTAACAAATCCTTGATTTGATAATTTTTTATTACCACGAGCTACTTCCGATTCCAAGCGTTTCTTTTCTTGTTCCATCTTAGCAATTTCTTGATCTAAATCAACCAATTCAGCCAATGGAACATAAATTTGTGCACCTGGAATAACAGCAGTTTTTGCTAATTTAGGAGCTGCAACTTTAGTATCAACTATTAATTCCTTCGGATGCAAAAAGTTTTCAACAAAATCTTTATTATCAAGTAAAATTTCTTTATTTGCAGCATTATCTAATTGAATTAAAATATCTATTTTAGAGCTCATTGGTGCATTAACCTCCATACGAATATTTCTAACTGCTTTAATTATTTCAATCAAAAACTTCATATTTTGATCAGCAACGTGATCATTAAATTCATCATGAACTGTTGGATATTTCGCAATAACTAAACTTTCACCAATATGTGGCATTGATAACCATAATTTTTCAGTAACAAACGGCATTATTGGATGCAATAAGCGCAAAATTTGATCTAAAATCCAAAGTAAATTATTTTGTTTTTTAGCCTTTAAATCTGCATCATCACCATTTAATGCAACTTTAGTAATTTCAATGTACCAATCACAAAAATCATTCCAAATAAAGTTGTACAAAATTCGTCCAGCTTCACCAAATTGATATTCATCAAATAATCTATTTACTTGACTGACAGTATCATTTAATCTATCAAAAATCCATGAATCAGCTAAATCAAACTCAGAAGCTTTTGGTTTAGTGGCAGGCTTAGCATTATCTGGCAAATTCATAATTACAAAACGACTTGCATTCCAAATCTTATTAATGAAGTTCCAAGCAGCATCCATCTTAGTATAGCTAAAACGAGTGTCTTGCCCAGGAGCAGTACCATTTAACAAAAACCAACGCAATGAGTCTGCGCCATATTTGCCAATAACATCCATTGGGTCAATACCATTACCAAGAGACTTAGACATCTTACGTCCTTGTTCATCACGAATTAATCCATGTAAAACTACATCATTAAATGGTCTCTTACCTGTAAAATGTAAACTTTGGAAAATCATTCTAGATACCCAGAAGAATATTAAATCATAACCGGTAACTAAAGTATTTGTTGGGAAATAGCGCTTATAGTCTGGATCATCAACATTAGGCCACCCTAAAGTAGAAAAAGGCCACAATGCACTAGAAAACCAAGTGTCTAAAACATCTGGATCTTGCTTCCAATTCTCAATATCTTTTGGCGCATGTTCACCAACATAAACTTCACCAGTTTGTTTGTTATACCAAGCTGGAATTCGATGACCCCACCACAATTGACGAGAAATAACCCAATCATGAACATTTTCCATCCATTGTTCAAATGTATGTTCAAATCTTTCTGGAATGAAGTTTACACGATCATTTGTCTTTTGATTTTGCAAGGCTTTTTCAGCCAAAGGCTTCATCTTAACAAACCATTGTGTTGAAAGACGTGGTTCTACTTGTACCCCGCTTCGTTCAGAATGTCCTACAGAGTGAACAATCGGCTCTACTTTAATTAAATAGCCTTGCTTTTTCAAGTCTTCAACTAAGGCTTTACGAGCTTCAAATCGATCCATACCAGCATATTTACCAGCTTCTTGATTCATAGTACCATTATCATTCATAACATTAATTCTCTTCAAGTTATGACGATTACCAACTAAAAAGTCATTTGGATCATGGGCTGGCGTAATTTTTACAAGACCTGTTCCAAATTCAGGATCAACATGTTGGTCTTGAATAATCGGAATATGGCGTCCAACTAATGGCAAAATTAATTCTTTGCCAACCAAAGCCTTATATCTCTTATCACCTAGCGCTACTGCAACAGCAGTGTCGCCAAACATAGTTTCAGGTCTAGTAGTCGCAATTTCTACAAAGCCAGATCCATCAGCAAATGGATATTTAATATGATAAAAAGCACCATTATCATCTTTATGAATAACTTCAATGTCACTTAAAGCGGTTTCCAATTTAGGATCCCAGTTAATGATATATTCATCACGATAAATTAAGCCTTCCTTATATAATTGGACAAATACTTTTCTAACTGCTTTTGATAATCCATCATCTAATGTAAAACGTTCACGATCATAATCAAATGACAATCCCATTTTAGACCATTGACTTTTGATAATATTTGCATATTCATCTTTCCAGTCCCAGACTTGTTGAACAAACTTTTCACGACCCATTTCATGACGGTCTTTACCTTGAGCACGTAATTTTTCTTCAACTTTAGCTTGGGTAGCAATTCCAGCATGATCCATCCCTGGTAAAAATAATGTATCATACCCTTGCATTCTCTTAAATCTAATCAAAGTATCTTGAATTGCTGTATCCCATGCATGACCTAAATGCAACTTTCCAGTTACATTAGGTGGAGGAGTTACAATTGAATATGGTTTAGTAGTTTTATCATTTGAAGGCTTAAATAATCCTTCATCCAACCATTTTTGATATCGACCCTTTTCAACCTCATTAGGGTTATATTTAGGTGCTAAATCTGTCATTATTATTTCCTTCCATAAAAAAAGTCCCAGACTAATTTGTCTAGGACGATTCATTAAACCGCGGTACCACCTAAGTTAAGCACTTGCTTCTCTTATTAGCTGTAACGTAGTCTAACGAAATAATTTACTTATATTGTTCAATTATTTAGCAGCTAAGCTACCAAGTATTCTTTGTGAAATCTTTCAGCTAATGATCTCATCTCTGTAATTAATAAATACTACCTCTTAGCTATTGCTTGTGAATGCATTATATCATGAATTTTATAGATAAGCTATTTTTCTAAATTTTCTTAATTTCAGCTAAGCTCAATTCACGATATTGACCTTGTTTTAAATTTTGATCTAATTTTAAATTTCCCATTTGAATACGATCTAGTTCTAAAACTTTCATATTAACAGTTAAAAACATTCTCTTAACTTGATGATATTTTCCTTCACTAATAGTAATTTTAACAATGCTTTCATTATGAATACCATCCACAAATAAAACTTCTAATTTAGCAGGTTTTAGCTTTGTTTTATCACTCAATACAAGTCCTTGAATAAATTTTTGAACTATAGCAGCAGTTACTATACCCTCAATTCTTGCCATGTAAACTTTATCGACATGTTTTTTAGGTGACAGTAAATCATGATTTAATTGTCCATCATTGGTTAACAACAATAATCCTGTTGTATCTTTATCTAATCTACCAACTGGAGCTAAACCCTTATATCTATCTTTTATATTTAATAAATCTAATACTGTTTTTTGTTTTGAATCTTCAGTTGCACTGATAACACCTTGTGGTTTATTTAATAAAAAGTAATGATATTTTTGATAATTGATTTTTTTACCATCAACTATTACTACATCATCTTCATTTACTTTTTCTTTACCATTATTTACAACTTTGTCATTAACCATGACATCGCCAGCTTTAATTAACTCTTTTACTTGAGATCTTGACCCAAAATTCATATTGGACAAATATTTATCTAATCGCATCATTACAACAAGTCACTATCAAGATTAATAGGATTATCAATAAATTTCTGATCTGTATATATTGGAGTAATTTCAATTCCAGCCATTGCTCTTTGCAATAATCCTTTTACATCAAGCATTTCTTGATATTGACGAGCTTTATCAAGTCTTGGTTTAGTTTTTGGCCTTGGTGGTGCAAAAATAGTACAACAATCTTCAAAAGGCATAATAGACAAATCAAAGGTACCTATTTTTTCAGCCAAAGAAATAATTTCAGTCTTATCCATTGTAGCTACTGGTCTGATAACAGGCGTTGTAGTTACATCATTAATTGCGACCATTGATTCTAATGTTTGAGAAGCAACTTGACCTACAGATTCACCATTAAAAATTGCCAAAGCATTTCTTTTTGCTCTAATTAAATCAGCTAATTGCAACATGAATCTTCTTTGTACAGTCATCAAATAGCCTTCTGGAACTTTTTGCTTAATAGTTTCTTGGATTTCAGCGAACGGAACCGCTATAAAGTTAATTTTACCAGCATATTGGGATAAAATTGAAGTTAATTCTTTTGCCTTTGCCAGTGCTTTTTCAGAGGTATATGGTGGACTGAAAAAATGTACCATTTCAATGTCTACTCCGCGCTTCATTGCAAGATATGAAGCAACAGGTGAATCAATACCCCCAGATAACATCATGATAGCTTTTCCAGCAGTACCTACTGGCATTCCACCAATTCCATGTAATAACTGATTAGAAATATATATTGCATCCTGTCTAACTTCGATTCTTAAAACTAAGTCAGGGTGTTTCATTTCAGCTTTTAAATGATCAATATTCGCAAATAAATAATTTCCAATCATCAAGTTTAATTGATTAGTATCATATTCAAAATTATGATCTGAACGTCTAGTGTTAACTTTAAATGTCATACCTGGTTTAAAAGTTGCCTGCATTATTTCTAAAGCAGTTTTTTTAATAACATCTAAATTTTTTTCTATTCTAATAGTTGGAGAATAAGTTTGAATTCCAAAAACTAATTTTAATCTTTTATCAATTTCTTCAAAAGGTGCACCATTTAATACAATATGCATCCTGTCGTGTTTTGGACGAATTTTTACTTCTGGAAAATCTTTTAATACTCGAGTTACATTTCCAGCTAATCTACCAATAAAATCTTTACGATTTTTACCCTTGGTAGATAACTCACCATAACGAACCATTATTTCAGTATATTTCATTAATTATCTATAATTCCTTCCTATGCTAAATGATTAATTTCAGCAAAGTGTTTATAAATTTTATCAAAAGTTGCAATGAATTGATCAGCTTCATCTAGTGTGTTTTTTTCATCAAAGCTTAGTCTAATTGCACTTGTAGCAATTTTTTCATCAATATGCATTGCATTAAGAGTTCCACTTTCTGAACTCGAGCGTGATGAACATGCGCTTGTAGTAGATACAAAAATATCCTGTTCTTCTAAAGTATGCACTAGTGTTTCTCCACGAATACCTTTTAGCGAAAAACACAAAATATGTGGCGCAAAACCATCACTATCTTGTGAAAAAATTGTTATCCCCGGTTTATCTTGCAAATAATTAATAATTCTGCTTTTTATTACTTTTTGCTTTTCTGCATTATCTGCTTCATTTTCAAGATACAAGCGCAATGCTTTTGCCATACCAGCAATTGCGGGTAAATTTTCAGTACCAGATCGCATCCCTTTTTCTTGGCCACCTCCATCATGCAATGGAGCAATGTAGCGGCCTCTTTTTTTGTATAAAAATCCAATTCCTCTAGGAGCATGAAATTTATGTGCTGAAAAGCTCATTAAATCAACTCTTGGTGAATATACTTTGTCCCAAATTCCCTTTCCAAGAGCTTGAACATTATCAACATGAAAGTGTATAGTTGGATAATTTTCTAAGATTTCACCAATTTTTTCAATAGGTTGGATACTGCCAATTTCGTTATTTACACCCATAATAGAAACTAAAATAGTATCTTTATCCAAAGCATTTTTCAGATCATTAGGATTTATAAATCCTTTATTATTAACAGGCAATACAGTCACTTTATAGCCTAAATTTTCTAATGATCTGACACTATTTGCAACAGCTGCGTGTTCAACACTACTTGTAATAATGTGTTTACCAAATTCACGTTTAGCAATAGCCGTTCCCTTAATTGCCCAATTGTCTGATTCAGTCCCTCCAGAAGTAAAATATATTTCATCTGGATTTACATTAATCAATCGTGCGATTTGTCTTCTAGAAGCTTCTAATAATTGATGAGATTTATCACCTAATTTATGAAGACTAGATGGATTACCCCAAAATTCAGAAACCACTTTATTATATGTTTGCAATGCACCAGGATTTATTTGAGTAGTTGCACTGTTATCAAAATATATCACTATTAAAAACCCCTTTAAAAAACGGCCAAAAGATTTTGGTCGTTAAATGAACGTTTAAATTTTAGCTTAAATTTCAAATTTCAGCAATTTATTATACTCATAATTATCCTTGGTCTTCTGTTTCTTGATGATTTTTTTCTGCATAATAGCTGTTTTCTAATCTCTGATAGCTCCCAGGTTCCACTCGTTCTACCGCGGCTGCGATAGTATCTAGAGCATCTTTATAATTATATGCTTTATTATATAAATCCATAGCAGATCGACGAGCACGTCGTATTTGTTCATCATTAGTATACTTATTAGAATATTGCATTGTTAATTCCATCAAATTTGCAGAATTAATAATTTGATCTGCTTCTTTTTTTAACCTTGCAACATCGTCTGATATTTGGATCATCTCTTCTGATATTTTTTCCATATTAATTCGAACTTGACTTAGCTCATCCGAAGCATGACGGATTTCATTCACTACAAGTGTATACATTTGAACAAATGATTCAGAATTTCCTGGTAAATGACGTCTCTGCAATCTACGATAAATCAATGCAACTTCTTGCTTGAAATGACTAAGTGATTCATTAGCAATGTCTTCTGCTTCGTATAACCCATCTACACTATCAGATAATTGTTTTTGTCTTGCTTCAATATTGTTCAATCTCGCTAATGTACGCAACCATTGATCTTTAATTTCAGAATACACACCTTGTCCTATTTGCATTGCTTGAATATCTTTATCATAGTTTTTCTTCATTGAAGCAACTTCTGATTCAAGTTTTTCGCTTTCTTGTAATTCGCCATGATTTAATTGATAACTTTGGTCAATATGTTCTAATTTTTCAACTATTTGGTGTGATGATTTAGTTAATTTTTGCAATACTTTTGCGACTTTTTCTTGATTTTTTTCAACAAATTTTCTTGCCTTAAATTCCTTTGTCATCACGTCATACAATGAATCTATTTGTTTAGCAATTTGTTGGTTTTTTTGCTCAACTGTTGAAGTATTCAAATTATGCAATGCCGACAAACTTTTATCTATTTCTTCATTGATATTTTTAATTTCTTCAAAGATATCAATTTCTTTAACTGCATAATTATCTTTCAGCATCTGTTTATATGTGCTGGCTAATTCACTTAATTGATCTGGATATACTTGTTTCAATTCATGATGTTCTGCTTTTATTTTTGGCAATTTATCAGTTAAATCTTTAAGAGCAGTTTTTATTTTTGATAATGTTCTTTTTGATTCAACATAATCACCTTGTGCTGATAAGTTTTTAGAAGCTTGAAAATTATCTTCCATTTGAGATAAATTAGTTTCAATCTTATCAATAGCATCACCATATTCAAATGAATTAGCCAAAATTTGTTTTCTTATTTTACGATAATTAGTATTTAAAGTTTCAAATTCAGCTTGATTATCTTTATTAGAGGTCAGTAATTCATTTATGACCTGTCTTGTATCGCTTAGATCTTTAATTAATTGAATAATTTTATTTCCGATAATTGCAATTTCTTTTCTTGCTTTAAACACACTATAGCGTGTATTATCATCTGAAGCCTTAGCAAGTTGGTCTTGCAGTTTAGGAATCTGATGAGTAATAGATTCATATACTTTTTTCCATTTTTTAAATGTTGCCAAACTCTCGCCAGCAAGATCCATTTTTTCAAGTTTAAAAATATCATTTTTTATTTGTAAGTCAGATAAACTATTAATTTGTTTTTCAAAATTACTTAACTGATGTAATTGTTTTCGATTAAAGTAAATCATTAAAGCAACTATTGCCAAAGCAATAATAATTACTATGATAAACACTGATTGCATTGATGACATATTGACCCTCCAATTAAGTTAATTATAGCAGACTATATTAATAAAAATGTATCTATTTGGTTAATTATGTTCCATAATCCTTGCTTTTTTAAAACAATATCCCTATAATTATGTGCGTGTAAAATATTTGCAGCAATAAATCAAAAAGCTCGTCAACATCTTAATACGTCAAGTGAATTAGTAACTATGCTGCAAAGAGTGAAAATTACAAATTGAGATGCACGATTGGAGGATTTATGTCAGATATTTTACTCCATCAATTATATTTTTAATGGAGGATTTTTATGTCAAGATATACAGGACCTAGTTGGAAACGTTCAAGACGTTTAGGAATTTCACTTTCAGGTACAGGTAAGGAATTAAGTCGTCGTAATTATGCACCAGGTCAACATGGACCTAATGCTCGTGGTCGTTTGTCAGAATATGGTACACAATTACACGAAAAGCAAAAATTACGTTGGATGTTTGGATTGAATGAACGTCAATTTAGAAACTTATTTGTTCGCGCAGGTAAAATTCGTGAAGGCGAACATGGTATTAACTTTATGATCTTGCTTGAACGTCGTTTAGACAATATTGTTTATCGCTTAGGATTAGCTACTACAAGAGAACAAGCTAGACAATTAGTTAACCACGGTCACATCATGGTTGATGGTAAGCGTGTTGATATTCCTTCTTATGAAGTTAAAGTTGGTCAAGAAATTAGTTTGAAGGAAAAATCAAAGAACTTACAACAAGTTAAAGACGCTTTGGAAGCAACTACTGGGCGCCCATCATTTGTATCATTTGATGATAATAAGATGACTGGTACTTTAGTTCGTTTCCCAGAACGTGACGAAATGGAACCAGGTATCAATGAAGCTCTAGTTGTTGAATACTACAACAAACTTCTTTAATATTTGCGTTTTCTTTCAAAAAAAGCCTTTCACAATTTTGTGGAAGGCTTTTTATTTATATTAAAGGAATAATATGGTAGAAAATTTAGAAAAAAGAACCGAAAAAGCCGCAAAAGGTATCAACTTAAAAACAAAGCCCGATGAACGCAGAAGATTTTTAGGATCATTGAGAGAACGTACTTATTTAAGAATGACTGTTGAACAAACTGCTAATTTAAAACTACAAAATTTATTTTTATCTCATATGTCAGATTATGTTCCCTACTCTATTTTAATAAATGCAAATATGCCTCAATCAGCATTTATTAATAAAGTAATGTCAGATTGTAGTAAAGATAATATACCTTTTACATTAATTAGTGATCAAACAGCTCAAAATAAACCAGATGCAACTGGAATTTTAGTTGTGTCTGCTACTGCAATTAATCAGCCAAGAATTGAAATTAATCAAGTATATCCACCTTTATTGCCTACAGATAAATTAAATGCACCCACAAAAAAACAACATGGTTTTTGGTATAACTTATTTCACAAGAGGTGATCAATTATGAAACCATTAGCTTATAGAATGAGGCCAAAAAACTTAGATGAAATAGTTGGCCAACAGCATCTTGTTGGTTCTGGAAAAATTATTCGTAGAATGGTTGAAGCAAAACTTTTATCTTCGATGATTTTATATGGTCCACCAGGAATTGGTAAAACTAGTATTGCAAGTGCAATTGCTGGATCAACTAAATATGCGTTTCGTATGTTAAATGCCGCAGTAGATACTAAAAAAGATTTACAACAAGTTGCACTGGAAGGCAAAATGAGTGGTACCGTTATTTTGTTATTAGATGAAATTCATCGCTTAGATAAAACAAAACAAGACTTTCTATTACCCCTACTTGAATCAGGACAAGTAATATTAATTGGTGCAACTACAGAAAATCCATATATCGCAATCTCACCTGCTATTAGATCTCGAACTCAAATTTTTGAATTAAAACCTTTATCTAAATATGATATCGATATTGCAATTAATCGTGCTATCAACGACAAAGAGCAAGGTCTAGGACAATATAATGTTGAATTAACTGACACAGCAAGACAAATGTTAATTGAAAAGGGCAATGGTGACTTACGTGCTACATTAAATAGCTTAGAATTAGCTGTATTATCAACCAAGCAAGAGTTGCTTGATCAAGGTCAAAACACTGATAAGATTCTTATTGATAAAACACAAATGGCAGATTCCATTCAAATGAAAAGCCAAAATTTTGATGCAAATGGTGATGGACATTATGACCTAATCTCAGCCTTGCAAAAATCAATTAGAGGATCTGATACTGATGCTGCTTTACATTATCTAGCACGGTTAATTGAATCAGGGGATTTGATTTCAATTTGTCGTCGCCTAATGGTAATTGCCTATGAAGATATTAGTCTAGCAAATCCCGCTTCTTGTCAACATGCAGTTACTGCTATTATGGCAGCGCAACAATTAGGTCTTCCAGAAGCTCGTATACCTCTCGCCAACGCAGTTATCGAACTTGCATTATCTCCAAAAAGTAACAGCGCGATAACGGCTATTGATCATGCGCTTAATGATGTTAAACATAAACACATCGACAGTATTCCAGATGATTTGAAAGATGCCCACTATAAAGGCGCTAACCGATTAGGTCATGGTAATAACTATATATACCCGCATAATTATTCTGGTGATTGGGTGCCTCAACAATACCTTCCAAGCAATTTAATGGGAACACAATATTTTGATCCAAAAGGTAATTCCAAAATTGAAACTAGCTTAAAAAAGCAATATGAAGTACTACGAAAAATGCAAAAAGATGGATTAAAAAATGCTGATAATTAAGCTATGAAAGCATTTTCTAGTTTGACCTTTTATATTTATTTTGATAATATAATAAGTGATCTGAGTTGATCGAAAAGCACATATACAAAGTTGACCGATCAAACTAACGACGTGGGAGCTTGTAAATAACTACTGAATCGGAATATCGTTAACTCGGGATCCATATTCACTGCGATACAGGCTTAATTCTTGAACATTGCGGGTTCAACAAGCGTCTTATATGCATATCGTGTCAACTCGGATTTTTTTGAAAATTACTAATCGATCCTAAAAGGGTCGATTTTTTATTAAGGAAATTTATATGATCATTCAAATTATAATGCTTATTTTTATTTTCGTTATGTTAATAACAGCTTATTACATTTGGAGAAGGCATAAAACTAAGTTTTTGGTATTCGATGCAACTTTTAATCTACCTATGCAAAGATTAATGACTATTGTAAGTATTTGTTTGATAATTACTTCAATAATTGGCGTAATTATTTTATTTTTAAATAATAAATATTTGAATTTAATCACTTTAATTCTTGGCTCAGCAATTATGTTAATTTTTGGATTAACAATTACAAAAATTAATGAGTAATCATTGAAATATTTGGTAAAATATTAGTAGGAAGAGGTGTAAGAAAATGTTCAAACAATATCAACATATACAAATCGCCGTTGATGGTTCAAAAGAAGCTGATATGGCCTTTCAACAAGCTGTCGCAATTGCTCAAAAAAATGGAGCTACTTTAGAAATCTTACATGTCATTGATACGCGTTCGTTCCAAAATATATCTAGTTTTGATTCAGCAATGGTTGAACAAGTTTCAAATGATGCTAAAAAGAAAATGCAAGAATATTATGACCGTGCCATTAAAGCCGGTGTAAAACAAGTGCATTTTTCAATTGAATTTGGTTCACCAAAGACGATAATTGCACATGATTTTCCAAAAGAACATCATATTGACCTAATTGTTGTCGGTGCAACTGGACTAAACGCAGTCGAACGCTTATTAATCGGTAGTGTAACAGAATTTGTTACAAGAACTGCAAATTGCGACGTTTTAGTAATTCGTAAAAAAATAAGTAGTTTTTAGTTTTAATTTTTTCATATTAAAAAGCGATGTTTGCAAACATCGCTTTTTTTTACGGTTAAAAATCTCCAGCAGTTGAGAACATATAATCTTTATTATGGTATTTCATTGATAGTATTAATCCTATTCCAATCATATTACCTATTAATGCAGATCCACCTTGTGAAACAAAGGGTAATGGTATGCCTGTAAGTGGTAATAAATCAATGCTCATGCCAATATTTTCAAAAACGTGAAACAAAATCATCATTATAATACCTGTGGATATATATGAGTAAAATGCATTTCTAGTCTCAAACGTGATTTTTACCATTTGAATAATTAAATACAGATATATTAATATTAATAACACTCCACCTACAAAGCCAAAGCTCTCTCCTACAACTGAAAAAATCATATCTGAAGTTCTAACAGGAACATACACACTAGATCTTCCAAAACCTATTCCCATCATTCGTCCCGATCCAATTGCCTTCATACTTTGCCACAATTGATAAGCGCCTTTAGAAGTATCTCCTGATGGATCTAGCCAGGAATTAATTCGTTGGAATTGATATGCTCTAAAGAAATGTCCTAATATTCCTTGTCCCCAAGATGTTGTAACTAATATGATCACAGTTGTTGCTAAAAATATTATTATTCCATACATTGGAACAATAATTTTCCAACTAATTCCTGATACTAAAATAACTCCACCTACAATGGCAAAAAATACTAGCATTGTTCCAAAATCATTTTGCAATTTTAACAAAATAGCCACAGGAGCAGTCCACATTAGAATTTTACCGATCAAAAGCCAATCATTTTTGATTGTATGCCCATACTCTTGATTATGCTCTCGAACGACTCTTGCCAACATTAATATGAATGCTGGTTTCATAACTTCTGAGGGCTGAAATGTTAAAGGACCTAATTTGAACCAACTTTTTGCGCCAGTGTCGCTGAATACTTGTCGATCATACAAAAATAATATTGCAATTAACAATATTATCCCAACAGCATATGCATAAGGAGCAATCTTAAACAGTTGATCAGCATCAAATTGCATAATTAATATTACAAATGCAATTGAAATAATATACCATAACGCTTGTATTAATACAGCCTTGGTTGGACTGCCCATATTTGAATCATGGCTTGCTGCTACCCATATAGAATATAAACTGATAATAGCTAGTATTGCTACGGGACAAACAATCCCCCATGCTATTCGATCATATAAATCCGTTTTATTTTGTACTTGTACCATTAAAACTCACTACTTATTTTTCATGTAAAGTAAAATATGATAATAAATCATTAATGCTACTTTCTAAACTTTTAGCAAATAAAACATTATTTGATTTAGCCGTAGTAGCACGATATTTACCGTCTATTTTTTCAATAGTACCAATTGCCTTTTTACTAGGAATTACAACTTCCCAAGTTGGAGGAGTTTTTCCTTTTAATTCATTAACTTCAATTGAAATGTTTTCTAATTTTCTGGACATTAAGTTCTCCTATTTTTTTGAGTGAAATTTTGCCGCAATAATTGGATCTTCATACTTTTCTGGATGTGGATTCCTTTTTATTGTAAAAAAGTCAGGAACGGGATCTACTCCCCCTCTAACAAAAGGATTACACCTAAAAATACGAAATATTCCCATAATACTTCCTTTTAAAACACCATGTTTACTAATTGCATTGATCATATATGTTGAACATGTTGGATAGTATCTACAGCTTGGAGGAAATATTGGTGAAATAGTTTTTTGATATAATTTAACAATCCAAATTAATACCTTTTTCACTATTAACGACTTCCATGCTTAGCAATATTTTTTAACAAAGTACCTGTTCCTAATGCAACTGCTTCTAATGGTGCATCTGCTGTTAATACCGGTACTTGTAAATAATAAGATATCAATTTATCCATATTTGCTAATAATGCACCACCACCTGTTAACATGATTCCGCGATCTACAATATCTGCAGAAAGCTCTGGTGGAGTTTTTTCTAAGACTTCTTTAGTTGTTGCAACAATTGACATTAACCCATCATGTAATGCTTCTTGAATTTCTGGTGCACTAACTGATGTTTGTTTAGGCAATCCATCAACCATGTCACGACCACGAACAGTTATTGTCTTTTCAGGATCTGGTTCAAATGCAGAACCAATTTCAATCTTAATTTGTTCAGCAGTTCTAGCTCCAATTAACAAATTATGCTTGTTTTTAATATAGTTCACAATGGACTGATTCATCTTATCACCAGCCCAACGAACAGACTTAGCTGTAACAATTTCGCCCATAGACAATACAGCAATATCAGTGGTTCCACCACCTATATCAATGACCATATTACCTTGGGGCTTAAAAATATCAAGCCCTGCACCAACAGCTGCAACTTTAGGTTCAAAGTCAAGATATACCTTACCCCCACCTGATTTTTCAGCAGCTTGAATAATAGCCTTTTGTTCAATCGAGGTGACACCAGTAGGTGCACAAATTAAAATGTTAGGCTTTGATAAAAATCCTTTTACATTTAATTTTTCAATAAAATAGCTAAGCATTGCTTCAGTAATATCAAAATCTGCAATTACACCATTTTTGAGTGGGCGTATAACTCTAATATTTCCAGGAGTTCTACCAACCATACTATATGCTTGTGATCCAACAGCTACAACTTCATTATTATTTGTATTAATAGCAACAACAGAAGGTTCATTTAATACAATACCTTTACCTGATACATAAATCAGAACATTTGCTGTTCCTAAGTCTATTCCAATATCTCTTGCCACGAGTATTCCCTCCGTAATTTATCACGAAAAATTATACCATACTTGTTCTTATAATTCTTTGATTTTACAAGTACTTAATAAAAGATCAAAAGAAATTGCTTAATTGTATAGAAGTATCAATAAAAGTAATTATAAAATTTCCTACTAAAAATCCCAATGCAATTGCAATAAATAATAATAAAATTTGGGATTCAAATATATGATTTTTGCGTAAAAGTTTTTCGATATTTAAAGCTTTGATACTTTGAAATGATAATCCTATAGTCACCAAATATATAAAAATACTTATTAGTGCATGTATGCCTATTTGTTTCATAATTTCTTTCTTTTTTTCAAAAAAACGAACGCAATTTGCGTTCGTTTTACTTATTAATTGCCCAAAGCTTTATGGACATTAATTCTATTCAGAGCTCTTTGCAAAGCAATTTCTGCACGATCGAATGATTGTGTATTCTTTTCTTTGCGTGCTTGAGCAATATGTTGTTCAGCTCGAGCTTTTGCAGCTATGGCACGATCAACATCAATATTTCTAGCACGTTCAGCAGAATCTGCTAGTATAGTAGCTACATTATTAGAAAATTCAATATAACCACCATTAACAGCAATATGATCCATTTTTTCATTCATTTCTTTGGAACGCTTAACTCTAACTTCCCCAATAGCAAGTGGAGTTAATAATGGTAAATGGTCATACATAATCGCACGATCACCATCTATAGCACGCATTGCAACAAAGCTACTTCTATGTGAATAAATAATTCCTGCTGGAGTAACTATTTCAACTCTTAAAAGTTTTTCTTGTTCAGCCATACGCTACCACCTTACTTTTCAGCAAGTAAAGCACGTGCTTGCGGATCATTCGGGGTTACACCCATAGACTTGGCTTTTTTCAAAACATCTTCTATTGGACCAACACCTCTAAATGAATCTTCAGGCAAATCATCTAAATGACCATCTAATATCATCTTGAAGCCTTTGATAGTTTCTTTAATTGGTACATATGAACCAGGAACTCCAGTAAATTGTTCAGCAACAAAGAAGTTTTGTGACAAGAAAAACTGGATTTTACGAGCTCTTGAAACTATTACTTTTTCTTCGTCAGATAATTCATCCATACCTAAAACTGAAATGATATCTTGTAATTCATGATATCTCTGCAAGATATGCTGGACTTGCATAGCAACTTCATAGTGCTCTTGTCCAACTACTTCTGGTGCCAATGCACTTGAAGTTGATTCAAGTGGATCAACAGCTGGATAAATACCTTGTTCTACAAGACTACGTTCCAAGTTAGTAGTTGCATCCAAGTGAGCAAATGTTGTTGCAGGTGCTGGGTCAGTATAGTCATCGGCAGGAACATAAACAGCTTGAATAGAAGTAATTGATCCCTTCTTAGTTGATGTAATACGTTCTTGCAATTGACCCATTTCTGTTGCTAGAGTTGGCTGATAACCAACAGCACTAGGCATACGACCTAACAAAGCAGATACTTCAGAACCAGCCTGAGTAAATCTAAAGATATTGTCAATGAACAACAAAACATCTTGTCCTTCAACATCTCTAAAATATTCAGCAATTGTTAAACCAGTTAATGCAACACGCATACGCGCACCAGGTGGCTCATTCATTTGACCAAAAACCATTGCAGTTTTTTCCAAAACTCCTGAGGCTTTCATTTCAAAATACAAGTCATTTCCTTCACGCGTTCTTTCACCAACACCAGTAAACACGGAAATACCACCATGTTCTTGAGCAATATTATGAATCAACTCTTGAATAATAGTAGTCTTACCAACACCAGCACCTCCAAATAGACCAACTTTACCACCACGCAAATATGGTTCAAGCAAATCTATAACTTTAATACCAGTTTCAAGAATTTCTCTACTTGTTGTTAAATCAGAATACTTAGGTGCTTGTTTATGTATTCCATCACGCCTATGATCCTTAGGAAATTTAGGACCATTATCAATAGTATCTCCTAAAACATTAAAGACACGGCCTAAAGTATCATTACCTACAGGAACAGATATTGGGCCGCCAGTGTCTTCAACACTCATTCCACGACGTAGTCCATCGGTAGATTCCATGGCAATACATCTTAATACACCATCACCAAGTTCTAGGGTTACTTCTAAAACAATTGTTTGAGTATCAGATTTATGTACTTTTAGAGCATTATTGATATCTGGCAAGTTTTTATCAATTGGGAACTGCACATCAACAACAGGTCCAACAACTTGCACTATTTCACCTTGACTCACTTTATCTACCTCCTTTTCATACTATTCAATCGCATTAGCTCCGCCAATAATTTCAGTAATTTCAGTAGTAATTTGAGCTTGTCTAGCACGGTTTTTTTGAATTGTTAATCTGGAAACTAAATCATCTGCATTATCAGATGCACTTTGCATAGCAGTCATTGAACTTGCATGTTCCGCAGTTTTTGCATCTAAAATAGCTCCATAAATTAATGATCGTGCAACTTGTGGTAATAAGTGACTTAATACTGTATTAATGTCTGGTTCAACATCGTATTCCAATTCTTCATGAGCTTTTGCTTGATCAGCACCAATATCTAAATCTGATATTGGTAACATTTTTTCAACTCTGAAGATAGATGATAATGAATTTACATGGTGAGTATAACAAACATATAATTCATCATAAACTCCATTTAAATACATTTTTATTGCTGTTGAAACGATTGGTAACACTTCTTCGTATGAAGGTACATCACTAATTCCAGCACGCTCATAAACCACATTCAAATTATTTTTTTTGAAAAATTGTGCTCCAACACTACCAATAGCTAAAATCTTAACATCTTTATTTTCAGCTTTAGAATCCTCAAACAAACTCATCATATTTTTAATAACAGATGAGTTATATGATCCAACCAAGCCTCGATCGCCTGTTATAACTAAATAACCAGTACTTTTAATCTCATCTCTCGTACGAACCATATCTGAAATAATTCCTAAACCAAAGACATCAGCATAATCAATTTTATCAACATTATTTTGATCAGGTTCTAGATTTGCATCCCTTAAATAGTCTACAACTTGTGAACTCATCAAACGCGATACAGTTTCACGCAACTTATCACTATAAATTGAATAGCCTTTATCCTTTTTTTCTGTTTGATTTAGCTTAGCTGCTGAAACCATTCGCATAGCTTGCGTAATTTTACCAGTTTGCTTTACAGAAGCAATTTTTTTCTTTAGTTCAAGTAAAGAAGCAGGCATTTAATCTACCTCCTATTTCTTACTTGGTGTAAAACCTTCATTAAACTCTTTTAGTGCAGAATCTAAATCATTTTCATCTGGTAAATCACCAGTATCATGAATTTGCTTTAACAATTCATTGTGATTAGATTCAAAATTATCAGTCAATTCAGATTCATATCGACTAATATCTTCTACTGGAATTGCATCTAAAAAACCATGTGTCAATGCATACAATATTAATACTTGTTGTTCAACAGGCAATGGTTTATGTAATGGTTGTTTTAACACTTCAACTGTTCTACGACCACGACTCAATTTTGCTTGAGTAGCTTGGTCTAAGTCACTACCAAACTGAGCGAAACTTTCCAATTCTCGATATGATGCCAAATCCACACGCAATGTACCAGCAACTTTTTTCATTGCTTTAACTTGTGCAGCACCACCAACACGAGATACTGAAGCTCCGGCATCAATAGCTGGTCGAGTTCCTGCAAAGAATAAATCACTTTGCAAGAAAATCTGACCATCAGTAATTGAAATTACATTAGTTGGAATATATGCGGAAATGTCTCCTGCTTCGGTTTGGATAATTGGTAAAGCAGTTAGTGAACCGCCACCCAATTTATCATTTAACTTTGCACTACGCTCTAGTAAACGAGAATGTAAGTAAAATACATCACCAGGATAAGCTTCACGACCAGGTGGACGACGAAGCAATAAGGAAAGTTCACGATAAGCAACAGCTTGCTTTGATAAATCATCAAAGACAATCATTACATCCTTTCCATTGTACATAAATTCCTCACCCATAGCAGTTCCTGCATATGGAGCAATATATAGCATTGGAGCTGGTTCACTAGGGCCTGCTTCTACTACAATTGTGTAATCCATTGCGCCAAATTGTTTTAAAGTTTGAACTTGGCTTCTAACAGTTGATTCTTTTTGACCAATAGCAACATAAATACAAATAACATCTTGCCCTTTTTGGTTCAAAATAGTATCAATTGCTAAACTAGTCTTACCAGTTTTACGGTCACCAATAATTAACTCACGCTGTCCACGACCAATAGGAACTAAAGCATCAATAGCTTTAATACCAGTTTGAAGAGGTTGGTTAACTGACTGACGATCCATAACTCCAGGTGCTGGAGATTCAATAGGACGAGTTTTATCAGTTTTTATTTCACCTAAACCATCCACTGGTTGACCTAATGGGTTAACAACTCGACCAATTAGTTCTTTGCCAACTGGGACTTCCATAATTTTCCCAGTTCGCTTAACTTGGTCACCTTCACGAATGTTGTCATAATTACCTAAAATGATAATACCAACATCATTAGTTTCTAGGTTTTGAGCAATACCGTATGAACCATTATCAAAGGCAAGAAGTTCGTTGGCCAGAACATTATTTAAACCATGTGCTCTAGCAATACCGTCACCAATATATGTTACAACTCCAACTTCTTCAATATTTAATTTATTGTCAAAGTGTTCAAGTTGTTTTTTAATTAATGAGCTAATTTCTTCTGCTTTTATGCTCAATGGTTTCACCTCTTTTATTCATTATTTATTAATTGTGCCCGAATTTTGTTTAACTTAGTTTTTATTGAACCATCAATATATTGATCTGCAACTTTTAAAATTACTCCACCAATAATTTCTGGATCAACTTCATTTTCTAGTTTTAATTTATTGTAATGATATTTGTCAGCATATGTTTTTTCTAACTTAGCTAATTGCTTATCATCTAATTTTACTGCGGTTATTGCTTGCCCTAAGGCAAAGCCTTTAGACTCATTGTATAAATCTAAAAACTTATCAATAATCAAAAGTAAATCATCAAATCGATTATATTCAAGAAGTAAATTTAAAAATTCCTGTATTTCTTCAGAGAAATTGTTAGTAATTTGTTTTAAAAACTTTTGTTTTTCATCCAAATTTAAAACTGGATCAGCTAAATAACTGATCATCTTGGGATTTTCAATTGCGACTTGTTTTAAAACTAAAATTTCTTGTTCGACTTTGTCTAATGAATTAGTATCTTGCGCAAAGCCAAACAAAGCAACTCCATATCGTGTACCAATTTCTTCTCTACTTAAAGCCATTAGTCACTCAACCCCTTAATAAATTGATCGACTAAATCTTTTTGATCACTAACAGACAAATTCTTTGAAATTACTTTTTCTGCAATTGTTACTGATAAGTCTGCAACCTGTTGCTGTGCTTGTTTTAAAGCCTGTGATTTTGCTTTTGCAGCATCATCTTGAGCTTTTTTATGAATATCTGCAGCCTTTGTATTGGCATCTTCAATAATTTCTTTTTTAGTAGCTTCAGCATTAGATTTTGCAGTAGTCAAAATTTGCGTTGCTTCTTGCCTTGAATCTTTCAAAGCAGCTTCTCTTTCATTTGCCAAAGTTTCTGCTTTTTTTCTGTCACTAGCTGCATGATCTAAATCGTCGATAACTTTTTGTCGACGCTTTTCCATCATTTCTGTAACAGGTCCCCAAGCAAAATGCTTAACAATTAAAAGAAGAAAAGCAAAGAGAAGTAGATAATATAATGTGTCGCCTAATTCTAATTTTAAGGCAGCATACATAACTGAATGCATCATGATCTCTCACCTTTCTATAATAAATAAGCAGTTTTTGCCCAAATATTATAAGAATAAAATCAAGAATGCAACAACAACTGCCAAAATAGGTACGGCTTCAATCAAACCAACACCAATAAACATGGTTGATCTTAAATTACCAGCACTTTCTGGTTGACGTGCCATACTTTCAATCGTCTTACTAATAACTTTACCGTTACCCCATGATGCGGCCAAAGCAGCAACAGCGGCTGCAACAGCAGAAGCTAAATATTTTAATCCTTCTTGCATATCAAAACCTCCGAAAAATTTATTCTGTCGTAACTTTTCTGCCGATGTAAACCATCGATAGAGTCACAAAAACATATGCTTGGATAGAGCCAATAAATACTGAGAAGCCCTGCCAAATCATTGTCAGCGGTGCTGACAAAATCGTCGTAACAATTCCATAACTAGGTGCAAGTCTACTTCCCAACAAGGTCAATAAAACTTCACCAGCATAGATATTTCCGTATAAACGCAAGGACAAAGTTAAGAAATTTGTAAATTCTTCCATGATGTTAATTGGAAGCAAAAAACTAACAGGTCCAGCATAATTGCGGAAATATCCGCCAACACCAAAGCGTTGCATCCCAAAATTATACGATAATAACAATGTCATCATTGCTAACGTCATCGTAATTAAGGGACTGGCTGTAGGTGATTTAACAAGGATATGATCGTTAATTGAAAATTCAAAAAACATTCCCAATTGGTTCATCATAAATATGAACATAAATAAAGTAAATGCATATAATGACAAATGTTTTTGGGCATCAGGATCTGGAACATTATCATTTACAATTTGATCTGTAAAATTAATCATATATTCTAGAAGATTTTGTTTTTTGTTAGGTTTCATTTCGACTTTTCTTGATAGATATATTACTAGAAAAGCAACAAATAATGCTACTAAAGTACCACCAACAATATTAGTAACATTAAAGTTCAAACCTAAAACATTCTTAACGACTATAGATTTCTCACCCACTATGTGACCTCCTCTCTTGTGCTTAATATCTCAAACACAATCAACATTTTACCACCATAAGCATTAAAATTACAAAACACTTTAAACTTATTAGTAAATATTAATTATTTGGTACCAAATAATCTATCTCCTGCATCACCTAATCCTGGATAAATGTAACCATTAGGCATTAATTTCTCATCTTCGGCAGCAGCGTAAATATCAACATCTGGATTAGCTTCTTGCACAGCTTTTACACCTTCTGGTGCTGCAACTAATACAGCTAAACGAATATTCTTAGCACCACGTTTTTTCAAAGCTTCAATTGCCATATTTGCAGATCCACCAGTAGCCAACATTGGATCAACAATAATAGCTTGCCGATCTTCAATATCTTTAGGCATTTTGAAAAAGTATTCATGCGGCTTTAAAGTTTCTTCATCACGGTACATTCCAATATGACCAACTTTAGCAGATGGGATCATCTGTAATACCCCATCAACCATGCCAAGTCCAGCTCTCAAAATAGGTACGATCACTAGTTTTTTACCAGCAAGTTCTTTTTGTACAGTTTTGCCAATTGGTGTTTCAATTTCAACATTTTTCAATGGTAAATCACGTGTCATTTCATAGACCATTAAACCACCAATTTCTCCGACAATCTGACGAAATTCGTTAGTTCCAGTGTCTTTTTTACGAATAATCGTCAATTTATGCTGAATCAATGGATGATTCAATACAGTAAACTTTCCCATAATAACCTCCTAAAATAATTACTATCGTATCTATTTTAATCAAAAAAGCCAAAGGTTTAAACCTTTAGCCTTTAAATTTATTATAAATGTTTTCCAGCGGCTGCTTTATTTAGACGATTCATATACGCAAGTGACTTTTGACCATCATTAAATCCTTGAACATAGATTTGTTGAATCTTGTCTTCACCATCAAAATATCGCAATGCGCTAAATAAATTATGATCTGCATCTTGTAAATTATTACCTAAATTGTATCTATTTTCTTTAGATAAATGCAAAGAATCAATAACATCATTCAATGCAGCAACTCCGATATTTTCATTAATTTTAATTTTTGTAAAATCATTAGGATTATCTACAACAATTACAGGAGCACTAGGAGCATAGTGACGATATTTCATTCCAGGCGCTTTTGGCACACTGCTATCTCCTACTTTTCCTGTATTAATTAATACTTTTTCACCTAAAACTCCACTTAATTGTTCAGGCGTAATTTCTCCAGGTCTTAAAACGATTGGTTGTGATACCGTCAAATCAATAATTGTAGATTCTAATCCGACTCTTGTATTTCCACCATCAATAATACCTGCAATTTTACCTTTCATATCATGATATACATGCATCGCAGTTGTAGGAGAAGGCTTAGTTGAAGTATTTGCAGATGGGCCTACAATTGGCTTGCCCAATTTTTCAATTAAGTCATGAGTCAATTGATCATCTGGACACCTAAATGCGACAGTATCTAATCCACCCGTAACAGCAGTTGGCAAAGTATCTTTTTTTACAAATAATAACAAAGTTAATGGACCTGGCCAAAATTTATCAATTAATTTTTGTGCAGATTCAGGTATTTTTTTAGCATATTGTGACATCATTTTTTCATTAGAAACAGTGACGATTAAAGGATTATCACTTGGTCGACCTTTTGCTTGATACACTTTTTTCACTGCTTGTTCATCAGTTGCAAGTGCCCCTAATCCATACACAGTTTCTGTGGGAAAAGCCACTAATTCACCATTTTTGAGCATAGAAACAGCTTCATCTAGTTGATTTTTTGTTAAAATCTTTGTTTCCATTATTTTTATCTTTGCCACTTTCCATATACCATTCTTGGTTTACCTGCCAAATCATTTTTAAATTCAATATCAAAATCAGGTAATTCTGTTTCAAATAATTGTGTTAATTCTTGCTTTTCAGCAAAACCAAATTCCAAAAAGAATTGGCCATGAGAATTTAAATGATCTCTGATTTGTGATGCAAATTTTCGATAAAAATTTAGGCCATCTTTTCCGCCGAATAAAGCTTCTTTAGGTTCATTTGCTAAAACATTTTTATCCATCAAATCTTTTTCTGATTCTTTTATATAAGGTGGATTAGAGATAATCATATCAAATTTTTCAAGGCCAATTAATATATTAGCCTTTCGTACAATTACATCTAAATCATAATTTAAAAAGTTCTCTTCACTAGTGCGCAATGCTTCATCGGTAATATCACTAGCATATAAAGTAATATCTTTAATATCTTTTTTTGCAACTTCTTTTAATAAAGCTACACTAATTGCACCAGAGCCTGTTCCTAGATCTAAAACTTTCATCCCGGATTTTAAATGTTTAAATGCCCAAGTTACTAATTCTTCAGTCTCAAATCTTGGTATTAAAACTCCTTTTTTGACTTGGATTTTATATCCTAAAAACCAAGCATATCCTAAAACGTATTGCGGAGAATCTCCTCGATTTAATTTCTTGATGTCTTTTTTGATTTGATTAAATTCTTCATCTGTGATTTTTCGATCTTTTTCAAGTAAAAATTGACTAGGTGTTAGTCCTAACCTTTCGGCTAAAACATGATTTAGATCATCTTTTTTTACATCTGGAGCCTTTTTTTGTGCCCAGATTGTTAATTCGTTAATATTATTAGACATTTCCATCAGCTAATTCTTCCAATTGTTGTGTTTGATAATGCAAAATTAATGCATCAATAATTTCATCAAGATCACCATTCATAATACGATCCAATTTGTTTAAAGTTAAACCAATTCGGTGATCTGTTACACGATTTTGCGGATAATTATAAGTTCTAATTCGTTCAGAGCGATCCCCTGTACCAACTGCACTTTTTCTTTCTGCATCATAGCTAGCTTGATTTTGGCTTTCATAAAAATCATAAACACGGGATTTTAAGATTTCCATTGCTTTAGCTCTATTTTGCTGTTGAGATCTTTGATCTTGCATAGCAACTACAATTCCAGTTGGCAAGTGAGTTAATCTAACAGCACTAGAAGTTTTGTTAATATGCTGTCCACCAGCACCACTAGAGCGATATACATCGGTTCTGATATCTTTTGGATCAATATCAATATCAACTTGTTCATATTCTGGCATTACCGCTACAGTTGCGGTAGAAGTATGAACACGACCTTGTGATTCAGTAACTGGAACTCTTTGAACACGATGCGCTCCATTTTCATATTTTAATTTTGAATAAACATTGTCACCAGTAATCATAATTGCAACACGTTTATAACCGCCAACTTCTGTAGGTTCGCTATCAACTACTGAAACATTCCAATTCTCTTTTTCAGCATATTTTTCGTACATTCTAAGCAAATCAGCAGCAAATAATGATGCTTCATCTCCACCAGCAGCTCCTCTAATTTCCATAATAATATCTTTATCATCATTAGGGTCTTTTGGAAGCATTAATATTTTGATCTGATCTTCTAATTCATCTTTTTCGGCATGTAAATCATTATTTTCAGCTTTTGCCAAATCAATTAGATCTTTGTCTGATTCATTCGCAATTATTTCATCATTACCTTTGATTTCCTTGATTACTTCTTCAAAACGACGATATTTTTGCACGACTTCACGCATATCAGCCTCTTCTTTTGAGATTTCCATATAGCGTTTAGTGTCATTAATTACTTCAGGATCAGCCATTAATTCTTGAATCTCTTCATATCTGGTGACCAATCCTTCAAGTTGTGCCATCACTTTATCCATTATATAATCCTTTCTTTATCTTTTTTCTCCAGGATGAAAATAATGAAAACGACAAACTGGATAATATGATTCATCCCCACCAATTTGCACCTGTTCACCAGTATAAATAGGCTGTCCTTCATTAATTCTCAAATTCATTATTGCTTTACGTCCGCAGTAATGACAAATTGTTTTCATCTCTTCAATTTTATCTGCAAATATTAATAAATTTTCGCTTCCCTCAAACAAATGATTTTGAAAATCGTTTTTTAATCCAAAAGTCATTACAGGGATATTTAACTCATCAACAATTTTTGCACATTCTAATACATGGTGTCGCTCCAAAAATTGGGCTTCATCAATTAATACACATGCAACTTTTCCATCACCTTGCTGGCGATCTTTTTCACTTAAATCTTTTACATATTCATAAACATTCATTTCTGAACTGATTGGTGTTGCATGTCTATGTAATCCAATTCTAGAAGCAATCGTACCTACAGCAGTTCTGTCATCAAGTCCACTAGTCATAAGTGCGATTTTACGACCTTGGGCTTCATAATTATGGGCAACTTTCAATATTTCAATAGTTTTACCACTACTCATTGCACCATAATGAAAAAATAATTGAGCCATAAAACATCTTCCTTAAAAAATAGTTCGCTTATATAGTATAAAGTAATTTTTAAAAAAATGTAGTCAAGGACATCACTATCGTTTTATTTTTTGCTCTATGCTATAGTTAAAGCTAGCATTTAAAGAAAGGGATAATTATGAGTATTAAGTCATCTTTTGCAAAAATCTCAGGTAAATCAGCTTACTGGGTTTTACATAATATATTTAAAGGAGGGTCCAGCTTTCCTGGAAAATTAGCGATGAAAATTGATCCAGAAGTGTTGCAAAAATTAGCCCATGATTATGAAACAATCATAGTAACTGGCACTAATGGTAAAACTATGACTACTGCACTAATTGTAGAAGCATTGCGTAAAAAATATGGGGATATATTGACTAATCCTTCTGGCAGCAACATGCAACAAGGAATTGTAACTGCTTTTTTAGCTCATCCTAGTAAAGGTTCTAAAAAAATTGCAGTCTTAGAAGTAGACGAAGCAAACGTCAAAAAAGTTACAGAGTTATTGCATCCAAGCGCTTTTGTATTAACTAATATTTTTCGTGATCAAATGGATCGATATGGAGAAATTTACACTACTTATGGCAAAATTTTAGCAGGGATTAAACTAGAGCCTGCTGCTAAAGTTATTGCTAATGGAGATGACAGTATATTTTCCTCAGTCAAATTACCTAATCCAAAAGTCTTTTATGGTTTTGAAAATAATGATTCAAAAAATGTCGACATCAAAGCAGATGTTAATACAGATGGTGTCTTGTGCCCTATTTGTAATCATATTTTGCATTATCATGAAATTTCTTATGCCAATTTAGGAGATTTTTTCTGCCCTAATTGTGGATTTCATCGTCCAGAATTGAAATATACTTTAGATAAAATTACTGAACAAACTCCAAATTCAATTTCATTTTCAATCGATAATAACCCATTTTCAATAAATATTGGTGGTACTTATAATATCTATAATGCATTAGCTGCCTTTTCAGTTGCCAAAGAATTCGGCATTAGTGATAATCAAATAAAAACTGCCTTTAGTGAAAATAAGCGAATTTTTGGACGACAAGAATTAATTAAATTAGCAGATAAAGAAATTAATTTGATTTTGGTCAAAAATCCTGTTGGCTTAAATGAAGTATTAAGTTTATTAAATACTGAAAAAGATGATTATAGTCTAGCTGCCTTGCTTAATGCACAACATGCTGATGGAATTGATACAAGCTGGATCTGGGATGGTAATTTTGAAAAATTAAATAAGTCAAAAATTAAACAAATTTACGTTGGAGGGCAAAGGTTCCACGACATGGCATTCAGATTAGAAGTGGCTGGATTTGATCCTGGTAAAATGCAAATTAATTCTGACTATTCCGCATTAATTAATGAATTAAAAAATGCACCTACTAAAAAGATTTATATCCTTGCAACTTATACAGCAATGCTTGCTTTAAGAAAAACCATGGCTGAACAAAAAATTATTAAAGCTGGGATTTAGTATATAAAAATAGCGTTAATTACGAATCGTAGTTAACGCTATTTGTTTATTGTGATGTCCGGGTTCGAACCGAAACATTATGGATTCAGAGTCCACTGCCTTACCAATTTGGCTACATCACAGTAAAATCACCCGTACGAGAATTGAACTCGTAACTCCACCTTGAGAGGGTGGCGTCTTAACCATTTGACCAACGGGCAAATTCAACAATAGTCATTATGCTTGATAAAATTGTTGCTGTCAAGTTGTTTTCTAGTCAATAGTTGGGTATTGTTTAAGTGGAGAGAATTAAAATGATAAAATTTTTTCGTACAAAACATTTAATAGAAAGTATGTTAACTCAAAGAATCGTTCCTGGAGTTAATTACGCATTAATACATAATGATCAAGTCTTTTGTTCAACCACAGGTTGGGAAAGCTTATTACCCACAACAAAGCAACTTAGTCCTTTTTTTAATTATGATTTGGCTAGTTTAACTAAAGTTTTTGGAACTACAAATGTATTTTTAAAGCTATATCAAGATGGACAATTAAACTTTACTGAACCTATCCAACAATATATTCCAGAATTTAAAGATTCAAGGGTCAGAATCATTCATTTATTAACACACACAAGTGGCATCAGAGGTTGGATTCCTCATCGTGATGAATTAACTCGCAACCAGCTAATTTCATCAATAATTAATTTGCCTGTAACAGATGAATTTGAAACAAAGATGCGCTATGCTGACACCAATTTTATTTTATTAGGATTAATTTTAAAAAAGATTTTCCATAGTCCAGTGCAAAATGTTATTAATACGCAGATTATCGAAAAAATGCCTTATAATAACTTAACTTTTTACCCTAATGCCCAAGACAGCATCCCAACAGCCTATGTCAATGGTCATATTTTACAAGGAGTAGTTCATGATCCAAAAGCCAGGATTTTAAAAGCTGATTGCGGTTCTGCAGGAATGTTTGGTACTTTAGATGACATTATCAAATTATCGCAGTCTTACATTGGAACAAAGAATAATTACTTGCCTTTAAAACAAGATACACTGTCTCAACTATTTGATATTAAAACTATTGGAAATGTGCACCCAAGATCTTGGGGATGGGATTTATGTTTTGACCCAGTTGATCAACATCCTTTAATTTATCATACTGGATTTACTGGTACATTTGTCTTATTAGATCGCTTTTCAAAGTCTGGATTAATTGTTTTAACCAATCGCATCCACCCTAGCGGTCATAACCAAATATTCTTAACAATGAGACAAAAAATAGTCGATACATTTTTACATGAAAATCGTTAAAAAATGAGTTCACCTAAGCAATGAACTCATTTTTTATATCTACTTTTCTTTAGTCAATAAATTTTTGATCTCTGATTTTATTTCAGCTTCGCTAGTTTCTAATTGATCTGGTTGAATATAAAAACCTGTAGCATTATCAGAAATATCATTTTGGATTGCGATGTTCAATGATAACTTTTTAATCAAATAATCTGCATCATCATAGTGATCACTGTCATTGATATCTTCTAATGCACTAACTATAACCATTCTTTCATCATTAGAATCATCTAAATTAATCCTGCGACTCATTCTGACTAAACTTTCCATTAAATCGGTACCATACACTCCATCGCCACCATCTTCAAAGACTTGAGTTTTGATTGTTTCAATAGCATCTTTTTTTAGATTAATTGCCATTTCATAAACTTTATTTACTAAATCTAATTGTTTCATCTTGTTTTTCTTCCTTTCATTTAATCTACACATTTAATTATAATTCAAAAATAAAAAAGCAGAGTACAAACCCTACTTTAATATCACATTATTTCATTTATTATAGACGACTTGATAATTCGTCATGTAATTCTTCGTAACCAGGTTTATTTAAAAGACCAAACATATTACGTTTATATGCTTCTACACCAGGTTGGTTAAATGGATTAATACCATTCAAGTAACCTGAAATAGCTACAGCTAATTCAAAGAAGTAAATCATGTAACCTAAGGTATGTTCACTTTGATCAGGAATATTAACTGTCATAACAGGAACACCACCATCAGTATGTGCTAATACTACACCTTCATAAGCGCGATCATTTACATAATTCATAGTCTTGCCAGCTAAGAAATTCAAACCATCAAGGTTTTCCTTATCTGAAGGAATTGTAACGTCATGGCGTGGATCTTGTACACGAACAACAGTTTCCATCAAATTACGTCGACCTTCTTGGATATATTGACCTAATGAGTGTAAGTCAGTTGTAAAGTTAGCGCTTGAAGGATAGATCCCCTTTTGATCTTTACCTTCTGATTCACCCATTAATTGTTTCCACCATTCACCAAACATTCTCAATGTTGGTTCATAGTTTTCAAGCAATTCAGTAATGTAGCCTTTGCGATATAAAATATTTCTTAATGCAGCATATTGATATGGTCCATCTAATGAAACATCATTGCTTTGATAATCCGCACGAGCATCTGCAGCACCTTGCATTAAAGCATCAATATTCGCACCAGACGCAGCAATTGGCAATAATCCAACGGCACTTAATACACTGAAACGTCCGCCCAGGTCATCTGGAACTACAAAAGTTTCATATCCTTCAGCATCAGCTTCTGTCTTTAGTGCGCCTTTGGCCTTATCAGTTGTTGCATAAATTCTCTTTGCAGCTTCTTGAGCACCATATTTTTTAATTAAAATATCCTTCAATACTCTGAATGCAACTGAAGGTTCAGTAGTAGTACCTGATTTGGAAATAACGTTAATACTAAAGTCTTTGTCGCCAAGCCAAGTAATTAAATCAGATAAATAAGTTCCTGACAAGCTATTACCACAAAATACTACCTTAGGGTATTTGCTATCTTCACTTGTGTAAAATGAACTATTTAAAAATTCAATTGATGCTTGTGCACCTAAATATGAACCACCAATTCCGATCCCAATTAATACATCTGAATCATTTTGGATTTTTTTAGCTGCCTTTTTAATTCTGGCAAATTCGTCTTTGTCATAATCAACTGGTAAGTTTAACCAACCCAAAAAATCACTGCCAGCACCAGTGCCGTTGCGTAACTCGTTGTCTGCTGCTGTAACCATTGGTTGAATTTCTTTTAACTCATTGTCATGAACAAATGGAGTTAATTTACTAGAATCAAAATGAATTAAACTCATGATATCTGCTTCCTTATTTTTTAAATATTATTTTTTTAACATACTTATTTTAGCAATCTTAACTAATTAAAACCAGTGTTAAAACACTTTTGTAAATAAATACGCTATCATATATCCTATTATAATTCCTATTGCATTAAAAAAGACATCATCAATATCACTTACTCCTGTATTCAAGCCAAATTGCATGGTTTCAATAAATATTGATAATATAATTCCTGAAATAATTGTTAATTTAAAGGCTTTTTTTCTTTTAATAACATTAGAAAATAGCATCCCAAAGGGCATAAACCAAATAATATTTCCAATTGAATTATAGAAAAAATCTATCAAGCTGCTACCTTTTAGCAATTTTAAAGTTTGCTTTAAAAATATTAAATTTATATAACTAGTCGAACGCTTCCAATTAAATTGCAACTGCCAAGGAAAATAAATTGTTCTAAATGCTGTAAGCATTAATAATAGTATTAGATAAAATACAAATATCCACACAAGCCCTTCAGAAATTATACTGCGGCGCTTTTTAACAATTATTAGCCAAATTAACCGTAAAAAAATAAAAATTGCAAAATAAAAAATGGTTTTATCTAAACTAAAAAATATCAACTTAATCAAAGAAAAATGATTAAGTTGAGTCGCATACTTATTTGCAATCAAATTATATACAGGTTCTAGAAAAAACATTATGTCCGTTTCCTTTTTTTATTTGTCATTTTTAAATTATACAAGTTCCTTTGCATAGTAAATCTTAAAAATTTAGAAATAATTGTTAAAATATTGTCGTGCTTCAATTGAATTAGTAAAATACAGGGTAAAGGAGAATATCCGTGAAAAAAAATCATTCAATAAATTCTTTTTTACAAACAAGAATTGGCTTTTTAACTTTATTAACTAGTCTATTTACTTTGAAATATATCTTTGCAGCCTATTTTGACTTTAATTTGGGAATAACTGACCCATATCAACATTTCATTATGTGGATTAGTCCCATTGCAACAAGCATAATTTTTTTAAGTCTTGGCTTATATATTTCAAAGCCCATAATTTCTTATATAGCAATGTTAATTATTGACATTGCAAATACGGGATTATTATTTGCAAATATCTTGTATTACAGACAGTTTACTGATTTTTTAACAATTAAAACTATTTCAAATGTAGGTAAAGTTTCTCAAGGACTTGGTAAAAGCTCAGTTGCTCTATTGCATCCAACAGATATCATTATTTGGTTGGATATAATTATAGTAATTATTTTGCTTATTACTAATAAAATAAAAATCGATCAAAAATCATATGGTATTTCTACTGCATTTGCTGCAACAAGTTTTGGTTTCTTCTTTCTTACTTTAAACTTGTTTTTAGCAGAATCATCTAGACCTAAACTTTTAAAAAACACTTTCGATCGTGTATATGTTGTTAAATACTTAGGACTTGATACATACACTATCTATGATGGATTCAAAAGTGCTCAATCTAGTGAAGTAACTAAAGGCGCTAACACTGATGATTTAAGTCAAATACTAATATTTAATAAAAAGCATTATGTTGCACCCGACCAACAAAATTTTGGATTAGCCAAAAATAAAAATGTCATTATTATTCACTTGGAAAGTTTCCAACAATTTTTGATAAATTTAAAAGTTAATGGACATGAAGTAACTCCATTTTTAAATTCAATGTATAGTGACAAAAATACTTTGAGTTATCAAAATTTCTTCCACCAAGTAGGCCTTGGTAGAACTAGTGATGCTGAAAATATGTTAGAAACAGGAACTTTTGGTTTATCTGATGGATCATTATTTACTTCTATCGGATCTACTAATACTTTCCAAGCGGCACCTCAAATTCTACGACAAAGCGGTTATACCTCAGCTGTATTTCACGGAAATGTCGGAACTTTTTGGAACAGAAGCGATGTATATAAAAATTTAGGTTATAATTACTTTTTTGACAAACAATATTATTCTCAAAATAAAGCTGACAGCATAGGTTATGGTCTAAAAGATAAATTATTATTTGCTGAAAGTATCAAATACCTAGAACAACTACAACAGCCATTTTATACAAAATATATTACTGTTACCAATCACATTCCATTTGATATGGATCAACAAGATCTTGATCCTAATTTTCAAACTACCAGCACTAATGACCAAACAGTTAATAATTACTTTGAGACTGCTCATTATTTAGATCAAGCATTAAAAGAATTCTTTGATTATCTAAATAAATCTGGTTTAAGTAAAAATACCTTGGTAATAATTTATGGAGATCATTATGGCCTATCCAATTCAGATAACGCTGCATTAACACCAATTTTAAATAAGAAATCTTCTACTTGGTCATCTTATGACAATATGCAATTGCAACGAGTTCCATTTATGATTCATATGCCTGGGTTAAAAGGTGGAATTCAATCAGAATATGCAGGAGAAATTGATGTGTTACCTACTTTATTGCATTTATTAGGAGTAAACACTTCAAACTATATTCAATTTGGATCTGATATGTTGTCACCAAATCATCGTCAAATAGTAATCTTTAGAAACGGGGACGTCGTAACGCCGAAATATACCATTGCAAGTGATAAAGGAGCTAAAGGTCCAGTGTATGATAGTCGCACAGGTCAAGAATTAAAAGATTTAACTCCTGCACAAAAAAAGGAAATCAATGAATTAACCAATTATGCAAGAAGAACTCTACGTTATTCAGATATCCTTAATAATCGTGATTTATTAAGATTTTACACACCACTAGGATTTATTCCCGACCAACCAACTTCATTTAACTATACAAATGAATTCCAACAAATGGTTAATTTAAGAAAATTGTTAGGCAATAATTCAACTTCCATTTATTCACAACATAAAGGAACTACAACAGATCTATATACAACAGATGCTGCAGAGTTGAGGGAAGATCAAACAGCTATTACCAATATTCCTGATAACGTGAGTCATATACAATCTAATGAAAAATCTCCAAATAATCAATCGAAAAAATAAAAAGATGTGGCAAATATTCTTGCTTACATCTTTTTTACTTGCTCTCAACAAATTGCTCATAACCTTTATCAAATAAAGTTATGGTAAATTTTGTGCCTTGACCTGCTTGCGAATCAACTTGAATGCGACCACCATGCTGATTAACTAAAGATAATACAATCGCCAAGCCAAGTCCTGATTCACCTTTTCCAAGTCTTGCTCTTGATGGATCTGCTTTATAAAAGCGATCAAAGATAAATTTTTTTTGCTCTTCATTCATCCCAATCCCATTATCTTGAACTATAAATTGAGCTCCATGATCAATTCGCTTGCCTGTAACAACTATTTTTCCATCTGTAGTAAATTGAATTGCATTTTGCACTAAGTTAACCATGATTTGCGTAAATCTATCATGATCTGCATATACTTCCAATTTATCTGGTGCATTAATGATTAATTGATCATTAGCTTTTTGTGCATTTTGAGTCAGTTGCATCTTTAGGTCTTTTAGCACTGTACTTGCATTAAAGTTGGTTTTGACCAGCATTATTTGATTATTTCGAATTTTTTCATAATCCAGATTTTCATTAACCAAGCGAATTAACCTTTTAGTTTCTCGCTGCATCAAAGCAATTGACTTTTCCTTCATATCATCAGGAATTGCATCATATTGCAAGCCTTCTAAAATACCATTAATTGTAGTTAGCGGTGTACGCATTTCATGAGCTGCATCTGCCAAAAACTGATCTCGCCGTTTTTCTTGGGCTTTAATTGCCTCATCAGAATCTTTTAACGACTTAACCATTGAGTTAAAATCTTGAGCTAAATCATCAATTTCATCATTATTTTTATGAGGTATTTTAACATTAAAATTACCATCAGCTACTTTCTTTATTGCCTTAGATAACCGCTTTATTTTGTTAGTACTATAATATGACAAAATAAAGCTCAAGTTTAGCCCAACTATCATAGTGACTAATAATGCGGTCATTAAGTTTCGCTTAACCATATTTAATGGTTCTTCAACATTTTCAACACGAGAACCTATCCAAATTGCCCCAACTAAGTGATTATTTGCAAACCATGGTACTAAAACACTTGTATATGCTCTATTTTTTGATAATGGCATTTTTTGTCGATGGTCATTTTTGATACGAATAGTCCTTCCATCTTTAACTGTCTGAAAGACTTCTTTTGGGAGCTGATAATTATTATCTGTTCTGGGATATATTTGATGATTATTTTGATCAAATATTTTTATCTTTACATCATCATTTGACATAACTTGTTGCAATTCATCTAAAAAAGTCACATTTAATCTAAACTGACTTTCTTGATTCATTGCCATTTTTCCTAAAGAATTAGCATATCCTTCTAACCTAATAAAATTCTGCTGATAAGTTTGTTCACTAGCAAAATTAACCACTGAAAAGCCAATAATTGCTACTGATGACATTATAATCAACAAAAATCCTAGCATATGTTGATAAATTAGCTTCATTTTTTAAACCTGAGTATCATCAAATTTATATCCAACTCCCCAAACTGTTTGAATCACTTGGGATCCAATTGATTCTAATTTTTGACGAAGTTTTTTAATATGAGCATCGACTGTTCTTTCTTCACCGAAGTATTCATACCCCCAAACAAGTTCTAACAATTTATTTCTAGAAAATACTTGCTTAGGTTTTTGTGCCATTGTATATAACAAATCAAACTCTTTTGGAGTCAAATCTTTCACGACTTTATTATCATATAAAACTTCTCGTCTGCTTTTAGAAATCTTCAAGTGTTTAGTTTCAATGTCATAATCATTATTAACTTGACTATTCGCATTTTCCATAATAACTCGGCGATGCAATGCCTTTATTCTGGCAATTAATGCGATAGGGCTAAAGGGCTTAGTTACATAATCATCTGCCCCAATTTCAAGTCCTAATACCTGATCAGATTCACTATCTCTTGCCGTAAGCATAATCATTGGTACAGTGGGTGAAATCTCTCTTATTTCTTTTGCTACTTGAATTCCATCTTTTTTTGGCAAATTCAAATCTAGTGTAATCATGTCAAAATTAGGATTTTTCCTAAACATCTCCACTGCTTGAACACCGTCTGTTGCTACAGACATTTGCCATTGTTCTTTTTTGAAAAACATCCCCATCATTTCGGCAACAGAATTGTCATCTTCAACCATTAAAATATTCATAATTTACTTTATAAATCCCTAAATCCTTTTGTTTTTTTATGTTTAACATCATCTGGATCAACGTAATCTTTAGGTAGTTCGTGTCTTGAAACTAAAAATTTTTTCAAGCTTTTTTCAGTTCCAATAATTGGAAAAATGATGAAGAAATAAAAAGTTAATAACCACAAGATAAACAGGTTGTCTAATTTAAAATAATGTATAACTAGCCCTATTAAAAATTGCACTAATCCAGACATTATGAAATAAATACTTGCTCTTTTTTGAGCAAAATTAAAGCTATCCATATTAACTTGAGCTAAGTAAGACAAATACCCGTATAATCTATTCGGACGTTTTGCAGGTGATATTATCCATAATATTCCTACTACCATTAAAATTAGACCACAACCAATAAAAATCATATAATCCTCTAATCATTTCCTGGTGCAGATATTACTAGACGCATATCTCCAGAAAATTCGAATTCTTTTATTTCATTTGGAATAATAAAATTAGTACCTATTGTCAATGGGTAAACTTTATCTTCAATCTTTAATTCACCAGCTCCTTTAATTACAGATACTAAAAGATATGGATGCTTATTTAAACCGGTTTTCCATGTCTTAGTTACATCTATTTGCCATAAATAAAAATGCGGTGAAAGCGGAGGCTGAACTAAAGTCTTGATAGTATATCCATCTTCTATATCAACTTTAATATCTAATTTTGGATCAACATGAGGCACTGTTGTTACATCAATTGACTTTTGCGTATGTAACTGTCGCAATTTGCCTGTTTTTTGGTCAACACGATCATAATCATATAACCGATATGTAACATCACTTGATTGCTGAGTTTCAATAACTAAAATACCTTTAGTTAAAGCATGTATTGTACCCGCTGGCACATAGAAAAAATCTCCTGCTTTAACTGGAACTTTTCGCAATAATTGATTCCATTTTTTATCATGAATCATTTCAGCTAATTCTTTGCGACTTTTGGCATTGTGTCCATAAATCAAATAAGATCCAGGATCAGCTTGCATTACATACCAGCTTTCAGTTTTTCCACTATCGTTTTCATGAATTCTTGCATATTCATCATCGGGATGCACTTGCACAGATAAACTGTCATTTGCATCTAAAAATTTTACTAATAATGGAAATTCTTTTGCTTTAGGATTACCAAAATATTCAGGATGTTGGTGGTATATTTCGCGTAAAGTTTTTCCTTTGTTTGATCCATTTATTGCAGTGGCTGCGTCATCTTTATAACCAGATATAATCCAAGCTTCTCCTACTTTTCCTTCAGGAGTATCATAATTAAAAATTGATTTTAATTTTTGCCCACCCCAAATTTTATTTCTGAAATATGGTTTTAAAAAAAATGGTTCCATGATTAATTACCTCAAATTCATTTTTAACACAAATTAAGCTTAACTGTTTTCTGACACAAATGAAACTGTTTTCTTGAAAAATATATAAAAAAATACTGAAAACTATAAAAAAAGCTCTATGTTACCAAAAAGTTACCATAGAGCTTTTTTTGTTTAAGAATACTATTATAACAGCATTCTTATTTTTAAAAATGGAGATGAGGAGAGTCGAACTCCTGTCCAGACGCATTTCGTCATTGACCTCGACGATCATGGTCATACAATTTAAATTTCACTAAGTTTAAGCGCCGTATAACATGGCAAACAAAACTTAGCTAATCTGATTAATCTCTTTTTAACAGTTCAGATGTGACCGTTAAACGTAACTCATTAAGTTGATACCTAAAAGCAACCATGAGTAAATCGCAATTAGGCAACGTAGAGCTGAACTAAGCAGCTACAGCGTAAGAATTTTGTTTGTTTGCAGTTAAAAAACTGTAACGTTTTAACGTAGACGTAACCTACGAACCGCAATCAATGCGAATCTACGCCTGTCGAATCCCAAAACATCCCCTTGGAACATATATTATGTTACCATTTTCTCCACTTTTTTGCGAAAGATCTGCTTATTAAAGATGTGTTAATCTAATAACATCTCTTTCAAACATTAATTCTTCATCCGTTGGCACAATCATTGCCTTAATTTTAGAATCTGGCTTACTAATAAATTTTTCACCATTAGTTTTATTTGCTTCTAAATCCGGATCTAAGCCCATAAATTTGAATGCTTTCATAACTTTGGCACGTATATTACTATCATGTTCACCAATTCCTGCAGTAAATATAATTGCATCAGCACCTTGCATTTCAACTAAATACGCACCTACATAGCGTACAATTCGGTTAACAAAGATTTCAATTGCAAGTTTTGCTCTCTTAGAATCACTTTTTTCCAAATCTCTCATATCAGGTGATATACCAGATATGCCAAGTAATCCAGACTTGTGATTTAAAATATCAATTACATCATCAAATGATTTAATATCTGCTCTTTTCATAATATATTGCAATAATGATGGATCTACATCTCCAGAGCGTGTCCCCATAGTAATTCCTGCAACAGGACTAAAACCCATTGAAGTATCATATGATTTACCATTTTTAACTGCAGTAATTGATGCACCAGAGCCCAAATGACAAACTATTAATTTTAAGTCTTTTAAATCTTTTCCTAAAATCTCAGCAGTTCGATTTGCGACATATCTCACTGATGTCCCATGAGCACCATATTTTCTTGCTTTATAATCTTCATAGTATTTATATGGTACTGAATATAAATAATGCACATCATCTAAAGTTTGATGAAATGAGGTATCAAATATTGCCACTTGAGGAACTCCTGGCAACAACTTCATAAACGCTTCTATTCCACGTCCTTCTGCTGGATTATGCAATGGAGCATAGTCTGCAAGGTCAAAAATATAGTGCAGATTTTTTTTAGTAATGATTGCAGAATCTTTAAAGATTTCGCCACCACTAACAACTCTATGTCCAACACCCACAATTTCATCATAGTTTTTGACAATGTCATATTTTTTCAACCATGATAATAATAATTTAACTGCAGCTTCTTGATCTTTAATTTCAATAGTTTCTTTATGAACTGCGCCATTTGCAACTTTCATTTCAAAAGTTGATCCATCAATACCAATGCGATCAGCAATTCCTTGTGCTAGAACCTTTTCATCGGGTAATGAAAATATTTTATATTTAAAAGATGAACTACCTGAATTAATAGCTAAAACTTTTTTCATCTGAGAGCTCCTCCTTGTAAGCGTTTTTAATCTTTACTTAAATTAGTATACCACTCGTTTAACTCAACATTGAACTTTACCAAAGATTTTTCATCTTTTAGTGAATCAATCTTAGTAATTAATACTTTAGATGCTTGACTTGAACCGTGATTTTGAAATACTAACAGAGATTTTTGGTTCATCTGATTGCTAAATAAATTAGTTGGAAGTTCAACTAAAGCTCTCAAATATACTTTTTTTGCAAGCCATGGCATAAATTTTTCACCAGTTGCTCCATTAAGCAAGCTATTTGGTACCAATAAAAATGCAAAACCATCTGCTCGCAAATTTTTAATTATCTGTTCAATATAGAGTTCATGAGCTAATGAATGTCCTGTTTCACTATGTGTTGCAAAATCTTTCACATTATCATCTAATGGATAAAATCCTACTGGTAGATCAGAAACGATAACATCACTATCTTTAATCATCCAAGGATCCATTGCATCTTGTCTAAATAACTCAATTTTCAAATTATTTAAATGAGCATTAATATCAGCTAAATCCAAAACACTTTCATCATTATCAATACCAGACAATGAATATTGTCCTTTTGAATGATTGCTCTGCATTAATTCCTTAACTAATGTAAATAATAATGTACCTGTTCCAATAGCTGGATCAACGATAGTTAACTTATCTGACTTGATTAAATGCTTCCACAATAAGGCAATGATCGTTGCAATTATAGGTGGTGTTGGCATTAAGTTATAGTCTTTTCCATCTTGGGTTAAAGCTTTCAATGTCATCAAAGTAAATAAATTAACTTTCTGAGCATTTGTTAATTTGTCATAACCAACTGTTTTATATAATTCAGCTAATTTTTGAACTGTTTCTTTATCAGGAGCTCCATTTTCAACTTTAATTTTATTATTTTCAAGGTTATCAAAAGTCTCAGTTAAAGCAGATACTGTTGAAACATTCAATGAGTTTTTTAATAGTTCAACTGCATCGTCAAACTTGCTATATTGTTCTTCAATATTTGGCATAGTTTATTTTCCTTTCATCAATCTCAATACTCTTTATTGTAATGAAAGTATTATACAGTCGCAAACCATTTTATTTATTTAAAATGATCTATTAGCAATATATTGTTTGACATCGCATCTTTTGCTTGCTGTTGATAAAATTGCATAAATATTAATGCAGTTGTCAAGATTAAGATCGCACCTAGCATAATGCTAGCTTGCATTTTGCATTGACTTTTTTTCTTCCATTTTTTCTTTATCATCTTTTGGCCTCATCATAGTTTTAAAAATCAATTGTGTTTTTCGCTTATCTTTTTCAATTATTTCTATTTCAAAATGCTTTTCATCAGTAAAAAATTTTGCATCTTTGACTTTTAATAATAGTGGCATGTGTCCACCAGATATTGATGTAGATAATCTAAGCATGTCATTATATTTTTCTAGTCGATATCTTGTTTCACTAACTTTTTGATTGGCTTCGCTCTTTTTAGCTTTTCTATCAAATATAATTTTTTGACTAGTTGAATGCTCTGGAACTGTATAGATATATTCACTATTATCAATAAAATTCTTTAATTGCACATAGCTATATATTACTTCATTAGTATGATGTTCAATCTGATTTGCTTTTTTCAATAAATTTAAAACACATCCTAATGTAAAAACGCACAGTATTGTAATAACAATTGCTACCATAGCTTCTGCTAGCAAAAACCCAGATAATTTTTTGGTTTTCATAGATCACCTTTACTATAGACATGATCATGAACCACAATTTGAGCTAAGTCATGTTCTTTCAACATCTTTTTTGCATATGCTTTATCAGATTTTTGCTCAAGTTGTTTTTCAACCTTTTGACTTTGTCCAACACTAACATTGATCATAGTTAAGCATAACGCCGCTATCATGAGTGCAATACATGATTCCGCTAATAAAAATCCTCCAACTTTATTTTTCAATTATTTTCCCCCACTCTAATTGAACTGTAAGTACTTTAGTGTACTTATGCGTTTTAAGCGTTATAGTTTTGGGCTGAATGGATGTGTTTGAATTAATACTAAAATTATGAATACCATAAACTGTTACTTCAGCAGGTAATTTAAACTTATCTATTACTCCAGTTTTATTTGAAATGGTAATTATATTAGCCGACATATTATATGTTAACCATACTATTTGTTTATTTACCACTGCAGTTCTAGTTGCGTGCTCTAGTGCTAACTTAATTTCATGACCGCTTTGATTAATTGCTTGTTTATCTTTATATCCATTCAATTCATACGTACCTATTGCAATAAGTCCAATAGCAATCATCAATGTAATTAATGATTCAACTAAGGTAAATGCTTTATTTTTTTTGAACTTTACCATTGATCACTTCATATCCTGCAGATTTTTTTAATTGTGCTTCTGTTAAATATCCATCTTTTTGCAATTGATCAAATGAAGTTTCCCCATCACCTAAGTCAACTGCTGTTTGAAGCGTCGTTATAAATGCTTCATCAGTTTTACTTTGAGCTTTATTTTTTTGACCACTTAAGTTTGGTAAAACTATTAAAATTAATAGAGCAATAATCGCAATTACAATGACCATTTCAATTAAAGTAAATCCTTTTAATTTCTTTTGCTTAGTTAATTTGTTTAAAGTTTTTGTTGTCAAATTTTTCATCTTTTTCTCCTAAATTTTTTGCATCATATCATACATTGGTAATAACAATTTCAAATACATCCCTACTATGCACAAGCCAATGATTATAAAACATATTGGTTGCACATTTACGACCAATTTTTCAATTTTATATGTAAGTTCAGCAAAAATATTTTTGCCTAGTAACAAACAATTCTTACTCAATTCACTTTTATTTGATCCAGATGATAATAATAAAATCATTCGATCAGGTAAGAATTTTTCTTCTTTAATAATTTCTTGTAAATCTCTGCCTTCTTGCAATTTCTTAGCTATTTTACGTCCTAAACCATATTGCAAACTTGCTTTATCCTGAGTAAGTAAAAAATCACAAACCTGCTGCAAAGAAAATCCTGCTGCTAGTAAAATACCCAATTCATAAGTTACCAAATAATGTCCATATAACTTTATTGTTGAACCTATTATTGGATATTTAAGCAATTTTTTAAATGCTAAAAAGTCCTGTCTTTTTAGTAAATTTACTATTCTTAAACTCAACGAAATAATACCTATAATTACTAAAGCTAACGAAAAAAATACTATATCTCCCGACTGCAATCCTTCACTTTTAAATTGAGAATCCAGAAAGTTTTGCATAAAAAATAATAAAATAATCATCATAATTCCCAATACTAATGGATATGATAGTTCTGAGCGTAATTTTTTAATCTGTTCATTTTTTAAGCGTTCCAATTTAATTAATTGCTTTAGACATTCAGTTAAGTTTCCATGTTGCAATGCTAAATTGATTTGCAATGAAATCGTCTTAGAAAATCCAATCTTATTTAATAAATTTCCAAATTTTTCACCATTTTGCATTTTTTGGTACATATTTTTAAAAATTTCAGCACGTTTTGGCCAAATAAAAGGCAATATTTGAATACTTTGGTTTAATGAATAGCCATTATCTAGTGCTTGTTGTAAATTTTCTAAAAATAATTGTTTTTCATGATTAGTTAACTTATCCTTGCCAGAAATCAGTGTGAGTTGTAGCATTTATCGCTCCTTTTTTAAATAAACTATCTAAATTATCTTTCCATTGAATAAAATCTCCTCTATAGTCAGAAATAATCTGCTCTTGCAAATTATTACCAGAAGCAATATCTAGCAGACATGCTAGTTTACAATCGTTTCTGGCAAATAATCTTTGATAAGATACCGCAGTTAAGCAATTCAATAATTCAATTCTAGAAATTCCTAAACCTTCTAAACGAGAAATTGTCTGCAGTGTACTTTTAGCATGAACTGTTGCTAATACTAAATGTCCACTTAATGCTGCATCAACAGCTAATCTAGCCGTTTCTCTGTCACGTATCTCACCTATAATCAAGATATCTGGACGATGTCTTAGGGCAGCTTTCAACAATTTTTGATAATTAATTCCAGCTTCTTGATTAATTTGCGTTTGTAAAAAACTTGGCTCTTGAATTTCAACTGGATCTTCAATTGTCATAACAACTCTATTTTTATTTAAAGTTTTAGCAATTTCATACATCGTAGAAGTCTTTCCAGATCCTGTTGGTCCACTAGTTAAAATTAATCCTCGCTTTGTACTTAGATCTATTAGTTGCTGCAATTGATCTTCAAAGAAATATTTATTTGTGCCAAGACCATACAAAATTCTAATAACTAATGACTCACCTCCTGTAAATTCTCCTAAACTAGACAGCCTTAATGAATATTCTGTCTCTGCTTGATATACTAATGAGCCAACTTGTGGTCTTCTATGTTCAGAAATATCCATTTGTGCAGCAAATTTTAAATAATTAATTAGTTCCATTCCATTTAGATTTGGCAATACTTTTAAAAGTTCAATTCTGTTTGCAAAGCGCATAGTTATTTCAAAGCCCTTATTTTTGGGCAGAATAAAAATATCACTTGCACGAATTGCAATTGCTTTTTGCAAAAGTTGTTCAACTAATTCTTTCATAAAAAAGTTCCTCCTTTTCGCCCTATAATATAAGTACGCAAACAAATCGATTTTGGACGAAAAAAGTTGAAAAAAATTTCAAAAAAATAGAAACCAGCGAACTGATTTCTAAAATTATTTATTTATTTTACTTATGATTATGAATGTAATATACTGCTGTAGCTATACTTAACACAACAATCCCAACAATCACAGAGATTCTTGTTTCAGGATTGATGAACATAAATACAACAATTAACATTAAACAAATTAATGCAAAATAATTTGAGATTGGATACAAAGGAAGTTTAAAGGGATGCTTTTTCATGATATCAGGATTATGTTTTCGAAAGTTTAATTCTGCAAGCAAAATTACAAACCAAGGCACCATTCCTGGGAGCACTGAAGAACTATATACTACAACAAAAATATTTTGAGCAGATTTACCAAATTTCAATGCAATTAAATTTGCAATAAAACCTAAAAAGATCCCTGATACAATCCCAATGATCGCGTGACTTGGAACAATTCTTTCGGATACATATTTAAAAGTCTTAGGTGCATATTTATCATGTGACAATTTAAATAGCATTCGACTTGAACTATAAATTCCAGAATTTGCGCCAGATAAAGCTGCAGTTAACACAACAAAATTAATGATAGAAGCTGCTGCAGTAATTCCAACTTTGGCAAAAGTTGATACAAATGGTGATCCAATTGAGCCAAGTTTATCCCATGGGTAAATCGTAACAATCACGAAAATTGCGCCCACATAAAAAATCAATATTCTAAATAATACAGATTTAACTGATTTAACGATAGCTTTTTGAGGATTAACAACTTCACCAGCTGATATTCCCAATAATTCAATTCCCTCATAAGAACCTACAATAATTGACATTGAAAAGATAAAACCTTTTACACCCCCTGTGAAAAAGCCACCATTTTTCCATAGATTACTAAATCCTACTGGATGGCCATTATGACCAACTCCTAATAAAATCACTAATAATCCCAAAATAATCATTAAAATAATTGTGATAACTTTAATCATCGCAAACCAAAATTCTAGAGATGCATAAGCTTTAGTGCTGGCCAAATTTGCAAGTAATAAAAAGACAATAATAATTAATCCACTCCATAACGGACTAATATTAGACCACCAGAATTTCAAATATTCAGTTGCTGCAACTACTTCTGACATCCCAACAACAATATATTGAAACACATTAGCCCATTCAGCTAAATATCCAGCTACTGGATGAACATAATCACTTGCATAATCAGCAAATGAACCAGTTCCAGGATTTATATATAGCATTTCACCTAATGCTCTCATGACTATATATAAAATGATCCCTACAAATATATAAGCTAATATTACAGATGGACCAGTCCATTTAATTGTGGAAGCAGCTCCCATAAACAACCCAACACCAATAGCTCCACCTAAAGAAATCATCTCCATTTGGCCTGCTGACATTGAGCGTTTTAATCCAGGATTTTCATTATTATTTTTCGTCATTCATTACTCCCTATCTAAAAAAATAGAACTCTGAAATTAATATAATTTCCGGGTTCTATATAAAATCTATAGCCTTTTAAGACTAGTCTTCAGCAGCAGTGTAAACATTTGAAACATCATCATCGTCTTCTAAAGCATCGATCAAATGTTCAAATTGTTCTCTTTTATCATCTGGAACTGGAGTGGTGTTTTGTGGGATCATTGTAAGTTCAGCATTTGCTAACTTATATCCTGCTTTTTCAAGAGCATCTCTAACTTGAGTAAATTGCTTAGCATCTGTATAGATTTCAAAAGCATCATCACTAGTTTGTAAATCATCTGCACCTGCATCCATTACATCAAGTAATACTTGATCTTCATCTGCATCAGTTGTGCTTCTATCAATTACAATGTAGCCTTTACGATCGAACATGTATGCAACAGATCCAGTTGCACCTAAACTACCACCATTTCTGGTAAATGCAACTCTAACTGCAGAAGCTGTTCTGTTTTTATTATCAGTTAAAGCTTCTACTAAAACTGCTACACCACCTGGTGCATAGCCTTCATATATAATTTCATCGTAATGTTCTTCTGAGTTACCTTCAGCTTTTTTAATCGCACGTTGAATATTATCTTTAGGCATGTTATTTGAGCGAGCCTTATCGATCATCAAGCGCAAGTTAGGATTCCCTGAAGGGTCAGGACCACCACTTTTTGCAGCCATGTATATTTCACGAGATAATTTTTGGAAAATCTTACCTCTCTTTGCATCTTGTGCATTCTTGCGGCCTTGAATGTTGTGCCATTTTGAATGTCCTGACATAAGGATCCTTCTTTCTCTAAATAGTTGTTGACCTAAATAATAATAACTCACTAGTGTTTTAATTTCAATTTACTAAATTAATTTTTTTGCTTTTTTAATATTAAAATCACACTAGCAATAACAATTGCTAATAAACATCCCATACTATCTAAGATTACATCATGTATGCTTGGTGTTCGATCCCCTGTTAAAAACTGATGAAATTCATCAAATGCAGCAAGTCCAGTCACTGATAACCAAACAAAAATTGGCGCTACATATTTTATTTTGAAAATCCTTTTAAATCCCAAAAAAGAAAATATCCCTAACAAAAAATATGATCCAAAATGTGCCGCTTTTCTCATTACAAATTCTGTTAGCCCAGCTTTTCCATCACTATGAATATTGTGCCAGACACCACCATATGGAATATTAAAATTTGCTACCATATTTTCTATCAAAGCAAATCTTCTATTCATCATCCCTGGATGAATTTCTTGCTGTCGATATGTCATTGAACTTGAGATAAAAACTCCTAAAAAGACAATTAATGCCAGTATCAAAAAGATCTTTTCAGCTTTAGTAAATTTAAATTTTTCCATCTTAAAAAACCTTTCCAGCATAAAATCCAGCAAAAACTAAGACAAATCCTCCTAGATATGTACTGATAAAATAAAGCCAAAAACCTCTTTGACTTTTGTCATGTAATAAACTCAATAATTCAACATTCATTGTAGAAAAAGTAGTATATCCACCCAAAATTCCTGTACCAACTAATGCATAAGTAGCAGTATTTACTTTCAATGCATAAATAATCCCTAAAATGAATGCACCAGTTAAGTTAATAAATAATGTAGGAAGCGGCCAATTGTATTTCCAGCGCTTTTTACCATAATTAGTTATCCAATATCGCAAACATGCTCCTATACCAGCACCCACTCCAGCTAATAATAAACTATTCATAATCTTTACTCCTTAATTTACTACCAGCTATTTTGCCTATTTGCATTCCAATAAAAGCAAAAACTAATCCTAAAATAATTGAGCTTACAAAATAAATTAATGCTTTGCTACTTAATCCTGCTTGTATTTGTTTCAACATATCTAAATTAAAACTTGAAAAAGTAGTGTATGCTCCTACAAAGCCCGTTCCTAATCCAACAGTTAACCATTGCGCAAGGGATTTAAATTCAATAAAAAAATAAGTTAAAAATGCTAGGATAAAACATCCACTAACATTTGCAATTATAGTTCCCATATCTGCAAAATGTATACCTAATAAATAGCGTGACAATCCACCTAAAAACGCAAAAATAAAAATACTTATATAGTTTTTGATTTTGTCCATATCAATCTCTTTCTTTTATACAAAGTATTATTTTATAATGCGTTTTGACCATTTGGCAATAGTTAGTTTGTAACTAATCTCTTAACTTTTTAAAGTGCAAGATCCAAAAGTGCAAAAAGGTTTGAACAACACGTGTCATTCAAACCTTTAAGTCAAACTAATTCATATTTTACGAATTTGTGCGTCTGAGAAGTATTACCATATCTATTTTTTATTGTTTAAAGATTGCATCTTTTGGTATGTTTAGATCCTTTAATGAAAGTTGTGATTTCTTCAACCCATTAAGCTGCTCTTGTTTTACAGCTTCATCACGCACATCTTGTAGTTTCATTTCTAAGTTCATATAATTCTTCCTCGTATTATATAAATTAAATCTGTTTAGCTTGACTACTCAAATATTTTTTATTCTTAAGATAATCCCAGTTTTTGATATGCTTTTCAATAAAATATTTTATTTAGTAACATCATAGCCAAAGTATTTGATTGCTAGTCTTTTTACAGTTCCATCGTCAATCAAACTCTTCAAAGCTTTATTATATCCTGCTTGAAGTTTAGGAGTATCTTTATTAAATAATGCAGAAATCTTTGATGGTGCTACTTCATTTGATACATCATAAACTTTGAAATCTTTAGGATTAGTTTTTTTAGAATAAGTTTGCCAAGCTTCTTTTGAATTAACTGTTCCAATAACTCGATTTTCACGAATCATTTCAATAGCATTGGCAAATTCACCACCATCTGGTACAAAAATTCCACCAAAGTCTTTGATAATCTTGGCATTATCAGTACCAATACCTGCAGCTAATTTTTTGCCTTTAATATCCTTTAAGTTCTTAACAGCTGTATTATTTTTAGATACAATCAAAATTGAATGTGACTTCATATATGGAATAGAATAATTATAGTTTTTTGCTCTTTGCGGAGTTTTTGTCATGTTGTTCATTACGGTGTCATAGCGTTTTGAGCCAAGCCCTGCAACAAGTGAATCCCATTTAGTTGGTACAAATACTGCTTTTAAGCCCATTTTTTTGGCTACATCTTTGCCAAGCTCTACTTCAAGTCCTACTAATTGGCCATTTTTATTGCGATAAGCATACGGTGGATAGGTTCCCTCAATACCAATAGTTAATTGGCCTGGATGAACTAATTCTTTTGTTACAGCATTTTGGGGCTGATTATGGTTATTATTTTTATTTATCAAAGCAAAACCTAAAACTGCTACAATTACTGCTACAACACTAATAATAATTGAACTTCTCTTTTTCATTTTTTTATTACTCCTTATATTACTTAATTTATAAATTGGCCATAGTCATAGCTGAGATAAAGTTTTTAATTCTCATGTTTGGATTATCTTCAGCAAAAAATTGTTTTGGATCGCCATCATACAAGACTTGCCCATCTTCAATAAAGACAATTTTGTCGGCAATTTTTTTAGCAAAGACTAAATTGTGAGTCACAATGACCATAGCTTGCTTATCTTTTGCTAGTTGCAATAAAACTTTTAATACTTCTAACTCTAATTCTGGATCAAGGGCACTAGTTGGCTCATCTAAAAAAATGAATTCTGGCTTCATTGCAAGGGCTCTAGCGATTGCAATTCTTTGCGCTTGCCCGCCTGATAATTGATTAGGATGCATTGTTTCATAATCAGCTAAGCCTACTTTTTGCAATAATTCTTTAGCAGTTTTAATTGCAATCTCTGGTTTTTGCTTAAGGACTTGAGTTGGACCTTCAATTAGGTTTTCCAACACATTTTTATTAGCAAATAAGTTGTAATCTTGAAAAACCATACCTGTCTTTTTTCGAACCGAAATTTTTTCACTATTACCTATTTTTTTGGAAAAATCAAAATGTAGATTATCATCAAACTCATAAATACCACTATCTGGTAATTCTAATAAATCAAGTGAACGCAAGATGGTCGATTTACCTGAACCAGATGGCCCTACAATCACAGTTGTTTTGCTTTTAGGGAAGTCAATACTGACATCTTTTAGGACTTGTTTTTGCCCAAAGGTTTTATTAATTGCTTGTATTTTCATTGCATTATCTCTCTAAACATTCACATATGCATTTAGTCGTTTTTCTAGATATCCTTGAAGGTATGTCAAGACTGTCGTAAAGACCGCATAAATTGCAGCGACTAGGGTATACATGATTAAAGGCTGGTAGTTTTCTGCAGCAATCTGCTGGCTGACAGCGAACATTTCCATAATAGTAATTGATGCAGCAAGAGATGTGTCTTTAACTAAACTAATAAAACTGTTTGATAAAGGTGGCAGTGCAACTCTTAATGCTTGAGGCAAGATTATTCTTTTAAGTATTTGCCAGCGTGTCATCCCAATAGCATTAGCTGCATCCCATTGTCCTTTTGGAACAGATGAAATCGCTGCTCTAATAGTTTCTGATGCATAGGCACCAGTATTTAAAGAAAAAGTGATTACACCTGCAACAAAGGGTGTTAGTTTTATTCCATTAGGTAAAATCCCCTTAATTTTTAGATATGGTAATCCAAAAAAAACAATAAACAGTTGCACTAGTAAAGGTGTCGCACGAAATAGCCACACATAAAACTTGGCAATTACCTTTAGTATTTTAAAAGCACCATCTTGTTTTGAGATACGAATCATAGCGGTGATTAGTGCTAAGATCATCCCAAAGAAAAATGAGACAATTGCTAAAGGGATCGTATATTTAAACCCCGCTTCTAGTAACTGAGGCAGTGCTGTTTGCAATAAATTCCACATTCTTTTTTCCTTTCTTAATAGCTGTGTTTTCTTTTAATTTGAAGCAAACCATAAATTTTGGAAACAAAAAAAGACGCGAGATAATTCATCCTGCGTCTTTTAGTAACCCTGATTATATAAATTTATGGTGTTAATTCATCATAAAAGCAAACACGCCAAATCGTGGGTCACTAGACGCGATCCACTACAACAAGTATTTGCATTAACAAATTTGATGTTAGACATTTGGCATGTTCCTCCTTAAAAAACTTTAGTTTGATGATAGCATATTCATAATCAGAGTTCAAAGTATTTTGTGTTGGAAATTGAAATTTTTTTGATTTGTCAATTTTCTAAAAATGCAAAAAAATAACTTTTAAAGTCTACAGTTATTGGATAAAAAAGAGGGATACATCATTCTAATGAAATTAATACATGCCTCGCTCATCACTCTGAGCAATACTATAAAAGACCATTTTCATTGTCGACATAAATCTGTCGATAAGGGCATTGTTACATATTAATTGGAATTATTCAATTATCTTGAAAATCTTTGCTTGAAATATCCTATACGACAAAGTTATACCACATTATTTATCTTCAATGAGGGAGAATAATACAGTAATTTTATTAACGATTCGTTTCTGTTCAGCAAGTGGAGGGAGTGGGAGAATAAAGATTCTTTAACTTTTTTAAACTTGTTCTTGGCCTAGCTGAACCCTGAAGCTTAGCGCTAACTTGCATTTTATATACGTTACTATTTATTCCATACAAAAGGAATTTTTTATCCAATGCTTCATTCGAAATAAATTTTACGGCATCTGAAGATAAAACATATTTTTTATCTTCGGCATAACCACGGTGTGCTTCATCAACAATAATGAAGTCATATTAACCTACACTTTGCTTATCTTATTCATCATCATTGAAAAATAATCTCTTAATCATCCCTTGAACAGTAGCTATCTGAATCTTAGTTGTTATAAATCTGGTTTTTTATCTTGCAGCTCTTTTAATCCATAGGACGATTATGCTCTTGAGGAGTGATTTTTTGCGGAGTTTGCTTTTGCATTAACTGCAGCTGTCTAATTTTTTCTTGCAATAACTCAATTTGTTTTTCTTGATTTTTTAGAGTTTCATTAGTATTTTACGCTAATATTGGCTAGTCTAACAAGAATAATATATGTGGCGTTTAAAAATTATGACCCTGATCAGAATCGAACTGATGACCTACTGTTTAGGAGACAGTCGCTCTATCCTGCTGAGCTACAGGGCCTTATGGAATACTTATCTACTTTACCATATTTACTAAACTTTTAGTATTCCAAATTATAAAAGTTTCTTGGTTCACTATTTTCAGCAATTTTATCTGCTGCTTTAACAAATGGATACCAAATAAATAAAGCAATTATCATGTTAAAAATAACTAACACAATTGCTCGCCAGTCATAATTACATGCTAAATATGCATTCAAAATTGGTGGCAAGATACTTGGAACTGCTACTTGAACTGGATTGACCCAGCCTAGTAGCGTCACTACATAAGAGATTGCCACATTAACCATTGGTGCTACTATAAATGGAATCATATATATTGGATTCAAAACTATTGGCAATCCTAATACAATAGGTTCATTTATATTAAACACACTAGGTGCTAAGGCAACTTTGGCTAAGGTTCGATAATCTGTTCTTTTTGAAAACATTAATAATGCAATTACTAAAACTAGCGTACCACCAGCGCCACCAAACCAAGCAAATACATCAAATGATGATCTTACCCAATGAAATGGAATTGGATGACCTAATCTAGCAGCAGTTAAGTTAACATTTTGGGGAGTCATCCATATTGACTCTAATACTGGAGTTAATACTCCTAAACCATTAATTCCTAAAAACCAAAATGCTTGAACTAAAAATGTTATCAGCATTACCATGCCAAAGCCTTGCCCCATTTTTACTAGTGGGGCTTGAATTGCTTTTAATAACCAATTACCAAAATAAGTCCCAGTGATTCTTTGAAACAAATAATTAATTGTACCAACTGCACTTAGTGCAATAACTATCGGAACTAATGTAGTAAAGGCAACATCTTGGGCGTGAGGTAATCTTGCATTTAAGTGAATTATTATTCTAGCTTTTAACAATACAATATATACTGCAACTCCAATTGCACCAAATAACATCGCTGTAAATAATCCAGTAGTTGAAAATTGAGCGATATTAAATGCATTTTTAATATCTATGGTTTGATTATCCATCTTGATTTTTGCAACATTAGCAATACTCATCGCAAATGATCCAACAGATACCACGGCACCTGCTAATCTATTTGTTTCAAAGGCTTTAGCCAATTGATAACCCCAAGTTAATGCAAAATATAATGAAAATAGTGCAAAGGTTCCATTCCAAACTAAATTTGAGATTGCAATAACAGGTTGAGCTGAATTATATAACCACACCCAGCCCAATTCAGTTTTTGCTGCACGCATTAAACTAATAATTAAAACAGCAATTGAACCAGCCATAGTTATTGGCATTGTAGAAATAAAAGCATCCCTTAATGCTACTAACCATCGTATTTGAGCCAGATTATTAGCAAATGGCAATATATATCTTTCTAATAAATTAGCAAATCGTTTCAATTTTTGCCCCCAGCTTTATGTTTTGGATGATAACCTTTATTTTTCTGATTACGTTTTCTTTTCTTATTATGATGCACTTTTTTAGTTACTACAACAACATCTTGATTTTTCTTTGGCGCTTTAGTTGTTAAATGGAAGCCGTCAAAATATACTTTTTCTAACTTAATTGGACTAATTAATTTCCTTAAATCTCTGAAGTCATGATCATCACCAATTGTAATTACATGTCCAGCATTACCCATCCGACCAGTTCTTCCACTTCTGTGCAAGTAAGTATTTTTATCTTCAGGTAATTCATAGTTAACTACATAAGTTAGATCCTTAATATCTAACCCTCTAGCAGCCAAATCAGTTGCCAGTAATAATCTGATTTTTCCATCAGCTAATTGTTTTAATACTTGAGAATTTTTTTCTTTATTTTGAACAGTAGTTAATATTGAAAACTTAGTTTTACTATGAGCAAAAATTGAAGCGAATTTTTCTAATGTATAATTCGAATCAAAAAATAAAATTCCCTTGAATCCATCAACTTTTACTAATCGCTGTAAAAATTCATTTTTATATCGATTAGATACTTGCAAAAATCCATGTTCAACTTTGCTAGTTTGATCAGGTCTTACATCAATTAATAAAAATTGTCTAGCAAACATCTGCTCAGCCCCTTTAGTAATCTGCGATTGTGTTGCTCCAAATAGTAATACTTGGCTTGTTGAAGCTAAGTTTTGCCCTAAGCTTTCCAGCAAATCTAATTTTGCAAACTCTAAAATATCATCTGCTTCATCGATAATTAGTTTTTCAATTTGATTAAGCTTAATTTTATTATCTGAAAACAAATCAAAAAACCTTCCAGGAGTCACAATCAACACTTCTGGTCGCTTCTTTTTTAATTGCTCAATTTGACGACTTCTATTGCCAGCACCAACTAACGCGATTGTATTTAAATTCAAAGCTTTAACATATGGTAAAATTGCATTTCTTGTTTGAATTGCTAATTCAGTAGTTGGTTCAAAGATTACTAGTGAATTTTTATTTCCTGGCGTGATATTTTCTAAGGCAGGTAAGCTATATGCGAGAGTTTTTCCAGTTCCAGTCTTTGCTAATCCGATAACACTAGCCCCATTTTTTATTGCATCATATGTCTTTTCTTGAATTAAAGTTGGGGTCGTCTTATTTTGCTTTTGCAATACATTTTGAATAGTTTTTGTATACATCTTGATTCCTTTTTATTGAATTAATTGTCCATATTGGGCTTTATATTGATTAACACTACCGTTATATGCAAACATTGTAACGTTTTGCTCTAACCCAGCTACTTTATTGACTCTACCTGTAGTAGTATAACGCCAAAACGCATATTGGGTTTTATTTTTATTGGGTAAATTACTGGTAAATGCTAAGTACCTGGTATTTGCAGGGAAATATTTATGATTAGCATAATCTGTCATGACCATTACTTTTTTATTTGTCATCGTTAATAATTGCGCAAACTTTGCAATTTTTTTCAAAAAGTTACTATCAATTGATTGAACTGCTGGAACTAAAATTACAGGTAAACTACCAGAATTATCCCCAATTTTAGTTTGATAATATTGCCACTGATCTTGAATGCTTGATTGATTAGATATAGTAACTATTGTTCCAAAAGCCATCTTAGTGCCTTGTATTTGTTCACGATAAATATCATATGAATCATCAAAATACGATTTACCTTGGGTTCCTTTTAAATATACAAATGAAATGCCATGATCTTGCAATTGATGTAAGTCTACATTAGGCTTATTTTGATCTAGTTGCACTCCAATCACACTAAGATTATCGCCATGTGGCAGTGTTGTTTGTTTAAAATAATTATTTACTGCAAAAAATAATACTATAATTACCAACGCTAGCAAAACAATTATTGCAGGTAATGTCCATTTATGACGATAATGTTTCATATAAAAACCCTCCCTTAGTATTTTAGCTAATTTTTTTACTATACTCAAAGGCAACTCCTCTAGTATAATAGAATTCACAAGTCTAAAAAACGAGGTTTTAATGTGAAAAGACAAATTAGTTTTACCCAGGCATTGGCAACAGTTATTGGTACTGTAATTGGAGCCGGTGTATTTTTCAAAATCGGTACCATCACTCAGCAAACTGGTTCAACTTCTTTAACTTTATTAGTGTGGGTCGTTGCTGGAATAATTTCCATTGCATCCGGATTAACTGTATCTGAAGTAGCTGCTGCACTGCCAGTAAATGGAACTATGGAGTATTTAGAATATACCTATGGTAAAGTATGGGGCTTTTTATTTGGGTGGGCACAGATGATTGTGTATTTTCCAGCACAAATTGGAGCTTTAGCCACTATCTTTGGAACCCAATTTGTAGCGTTATTTGGTTTAAAAGCTTCTTTTGCAATGCCGACAGCACTAATTTTAGTTACTTTTTTGCTAGGGATTAACTTCATTGGAACTAAATTTTCTAGCAAGATGCAATCAGTAATTACTATTTTAAAAATAATTCCTATTGCTTTAATTATTATCTGGGGATTATTTTTTGTTCATGGTAGTGGTAATGTTGAACTATTCCCTGTTGCAGCAGGTGCTGGCAAAAACTTTGCAACCGCATTAAGTTCTGGGTTATTATCTGCATTATTTGCTTTTGAAGGTTGGATTAATGTAACTAATTTAGCAGGTGAAGTTAAGAATCCAGAAAAAGACCTATCTGGTGCAATTATTTTTGGTTTAGCAGCTACAACAGTCATTTATTTATTGATTAACTATACTTTCATGAATGTATTACCATTTAAAGAAATTATTGGTAATTCAAATACTGCATTTTATTCTTCCATCAAATTATTTGGTAGTTTAGGAGGAAAATTAGTGACTATAGGTATTTTAGTTTCAGTATATGGTGCAGCTAATGGATTTTTGTTAACAGGTATTAGAACACCATATTTATTAGCTCAAAACAAATTAATTCCATTTTCTGATAAAATTGGTCGGGCAAATATTACAACTGGGGTTCCAGTAATTAGCGCTTTAATTATCTATGTGATTTCTTTAATCATGATAGTCTTAGGATCATTCAACTTGCTAAGTGATATGTTAGTTTTTGTTATGTGGTCATTTACAACCCTAATTTCTATTTCAGTTGTTATTTTGAGACATCGTGAGCCAAAATTAAAACGTCCATTTATAGTGCCACTATATCCAATCATCCCAATTATTTCAATTGGTGGTGGATTGTTCATTATCATCTCAACAATTATTAACCAGTTCTGGTTATCAGTAGTTGGCATTGGATTAACTCTACTTGGTTTACCAATTTACTTTTATACAAAAAAACGACAATAAAAAAATCCAAGGTTAGCATGTCTGCCTTGGATTTTTTATATATACAATTATTTCAAATATTTATTGATGATTTCTGGTTTCAGTACCCCAATAAATGGAATATTGCGATACAACTTCATGAAGTCTAACCCATACCCCACTACAAATTCATTACCTACTTCAGAACCAACATAATCAACATCAACATTAATTTCTCTGCGAGCAGGTTTATCTAGTAAAACACAACACTTAACACTCTTAGCACCACGTTTTAACAAATTGTCTTTCATGAATTTTAAAGTATGACCTGTATCAACAATATCTTCGACAATTAAAACATCGCGATCTTTTATATCAGTAGTTAAATCTCTAACTAACTTAACTTTACCACTTGATTCCATACTGTCACCATAACTTGAAACATCCATGAAATCTAATTGCATTTTGACATCAACATGACGAACCAGGTCAGTCATAAAAAATATTGCTCCAGTTAAGGCACCAACTACCACAGGATTTTTTCCTGCATAATCCTTAGTCAATTGCTTACCTAATCTTTTAGTAATGTCGTCAATTTTTTCTTTTGAAAATAAAACACGATCAATGACTTGCTCGATATTGTCTTCTTTTGCCATGATTTCTTCCTTTTTAAAGCACTAATTTAATGCAATTATTATACCATAATAACAAAAAAATACATCTCTTTTTACGAAAATGTATTTTTTGTCATTCTTAATTATAATTATTTATCTCTGAAGATTTGTTCGCTTTTTTAGGAAGTTTTTCTACAATAAACCAGCGTAAAAATCCTTGTTCAATATCTTCAACAGTAAATTTATAACCTTCAACTTCAACACTATCCCCTTTTTTCAAGTCAGGATAATGTTCCATCATATATCCACCTACAGTAATAATATCGCTATCTTGGAAGCTTTTAATCTTATCATGAAAGTATCTTTCAAAGTCATATAAAGTAGTTTTTCCTGAAACTTTAATACCAGACCTATCTTTGATTATGTATTCATCAGAAACATCATCAATTTCATCTTTAATTGTTCCAAATAATTCTTCATAGATATCTTTATCAGTAACTATTCCACTAGTGCCGCCATATTCATCAACAACTAAAACAATTGGAGTATGCTTTTTGATCATTAATTGCAAGATATCTTGAATTGGCATTGATTCAGGTACTGTAATCATCGCACGAATAATTCTGGTAACTGGCATTAGCATATTTTCTTGGCTTTGTTGGACAATATCATATGCATAAACATAACCAACTATATCGTCTTTATCATTATCGCGCACTACAGGAAATCTACTAAAGCCATCTTCCAAATACATCTTAAGTGCTGTTTTAATAGTATCTGTTGCATCTAACACTGTTAATCTAGTTCGATCAGTCATAATGTCTTTTGCGTCTTTGTCATTTAATTCAAATGCACGCTCCATATATTTCAGATCATCTTGATCTAGTGAGCCACTTGAAACGGCATTTCTTGATAAGCGCAAAATTTCTGATTGTGAGTAAACTTGATTTTCTTCATCAGCTTCTTGGAATCCTAGTAACTTCACAATTCCATTTGCACTTACATTCAATAGCCATACAAATGGATACACTAATGTATGAAAAATAGCTAGAGGTGTTACCACTGCTATCAACATTTTTAATGGAATATCAATAGCGATATTTTTAGGAACAATTTCAGTTAAAACAACTTCTAAATAAGTTAATAAGATAATTCCAATAACAGGTCCGATAATATGAGCACTACTTGTAGAAATTAAATGAGTTGCACCAAATACTTTAACTAATAAAGAAGTAGTTGTTTCTTCACCAATCCAACCTAAAATAATACCAATTAAGGATGTACCAACTTGGGTTGTTGATAAATATTCATTCAAGTTATGAACCATGTGCAGCGCACGTTTCAACTTCTTAGAATTGCCTTCATTTTGAGCTAATAAATCTTCAAGCTGGCTGGGTCTAGTCTGAACTAATGCAAACTCTGCAGCTACAAAAAATGCCGCAAATATAAAAATAATTAAAATAGCTATTAAATTAGTCACTATATGACTCGTATCCAATATTATTTTCTCCCTTAAACCTTACATTTGTTTTTATTAACTCTATTAAAAATTATTTTGTAATTTTAAATATCTTGTCAAATGGAACTCTCTGTGGAATATAAATATCACGATTTACTTCTGCATGAGCTTCACTATAACCTAAAGCAATTCCCATTCCAACAGATTCATCTTCAGGAATCCCAGTATATTTTCTGATCAGCTCAGGATATGCTACTAATGAATGTGCAGGCATAGTATCTAACCCCTTGTCTATAGCAAGTAACATTATACTTTGAGCAAAAATACCCAAATCAAATACAGACCATGCTGGTGATTTTTTTGGTATAGTCAAAAATAAAATCAAAGGCGCATTAAACATATCGTTATTTGCTTCATTAAAAATATCAGTTTTATTATGCAAAAAATAAGTAACTGAAGCACCCATCATTGCCATATTTTGACTAGGAAAAGTCGACCAATCAATTGATAACATTGTAGCAAAATCTTCACCTACTGGCTTATTCTCTCGAACATATTCTTTATATTCTTTTCTCAATTCAAGCAAGGCATTGCCTGTAATTGCATAAGCACGCCAAGGTTGTGAATTAAGCAAAGATGGTGATTGTTGAGCTTTTTTGACAATTTCTGAAATTGTTTTTTGATTAACACGTTTACTTGAAAAGCGTCGTGTAGCTCGTTCTTTATTAAATACTTCTGTAAAATCCATAATTTAAGTCTCCTAATCTATTTAAATAGACGTACAATATATATTATAGAAAAAATGCTGTCACTTTGCTAGAAGAATCAATTATACCAAAAAATAAATTGGAAAAGTATTTGACTTTCACTTTTAACTTCCGTATAATTTAATACGTTCCGGTTCGGTAGCTCAGCTGGATAGAGCAACGGTCTTCTAAACCGTGGGTCGTGAGTTCGAATCTCACCCGAATCACTTCATTAAATAGAGAGTCAATTGTTGGCTCTCTGTTTTTTTATATTAAATATTTAGGTATTTTTTCAAATTCACGTATGCTAAAATATATATGTTTTTGTCTATTTGATTAAAAACAAAAAGTTTATTTTTACTTTAGGAGGATATTATTTTGAAAATAAATCTTATGAATCCAACAACTAATCAATTTAAGCAAGTTAAAGTTGGATTTTCTTGGACAACCTTTTTCTTTGGCTTTTGGCCTGCTCTATTTCGTGGCGATGGAAAATGGGCTTTAATTATTTTTGCATTGGAATCTTTACTAGGGTGCATAACAATAATATCTGCAGCGGGCATGGGAGCAAGTGTTGTTATGATAATATTTGCAACAAGTTATACATAAATGACTTATTAAAAGCAGGATATATGCCAAGTGATGTTTCATCTAGGAATGCTTTACTATCAAAAGGCTTTGTTGTAGGAAATATAGCTCCACAGATGCAATATCAAAACCAAGCACAACCTCAATTTGCTAACCAGCAACAAAACTCAGGTCAATCACAATATCAAAATATGAACCAAGCTCCAGTTGCTAACCAACAAATGACTCAAGGTCAACCACAATTTGTTAACTCACAAACAGACCAAAGTCAAAATCAAAACTCACAAAATTAAATATTTTGCATTCAAAAAACCGCTGAGCTTTTATAGCTTAACGGTTTTTTCTTTATAATTAGTCAGTATATTGATCTAAAATTTCATTTAACTTCTCTTTTGGTGTATATCCAGTTAATCGATCTACAACTTTACCATCCTTTTTAATAAGCAAAGTTGGAATTGCCATAATCCCAAATTCTTTTGGTGTATCCGGATTTTGGTCAACATCCATTTTAGTGAACTTAACATCTTGTCGTTCTTCAGCAATTTTGTCAATTACTGGAGATTGCATTTTACAAGGTCCACACCAAGTTGCCCAAAAGTCTGTTAAAACTACGCCATCTTTTGTTTCGTCATTAAAGTTTTGATCTGTGATTGCTTCAACCATTTTATTTACCTCGCTTTTTATTGATACAATTATCATAGCCAAAGCACTTACTTTTTGCAAGTAAGTTAGCTTATTTTAATTGTACAATCGTTGCACCATTACCACCTTCATTAGCTGGTGCATAATTAAAACTTTTTACATGCTTGCTCTTTTTCAAATAATTCCACACTCCCGTGCGAATAGCACCTGTCCCAATCCCATGAATAATTGTTATAGTACCTAATCCTGCAAGCAATGACGCATCCATATAACGATCTAAATTAGTCATTGCTTCATCATATCTTTGACCACGCAAATCTAATTCACTACGAACACTACTTGTTCGCATTGGTCTAGTTGAAGATACATTTATCTTTGGCTGTTTAGTTTTTTCTGAAGCCACTTTTTCTAAGTTTTGATCAGATACCTTAACTTTCATAATTCCCATCTGAACTTCAAATTCATGAGCAGATAACTTTTTAGTTACTACTCCTGTTTGACCATAAGTTAAGACCTTTACCTGATCACCAACTTTAACATGATGCTTTTTCTTTTCTCTTTGTAAAACTTTATTATGAGCTAAATTATCAGCTTGTTTTTCCAACTTATTAAACTGACCACGAGCGTCAATTAATTTATTTTCTTTAACACCAACCCCATTTTGTTTTTGGGCTTCTAATTCAGCAATAATTTTATCCGCTTTTTGGCGCTTTTTAGCTACAATTTCATTTGCACGCTCTTGTGCAAGTTCCATCTGTTCATTAGCTCTTTGATTATAAATATCTATTGCATCTTGCAATTGTTTTACTATCTTGCCACCAACGGATAGTTGCTTTTCCAGTTTTAATCTATCTGCTGTTGCAATTTTAGTTTGAGTATTTAACTTATCAATCATTTGATTAATATCTGAATCATCATCACTCATTAATTTACGTGCATTTTCGACAACATTGTCTTGCATCCCTAACCTTTTAGCGATTGCAAAAGCATTAGAATGTCCAGGTATTCCAATTTGCAACTTATATGTTGGAGACAGTGTCTTAATATCAAATTCCATTGACGCATTAGTCGTTTTAGGACGATTATAGCCATACAATTTCAATTCAGGATAATGAGTAGTAACCATAATTTTAGACTCATGATCACGCAAATAATCCAAAATACTGATAGCTAAGCTAGCACCTTCTTCAGGATCAGTCCCAGCACCAATTTCATCAATTAAAACTAAAGAGTTTTTATTAGCATTTTTCATAATTGAAATAATATCAATCATATGTGATGAAAATGTACTCAATGATTGTTCAATTGATTGTTCATCACCAATATCCGCAAATATTTCTTCAAATACTCCAACTTGACTGCCATCACTTGTTGGAATGAATAATCCAGATTGAGCCATCACTTGCAATAATCCAATGGTCTTTAATGTGATAGTTTTACCACCAGTATTAGGTCCAGTTATTAGCATCATATCAAAGTCACTACCTAATCTAATGTTATTAGGAACTACTTTTTCAGGATCAATTAATGGATGTCTTGCATTTAACAAATTAATCTGATGTTTTTCATTTAATAAAGGCTCTGTTGCCTTCATCTTTTTGGCTAATCTAGCTTTTGCTTGCAAAAAATCTAGCTCAGTTAATCCAGAGGCAATATTTTTGATTTCATGTGTAGAATTACGAGCTAATTTAGATAATTGCTTTAATATTCGATGTATTTCTTGTTTTTCTTTAGCAATCAAATTTTGTTGGTGATTATTTAAATTAACTATTGCTTCAGGTTCCACAAATAAAGTTTGACCACTAGCACTTTGATCATGAACAACGCCACCAAACTTAGCACGATATTCTTGCTTAACTGGAATAACATAGCGTTCATCACGAATAGTTACAATTTGTTCAGATAGATATTTGCTAGAATTTCCTTTCAGATATCCATCCATTTTTTCTTTAATTAATGATTCATTACTAATTATTTCATGACGTAGTTTTTGTAATTCATGTGATGCAGTGTCTAAGATAGTTCCATCAAATTCAACAGCTTTTTTTAGCTCAGCTAGCAGTTCTTGCGGAACAACTAATTTATCTAATAATTCTGAAATTGGTTGCAAATCAACTTCTTCAGGATCAACATTTTCAATAAAATTATTAATATCTTGTCCCAAAGTTAAAACTAATAAAATATTTCCTAATTCTTGACCATTTAAATCTGCTTTGATCTGCAGCCTTTTGACACTAGGCTTCACATCATTAAATCCTGTTATGGGCAAATGCCCATCTATTCTTAAAATATTAACTAAGGTTAATGTTTGTTTTAACTGCTTTAAAACAGTATCATATTGGGTTAATGGCTTTAGTTGTCTAGCTGCTTTTTTAGCAGTTTGAGTAACAGCAAGTTGCTCTAATTGCTTTAATATGTGGCTATATTCTAATATATCTAATATTTTTTGATTCATTACTTTACCTATTAAACTTAAAAAAGAATCGGCCTTAGCCGATTCTTTTATTATTCACCACTTAATCTATCATCATCCAAGAATGTATTGAGCACTCCTTGAACCATGTTCCATTCTTCATCAGATTCAATCTCATGTAAGTCGCTGCTAGTTACATCGCCATCTTCATCAGCGTCATAACTAAATGCTTGAACTTCAACATCTTCGCCTTCTCCTATTGCTGCAGGATATAAAAGAACATAAGATTTATCGTAATCATCGGAATGAAAAGTGAATAAAATTTCAAACAATTCTTCATTACCTTTATCATCAATTAAGGTAATTTGACGATCATTTTCCTTTCCAGGATTAATTTCTACTGCCATTTAGGTTCCTCTTTTGTAAATCTAAGTAGTTTTGCAAAATCAATACTGCGGCCATTTGATCTACTACTTTTTTGCGTGCATGCCGATCATGAATACCAGCTTCATTTACAAGTATTCGATCTGCTTCAACAGTAGTTAATCGTTCATCAGAATAATATACTGGCAGATGAAATTTCTTTTCTAAGCGCTCACCGTAGTTTTTACTACGCTGAACAGATAAGCCTTCACTTCCATCTAAGTTCTTAGGTAATCCCAAAACAAAGCCAGCAATATCATATTCGCGAACGATTTTTTTAATTGCCTTCATACCAAAATTGTAGCGGTTTTCATCAATTTCAATTGTTTCAACCTTTTGTGCTGTAATCCCTAATTCATCACTTACAGCCACACCTACAGTCTTAGAACCGACATCTAATCCAGCCAGTCGCATTATTTATCTTTTCCAAGATAGCTCTTAACTAATTCTTCAATGATTTCATCACGTTCATGTTTTAAAATCAGATTACGAGCATCATTGTGCCGTGGAATATAAGCCGGGTCGCCAGAAAGCAAATATCCTACAATCTGGTTAATTGGATTATATCCCTTTTCTTCAAGGGCATTATATACTTCTTGTAAGGTGTCATAAACATTCTTGCCTTTATTTTGATTAAAGTCAAAATGCATAGTCTTATCTAGCGAACTCATTATAATTCCTCCTTACTCAATTTTACTTGAATCAACTTTTGAACTCAATTATTTTTGCTTTTCTTCAATTTCATCTAATGCTCTTTGCAAAGCGTCATCTAACCCAGCTGCGTTTTTACCACCAGCTTGAGCCATATTTGGACGGCCACCACCGCCACCGCCAAAGATAGGTGCAACTACCTTAATTAAATCTCCTGCTTTTAATCCAGCATCAAGGGCTTTTTGATCAAGGCTAATTATCATATTAGCTTTACCATTATTTTTAGCACCTAAAACTAAAACATTTGATTTAGCATTATTTTTCCAATCATCGGCTAACTCGCGCAAGTCATTCATTCCATTGACTTCAGCAATTTTAGCGATTACAGATAAGTTACCAACAGTTTTAATGTCATTAAACAATTCACTAGCTTTTGCTTGGTTAATTTGTAAGTTAAGTTTTTCTACTTCTTTTTCACTTTGGTGTAAATCTTCAGTCAAATTATTAATCTTAGTGATTATATCATCGGTTTTAGTTGCCTTAACAGTATCTTTGATTTCATCAAGCAAATTAGATTTTTGTGCAAGATATTCATAAGCTTTCTTTGAAGTGACAGCTTCTATTCTTCTAGTACCTGCACCAACTGCTTGTTCACTAGTAATTTTGAAAATACCAATTTCTTCAGTGTTAGCTGCATGAGTACCCCCACAAAATTCAGTTGAGAAGTTATCGATTTGAACTACACGAACTTGATCGCCATATTTTCCATTAAATAAAGCTAATGCACCCATCTTACGTCCAGTTTCAGGATCAGTGATTGTGGTCTTTACTTTAATAGCTTTCCAAATTTCCTCATTAACTATTCTTTCAACATTAGCTAATTCCTTCGGAGTCATTGGATCCATTGCTGTAAAGTCAAATCTCAAATAATCTGGTTCAACTAAACTTCCTGCTTGATGGGTGTGATCACCTAGAACTTGACGCAATGCCGCATGCAATAAATGAGTAGCAGTATGACTATGGCGCAAACCTGCACGACGAGCAGCATCAATTTTCAAAATGTACTTTTCACCTTTTTGCAGTGGCAAAATAATATCTACATAATGCATATTTTGATCATTTGGTGCATGTTGAACATCATAAACTTCAGCAACTAATTCATTATCTTGGTTATAAATTTTACCATGATCAGCAACTTGACCACCACGTTCTGCATAAAATGGAGTCTTATCGAAGATAAGAATTGCCTTTTCGCTATCAGTTTTGTTAACTAACTTATCATTGACAATAATATCAATTAATTTGGCATCTTTTACCTCTTCAGTTCCATATAAGAACTCACTCTTATCTTTTAAATTAAGAAGAGTTAAGTCTTGTGAACCCATTGATTGCAAATCACCACGAGCTTTTCTAGCACGAGCTTTTTGTAATTCCATTTGCTCATCAAAGCCTTTTTTATCAACATTTAATCCAGCATCTTGTGCGGATTCAAAGGTTAATTCATATGGGAATCCATAAGTATCAAACAACTTAAAAGCATCTTTGCCAGAAATTGTCTTGTTATCTGACTTTTTAGCATTTTCAATTAATTCATCTAAAAGAGTTAACCCACTCTCTAATGTGGTTTGGAATCTTTCTTCCTCACTTTTAATTACTTTTGCAACAAAGTCCTTTTGGTCAATGACTTCTGGATAGTGAGAAGCCATAATTTCACCAACAATTGGAACTAATTTATATAAAAATGACCCATTGATACCTAGTTTTTGGCCATTTAAATCAGCTCTACGAATTAATCGACGCAATACATAGCCACGTCCTGAATTTGATGGTAGTGCACCATCTGCAATCGCAAATGACACAGCACGAACATGGTCGGCAATAATTTTGAATGCAATATCATCATCTTTATTAGTTGCATATTTTTTGTTATCACTCATCTTTTCGGTTTCATGAATGATTGGCAAGAATAAGTCAGTTTCAAAATTAGTTGGTGCATCTTGCAAAATTGACAATACACGCTCTAACCCCATACCCGTATCAATATTTTTATGAGGTTGTTCAACATAACTTCCATCTGGCAAGTGGTTTAATTCTGAAAAAACAATATTCCAAATTTCAAGATAACGAGCATTTTCACCACCAGGATAATTTTCTGGATCATCTGGTGCCACATCATTATTTTCTTGGCCACGATCATAAAAGATTTCAGTATCAGGACCCGATGGGCCTTCACCAATATCCCAGAAGTTATCTTCTAATTTAACAATATGGTCATCAGGCAATCCATTAACATCATGCCATAAATGATATGCTTCAGTATCTTTGGGATAGACTGTTACATATAACTTATCTTTATCTAAACCAAGCCATTTTGGACTAGTCAAAAATTCCCAAGCCCATGGAACAGCTTGTTTTTTAAAGTAATCACCAACTGAAAAGTTACCTAACATTTCAAAGAAAGTTTGGTGACGAGCAGTTTTACCTACATTTTCAATATCGTTAGTTCTAATTGATTTTTGAGAACTAGTCATTCTTGGATTCTTAGGTACTACTGATCCATCAAAGTATTTCTTCATTGTAGCAACACCAGAGTTAATCCATAACAAAGTTGGGTCATCTTGTGGAATTAGTGAAGCTGATGGCATAATTGTGTGTCCATGTTCTTTAAAAAAGTCTAAGAACATTTGTCTAAATTCAGAGCTATTAAGTCTCTTCAAAACATTTTCTCCTTTAATTAAAAAAAGCACGTGTGCAATTAATTCAAGGACGCTTTAATACGCGGTACCACCTTGATTGCAACGTGTTTTGTTACCTCTTGATTATTAATTAAAATCTTTTTAGGAGCATTTTTTAAATCATTTAAAGTTCTCTCACCAAACAAACTCTCTCTAAATAAATGAAGTTAAAAAATATATCTAAAACTGAAATCATTTTACTACTTGCTAGCTATTTGTCAATGCGTTTGTTTCTACGCTTTCTTTTAGCAGCACGAATTTCATGACGTAAAGCAATTTTCCTTTTCTGTCTAGCGTCTTCTGCAATTGCTTGCTTGATTTTTCTTTTATATCCAGGTTTACGCTTTTTACGAGCTTTTTTGGCATAACCAATTAATTTTGGATCAAGTTTTTCATTTTTACTAGTACGCAAACTTCGACGATGGTAATGAGTTCTTGGAACTAATTCATTATTTTTCAATTCCACGAAGTCAAACTTCACGCCCATTTTTTCTAAATCTAAAACTCGAAGCATTTCTTCTTCACGAATTAAAGTTACAGCAAGTCCATTTAATCCGTTACGACCTGTTCTACCAACTCTATGAATTACAAATTCCAAATCTTTGGGCAATTGATAGTTAATTACTAATGATACACCATCAATATCTAATCCACGAGCAGCTAAGTCACTAGCAACCACATATTGGAATTGACCATTTCTAATTTGTCTTAAAGTTTGCTTTCTTTCTCTTTCTTTGATTCCACCATGAATTTTTGCAACTTTTAATCCCTGATGTTGCAAATAATCAACTAGTGTATCAACATCTTGTTTAGTATTTGCAAAAACTAAAGCCAAATAAGGCTGACCCATTGTTAATAACTTGTAAAGTACTTGCTTGCGATCTTTTGATCCAATATCTAATAAATCATTTTTGATAGTTGGAGAAATCACAGCAGGGTTATCAATCACAATTTCTTTAGGATTAGCCAAATATTTCTTCAAAAAATGTTTTAATTTAACAGGAATTGTTGCAGAAAATGCACCAATAATAATATTTTTAGGCAAGCGTGATATGATTTTGTCAATTTCACCTAAAAATCCCATATCCAGTGTCATATCAGCCTCATCAATAATGAAGATTTTTAAATCATTTAAAATGATAATCTTTTTATTAACAAAATCTGCTAATCTACCAGGCGTCGCAATTATTAATTGAGGTTTTTTATGATTAATTTTTTCAATCTGGCGTTCACGATCATTCCCACCAGCTAATAAACTAATCGAAATTTCTAAATTACTTGCGTCCCTAATTTGTCTAGCTACTTGATACAACTGCATAGCTAATTCTCTACTTGGAGCGGTCACTACTGCTTGAGTTTGCTTTTGTGCAGTGATCATATTTAAAATTGGAATCAAATATGCATGAGTTTTTCCAGAACCTGTTGCTGCTTGAACTGCAACACTTTCGTTATTAAGTAGTTTGGGAATTACGACATTTTGAACTTTTGTTGCTTGTTTAAAGTTAATTTTTTGCAATCCAGCTCTAATTTCAGGTTTTATTTTATTATCTTCAAAGATATTATTTATGTTCTTCATTATAATTTTCTACAACACCTACTAACTCAGAATATATTTGTTTGATTTCTGCCTTATCTTTTGCCTTTGCGCCACTTGCTAATGCATGTCCACCACCATTATGTATTGCTGCTAATTGATTAATTACAGGACCTTTTGAACGATAATGTATTCTATAAGTACCATCTTCTAATTCAACAGCAATAACCCAAGCAATAATATCTTTGATTCTACCTGGAGTAGATACTGTAACTGAAGCTTGCTCAGTTGAAACACCCATTTTTTTCAAAGTATCTTGACTTAATACAGCATAAGCTGCACCACTTGGATCTACAGTCATGAAATCAAGTACACTACTTTGCAATTTGGCCTCTGCCAAAGTGACATTACTAATATTTAATGCAACTTTATTAATATCTATTCCAGTTTCTGCTAATTGTGCCGCAATTTTAAATGTATGTGCAGAAGTTTCAGGATACATAAATCTACCAGTATCACCAACAATTCCTGCATATAAGGCAAATGCAATGCGATCATTAATTGGTAGGTTTTCTGCATTTAAAAAATCTACAATAATTTGTGAGGCTGCAGGGGCATCGGGATCTATATAACGCAAATCACCATATGGATCGACATTAGGGTGATGATCAATCTTAATGATATATTTTCCTAGTTTATATCGTTGGTCAGATATTCTAGGAGTATCTGCAGTATCTGTAGTAATTACTAATGCATCTTTATAGTCTTCATCTTTTACATCATCCATAGTATTAATCCAGTCAAGATTTCCTACTGATTCACCTGCACACAAAATTCTCTTATCAGGAAATGCCTCTTGCAAAGACCATGCAAGCCCAGCTTGTGAGCCAATTGCATCTGGATCTGGGCTTTGGTGTCTATGTAATATAATTGTTTGGTATTCTTTTATTTTGTCTAAAATTTCGTCAAAAACTTTATTTGTCATATTTATTTCCTCATTTTTTTAGCTAATAAAATATTGTATCAAATTTAATTATAATTACCAATTAGTGTCAAACAAAGGCAGTGTTAATTCCTCATATGAACTTGGCTTTAAATCACTAACTGATACACCCAATAATCTAATTCCAGACATTGTATATTGTGGCAGACTATCAAAAATATCTTTTGCAACTTCAAAAATATTCATCTTATCCTGAGTAGGTTTAGCTAACATTTGCCTTTTTGTTTGAGTTTCATATTTAGGATTACGAATTTTCAGTGTCACAATCTGAGCATTCATTTTTTTATTTTGTAAAATAATTGCCACTTGATCACTAAATTCCCTAAGTTGTGTTAAAGCTTGGTTATAATCCATCATTGCTGGTTCAAAAGTTCGCTCTTTCCCAATAGACTTAGGAACTCTATGCCACTTTACTGGGCGTAAGTCAATTCCATTGGCATGCATTGCCATATAATAGCCAAACTTTTTAAAATGTTCAATTAAAAAACTTACACTATGTTTTTGCAAATCATCCCCCGTTTCAATTCCCATTCCATGCATCACAATTTGTGTTTTTTTGCCAATTCCAGGGAATTTCTTTATTGGTTGTTTTGCTAAAAATGCTAATGCTTCATCAGGTCTAATTAAGCTTCTACCAAATGGTTTTGCATATTCTGAACCCATTTTTGCTAAAAATTTATTATATGAAACTCCAAAACTTGATGTTAATTTTGTATTTTGAAAAATTTTTTCTTGTAAGTAATTTCCTAATTCAATGCCTGAATACTTACCTAACTTGTTATTAGTGATATCCAAATATGCTTCATCTAAACTAACGGACTCAATTTGATCAGTAATTTCATGCATATATTCATGGATTTGAGCAGATACAGCCTTATATTTTTTGAAATTAGGCGTTGCAAAAACTAATAAGTCTTTTGGAATTTGTTCTACTGCTCTAATTGCAGGCATTGCAGATCCTACCCCATATTGTCTAGCAATATAGTTTGCAGTAGTAATTACACCATGTCCATTAGTTGTCCGTGGATCATGTGCAATAACCAATGCCTTATTTTTTAAACTAGGGTTGTCTCGCATTTCAACTGATGCATAAAAAGCATCCATATCTAAATGCAATATTTTGCGGCTAGTATCATTTTTAGGCAATAATGATTGCATTTATTGATAAATCCAATGAGAAGCATTATCTTCAAAAATTAAATTTGCAGCTTCAGGCCCCATCTTATATGGTTCATATAAGGCAATTTTATTTTGCTTTTGAGCATCTTGTTTTGCCCAAATATCTTCAACAGTATCTATAAATTGCCAGTACTTTTTTAGTTCTGCCCAATGCGTAAAATTAGTGCTGTCTGCAACTAATACATCATGTAATAATCTTTCATAACCATCTGGTACAAGAGAATTTTCATAATTAGAAAATGTATAATCTAAGTTTTCTTGACGCAAACCAATACCTGTTATTTGTTTACCATTAATTTCAATGGTAATTTCATTTTTAGGATCGATGATAATAGTGATTTTATTTGCATGGGTCTGGCCATATAAATTGTTTTTATGCTTTAAAACAATGTCTACACGGTTCACTTTTTCTTTCATCTTTTTCCCTGTACGAAAATAAAATGGAACCTTAGCTAATGGGCCTTTAGTAAATTTCACTTCACCTGCAACATAAGTTTCAGTTGTAGAATTTGGATCAACATTAGGTTCTTTATTATATGCAAATGTAGTATCAGTTCCTAAATACTGCCCTCTAACAAAGTGCTTATTGACATCTTGTTCAGTGGGCATTTGCAGGCTATCAAGTAATTCTTGTTTAGCTTTGTGAATTGCTTGTGAATCTAAGCTATCTGGTTCTGGCATCCCAAGCAAAGTAATAATTTGGAAAATATGATTTTGCACCATATCTCTTAATGCACCAGATGTATCATAATATCCACCACGAGCTTCAACACCTAAATTTTCACTTAAGGTAACTTGAATATTTTGAATATTATCGCTATTCCAAATAGAACTAATAATTGGATTAGTTGATCTCATTGGCAAAATATTTTGCACCATTTCTTTACCTAAATAATGGTCAATTCGATAAATTGAATCCTCTGTAAAACATTTACCAATATCTTCATTTAAGATTTTAGCAGACTTTAAATCATGCCCAAAGGGCTTTTCAATAACTAACCTATTAAAACCGCTGCCAACTAATTGTTGGTCATTAATATGTGTAGCAATTGTACCAAAAAATCTTGGTGCCATTGCCATATAAAAGATTCTATTGCCATTTGCTTTATATTTATCATCAAGTTGTTGTGCTAGTTTTTTCAAAATAACATAATGTTCTACATTAGTAACATCATGTGATTGATAATAAAAATGACTTGTAAAATTCTTTAATGCATCTTCATCAACTTCTTGATTTAACTCATGGACACTGTTACTTACTTGTTGTCTAAAAAAGTCATCAGACCAAGGACGCCTAGCAGTCCCAATAATTGCAAAATTATCTTGAATAAGTTGTTTTTGATATAAGTTAAATAAGGCTGGATATAATTTACGGTGTGCTAAATCTCCGCTTCCACCAAAAATTATCATTACTACAGGGATATTTTTCATCGTGAACTCCTTTTTATACACTTATTCTATTTTACAATTTTTTAATCCAAGGCAAAATAAAAAACGCTTATTGCGTTTTAAATTTATTTTTCTTCACCATTACCAGTTTCATCACTAGCTTCTTTGGGTTCTTTTTCACTAGGAGCTAATTTGGGTGCAGGTTTATCTGCTTCAGCTGATTTTTCGGCTTTTTCATTTTTTATTGAAGCAGGTTCTTCTTTAACTTCTGCTTTTTTAACTTGTTCATTTGCAGGAATAATTTGACGAATTGCAATTCTGCTAAATGTTAAATAAATGCCATCTGCATCAATTACAACAGTTTTGTTTTCTGGATCAATTGAATCAATCTTACCATGCATTCCATCAATTAAGATTACCTGGTCACCTTTTTTCAATTCAGAAATCATTTTCATTCTAGCTTCATTTTGCTTTTTTTGTGGACGAATCATTGTAAAGTACATAAATCCAAACAATACAATAAAAGCAATAATCATAATTAGACCATTACCGCCGCCTGGAGCTGCTAATAATAATGTATTCAAAATATTTCACCTCATAAATTTAGTTAATATAACTATTATACCTACTGTTTGCTAAATACCCAAATAAAAACCTATTTTTCTGGCAAATTAAAGCCCAATTGTAAATATGCCTTTTGCGTAGCCTTGCGTCCTCTGGGCGTCATGATAATAAATCCATGCTGCAATAAATACGGCTCATAAACTGCCATAATTGTTTCAACTTCTTCTCCAACATTTGCAGCTAATGTTTTTATACCCACAGGTCCACCATGATATGATTCAATCATAGTTTTTAATAACTTGCGATCAGTCTGATCTAATCCTTCATCATCTACTTGCAACTTATTTAATGCATTGGCAGTTGTTTTTAATGAAATTGACTTTTCACCTTTTACTTGAGCAAAATCGCGAACTCTTTTTAATAATCTATTAGCAACTCTGGGAGTTCCTCTTGATCTTTTGGCAAGTTCGACTGCTGCTTGATCATCAATCTTTGTTTGAAAAACTTCACTTGATCTTTGAATAATTTTTTCCAAATCTTCAATTGTGTAATATTGCATATGTTCAACTATTCCAAATCGATCTCGTAATGGTGCAGACAATTGGCCTGCTCGAGTTGTTGCACCAATTAGTGTAAATGGTGGTAGTGGCACATGAACTGCATGACTAGTTTGGCCTTCTCCTACAACAATATCTACATAAAAATCTTCCATTGCTGAATACAATACTTCTTCAATAGCTTTTGGCAAGCGATGAATTTCATCGATAAATAAAACATCCCCTGGATTTAAATCAGATAATAATGCCACTAAATCCCCCGCCTTTTCAATTGCAGGACCACTAGTGCTTTTTAGTTGTACTTTCAATTCATTGGCAATTACAAAAGCTAGTGTGGTTTTACCTAATCCTGGAGGTCCATATAATAATACATGATCTAATGCCTCATCACGTTTTTTTGCTGCTTCAATGTAGACTTTCATTTCATCTTTGACATGTTTTTGACCAATATATTGATCTAAAGTTTGCGGACGCAGTGATAAATCAAGATAATTTTGTTCATCATTTTCGTTTGCAGGATTTAAAATATGTTCTTCAACCAAAAAATCACTTCCTTTTGTCTATTTTACTTTACTTTTTCAATAATAAAGATAAGCCCAATTTAATATATTGATCAGCTGAAAAATCAGAGTGTTGTTTTAATTTAGGAGCAATTTTATCAACTTCTTTTTGTTTATATCCTAATGCAACCAATGCTAATAATGCATCTTGCAAAGATTGCGAGATATCGTTATCAAATAGAGATTTTTGAACATAATCACCCAATTTTCCTTTTAAGTCAAGCACAATTTGGGATGCAGTTTTTTTCCCAACCCCAGGAAATCTTGTCAAATATTGTACTTGTCCATCTTGAATTGCAGTAGCTAACGAATTAGTATTTTCTGCGGCCATAATTGCAATTGCAGATTTAGGTCCAATTCCTGACACACTCAATAATTTTAAAAACAAATTTTTATCATCTTGGCTGATAAAGCCATATAAAGATTGCTCGTTATCGCGCACAATTTGTTCAATAAAAACTTTGCTTTCTTGACCCTGTTCATATTGATATGGGTATGGTGTGTATACTTTATAACCAAGACCATTAATATCAACTACTATGTATCCTGGTGTAATTCTAGTAATTATTCCTTTTAAATATTCGAACATGCTCTTCTCACTTTTTAAACATTTTTGCTAGATCACTAGCAGATAATTTTACGATAATTAAATTTCCATTGGAATCATGATATGGATCACTAGTTTGGCTTAGCTTTTCTAATATATTTTTTGCTTGCAATTCAGTCAAACTCGATAGCCTTTCATTTTTTAACAAATCATTGGCAAATAAAGCCTGCAGATAAGAATTGTCTTTTTTATAATTATCTAAAAATAAATCAACCAATCGTTTTGCTAATTTTTCAATATCTCCTTTTAACCATATAGGATAAGTATGCATCACAAAAGTATTATCACCAAATTCTTCTAGATAAAAACCTAAAGCTTTCAACTTATCAAAATTATCTTTAATCAAATCAGAATTTTCAATTCCAAAATCTAAAATAATTGGTTCTAATAAACCTTGTTGAGAATTTTTTGTTTGCATCATTTGTTTTAAAAACATTTCATAAGCAATTCTTTTTTCAGCTGCACTATAGTCAATTAAATAAATATTATTTTTAAATCCAGCAAAAATATATTCATCATTATGTCCAATATAAGTTAATTGAGGCAATTTATTAGCAATTAACATATCATTTTGACTTAATAACTCATGATTGCATGTTCCAAATGGCGTTAAGGTCATTTGCACTTTAATATTATCAGTCCAAGTATCAGTTATAATATAGCGATCATCTTGGCGCGAAATATTTAAATCAACATATTTAGTTTTTGTTTCTTCCACATTTGATTCAGTATTTTGATTTATATTATATTGATCTTGCAGCTTAACTCTCGTAGAATCTACAACTTTATCATTCAAATTAAATTGCAATTCATCAAATGCAGTTTGCTTTTTATCATGCAGATTTTCAACTCCACTTGCTGGCTGATTGATCATCAAGGTATTTTGGATAATTGAAGTTAATAATTTAGTTAACTCAGTTTCCTTTGATAAACGAACTTCTCTTTTAGTTGGATGCACATTAACATCAACTAAAATGGGATCTAATTTAATATCAACAACTGCAATTGGGTAGCGTCCCTTCTTTATTTTTGAACCATAGCCTGCCATAATTGCACTAGTCAATTGATAGTTTTTGATATAACGACCATTTAACAATAATGTTATGTAGTTTCTATTTGCTCTAGTATCCTCTGGCTTTGAAATATATCCAGATATTTTAAAATCTAGGTCATCAGCTCTAATTGAAATCATATTTTCAGCTAATTTACGACCATAAATTGAAGCTGCTACTTGTTGCAAATTATTATTGCCAATTGTTTGTAATAACTTTTTACCATTATTAGTTAAGACAAAAGCGATATCTGGATAGCCAAGAGCCAATTTATCAATAACTTCAATTATCTTGATCATTTCAGTTCTTGCGCTGCGCAAATATTTTAGTCTAGCGGGAGTATTATAAAACAAATCTTTGACTACAATTTTAGTACCTTGTCTACTTGCAGAAGGCTTTTGATCTGATTTTTCACCAGCAGAAAATTCAGCTTCTACACCAAGTCCAGATTTAGTTTTAGTTACTATTTTCACATGAGCAACTGCAGCAATTGAAGCTAATGCTTCTCCTCTAAAGCCCAATGTCGAAATATTAAACAAATCTCTTTGAGTAGCAATTTTGCTTGTAGCATGTCTCATAAAGGCTAGATCAAGTTGATCTGCATCAATTCCAATCCCGTCATCTTGAACAATAATTTGTTTTAAACCACTATCGATGAAATCAATCCTGATATTTTTACTTTTTGCATCAATTGCGTTTTCTACTAATTCTTTTACTACACTTGCAGGTCTTTCGATTACTTCCCCAGCAGCAATTTGATTAGTTAAAGTTTCAGATAGTTCATGAATTTTAACCATTTTCTTGTTCATCCTTTAGCTCATTCTGCCAATCTGCAACTAATTGCATTACTTGCAAAGGAGTTTTATCAGCTAGATATAAATTATTTATCTCATCTAACACATCACTTTGTTCATCACTAATTTGAGGAGTTTCAGCAGGCTCTACAAATAAATCTAATTGCTGACTGGCTGGATCTAATTCATGACTGCCATTTGCTTCTAAACGCTTCAGCATTTGACTTGCTTCACGTAAGACTTTTTTGGGCAATCCTGCAAGTTTTGCAACATGAATTCCATAAGATTGATCTGCAGGGCCTGGCAAAATTTTATGTAAGAAAATCAATTCTCCATTTTCTTCTGTTGCACCAACATGGATATTTCTTAAGTGTTTTAATGTTTGATCTAGATCAGTTAATTCATGATAATGGGTCGCAAAAAATGTCTTTGCTCCAACTTTATCATGCATATATTTTACGATTGCTCCTGCTAATGCCATTCCATCATAAGTTGCAGTTCCACGACCAATTTCATCAAATAAAACTAAAGAATTTTTGGTTGCATGTTGCAACGCATCATTTGCTTCACTCATTTCAACCATAAAAGTGCTTTGTCCAGAAATCAAATCATCTGCCGCACCAATGCGAGTAAAAATTTGATCAAAAATTGGTAATATAGCTTTATCTGCAGGTACAAAACTGCCTATCTGCGCCATTATTGCAATTAGTGCCATCTGGCGCATATAAGTGCTTTTACCTGACATATTAGGTCCAGTAATCAAAAAAGTATTAATATCCTTATTCATATCCACATCATTTGGAATATATGAACCTGCACTCATAACTTGCTCTACTACTGGATGACGTCCATTAGTGATATCAATAGTGTTTTGTTCATCAAAGAGCGGCCGCACATAATTATTTTGCTCACTATCGACCGCAAAACTAGTCAAAACATCTAATGTGGCTAGTTTATTAGCTAATTTTTGTAATTGTGGGATGTATTCTTTAACAAATTCACGCAACTTAACAAATAAATCATATTCTAAGCCAGTTGATTTTTCTTGTGCCTCTAAAATTAAACTTTCATGCTCTTTTAACTCTGGTGTAATGTAGCGCTCTGCATTAGTCAGGGTTTGCTTTCTTGTATAACGATCTAGTGGCACCTTATTTTTATTTGAATTTGTAACTTGAATATAATAACCAAAGACTTTATTAAAGCCAACTTTTAAAGTCTCAATTCCAGTTTTTTGACGCTCATCTACTTCTAATTGTGCAAGCCACTTTTTTCCATTTGCCATAGCATCTTTATAACGGTCTAATTGTTGATCGACTCCTGCTCTTATTAATTGTCCATCACCTGTAGTAATCGGAGGATTGTCAACCAATGTTTTAGTGATATGGTTTGAAATAGAGGTTAAAGGATCTAAATTTTGAGCAAAATCTATTAAAACTTGATTGCCAGATTGAACTAAGTTTTCACGAATCTTCGGCACTGCCTGCAAAGAATGTGCTAATTGTAATAATTCTCTAGGATTAACATTGCCAAAAGCGATTCTTCCAGTTAATCTTTCTAGATCATAAACCCCTTTTAGTGAATCAATCACATTTTCTCTAGTAAAAAATTCATCTAGCATTGCTTGAACAATATCTTGTCTTTTTAAAATTGCTTTTTTTGAAAGTAGTGGACGCACTAGCCATTGTTTTAATAACCGTCCACCCATAGCAGTTTTAGTATTATCCAGAACCCAGAATAATGAACCCATTTTTTTGCCAGTTTTAGCAGAATTAATTAATTCCAGATTATTTTGGACAGTATGGGACATTTTTAGATATTGAGAAACTTCATAACTTTTTGCAATTTGCAAGTGAGCCAGGCTTCTTTTTTGAGTAACTAATAAATATGCTACAAGTTGTTTGACAGCTTGTTTTTCCATTGTATTAGTCATTTTTTGTTCCACATATGAGATTTCAGAATGCTGACCTTCCAGTTTTACAGGATTAGAGATAGTAATATTAGCCTTTTTGAAAAAATCTTTATTTTTATTAGTTAAATTGCCAGCATAAATTACTTCTTTAGTTCTTAAAGACAGCAACTCATTAGCAACACCTGCAAAATCAGACAAATGTGTTGCATAAATTTCGCCAGTAGATAAATCACTGTATGCTAAACCAAATCCTGACTTTGTCATTACAACTGAAGTTAAAAAATTAGTTTCAGTTGCTTTGTTGGGACCTTCTTGCATCATAGTTCCAGGTGTTATTAGTTGAATGATTCCTCTTTTAACCATCCCTTTAGCAAGTTTTGGATCTTCTAGTTGCTCAACTAGGGCAACTTTATAACCTTTATCAACTAAAGTATTTACATAATTATCTACAGCTAAATGTGGAACTCCTGCCATAGGAATTGGATGAGCTGACTTATTAGATCTGTGAGTTAGAGTTAATTCTAATAACTGTGCTCCTTTAATTGCATCATCTTCAAATAATTCATAAAAATCACCAACGCGATAAAATAAAAAAGCATCTGGATATTGCTCTTTGATTTCATGATATTGTTTCATCATTGGTGTTGAATCAACTTTTGCCATTTAATACCTCATCTAATGAATTTACTAATCTCAATTATACGCTAAAATTAGCCAACAAAAAAAGATCGCTGCACGCGATCTTAATTTATTTACTTATTTAATTTTTACATCATTCCGCCCATACCTGCACCTGGCATTTGAGGAGCAGCCGCTGGTTTTTCTTCAGGAATATCTGCAACTACAGCTTCAGTAGTTAACAACAATGCTGAAATTGATGCAGCGTTTTGTAATGCTGAACGAGTAACTTTGGTTGGATCAATAATACCAGCTTCAACCATGTTTTCCCACTTATCAGTAGCAGCATTGTAACCAATTTCGTTATCTTCATGCTCTAAGTGATCCAAAATTACAGAACCATCCTTACCAGCATTATCAGCAATTTGACGAACTGGTGCGGATAATGCTTCTAATACAATATTAATACCAGTTTGTTCATCGCCTTCTTCTTTCAAGTTGCGGACTGCTTTTTCAACATTTACTAAAGCAGTACCACCACCTGCAACATAACCTTCTTCAACTGCGGCACGTGTTGCGTTCAAAGCATCTTCAATACGGTATTTACGTTCTTTCAACTCAGTTTCAGTAGCAGCACCAACTTTGATTACTGCAACACCACCAGCTAATTTAGCTAAGCGTTCTTGCAATTTTTCACGGTCAAAATCACTTGTTGTATCAGCAATTTGTTTCTTGATCGAATCGACGCGTTCTGCAATAGCTTCTTTTGAACCTGCACCTTCAACAATAGTAGTTGAATCCTTAGTTACAGTAACTTTGCCAGCTTTACCTAATTGGTCGATCTTAGTATCTTTTAATTCTAATCCTAAGTCAGAAGTAATTACCGTACCACCTGTTAATGCAGCAATATCTTCTAGTTGAGCCTTTCTACGGTCACCAAAGCCAGGGGCTTTAACTGCAACGACATTGAATGTACCACGAATCTTGTTCAATACAAGAGTTGGAAGAGCTTCACCTTCAACATCATCAGCAATAATCAATAATGCCTTTCCTTGTTGAACAATTTCTTGTAATAAAGGCAAAATATCTTGAATATTAGTAATCTTCTTATCTGTAATCAAGATATATGGATTATCTAAGTCAGCTTCCATTTTATCGTTATCAGTTACCATGTATTGTGATAAGTAACCACGATCAAATTGCATACCTTCAACTACTGAAAGTTCAGTATCAATACCTTTTGATTCTTCAATAGTGATGACACCATCATGACCTACTTTTTCCATGGCGTCGGCAATTAAGTTACCAACTTCTGGAGAAGCAGATGAAACTGAAGCTACTTGAGCAATTTCTGATTTTGATGAAACTTTATGACTAATCTTGTGCAATTCATCAACTGCAGCTTTAGTAGCTTTTTCAATACCACGACGAATACCTACAGGATTGGCACCAGCAGTAACATTCTTCATACCTTCGCGAACAATTGCTTGGGCTAATACTGTTGCAGTAGTTGTACCATCACCTGCAATGTCATTAGTTTTTTGAGCAACTTCAGAAACTAATTTAGCACCCATATTTTCAAAATGGTCTTTTAATTCAATGCTCTTAGCAATTGTAACACCATCATTAGTAATATCAGGAGCACCATAGCTCTTTTCCAAAACAACATTTCTACCCTTAGGTCCTAAAGTTGTCTTAACAGTATCTGCTAATTTATCTACACCATTTAAAAGTGCTTGTCTTGCATTTTCAGAAAACTTAATATCTTTAGCCATCTATATAACACTCCTTTTATTACTTAATAATTGCTAAAATGTCTTTTTCGTGTAGGACTAAATATTCTTGTCCATCATATTTAAGATTTGTGCCAGAATATTTATCATAAAAGACTACGTCGCCTTTTTTAACGACCATAGGAATTAACTTACCATCGGCTGTACGAGTTCCTTCACCAACTTCAACAACTTCGCCTTCAGTTGGCTTTTCTTTAGCATTAGATGCTAAAACGATTCCACCGACAGATTGCTCTTCTTCTTTTTTTACTTTTACGATCACGCGATCACCAATTGGTTGTAACACGTTTGTCCCTCCTAATTTTAAAATCTATATTCATTGTTATTTCTTAGCACTCATATTAGTTAAGTGCTAACTTACAACTATGATAATAACCCGTTTTTTATAATAATGCAAGAAAAAATTAGCACTTTTAGAATAAATTTGCTAATTATTATATAAAAGCTTGTAGTATCAATGTTTTGAAGCAAACAATTGCAAAAAAAAGAGTTTATCTTATCAATAAACTCCATTTCATAATTAATCACCCATTTGTTCTTGGACTACTTTAACAATTCGATTTACCCATTCATCGGTTACTTGCTGATCTGGACCTTCAGCCATTACACGAAGTAATTCTTGAGTTCCTGATGGTCTAACTAATACACGACCATTGTCTCCCATTTCTTGTTGCACTTGGGCAATAACATCTTGAATTGCTTTGTTTTCTTTCCAAGCCTTTTTATCTTTTACAGGTACATTAATCAATGTTTGTGGGTAATCTTTAAAATCTTTCAATAATTCAGTCAAAGATTTACCAGTCTTTTTCATGACTAGCAATAAATGCAAACCAGTAAGCATCCCATCACCAGTATTATGATAATCACTCATAATAACGTGACCTGATTGTTCACCACCTAAATTATAGCCATGAGCACGCATTTCTTCTGAAACATAGCGGTCACCAACTTGGGTACGAACATTTTTAATGCCTTCTTTTTCTAATGCTTTAGTAAAGCCTAGATTAGACATAACAGTGGTTACAATGGTGTCGTGTTTTAATCTCCCATGTTGTGCTAAATAAGAGCCAATCACGTACATGATGTGATCGCCATCAACTTCATTACCATTTTCATCAACAGCTATACAGCGATCAGCATCACCATCAAAAGCCAAACCTAATTGTGCACCTTGTTTAACAACTTCTTTTTGCAATCTTTCAGTATGAGTTGCACCAACATGATCATTAATATTTAAACCATTTGGATGAGTTGCAATAGTTGTAAAGTCTACATTTAAATCAGCGAATAATCTTGAAATCAAGTGACTTGCAGCACCATTTGCACCATCAATTACAACTTTAATTCCATCTAAGTCTTCAGGAATAGTCTGTTCGATAAATTGAAGATATTTTGAAGCACCTTCATGATAATCAGTTACTGTTCCTAAGCCTTTTGCAGCAGGGCGAGGTAAGTTATCTTCTAGTGCGTCAATTAAGCTTTCAATTTCGCCTTCTTTTTCATCGGATAACTTCAATCCATCACTACCAAAGAACTTAATACCATTATCTTGTACTGGGTTATGTGACGCTGAAATTTGAACACCAGCGTCAGCGCCTTGTGCTCTAACTAAGTAAGATAATCCAGGAGTTGTAATAACACCTAATTCTAATACTTCAATCCCAACTGATAAAAGACCAGAAATCAAAGCATATTCCAATAATTGACCAGAAATTCTAGTATCTCTTGAAACTAAAACACGAGCTCGTTCGCCCTCTTTTTTGCCTTTAGTCAATACATATCCACCATCACGACCTAATTTAAATGCCATTTCAGGTGTCAATACTTTATTAGCAACTCCTCTAACTCCATCTGTACCAAAATACTTTAACATTTATAAACAACCTTTCTACTTTTTATCTTTCAGAATTATTGGCAACTTTAATATCTACATCAACTGAATATCGACTAGCTTTGATTATGCCATCGGGTATTTTCAATTTAATTGATTTGGTCTGAGAATCAGTTACATTTTTTAAATCAACATTAGCGTCAACTTCTTTTATTTTTTTCAATACATCATCTGAGCCATAAATTTCAACTGAATCTTGTGCTGCAGTTAAAGAATATATTTTATTACTATCCTCATTTTGTGAGTTCAGTTTAACTTTAACATTTTTGTGCGACAAAGCAATCGGAATTTTTACATTAGCTACCGCAGGCTCAATTACAACATTTAGCTGACGACCTTTAGAATCCTGTGCAATCAAGATTACTTGCCTTTCAAACGTAGTTTTACTATTAAGTGGCAAGTTAACTTTTGCAATAACTTCATCTATTTGATCGACTTCACTTCTAGCCCCTGTTACATTAACAACCTTTGGATTAGAACTCATGGATCCAACATGATAAGCTTTTGCCACAGCAGATTTATTATACTCTATTTGAACTGGGAAAGAACGAGATTTTCGTTTTTGGATATTAACTGTTACTGTACCTGGATTAATTGAATAAGATAATTGATTACTTAATCCCGAGATTTTTAATGGAACAGTATGTTTTCCAATAGATAATTTAGTCAAATCAATATAAACCCTAAAAGTTTGAGTATTAACAGTTGAAGTCACTAACGATGCAGGTCCATCAATGGTTAATTTGACTTTTTCAGGATAACCAACCACAAAATACTTATCTGTATTTACAGACACTTGCAATGGAACTGTGATAGTCTGCGATCTAGTTGCAGTTTGCTGGGTTCTATTATGTTCAGATTGTGAAGTATAACCAGTTTGGGTGTTATCAATATAAGATACTAATAAAATCGCTATTATTAAAGCTAAAGTTTTATAAAACCAGGGTTTATCAAAAAAATGTTTCATTTTTCTGCCCCCCATTTATTGTTAAATATTCGTTGATACCATTTTAATTTGCCAACCTTTGGCACTAATTCAGAACGTAAATATTTAAGATATTCTTCGCGACTCATATCTAACATAAATCGCCCATTTCTAGTGATTGTAACTCCACCAGTTTCTTCTGAAACAACTATTGTGATTGCATCTGTAGTTTCAGAAATACCAATTGCAGCACGATGTCTAGTACCTAGTTTCTTAGGAATCATATTATTGTCTGATAAAGGCAAATAAGCAGCTGCTACAGCGATTCGATTATTGCGAATGATTACAGCACCATCATGTAGTGGCGTATTTGGGATGAATATATTAATTAATAATTCCCCTGTAATATCTGCATCTAATGCAATGCCAGTTTCAATATAATCATCTAATCCTGTTTTTTGCTGTAAGGTAATTAAAGCACCAATTCGCCTTTTAGACATATATTGAATTGCTTTATCAAGTTCTTTAATTAACTTTTCAGCAGTTTTATGCTCATAATTTCCCCCATTGCTAAAAATAGACAAGCGACCTAAATGCTCTAAGCCACGTCTAATTTCTGGCTGGAAAATCACAATTATCCCAATAACAGACCACGATAAAACTTGATCAGTAATAAATGACAAGGCAGTTAAATTAAGAAAGCCAGCTACTATTCTAATGATAAAAATAATCACCAAACCTTGAGCTAACTGCACCGCTTTGGTACCACGAATCATTTTGATAAGTAGATAAATAATGTACCAAACTATCAAAACATCTAACACAATTGAAATATAATGCCATGAAAAATATTGTGCTATATTAAACTTCATTATCTCGACTCCTTTCCCATAACATTAATTATACCTAAGCATTCAATTAATGGTTATACATTTTAAATTCTAAAAATAAATCATTATATTCTTGAACTTTTTTAGGACTTAAATCTTTGAATACTTGCAGGTTTTTCAGAGTCTTCATCGGAGGATAAAACTGCATATCATCTCTGATATCTTTTGGTAATAGTTTTTTAGCCAGCTTATTGGGAGTTGCATAGCCAATATATTCTGCATTTTGGGCTGCATTTTTTGGATCTAACATAAAATTGATGAATTTATATGCAGCAGTTTTATTTTGGGCAGTCTTAGGAATTACGATATTATCAAACCATAAATTCGACCCTTGCTCAGGCACTACATAATGCAGATGAGAATTATTATCCAGCATTTCACTTGCTTCTCCAGACCAAGAGACTCCAATTGCAGCTTCATTTTGGATCATGTAGTTTTTCAATTCATCAGATAAAATTGCTTTTACATTAGGAGCTAGAGCATCTAATTTTGCTTTAGCTAATTTTAATTGCACATTATTAGTCGTGTTCATTGAATAACCTAAAGACACTAATGACATTCCCATAATGTCTCTTGCAGAATCAACTAATAAAATATTATTATGATATTTTTTATCCCACAAGTCATTCCACTGAGTGATAGTGCCTTGTTTGACAAATTTATCATTATAGATAATGCCTAATGTCCCCCAAAAATATGGCACAGAATATTGGTTTTTCGGATCAAACGATTGATGCAAAAATCGCGGATCTAGATATTTAAAATTACTCAGTTTATTAGTATTAATTTTATTAAGTAAATTAGATTTACGCATCTTACTAATCATATAATCAGATGGAATTGCAATATCATAACTAGTCCCACCTTGTTTGATCTTAGTGTACATTGCTTCATTTGAATCAAAGGTTTCATAGATTACATGATAGCCAGTTTGCTTTTCAAATTTAGAAATTAATTTAGGATCAATATAATCTCCCCAATTATAGATAATCAAAGATTTATTATTGGTATTTGCACTAGAGTGATTTAATTTATTAGCTGCAATAAATAACCCTAGACACGTCACTAATAGTGCACCTACAAACAGGAGTATTTTTTTCATTTAACTACCCCATCTACTTTCATTTTTGCTTTACCTTTTTTAGTTTTATTTTTAGTTGCAAAATAATAAATTAGGGCTAATCCCATTGCTAGTAAAAACATTAATGTACTCAAAGCATTAATTTCTAAATCAATTCCTTGTCTAGCTCTTGAATATATTTCTACTGAAAGAGTGGTAAATCCTTGACCTGTTACAAAAAATGTCACTGCAAAATCATCTAATGAATAAGTTAATGCCATAAAAAATCCAGCTAAAATTCCTGGAGTAATTGCTGGTAAAAAGACTTGGCTAAATACCTGCATTTTATTAGCTCCTAGATCTTTTGCGGCATCAATTAATGATGTATCCATCTCTTTTAGCTTTGGCAATACCATTAAAACTACAATTGGAATTGAAAATGCAATGTGGCTTAGTAAAACTGACCCAAAGCCCAAAGAAAATCCTATCATAGTGAATAAAACCAAAAAACTAGCACCAATAATGACATCAGGTGAAACTAATAAGACATTATTTAGTGATAATAAAGTTCTTTTATTCTTGCCATCTTTTAAATTATTAATCACTATTGCACCAATAGTTCCAATAATTGTCGCAATCAAGCTCGATAATAGCGCTAATAAAATTGTCTGCAAAAATATAGCCAATAATCGATTATCATTAAATAAATCTTGATAATGTTGCAGGGTAAAATGATGAAAATAATTCATATTTTTACCACTAGAAAAAGAAAAATATATCAAATAAAAAATTGGTAAATACAAGACAAAAAAAACCAAAGCTAAATAAATTTTGGAGATTAGATTATTTTTCTTCATAATTTTATTCCCTTCTTTTTGCTTTTTTGTTTGCTAGTAACAACCATAACTATAATCATCATAACGATCAAAATAATCCCAATTGCAGACCCCATCCCCCAATTCATTGTAGTCATGAAATATTCTTCAATTGCAGTACCTAAAGTAATAACTTTATTTCCTCCAATTAATCTAGTTAACATAAACAATGACAATGAAGGAATAAAAATTGCCTGAATCCCACTTTCAACTCCAGATTTTGATAATGGCCAAATGACATACTGCAAGGTCTGCCACTTATTTGCCCCCAAGTCATTTGATGCTTGGATAATAGCTGGATCAATTTGGATTAAGGCATTATATATTGGCAAAATCATAAATGGAATTTCTATATAAGTTGCCACAAAAACAAAAGCAAAATTAGTAAACAAAATATTGACTGACCCAATCCCAAATAAATGCAAGAAATTATTTACTAATCCTTGATTACCAAAAATTCCAATAAAAGCATAAATCTTTAACAAAATATTGATCCAAGTTGGCAAAATGATTAATAATAACCATAATTGTTGGTGTTTTAGTTTAGTTAAAATATAGGCAGTAGGATAGCTGATGATTAAAGTAAATATAGTTATCAAAAAAGCATACCAAAATGAATTCAACATCATTTTTAAAAATGTACCATTAGTAAAAAAGTTGCAGAAATTATCTACTATTAAATGATTATTTCCATCACTGATAGCGTTCCATAAAATCAAAATTAGCGGAGCTATTACAAAAAAAATTATCCATAATAAATATGGCAACTTAAATAAATGTTTATTTTTCAACTACTTACTCATCACCTTCATATTTTTCTAGTCTGGCATCAAAATCAGCTTCACTTTCACCAAAACGCATAACGTGAATATCTTCTGGATCAAAAAATAAGCCTATTTCTTTTCCAATTTTGTTTGAATTAGTCGCATGAATCAACCATTCATTTTGATTATTATCTAGCGCTTTTATCTCATAATGATCTCCCAAAAATAATTGTGAAACCACATTAACCTGAATTTTTCCTTGATTAACACTAGTTATATCTAAATCTTCTGGTCTAATAACTACTTCAACTTTTTCTCCAGCATTAATTCCCGCATCAGCACATTCAAATATTTGATTATTAAACTCTACTTGATAATCTTGTGCCATCCTGCCTTGAATGATATTTGATTCTCCAATAAATCTTGCCACAAAATCATTAACTGGCTCATCATAAATATCTACTGGACTTCCGCTTTGTTGAATCACACCATCATTTAAGACAACTATTTCATCACTCATAGCTAAAGCTTCTTCTTGGTCATGAGTAACAAAAATAAAAGTAATTCCAAGCTTTTTTTGAATTTCACGTAATTCAAATTGCATATCTTTACGCAATCTTTTATCAAGTGCTGACAATGATTCATCTAATAATAAAACTTTGGGTTGATTTACAATTGCCCTAGCAATTGCTACACGTTGTTGCTGTCCTCCACTTAATTCAGAAATCTCACGATTGGCAAATCCATCTAACTGAATCATATGCAATGCATCTTTTACAGCTATCTTAATTTCATTTTGAGGAATTCTTTTCAATTTAAGACCAAATGCTACATTATCAAAAACATTTAAATGTGGAAATAAAGCATAATTTTGGAATACAGTATTTAAATGCCTTTTTGAAGCATCTAAATTAGTGATATCTTTTCCATCAAAAAATATTTGCCCACTAGTTACAGAACTAAGCCCAGCAATCAAACGCAAAATCGTAGTTTTTCCAGACCCAGAAGGCCCCACTAATGAATAAAACTTACCAGACTTAATTTTTAAATTAACCTTATTCAAAGCTACAAAACCATCATCATAGCTTTTTGTAACTTTTTTTAATTCAATTATATTCAATAATATTCACTCCAATAAAAAAGCTACCAGCTTTATTCAAGCTTGTAGTTTATTACTCATTAATTTTTTTACCAATAATTCTAACTTCTGTATGCAAATCAATGTCATATTTTGCTTTAATTACAGTTTGGATCTGATGAATTACTGCTAAATAATCTGTTGCTGTAGCATGACCTAAATTGACAATAAAACCCGCATGTTTTAATGAATCTTGTGCATCACCAATTCGCAATCCTTGCAGCCCAGCCTTAATAATCATTGGACCTACAAAATGACCTTTTGGGCGTTTAAAAACAGAACCACAAGATGGATATTCTAAAGGCTGTTTATAAGCTCTTAGTGCATTCAGATAATTCATTTGATCTAAAACTTTTAAGCGATCTGCTTTTTTTAATTCAAAGGTTGCACTTAACACTATATCTTTATTATCTTGCACTATAGAATGACGATAGCTGAATTTTAATTGCTCATTAGTATATGTTTTTATCTTACCCTCTCTAGTCAAAACTTGAGCTGATTTTAGTGCGTCACAAGTCTCTCCACCATAAGCTCCCGCATTCATAAAGACAGCTCCACCTACACTTCCAGGTATTCCTGCAGCAAATTCCAATCCACTAAGTCCAATTTTACCTGCTGCAAATGCAGTATCAATTATTTTAGCACCTGCATCTGCTATTACTTCATTATTTGTTACTTTAATTTTATTAATCTTTTTTAAAATTATGGTTAATCCAGACAATCCACCATCACGAATAATTAAATTTGAGGCATTGCCTATTATAGTTACAGGGAGAGTTTTTTCGTTGCTAAAAACGAGCAATTTCTTTAATTCATCAATATTTTTAGGAAACGCTAAATATTGAGCAGGTCCACCAGTTTTTGTGAATGTATATTTGCTTAAAGGAATGTTTTGCTGTATATCAACTCCACCGTTAACTAACTCTTCAAAGTTCAATTCTTCGCCCCCTATTAATTTTGTTACTACGCTTCTCTATTCTACACTATGGTTTATCTATGATATACTATTTTTGTCTTTTAAGAGGTAATTTTTAATGAATTTTACAGCAATGGATTTTGAAACAGCTAATCGCTATCCAGAAAGTGCGTGTTCACTAGCATTAGTTTTAGTTCGTAATAACAAAATTATTGATAAGTTTTATACAGTAATTAATCCACAAATGAACTTTGATAGTCAAAATATTAAAGTCCATGGAATTACTGCACAAGATGTCAAAGATGCACCAACAATGGCAGAAGTTTGGCCAAAAATCAAAGACTTATTTCAACCAGGAATGTTAGTCGCAGCACATAATATTAGATTTGATAGTAATGTATTAAAGCAATCACTTGCTAGATATGATATTGAAGAGCCTCATTATCTAATGATTGATACGCTAAAAACTAGCAGGTTATTTGAAAAAGGATTACCAAATTACAAACTTGATACTGTGTCACAAGCACTTGATGTCAACTTGTGGCATCACCATAATGCATTAAGTGATAGTGAAGCTTGTGCAGAAATCTTAATTAGCCAACAGCAGCGCTTTGGGGATGAACAAATAAAAAACTTAGTTCAATTAACTTAAAAAAGAGAGAATGATTCAACTTGATATCATTCCCCTTTTTTTATTTTATATATAATTTTTGCGTTTCTTGCCACCATTTTTTTGCATGATCGCCTTTTGCAATAACTTCAATTTTTCTTGTAGTTGACTCCCATGAATCATCTACTCGCTTAATTGTCAGTTGCAAATATTCATCTGGCAAATCACGTGCAATAATATTAGGCCACTCAATTACTACTATTCCAGACTCTTGTAAGTATTCATTTAAATCAATACTAGCTAAATCATCATTTTCTAAACGATACATGTCCATATGAAATAGTGGCAGTGTGCCTTCACGATATTCTCTAACAATTGTAAAAGTAGGGCTTTTAGCTGGTCTTTTAATTCCAAGGGCTTTTGCAATGCCTTGAGTCAAGGTAGTTTTTCCAGCACCTAAATCACCATTTAATAAAAGTAATGAATGCGCATCAGCGCTTTTACCTAAAGCCTGACCTAATTTTTGCATCTGTTCAGGAGAATCAATGGTTAAATTATCCATTTTATTTACCTTTCCATATTTATACTTTGTGCAGCAGTCAAGATCGCCATGTTATACACATCTTGCATAGAAGCGCCTCTAGATAAGTCATTAATTGGTGCAGCTAATCCTTGTAATACAGGACCAATTGCCTCGAATTTTCCTAAACGTTGAGCGATTTTATAACCAATATTGCCTGATTGTAATTCAGGGAATATAAAGATATTAGCATGCCCTGCAACACTAGAATCAGGTGCTTTTTTAGCAGCGACACTTGGCACTATTGCAGCATCAAATTGTAATTCACCATCTGCTTTAATATCACTATGATCTTTATGAAAAATCTCTACAGCATTACGAACTTTATCAACCATTGCACCTGCGGCAGACCCTTTAGTTGAAAAGCTCAAAAAAGCAACTTTAGGATCAATTCCTACCATATTAGCAGCTTGAACTGCTTGATATGCAATTTCACTTAATGTTTCACTATCTGGATCAATATTCATCGCACAATCAGAAAAAATATATGCTTTATTGTCACGTTCCATAATAAATAACCCAGATACACGCTTCATATTAGGTGCAGTCTTGACAATTTGCAAAGCAGGACGCACTGTATCTGCAGTTGAATGAGCAGCACCTGATACCATTCCATCAGCTAAATCCATATATACTAGCATAGTTCCAAAATAACTAACTTGTTTCAATAATTTTTTTGCTTGTTCTAATGTGTTTTTTCCATTACGTCTTTCGACGAATTTTTCACACATTTTGTCAAAATCCGGATAATTTTTTGGATCAATAATTTCGATATTTGCAAGATTTAAATTATTTTCTTGTGCTAATTTTGTAATTTCAATTTTATTGCCAAGCAAAATTGGTTCTACAAGGTTTTCTTTATTTAGTTTAACAGTAGCTTCTAAAACTCTGATGTCTGACCCTTCTGGGAAGACTATTTTTTTAGTTGAGTTATTAACGACAGTATTTTTTAAAGTTTCAAATATTTTCATTTTTTAGTTCCTCATATTTTTTATCTATATTATGCTGGATTTTGGGGTAATTGCCAATCAATTGGTGTTTCTCCAAATTTTTCTAAAGCTTCATTACATCTAGAAAATGGCCTTGAATGGAAAAAGCCACGACTTGCCGACAATGGACTTGGGTGAGCTGATTTAATAATAAAATTGTTTTTTTGATCAATTAAAGGAATTTTATTTTGGGCAAATCTCCCCCATAAAATAAAAACTACATGCCCTTTATCACTCAATGCCTTGATTGCACGATCTGTCACTAACTCCCAGCCTTTTCCTTGATGGGCATTTGCATGACCATAAGGCACAGTCAAAACACTATTTAATAATAAAACTCCTTGTTCAGCCCAATGTTTTAAATAGCCATGATTAACTGGTTGCGCACCAACATCATCGTATAATTCTTTATAGATATTAATTAAAGATGGTGGCAATTTTGCCCCAGGCATTACAGAAAAACTTAGACCATTTGCCTGATTAGGGTTGTGATATGGATCTTGCCCTAAGATTACTACCTTTGTCTTAGAATATGGAGTTAATTTAAAAGCTTCAAAAATGTGATACATGTCTGGATAAATTGTTTTTGTTTGATATTCTTGTTTAACAAAATTATGCAACTTATGATATTGCTCACTTTCAAAAACTGGATTTAAGATTTGATCCCAATCATTACCAATTAAATTTTTCATAACCTTACCTGCCCTTTTTACTTTATATACATGATATCATGGAATCATAAATAGTTATTGGAGGAATAGTATTTTGATTAAATTAATTGCCAGTGATATGGATGGAACTTTACTAAATGAAAATATGGAAATCTCTTCTGAAAATGTCAAAATGATAAAAGAAGTTCAATCAAAGGGAATTGAATTTATTGTTGCAACAGGAAGGGCTCATAAAGAATCATTACCAATTGTTGAGGATGTCGGTTTAAAAACTAGCTTTATCAATTTAAATGGTGCTATGGTTTATGATGCAGATGGCAATTTAGTTATCAAGCATCCCATTGAAAGCAATAAGGCATTAAAATTAGTAAAGTTATTAAGAAATTCTGGCTTTTATTTTGAAGTTATTACAGCAGATGATGTCTATTCTGATAACCAAGCTGCTAGAATTGAAAGTGTCGCTAGTTTACTAGTAGATTTAAACCCATATATGAGCTTTCAGCGTGCTGTAATATTAGCCGCTGGAAGTCCAACAATTATGAATATTAAGTTCGTTCCTGACTTAGTTAAATTTATTGAAAATAGTGATTTAGAAATAATGAAAGTTATGGCATTTGACAGTCGTGGTCAATCTGCATTTACTCAAATCAAAAAAGATATACTTAAATTAAATGATCTAGTTGTTGCTTCTAGCTCATCTGAAAATATCGAAATAAATTCAATTAAAGCGCAAAAAGGAATTGCTTTGCTTGATTATGCAAAATCAAAGGGCTTAAATCGCAAGCAAGTGGCTGCAATTGGTGATAATTTAAATGACGCTAATATGATTTTAAATGCAGGATTTGGTATTGCAATGAACAATGCAGTCCATAAAATCAAAACTTTAGCTCAATGGGAAACCAAATCAAATGCAGATGATGGAGTCGCATACGCCTTACAACATATTCTAAAAATGAACCAAGAAAATTAGGATCTAAAAAATTATGCAATATTTATTAGCTTTAAATCAAGGTAAGCAATATGGTCAAATACCGGCAATAGATGAAGATGGAAAAGTTAAATATTTAATTTTAGGCAGAGTGAACAGTGTTAACCACACATTGTTTTTAACTACTACTGCCCGCAAAGAAATTGGACGATTGTTTTTAGAAAGAAAGAAATTAGTTGCAGCTTATACAATTGATGTGGTAAATCACTCATTAGTTCATGTGATTAAGCCAAATTCGAATATTGGAAATTTCTTTTATGTCACACGCTTAAATTATTGGATACATGGAAGCATAAAAAAAGGCACTTACAACTTTCGTAGTGGTACTAAAAAAGTCGCAAGTGTCAAAACTGCGATTACTAAAAGTGGGTTATCTTTAATCTGTGATATTGATCGACCAGAAGATGTGCCGTTTGTTTTATTGATTGCAGTTTTATTTACGCAATATCATGTCACACCAATAGAATTACCTAACATTATGCCAAATAATCCAAAATGGTCAACTATTTAAGATCTTTTATCATGTGATGATACTTATGATCGCCAATAGTTAAAACTCTAGTTGTTTTAAACCCTAATTTTGTATATAATTTTTCAGCTCGAGGATTATCAAAGTCAACATTCAAACTGACTTTCTTAAATCTTTTTTTCTTTGCAATATCAAAGCCAGCTTTTAATAATTTCCCCCTATACCCTTACCTTGATATTTTGGATTTACTGCAACTGCATCATAGTACCATTCATGTGGTAGTGCTTCTTGATCTGTGAAAATTGTAGTTTCTGTTGGTAACCCAACTTTAGGCATTTGCTTTTTTAACATAAAATCTATGACACTTTGATCATAATATGAATACATTGCTAATATACCTACAACAACATTATTAGAATTTGTATATACTAAAATTCGTCGATAAGAATAGCGATAATTTTCTGAATAAAATCCTAACTTCATCAGGTCATAAAATTGATCCTCTGGTATTTTTTTGATACTTTGCATGTCCATTTCCTTAAATATTAAATTTAATATTGGAAAAACATATGGAAAATCATCTGGACGAGCTTGTCTAATCATATTTGCCTCTTAAATCTTATATTTTCGTCTTAATTCCCGCTCTTGATCACGTTTTTTAATCGTTTCTCTCTTATCATATTGCTTTTTACCTTGGCCAACACCAATCAATACTTTTGCAAATCCATGCTTTAAATACATCTTCAAGGGAATTATCGTCATCCCTTGCTGTGATTGTATCCCTGCAAGTCTTGCAATTTCTTTTTTATGCAATAATAAACGTCTTTGCCGCAAAGGATCATGGTTATATCTATTGCCTTGTTTATATTCACTAATATGAACATTTTCCAAATAAGCTGAATTGCCAATGATCTGCACATAACCATCTTTGAGGTTAACTCTTCTTTGTCTAACAGACTTAATCTCTGTTCCAGTTAGAGCAATTCCAGCTTCCAATGTTTCTTTTATCAAATAATCATGACGTGCTTTACGATTTTGTGCTAGCAAGGATGCCGTTTTTTCTGCCATTAGTTAACCTCCAATCTAACTAATTCTTATCTTCTGTTATTCCCTCTGAAATTTCTGCCATTTCGACGATTTCTGTCGTTTCTATTATTACCAAAACGTCTGCGATTATTATTGGGCTTTTTAGCATTAGGATCATATAATTCAAAGTCAAGCTGATGTTGCTCAATATTTGCATTAATAAGTGTTACTTTCACTGGCATCCCAATCTTAAACTGTCTATGACTAGTGCGACCAGTTAAAGTTAATGTTTTTTCATTATAGCTATAAAAATCATCAGTTAAGTTTGAAATATGGATCAAGCCTTCAATTAAGTTAGGCAATTGAATAAACATACCAAAGCTCATTACTGACGAAATAACTGCATCAAAATGCTGGCCAACCTTATCCGCCATATATTCAGTCATCTTCAAGTCATTAACTTCACGTTCTGTATCAATTGAACGTCTTTCTTGAGTTGATGTCTGCTCTGCAACTGCTGGCAATTTTTCTTTAAAGTGGTCTTGTACTTGTTCACCAGTACCTTGATCTGCATAAGTATGGATCATGCGATGCACCATTAAATCAGAATATCTTCTAATTGGTGAAGTAAAATGAGTATAATACTGTGCAGCTAGCCCAAAGTGACCTAGTGGTTCTTCTGAATATCTTGCTTGTTTTAAACTACGCAACATAATCATTTGAACTACTGCTTCTTCAGGAGTACCAGTAGTTTTAGCAACAACTTTTTGTAGATCTTTTGGCTTAACATGATTTGGATCTGCCTTGATATTTAATCCAAATGCACTAATGAATTCAAAAAAGCTCTGAATTCTTTCTGCATCTGGTGTTTCATGAACACGATATAGAAATGGTAGATTCTTTTTATAGTAGTCTTCAGCAACAGTTTCATTTGCCATTAACATAAATGACTCGATCATTTTTTCAGCAATGCCACGTTCGTGTAACTCAATGTCAATTGGCTTGCCTGTTTCGTCCACAATGATTTTTGCTTCAGGCTCTTCAAAATCAATTGCACCTCTTGCGTGACGTTTTTGATATAAAGCTTCATGCAAGTCGGCCATATCATGAATCATATCTTTTAATTTTAGATATTTTTCTGGCACATCAGTATCACCTGCCAAAACCTTATTCACATTATTATATGTAAATCGACCATGAGATTTCATTACTGAAGCATAAATCTTATAATTTACACGATCTCCAGCAGGAGTAATTTCCATATCACAAGATAAAGTTAAGCGATCCACACCCTCATTTAATGAACTAATTCCATTAGAAATTCTAAATGGTAGCATTGGAATAACGCGGTCTACTAAATAAGTACTATTTCCACGCTTAAATGCCTCCTGATCTAATGGTGAATTTTCAGTTACATAATGTGATACATCGGCAATATGAACACCTAAATGATAGTTTCCATTTGGCAATTTCCATACAACAACAGCATCATCAAAGTCTTTTGAATCATCACCATCAATTGTTACAGCTGGTTGATCTGTAATATCTATTCGATTCTTGCGATCTTCATCTGTAACATGGTCTGGAATGTCATTTGCTTGTCTCAATGCATCTTCATCCCATTCAGTGCGAATATCATGTGCTGACACAATAGACAAAATATCTACTCCAGGTTGATTTTTATTCCCAATAATTTGTACAACGGCACCAACCATTGTGTCAGGATTTTCCTCATCAGGATATTTTGCAATAGACACTTTTACCATATCGCCCATTTGCGGAATTAGACCTTCTTCAGGTGTTAAAATTCTATATTTTTTAAAGCGCTTATTAGTCGACAATACATATCCACTAAAATGACTCTTTTTTACTTGAAAATCATCAAAAGGATGGTATTCACCAACTAAATCAGTTGTTCCACGCTCTAAAATCTCTTCAACTTTACCTTCAGGTCCTTTACCATTCCAAGGATTACCTTCAGCAATTATTTTTACTTTCACACGATCACTATCTAAAGCAAACTTAGTATTATCAACACCAATGAATACATCATCTGCTTCTTCATCATCTAATCTTACAAATCCAAAGCCTTTTTCATTGGCTCGAAATTCCCCTTCAACGACTCTATCAACTTGAGTTAATTGATATTGTCCATTTCCATCAGTAGTAATTTGTTTTTCATTTTCTAAATATGTTAAAGCTTTTATCAGTTCTGTAAAATTCGCTATTCGTCTTTGTCTAGCCACTTTTTCCAGTCCTGCAACTTTAAATTTTCTTTGTGGGTTTTGTCTGAATATTTCCAAAACTCCAGCTAAAATTTTTTCATTTTTATCCATTAATTAACCTCAAAAATTCATAAAAAAAGCCCTCCGTTTTTGATCGGAAGGCTTATAGTTTGTTTTTTTACTTAGATGATAGCATTGCGATAACTATCGCTAACAAAAAGAAGATAACTAGCAATACAGCAGTTACTTTTTCCATAAATGCTTCAAATCCACGTTTTTTTGTTTGGCCACTAAACACCGCACCACCAGAAAGAGCATTCAATGCATCTTGTTGCTTCTGGGGTTGCATCATTGTAGCAATAATGATTAAGATCGACACAATAATCAACAGTGTCATAATAACGTTATACAATGAGGATGCCTCCATCGTTAATTTAAAATAAGAACTGTTAATAGTCTACCATATTTAGGATAAATTTGCGATAAAAAAAGGACTTTCCTTAAGAAAATCCTTTTTTCATTATATGTAATAAATTAATTAAAATTGTTTACCTAAGTTGTAAAAACTGTGAATACCCTTGTAAGTACCAGCAGAAGCTAATTCTTCTTCAATTCTCATTAATTGGTTGTATTTAGCAATACGGTCAGTTCTACTCATTGAACCAGTCTTAATTTGACCAGCATTTGTAGCAACAACTAAGTCAGCGATAGTAGTATCTTCAGTTTCACCTGAACGGTGTGATACAACTGCAGTGTATCCAGCTTCTTTAGCCATTTCAATAGCTTCAAAAGTTTCAGTTAAAGTACCAATTTGGTTAACCTTAATTAAGATTGAGTTAGCAACTCCCATTTGAATACCTTTCTTTAGGTAATCAGTGTTAGTTACGAACAAGTCATCACCAACGATTTGAACTTTCTTGTTCAAACGATCAGTTAATACTTTCCAGTCATCCCAGTCGTTTTCGTCCAAAGGATCTTCAACAGAAATAATTGGATATTTGTCAACTAAATCTTCAATTAATGAAGTCCATTCTTCAGCAGTATATTCACGACCATCAGCAACAGTTACATACTTGTGTGTTTCTTTGTTGTAAAATTCTGATGCAGCTGCGTCAAATGCGATAGCAATGTCTTCACCTGGCTTGTAACCAGCTCTTTGGATAGCTTCAACCAAAACTTCAAATGGTTCTTCGTTGTTCTTAAGGTTTGGAGCGAATCCACCTTCATCACCAACACCAGTAAAGTCTCCACGTTCTTTCAACAAGTTCTTTAATACGTGAAAAGTTTCTGAACCCATACGAACGGCTTCATGAATTGATTTTGCACCTACAGGCATAATCATGAATTCTTGAATATCAACGTTGTTGTCAGCGTGTTTACCACCATTGATAACATTCATCATTGGAGTTGGTAATACGTGAGCGTTAGGTCCACCTAAATATTCGTATAATGGCAAGCCTAATTCATCAGCAGCTGCACGAGCAGCACCTAATGATACACCCAAGATAGCATTTGCACCTAAACGTGCTTTGTTTGGAGTACCATCTAATTCGATCATAGTTTGATCGATTAAACGTTGATCAGTTACATCTAAACCAATAACTGCTTTTGCAATTTCTTCGTTTACGTTCTTAACAGCAGTTAAAACACCTTGACCGCCAAAACGTGATTTATCACCATCACGCAATTCAACAGCTTCGTGTTCACCAGTTGAAGCACCTGATGGAACAATTGCGCGACCAAAGCCGCCTAATTCAGTATAAACTTCAACTTCAACAGTTGGGTTACCACGTGAATCTAAAACTTCGCGTGCATGGATATCATTAATTACAGACATGGATTTTCTCCTTTATGTTTATAAAATAAATTGTTAACTAGTTTAATCTTGGTAGTTTACTAAAGCCAAGAATGAATCTGGCTCTAAAGCTGCTCCACCAATTAAACCACCATCAATATCAGGTTTAGCCATAATTTCCTTAACATTAGCAGGTTTTACAGAGCCACCGTATTGAATTCTAATATTTTCAGCAGTTTCTTCGTTGTATAAATCTTTAATAGTTTCACGAATAGTCTTGCACATTTCTTCAGCTTGGTCAGCAGTCGCAGTTTTACCTGTACCAATAGCCCAAATTGGTTCGTATGCGATAACCATTGAAGCAACTTGATCAGCACTTAAGCCTTCTAAGTCAGCTTTAATTTGGCCAATTACCCAATCATTTTGCTTATTAGCTTCGCGAACTTCTAGACTTTCACCACAACATAAAATTGGGGTTACACCAACTTTAAAAAGAGCCTTTGCTTTTTTATTTATGTCTTCATCAGTTTCGTGGAAGTATCCTCTACGCTCTGAGTGACCAATAATACAATAGTTAATGCCCATTTCCTTTAAAACTAAAGGTGAGGTTTCACCAGTAAAAGCACCTTCATTTTCAAAGTATGCATTTTCAGCACCAGTATGTAAATTTGAGCCCTTAGCACTTTCAACTAAAGCTTCCAAATCAACTGCAGGTGCAGCAATTGCTGCTTCTACTTTTTTAGGATCTGGCAATTTATCCTTAACAGCATTAACAAATTCTCTGGTTTGTACTGGATTCATATGTAATTTCCAGTTACCAGCAATAATAGGTGTACGCATTAAAATTCCTCCTTATTTATCAGAAATACTTGCGATACCAGGTAATTCTTTACCTTCAAGATATTCTAATGAAGCTCCACCACCAGTGGAAATATGAGTAATTTTTGGTGCGATACCTAATTGGATTGCAGCAGCTGCTGAATCACCACCACCAATAATAGTAGTAGCATCTTTCAAGTTAGCTAATTCCTTACCAATTTCAAGAGTACCTTTTGCAAAGTTAGGCATTTCAAATGCACCCATAGGTCCATTCCATACTACAGTCTTTGCATCTTTTAAAATGCTCTTAAACAATTCAATGGTCTTTGGACCAATATCCAAGCCCATTTCGTTATCAGGAATATCATCGCCAACCACTTCACGAGCAGCATCATTTGAAAATTCGCTAGCAACTACATTATCAACTGGTAAAACAATCTTGCCATCTGCTTCTTTTAAAAGTTCCTTAGCAAGTTCTACTTTATCAGCTTCAAATAATGATTTACCAATCTTATGACCTTGAGCTGCTAAGAATGTGTATGCCATTCCTCCACCAATCAAAATATGATCTGATTTTGGAATTAAGTTCTTAATAACACCAATCTTGTCTGAAACCTTTGCACCACCTAAGATAGTTACAAATGGGTGGACAGGATTTTCAATAGCATTACCTAAGAATTTGATTTCTTTTTCCATCAAAAATCCAGCAGCAACAGGTTTTCCTTCTGCCTTCATAGCAGTTGCAATACCTACGTTTGAAGCGTGACTTCTGTGTGCGGTACCAAATGCATCGTTGATAAACATATCACCCAAACTTGCCCAGTATTGACCAAGTTTTGGATCATTACCTGATTCACGCTTACCAAAGTCGTTATCAATATCTTGGAATCTAGTGTTTTCCATCAATAAAACATCACCATCGTGCATTTTATCAATAGCTTCTTCTAAATCTTTACCTTCATTACTTGCTACAAATTCAACAGGTTTATCTAATAATTCACTTAATCTTTTAGCAACTGGTTTCAAAGATAATTCTTTTTTATCAGCATCGCTCTTAATACGGCCTAAGTGACTAAGTAAAATTGCCTTACCACCATGTTCAATGATGTATTTAATAGTAGGCAATGCAGCAACAATTCTGTTATCATTGCCGATCACACCATTTTTAATAGGAACGTTAAAGTCAACACGAACTAAAACTTTCTTGCCCTTAACATCTAAGTCAGAAATTATTAATTTTGCCATTAGAAGTTTCCTCCGAATATTTTCATCTATTCTTTAAAAAAGGGCGAAGGAGAAATCCCCTCCGCCCTCTTTTATATCACTATACTTTTATCAATTATTGATTAAAGAGTAGCAAATTTTAATAAAGTACGAACCATTTGGCAAGTGAAGCTGTATTCATTGTCGTACCAAGCAACAGTTTTAACTAATTGCTTGTCACCAACAGTAGTTACTTCAGTTTGAGTTGGGTCAAAGATTGAACCAAATGTTGAACCTAAAACATCAGTTGAAACAATTTCGTCATCGTTGTAACCGAATGATTCGTTGCCTTCAGTATGCTTCTTCATAGCTTCGTTAACTTCATCAGCAGTAACTTTCTTGCCTAAGATAGTTACTAATTCAGTTAATGAACCGTCAACAACTGGTACACGTTGTGCATGACCTTGTAACTTACCATTTACTGATGGAACAACAAGACCAATAGCCTTAGCAGCACCAGTTGAATGAGGGATAATGTTTGCAGAAGCAGTACGTGCAGCACGAACGTTACCACCACGAACAGGTCCATCCAAGATCATTTGAGTTGAAGTAAATGCATGGATAGTAGTCATAGTACCTACTTCAATACCAAATTCTTTATCCAAGAAGTAAGCCATAGGTGCTAAACAGTTAGTAGTACATGAACCAGCTGATACAATAGTGTCATCATGAGTTAAAGTGTCATCGTTAACGTTGTAAACGATAGTCTTTAAGTCATTACCTGCTGGAGCAGAAATCAAAACTCTCTTAACACCAGCGTCTAAGTGAGCTTGTGATTTAGCTTTGCTTGTGTAGAAACCAGTACATTCAAGTACGAATTCAACACCATCATTTTTAACCCATGGTAAGTTTTGTGCTTGTGGTTCAGCATAAACACGGTATTTCTTACCATCAACAACGATTGAATCATCAGTAGCTGAAACTTCGTGGTTGAAAGTACCATGAGTTGAGTCATACTTCAACAAGTGAGCTAATAATGCTGGACTTGTTAAGTCGTTAATAGCAACTACTTCGATATCATTTGACTTTTCGCCTAAATCCATAATACGACGGAAAGCTAAACGACCAATACGACCGAAACCGTTAATACCAATTTTTACTGTCATATTTAAAATTCCTCCTCTAGGAACTAGTAACAATTTATTTTAAATGGGATTTCATTTCCCGTTTAAAATCATATTTGAGACAGCCTCATCTGTAATTAGCCATGTTTGATGAGGTGCATTTAACATATAACTTTTAATTGCTTCTGCTTTTTTAGAACCAGATGCAATTGCAAATATATGAGGTATTTTGCTAAGATCTTCAAATTGCAGGCCAATTCGAGGGATCCGTTCTACTATCTTGCCACTGCTGTTGAAAAAACACCCGAAACATTCAACAACAGCTCCTAATTCTCGCAGTTGAGATAATTCAATCGAATTAAACCCTCTTCTTTTTGCCATATCTTCCATAAGACCTATTCCATGAATCACAGCATCACTGCGAGAAATATCTTGCAATACTCCAGCAATTATTGGGTCTCTAATCAGTGAGCGATATGCTTCTTGAGAAACATTTTCTGGTAAATATAGTGTTTTATAATTACCATCTGTTGCTCTAGCCATATTCTGAACAATTGTATTGCTTTGCGTTTCAACACTTTCGCCTAAAGCTCCTCGACCTGGAACAAATTCTAATTGTCGATTTCTGCTTAATATAGGAGTTAGTTGATTTGCAACTTGTGCAATTGTTTTACCACCTAAGACTGTAATAATGCTTTTACCTAATGGTAATAACAAATTTAAAACAGAGTTTAATTGCTCACCCATTAGGTCAAACACTCTATCTTGTAAATCACTATCACCAGGAACTATTATAACGCGATCTATCTTTAATTGCTTAGCTAATTTTATTTCTAATAAACTAGCATTAAATAATCGATCGATTAATGGAGCAGCATCTTTTAACGCTTGTACACCCTTTTCAGTTAAGAACATACCGAAACTTTTAATTTCAATTAATCCTAACTGCTTCAAATATTCAGTTTCAGTTCTAATTGTTCGCTCACTTAAGCCAAGCTGTTGAGCTATACTTCTGCGCCCAATCGGAGACTTTAACGAAATTTGTTCAAGTACACGATAGCGTTGTCGAAACTTTTTTAAAATATCAGGGACAAATGTTTGTAGCAAGGTTAATTCCGAGTCCATTATATTGTCTCCTTTTGGTGGGACTATAAATGACCATGTATGTGTCTATTTACGACCCACGTATTCCAAAAAAATAAGAAAAATGATAATTCACTGTTAAGTTTAACTCACATTTTTCCCTTTCGACGTTTTAAGTATATCATATTTGTAATCCGTTGCAAGCAAAAAACTTAAATTATTTACACCAAAAACAAATTCATATTTGATAACGTTTTTGTTATAATACTTGTATTGTCAAGAGACCTTGGTGTAATGGATCGCACGTAAGATTCCGGTTCTTAAAATCTGGGTTCGATTCCCAGGGGTCCCATTTTTGCCATCAACTTATTTAGTTGGTGGCTTTTTAGTTGACATGATTAATATTGAGTGCAATAATTAGCACAGTGCTTATATGAGTGCTAAAAAATTAAAGAATATTATTTTTATGGAGGTTAACTTATGTTAGTACCTACAGTAATTGAACAAACTGCACGTGGGGAAAGAGCATATGATATATATTCTAGACTGTTAAAAGATAGAATCATCATGCTAAGTGGCGAAATCAATGACCAAATGGCCAACTCAATTATCGCTCAATTGCTCTTCCTTGATGCACAAGATAACACAAAAGATATTTCATTATATATTAACTCACCAGGTGGTGTAATTACCTCTGGTCTTGCAATCATGGACACAATGAACTTTATTAAATCAGACGTTTCTACTATTGCAATCGGTATGGCTGCATCAATGGCTTCAATTTTGTTGACATCTGGTACAAAAGGTAAAAGATTTGCGTTACCAAATTCAACAGTTTTGATTCACCAACCATTAGGTGGAGCTCAAGGTCAACAAACTGATATTCAAATTGCAGCTAATGAAATCCTGAAGTCACGTAAAAAGCTAAATGAAATTTTGCATGAAACTACAGGACAACCTCTTGAAAAGATCTTAAAAGATACTGAAAGAGATAACTACTTAACTGCACAAGAAGCAAAAGATTATGGTTTAATTGACGAAATTATGGTTAATAAAAAGAAATAATCTAAATATACAACTAAAGCGACAAGCTTGATATTATTCAAACTTGTCGCTTTTTTGTTTAGCTTGGGAATTTATCATCAAAAAACTTCTTAATTATTTTATAAATACCATGATGATATTCACCTAGTGCCCACCCATCCATAAATCTTGGATCATTAGTTTTTCCGTATACTTGTCCTAAACTCACTTCATTCCAAATATTAGATAAGCGCAAACTTCCTTCTTCATGAATTCCAAATTCATCACTATTATTGTCTGAATAATATGTTGATGAAGTAGATGATTTTTTCCATTCAGCGGTAATATTGTTCAACAGCCACTTTTGCCAAGATTGAACTCTATGCTGATGTAAATAAAATTCGCCTTGCAATTTATAAATAATTAATAACTCATCATAATTTGATTTTACAAATTCAACAAAGTTTTCATCCAGTATTGCATTATTTCGAACATTAAAATTCAACACTGAACCTATTTCCTTATCATAAGAAATATACGCTAATACTCCAGGCTCTGCATCTAATTCTTGAATATTATTCATCTTGACTTTCAACATAATTTTTATCCAATCTAATTAACTAACAAGAAATATTAATCCACTTTGATGTTCTATGCAATTATAACGAACGTAATTATATCAATTCCAAACAAAAAAGTTTCATCCCTTAAAGGATAAAACTTTCACTTCTTATTTATATTCTTGTGCAATAGCATGAATTTTCTTAAATCGGTGATTTACCCCCGACTTTGAAAGAGGACCACCTGGGATCTTTTCAGCTAGTTCCTTTAATGATAATTCTGGATTTTGCATTCTAAAATTAGCCAAAGTAGCTAACTTTTCTGGTAAATCATCAAATTTTCCATTATTCATTATTACCTCGATATCTTCAACTTGCTTTGCCGCAGCATTAGCGGTCTTTTTTAAGTTTGCAGTATCACAATTAACTAGTCTATTAACTGAATTACGCATATCACGCATAATTCTTAAATCTTCAAATGCAAGCATTGCATTTAGTGCTCCTACAATATGTAAAAAGTCACCAATTTTTTCAGCTTCTTTTAAATATACAATGTATCCTGAGCGTCTGTTTGTTATCTTAGCATTTAATGAGAAATAATGGTTCATTAACCATAATAAATCTTCATTATGATCTTCATAAGCTGAATAAATTTCTAAATGATACCTGCTGGTTTCTGGATTGTTAACCGATCCTCCTGCTAAAAATGCCCCACGTAAATATGACATTGCAAGTGTTTCAGAATCACGAATTTTTTTAGGTATTCTGGTCACTAAGCCTTCATCACTTAAAATGTCTAAATCTTTCATCACAAAAGTTAGATTCTGCTGCAAACGAACTAAATATTGATTGTTTTTCTTCAGTTTCATTTTCCTAGAAACTATTAGTAAAGGTTCTACGTTATAAGCATTTTTAATTAAAGTAAATATTCGCCTTGCAATTGCTGGATTTTCGGTAGTGATATCTAAACTATATTGATGATTGTGAATATTTAAAACACCATTCATTCTCAAAAATGCTGCTAATTCAGCTTTTCCATGCTCTGGATGAACTTTGATTGAAGTTAATTCTTTTTTTACATCACTTGCATATGAAACCATTAAATCAGTCCTTTATATTTACAATGTGATTCAAAAGCCAAATCAACTATCTCATGTGCAACTTTTGTTCCATCATGAAAAACTAAATTATTTTTCTGATCAATAAAATCATCTGTAATTACACGCACACCTTGGTTAACTAATCCCTTAAAGTCATTTGCAACAGGAGTCAAGTATTCATCATAATCTGCGGGATTAAATTTTGACATATCAATTTTTGCACCATTAACAAGGGCTGTGTCGATATAATGACCGCCTAAATGCTCATTTAATACTCTTACATGATCGGCGTCAGTGAAGTTATCAGTTTCGCCTTTTTGAGTCATAATATTACAAATATATATAATTTCGGCACGTGTTTGTCTGATAGCTTCTCCTAAATTACTAATCATTAAATTAGGCAAAATTGAAGTAAACAAACTACCAGGTCCCAAAACCACTGCATCTGCTTGCATAATTGCAGCTAAGACTGGTAATACAGCTTCTGGTTTAGCAGCAGAATTTGTATTAGTAACCCAGATTTTTTTAATCTGTTTGTCCATTGCAGTAATTTCACTTTCACCAGCCTGTACACTGCCATCCATGAATTCAGCATTCAATGTCAATGGTTCATTTGATGCAGGAAAAATATGTCCATCAACACGCATCATTTTGCTTAATGACTGTACAGCATCAAAGATATTGCCTTGCATTTCATTTAAAGCTGCAATTATCAAATTTCCAATTGCGTGACCTGCAAAGAATTTGTCAGATGAATCAAAACGATATTGGAAGATTTTTTTCTCTTCCTTTGGTAAATCACTTAGTGCAACTAACACATTACGAATATCACCAGGTGGAACAACGTTTATGAAGTTTCTAATTGTACCAGATGATCCGCCATCGTCTGCTACTGTAACAATTGCTGTGATATCAGAATTTAATTTTTTTAGTGATTTAACAATTACTGGTAGTCCAGTTCCACCACCAATAACAACTATTTTAGGTCTGCGCCCTTTAATAACACGAACTATTCGGTTTTCCGCATTACTCACTTATATACCTACTTTCTTAAATAGCGACTAATTTCACGGTGAGAAATATCAACTTCATATTTCTTAGCCAAATCTCGTGCTAATGCTTGTGCAATTGAAACACTGCGGTGTTGCCCACCAGTACATCCAATTGCGATAGTTAATTTTTCTTTACCTTCTTGAATATATCCAGGAATTATAGTTTCTAATAAATCTAAAAACTTTTGGTAAAAAACTTTGGTAACATCTTTGTCCATTACATAATCATATACGCGCTTATCTAATCCAGTAAATGGTTTTAAACTTGGTATATAAAATGGATTAGGCAAAAATCTAACATCCATTACGATATCTGCATCAATTGGTACACCATATTTAAAGCCAAAGCTCATCACTTCAATTGAAAATCTCTTATGACCATTTTCACTGAATTGGCTCACTAATTTTTGCTTTAATTGTTTAGGGGTTAAATCAGTAGTATCAATAATAAAGTTGGCAATATTTTTTATTGGTGCTAAAATTGCTCGCTCTTTTTGAATTCCATCTAATAATCTTCCATTAGCAGCTAATGGTGGCAAGCGGCGAGTTTCCTTATATCTAGCAACTAATGCATCATCAGAAGCTTCTAAAAATAAAATATTAGCTTGAACTTTTCCATTATCCTCTAAAGAATTAATTTCATCACTTAAATCTTTATAAAAATTCTTAACTCTTAAATCAATTACTACAGCAACCTTTTGGAAATCATTTGAAGTAATCATTAGATCCCAAAAGCTTCCTAATAGTGTAGGAGGTAAATTATCTACAACAAAATATCCCATATCTTCAAGACAGTGTGAAGCAACGGTTTTTCCTGCGCCACTCATCCCGGTAACAATTAATAATTGTTTTTTATCTGAAGCCATTATTGCATCCCTCTTTTCAATTAAAAATTATAACATACCGGGCGTTTCATTTTGGCGATTATGCAAAATAGTCTGCCAAATCACTAACTGTCAATTTTCTTTTAGCTTGTTCATCATAGTCTGCAACAATTTTTCCTGCATCTAATACAATTAAACGATTACCATAAGCCAAGGCGTTTTCCATATTATGAGTAATCATTAATGAAGTTAAATGTTCATCGTTGATTTTTTGGTTTGTAGTTTCCATTAGTTTTTGAGAAGTCTTAGGATCTAACGCTGCAGTATGTTCATCTAATAATAAAATATCAGGTCTTTTAATAGTAGCCATCAAAAAACTCAATGCTTGTCGTTGCCCGCCTGACAAAAATTCTGTTGCAGTTAACAATCTATTTTCTAATCCATTATTCATTGTTGCAGCAAGTGTTTTTAATTTAGATAAATTTTGATTTAAGTGTCTTGGCACAAGATATCTATGCATCCCGCATTTTTTTGCTAATAATAAATTCTCTGCCACATTCATTCTAGGGGCGGTTCCCATTTTAGGATCCTGAAAAACTTGTCCAATAAATTTAGAACGATTTACCTCAGTAGTTTTAGTAATATCTTTATTTTTTAAAATAATTTGACCAGATGTTATCGTTAAAACTCCACTGATAATATTGAATAAAGTTGACTTACCAGCACCATTTGTACCAACAACAGTAATAAAATCTCCATCATTAATTTTCAAACTAACATCATCCATAATGGTTGTTTGCCGAGGTGTTTTTTGATTAACAATTTTGGTTATATTTTTTAATTCTAAAATTACATTACTCATCTTTTTTCATCCCCTTGACTACAGTCTTTCTAATTCTGAATCTTTTTTCTAATGTTGGCAAAACCATAAATAATGTTAAAACAATTGATGAAGTTAAGTTCAAATCGTTTGCACTGAAGCCCATTGTTAACACTGCCAAAATAATTAAACGGTAAATAATGCTACCTAATGTTACTGCAACTAGTCTTTGATTTAATGTCAAATCTCCAAAGATTACTTCACCAATGATAATTGCAGCCATTGCAGCAACAATGATCCCAATCCCCATATTGACATCTGAATAACCATTATTTTGTGCAACTAATGCACCACTTACACTAACTAACCCATTAGAAAGCATTAATCCAAAAATTGTCATACGATCTGTATGAATCCCCATAGACTTTGCCATATTAGGGTTATCACCTGTTGCAATAAATGCTTGTCCAAAATCTGTCTGTAAAAATAAAATCAATAAAATTGTAATGACTGCAATAACAATAAATCCTACTGTTACACTATCAAAATATTTTGGCAAACTTTGTAAAAATGGATTAGAGAAAATTGTTTGTTTGCCAAGTAATGAAATATTAGATTTTCCCATTATCCGCAAATTCACTGAATAAGCAGCAGTCATGACCAAAATACCTGCTAATAAACTAGGAATATGACCTTTAGTATATAACAATCCTGTCACCATTCCTGCAAGTAATCCTGCTCCAAATGCCAAAATAATTGAAACAAATGGCGACATGCCATGTGTAATCGCTGCTACTGAAACTGCGGCTCCCATTGGAAATGTGCCTTCAACTGACATATCAGCAAAATTTAAAATTCTAAATGATATATACAACCCGACACCTAATAATGCCCATAATAATCCTTGTCCGATCGCTGAAACTATTAAACTCATTATCTATACACCGTCCCTTTCTTTTGTGCTTGTTTCAAAAAGTCTTTTGGCACTACAAGTCCTAATTTCTTTGCTTGCTTTAAATTTAAAATTGGTTCACCTTGTTTAATATATTCAACAGGCATATTAGTTGGCTTTTTACCTTTCAAAATTTTTACAACCATTTTAGCCCCCAGGCGCCCAAGTTTTTCTTGGTTAACTCCATAAGTCGCAACACCACCTTGTTTAACCATGATATCTGCAGCTGGGAAGACCGGCTTTTTAACAGCGTCAGCATTTTTTACTAAAGTCTGCATCGCTCCTGCAATTGTATTATCAGTTGGCACAATAACCGCATCTACTTGTTGCAACATTGTTTGTGAAACTTGATTCAAATCGTTGCTGTTTGCAATTGAATAAGATTGCAAGTTTACATGCATTTGCTTTGCTGCTTTAACAAATTCATCATGTTCAACAGTAGCAGAACTGTCGCTAGAAGTATAAATAATCCCAAACTTTGCATTTTTAGGCATAAATCTTTTATAAAGCGCTAGTTGCTCACGAATTGGAGCTTGATCAGATACCCCAGTTACATTGCCTCCAGGATGTTTATCATTTTTTACTAGTTTTGCCATTTTTGGATTAGTCACACCACTGAAAACCAAAGGAATCTTATGAGTTAAGTTAGCAATAGCTTGAGTTGATGGTGTTGTAATTGCATATAACACATCAGGATTATCATCAACTAACTTATTCGCCATAGTTTGCATATTACCTTGATCACCTTGAGCATTTTGGTACTCAATTTGGATATTTTTACCATTATGATATCCTTCTGCTGCTAATTCTTTGATAAAACCATCATAAATCTGATCTAGTGATGGATGATGCATTAAAGTTAATGCTCCAACTTTAGGAATTTTATTATGTTGCGGCTTAGCTTCTACAAAAAATGCAACCCCTAAAAAAGCAACTATTATTGTAATTAAGCCAATCATTCTTTTCATATTTTTTACCCCATATAACAAAAAAACAGAAGCCCATAATATTCGAGCTTCTGTTTTTATTAATATAAGGATTCAAAGCTCGCATATTATGGAACATCTTGCGAGCCTAGTTAAGCCAGCACAGATGCAATCTGAATTACTCAGACTGCTCTATGCGGCCTGAGTTACTGGCTTTGCCAACGTTTTGAACTAAAGTTTTGTAAATAACTCATTTTCCTTATCTCCTAAATACATATTTCTTATAAATTGATTAATCAAAGAATAAAAGATATATCCAAAATTGTCAAGCATTTTTTAACGGTGCATCCAAGCAAGCACAATTTGGTTAACTCCAAAGAACATAAAGTAAAATGCTACAACCATTAACATAGTTACTAATGCAAGACCTGGGTTCATCAGTAGGTAAATACTTAATCCTAAACTAATAATATTTAATATCAAGTAAAAGAAAAAATACCATCTTGATGATAATCTTCTCAAATGCCAACTAAAGATAATCCCAGCAATGGAGTCAGTCATAAACCAGAAAATGAACAAATAGGTCAAAAATGCAACCCCTGTTCCTAAATTCATCATGATCATAACTCCAATGATCAAATCCAAAATACCTGCGATTAATGTGATCCAGCTTGCACTAAACAATTCACGAAAGCCAAAATACATTGAAATCCATACTACACCTTGGACAATTGAAAGAATTGCAAAAGCTACTACAAAAACACTCAAACTTACTTTAGGATTACGTAAAATAAGAAATGACAAAATAACGGAAACAATTCCAACTAAAAATGGACCCCAGTCAAAACCACGTCTACGATTTATATCAGAATTAAACATATTTAAATTACCTCCTTTAAGCATATTTTACTCTTTCTTAATATATTTTTATATGAATTAAGGTACAAATCTTATACAAAAAAAGCTTTTAAACACTTTATTTCGGTATTTAAAAGCTTAATTAAGTATTTTATTTTTTGTCATCTTTTGCTTCAATTGTACGCTTAGTATCACGCTCTAGGATCGGTCTTAAATATTTTCCAGTCCAACTATCTTTTACTTGAGCTACTTTTTCAGGAGTTCCTTGAGCAACAATTGTGCCACCTTTTGCTCCACCCTCAGGACCTAGGTCAATCAACCAATCCGCATTTTTAATTACATCTAGATCATGTTCAATAATTAAAACTGTATTGCCATTATCAACTAATCGTTGCAAAACTTCTAATAAACGTTTTATGTCGTCAGTATGTAGACCAGTTGTAGGTTCATCCAAGATATAAAAGTTATTTCCAGAAGATAATTTTTGCAATTCAGATGCTAGCTTCATTCTTTGGGCTTCACCACCAGATAAGGTTGTAGCAGATTGCCCCAATTTTACATATCCTAATCCAACATCCACAATTGTTTTAAGTTTTCTATGAATCTTAGGGATATTTTTAAAAAATTCAGTTGCTTCATTGATAGTCATATTCAAAACATCAGAAATATTTTTTTCTCGATACATGACTTCTAATGTTTCAGAATTATATCTTCTACCATGACAAACTTCACAAGGTACATAAACATCTGGCAAGAAGTTCATTTCGATTTTAAGAATTCCATCACCATGACAGTTTTCGCATCGTCCACCTTTAACATTAAATGAAAATCTAGCTTTAGTATAACCTCGCATTTTAGCTTCATTCGTTTGAGCAAATAATGCTCGAATATCATCAAATACACTAGTATAAGTAGCTGGGTTACTTCTTGGTGTACGACCAATGGGGCTTTGGTCAATATCAATGATTTTTTCAATATTGTTATAGCCAGTAATTGATTTATATTTTCCAGGTTTTACTGGATTATGATTTAATTTTTGGGATAAGGCTCGTTTTAAAATTGTATTCACCAGCGTTGATTTTCCAGAACCAGACACTCCCGAAACTACAATAAATTTTCCTAAAGGAAATGAGACACTAATATCTTTTAAGTTATTTTCTTGTGCACCTTTAATAGTAATTTTTTTACCATTACCCTTGCGTCTTTTTAATGGAACAGGGATAAATTTTTGTCCAGACAAATACTGCCCAGTTAAAGATCTTGGATTAGCCATAACTTCTTCAGGAGTTCCAACGGCCATAACTTTTCCGCCATACACTCCAGCACCAGGTCCCATGTCAACAATGTAGTCTGCTTGTCGCATAGTTTCTTCATCATGTTCCACAACAATCAATGAATTGCCTAGATCACGCATTTTTTTCAATGATGCAATTAATCTATCATTATCTCTTTGATGTAGTCCAATTGAAGGCTCATCTAAAATATACATAACTCCGGATAAATTAGAACCAATTTGAGTAGCCAATCTAATTCTTTGAGCTTCGCCACCAGATAATGTTGCAGCAGATCTAGACAATGTTAAATAAGCTAGACCCACATTTATCAAAAATGTTAATCGATCTCTGATTTCTTTTAAAATTGGCTTAGCAATCATCGTCTTTTGTTCAGATAAATCAATTTTAGTGAAAAAATCTAAACCTTTTGATATTGGCAAACTAGACACTTGTGCAATATCTTGTCCCATGACTTTAACAGCTAATGCTTTAGGATTTAATCTTTTGCCATGGCATGTTGGACAGGTTAATTCAGTCATGAATTTACTCAAAACATCCCTCATAAAATTGGACATTGGATGATGATATCTGCGGTCAACATTTACCATTACTCCTTCAAATGGAGCAGTTACATCTTTGACATTTCCAAATTCACTTTTTAGATGAAAGTTGATTTTTTTAGTGCCAGATCCATGTAATAAGATATTTTGCTGACGCTTAGTTAACTTATTAAAGGGTTTATCCATTGAAATTTTTAGTGCATTGCAGGCTTGTTGCAACATCCCAAAATAATAATCAGAACTTGTATGCCAAGGAGCAAGTGCCCCTTGATTTAAAGTTTTACTTTTATCTGGAACTACTAAATCTTCATCAACTGCAAGCTTAACACCTAATCCATCACAATCAGGACAAGCTCCAAATGGAGCATTGAATGAAAATAAACGTGGCTCTAATTCACCAACTGTAAACCCGCAAATTGGACAAGCGTAATATTCAGAAAAGTTTAATTCATCTCCGCCAATTACAACAACATTCATATATCCATCGGATAAGCGAAGAGCTGCTTCAACTGAATCAAATAAGCGACTTCTAATGCCATCTTTAATAACAATTCGATCTACTACAATGCTGATATCATGACGCTTATTTTTATCTAGTTCAAACTCATCAGAGATTTCATACATCTCATTATCAACAATTACTCGAACATAACCTGCACGCTGAACTCTTTTGAACACATCTTTATGTGCTCCTCTTTTTGCTCTAATTACTGGAGCTAAAATTTGCAATCTAGTTTTTTCAGGCAATTCTAAAATTCGATCAACCATTTGGTCAACTGATTGTCTCTCTATCACAGTCCCATCATTTGGACATATAGGTTGGCCAACTCTTGCCCATAATAATCGCAAATAGTCATTAATCTCTGTTACAGTTCCAACAGTTGAACGTGGATTATGAGAAGTTGTTCTTTGATCAATTGAAATAGCTGGATTCAATCCATCAATTGAATCAACATCAGCTTTATCCATTTGACCTAAGAATTGTCTTGCATAAGAAGATAAGGATTCCACATATCTTCTTCGGCCTTCAGCATATAAAGTATCAAAAGCTAGTGAACTTTTTCCAGATCCTGATAATCCAGTAACAACTACTAATTCATCTTTTGGAATAGTTACATCAACATCTTTTAAGTTATGTTCACGAGCCCCATGTATTATAATTTTATCTTTTACCATTCAGCGTTTTCCCTTTTTTCGTAATTGGCTTTTTCACTGCATTTTGTAATTCCATAATAGCATCTCTTAGTGTTGCAGCTTCTTCAAAGTCTAATTTCTTAGCAGCTTGTTCCATCTGCTCAGTTAAAGTATTAATCATGCCCTTTTTTTGCTTGACAGTTAATTCATCAAAATTCAAATCCGCAAAGTTATCAGTATTTTCTTTAGTATCTCCACTAGGTTTGGTGATTGAAATTACATCTCTAATTGGTTTAACAATAGTTTTTGGTGTAATACCATGTTCTTTGTTAAATTCTATTTGCAAATGACGACGGCGATTAGTTGCATCAATAGCTTCTTTCATTGAATCAGTAATATTATCGGCATACATAATTACTGTCCCATTTTGATTACGAGCAGCACGACCAATTGTCTGAATTAACGGTCTAGTTGATCTCAAAAATCCTTCTTTATCTGCATCTAAAATTGCAACTAAAGACACTTCTGGTACATCAATACCTTCTCTAAGTAAGTTAATCCCAACTAATACATCGAATTTTCCAGCACGCAAATCGTGCAGGATTTGCATTCGCTCTAAAGTTTTAATATCAGAGTGTAAGTATCTAACTTTTATTCCTAAATCTTTAAGATAATCAGTTAAATCTTCAGCCATTTTTTTGGTTAAAGTTGTCACAAATACTCGCTCATGTTTTTCAATTCGTTTATTAATTTCACCAACTAAATCATCAATTTGCCCTTGAATTGGTCGAACATCAATCTTGGGATCAAGCAACCCAGTTGGTCTGATAATTTGTTCAACAATATGATCAGTATGACTTAACTCATAATCTCCTGGAGTAGCAGATACATAAAGTATTTTATTGATGTGTTTTTCAAATTCATCAATTTTTAATGGTCTGTTGTCTAATGCTGATGGTAATCTAAAGCCATAATCGATTAACGTTTCCTTTCTCTTGCGATCGCCATTATACATTGCCTTTAATTCAGGCATAGTCGCATGTGATTCATCAATAAAAATCAAAAAATCATCAGGGAAGAAATCAATCAAAGTATATGGTGGTTCACCTTTTTTACGGCCTTCCAAATGACGCGAATAATTTTCGATCCCATTGGTGTAGCCCATTTCACTAATCATTTCCATATCATAAGTAGTTCTTTGCTTGATTCTTTGAGCTTCTAATAACTTACCTTGACCTTCAAATTTTTTAACTTGAACATTCATTTCTGCACCAATTGACTTTAATGCTCTAGAAATTTGCTCTTCACTAGTCATAAAGTGTGTTGCAGGAAATAGTGAAACTGAATCTCTTTCACCAATTACCTCACCAGTTAGTGCATCAACTTCTGCGATTCGATCAATTTCATCACCAAACAATTCAATTCTATAAGCATGTTTAGTATTACCTGCAGGGAAAATCTCAACAATATCTCCATGAACTCTAAATCTTCCACGTTGAAAATCAATATCGTTTCGATCATATTGAATATTTACTAAATCACGCAATAATGTGTTTCTTGGATATTCTTCACCTTCATGAATCGTAATTACACTTTTGGCATATTCTGTTGGACTACCTAAACCAAAAATACAAGAAACAGAAGCTACCACAATAACATCATTTCGCTCCATTAACGCAGAAGTTGCACGATGGCGCAATTGATCGATCTCATCATTAATTGCTGAGTCCTTTTCTATATAAGTATCTGAGCTTGGAACATATGCTTCTGGTTGATAATAATCATAATATGATACGAAGTATTCCACTGCATTATGTGGAAAGAATTGTTTGAATTCACCATATAATTGACCAACTAAAGTTTTATTATGTGAAATTATTAAGGTTGGTTTATTTAACTTAGCAATTACATTAGCCATGGTAAATGTCTTACCAGTACCAGTGGCTCCTTCTAGGATTTGTTCTTTATCACCATCTTCAAAGCCTTTAACAAGCTTATCAATTGCTTGCTGCTGGTCTCCTGCTGGCTTAAATTTTGAAACTAATTCGAACTTTCGATTATTTTGTCGTTTTATCATAATTAATTCCTCGTAAAAAAAGTTGGACAAAGTCCAACTAAATATTTAATATATTTTATTTTACTACTTACGAACATATTTTCCTAAAATTCAGCTTAATTAATTAATTTATCAATAGCCTTGTTATAATCATCTGCTGCTTGTTGTGCTTGCTCATAATTTTTGCCAGTAGCCCCAACATAAGCCTTGATTACTGGCTCTGTTCCAGATGGTCTTAATGCAATCCAAGTACCATCTTCTAAGAAGTATTTCAAAACATTAGCTTTAGGAAAACCTTCTAGTTCATCAACTCCACCATTTTCATAAATAGTTTGCTTATCAAAGTCTTCAATGCGAACGACTTTTTTGCCAGCAATCTTAGTTAAATTATCTTCTCTTAATCTAGCCATAATTTCAAGCATCTTTTGATGACCATCTAATCCTGGCATCTCAATTGCACGAGTCACTTCACAAGTTGCACCATATTTATCCCAGATTTCATTTAATCCATCAAATACAGACATTCCCCTTGCTGCATAATAAGCTGCAACTTCAAAGAACATCAATGCGCCTTGCATAGCATCTTTATCATGGTCGAATGGTTTGAACAAATAACCATAACTTTCTTCAAATCCCATCAAGAATGTACCATCATGATCTGCTTGCATTCTATCAATTTCCTCTGCGATATATTTAAAGCCAGTTAAAACATACTTAGTTTTAATGCCATAACTTTTTGCAATCTTAAATGGTAAAGAACTAGAAACAACTGAAGTTACAATTTCATAATCAGGATCTAATTTTTGATTGTCTTTTAAAGTAGTCAATAAATAATTTGCCATCAATGTTGCAATTTGGTTTCCAGTTAATACTCTAAAGTCACCATTTGGTAATCTTACAGCTGCACCTAATCTATCTGCATCAGGGTCTGTAGCAACAATAATATCTGCATCAACTTTATTGGCAATTTTTATTCCTTCGTCAAATACTTGACGATATTCAGGATTGGGTTTAACTGTTGTCACAAATTCAGGGTCTATAATTGCTTGACTTGGAACAATAGTTACATTATTAAAGCCACTTTGCTGGAAAGCTCGATAATAAACAATTTTACCTGTACCATGAACTGGAGTGTATACAATCTTTAATTTATCAGCGGTTGTATCAATTAATGAATGGTCAACATTGACTGTCTTTAATTCTTTCAAGTATGCTTCATCTACATCTTCACCGATTAATTGCAGAGTTTTACTTGCTCTTAAATCTTCAATTGAAGTGGTTGAAATATTTAATGGATCTGCCACTTTTAATGCTTGATCAACAACAACTGCTGCACTTTCTGGTGGCATTTGTCCACCATCTGCACCATAGATTTTGTAACCATTATATTGTTTAGCATTGTGGGATGCAGTAATCATAATCCCTGCAAAAGTTTTTAAGTATCTCACTGCAAAAGACAATTCTGGTGTTGGTCTTAATTCATCAAATAAATATACATGAATTCCATGATGACCCAGAATTTTTGCAGCTAATTTTGCAAATTCTTCTGAGTGATATCTTGGATCAAAAGAAATTACAACACCTTGTTTTTTAGCAGCTTCACCAGTTTGCTCAATTAATTGAGCTAATCCTTCTGTTACTCGACCTACAGTAACAACATTAATTCTGTTAGTCCCAGGCTCTAATAACCCACGCATCCCAGCTGTCCCAAAGTCAATATTAGTGCCAAAAGCATCTTTAACCCAAGCGGGATTTTTGCCTAATTCAACTAATTGTTTGTGTAAGTATTTAGGTAAGCTAGTTGTATTTAACCAAGTTTTATAAGTTTCATTTGCTGTCATATTAATAACTCCCATTTAACTTTTAATAGATAACATACTTATTCTACTATTTTTTAGACAAAAAATGCTTGCAGATTGCAAGCTTTTAATAATTTTTGTATTCGCTTTCAAGCAAAAATGTTATTTTTATTTATTCAACAGTTACACTTTTAGCCAAATTTCTTGGTTTATCAACATCTAAGCCCTTATTTTTAGATGCATAATAAGCTAATAATTGAGTTGGAATTACCGATACTAATGGTGAAATATAATAATCAACATCAGGTAAAACTACATCATCTGTAGTTTGGGCAAATTTTTTATCAGCAAAAACCATCACATTTGCCCCTCTAGCTTGCACTTCACGGATGTTTCCTCTAGTCAAATCAGCAGTTGCTGGATCATTGATTATTGCAATAACTGGTGTGCCCTTTTCAATTAAGGCGATTGTTCCGTGTTTTAATTCAGCTGCCGCAAAACCTTCTGTCTGAATATAAGAAACTTCTTTTAACTTTAATGCTCCTTCTAGTGCAACATCATAATCAATTCCACGTCCAATATAAAAGGCATTACGAGTATTAGCTAAATATTTTTTAGCTAGATTATCAATTTTTTGTTTACCATCAACTATTTCTTGCATCCCTTCTGCAGCTATAGATAATTGATGTTTCAAATCAAAATCTGCTGCTTTTTTAAATTGCAATTTTTCTCCAATAGCTTTTGCTAAGATTGCCTGTACAGCAATTTGTGCAGTATATGCCTTAGTTGAAGCAACTGCAATCTCAGGACCTGCTTTCAGTAACATAGTATATGTTGCTTCTCTAGATAATGTCGAACCTTCCACATTAGTTATTGTCAAACTAGGCAATTGTCTTTTGTTAACTTCAGTTAAAACGACACGTGAATCTGCAGTTTCACCTGATTGAGATAAGAAAATAAAGAAAGGCTTTTTAGATAACTTAGGGAAATGATAACCAAATTCTGAAGCTAAACCAACTTCAACTGGAATATCAGTTAGATGTTCAATGATATCTTTACCAACTAATCCTGCATGATATGAAGTCCCTGCTGCCAAAATATAAATGCGATCACTTTGACTAACTGCATTGACAATTTTTTGGTCAACTAAAACTTTTCCATCTTGGTCAAAATATTCCTGTGCCAATTTGCGCATCACTGCAGGTTGTTCATCAATTTCTTTTAACATGTAAAATTCATATGTACCTTTAGAAGCAGCTGCTGGGTCGATAGTTAAAGTTTTAACTTTTCGTTCAACTCTTTGACCAGTAATATCTTCAATGACAATTTTATCTTTAGTTACATCTGCTACATCACCATCTTGTAAATCAATAAATTTTTTAGTTTGATCTAAAACGCTAATTGCATCAGAAGCAATAATATTAAATCCATCACCTATCCCAAGCATCATCGGTGATTTGTTTTTTGCAATAAAAATATGATCTGGTTCAGTATTATCTACTAATAAAAATGCATATGAGCCTTTAACTAATCTCAAAACTTTTTTAAAAGCTGTGAAAGCATTTATATTATCTTCTTTGGCAAATTTATCAATCAATTGCACAATAACTTCAGTATCAGTTTCTGATTTGAAATTAACATCTTGTAAATATTTTTCTTTTAATTCTAAATAGTTTTCAATAACTCCATTATGAACTAAATAAAATCTACGATCTTCTGAAAAATGAGGATGTGCATTATCTACAGTTGGTTTGCCATGAGTTGCCCATCTAGTATGACCAATTCCTGTAAGACCTTGTTCATCAGGAGTCAATTTATCTTCTAGATTTTTAATGCGACCAACGGCTTTAGTTAAATATTCATTGCCATTTAAATCATTTAGATAAATTCCTGCTGAATCATAGCCTCGATATTCAAGATTTTTCAATCCATTCAAAATTACATCTCTAGCAGGTTTCCCTACAACACCAACAATTCCACACATATTATTTTCTCGCTTTCAATATTTGGTCTAGTTCAATTATAAGAACTGGATTATTAAATAATTATTGTAACAATTGACATAATAATAGTTTTTTTGATATTGGTCAAGTGCATATTTTAGCATTGGTATGTTATTGGTCTAGACAAAAAAAGAACCATTCGAAATAAATCCAGATGGTTTTTAGTGATTACCTATTTTCTTCTGATTCCAAAAAGTAAATCAAAGTCTGCAATTCAGTAGCCAAATCAATATTTTGAATTCTCACATCAGCTGGTGCATACAATCTAATTGGTGTGAAGTTCATGATTCCCTTAATTCCAGCTTCGATCATTTTATTAGCAGTTTTTTGTGCATTTTCTTGTGGCACAGTCAAAATCGCCGTAGTAATTTGTTGATCACTGATTTGTTGTTTCATATCAGCCATACTATATACAGGAACTCCACTCAAAATTTTGCCTGTAATTTCAGGATTAATATCAAATGCACAAGAAATGCGGATATTATTTGAACGCTTAAAATTATAATTTAATAAAGCATGTCCTAAATTACCTACTCCAACTAATGCAACATTAGTCAAAGTATCTTGATTAAGAATTTTTTTGAAAAAGTTCAATAAATTTTTAACATCATATCCATATCCACGCTTACCTAAAGCGCCAAAATATGAAAAATCTCTTCGAATTGAAGCACTATCAACTTGAACTGCTTCAGACAGTTCTGAAGAAGAAACCTTGTCTTTTCCTTCTTCATTTAATAAAATTAAGTACCTATAATAAAGTGGTAATCTACGTGCTGTTGCCTTAGGGATTTTAATATTATCCATAATTTCCTCCATTTTTTTTGAAATTCATGCACTCCATTTGTGAATGTGAACTAAAATTCAATTATGAATATAATACCTATTTTTATGCTATTTATGCAAGCAATTAATTCACAAAGACACATTTTTATAAATATTAGGATCATTTTTCACAAATAAGGCAACATCCACTCTAAAAAAAGAAGTATGATAAAATTATTTTCAGGTGAATAAAAAATGATAATCGCACAAGGACAGGCTCTAACTCAACAATTTGGAGCACATACATTATTTGATAATATAAATTTTTCAATTCCAGATAATGCCCGCATTGGCTTAGTAGGACCAAATGGCGCTGGAAAAACAACACTTTTAAAAATCATGACTAAACAATTAGATCCAACTCATGGAACCTTTCAAGTAAATAAAGGAATTCAAATTGGCTATATTGCACAAGAACATGATTTAAATGAAGACAACAATATCTGGGATGAAATGATCACTATCTTTCAACCATTAATTGATCGTGAACATAATTTAACTAAACTGCAAAAACAAATTGCCAATAATCCAGAAGATGCTACATTACTGAAAAAATATGATCAAATGCAATTTGATTTTGAACAAGATGGTGGCTATACCTACCAAGCTCAAATCAAAAGTGTCTTAAATGGTTTTAATTTTCCAGAAAATACTTGGCATAAACAAATCTCTAGCTTATCTGGAGGAGAAAAAACTCGACTAGCATTTGTAAAACTGCTATTAAAAAAGCCACCATTATTGCTACTAGATGAACCAACTAATTATTTAGATTTAGATACATTAGATTGGCTAGAAAGTTTTTTGAAAAACTATCAAGGGGCAATCTTGGTTGTCTCACATGACCAATATTTCTTAGATCATTTTGCAACTCAAATCTGGGAATTACGCTTTAACAAATTAAATGAATTCAAGGGTAACTACACTCAATACTTATCTCAAAGGCAGTTGATTGATAAACAGCAACAATTAGCTTATGAAAAACAGCAAGAACAAATAAAAAAAGACGAAGAATTCATTCAAAAAAATATTGTTCGAGCTACAACTACTAAAAGAGCTCAAAGTAGGCGCAAACAATTAGAAAAAATTGAACGCATTACTCCTCCAAAAAGATCAGGCAAAGTTAAAATTAATTTTAAACAAGATCATCCTTCAGGAAAAGAAGTATTAATTGCTAAGGACTTATCTGTAGGCTATCCAGATAAAACTATGCTATCTGATATTTCTTTTCAGATTAATAAAGGTGATCGTGTCGCTATTATTGGACCTAATGGAATTGGAAAATCTACTTTATTAAAAACCATTATGAAACTCCTTCCTATTAAAGCAGGAACGATTAAATATGGTGCTTCTTTGCAAATTGGGTATTATGACCAAGAGTTGCAAGGGCTTGATTACAATAAAACTGTGATTGATACCATTTGGGACAAACACAAAACTATGTTAGAAAAAGACATTAGGTCAATCTTAGCTAGCTTTTTATTTACAGCACAAGATATCAATAAGATGGTTAATCAGTTATCTGGTGGACAGCGAGCTAGATTAGAATTAACAGTTTTATCATTAGAACATGATAATTTTTTGTTAATGGATGAACCTACTAACCACTTAGATATTGAAGCAAAAGAAGTTCTAGAAAAAGCCTTGCAAAGCTATGATGGAACAATTTTATTTGTATCACATGATAGATACTTCATTAATCAATTAGCAAATAAAATCTTGGTTGTCGAAAATGGTCATGCAAAGCTATTTGAAGGTAATTATAGTGATTATCAAAATCGAAAATTGCAGCCTGAAACCCAAGTTGAAAAAGTGACAAAACAAGTTAGTGCCAACCAAGTATCTTATCAAAAGCAAAAACGCATTGATTCTCAAAAACGAAAATTACAAAGAAACATCGAAAAAATCGAAAAACAAATCGAAGACTTAGAAAATCAAAGTTCTGACTTACAAAATCAAATGGCTGATCCTAAAATTGCTACCAGTTTTGAAAAATTAGGACCTCTACAAGAACAATTATCAGATATCCAAAAACAATTAGAAACTGCTAACAACAATTGGGAACAAGCAATTAATGAATTAGATAATTTTAAATAAAAAGAAACTTACCATTTCTCACAACACTTGTGAATTTGGTAAGTTTTTTTCTTAAAATCTTATTTTTGTTACTTTATAACCAATATCATATCGATAAAAGGTTTGCGATTTATTTAATCCACTTAAATAATGATAAACTAGCCTTTGTGCTTGAGCAATAGTATCACTGCGTCCTCGAACCATTAACAATCTACCACCATTGCCAATAAAATCACCATTTTGCTTTTTGACATTTGCATAGTCAATTTCAATTCCGCTTTGTTTTGGAAAGGTACCTAAATTTTGCCCTTTAATTGGATCTTTGGGATATCCTTGTGCAGCTAGCACTACACCAACTTCTGCAAATAGGGAAACTTCAATTTCAGGCATCTTATAATCATTGACACAAGCATTAATTAATTGGGCAAAATCCGTTTTTAGCCTTGGAAGTACCACTTCAGTTTCTGGATCGCCTAAGCGAACATTATATTCGATCATTTTAGGACCATTATTTGTCAACATTATCCCAAAATATAATACTCCATGATAGTTATAATTTTCTTGTTTTAATGCATTAACTGTTGGTTTAATCAATTCATCAATTATTTGTTTTTTATCACTGGCTTTTAATTGTGGTACAGGACTATAAGCCCCCATCCCTCCAGTATTAGGTCCTTTATCCATATCATATGCACGTTTATGATCTTGAGCAATTGGTAAGATTCGATATTCATCATCTTGAATAATGACAAAAAATGAATATTCTGATCCAATTAAATTTTCTTCTAAAACCACCTTATTACCATGTTTGAAAGCATTTTTGATAGCTTTTTGAGCTGTTTTTAAATTCTGTGCAATAACAACTCCTTTACCTCCAGCTAAACCATCTTCTTTAATAACTATAGGCAGTCCAAAATCATTCACCGAAGCTAGAGCATTTTCAGCTTTTTCAAAACTTTCATATTTAGGATGGGGTACATGATATTTTTTCATAAAGTTTAAAGCATATTCTTTTGATCCTTCTAGTTGTGCGCTGCGTTTATCTGGTCCAAATGTTTTTAGCTTAAATTGATGAAAATAATCAACTATTCCTTCAACTAATGCATCCTCTGGTCCAACAAAAGTCCAAGAGATATTATTATCAATGACAAAATCTTTTAGTTTTTCAAATTCATTTTCTGAAATTGGGATACTTTGTACTCCAATCAAATCCATAGCATCATTTCCTGGTGCACAATAGACATTTTCTACTGAAGAACTTTCCTTTAGTTTCCTAGCTACTGCATACTCTCGACCGCCACTGCCAATTACTAACAAATTAAGCTTATTCATTATTATTTGACCTTTCATTTAGCTATTTTAGTGTCTAAAATGACGCACATCTGTAAAGACCATTGCAATTCCGTATTTATCAGCCATCTCAATTGAATCTTGATCTCTAATTGACCCACCTGGTTCAACAATTGCCTTGATTCCATTTTTCCCTGCTAATTCAACACAATCACTGAATGGGAAAAAGGCATCACTTGCCAAAACACTATTTTCATCAAGATATTTTTTTGCATGGTCAATAGCAATTTTTTCAGCGTCAATTCTATTTGGCTGCCCTGCACCAACCCCTAATGTTCGCTCATTATTTGCGACAACAATTGCATTTGACTTCACATGTTTTACCGCTTTCCAAGCAAACATTAAGGCTTTTAATTGATGTTTAGTTGGTGTTGTTTTAGTTACAATTTTCCAATTATGATAATCTTCATCTAATACATCTTGTTGCTGCATTAATAATCCGCCCATAACAGACACTACTTCATTTTTTGGTGCTTCATCTTTTTTAGTAAAGTCTAATTGCAATATACGCATGTTCTTTTTTCTTGTAGTTAATATTTTTAATGCATCTTCATCAAATGCAGGAGCAATAATAATCTCAAGAAAAATTTTGTGCATTTTTTCAGCTGTTGCTGCATCAACTGTGCGATTAAGTGCAATAACTCCACCAAAAATTGAAACTGGATCTGCTTTATATGCTCGATCCCATGCTTGCTGTAAAGTCTCACCTTTACCAATACCACAAGGATTCATGTGTTTCATTGCAACAACTGTTGGCTTATCAAATTCTCTAGTTGCTCTAATTGCTTCATCTGCATCTTTGATGTTGTTATAAGATAATTGTTTACCATGTAATTGTTTAGCAGATAATACAGAATAATCCTTAGGAATGGCATCTTCATATAGCCAAGCTTTTTGGTGACTATTTTCTCCATAACGCATTGTTTGTTTTAAATCATAAGTTAAAGTTAATTTTTCAGGATCACTAAGGCCAACTTGTTTAGTTAAGTATTGAGAGATTATTGCATCATAAGCTGCAGTTAATCTAAATGCTTTAGCAGCTAATCGTTGACGCAATTGCAAGCTAGTTGTCCCAGTACTTACAATTTCATCAGCTATTTTTTGATAATCATTTTGATCAACAACTACTGTTACATCTTGATAATTTTTAGCTGCTGATCTAATCATGCTAGGGCCACCAATATCTATATTTTCAATTGCATCACTTAATTTAACATCTGGCTGTTCAATAGTTTGTTTAAATGGATATAAATTCACACATATCAAATCAATTGGAGTTATTTGCTGCTCTTTTAGTGTTTCCATGTGATTTGCATTATCGCGCTTTGCCAGCAATCCTCCATGAATGGCAGGATGCAATGTTTTAACTCTCCCATCTAAAATCTCTGGAAAATTAGTAACATCTTCAACTGAGATAGTTTTTACTCCTGCCTCATCTAAAAATTTTTTAGTTCCACCAGTTGAGATAATTTCATAATTATTTTGGATTAATGTTTTTGCAAACAAAACTATATTAGTCTTATCAGATACGCTAATTAATGCTCTTTTCATCATTTTCCGTCCTCGTTTATTTTGGTTAATACTTGTTTTAATACTTTTGAATATAACTTGTGTTCATATTCATGAACTCGCATTTCTAAACTATGCTCTGTATCATCAGACTTTATTGGCACATGAACTTGTTCAATAATTGTTCCACTATCTAAGCCTGAATCAATATAGTGAACCGTGACTCCAGTTTGTGCAACTTTATCTTTAAATGCTCGTTCAATTGAATTTAGTCCTGGATATTCTGGCAAATATGCAGGATGTAAATTAATGATTTTACCTTGATACTGATCTAAGATCGTGGGTCCAATAATTCTCATATATCCTGCTAGTGCAATAAAATTTATTTGATATTTTTGCAAAATTTGCAAAATTTTTTCTTCATATTTCTGTTTAGACTGACATGATTTAACAGTAAAAGTTTCTACTGGAGTGCCAAATTTCTTGGCTCGTACAATAACTTGAGCATCAGGATGATCGCAAAATAATAAACTCAACTGTCCAGGTATATCGCCTGATTTAAAATGCTTAGCCAACTCCTCATAATTTGTTCCATTGCCTGAAGCAAAGATCGCTACTTTCATAATTTACCTACTAGCTTTATTTTTTCTTGATCTATACTGCGTTTTTGTAAACTACCAATTTCAAATACTTGTTCATGGCTATCTTGCAAGTGCTTTTTTACTGATTCAGCATTATTTTTATCAACCGCTAGAACCATCCCTAATCCCATATTGAAAGTATGCAGACAGTCCTCTATAGATAATTTGCCTACTTTTTGCAAAAAGTCATAAATTTTTGGAACTTTCCAAGAATTTAGATTAATCACTGCTTGCAAGTCATCCTCAAACATTCTAGGTACATTTTCATATAAACCGCCCCCAGTAATATGAGCAATCCCATGAATTAATTTTTGCTTTATTAGTGGCAAAATAGTTTTTACGTAAATTCTAGTTGGGGTTAATAAAACTTGCCCTAATGACTTTCTATTAAATTCAGGTAATTTATCTGATAATTTGAAGTCATTATTTTCAAACAAAATTTTTCTAACTAAGGAATATCCATTAGAATGCAGTCCGCTAGAAGCTAATCCAAGTAAAACATCTCCATCCTTAGGAATTTTAGTAGTTAACATGGTATTTTTTTCAACTACTCCAACAGTAAATCCTGCTAAATCATATTCATTTGGTGAATACATCCCTGGCATTTCCGCTGTTTCACCGCCAATTAAGCTAGCATTTGCTTGCCTGCATCCATTAGCTATCCCAGCAACTACTTGGGATAGAACTTCTGGGTTATTATGCCCCGTCGCTATATAATCTAGAAAAAATAATGGACTTGCCCCTTGTGCTAAAACATCATTGACACACATTGCCACACAATCAATGCCAATTGTGTTATGAACATGCATTTTTTGTGCAATTAATAATTTTGTTCCTACACCATCTGTACCAGACACTAACATGGGATGTTTAAATTTCAAATTATCTAAATCAAATAGTCCACCAAAGCTACCAATATTTTCAACATAGCCTGGACGCTTAGTTGAGGCAACTAATGGTTTTATTTTATTAACTAAATCATACCCAGCTGCTACATCAACACCAGCTTCTTTATATCGATCCATTATAGTTTTCTCCCTTGCATTTTTAACATCTGTTCAACTGGAATGATATTTAATGGTCCGTGGATTTCTGTTTCATAATCATATAAAGGAGTCGGATATTTACCATCAAAATATGCGACTGTTAATCCACCATTTGGTGCACCATTACTATCAGGAATATTAATTGCCTTAATTAAAGCCGAGATACTTAAAAATCCTAAACTATCAGCACCAATGATCTGGCGCATTTGTGCAACATTATATTTTGCAGCCAATAAATCTTGTCGATGAGAAATATCTATCCCATAAAAGTGAGGATATTTAAAGGGTGGTGATGCAATTCTCATATGGACTGATTTTGCCCCAGCTTGTTTTAGCATCTTCACTAATTGAATTGATGTGGTACCTCGAACAATTGAATCATCAATGATAACGATATTTTTATCTTTAACTACTCCTTTGACTGCGGCTAACTTCATCTTGACGCCTTGTTCACGCAATTCTTGAGTTGGTTCAATAAAAGTTCTTGCAATATATTGATTTTTAATTAAACCCATCTCATATGGCAACTTACTTTGTTCTGCATAGCCACTTGCTGCAGATAATGATGAATTAGGCACACCAATAACCATATCTGCCCCCTTGGGAGCAGGCTGTTCAATTGCTAATAGCCTCCCCATTTGCTTGCGAGCATTATGAATTGTAACTTGGTGCATAATTGAATCAGGTCTTGCAAAATAAATATATTCCATTGAACAGATTGCAAGTTGAGTTTTGTCAGTATATCGATCTTCATGTAACCCATCTTTATCTATAATTAACAATTCACCAGGTTGCACATCTCGCAGTATTTCTGCACCTACTGCATCTAATGCACATGATTCACTTGCTAAAACATACGATCCAGTAGCCATTTTGCCTAAAACTAATGGACGCAACCCATTAGGATCAACTGCGGCATAGATTGCATCTTTGTCCATTAACAAAAATGCAAAACCACCTTTTACTTCATTTAGACTAGCTTTTAAGGCTTGCAAAAAAGGCAACTTTTTTCTGCGAATTAAATGAATCAATACTTCAGTATCAGAGCTTGATTGAAAAACTGCACCTTGTTTTTCAAGTTCCTTTTTTAATGTCTTAGAATTAGTCAAATTACCGTTATGAGCTAGTGCAATTTGTCCATCTAAAAATTGAAACAAAAATGGTTGCACATTAGTAAATGAATCAGATCCTGATGTACCATATCGAACATGACCAATTGCTGCATCACCTTTTAACCAATTCAAATCATTAGGATCAGCAAACACATCTGCTAATAATCCACGATTGCGAAATTGACGCAACTTAATACCATCACTTGCAACAATTCCTGCACCTTGTTGACCGCGGTGCTGGAGTGCATGCAAACCAAAATAAGTCATATTGCTAGCATGAGGTGCATTAAAGATACCAAAAACACCACATTCTTCATTTAATCCATTGATTTCATAAGACATGGTATTGCATCCTCCCAATTTTTTTGTAAATCATTAACATCTAATTGAGCAGTAGCATCTGCCAAATTAAGTTCTAGTTTTGAGTTATTCGTAACTTCACCAATTAAATGAGCATCTGCACCTATTATTTTTTCAAATTCAGCAATATTTTGAGGACTAATTGTAACTAGTAATCTTCCTGGAGTTTCACTAAATATTTGTGCAGCAGTTAAATTAGCACTGATCTTTGCCCCTAGTTTTGTATCAAATAAGCTTTCTGCAATTGCAACACTTAATCCACCTTCACTTAAGTCATGGGCACTTTGAATCAAACCTTTTTGCATAAGTGATAATAACTTATCAAAATAATTTTTGATCTTAGTTAAATCAAAATCCTGTATTTTGCCAAAAATTTTTCCTGTTAACATCTTTTGGATTTCACTGCCTGCATAATCAGCCTTTGTATCACCAATTAAGTAAATTGAATCTCCTGCTTGTTTAAACTTAGGTCTAACAATATAATTCACATCTTTAATTAATCCAACCATCCCTATCATTGGAGTTGGAAAGATTTCATGACCATCTGTTTCGTTATATAAAGATACATTTCCTGAAACTACAGGTGTTTGCAGTATTTCACATGCTTTTGCAATTCCAATAACTGATTGCTTTAATTCATAAAACACTTCAGGATCATTGGGATTGCCATAATTTAAACAATCAGTAATTGCTAATGGTTGAGCGCCACTTGCAATAATATTGCTAGCAGCTTCTACGACATTGCGTTTACCACCAACTTCTGGATTTAAATAAATAAATCTACCATTACTGTCAGTTGTAGCCGCAATTGCTTTTTTAGTCCCTCTAATCCGAATTACTCCACTATCTGCTCCAGGTCCTTCAACAGTCGAAGTTCTAACCATGGAATCATAAGTTTGAGTGAACATTTTTTTAGAAGCAATTGTAGGTTGTTTCATTATTTGTTCAATCGTATTTTTTAAATCAGTGATTTGTGGAGTATAGTTAATTTTTTCATTAACAGTAATGTGCTCAGGCTTTTTAATTTCGCTATTTTCTATTAAAACATCGGTTGTCAAAGTTGATACTGGAATATCACAAACAACTTCGCCTTTGTGTTTTAATACATAATTATGGCCTTCAGTTACGCGACCAATAACTACTGCATCTAAATCAAAAAAACTAAAAATGCGCTTAACTTCTAATTCATGTCCTTTTTTAACACATAAAAGCATTCTTTCTTGAGATTCACTAAGCATAATTTCATATGCATTCATGTTAGGTTCTCTTTGAGGAACTAAATCTAGATTTAATTCCATGCCACTATTTCCTTCACTTGCCATTTCTGCACTTGAAGAAACAATGCCTGCAGCTCCCATATCTTGAATTCCCACTAAACATTCAGAATGGTTTTTAATTAGTTCTAAACATGCTTCAAGTAGTAATTTTTCCATAAATGGATCACCCACTTGAACAGCAGAACGTTGACTTTCATGTTCAGAATTAAATTCATGTGACGCAAAAGTAGCCCCATGAATTCCATCGCGTCCAGTCTTGGCACCAACATACATAATTGCATTGCCAACACCTGCAGCTATTCCTTTTTGTAAATCCTTAGTATCAGCTAACCCAACACTCATTGCATTCATGACAGGGTTGCCTTTATAAGTATCATCAAATGACAACTCTCCACCAATCGTTGGGATCCCCATACAATTACCATAGCCACCAATTCCTGCAACAGTTTCATTTAATAAAAATCTTGTGTGTGAATTATCTAACTCTCCAAAATGCAGAGAATCAAAACTTGCTACAGGTCTTGCTCCCATACTAAAAACGTCTCTTAAAATGCCACCAACTCCTGTCGCAGCACCTTCATATGGCTCTACTGCTGTAGGATGATTATGACTTTCTGCTTTAAAAACTACTGCTTGGTTATCACCAATGTCGACAACACCAGCACCTTCACCTGGACCTTGCAAGACATATTTTCCTTTTGTTGGAAATAGTTTTAAGACAGGTTTAGATTTTTTATATGAACAATGTTCACTCCACATCGCTGAAAACAATCCAGTTTCTGTATAAGTAGGCAGGCGTTTCAACAATTTTTGTGAAATATAATCATATTCTTTTTCAGATAAGCTCCAATCAAGATATGGTTTTTGTTGCTTAATTTGCAAAGGTGTCAATTCTTTATTCATGCCTGTACTCCATCCATATTATTTTCCAAAATTGACTTAAATAATCTAATCCCATCTACTCCGCCCAAAATTTGTTCAACTGCGCGTTCTGGGTGTGGCATCATCCCTAGGACATTGCCGCGTTTATTAATAATTCCTGCAATATTATTTAAACTACCATTTGGATTATCAGTAGTATATCTGAAGACTACTTGATGATTAGTTTCAATTTCGTTTAAAGTTTTTTCATCTGCAAAAAAACTACCATCCGCATGTGCGACTGGTAGTTTAATTTTTTCATTCAAATTATAATCAGATGTAAATACACTCTGATTGTTTTCAACATTCAATTCTACTTTTTTGCATACAAATTGCAGCGAATCATTGCGTTTCAATGTCCCTGGCAATAATCCTGCTTCTGTTAAAATTTGAAATCCATTGCATGTTCCAAAAACAATCTTACCTTCATTTGCCATCTTGATAATTGCAGGCATGATATTAGTAAATCTTGCAATTGCTCCTGGGCGCAAATAGTCTCCATAAGAAAATCCACCTGGTAGCATAACTGCATCAAAGCCGTCAAGACTAGTTTGTTTTGATGAAACATATTCAACTTCAGCTTTTAAGACACTATGTAATGCCTCATATAAATCAATATCACAATTAGAGCCTGGAAACTGAATCACAGCAAATTTCATTAGTTTTCCTCCAAAACTTTGTAGTTATATGTTTCCATATTTAAATTGACTAACAATTCTTGGGCAATTGCCTTTATTTCATCTTCAAGTGCTTTTTCTTTTGGATCAATATCAAGATCAAAGAATTTTCCTACTTTAACTGATTGCACTGACTTATGCCCTAACTCATGAATTGAATTAGTTATTGCTTGACCTTGAGGATCAAATACAGAAGGTTTATAAGTAACATAAATGCGAACTTTAGCCATTTTTATTTCTCCACTGCTGCTTGCAATGCAGCTAATACTCGTTCATAAACATCAGTCAAATTACCAATTTCACGACGATAAACATCTTTATCCATATGTTCTTTAGTCTTTATATTCCATAAACGGCAATTATCTGGGGAAAACTCATCAGCTAAGATAACTTCTCCATCAGGCAAAGTGCCAAATTCAACTTTAAAATCGACTAATTCCATGCCAGCTTTTTTAAATAATGGTGTTAATAATGCATTGACTTGTCTGCTAATAATCCACATTTGACTATGCTGGCTGTCAGTTAATAAATCAAAAGCCATTGCATCTGATTCATTCATCAATGGATCATGCAACTTATCACTTTTCATGAATAACTCTTCAACTGGTCTTTTTAAAACCATCCCTTCTTCTTTCAAGCCATATCTTTTAACAAATGAGCCAGCAGCAACATTTCTAGTTACAACTTCTAATTGAATCATTTTGACTTTTTTGACTAATTGTTCAGTTTTAGATAATTTTTTGATGAAGTGAGTTTTAACACCATTTTTATTCAAATATTCAAAGATCAATGATGATATCTCATTGTTTAACTCGCCCTTATTTGCAAAAGTATCGTGCTTTAATCCATCAAGTGCTGTAGTGTTATCTGTATACACAGCTCTTAATTCTTCTGGATTTTCAGTAGTCCACATTTGTTTAGTTTTGCCTTCATAAAGTAATTCGCTCATGATTTTCCTTCTTTTAAATATCCCAAATTCTTGTTGCTTTAACTTCTGATAATGTTTGTTCAATATTATTAGTCAAAATCGTCACATGACCCATTTTTCGATCTATGCGACTTTCATCTTTTCCATAAAAGTGAAATGACCATTGTGGTTTTTCAGTGATAATCTTGCGTACTTTTTCAACATGTTGACCTAATATGTTAACCATCACAACTGGTGACAATAATTTGATTTTAGGTAGTGGCCAGTTGCAGATAGCTCTGTTATGAACAGCAAATTGTGAAAAATTACATGCTTCAATTGAGTAATGTCCTGAATTATGAGGACGTGGTGCTAATTCATTGATATAAATTTGATTGTCTTTACTGACAAACATCTCTACTCCTAAAACGCCACATAATTTAATTGCTTTGGCAATTTTTATTGCAAGTTTTTGCGCTTCATCAGCTAATTTTTCACTAATTCTTGCAGGGACAATACTTTCATGCAGAATTTCATTTTTATTAATATTTTCACTGACTGGAAAAACGGTGATTTCACCAGCAGTATTACGCCCAACCATAACTGAACATTCTAATAAATAATCTACAAAATGTTCCAAAATGCAATCTTTAGTAGCTAGTATTTTTTTAGTTTTACCTAAATCTTGTGCACTATGTAAAACTATTTGACCTTTTCCATCGTAGCCACCTTCACATGTTTTTAATACACTAGGATAGCCAATTGTTTTTAATGCTTCATGCAATTGCGTTAAATCTTTAACTGCCCTAAATGGCGTTACTTTACATCCAGCTTGTTGCAAAAAATTTTTTTCTCGAATTCGATGCTTAGTTATATATAATAATTGCGTTCCTTGCGGGATAAAAACCTTGTCTTTTACTGATTCGAGTGCTTTTAAATCAACATTTTCAAATTCATATGTCAAAACATCACTGCGATCAGCTAATTCGTTGATAGCCTCTAAATTATTATAAGGAGCAACAATTTGCGCATCTGCAGCTTGTGCCGCAGGACAATTTGGGGTGGGATCCAAAATAATAACCTTCATCCCCGTTGCCTTAGCATCAAAAGTCAGCATCTGTCCTAACTGCCCACCACCAATAATTCCAATAGTTTCACCTTGTTTAATAAAATTAGTCAAGTTTTGCACTACTTTCTACTGCTTCATCATGCATTGTTTGTCGATAATTTATAATTTTGCTTTGAATATCCTTATTTGTGATTCCTAAAATTTGCAAAGCTAGTAGAGCTGCATTTTTTGCACCACTACTGCCAATTGCAGTTGTTGCAACAGGAATTCCAGAGGGCATTTGCACAATTGATAATAATGAATCTACCCCATTTAATGCCTTGGTTTTTGCAGGAACACCAATTACTGGGAGTGGTGTATTAGCTGCAAGCATACCAGGTAAGTGTGCTGCGCCACCTGCGCCTGCAATAATTATTTTGATCCCATTTATTACAGCATTTTGCGCAAATTCAAACATCTCTTTTGGCATCCGATGTGCTGAGATAACTTGCTTATCATAAGGTATGTCTAGTTCATCTAAGATATTGCAAGCTTGCTTCATAAATGACCAATCAGAAATAGATCCCATCACAATACTGATTTTTTCTGACATTAAGTTTTCCTCCTTTTTTCAATTTCAGAATAGCAAATTTTCAATGAAATTCCAAGAAAAAAGTCGAACTATTTTTAAATTAAATACTGTATTTGTTTGTATTATGTTAGGTTTTAAGTTAGATAAACGGTATATTGATTTATATATTAGCAAAATATCGAACTATATATATAAAAAGGCTTACCATTGATCACTGTAATCTATGATAAGTTTCATGTTAGTTATGCAAAAATTTTTCTAATTTACTAATTTTTCCAACTTTATGACATTTTTCAAATAAAAAGTCAGGTAAATCCTCCTGTAAAATTCGTTTTTCATATAATTTCTGTGAAATATTAAGTCCTATCTTTGTTTTTTGTTGGATTTGTTTTGCTAAATATAGCCTAAAATGTTCAATTTGTACTTTAGGCATTTGTATTTTACCAGGCGCATATTTCCATAATTCAGTCAATCCTAAATCACTTAAAGCAAACTTTTTGAATTGATAAAAAACTTTATTACCAACTGGAGCTTGCCAGATATTATATTTCAAGTGTAAATATCCATTCATTGAGTCAACTTCTATCAGATATGTTCCCCAAATATTATTTTCTCTTAAAAAAATTAATTGACTTGAGTTGATTTTTTGATGTAAATAGTGTCTTTTGCCAACTACCCATACATCTTTAATTTGGTTTTCAACATATAATCTATGTCGCACACTATATTCTTTAAAAGACAGTGGCGCACATTGAATTTCAAAAGCTAAATTATTTGATGCTAATACATCTGCTCGCAAAGATCCATTCGCTAACGGCACTTCAATTTGGGCGTTATATCCTATTGCACATAACGCGGCTTTCAGCTGCAATTTCCCTTGCAGATGTTCTTGCTTTTCTCCTTTATTTAAACTATAAATTTTTACATGTTTAAAAAAAGCCCCTTTATTTTGACTAATTATTAACATAACTTGTTTTTTGCACCTAGGACACCGATATTGCGAATTATCCTTTAAAATTTGTGCTTCTTTATTTGCTAAAACTAATTTATTTTTTAGTAATGCTGCGTACATTTTGATCACCCCAAAATGTAATTACGCAAAAAAGCAGGGAAATTTCCCTGCTCAATCTATTCTTAACAAATTCTTTATTTTTGGCCGAAATAATATCTTAAATTAGCTAAGGCATCACGATTAAAAATTTCTTTACCATGTTCTTTGACTAACTTCAATTCAGAGTCATTTATTTCGCTACCATATTCTTCAGCAATTGCCCAAGCATCTTCTGGAGTCAATTCAACATAATTATCATCCAAGAATGCCAAATCCATTACATACTGATTATGATCATAATATAATGCTGAAGCTAAATCATCTACTTTCAAGTTTTCTGCTAAAGCTATCACATCTTCAATATTATCGAATTTGAATCCTTTTTTAGTTGGGATAATATTTTTGGTGTTATTTTGATCCTTGTTTGAATAAAAGTTGGATAGTGCATCACCCAATCCATGTAACATATCTTGAGGACTTAATTGCCTATTATCACCCATAACACCACCTGTGTTATTAGAATTTTGTTTCATTTGATTCCATTTATTTAATTGGTCTTTATTGGCTTTAGATATGATCATCTCTAAGCCCCCATTTGCGGGCATAATTTGGAATGTTACAGGATCGTTTGGGCTAAATTCATGATCCACATCGGCTTCTTGTAAAATGCTAGTAAACAAACTTTGAATCTCTTTTTTATTCCCCAGTAAATCAAGAACAGTAATTCCTCGCTGCTCTAATTCAGCTTTATCCATTGTTACGCGAATTGTATTCTCGTCAATTTTTTCAACTTCCAAAAAAGCACCCCCCCTTTACTTATAAATATTGTAACCTACTTTAAGGCCAAATTAAAAACGTTAGCAATCACTAACGTTTAAAGACTTTAATTCTATAAATCTGCGAACTTTCGTGCTTGTGCAAGTTCTAGACGACGAACTTTTCTTGGTAAGAAGCGACGAATCTCATCTTCATTATATCCTACTTGCAATCTGCGATCATCCATCATAATAGGACGACGTAGTAATCCAGGATTCTTTTCTACCAAATCTAGCAATTGATCAATTGATAAATCATCCAAATTAATGTTTAACTTTTGAAATGCCCGAGATCTTGTAGAAATGATCTCCTCAGTTCCATTTTCAGTTAAGCGCAATATTTGTACTATTTCTTCTCTTGTTAGAGGATCTGAAAAAATATTTCTTTCTTTAAATGGAATATCGTGTGAGGCTAACCAAGCTCTAGCCTTTCTACATGAAGTACAACTAGGCGAAACATATAAATTAACCATATAACCACTCTTTCCTATCTCTAAGACCATATTTTATTTCCTTTGCCAATATTATAGCACGATTACTTTCTTTTTGTAAGTATATTCTTGAAAAATATTTAAAGTTTTTTTCTTATCTACATTATTAATTTAACAGTTAAATTTGAATAAATTATGAAGATTTAAAATATTTTTTCAAAAAAACAAAAAGAATTTATCCCTACAAAAATAAGGATAAATTCTTTAAATTATTTACGCTTTAATTTTTTCCATTAAATCTTTTACCAATTTAATGTTATCATCATTAGTTTCAGAAACATTGATTGCTTTATCAACTAAACCTGCCAAATCAGCTGTATCAATCTTCTTCATTTCACTTCTGATTCTTAAAATTGATGTAGCACTCATTGAGTATTCATCTAGTCCCATTGCAAGCAAAATTGGGAACATAATTGAATCACCAGCAGCTTCACCACACATACCACACCAAATACCATTTTTATGTGCAGAATCAATTGTATGCTTGATTAGGCGCAATAATGATGGATTATATGGTTGATACAAATATGAAACATGTTCATTACCACGGTCAGCAGCAAATGTGTATTGAATCAAGTCATTAGTTCCAATTGAGAAGAAGTCAACTTCTTTAGCAAATTGGTCAGCTAAAATCGCAGCGGCTGGAACTTCAATCATCATACCAACTTGAATATCGCTACCAATCTTAACTCCTGCATCAATTAACTTTTGCTTTTCTTCGTTGTAGATCTTCTTAGCTTGACGCAATTCAGGTAATGTACCAATCATTGGGAACATAATACCTAATTTACCATAAGCAGAAGCACGAAGTAAGGCACGTAATTGTGTACGGAAAATATCTTGTTGTTTCAAAGAAATTCTGATTGCACGGTAACCTAAGAATGGATTCATCTCTTCTGGTAATGGCAAGTATGGTAAATGCTTGTCCCCACCAATATCCATAGTTCTGATTACAACTTGCTTGCCATTCATGCCTTGTAATACTTCTTTATAAGCATTAAATTGATCATCTTCAGTTGGTAATTCAGCAGAATCCATGTATAAAAATTCTGTTCTGTATAAACCAATTGCTTCAGCACCATTAGCTAAAACTCCTGGCATATCCTTTGGAGTACCAATATTTGCAGCAATAATGAAATGCTTACCATCTTTAGTTTCAGATGGCGCGTCCTTTAGTTTCTTCCATTCAGCTTTTTGCTTTTTGAAAGCTTCACCTTTTTCAGTGTATTCATCAACTTCTTCAGATGTTGGATCAACAATAACTGTACCATTAAGCCCATCAACAATAACTTGTTGACCATCTTTTACATCATCAGTAATTGACTTAGTACCAACTACTGCTGGCAATTCTAATGAACGAGCCATGATTGCTGAATGGGCAGTACGTCCACCAATATCAGTTGCAAAACCTTTAACAAAGTTAGTGTTTAATTGAGCTGTATCACTAGGAGTTAAATCATGTGCGATAATTACAACTTCATGATCAATCAAAGCTGGATTTGGTAATTGTTTACCAAGCAAATGAGCCATAATTCTCTTAGATACATCACGTACATCGGCTGCGCGTTCTTGCATATATGCATTATCAGTCATACCTTCAAAAATCTTAATAAATTTTTGAGCAGTTTCATCTAATGCAAATTCACTATTTACACTTTGGTCTTTAATTTCTTGTTCAATTGCGCCTGTAAATTCAGGATCGTTTAAAATCATCAAGTGAGCTTCAAAAACTTGAGCCTCTTGCTTTCCCAAGTTCTTTTCTGCTGTTTGACGAATGTTTTCAACTTCATCAGTTGAATCTTTAACTGCAGCTTTAAAGCGTGCAAGTTCACTATCTGGATCTTTTACTGAAACTTTCGAAAACGAAAGGTCAGGCTCAACCAAGCGATAAGCTGGTGCAACAGCAATACCATCACTGGCAGCGATACCTTTTAATGTTTTCGTCATTATTCAGCTAATCCTTCTTTCTTCATTGTGTCGGCAATTGATTCAATAGCTTGTGCTGCATCATCACCATCGGCTGTGATAGTAACATCTGCGCCTTGACCTACACCAAGTGACATAACACCCATGATAGACTTTAAGTTAACTGACTTACCATTGTATTCTAAGTTAATATCTGAACCAAACTTTGAAGCAGCTTGTACTAATAATGTAGCAGGACGTGCGTGGATACCTGTTTCTGCAATAATATGAAATTCACGTTTTTCCATTGTATTTTCTCCTTTATATTTCAAAATAAAAAATGGTAGAAATACCCATTCGATAATTAGATTATCATGTTTACGCATTTAAAACAATAAAAATGTAACGGTTTACATGTTTATTATGGTCTATTTTTTAATCGTATAGATAATACTGCCGCCTCGTTGTGCAATTCCCCTAATTAATTGTCTTTTATCAAAATCCCGCAATGCCTTTTGAAATAAGAAAGCATCTTTAGCTTCAACAGTATAATTAGGGATCTTGCCTTCTACAAGATCGGATAAAATTTTATCATAATCCATATTTACTACCTTTATTTTTAAATTTGCCTTCATTATTATACTCTAATTTCTAATTCTTACAAAAAAATAGTTGTTCACGAGTCTTAGCACTTGACTACATAGAGTGCTAAGAATACAATAGTGTCAGTTTAAATCAGAAAGGCGGCAATCCTATGTTATGTCAAAATTGTCATCAAAGACCAGCTTCTATTCATGTACATACCGTGGTGAATGGACAGAGTCTTGATATTGATTTATGCCAACAATGTTATCAAAAATTAAGAATGCAACAAGGTAATAATATGAATAATAATGAATTTTTTGGAGATTTTGATGATCTCTTTAATGCAATAAATGCCCGCAACCAAGGACAAATGCCTAACCAAAACCAAGACCCAAGAATGCAAATGGGGGTTAATGGTGGTGGCAACAATCGAAATAACGGTCGTAAGTCATTACTTGATCAATATGGTACTGATTTAACTGAATTAGCTAAAAAAGGCAAAATTGATCCAGTTATTGGTCGTGATAAAGAAATTGCACGTGTAATTGAAATTTTAAACCGCAGAACTAAAAATAATCCAGTTTTAATTGGTGAAGCTGGTGTTGGTAAAACTGCTGTTGTTGAAGGATTAGCACAAGCTATTGTTGATGGTTCTGTTCCAGCTAAATTGCAAGGCAAAAGAATCATTTCATTAAATGTAGTATCACTAGTTCAAGGTACTGGCATTCGTGGTCAATTCGAACAACGAATGCAGCAATTAATCAAGGAATTACAAGATCATGATGACATCATCTTATTTATAGATGAAATCCATGAAATTGTAGGTGCAGGTAATGCCGAAGGTGGTATGGATGCTGGCAACATCATTAAACCTGCATTAGCTAGAGGTGAATTACAATTAATTGGTGCTACTACAATTAAAGAATTCCGTGATATTGAAAAAGATTCTGCTTTAGCAAGAAGATTTCAACCAGTTGAAGTAAAAGAGCCTTCAATTGATGAAACAATCAGAATTTTAAAGGGTATTCAAAAGCGTTATGAAGACTACCACCATGTTAAATACACTGATGACGCAATTGAAGCTGCTGCTAAGTTATCTTCTCGCTATATTCAAGATAGATACTTACCAGATAAGGCAATTGACTTATTAGACGAATCAGGTTCTAGAATGAATTTGACAATTCCATTTGTCGATAAAGAAAAAATTGCGGAAAGAATCAAAGCAGCTGAGCAATTAAAGCAAGATGCACTTAAAAATGAAGATTATGAGAAAGCCGCATATTACCGTGATCAAATTGATAAATATGACAAGCTGAAAGATCAAAAAGTTGATCCAGATAAATCACCTGTCATCACCAATAAGATCATGAACAAGATAGTTGAAGAAAAGACCAACATCCCTGTTGGTGATATCCAAAAACAAGAAGAACAACACTTACAAAACTTAGCAAGTGATTTGGACAAAAATGTAATTGGGCAAACTGCTGCTGTAGAAAAAGTTGCTCGTGCTATTCGTCGTAATAGAATTGGTTTTAACAAATCTGGTCGTCCAATTGGATCATTTTTATTTGTAGGACCAACTGGTGTTGGTAAAACAGAACTTGCTAAACAATTAGCTAAAACTATGTTTGGCTCTGAAGATGCTATGATCAGATTTGATATGTCTGAATATATGGAACCATATTCTGTTTCTAAATTAATCGGATCAGCACCAGGTTATGTTGGATATGAAGAAGCTGGACAATTAACTGAAAAGGTTCGTCATAACCCATACAGTTTGATCTTACTTGATGAAATTGAAAAAGCTCATCCAGATGTTTTGAACCTGTTCTTACAAATTCTAGATGATGGTCGATTAACTGATTCACAAGGTAGAACAGTTTCATTTAAAGATACAATCATCATTATGACTTCTAATGCAGGTCAAGGTATTAAGACTGCAAGTGTTGGTTTTAGTGCGGAAAATGATGATCAAAAAGCTAATGCAAGACATTCAATGAATCAATTCTTTAAACCTGAATTTTTAAACAGATTAGATGATGTCATTGAATTCAATGCTTTAACTAAAGAAGACTTGATCAAGATTGTTGATTTAATGCTTTTAAAGAGCAACGAAATGATCAAAGACCAAGGAATCCATGTTGATGTAACTGATCGTGCTAAAGATAAATTAGTTACTGATGGATATGATCCTACTATGGGAGCTCGTCCATTGCGTCGTACAATTCAAGAAGAAATTGAAGACAAGGTTGCTGATTATGAACTAGATCATCCAAATGGAAAAGACTTACTTGCCGATTTGGATGCTAATGGCAATATTGAAATTAGTGAAGCAAATAAGCAAGCAACTGTTCAAGCAAAATAATGTATACTACCTAAGAAACATCATTTGATGTTTCTTTTTTTTGCTTATTTTATATACCAATTAGAGTATAATAAATGTGTAGAAAACAGATATAAAGCAGAGGTAACCATATGCACTTAATAGATGTAACAAACTCATATGCACAATTAGTACAAAATCAGCTTAATTCAACAAATGCACAATATGTTAAAGTTTATTCTTTAGGCAATACTTCAGTTGTATATACTGAATCACCTGATGAAATTGAAATTGTCTTAGAAAATCATGATCGCAGAATTCGTGATGACGAAATTCAATTTGTAATTAATCGTTTAATCAAAAAAGATACAACATATAATTTAACTGTTGATAATAGTCAAAAAGTTATTGCAATTAGTTGCAAGCGTTAAAAAAAGATTCAAGTTCGTGTAAACTTGAATCTTCTTTTTTTTACAATTTTTCTGTTAATTTGACATCTGGATACTTATCATGGAACCAGCGTTCTGCAAATGCATTTTCAAATAAAAACAATGGATTACCATAGCGATCTTTTACTAATAAGTTACGTGAACTAGACATTTTGGGATCTAATTGATCAGGATCAATCCAGCGTGCAACACGATGACCTAAAGGAGTCATTTCTACTTCAGAATTATATTCATTTTTCATTCTGAATTGGAAAACTTCAAATTGTAATTGACCTACAGCTCCTAAAATATAATCATCTGTTGAATAGTTGCGGTATAACTGAATCGCTCCTTCTTGAACTAACTGATTCATCCCTTTATGAAATGATTTTTGTTTCATCACATTTTTAGCAGTTACTCTCATAAATAATTCAGGAGTAAATTCTGGTAGTGGTGGATAAACTATCTTACGCTTTCCGGCATAGATACTATCTCCTATCTGGAAATTACCAGTATCATATAACCCTACAATATCTCCAGCTACTGCATTAGATACTTGGACACGCTCACTTGACATGAACTCAGTTGCATTATTTAGACGCACATTTTTGCCAGTTCTAGCTAAAGTTACATCAATTCCTTTTTCAAATTTTCCACTGCCAATTCTGACAAAAGCAATTCGATCGCGATGATTAGGATTCATATTAGCTTGAATTTTGAATACAAATCCACTAAATTCAGGATCATCTGGACTTAATTCTTCATCTCCATTAACAGTATGAGCTTCTGGGGATGGAGCTAAACTAACAAAACTTTCTAAAAATGTTTCAACTCCAAAATTAGTTAATGCAGATCCAAAAAACACCGGAGTTTGATCACCTAATAAAATTTTATCTTTATTAAATTTATTTCCTGCTTCTTTTAATAAATCTACATCATCTACAGCAGCTTGATAATAGCTATCTTGACTCAAAGGATTATTATCTGGCAATTTTCCAGCCTTATCTAAATCAATAAAACGGTCTTTGCTATTCTTTCGATAAAGTTCCACACGATTATTTGCAATATCATATAATCCTTTTAGCCCCTTGCCCATGCCAATTGGCCAGTTCATAGCTACGCCTTCGATGCCTAAGACTTCTTCTAGTTCAGCAATTAGATCTAAAGGAGGACGACCATCACGGTCTAATTTGTTCATGAAAGTAAAAATTGGAATTCCACGTTGTTTAACAACTTTGAATAACTTTTTAGTCTGAGGTTCAATACCACGAGCTGAATCAATTACCATGACAGCAGAGTCAACAGCCATTAATGTACGATATGTATCTTCTGAAAAATCTTGGTGTCCAGGAGTGTCCAAGATATTGATTCTTTTGCCTTGGTATTCAAATTGCATAACTGAACTAGTTACTGAAATACCACGTTTTTTTTCAATAGCCATCCAGTCACTGGTTGCATAGTGTCCAGTTTTTCGAGCTTTTACAGTACCTGCACTTCTAATAACCCCACCAAACAACAACATCTGCTCAGTAATAGTTGTTTTACCAGCATCGGGGTGTGAAATAATTGCAAAAGTTCTTCGTTTTTTTACTTCATTTTCTAATTTTTCAGTCATTAATCCTCTGTTTCTTCTTTCTGAGTGTTATTTGTAGTTAACAACAAGGTTACTATACGAGACCCTTTCATCCTTCTAGTTGTTAAAACCATCCCATTATCTAATTGAATGCTTAGTTTTTCACCTTTTGCTGGAATCATCCCTAACTTAGTGATCATATAACCAGCTACAGTATCTACATCTTCCATTTCAATATTTGTATGAAATTGCTCATTGAAATCATCTAAAGGCATTTTCCCGTTAATTACATACTTGTTAGCACCTATTTTTGTGTATAAAACTTCTGCCTTATCAACTTCATCATCAATATCGCCAACGATCTCTTCAATTAGGTCTTCAATGGTCGCAAGCCCCACAACTCCACCATATTCGTCAGTTAATATAGCTAATTGTCTTTGAGTTTGTTGCATCTCAATTAATAATTCAGATAAGTCTGTAGTTTCTGGAGCAAATAATGGTTTAAACATTACTTGTTGATAAGTAAGCTTATCAAACCCTTCTGCTCTAGCCTTTCTTAATACAGTTCTAATATGAATGACCCCAACTATTTTATCTTTATCCTGGTCATATACTGGAACTCTAGAATAAGGTTCACGCAATATATTATCTAAATTATCTAAAAAATTATCATTAATATCCACCATAAATGCATCAGTTCTAGGCACCATAACTTCTCTTGCCATTTTACCTTGAAAATTCAAGGTTCCTTGCAACATAGAAAATTCTGTATCACCTATTTCATGATGCTGGTGTAAATTATTAATTTCATCTTCTAATTGTTCACTTGGGTTCTCGGTATTTTCACCTGTTAATTTTGTTTTTAACTTCTTGAAAAAACTGCCCGCCGCCGGGTCACTACTCATCTTCTTACTCACTTTCTTAAAAAATTGTCACTAAATAAAAATAGTATATCATAGCATAACTCATTATATGTTAAAATACAGCTATGAAATGAGGTTATATTCATGAAAAAAAGCCATTTATTTTTAGTATTTACTTTTCTTTTATTAATACCCTATATCTGCAGCCTAACAATCATTGGCATTGGTTATAATGCATTAGTGCTGCATGCAGATAGCATTTGGCGTCTAGCAATTGGTGCATTAGTTGGAGCTATGATTATGTTTGCAATTAAAGCTACAATTCAAAGACCACTAGATTTAGTGGCAGATGAAGTTCATGAAGGAATCTTCCAGCAATTTTTGAGATTTTTCTCAATTAGAAGAAGGCCTATCTTGCAAATTTTAAACTTTATCTTGGACTTTGTTTTATGCATTGTCGCGATGTTACTGGTTCGCAATATTCTATCATTAGATACAATTATTGGAACTTCTACAGGATATGTATTATTAGTAATGTTCATCTCAACTTGTCTAGGTGCATATATTGAGTATGATAATCTATCAATCTAAAAATTTACTTGCTGGCCTTCAAATATAAAGTTTGGGTCAGTTTTTTGTTGTCATCTAATTCTTGCAAAATATATGGTGTAGGACTATCACCTAAATTTTGATAGTATTTTATTCCATCTTGGTCTAATTGCTTTAAAAAGCCACCAACCAAAGTATTTACTGGCTGCAAAAGTGCATTACTAGAATTTGGAATTTGCTTTTGTGCAACTTCGGCCTTGGGCAATATATAACGTAATAATCCTGCTGGTGCAGCTAGTTCTTTATCAGTTACTACTCCATACCAATACATAAAATCTTCGGTACTAAAAACTAATAAATTTGCTCTATTTGATCCAAAATTATTATCAGCAACAAATTTTTGAAAAACAGGATCTGCTTCCATCTCTTGATAAGCATTAACAAATGACCGCTGTGAATCACTTTGTTTTGAAGAATATGGTCTACCAATAAATGTTAATTTTTCAATATTTTCTGTCATTAATTTTTCTCCTTAATATTCATCTAGTTCTTCTATTGGAATTACATCCCCATCTAAAAAACTAGAAGCCTCAGTTGAATTAAAACCATGAGTGATCAAGTATTGAGTAATCTTGATTCGTCTAATTGGATCATCATATTTTTTGAATTTTTTATACGCTTTGATTCCTTGAACTTTTAATGCTTCTAATTGTGCATCATCATCTTCTTGTAAATCAAGCATATCAATTACTAGATCACTAATAACTGAACTAAAACCATGGCTCATTAATTTTGTTTTTATTTTTCTGGTTAACTCGCGCAAAGACATCTTGTCTTGTTTTGAAACCATGTTTTTAACTAACTTATAGCCAACTTGTGCCCATTGCTGATCTTCAATTCGACTAACAGCTTCTTCAATAATATCAGTTTTTACACCTTTTTGGCGTAATTTTTGTATTATATTGCGACAACCATCATTTCCTACACGCAGATCATTTTTTATAAATAAATCTGCATACTTTGCATCATCTACATATCCTAGATCTTGCATTTGTTTAATTGCCGCATCAATCGCTGCTTTTGTTACATCATTTTTTTGTAAATAAAGCTGCACTTCATGAATTGTTCTTGGTTGATAACTTAAATACTTTGCAGCTAAGTCACTAGCTTTAGCATCTAAATCAAACTGCTTAATTTTTTCAATTTGTGAATCAGTTAATTCAGTATTTTTAAATAATCTAAATTCAGCTAAAGTCTTGTCACTAACTGAAAAGCTATATTGACCATCCAAAAAGATATTGTATCTTCCCGCCTTTTTTTGTGCGGAAACTTTTGTAATTTTAGCCATTTTTACTCTTTCTTTCAATCTTTAAATCTTGCTACTTTTAGCCGTTACCCTTATTATAGTAAAGACAGTTTATAGTAGAAAGAAAAAGGATAAATGTATAAAAATAATCAAAAAAATAAACTTGAAGAAAAAAATGTCATCATTACTATTAAGCGTCTAGGAATTAACGGCGAAGGTATTGGCTATTATAAGAAAAAAATCATCTTTATTCCAAATGCCTTACCAAATGAGGTCGTAGTTGCCAAAATTATTAAGACTTATCCTCATTATCTAGAAGGTGAATTAGTTAGGATTAAAGAAAAAAGTCCTGAAAGAGTAGCTTTGCCAAAAGATGTTGACACTCATGTTGGTGGTTTGGAATTAGCTCATCTAGCATACCCCGCACAATTAAAATACAAAAAAGATAATTTAATTGAAGCACTAAGTAAATATCATCCAAGGGATTATTTAAAATATAAAATCAAAAACACAATCCCTGCACCAGATCAGTGGCATTATCGTGCAAAAGCGCAATACCAAATTGAATTTGATCATGGAAAAGTGAAATTAGGTTTATATAAAACTGGAACCAGACAATTAGTTGATCTACCTAAAATGCCAACCCAATCTATAGATACTCAAAATACTGAACGAGCAATTAGAGATTTAATTATTAAATTGCATATTCCTATTGCGAATAATCGCCGTCATTATGATGGAATTAAAACTATAGTTGTGCGTGAAGCTGAATCTACTAAACAAATTCAAGTTACCTTTATTACTATTGGACATAAGATCAACGGTTTAATGGAACTAGCCAAGGAAACAATGGATCTGCCTTATGTAGTAAGTGTTTATCAAAATGAAACCCAATGGGATAATCCACAAGTCTGGGGCAATAAAACTGAAAAATTACTTGGACAAAACCAAATCATTGAAGAAATCTCTGGTAAAAAATTTGCTTTATCACCTAGAGCATTTTTCCAATTGAATCCAAAACAAACAGTTAACTTATATGATGAAGCTTTGAATATGCTTGATTTAACTCCCGAACAAACCTTAATTGATGCATATAGCGGAGTTGGTACATTAGGAATTCTGGCAAGTGACCGAGTCAAACAAGTTATTGGAATTGAAAGCATTCCAGATGCAGTAAAAGATGCTGAACACAATGTTCAATTAAACCAAATTAAAAATGCGGAGTACTTACAAGGTAGTGTTGAAAAGATCTTACCTCAACTAAAAAATGATGGTGTCCCAATTGATGCTTTAATTGTTGACCCACCACGTACTGGTCTTGCAAAAAGTCTAATTAAGATGTTATTACAAGTTAAACCTAAAACCTTTGTTTATGTATCATGTAATCCATCAACTCTAGCACAAGATTTAGTAATGTTAACCCAGATATATAATGTTCGAGTTATCAAAAATATTGATATGCTTCCACAAACTCCACGTTGTGAATGCATTGTAAAATTAACTTTGCGTAAATAATAAAATGACAGCTAATTTGAAATTAGCTGTTTTTTTGCATACAAAAACAGGCTTACACGCTCTGTCTACATGTAGCCTGTCAACACCTTAGGTGGATGGGGTAGTTTAATTAATTCCTCTAGTCACGATATTCAATTGTAACAACTTACTTAATGACTGTCGCAACCAAATTAAGCATAGATCTGTTAGAATTTTCGCTAAACAAGCGACTTATATAAATTGGAATTTTTGCGCTCAGCCATTTTAATCTTTATAACTACTAAATTATAAATAACTGGTACCTCTTTTCAGAGAATTTCTTCTTCCAAATACTTTTTCTTGGAGATAAAATTTTTATTTTCTACCTCTTCCACACTTCTACTATAACATATCTGTAATCGGTTTCAAGAATTAAGACTTACTTCTGTAAATATTTTCTGATGTATCCTTTTTGCCCTGCAAAATACCAATTGCCTACTCTTTCATCACTAGTCAAATCAATACTTTTGGGTAAAATTTCTAAATCTTTAGTAAAAATCTCTTCATATTCAGGAATCGTTAATTTTTCACGTGAATCTAGCATCATTTGATGTTTTGCAAGATGCAAGTGATTTTTGTATCCAGCAACTAACTTACCTGCAAAAAATTCTCCCATTGCTCCAGAACCATATGAGAACAAGCCAATTCTCTGCCCTGAAAGCAAATGTCCTGTTTCTAATAAGCTCAATAATGCCATATATAAAGATGCTGTATAAATATTTCCAACTTGACGGCTATATTTTGCGGAATCTTCAAAACTTTGCTTTAACTTTAATTGCACGCTACTATCTTGATCTTCTAAAGCAATTTTTAGAGCTTTCATTCCCATTTTAGTAAATGGTAAATGATAAATTAATGCGTCAAAATTTACAACTTGAAGGCTTTTTTGCTTTAAATAATCTTCAAAAGTATGTTTGAAAAAGTCTAAATAAACTTGAGTAGAATATTTTCCATCAACTAAGGCAGTTTGAAAGTTATTTGGTCGCCAAAAATCTTCAATATCATCTGAATAACTACTTGATCCTTCTTCTAACTCTAAGATTTTAGGATCTGCACTAATTAACATACTGATAGCGCCTGCTCCCTGAGTAACTTCACCTGCAGTATTTAACCCATATCTTGCAATATCGCTACCAATTACGATTGCTGTTTTATCTGGATGAGTTTGAACATAATCTTTTGCCATTAATAGCGCCGCAGTTAGTCCATAGCAAGCTTCTTTTAACTCAAAAGTTCTAATCTTTTTTGGCAAATTAAGTGCTTTTTTGACAAATAACGATGCAGATTTTGATTGGTCAACACTGCTTTCTGTTCCAAAAACTAACAACCCTAACTTATCTTTATCGATTTGATCAATATATTCTTGAGTGGCATTAATTCCCATAGATACTGCATCTTGGCTTTGAGTTGGAACTGCCATTTTATTTTGACCAATTCCTATCAAAAATTTATTAGGATCTTGATTGCGAGCATGTGCTAGATCAACCATATCAACATATTTATTTGGTGTATAAAAACCTATTTGATCAATACCTATTTTCATTGATTCTCGTCCTCATTTTCTTTTAGTTTATCTAATAAATTTTGGGCAAAACTTACATTATATTTCTTGGCTTGTAATAATTTTTGATAGACTAGCTCTTTTTGCTCATCTGTGGCTTTTAGTGTATTGACTACATTGCGAGCCTGCAATTTCATATGTCCTGCTTGAATGCCACTTGTTGCAATCGCATTCAGTGCCGCAAAGTTATTTGCCAGACCAATACTTGCAATAATTTTAGATAATTTTTCAACACTAATTCTTTTAGTCTTATCCATTAAATCATAACTTTGCAAAATGTCTGGACGCACTGAAATTGATCCTCCAACTACTCCAATTGGCAATGGCACTTCAATTTCTCCTATTAACTTACTATTTGCGATATACCAATTAGTTAGACTAGGATGTTTTTGAACATAAATACTCATTGCGCTGTCTACTGCACGATAATCATTACCAGTTGCCATTAACACCGCATCAATCCCATTCATGATGCCTTTATTATTTGTCACACTGCGAAAAATATCACGCTGACCAATTTTGCTTAGTAAGGCAATTTTTTCGGCAATTTTTTGTCCAATTTTTTTATCTGCAGATTTAGTCAATGTTTCAAATTTTAATTCAACTTTAGCACTAGCTAGTTGAGTTGGATAATTCGATAAAATCGCAAATAACTTTTCTTCAATATTTTTTTCACTAACTAAATAATTCGCAAAGTATTCTAAAATTGTATTCACACGGTTGGCTCCCATGGCCTGTGCTGGATCAACTAAGACTAAAATAGTCAGTAAATCCTTATCTTGACTAGCCTTAATTTGTTTAATAGAGCCTCCATGACCAATTAGTGAGGCAAATTCATGATTCAAAAAGTCTAAATAAATTGAAAACTTATTTTTAAACTTATTTAAATCAAATTCATCACTTACTTTTAAAACAATCTGACCCCATATACCATTGCGCATACTAGTAGCTAGTGTTCCACCATTTAAATTAAAAATACTACTTCCATGGTTTGCTGCAGCAACTACTGAAGGTTCTTCAATTGACATTGGCACTTGATAATTTTGCCCATTAACCATAATTTTAGGAATAATGCTTAGTGGCAGTGTTAACGTACCAATTACATTTTCACTTAATGAATCAACTTTTTTTAAGATCTTTTTTTCTACTTTGACTAATTCATAGCCTTCATTTTTTAAAACTTTGCGTCTTTGTTTGGCCTTTAATTCATAAAATTTCACAATGTCACATTCTCTACTTCATAAGCAATTGCTAATCCCCCACCAATACATAATGAAACAATTCCTTTTTGTTTCTTCAAATTATGTAAATTATAAGCCATTGTCCCTAATAATCTAGTCCCAGTAGCACCTAATGGGTGACCCATTGCAATTGCACCACCATGAATATTTAACTTATTATCAGGAATATGCAAATCGTGTTGAACAGCTAAAGTAGTATTTGCAAAAGCTTCATTGATTTCAAATAAATCATAATCATCAACTGAAGTATTAGTTTTATTTAGCAACTCTTGAACTGCAAATTTTGGAGTATATCCCATTAAGCTTGGATCAAAACCAACTTCTGCATATGCTCCTAATTTAGCTAGTGGAGTTAGATTGAATTCATCAACTTTTGATTTAGTTGCTAAAATCACCATGCTTGCACCATCACTTAGTGGAGATGCACTACCTGCAGTAACTTGCCCATCTTGTTTAAATACTGGCTTTAGTTTGCCAAGTTGCTCCATATTGCTGTCAAAGCGAACATTCTCATCTTGGTCTACTTGATTTTGGCAGACCATAATAGGTGCAATTTCACTATTTAAAGCTCCATTTTTAATTGCGGCAGCAGCTTTTTGGTGTGAGTTCATACTAAATTGATCAGCTTGCTTGCGCGAAATATTTTTCCATTCAGCAACTTTTTCTGCAGTTAATCCCATTGGCTTATTAGAAAATGCATCAATTAACCCGTCAACCATCATTTCATCTCTAAAATGTTCAGGATTCTCTTTTTCTGATTTTGGCAATAATAATTCAGCATTTGACATGCTTTCACTACCGCCAACTGCAACTAAATCTAAATCCCCAATTAACATTTGGGCTTGAGCCAATCTAACTGCTTTTAGACTAGATCCACAGACTTCATTAATAGTCGTCGCAAGTGAGCTTTGATTCATTCCTGCATTAATTGCAATTTGGCGAGCCATATTTTGACCAAGCCCAGCACTTAAGACATTTCCCATATATAATGCATCAAGATCTTTTGCATGCAATTTTGCCTTTGATAAAACATCTTTTAATGCTAATTCTCCTAGATCTACTGCATTATATTGGGCTAGTTTTCCACGATAGCGACCAAATGGTGTTCTTGAAGCTGCGACAATATAAATATCTTGCATATATTAATATTTCCTTTACTAAAAACTATTTTATATATTTTTTTACAAAGCTCCCAACTTTTTCTTGATATAACTTAGGATGTGTTGCATAAGACTTAGCGTGCGTTGCATTTTGTACAATCCATAACTGTTTTGGACCGCTTGTTGCATGATAGTTTTCATAAACCATCTTAGTTGGTACAAAAGTATCTTTATTGCCATGAATAAATAAAATTGGCAATTTGTTTTTATGTAATTGACTTATTGCATCCGCATCGCCAAAAAAGTACCCAGCTTTTACTCTAGTAACTAAACTAACTAGTTCAATTAAAGGAAATCTTGGAAATGCTGGCATTCCATACAAAGCTTGGGCTTCATGTTCAATTTCAGCTTTAGTGTTTGTGTAGCCGCAATCTTCCACTATCGCTTTGACTTGACTAGGTAATTTCAATCCACTAGCCATCATTGCAGTAGATGCTCCCATGCTAACTCCAAATAAAACAATTTGAGATTGCTTACCATTTTTAGTAACTACTTTTTGGATCCATTTTTTGACATCGCCTTTTTCCATCCAACCATAACCAATGGTCTTGCCTTGGCTTTGCCCATGAGCTCTTGCATCAGGCATTAATACGTTATAGCCCATCTGATGAAACATGGCTGCATATTGCCCCATGTCGTCTTTATTATTCATGTATCCATGCAATAACACTGCTGTTTTATCAGTAGTTTTATTAGCTGTGATGTAATTTGCATCTAATTTTAAATTAGCATTACTTGCTTGCATGAACCATTTTTGCTTTGGCGTTTTTTTGTACCAGAGTTTTTGAGCATATAATGGATCTGATTTAGATAGTGGCTTTTTTGCGCTCAAAAAAGTTTTTTGTCCAGGAACAACAGCCATATTATAAAAATAAAATGAAGCTCCGATAAATGCTATGACTACTATAGATATAATCGCTGACAGAGTAATAACGATTTTTTTCTTTGATTTCACTTTTTTGTCTCCTTTAATTCTATGCAATTAATAATATCACATAGTATATCATGGAAATTTTAAAGCTGGTATATTATTTGCTAAATCCTAAGTAATAGCAACATAAAAATAATAGCTTAACCTAGCGCCAGTTTAAAGCTTATTGGCTTATCCTATAGTTTTCCTTAAGATTTTGAGCATGCAAGTTTTAAATTTTTGAACTTTATGAATTATTTTTTGAGTAAATTATGCGCAACTAAATAGTCATATGCGACTTTGCTAGCCTTTTCATGTTTGACAACTACTAGATAATGCATCTCTTGCATTTGCTTTTGAGTGATTTTGCCAGCTAATTTATTTAAAGCTGCTATTATTTTAGGATTATCATGTGCAAAACTAGTCTTCATCAATAGAGCTCCTTGATATGGATTAGTACCAGTTTTTTGATTAGTTTTAATTAAAATTTGTAAAACAGTGCCAGTGAACTCTGGATAGATATCAATTTTATTACTTTTTAGCGCATCAAATAAAAAGACTGAGCCACCAAAATTTGGCTTCAAGATAACTTTGGCATTAGGGTTTTCTTGTTTAATCAAATCTTTGTACATATTGATTAATATCTCTGGTTCAGACCCCATCTTACCTGCAATTATAATAGTTTTAGTGGGTGCAACAATTGCATTTTTTGCCATGCTAATACCACCGCAATAATTTCCAAGCTCCATTTAACATATCTTTTATTTTGGAAAATAAAACTAAGTAGCCAGCTGAAAAATATTGCCAAAGTAGCAGATAAAATCGCCCCCAATAAAACTTCAGTATTGTTGTTGGAGTTAATCCCTGTATAAATAAATGTACCTAATCCGCCTCTACCAATTATGGCAACTAAAGTTGCAGTACCAAATAAAAACCTTTTGGATTGTCTGTATCATCTTATCATCTAATACTGCTGGATATACTATATATCGTGTCATAGAATCACCCTCCTCGTTGTTTAAATAATACGCCTATGCGTATTAAAATGTAACAAAAGAAGACAAGTCAAAGCTTTATATGAGCCTGTTTTAAAATAGCTTTATATGCACCTAACATTATAGTGTCACCCAAATGTTTATAAGGGACTATAGTAGGTAGCCCGCTCCCATTAGTAAACTTGTGATGATCACCATTATTACTAATATAGGTAAATCCATGCTCTTTTAACAACTTAAGTACTTGTCGTGCTTTATACTCTGTCATAGCACCTCCTCCTCTCATCTAGATATTGTTATGTTATACGCCTTAGGCGTATTCATAGCAATACGTCAAATCAACTAAATTATGTATTTTGGAACAAAATAAAAATCTTGAGGACGTTAAATTATCCTCAAGATTAATTGATTATCTTAATTTTATATATTTAGCTGGAAGCCATTGATTTTGATTACCAAGTCTGTACATTAAAACTCCATTAATAGTTTTCTTTGCTAGAACTTTCCAATTTGAATTCGTTCCTAAATATCCAGTTAATTTACCCGTTGAGCTATACAAAGCAACTTTATAATTTCTATTATTATGTAAAATTGCTACATAGCCTACAGCTTTTAGAGGTCTTTCTGCATTATTTTCTTCATCAATAACATTATTTGACAAGTATTTAGCAGGAACCCATTGATTTTGTGTACCCAAACGGTAGAATATTTCACCATTAATAATCTTCTTAGCAAATACTTTCCATCTAGAATTAGTAGAAATATATTTACCTGTAAGCCTTCCATCTTTGTCGCGTAATGCAATCATATAATTAGGATTATTATTAATTACAGGTGCATAAACTACAGTTGAAAAACTGGTTTCAGATACCTTGTTTTTAAGCTTGTTATCAGTGTTCGGGATATTAACATTTTGCTTATGATTATCTGATGGCACAGTTGGAGTTGTTTCTATATTGTTTCCTGTATCATCTGTATTAGTAATCCTATCTTTGTATAGATTCTCATATGCAGTCTTTAAATTAGCTGCTATCTCATCTCTCTTTGCCTGTGGTATATCATCTTGATATGCTTCATTATTAGCCTGTTGATTTGCCTTTCTGTATTCTTCTTGTGCTTGCGCACTTGCATTTTTAAATAATGGAGTAGCAAAAATTCCGTGGTCAGGTACTCCTAACATATCACCATACACAGTTCTTGCTTCTAACAACTTTGTTTTATCTGTGTAATAAATTGTTAATGGTTTTCCTTCAACACCTCGAATATCTATTGGTGTTGCAGTTATTGAAGTATCAATCGGCATTGGCGTTTTAAAGTTATAATCAATATGATGATCTGACGGATTTGATGTATTAAATATCCCTAATCTTTTGCCCATTGAATCTTGCAATATATATTTAACAGCTGTATCAGAATAAAAGCTTACACTATTTGCGTGATTATTATATTCCCTAAAATTTCCACGTATATTAGGTAGTCTTGTATCTTTTCCTATATTATCCTTAGAAAGATTCTCATATGCAGTCTTTAAATTAGCTGCTATCTCATCTCTCTTTGCCTGTGGTATATCATCTTGATATGCTTCATTATTAGCCTGTTGATTTGCCTTTCTGTATTCTTCTTGTGCTTGCGCACTTGCATTTTTAAATAATGGAGTAGCAAAAATTCCGTGGTCAGGTACTCCTAACATATCACCATACACAGTTCTTGCTTCTAACAACTTTGTTTTATCTGTGTAATAAATTGTTAATGGTTTTCCTTCAACACCTCGAATATCTATTGGTGTTGCAGTTATTGAAGTATCAATCGGCATTGGCGTTTTAAAGTTATAATCAATATGATGATCTGACGGATTTGATGTATTAAATATCCCTAATCTTTTGCCCATTGAATCTTGCAATATATATTTAACAGCTGTATCAGAATAAAAGCTTACACTATTTGCGTGATTATTGTATTCCATAAAATTTCCACGTATATTAGGTAGTCTTGTATCTAAATCATCATTACTTGCACTACTTTGTCCAACAACTTCCGCTTTTACTACATCCCCATGGTGTATACTCCCAACCACACCCATTCCAATAGCAACTGATGCTAGTCCAATTGATAATTTTCTAAGCGAATATTGTGTTCTCTTATTATTTGTCATCTTACTTCCTCCATAAAATACATATATCCAAATTATAAAATAGTGCTTACTTTAATGTCTAGTTATTTATTAAATCATAACTATTATTTTACGCCTATTATCTTCTACATCCCATCTTAATTTAAATATGCTTCATATAGTTTCTTTTCATCTTTCAACTTCAACTTTGCATATTCTGCTAGGCTATCAACATTTTGATCAGCTAAGTTTGCTAAATAAAATGGCCTATCTTCAGCGCTGATTATCAAAAAAGGCATTTGGTATTTAACTAGTTAAAAATTAATTAATTCTCTTCCAGTTATACCATTGCCATCATCAAATGGATGCATTCGTTCAAATTCAATATGAGATTGCATTAATATTTGTAAAATTTCTTCTTTGTTTTTCGCTTGTTCAAGTTGATAACTTGTATTATCTGCCCATTACTTCACTAATTGGCTATGCTTTACTTTTCCTGCAGTAGGTATAGTATTCTTAGTTAACTCAAATTGCAATTTTAAAATTGTATCTATATCTAACTTAGCATCCATTATTTATTAAATGCATCTTTTTGATTGTCTGATGCATATAAATCCTTTAACTTTACACCCTTATTTCCAGTGGCAACTACGGTTTCATTCAAAACTACCGCTCTAGTTTGACCTAATGTAAGTTGAATCCCCTCAATCGCATTTGAATTACATGCAAGTCTAACCATCACATCATTTAAATATTCTTTTGGATATTTAAGCATAGCTATTATAGCTATTACCTCATAATTTATATTGTTAGCTATATCTATTTTACACAACCATATTATCCTTTGAACTACTATTGCTTAAATAATTTATAATTACGTTTATACAAAAATAAAGAGCATCGATATGTCCATACCAATTTAAAAATCTAATAAAGATAGATTTTTAGATTCTGTTGAAGCAGTACAAGCTAAAAAAGAAGCAGAGGAAGGCAAGGCTTAAACAATTGGAACTCTAAAAGATTTTGATAACTGGATTGACTCCATAGAAAACTAAATAATCATATTAAAGTAGCCACTCTAACAAAATATAGTGGTTGCTTTTTTGCAATATCTAACACAATATCAAACAGCCATTATTTTACAACTTATATTGGTATCGTAATTCTTTAAACTTACATTTTGAGTATATTTTGTATCCGCTTATAAATAACTTGAAAAGTAACATTATATATTTTATTATTTATATGTATACCATAATATTTTATTTATATTATTATTAACTTATCATATTATAATTTTAAGCTTATGGAGGCATTGGAAAATATGAACCAAAATACAACTCAAGAACACATAACACATATTATTGACCGAATCAGTTCAAATATTGATGATGAAATCAAAATTTTAGTAGCTTTAACAAAAGAACAAGAACTTAGTCAGCTAATCGATGAGATTACCACTTTTCAAGAAGATATATTGTTCAGCAATAATTTTAAGAACTCCAATTTAAATCTAGCATTGAGCAATTATAATTACACTTATTCTCTTCTTCAACTATTAAAAGAGCGTTTGCAATATTTAAAAAGTAAAAATGAATAATAATATCATTTTTAATATAAGGAGGTGATCCAATGCTTAAGAAGTCAAGACGAGCTTTAATTCCAGATACATCATAGGTAGTAATTTATAGATTGCAATTAAATTCACCTATATAGACATACACAAAAAGCTCATATTCTGCATTCAGAGTATGAGCTTTTACATATGCTTTTAATAATTAAAATATCTTTCACGTTCCCAATCAGAAACAGTTTGAGTATACTTAGACCACTCTAATTCCTTTGACTCAATAAAACTATTAGTCAAATGTTCACCAAGTGCTTCTTGAATCAGATCATCTGCCTTAAAGGCCTTAATTGCATTATGCAAAGTTGAAGGCAATGAATGAATGCCTAATTCTTCACGTTTTTTCTCAGACATATCATATAAGTTAGAGGTGATTGGCTTCATTGGCATTTTTGCTTCTTTAATTCCTGCTAATCCTGCCTTTAATGCTGCAGCTAATAATAAATATGGATTAGCAGTTGGATCTGCAGATCTTAATTCTAGTCTTGTGCCGATTTCTTCAGCGTCAGGGATTCTAACTAATGGAGAACGGTTCTTATTAGCCCATGCAATATATACTGGAGCTTCAAATCCAGGAATTAATCTCTTATATGAGTTAACAGTAGGATTGCCCACACAAGTTAAGGCTCTTGCATGATTCAAAATACCATTTAAGAAATATAATGCAGTGTTTGATAAACGGAATTCGCCTTTTTCATCATAAAAGACATTCTTGCCATCTTTAAATAATGACATATTAGTATGCATCCCAGATCCAGGTTCACCTTCCAATGGTTTTGCCATAAAAGTTGCTCTCAAATGATGTTCTTGGGCAATTTCTTTTACTACCATCTTGAAAGTTTGCACCTTATCTGCACTAGCTAATGCATTATCAAATCTAAAGTCAATTTCTTGTTGACCATCCCCTACTTCATGGTGAGCTGCTTCAACTTCAAAGCCCATCTTTTCTAGAGTTTCAACAATATCACGGCGACATTTTGCACCTTCATCTTCTGATGACATGTCAAAATATGATCCATGATCACTAACTTCAGTTGTCCAATTGCCTTGTGCATCTTCTTTAAATAAGAAAAACTCAGCTTCAAATCCAATTTCAAAATTAGAAAAGCCCATCTCTTCCATTTGCTTTACAATACGCTTCAAGTTATTTCTTGGATCACCTGCAAATGCACTACCATCTGTATTATGGATATTACAGATTAAACGACCAATTTTACCATCATTTTCATCACCCCAAGGCAAGATTGCCCAAGTAGATAAATCTGGGTATAAAACCATGTCGCTTTCTTCAATTCTCACAAATCCATCAATTGATGATCCATCAAAGTGAATTTCATTTGCCAAAACTTTTTCTAATTGGCTAGTTGGAACTTCCACATTCTTCAAAGTCCCGTTAATGTCTGTAAACGCTAAACGCAGAAAGCGAACATCTTGATCTTCAATTTCTTGGCGAATTTCGTCTTTTGAATACACTTTGCTCATATTTTTTCTCCTGTATGTTCAAATATCAAACCCAAAATATAACATTGGTCTAGTCCGCGAATTATGACAACTCACTATAAACTAGCATTACAATAGCAGAATTACTACTCAAGGTCAAACTGGTATATTCACACATCTTAATTATTTAGCCAAATCTTAACTTGTTTCAAGATTTCACTTTCCACATCTGGATTTTTAATTGGATCATACCAGACTACAGGCAATTTGTTTTTGAAATAAGTTAACTGCCTTTTGGCATACTTTCTTGATGCCTGCTTGAGTTTTTTTACGCATTCATCTAGACTTGCACGATTTTCAAAATATGGAAACAGCTCTTTATACCCTATTGCCTGTTTTGCCTGATGCAATTTTAATTGGTTATCAAAAACCATCTTTGCTTCATCAACTAATCCTTTTTTAACCATCAGATCAACTCGCTGGTTAATTCTTTGATAAACAACTTCGCGATCAGTATTTAATCCAATAAATAAAGCATCATAGCGTGGCTCAATTTTTTCTTGTTGAAGTGAGAATTTTTGCCCAGTTCGTTCAATCACAGTCAGCGCTCGCAATATTCTACGGACATTATTTTCAGGGATTTTTTTAGCAGCTTCTGGATCTTTTTCACATAAGATTTGCCACAGTCTTTGATTGCCAAACTTATCAAAATAATTCTGCCATTTTTGGTCGACACTATTTGGATATTGCCCCGGCTCACCCAGCTGCATTTTATTAACTAATGCATTTAAATAAAAACCCGTCCCACCTACTACAAAAGGCAATTTATTAACTGCTGCTAGTTCACTAATTGCGCCAGTTGCATCATGAACGAAGTCTTTGACTGAATATTCTTCAAAGATTGACCTTTGATCAATTAAATGATGAGGCACTAGTTTTTGCTCATCTGCAGTTGCTTTTGCTGTACCAATACTCAATTCTTTATATACTTGCATGGAGTCGCCAGAAATAATATCTGTTTGTAATTTTTTAGCTAATTTAATCGCAAGACCCGTTTTGCCAATAGCAGTAGGTCCTACTAATAATAAGACTTTTTGCATATTTACATCTCGATTTTCTTAATAAAACGATCAGTAATTTGCATGTAGTTTTTATATAATGCAACAAATTTAGATGAAGCATCTTTTAGCCATGGCTTTTTCCTGCCTGCAAAATGCAAGATGATGGTATTTTTCATTACCCAATCCAAACTAATATGTCCATCATCGCGCAACAAATAACTTGAATAATAGCGAGTGTCATAATTCCAAATTTCATCTGGTAGTGGCAATGTATCTTCTCCATATAAGTGGTTGAAGACATCTTGATCAGGTAATATCAATTCATCTTTATGTTCTCTAACATCAGCAAATATTGTTTCAGGATCAACTAACTGGCGCGCTTTTTGCAAGTCAATTAACAATAACCCTGTGTTGAAATAATCACTATTAGTATCTAATCTAATGCGATTAATGCTGTTCATGATATCGGTAATCCCCTTGTGGGATGCAGCAGCAAAAGTATTGCCTTGTAAATCCATCTTCCATAAAGATGTGATTGGGTTCACAACCAAGATATCTGGATCTAGATAAATAATCTTAGTTAAATCTTCTGGTAAAAACTTCGGTGCAAGCAAGCGATAATACATCTCTTGTGGATAACGATCAGTAATTGGCGCATTATCAAACAACTTGCGATCTACTGCAATTGGAGTAAATTCAGTCTTCAAATTTGTACAATAAAATTGCAACTCAGCCAATTTTTCTTGTGAGATATCACTATGTAATAGCCATACATGGAAATCTTGACCAGGATTGTTCATCTTGATTGACATCAATAAGGTTTTAAATGGTGAAATATAATTTTCATCAAAAGTTACTAACAATTGGAGAATTTCTTTGTTCAATTTCAAATCCTTCTTTCTGTTTAATTTCTCACTTTAAGTTTAACAAATACTTTTACAAAATTTTCAGTGTAGAGAAAATTTTGTATCTAATTTCTTAACTAAAAGCTCAGTTTAACAAATAATAACAAAAAAATTTGATTTTTTATTTTTTATTGATTACTACGAGTGTATAATACTGGTTGGTAATTAATTTATGGAGGGATTTATCTTATGACAAAGATTTTTGCATATGCTATTCGTGAAGATGAAAAGCCATATTTAGAAGAATGGAAGAACGCCCACAAGGACGTTGAAGTTGAATATACTGACAAGTTATTGACTCCTGAAACTGCTAAATTGGCTAAAGGTGCAGATGGTGTTGTTGTTTACCAACAATTAGACTACACTGCAGATACTTTACAAGCATTGGCAGACAATGGCATTACTAAGATGTCATTGCGTAATGTTGGTGTTGACAACATCGATATGGAAGCTGCTGAAAACTTAGGATTTGAAATCACTAATGTTCCAGTATACTCACCAGATGCAATTGCAGAACATGCTGCAATCCAAGCTGCACGTATCTTGCGTCAAGACAAGCGCATGGATGAAAAAGTTGCGCGTCATGACCTACGTTGGGCACCAACAATTGGTCGTGAAGTTCGTGACCAAGTAGTTGGTGTTGTTGGTACTGGCCACATCGGTCAAGTATTTATGAAGATTATGGAAGGCTTTGGCGCTAAAGTTATTGCCTTTGATATTTTCAAAAACCCTGAACTTGAAAAGAAAGGCTACTATGTAGATTCATTAGATGACTTATACAAGCAAGCTGATGTAATTTCATTACACGTTCCTGATGTTCCTGCTAACGTTCACATGATTAACGACGACTCAATCAAAGAAATGAAAGATAACGTTGTTATTGTTAACGTATCACGTGGTCCATTAGTTGATACTGATGCTGTTGTTCGTGGATTAGATTCAGGTAAAATCTTTGGTTTCGTAATGGATACTTACGAAAATGAAGTTGGTATCTTCAACAAAGATTGGGAAGGTCAAAACTTCCCAGACCCACGTTTGGCTGACTTAATTGCTCGTCCAAATGTATTAGTTACTCCACATACTGCATTTTACACAACTCATGCTGTACGCAACATGGTTGTTAAGGCATTTGATAATAACTATGCTATGGTTGAAGGTAGAGAACCTGAAACCCCAGTTAAAATTAACAAATAATTCTAACTGAATATACTAAAAAGGATCATTTTCATTGTGAAAGTGATCCTTTTTTGTTTGCTCGTATTTTTAGCGTAAGCAATTAAAGATTTTCTAATTTTTCAATCATCTCATCTGTTGAATGAACTAATTCATAATTGCTGTTTTCTGGAATTACTCCATTAAACTTATCTTCTCTAAATCCAATTATTGGTTTTCCAGTTTGTGCAAATCTTTTAGCTATTTCATTATCAGGTTCATCTGTAATATCTAACATTGCATTAGATTCTTTAATGAGTTTGTCAATGTTTTTGCCAATTATGGCTGGATATAATTTTATATTTTTAAATTGTGACAGTCTTAATAGTTTAAATGACATATTAACATATGCACCAATATTAAACTCAATATCGGGAAATCTTTTTGCAAGTAATTCAATATCCTGTAATTCATCTGATGAAGTAAAGATAAACATCTTAGTAGAGAATTTTTCCAATTCTACTGGCTTGGTTAAATCTTCCCAATCCAATGAATAATATTGCCACCATTTTTCTCTATAAACCTGACTAGTTGCAAATTTCCAAGGCTTATTCATAGTAGTGTAATGATATGATACAGGTTCAGAAACATTCTCAAATCTAGCGGTTACATTTTCGACTTCTTCATCTGCAACATACCTATTAAATTGATTGTAAAACAACATATAAAATGAGCCTAATTCATAATTATATCGTCGTTCTAACTCATAATAGTTATCTTTGAAAAAGTCATTTAATAATCCTTGATCTCCAAACCTTAAAGATTCGTGTGATAAAGCGTAATCCCAAATTTTTTTAGTATAATTATTTTTTCGCCATTTCTTTGCATCAATTAATAATACTCCAGCTAAAAAGCCATTTTTAGGATCACGATAATCAGTTACAGCACCAACTACTTTTCCATTTAAATCAGTATTAATTAAACTATCTAAATTATGATCTATTACAATATCACTATCGATATATAATAATTTATCAACTTGTATCATATCTGGCGCAAATAAACGTGCATATGTCATATAATTTATAGTTGCATCGATTATAGACTTAGGAGCTTGACTTAATATACCTTTATCAATCTTTACATCTTGTATTTTGCCATACTTCAATTTACTGTTAACAATTTCAAACCATTCTTGTGGAATATCCGCATTCATTATAAAAACTGTGCCATGATAACCATTGGCAAAAATAGACTTTAATGTTGCAGACAATGGCATTAAATATCCTGCATCTGCTGCTAAAACTATTGCTTTTGAAAAATCTTTATCCATTTATTTTCCCTCTAATTTTTGTAATTGCTTAATCATTTCATCTGTTGAATGAACTAATTCATAATTACTGTTTTCTGGAATTATTCCATTAAACTTATCTTCTCTAAATCCAATTATTGGTTTTCCAGTTTGTGCAAATCGTTTAGTTATTTCATTATCTGGCCCATCTGTAATATCTAACATTGCATTAGATTCTTTAATGAGTTTGTCAAGATTTTTTCCAATAATTGTGGGATATAATTTGACATTACCATATTGTATCAGTCTATTTAATATAAAAGACATGTATACATATGCGGCAATATTAAATTCAATATTTGGAAATTTCTTGATAAGTACTTCGATATCACGTAATTCATCTAAGCTTGTAAAGATAAAGACCTTTTTATCAAATTTTGGAAATTCTACTGGCTTATCTAATTTGTCCCAATCAAGTGAATAATACTTCCACCATAAATCACGTTTACTTACAGATGAGGTTAACTTCCATGGTTTATCGGCAGACATAAAGTGATAGATTACAGGATTCTTCTCTTTATCCAATTTTTCTTGTTTATTAGCTTCATTAGAATAAAATATTGCTCGTTCTAATCCAATTTGATAATTATACTTTAAAGGTAATTCTAAATATGTATCATGGAAGAAATTATTGAACAATGTTTCATCAGCATTGTCAATTGTATCTTTGACTGTTTCAGCGCATTCAAGTATTTTCTTTGTATATTTATTTTTGTTCCACTTTTTAACATCTATCAAGAGGACTCCAGTATTAAAGTAATACTCTGGAACCCCATAAATGTTTAAAATCGATAAATCAGGCACTGCAGCAAACGTATTACCATTTAAATCAATATCAAATAATCGATTAATATCATGATTTACAATTATATCTGAATCAAGATATAATAATCGATCAACATCAATAAGTTCAGGCGCAAATAATCGTGCGAATGTCATTGTATTAATATATGGAACAACAACTTGTGCAATATTCAATACGCTACTATCTATCTTTACATCTTGTACTTTGCCATATTGCAGCTTGGCATTAACAATCTCAAACCATTCTTGTGGAATATCACTATTCATTACATAAACTGTGCCATAGTAGCCATTAGCAAAGATTGACTTCAACGTTGCAGATAATGGCATTAAATATCCTGCATCTGCTGCTAAGACAATTGCTTTAGTATGTTTTTTCTTTACTGGTTTAACTATTCCACTTACATCGGCAACTATCTCACTATCATATTTAGCATCTGGTTTTAACACTACATTTTCATCAAAGTTATGCTCTGCTGTATGCTTATTAGGTAAGTCAACTTTTTCAGTAGCACCCATCTTGAACCATTCATATTCAGAATCAATATGTCCAATATCAATTGCTTGAATGTCTATCTTTGATAAATCCTTTGCTAATAACTTTGCAGTGGGGCCTAACATTAATAATACAAGTCTATTTTTGGCATGATATTTAGTTAACCATAATAATTCATCATAGCGATCATACGCATCATGTGATGGTGCAATTATTCGTTCAATTGAACTTGCATTATCAAACAAGTCATTGCCAACTCCTGATCTAGATAATTTACCTTCTACAATTAAGATATCTTTTTTATCCCATAATTGCTTCAGTTGTGTAAAGGATTTAGCAGCTTGTGATTTGTCACGCAGATCCATATATGGTCTAGATATAAATGTATTACCCATCCAAGTCACTTTTTTACTTAACTCATTTAAAATATCGCTATATTCAGGTAACTTGTTAGTCCAAAATTGTTCAGCATAATCGTTATAGCGTTTCAAATCATGAAAAACATCAGAAATAGCTACTACAAGTTGTGGATTACTTTGAGTAAATAAGATTTCTTTTAATCTTTTAGCAAGTTTTGGATCATATTTTTGATAAGGGATACTATTACCAGAAATTAAATCTAATTCTCCATCGCCAAAACGAGCAATTGAAGAATCATTCTTCATAATATAATCTAAAGTATCTTTAATGCTTAATACATTAATTTTATAAGTATTATTTGACATCACTTGCCCCACTTATCAATAACTTCTTGATAACTTTGCGCTGTTTCTAACCCTGCATAACGCTTTTGCAATTGCAGTCTTTTTTCTAACTTATCTGGATTATCAAATGCTTGCCTTATCGCTTGTATCATAATATCTACATGACCCTTGCCAAAGCGATTCTCTAATGCAACGTAGCGCTCATTATGCAGTGTATCGTCAAACCCCATGATTAACATATTGTTTTCAAATGCGCCACGCACTGCATCATAAATCTCATTACCATAATTGATATCAAGATATAAATCATTATCTGCTACTAACTTTTTAATCCGTTGCGGTGCAACACTAGGATATAACTTAGTATTGTCATATTTATCAATAGCTATTAATTTATTAGACATCTCAGTTCCAGCTGCAATACTGAATTCAAAGTCTGGCAATTGCTTAATTAATGTTTCTAAGTCTTCTATTTGATCAGAATTAGTAAATATCAATGCATGTTTTCTTAGTTTATTCAATCTTACAAATGGATAAATATAGCCTAGATACTTAACTTTTTGCTTTAGTTTATCATTATCAAGTAATGAAATTATCTTTAAATAATCAGCTTTATTTTGCACTACAACTTTAGTATCTCCCGCATTACCTTCTAAGATGAACATCATATTACCAGGAATTTCATCATTAATTGGCTCTTGCCAAAACAGCAGATTACCTTTAGTATCTGGCATCTCTAACAACGTAAATAATGGTGATGCTAATGAATTAAACATAATTCGATCAGTATTTAAATTAGAATGCTTTAAATAATATGCAGTTAACTCTACCAAATTCTTAAAAATGTGATATTTACCATTAGGTGCATAATAGATGACATTACCAGTGACATTATTTTCAACTAAGATTTTATCTCCATTAGCAGTCAGATAATTAGTCATCCGCCAATTACCTGCTATATCTAAGATCACTTGTTTGAACATCCATCCCCACTGATTATAGTGTTCAATAATCCTAATGCGACCTTGTCTATCAAACCATTCAACTTGTTTAACTAATCTAGTATTATCACTTGCCGTATAAGTGATGTGACCACGTATGCTATCGCCATCTTTAATCTTAGCTTCACTACCATTAGCATCAATTGACCAATAACGAGGGATTGGTATTTGATTAAAATATTTTGGTCTACCAACTAATTTGACTCCAGCTTTTTTGAAGAAAAACTTCAATGCAGAATCAACATCATTTGGCAAGAATCCATTATCTTGTATAGCTACTGCTGGCTGTTTAAATCCAGCTAGTAACATTGAGATATGCAAGTCTTTGCTTTGGCTTGTATATCTATCAAATAAATTAATCATACTTAATCACCTCACTTAATATATGATCCCATTTTTTTGCAACAACTGGTGTTAGATAGTTTTCAGCTAATTTATATGATTCATCGCTATAGTGCTTTAGATCAGAGGTAAATAACTTATTAATTGCCTTAGCTAAATCATTTACCTTTTGGTCAGTATCAGCTTCTGCATCGTAGGAAATTAAAACTCCATTTTTATCATTTTCAATAAAGTTTTGATTACCATATCTTACATTGAATCCAACCATCGCAAGTCCGCTGCCTATAGCTTCTAATAATGTTAAGCCAAATCCTTCACTAGTAGAAGCTGCAACATAAGCAATATAATGTTGATAAATATCAGTTAGTTCTTGGTGTCCCATCAAATGAATATATTGATTAGCATTTAATTGATTGATTAGCTTTAATAATGCTTCACGCTCCCCGCCTTCACCATAGATATCCAAGGTTACTTGAGGCTGAGTTTTATGAACTTGTGCAACTGCTTTAATTAACCAATCAATATGTTTTTCAGTAGCTAAGCGAGATGCAGTAATTAAGCTATATGGTTTGCGATCATGTGATTTATGTAATTGTTCAATACTACCAACAGGGATTGTAAATACCTTAGGTCGTACATGTAGATAGTGTTTAAATTGTTCTTGCAAGAGCTTTTTTTGAGTATTAGTTGCAGCTATATAAAAGTCAATGTCCTTATAATGCTGGAATTCATATTCATAATAATTATTCCACAAGATATTATCTGCATTAGTATTAGGTTCACTGTAGTGATCTGCATGAATGATTGTACCTACTCGAGCAGAACTTTTATTTTCTAAGATTTCTTGGCCTTGTCCAGTAGCGCGATCAATCAAGATTACATCATCAGAAGTCAAATGTAATTGCTTGATATAATATGCAATCAACGCCCTTTTAGAATAAATAATCTCATTTTTGAACTTATAGATATGATCATCGCCATCAATTATTTCATCATAAGCTACTGTACCATCTAAATTGAAGTAACTTCGTTGATACATAATAGCTTGATTATTGACTGGTGCATAATATTCACACATGTAGCACTTTGAAGAGAAGTATTTTTTAAATAATAAACTGTTATTTACTACATATTCGACACGCGCAACTAAGTTATCAGAGTTTTTTTTAAGATAAGCAATTGCCCAATCATTATCTGCAAAATAATATTTAACTGAAGTTGGTTGCTTATCAACCTTCACAATATTACGTGAAAAAGTCTTAGTTAATTGTTCTAATGTATAAGTTGATTTTGTCACAGGAAAGTCTGTAAATGCAGTATATAACCAGACAACTTCACTATCTTTAAAGCCCATGTTCTCTGTTAAATCTGCTACATTATCTGCAGAAATAAAATCAGTAAAAATAAACTTTGCTTTTATATTAGCTAGTCTAAAGCTCTCTGCTCTATATAACTGAGCATACTCAACACCACTTGATGCCCAACCAATTCCTTTATTAAAACTATAAACAGTCATAACTACCTCAATATATTAATTAGTGAAAATACAATCCCTGAAAGCATTAAAATTACGATTATTAAATTCAACCAAAATTGAACATTAATCTTATCTTTTTTAGTTTTAACTGGATCTTTTTTTCGCTCTTTTTTTAATCTAGTTTCAATATCATTAGTTATTGGATCTTTATCAGAATTATTCATAGAATTTCCTTATACAAAATATATATCTTTTTTGCCATTTCTGCCAATTAAGATAGTACTTAATAATAAATTACGTGTAATTTTATGCTTAATATCTTGCTTCATTTTTTTATATGATTTCAGTGATTCCTTATGATATTCATATGCAGGATCACGCTGTGCTACTACACGACTGGATATAACTTGACGCAATTGTTCCAAACTATCTACTTCAGAGATCCAACTTTCATCAATTGCTTTAAGCATTGATACTCGCTCAAATCTTTTCTTTTCTTTTATATTATCGAACAATTTATCTTTTTTAGCTAGTTCTTTTTTAGCTAAATTCATCAGATAAGAAACCACGACTTTCCGCTTATTTAGAGCAATATCATCAGGATTATCAAAATAATCATATGTTATATTATCTAAAATATACCGTTGCAGCGTATTAGCATTTAGATCTGGATGATTAGTATAAAAATTATTAAACTCATCCAATAAAATCTTATCTATTGAAACTTGATTGCCTCTATCATAAATCAGATCATTACGCTGATCATAGACTATCTGGCGCTGCAATTGAACTGATTCATCCATCTCCATTGCTTGCTTGCGACTTGCTGCATTCATATCATCACTTTGTCTTTGTGCTTGAGTAATTGCTTTAATGAATTTTTGCCGCTTTAATTGTCTAGGATGCTCTAAATCATGGTCATCTTTATGTTTTTCATAGTAGTCTTGTAGCCATTTAGCACCATGCTTAGTTACTACTTCATCTTCTAATGAAATAAAGAACTGACTAGTCCCAGGTTGACCCTGTCTACCTGCACGACCGCGCAATTGTTGGTCGATTCGTTTAGAGGGCATTTTTTCAGTGCCTATTATTGCAAGACCACCTAATTCTTCTACACCTTTTCCTAATTTAATATCAGTTCCACGCCCTGCCATGTTAGTAGCAACTGTCACTGCACCATATTGTCCAGCTTCTTTAACCATTTCAGCTTCTTTAGCTACATTTTTAGCATTTAAGACAGAATGGGGGATTTTTTCTTTTAATAATAATTCAGAATATACTTCTGACAAGTTAACATTAGCTGTTGCGATCAAGATAGGACGTCCTTGATTGTGTAACTTTTTAACTAATCGCAGTGATGCCATTAGTTTTTCAGGCAGAGTTGGGTAAACCTTATCTGGCTTATCAATTCTAATAACAGGCTTATTAGTAGGAATTTGAATTGTATCTACATTATAAGTCTCCATGAATTCTCTTTTAGCAGCAATGGCTGTTCCTGTCATTCCAGAGAGTTTTTTGAACTTATGAAATAAGTTTTGATAAGTAATCATTGCCATTGCACGATCATCAGAAGTTATATCAACTTGTTCTTTCATCTCAATTGCTTGATGCTGCCCTGCTTGGATTTTCATCCCTTTTAGGACACGTCCATTGGCTTTATCAAGTAATGCAATTTTATCATCGGGAGTTACAACATAATTTTTATCTTTTTCAAATAATTCATGTGCTTTTAATGCCAAAGTTGCAGTACGCACTAGCTCTGTATGATCTCCATCATAAACATTATCGATATTAAAGAAGTGATTTAATTCTTTTATTCCATGTTTAGTAAACCATACATTATTGTGTTCATCATCAAACTTGAAATCATGTTTTTTGCGTAATGTATAGATAAATTCATCACTTGGACCAATATAATTAGAAGCAACCTTTGGTGCACCTGAAATAATTAATGGAGTAATTGCATCATCTAATAACACTTGATCTGCTTCATCAACTATTGCATAGTTAAAATCACGCATAAATTTATCTTTTGCATTAGAAGCTAAATTATCAGATAAATAATCAAAGCCAATAGTTCCATTAGTAGTATAAATAATGTCAGAATTATAAATTGCTCTTTTTTTCTTAGTATCTAATTTAGGCTGCTTTTCAGTTTCAAACCCTATACTGCAATTAAGACCCAGCCATTTATACACTTGACCCATCTCAGTCCCATCACGCTCTGCTAAATAATCATTTGGTGTAACTAACATTGCACCTTTACCAGTTAATCCATTTAAGTATAATGGCATAGTAGCAGTCAGGGTTTTTCCTTCACCAGTCTTCATTTCAATGATTGTACCTTGACTTAATGCAATTGCACCTAATACTTGTACATCATATGGATATAAACCTAGTACTCGTTTATCAGCTTCACGCACAACTGCATAAGCGTGTATTAAGAGATCATCTAGTCTAGCGCCAGCAGCCAAGCTTTTACGAAATTTTACAGTCATATCTTTTAACTGATTATCAGATAAGTTAGACATTTTAGTAGCAAGCTTATTTATTTTGTTAAGTGTTTTTTGAAGTTTATGTAATTTATAATCATTAATTATATTTGCCAAATAATTCACCACCTATTTATTGGCTACTTTCAAACTATTCATCAATAATTCCATATTTTTTTAAAATTTTTAGCTTTAGAATTGTATCTCTATAAGTTACATAATCATTATTCTGTAATGCAGATTCTCTAGCAACTCGTAATCTCCAAATATACTCTTTCTTTTCTGCTTCATTCGTATTGTGATTAATTAGATCATACATCGTAATTCTTTCTTCAGTTGCTTCAATAGGGGACAACATATATGCACTTTTTCTTCCAGTTATACTGTTTTTTGTTCTTCTGTATATATAAAAAGACTTATTTATATAAGTTACTTTATTTGCAAGTAAATATACTTTCCAAGTTGTATAATTATCTTCTGCTATTTTTCCTATAGGAAACACAATATCTCTGAGTAATTCATGCTTATACAATTTTCCCCATGCAACAATAAAAACAACATTTAGATTAAATTGACTATTATGTTGAATATTTAACCAGTTTTTAATCAAATAAGTTTTCTCAAAGTAGTCAGTATCTAACACATAAAATTTATATTGACTAGTATCTTCATAAAACTCTGTATAATTTGAAATTGCAATATCTGAATCATTTTTATTCATTGCATTCCATAAAATTTCAATTTGATCCTCTCCAATAAAATCATCTGCATCCAAAAAATATACATATTTTCCAGATGCCATAGCCAAACCAATATTTCTACTTGCTGACAAACCTTGATTATTTTGATGCCAAGCTTTGATTCTTTCATCTTCATTACGAAGTTCTTCCACTATCTGTGTACTATTATCTGTTGATCCATCATCAATCAAAATGATCTCTAAATCATGATAAGTTTGATTAATTGCACTTTCAACACATTGCCTTACATATTTTTCACAGTTATAGACTGGAATAATTATAGAAACTGTTTCATTTTCAATTTGTTTATTACTCATTTTGCTAGCTCTCACATTATAGAATTAAATATTTATTTATTTTTTTCACTTCATTCGTGGTGCGATCAATATTATCTTTATGCATACCCTTATAATCTCTTTTTTCTATTTCTTTCGTATCAACTTCAACAATGTCTAATCGATTAAAATGCATCCTGCTCATCCCTACACCTATCATATCTATTGCATAAAAATATGCATTTTTAGGATAAGTAAAAGTTCCCACATTTTCTTTAATGATTTGAGTATTTATACTTGTAGAATAGTAATCAAAACTCAATACTCTCATATATAAGCCGTATTTTTTATCAATATCTGCATGCAATTTTAATTGATATTTATGTCCTCTTTTTAATAGTGGCATTGGTGGGACAGCATGCCCTGCACCAAACGCAAAAGTCATATCCCAGCGATAAATTACACTACCACTTGGCACTAATGGATTATAAAAGTCAGCACTTTTATCACTATTTAAACTTAATTGTGTTCCAGTTAAATAAACATGACCTAACGAGCCACCACTATTCCCAAGATATTTATATCCTAATAATCCATCAGCATATCCACCCATACCTTTAAAAAAAGGATACATTACTTTAGTTATATACAAGCTATTCATCGTTTTACTCTCCCAAAATCATTATGCAAAATCCAATCATATTGCTGTTTGAACCAAATAATTCCAGGTGTGCTGTTATCTGTATGGTGCCCTGCATAGCCTTGTGCAATCAAGTGAACTGGCTTTTTTTGTTTGGCTAAATGTTGTAATAATCGCCTATAAGACAAGTTATCATAATCATCTTGCTCCATATAAGTAATCGCTAATTGTGTATCAGACCAATCAGCTTGATCAAATGAATCCCAAAACTTATTATCTAAATTTTTGATTTTTTGTTTGGCACTTAAGTCATTATCTTCATACTTAACAAGCATATCAAGTGATGTCGCAAAACCGCCAAATCTCTTGCGTTCATTACTTGCAATTGTTCCTAAATCACACAGTGTTTTAGCAGTAATAATACTATGAGGTTCTAATTTTGAGCCATAATACAATGCTCCAAAACTCCCCATTGACATCCCAGACATAGTTAATTGTTTATTAGTAAAGCCTAGATAGGCTAGTTTGTCTTTAATAGTTTGAACAACTTTATTTTCTAATTCTTCAGATCCTAGATAAAAACCCCCGCCATCTAACCTTGGATCTGCAAATAATAAAAATGGTCCACCAAATGACCGCATCATGTAAAATGCTTCAAATCCCTCAGCAGTTCTAAATCCTGAGAAGTAAATATTAAGCGGTGGCTTTAGATCCCCTGGATTAAAATAAAAGTCTATCTCTTGTCTATTCTTATCAACTAAACGACTTCCACCTGGAAAAAAGTTTCCAAGTCCAAGTCTTGACCAACGATAATGAATTCCACCTAAAGATAAAGTGCCTTTGCCTTTAACTTCAATTGTTGCATTTAGAGTACTTTGCCCCACAGCATTGGGGATTTCAACTTCATGTTGTAATTCATCTTGACTAAAAACTAATCTTCTATCTGCAGTGTTAGGATTTCCAGGATATACTTCATAAATTACTAATTGGATTTGCACATTGGCAGTTTTGGTGAATTCTGGCCATAATTTCATTGTGCGATTAACGTCAACGAACATTCCCCACTTATAGACTGCAATTGGCTTGAATTCATTGCCAAAATCACCCGATATAGATAAACTGCTATCTCCATTATATTGGACATCGCCTTGATATCTTGGATGTATTTCAATTGCACTAACATCTAACTTAGTTCCATTTTGTCCATCAAATAATCTCTTATGTACCCAATCAATTATTTTCACAGGTTCAACAATATCTAATTGCCTGACTAACTTACATTTAAAATAATATTTTTGAAAATCAGTTTCTGGCGCTAGATGATTAATGGCTAATACTCGATAACTATCTACATATTTAAATAAGCTCTTCAGATCTTCATCTGTTGGCATACTAGTAAACACTGCACCCATGAATCCTCTGAAGGGATCAGGATCAGGCTTAACTTTGATCTTAGCCTTCAATTCTTTAGGTAATTTCTTTGGTAATAACTTTTTAATCAGATCACTTACATGCCCAGGTTCTGAATAAAACCATCGACTATTCAAGTCTTTATTAACTGGTGGAGTCCAGTCTTGTTCTCCTACAAGTAAGAACTTATCCATTTACATCACTTTCCAATGCATCTTTTATTGTTTGTGTAATCTTACCACTTGTATAATCAGCAATCTTGCTTGTTGCATATACTAAGGCTTCATTCCAATGCTTTAATCCAACAAAATAATACTTAATTGCGTCAGTTAATCCACCAAGTTTTATAACTTGTCCATTTTTGTCATCAACAATATACATTGACTCTACTGTCAGTATTTCAGGAATCCCTGCACTAATTCCAGCTATTTGCAAAAACACATCTGGATTCTTAGACAAATCAACTATTAATCTAATCGATTTTAAAGTACTAATTACTTCAGACTCTGATCCTGCAGCTAAGAATTTGATTGCACGTTTAGGAATTTTGTCTTCATCTTCATCTAGATTATTTTCACTAATTTCATCATCTTTTGGATCAAAAATATAATCATAATCAAAGTTATGGTCTTCTTTTAACGCTTTAATTAGCTTTTCTAACTTGTCATGAACTTCGCCATGATAAGTAGCAAGAACAACTTCGATTAATTTGTTTTTCTCCATTAGTTCAATCATCTCTAATAACGCATCTTGCAAGTCTTGATCAGATAATCCATCAACCATGAAAAATATCTTTAACTTTTCTTCTTGACTACTCTTACCTAATGTCAATCTAGTATCAAATGGTGGTACTTGGATGATTGGCTTTTGAGTATATTTAGTTAATAGGTCTTTATTATAATTTGAATCTGTTAATATAATCTTTGCCTTATCAAAATCTTGATTAGCTAAGTTATCAGGACTTATCCGATTATAAAAATATGACAATGCAATACGATCAGAATCAATTGTCTGCAAGATCTTATTACTATGATTATTATCTGCAGCAATAATTACTGAATCTTTTCTCTCAAGATTTTTTGCAAAGAATTTTTGCATACAAGCTAAAACTAATGCTTCTAAATTAGCATAATTATTTTTCTCTAAGTTATATGAGTTATTTATAATTTCAACTGTATTATCACTAGAAACTACGAATTGCACATCCCCTGCTAGATTCAAATATTCACTCTTAGTAAAATTACCTTCTTCAAAATAATCCACTCTAGATAAGAATCCTCGATCATCAAAGTGCAACTTCCTGCTTAATTGTTCATCTTGAAAGACTTCTAGATAGATCATATTACTCTCAGGTCCAAAGGTTATTCTGGCATACATATTGCCTTTGCGATATATCAATAATCTAAATGGCGTATAAATGAACTCTGCATCATCAGGCCAAGCAAAATCATGATAGTCTAAAACTTGCATCCCTAGATCATTAGGTATATCTTGCAAAATATCAAAGGCATTCATATAAGCTACTTCATAAATATTTTGTCTATGCATAAAATAGCGCAGATTGGGAAAATAACTCGGCACAATTAATCTAGTTTTGTCACCAGTTTGTTCAAACATTCTAACTTGATTAATCGTATCATCAAAACTTATCCCACCAGCTTGTTCATAACTAGTCTGTTCATAGCTTTCAATTGAATCATTGTCGCGATACCACGAAGGTATGAAATAATACATCTATTCATCTCCCTCAAAAATTGGTGTATAGTTGTGTTTTACTCTAATTGTTCTAACTTGTTCCATAATTGACATCGCAAAGCCAATTATCATAAACATATACCCAGGAATCATAGTAAGTGCCATCCTTTGAAGATTACCTACACCCCATAATAATGGAACACCTGAAATTACTACTATATAAATAGCCCCAATTAAGGCAAAATGAAATAATATTTTGCGAATATATTTTTCAGTTGCAATTCCAGGCTCTACATTAGGAATATAGTCTCCTGCAGACCTTAACCCTTCAGCTAAACTTTCAGGATCTACATTAATATAGGCAAACATCATTGATAATAAAAATAGCATTACCATGTACATAATTGCACCTGGTAGCATGGTAAACTGGAAGTTAACAATCGCCCATTTAATAAATTGGCTATTAGGATAAAAATATCCTAAAAATTGGAATATAAATACAGGTAGTCCCATCAATCCTAATGCAAACATAATAGGCATACCACCAGCAGGGGTTAATTTAATAGGAATATAAGTCTTTTCTGCATATTCATTATCAATTAGGATTCTAACTAATGGAATACGATACTCTGCTTTATCTAATAATACATTGACATAGGCAAAGACTATTAATGCAATTACACCAATAATCCCAAACCAAATTAATGCTTGCTCGGTTCTAATCATTGACTTAATAGCTGATACAATACTACCTAGAGTTGACTGCAAGATATTTGCCATGATAATCATCATAGTACTGCCTAATCCATATCTAGCATTCATAATTGCCAGCCACATGACAGCCATACTTCCTGCAATTAAGACTAAATATACAATTAACTTGGCATCTATACTATTGTCAGTTAACTTCAGACCAACTATTATAATGAATCCTTGCACTAAAGCTAATATCATAGTTATCACTTTTGTGATTAATTCAACTTTACTAATTGGTAATTTTAATCTTTTACTTTGACTAAGCACCCCAGCAACAATCGTTGCAGTCATCCAAGGCTGAATACCTAAGCTGAAGATTGATAGTTGTTGCAAACTACCTCCACTCACCACAAATAGCAGGTTTTCAGAAGAATTAGCAATAGCTGTCTTTGCATAGGTAAAAGGCAATGGAATCCACTTACCTAACATGAACATAGCTAAGATCAACATCATGTTAATCAACTTACTGGTAATTGGATGTTTGATCATAAATTTATAAAAAAACAATTCTCGCCCTCTTTTAGTTATTCAGCATAACTTGTTCAACTGCTTTAATTAAGACTTTTTTGGTCATATAGCCATTGCGCAGTAAATAGCTTACTTTCTGTACATTATTAGCCATTTCATTATATTGATTTTCATCAATGTTTTGAATTGCATCATCTAAGTCATCTAAACTATCTAATACAATGCCTAAGTTATGTTCTTTAATGAACTTTTCAGAAGAAATACCCGCATTTGCAATAACAGGCATTCCAGCTGCTAGATAAGTACTTAACTTATATGAAGCATTGAGGTGGGAATATTCTCTTTCATCTTGTTCACCTGTATTAACGCTCCAACATAACCCAAATCCCCGATCTAATTTTTCAAACAACTTATCACCTGGATAAAAGCCCATGTATTCAACATTTAAAGATTCATCTTGCTCGTGAATATTAGCAAATAACTTTAATGGAGTTTTATAGTTCCAATTATTTGTAAACGGGAAGCGTTGCTGATTACCTAAAAAGTTAACTTCACGACTAAATTGAACTTTTTTTGGTTCAAAAAATGTCAAATGATCCCATAAATTTTGATAGACTATTTTATTATTTTTTAAACCTTCTTGATGTAATCTATCAGCCATGTTCTTACTTGGTAATATCAACAAATCAGCTTGTTCACAAAAGTTAATGTAAGGTTGCATCCAATCATGATAGTTAGCTTTAAACATTAATGGTGGAACATCTTGAATAAAGAATACTATTTTTGCACCATATAATTTTAATTTATCAACATACATATATTCAAATTCAGGAGCATTCCAAGTTGGAAGTTGGAAAATAACAATATCACCAAATTGCAAAGATGCATTAATACCATCAATTCTTGCACTCATTGATTCGGCAGATTCTCCACCAGAATTATAAAAATATATGCCTAATTCATTAAATCCAAGTTGTTTAGCAATAGTTGTTACCTGATTTTGCGCAATTTCTGCACTACTTTCAGGAGACATACCATAAATATTTGTAATATTAACTTTTACCATATTATCTAAACTTTCCTTTTATAACATTAGTAATATTATACAACGACTTATAGAATTTTTTACCTAAAAGAAGAAGGGCTCTACTTAGTATTTGACTAAATAGATGCCCTTCTTATTTATAAAGGCTATTTTTTATTCTTTTTGCGTCTAAAGATTCCAAATAACCCAGTTATTCCTACACTAAGCATTCCAAACAATGAAAGATCTCTTTGATCTTGTTTGCCAGTTTGTGGCAGGCGAGCTTGACCATTATCAGTTGATCTTTGAGCTAATGCTCTAACTGTTTCTGTTGCACTTGAACCTACTATAGATGCAGTTGCGCTACCTACTCCATGTGGTTTAACTGTTTCAACAGAATCTGAATTACTGCTTTCACCTTTTGGCTTTACAGTTTCTTCTGAGGTGCTTTGAGAAGTTAAATCAGAAGGATTTTCTGGTTTGGGTTTAACAGTGTTTGAGTCATTAATATCTGGATCATCAGAAGTACTGTCGATCTCTGATGTGTTAGTTGTAGTAGAATTCTCAGAACTATCATTACTTGTACTATCGATTATATCAGGATCATCTGAGGTGCTGTCATCATCTGAAGTACTTGCACTAG
>NZ_JBYRDN010000002.1:0-3995 GCF_058130005.1 Lactobacillus sp. M44
GTGAAAAAAGTAGTGAAAGATAGGCTGTATTCACAGACAGAACTAGCAAAAAAATTGAAAGTTAGCCAAGCTACAGTTACAAGAATTATACGCGAGAATGGCGTTAAACCAATAAGAGTAGAGGGTCGCAAAAAGCTTTATTCTTCAAATCAACTTGAAAAATTACATCTTTCATCTTTTGAAAGAAAGAAAGATACCAATGAAACCATTGATAGTAATGACTTTTTAATCTTTCTTCAGAAAGAAATAAAAAGATTACATGAAGAAAATGAAGCATTAACAGAAAGATATATTGAACAACTTAGGTCTAAAGATAAACAAATAGATGACCTTAATGAACGATTATCCGAGGCTCATAAACTGCAACTTGGGCTAGAAAGGCAATTAAAAATGCTTCCAGAAACCACTCAAGAGTTCCAAAATTATGAAAGTAATGTTACTGAAAAAATAAAAAAAGTTCCAAAAAGATCTTTTTGGAGTAAATTTTTTAAATAAATAGTTGTTTTTGTTTCTTAATAAGCTATACTTAACACAAGACATGAAAATGCTTAAATAATTAAATAAAGACATAAAAAAAGCCTTGATCGGCAAACCACATTACCTTTCAAGGATCTGACAGCAACACCTGCCAAATGACTTCTTTTATAATAATAATACCACGGTAAAATTATTATTCAAGTTTAAAAGATGATTTTCACAGGATGAGCTGAAAGGCGCATCTTTTTATTTTGCGCTGATTATGCGGCAATAGTGAAAGTCGATATCCATAAACTTGAAAAAAAGCTGTGCTTGCCGCAGCTTCAAACAAAGGGCAACGTCCTGCATGATGTCAATCTATAGCATTGTGCAGGAAGGTAATCGGGTAAAAGTCAGAAAAGCCCGGACAGAAAAGATTTCTGAAGCCTAAGGCTAACTAGCTAAGGTAAAAACTGATGAGTTGTAAGCCGATACCTTGAGTAAGTATCGCAATGGCTGAACCTCGCTTATCTGTACGACTGGAGGCAGGCAATATAGAAAATATTGAAAGTTCCTCGTAAGCGGCAATAAGACTGAAGGTAGCGTAATAGGGAGATCATCATAAAAACGAAAGAAAGACACGTAGGGTGCGCAGATGCGTGGAAAAAGATGATTAAGTATCTGAAATGATACTTAAAGACTGTAGATACAACGACGACGACGATGACCGATCGATGTATCAGAAAATTGTTAAACGCAGAAAATTTCTTGTTAAAAAGCAAACAGGGAAAGACTCTGCCTCAAACTCTGACTCCCTCTCAATGTATCTGAATTTGCATAGATTTCAAGTTATTTTTGTAATTAAGTTTGATTTTCTTGTATTTATTTGTTTAAGTTGCGTGATAAAATATGCTTGAAATAAATTTTTGTTATATTTAGTTAATTTAGAATATTTTGTGGGAGAGTAATATATGAGAAAAGCAAATATTTTAAAAGCTGTGATGGTAACGGCTTCAAGTTTAACTTTATTTGTAACAGCTAATCAAGTAAATGCAGCTGCAACAAATAGACAAAAGCAAGCAGGAGTAATTTCAGTTAATTATTCAGGCTTAGGTAAAGTTGCCTTATTGGACTCAAATGGTCATTATACAGGGCAATATGTGAATAAGAATAGTCGCTGGAAGATTTTTGAAAAAGCAGATATTAATGGACGCACTATGTATCGCTTAGGAACTGATAAACAGTGGATTCCTGCTCAATACGCCAGTCAAAGTAAGGTTAGTGCAAGTGCTATCAGTAATCGCCAAGCAAAAAGTGGCACAATTACGGTTACCTATTCAGGTTTAGGTAGAGTAGCTCTAATTGATGCAAATGGTAATTACACTAGCCAGTATGTAAACAAAGGGTCACACTGGAAAGTAATAGAACAGGCAACCATTAATGGACGCACCATGTATCGTTTAGGTACAGATAGACAATGGATCCCAGCTCAATACGCAAGTTTCTATACACCTAGCGTACATCATAGTACTTATAGAGCTAGTTCAAGTAATTCAGGTATGAGTTTATCAGGAATGCCAGGACAAGGCCCAGATGTTACTAAACCATTATGGGATAAACCAATCAAGGTACCAGATGGAACTAAAATTTCAGGATTAACTGCAGATATGACATACGTTGTAAAACCAACTTACATCATTGGACCAACAGGTAAACGTTATGACTTACCTGTTGGTAATGCTAATGGAATTGCGCAAACTATTGCTAAAGCAATTAATGAAAGTGGCTTGCACCTAACAGATAAGCAAAGAGTTGGTCTAGCTGCCGAATACGTAGCAGGATTCACTGGATTCAGCAACTACACCATGTCTGGACCATACTATGATAAACCTTACGGACTCTTTGTTAAGCATGAATACTCATGTGCAGGCACTGCTAGAGCCTTAGGCTTAGTTTTAGGTTACATGGGTTATCGCTGGCAACACGTCAATCCAAACGCTTACAAACACCAATGGGTTCAAGTCCAAATGGACGGCAAAACTGGCTGGGCTGATGGAGAAACTGGTAGTGTTGGTTATGGAAACAACTGGGGTGATGATGTAACATGGTATCACTAAAATAATTAACGAGGCTATGCTACAAAATTATAATAAAAAAGACTATGCAAATTTTGCATAGCCTTTTTTTTTACTCAAAAATACTAGTTAGTCGAACGCTTTTTTATTATGATTTGATTAATTATTAGCACCCTATAACTGCGTAAGGCAATAGGGTGCTTTTTTGTAAAAATATGGGGCAAAAATTGGTGCTTTTTTTACTCAAAAATACTAGTTAGTCGAACGCTTTTTTATTATGATTTGATTAATTATTAGCACCCTATAACTGCGTAAGGCAATAGGGTGCTTTTTTGTAAAAATATGGGGCAAAAATTGGTGCTGTTTAAGTGCCAATTTTTAAACCAGATTTTTATGGTTTTTATTTTGCTTAAAAATAAAGACCAAGGGCACCACTGTTAACACCATAGTTTCTATGGCGTTTACAGTGGCTAAATTTATGGGCAAAAAAGTGGAACGCATTTTGCCTATAAATTTTAGTAAAAAGGATCTCGGCTATGCCGAGCGCACTCCAAGCTCAATTTTAGTAACCGAATAGGGCACTAAAATTTGCGGAGGTGCGTTATCCTTTCTTATGCCCTTTTATCTTTTGCTTAGTTTTGGAGCGTAGCTGGAGCCAAAACTAAGCAAAAGAAGTCGGCACATGGGTTCTTATGGTGACGATATGCAAGTTTTTGATGGTGACCAATGGTGACTAACGGTTACCAATAGGGTCAAAACTTGCATGGCGCAAGGGATTCATTGTCACTAAAAATGACCATGAGGTGGGGTACAAGTGACAATGAAAAAATGAGCGATTTTTGGCGTGTAGAAAAGGGGCTAAAAAGTAGCAGAATTGCTAGTCAATTTTAGCCCCGAAAAAGAGTGATTAAAAAAGCCTATTTTAGGCACTGAAAGTGGGTACCTAAAATAGGCTAAAATTTAGTTAAAAAACAGAGTAAAAAACGAGTGAAAATTAGGTCAAAAATACGGGGTAAAATAGGCTGTTTTTGATTGCAAATTTTTAAGTCAAAATATTGAATGTTTTGGGGACATTTTAGACGAGGAAAAACAGGATCAAAAATACAAAAAAATTGAAGGCTGATTTTAAAATTTTTTTCCAAAATTGTCCTCCTTTGAAATCTTAACACTTTCTTAATATTTGCTTTTTGCTTCCCTTTCTCCCCTGTCATTAAAATTGGAGTTTTAATGACCAAATAAGCAAAAGCCTTGATAAATCAGCTTTTTTAATCAGAAAAACAGTACAAAACAAGTAAAATCGGATTGGTATAGTGCTTTTTAATCTCTTAGTTATCGGCTATCACTAATATTTTAGTCAATCTTTAACTAGCTTTTTTAAAATAATTAGAGATTAATCTTTCATCTTTCATACATGATAGAATGAAAGAAAGATGCTAAATAAACATTGATATAAAGGGATTTACA